>NZ_VCBM01000009.1:0-11062 GCF_007896505.1 Rummeliibacillus sp. SL167 | reverse complement strand
CACCTGTTCCCATGCCGAACACAGAAGTTAAGCTCTTGAGCGCCAATGGTAGTTGGGGGCTGTCCCCCTGCGAGAGTAGGACGTTGCTAGGCACACATAAAGCACAACTGATTATATATTCAGTTGTGCTTTTTATAGATTAGCATTTTGGTATAGTATAGTATAGTATAGTATAGTATGTTAATACTTAATCGAACATTTCTTATAAGAGTTCTAATTTGTTTTAAATTTTTTCTCTCAAAGTGCTTTTAAAGAAAAGATAGTTTAATATAGAATCTTGTGAGTGTGGATTTTTAAGTCATGGAAGCAGCTCATTGTGATGGGTTTTATCGAATATGGACTATCATTGCTCACTGTTCCATATAAAGTTGCTACAACACAAAACCTTGGTCTATTTTAATTGTCTGATTTGAAAGTAGTGTTTAAATTTTGCTGATGTTTAATGAATACGAATATGGTTAAACTAATTAATACAGGTATATGGGAAAATATTTAAATATTATTTATTGAAGAAATTTTATTATATATTTCAGATGTGAATCAATTTCGTAAATCACCATCTTCTTTAAGAGTACGAACATTTAATAATAACTAATTTTGATAGTCGTGGAGCGGAGGACGGAGACTCATACGGAAAAAGCTTGAGCTGAAAGCCCCGTTTGTAGCGGAACAAAAATTTCTGAATATTAATGTTCATATTGATGTAAAATGTTCGTATTTTTATTTAGATTTTGCATTATAGATGTTAAAAATTAAATGCGTTATGTCCATCTTAAATGTAATATTTCATAAAGGTTTCGTGTATCTGAATTTGATCGCAAAGCAATACTATTGTATAGTCGGGAATCCTTTTAATAAGCACAAAAGATGGATAGGGCATATGTTGGTTTTATCCTTAACTTTCTATTGTATATTATAGAACGACTACAATAGTATGTGAAATAATTATTTTTAGGTGAAAATGACTGCTAAAATAAAAGCCAGCATTTTTAAGAGCTGGCCGGTAATTCAAGCTTTGTATAATGATGAAATTGATAAAGTAATTATTTTTTACTACCATGGATTTCTATATATTCTCTAACAGATTTATTGAATTTATGATTTTTATCATAATTTTCATTTAAATATTCGATGATATTTGAAATGTTCGCTACTGAATAAATTTTTACATTGCATTCTCTTGCTGCTTCTTCAAGCGCAGATAGTTCAGTATTTAACCCTTTTTCTTCTCTATCCAAAGCTACTAAAAAAGCATATAAAATACCACCTTCACTTTCAATAATTTCTTTGGTATTTCTTATGGTTTTTCCAGAAGTAAGAACATCGTCTACAGCAAGCACTCTTTTTCCTTTTATTTTAGATCCTATAATTTGTCCGCCTTCTCCGTATTGTTTTATTTCTTTTCTGTTGAAAGAAAAAGGAACATCTGGATAGTCTTTTTTATTTAAAGATAAAGCAGTTGACAGGGCTATAGGAATGCCTTTATAAGCGGGACCAAAAATAACATCAAAATCTATTTTCTTTTCTATGATAGTGGAAGCATAAAATTCCCCTAGAGAAGAAAGCTTTGAGGCGCTATTAAATGCTCCAAAATTAAAAAAGTAAGGACTTAGTCTGCCTGATTTTAACCTAAATTCTCCAAATCTTATGATATTGTTTTTAAAAATATAATTTGTGAATTCTTTTGCAATCATAAATACTCCTTAAATTAAAATTTTTTCTTTTGGTGTAGAAAACACTTTTTTGTTGATAATATTTTCAATATTTGTTCTATTTAATAATGTAATTCCTTTTTCATCTCTCCATGCTTTGTTATAAATTTGATCTAAATAATTTATTCCTGTATCTGGAATGATTGCTACTGCACTGTCACAATCACTATTCTTTAACCAAGCTAAAGCTGTTAGGACAACTAATCCACCAGATCCTCCGACCATTACTCCGTGTTCTTTAGCTAACAAATTACACATGGAAATAGCCTCTTGATCATTTGAAATAGATACTTTATCTATTACAGAAATATCTGTATTTTCCCCTCTCCAGCTCAATCCCACACCATTGATTAAATAAGGTTTGAAGAAATTATCAAAAACTGCAGATCCTTTAACATCACATGCAATTACTTTTGTATTTGGAGATTTTTCTTTTACTAGCTTTCCTACACCACATAAATGTCCACCTGTACTAATTGCTCCAATGACACTACTAGTTGGTAATTTCATAATTTCTTTTGCAGTTGTATTATAGTGATAATAAGGATTATCTGGATTATCATATTGGTTTGGCCAGTATGCATTTGGATATTTCTCTAATAATTCTTTTACTCTATTAATTCTTGCTTGTTGAAATCCGCCATTTTCAGCAGGTTCTTTTACCATATCAACATGGGCTCCATATGCTTCATACCAATTTAAAATACTGGGGCTAATTTTAGGATCAACAACGATTATAACTTTAAATTTTAAAGCAGCGCCAAGCATGCATAATGATTTACCCAAGTTTCCAGATGTTGACTCTATTAAGATTCCTCCTTCTTTAAGTTTTCCATTGTCAAGGGCCGCCTTTACTAGACCATAGGCTGTGCGATCTTTGACGCTAAAATTTGGATTAAAATATTCTAATTTTAAATATAACCTTTTTCCTTTTGGTATTAAATCATCTTTTAATTCTATTACTGGGGTGTTACCTATACAATCTATTATGCTATTTAGTATCATTGATTATTTTCCCTCCACAATTCTAATATTTCCACTATTTCTTGTTAAAATTTTATTTTTATCATGTTGAATGAGAATGGGATCTTCGACATGCAAAGCACCGAGACCAAATTCATAGTAGGGTGTTTCTAAAGAGATAACCATGCCTTCTTCAATAATTTCTTTATTATTTGGTTCTAAAACAGGGAATTCATAAGGTTCTAGGCCTATTCCATGTCCTACATGATGACGTTGATACTCTTTAAAACCGGCATTGTGTACAGCATCCATTGTTAGATTAAATACATCACCTCCAGTCATTCCTGGTTTTATAAGGTTAATAGCTTCAAGTTGCCCTTGATATAGTGCCCTATATTTACAAGCGCTATCTTTTAACTCTTTAAAAAATAAAACTCTAGCAATATCCGCCCAATAACCATTACATACAATATCGCAATCAAACCAAATTGCATCTCCAGCTTTAAGTTTGATATTTTTCTGTTGCTTTCTCTGTCCTCCGACAGCATGTCTCCCTATCTTTAACATAGGCAAAATTGGAAGTGCTCCTTTAGACACTATAGAAGCGTTAAAGATCTGTAATATTTCTAATTCGCTCATACCTTCATATAATTCGGTGGCAACTGTATCTATGGCATCTTCAATACAATGGGCTGCGTAACTTAAAGCTTTAATTTCTTCGCTAGTTTTAACGGCTCTAATCTGCTTTATAATACGAGATGAATTAATGAAGGAAGCTTCAGAAAGCTTGAAGCAAACAAACTGTTTTATATTAGGTCTTATACCTTCCTCATCTATTCCAATTCTTCCGTTAGTCACCTTTAGTTCGTTTAATAAAAAGCACAGGGCTTCTTCTCCATTTTTTTTACTTTACTTAATATCTGAATAGCTTTTTAAGAGCCTTTCTTCCTTTGTAAGAATATCTATATCTTTACATTCTCTATAGAATGTGCCATAAGTAACTACTCTTCCAATATTTGAGGTAGCATCAAGAACTTGATCAATTTCTCCTATCGAATGAACAATATGAACAACACTAGGTTGTTCAGCTGTTATTACAGCATAACATTGTCCTTGATAAGGATTTAATATTTTTATAACAGGATCAAACCCAGTGAAGTAATGTATATTTTCTCTTGTGCAAGCAACTATAGCATCTAAATTATTAACTTCCATTTGATAGGCCAGTCGATCAATATTAAAAAGCATGAATAGATATACGCCTTTTTTGAATATTTTCTATTTTCAGATATTAACTTATATTTTTATATTCTCTTTAATATTGAAAACCTGATTGACCATATCTAGCATTTCTTTTTTATCGTAGGATAGATAGTGATTAGCAGCTATTCGCATTGGGTCACCAGCATGATAATATTCATAGACTAACTGACGTTGACCAAAACTATCACCAGTTACATCCCAAGCAAGATTTAATAATTGTGTACGTTCTAAAGCATCCAATTCTCCTGTAGATAATGATTGCATTAAATATTCTCTATTCTCAGATATGAAATCTTGATAATGTGGTGTAGCTAACATAGATCCTGCGGTCATAGATTGAATATGTTGGACCATTTTTGCATACATTTTTGGGAAATGATATCTAATTGCCTGTATTGTGTTAATATTAGGGGTGATAATTCCTTGATGACTAACTTGAGCTGTTTCCTCACTTAGTAATATACTTGCTTTTAATAGTTCTATACTTGAAGTTAAATCCCCCAATTTTTCTTGAATATTTATAAAATTATCTAATTTTAACATTCTCGCCAATTTTATTGCTATACCAGTAAGTAATTCTGCTTTCGATATTGCTCTAACGACATCTTGGTGGCCAGTATGATGTCTAATAAATGATTTGTCAAAAAATTGGTTTGATCGTTCAATATTTTTAAATACAAAAACGCGTTCCCATGGAATATATACTTGATTTAATAACAAATATGCATCCATCTCATCAAAACTATTAGAAAGTGGGTGATCAAAATTACTAAGACCTGGTTTTACAGTGGTTTTTCTACAAATTATTTTCACGCCTGATGAGTTGACAGGAAGTGCAAAAGCTACGGCATATTTTTCATCTCCTGGCTTTAAACCAGGCATGTTAAATATTAATAATTCATCCGCAATAGGAGCTAACGTCACAATCATTTTCGCCCCACTTACTCTAATACCATTAGTATCATGATCAATTACATGGACACCAGCAAATTCATTTTGTTGTTTTCCAAGAGGGATTGAACGATCAATTTGAGGATTTATAGAACCATGACCAATAAATAAATTGTTTTCTTTAACGTATTTATAGTATTGAATTGCATTATTTGAGTAATTAGTGTATCTGTCTTTGCCAAGAAATTCTGAATGAGCACACAAAGATGCTAAAGCAGCATTAATAAAATCTGGGGTTCTGCCTAACATACCAAATGATATATCTGCAATTGATTTATAAGACTTTCTTTTTTTTCTTAAATCTTCAATAGTTTTAGGAATCATTAAACTAATTGGTGAGGGGTGTCTTTGATTATCTAGAAAACAATGAATATCAGGATTCTCGTTTTGTAAATCATAATATCTTTCTATTGCTTTAATTGAACCTGAAAAAGCAGGCTCAGTTGGTAAATCGGTGATGCGTGTACCATTTAAGTAAACATTATTGAATTTTTTTAGGCGTTCGCTATATTTCTCCAAAATTATCCTCTTTTTTACAAATAAATGTAATATAATAATTATATTACAAATATAATATATTTGTATTTTTATGTCAATTTATACCGATTAAAAAAGAAAGAGGGTGTTTAAATGATATATCTTTTAATAATCTATGCATTACTAGCTGGTATGGCTCTTCCTACACAGTTTAGTATTAATGCTCAATTAAAATCTGTAGTTGGTTCTCCGGTAGTGGCCTCTACAATTTCTTTTATCACAGGAGCGGTGGCCTTATTTATTATATCTCTGTTTGGACAAGGAATAAAAATAAGTAAAGAATGGATGGAGACTCCTTGGTGGATTTGGACAGGGGGATTATTAGGGGCTTTTTATGTCGTGGCTACTGTTATACTCATTCCAAAAATAGGAGCTACTTCAACTGTGGTATATATTCTTGCGGGTCAAGTACTCGCTTCAGTACTAATTGATCATTTTGGGCTTTTAAATGTACAAATTCATACTATAAATTTACCAAGATTAATGGGAATTACTTTAGTAATCTGTGGGATGATAATAGTTCAAAGGTATTAAAAGATAATATAGGTTAGCAAGGATATTTATAAGCCTTGCTAACCTATGGAAGATAATATGATCTTATTAAATTGGTAAGATTGTTTCTAATTTTTATATGTTAAATATCGTTTATCTAGTTTGACTTGATGAGCTTTGAAAATGTCCTCAAGTTTTATATCGTATTTATTAGCTATGATAATTAAATTAGCGAATACATCTCCTAGCTCTTCAGTGAGTTCTTGCTCTCTTTCTTGGTATGTACCGTCATTTTCATCAGGCCTATCTCTTCCAATTTCCAATTTTCTTATAGCTCGTGCCACTTCACCAATTTCCTCAACTAAAAAACCGATTCTAACAAAAATATTTAAATCGGACCATCCTTTTAACGTATAGTAGTCTTTAACCCATTGTTGAAATTCATTGATATCCATTGTAAGTCTCCTTTTATTTCATTAAGTAAGAAAATCGTCTATAATATATAATATAATAAATAAGGAATAGAGGAGAAATATGAAAAGTATAGCGGTATTTTGTGGTTCAAGCAATGGTATCTTATCTACCTATAAAGAAGGAGCAGTAAAACTAGGAAATGAATTAGCTAGACAAGGTATAACACTTATATATGGTGGAGCTAGTGTAGGAATTATGGGAACTGTTGCTGATGCAGTATTAAAATCGGGTGGGAAAGTAGTTGGTGTAATTCCCAAAATGTTAGAAGATAGGGAAATATCTCATCCTAACTTAACAGAACTAATCATTGTAGATTCTATGCATGAAAGAAAGAAAAAAATGACAGAACTGGCGGATGGGTTTATTGCCTTACCTGGAGGCCCAGGAACATTGGAAGAATTTTTTGAGGTTTTTACTTGGGGACAATTAGGGTTACATCAAAAGCCTTGTGGAATATTAAATATTGACCACTATTATGATTTACTAATTGCATTTTTTGAATATATGAATAAACAACAATTTCTTCAGGATAAATACCTTTCAATGGCTATGGTAGATTCGGATCCAGCAAATTTATTAGAAAAATTTCGAACCTTTACTCCGCCTTCTATAAAAACGTATATAAAAGAAAGCCAAACATAAATCCATAGAAACATCAAAAATATAGTATTTTATATAGGATTTTCAATATAAATCTAAAATATGAAAAGGCAAATGACTATCCAAAATTAGATAGCTATTTGCCTTTCTTCTTTGTCCTTTTTACTCATAAGTTCAGTGGTCGAATCATTTTCATAATTCAGGGTCTAGATAAAATATGAAAATTCAATAAATGTTCATGCTTCAATATTGAGTTTTTGTTCCAGGCGGTGCTTTCCTCAGGCTTATCCTCGATTTTCTCGTTCCCACATTCCTGTGAGGTTTTTAGTTCAATCTTTCCTCACCTTTAAATAAATCCCCCTGAACTAATAATGCACAAAGAAATTGTACATACATTTTGAGTTTCTTTCCTAACTTTACAACAACCAAAATTGGATATCATTAAATGTTTATATTTTTTAAGAAGAAAATGATTTATGAAATTGATTCAGTTAATAAAAATTTTGATTGAATTATTTCTTATAATATTATTTTGAATAATGCAATCTAATACGGCTTTATAATTGATGGTTCTATTTCATTTATTATTGTATTATTTATATAGAGAATTCTAATTTTGGGAATTATTTAATAAGCAATTTTTAAATCAAGATGTAGGAATCTCGAGCTTTTATAAACTAAAAAGATACTGTAAGGAGAGCCAAATTGGAAAATTGGATTATAGAAATAATGAATTCTTATGGATATATTGGCATACTTTTTCTAATAGCTTTGGAGAATATTTTTCCTCCTATTCCTTCTGAAGTGATTTTGACGTTTAGTGGTTTTTTGACCACTACATCTGATGTAACAGTGCTGGGTGTTATTATTTTTTCTACCCTTGGATCAGTAGTTGGGGCAATTATCCTTTATGGGATTGGTCGTATTCTAGATGTAGAAAGATTAGAAAAAATTGTTGAACGTTGGGGGCATCTTTTACGATTAACAAAAAAAGATATTCAGAAGGCAGATGCTTGGTTTCGTAGAATTGGTGTCTGGGCGGTATTAATAGGTCGGCTTGTTCCGCTAGTAAGAAGTTTGATCTCGATTCCAGCTGGTATGGCTCGTATGAATTTTAGTATATTTTTGTTTTTTACGACGATTGGTTCTTTGATTTGGAATAGTGTTTTAGTCAATCTGGGTGCTGCGCTAGGTTCGTCATGGGATACGATTGCGGGATATATAGAAGCTTATTCACATATAGTTGTTATTCTTTTGGCGGTGTTCTTTATGCTGTTTATAGTTTGGTTTATTAAAAGTCGAAAAAAACAATAGGTGCATTCACTGTAGATACTTATTTTGAAGTATAACTACAGTTTTTTTATCTGCAAGCAGCGTAAGGTGATTCTAAAATTGTTCATTTTTAAAATCTTGAGATGAATTTTGTTTATTTATAAATGCTAAGATAATTGGTTTTAATGGATAAAATTGTTTGAACTATTTAATCCAGAACAAACAAAAAAACATAGAAATTTTTTGGGCATGGTCATAATTAATAAAAGGATTGAAGTAGTTTCTTTCAAACATTCTATGAAGAGTTTCAAGCGTTACAAATTCCTAATATAAAATCAGGGATCTGTACATTTTGAATTGCAATTTTTGGAGGTAAGAAAATGACAAAAGATATCGATTTTCTCCATGGAAATATTTATCGTTTAATAGTAAAGGTAAGTCTACCACTTATACTAGCATCAATCGTTACATCAATTGTTCAGTTAGCGAACGTTGCTTTTATGGGGAATTTAGGAACTGAAGAAATTTACGTTAGATCACTGTATACACCATTTGCGTTCTTGTCGATTGCATTAGTGGAAGCTTTCCAAATAAGTAATCAGGTTTCGATTGCTCGATTAAATGGAGAAGGGGACAAGGAGGGAATAAAAAATAATATCTTCACTTTTGTTTTACTTAGTAGTGTTATATCCATAGCAGTTTGGACGATCATTCATTTTTTATCCCCTTATATAGCGACATATTATAATGTGCCAAATGATGTAGCTACTAAGTTTATAGATTTCTTAAATCTGATATTTTTAGTGAATATTCTAGGGATCATTGCCATGGTATTGACTTCAAGCTTGCGAGGAATCGGCAAGTTGGGCCTTTCTATGATACTCAGTATTGGCTATGCATCGTTGAATATAATACTTGTCTATATGTATTCCTTCCATTGGCATAAAGGGATATTTTCACTTGTTTATGCGAATGCGATCAGTTCTTTCATATTATGCCTTGTTTCAATGATAGTATTGAAGAAATTGGATTTATTAAAAATAAAAAAACAATATTTTAAACTATATCATAAAGGGATTTTTTTCCTTAAAGTAGTAGGTATACCGATTTTTATTTCTTATATTATTATTTTTATTAGTAATTTCTTTTACAATAAAATAATCGAGCCTTTTGGCCATTCCACTTTATCAGGCTTTAGTGTAGGTTATTATATTCAAACATTTGCTATTATTCCTGCTATCGCAATTGGAAGTGCCTTAGGCATAATCATTAACAATCATATAGGTGCAGGGGAAGTACATCACCCAAGAGTCTATGAGGTTATGAAAAAGGGTACTTTATTCACCTTCATTTTTTACATAATGATGTCTGTATTGATTTTTATATTTAAAGGGAACATTGTTCGGCTAATGCTTATTGAAGATGCTGCTATTCAACAAGCAGTACTATTTCTAAAAATCGTAGCACCCACTTATTTATTCTTTGGTGTAGTCTTGATGACTCTTACAGCGTTAGAGCAAATGAATAAAGGTTATTTAGCGCTAACATTAAATGTGATCTATTTCGCCGCTATTATTGGTATTGGCTGGTATCTGACTGTTCGATATGCTCAAGTAGAATGTTTGTACTGGACGATTTCTATGATGAATATCGTAGGGTCTATAATGGTATTTTTTATTTTAAGAATGATTCAGAAAGAATTTAATGATATTCAGGTATCCAATTGATCAGTTTATATATTAATTTATTTGGTGGCTGCTAGCAGTGTTTGATCCCCGTTTCAAGATTAAAGCAACAAAAGTAGAGGATAAGTGTGAAATCAACGGCCAGTAAAAAGCTTATTCTTAGATTTTGCGTTTATTTAATAATACTTATTTTTTATCTGGAATATCTAAAAACTGCGTGTTTACGAACATTAAACTGCAATTTAAAATAAAAGTAACTGAGTATTGTTCTGCATTAGGAGGATTTATGATGAATATGGAATATATATTATTCGATTTGGACGGGACGCTAACGGATCCAAAAGAAGGAATCACGAAAAGTATTGCTTATGCATTAGAAAGAATGGGTGCCAAAAGTTTAGAAGAGCCTATTCTGGAATCATTTATCGGACCGCCATTAAAAGAAGCGTTTTGTCAGATCTGTGGATTTAATAACAAGGAAGCTGAGGAAGCAGTTCACTATTATCGTGAAAGATTTCAAAAGATAGGGCTATATGAAAATCAAGTATATCCTGGAATAGAGGAAATCCTATCATCGCTAAAAGAAAAAGGGGCAAAGTTAGCTGTAGCTACATCAAAACCCACTATTTTTGCTGATAGAATCGTCAGTCATTTTCATTTAAAGCCTTATTTTGATTTAGTGATGGGTAGTAACTTAGATGGCTCACGTTCGGCTAAAAATGAAGTCATTCATGACGCCCTAGAGAGATTATCTGTACCCTCCACTAAAAATGTAGTGATGATCGGTGACCGAAAATTTGATATTATCGGTGCGCGCAAAGAAAGCGTTCCATGTATCGCTGTAAATTATGGATACGGAAGTCAAGAAGAACTACTATCAGCAAACCCTATGCATATAGTTCAGAGTGTACAAGAATTAAGAGAGTATTTGATGTCTACCTTATAGGAAAAATATGTGAACCTAGATGAACATTTAAAATGAATTATATTAGTTTTATCACCAAAATAATCTATATTTTATCACGCGTGTTGATTTTACAAAATTAGGAGTGTCTGTTTGGCATAGCTTTTGAAAAACTCTGTATTTTTAAGACCATTTATATAGATCTTCGC
>NZ_VCBM01000008.1:0-31976 GCF_007896505.1 Rummeliibacillus sp. SL167 | reverse complement strand
AGCTCATTTGCTTTGCTAGCGTATCATCCGAAGATGATATCTATTTTGTCTTTATCACTAACGGAGGTTAGTGAACAAATTTTATTGATTAACGTCTTGCTTGTTCAGTTTTCAAGGTTCATAGTTACTCTGTCGCTTTAACGACTTCATTATTATATCACGTCAAAACTACGTTGTCAATAATTTTATTAAATTTATCTATAAACAAAGTTTTTTTGATATTTAATAGATTCGTAATTCCAACGACTTTTAATATTCTATCATTCTTCCAATCTATTGTCAATAAAATCATTACAATAAATCAAGTGACTTTAGCTATATTAAATTAGCAACCTACTTAATATAGCGTATTCATTTATCTATTGCAACATTATTAATTGATCTTTCAGTGCTAAGGAAAGAAGTAATTAAAACCCGTTAAACATACGATTAATAATACGCCTGGTATACCTAATAATGCCACAATAAGTATTGAAGCAAAATTCAAAGGAACCCAAATACCTAAATAACCTGCCCCATATGACAAAGCATATAAAACACAAAAGGATAGTGTAATACGAAATGCAGCATTAGAAAATAACTCAAGGACTTTTCTAATACCTTTTGGTCTACGAATAATCCAATAACAAATAAACAGTACCCCTATCAAGCTAATAATAAGCTTGGCCATATAAATCACGCTCCATTAATATATGTTGTAACTGATATATATGACAAAGATACTGTTTATCATTCGTTATTTAATTAAAATTTTACGAATACGTGCTTCTTTAAATAAGTAAAAATGCACGCTTTCGGCGATTTTACGTTGGGCAATAATATTTAAATCATAATCATCCATTAAATTTTCGATTTCTTGTGTATGTTGCCATTCTTTTTTTGTATGATGCATCAATTGAATGAGCTTATCATCGTACTCTTTACGCAACTTTTGTTTTCGAAAAAACATCTTTCTAAGCACCCCATTCTACAATTCACGTCTTCCCTCTAACGCTTTCGATAAAGTTACTTCATCTGCATATTCTAAATCTCCACCCACCGGTAAACCATGAGCGATACGAGTTGTACGAACACCAGACGGTTTCACAAGGCGTGAAATATACATCGCTGTAGCTTCGCCTTCAATTGTAGGATTTGTTGCTAATATTAGTTCTTGAACCTCTTCATTTTGTAGTCTTTTTAATAGAGATGGTACATTTATATCTTCTGGTCCTATACCATCCATTGGAGATATAGCACCGTGGAGCACATGATAAAGTCCATGATAATCACGCATTTTTTCCATCGCGATAACATCTTTCGGATCTTGTACAACGCATATTGTTGAACGATCACGTTGCTGATCTTGACATATATAACACGGATCTACATCTGTTATATGTCCGCATACAGAGCAATAGCTTAAATTACGTTTTGCATCTACTAAGGCTTTCGCAAAATTAAGTACTGCATCTTCTTGCATTGTTAACACAAAAAACGCCAGTCGGGACGCTGTTTTCGGCCCGATACCTGGCAATTTCATAAAACTATCAATCAGTTTGGATATTGGTTCAGGATAATGCATCCTATATTCCTCCTAGAATCCAGGAAGGTTGATTCCTTTAGTAAATTGACCCATTGTTTCATTTGTTGTTTCATCAACTTTAGAAATCGCTGCATTTGTAGCAATAATAATCATGTCTTGTAGCAATTCTACATCTTCTGGATCTACAACTTCTGGATCAATGATAACTTCTTGTACTTGCTTTTGACCATTCATCACTACTTTTACAAGCCCATTACTAGCAGTACCTTCAAAAGTTTTTGCTGCAAGTTCTTCTTGTGCCTGCACCATTTTCTTCTGCATTTTTTGCATTTGTTTCATCATATTATTCATGTTACCCATTCCACGCATGATTAAATTCCTCCTAAAATTTGAATTTACTCTTCTATTTCCACAAAATCTTTACCAAATAGCTTTTCGGCTTCTGTTATAAGTGGATCTTCTGAAGCTTGTTGTTCCTCAACTAAAATTGATTGTACATCCTCAGAAGATTGTTCGCCACCCGTATCTTCTTGTTCACTCTTTCTATTCATCTTATGGTGCTGGATGAAATCTGCTCTGATTTTTAACCAACTTTCTTCTGGTACAAAAACGGCATCGTAAATTTTCCCTGTGATTCCAGCCATATACTGTTCAAAACTAGAAATCAGTTCTTGATTATCAGCTGCCATTTTGCAATGAATATCGTACTTGAATTTTATCACAAAAGCACTTGGCGATGCTGCTACTGGTTCCGCACCTTCAAGCAATGCAGATTGTGATTTTGGTAGTTGGTTCAGTACGTCTATCCATGCATTTTTGATCAATTGAATATCTTGTTTAGTAGCTATTTTTAAAACTTCCTGTATTCGTCCAACAGGAGCATTAAATGTACTTGAACTTGATGATTTGACACGTTGTTTTTGTTGGGATGGTGTTTGTTGCTGAGCACCTGTGCCCTCATGTTGCATCTGATGTACTAATGTTTCTAAAGCTGTAATTTTAGATTGTAGCTCTGCAATTTGTGGTGTATCAATAGCAATGTTGTTTGAATCAGCTATTATATTTGTAGGATTGGCCGAATGAAACTGTGACATTTTCAATAAAGCTGTTTCTAAATATACTTTTGAATGCAATGAGAAACGCATTTCTTGCTGTGTTTTTGCAAGAATATCAATGTAACCATACAGTGTATCCATTGAAAAATCATTCGCTAATGTTTGGAATTTTTCATCCGTCGTTGCTAATTCAAGTAAATCCCCTAAATCTGGCGCTGTTTGGATTAACAATAAATCCCTAAAAAATGTAATCAGGTCTTCCGAAAGACGAACAGCATCTTTCCCTTCACTCATTAGCTGTTCCAACATAGCCAATACCTTTGCTACATCCCTTTCAGCAAGACTTTTTGCTAATTCATAAAATATTTCTTGGCTGATAGAGCCCGTTACAAAGAGTGCATCTTCAAGCGTTAGCTTTTCTCCACTAAAGGATACTACCTGATCTAGCATACTTAAGGCATCACGCATACCACCTGCTGCTGATTTTGCGATCACTTTTAACGCTTGTTCATCATAAGGCAGTTGAATATCCTCGAGTACAATTTTCATTCGTTCTAAAATATCAGTAGAAGATAACCGTTTAAAATCAAATCGCTGACAACGTGAAATGATCGTAGCTGGTATTTTATGAGGCTCAGTTGTAGCTAATATGAAAACAGCATGGGAAGGTGGCTCTTCCAATGTTTTTAAGAGTGCATTAAAAGCACTTGTTGAAAGCATATGCACTTCATCAATAATATAAACTTTATAACGAGCGCTTGCTGGTGCAAATCGAACTTTTTCAATAATTTCACGCATCTCATCCACACTTGAATTGGAGGCAGCATCAAATTCGATCACATCTGGATGAGATCCATTTGTAATGCTTTTACATGTTGCACATTCATTGCATGGTTCATCAGTTGGAGCATGCTCACAGTTTAAAGCTTTGGCAAAAATCTTCGCTGTACTGGTTTTCCCTGTACCACGTGGACCAGAAAACAGGTACGCATGTGTTGTTTTATCGGCTAGGAGAGCATTTTGAAGCGTTCGTTTCACATGAGATTGCCCTGACATTTCTCTAAATGATTGTGGACGATACACTCGATAAAAAGCTTGATATGCCAACGTTTTTCTCTCCTTTCTGCCATAACAGTTTGATATATCTATTATAGCATAAGCACTGATTAGAAACCTTTATTGATATATGTAAAATGATCTGTGTAGAAAAAAACTCACCTGTCAAAAAAGACAAGTGAGTTTGAAATTTACACGATTTATACCGTGCACCTTTTCTCGACAGCCGTACATAAGCGTTACTCTTGTCGTTAGCTCAGATTAGGCTACCCCGCGGCACATGAGTGAGGCCACTTAATGCTGCTTCCTTCCGGACCTGACATGGTTCATGGAGACTCATTGCGCAGGACCCAATCGTCAACGCTACGTGCAAGAGGCAGACCCTACATATGGACAGCCTCAAAAAGGAATTCAGTCTCGCTAAAGCGGATTGCGAGTTACAGGACACCGCTACCTTCCCACCTAGCACGGCATAGATAAGTATACGGACATTAGCTAGAAAAATCAACTATAATACATGCTTTTTCTTAAATTCTATCATTAAGTACACTTGTGGACTCAATTCAATTTTAGAATCTACTATAAAAAACTAGTCTATTATATGATGAAAAGTAAAGAAAAAATGGTTCCAGCAATATTAAATCCACTTGCCTGTAATTATTTCTATTTCATAATACTAGGCAGCAATAGGCTAAAGTTAGGCCAATAAGTAACCAATACTAGAACAAACAGCAAAATCAATAGCTGTGGAAGAAATGGTTTTAATGTTTTTAAAATAGTCGTTCTAGCAATGGCTGTTGTTGTAAATAAACACAAACCTACTGGAGGAGTAATCATACCTATTGTTAGGTTAAATACTATCATAATACCGAATTGAACTGGATCCATTCCTAATTCCGTTACAATTGGGAAGAATAATGGTGTGAAAATAGTTAATGCCGGAACAGTTTCAATAAACGTACCTGCGATCAAAAGAATAATATTAAGAACTAATAGAACGAGCCATTTTTCATGGAAAACTCCAGTAATAGCATCGCTCAAAATTTGCGGTACACTATTATATGTCAAAATCCAACTAAACACACTAGCTGTCGCAATTAAAAATAAAATAGATGAAGTTGTTTTTACCGAATTAAATAACATTTTAGGAATCATAGTTATTTTTAATTCTTTATCGAATACCAAAGAAACGATTAAAGAATAGACGGTTGCAACTACACCTGCTTCAGTAGCGGTGAAAAAGCCAAGTCTAAAACCGCCAATAATGATAATCGGCAATAATAAAGCTAAAAATGCATCTTTCAAACCAGTCATAACTTCTTTTAGAGTTGCACGTTTTGCTCGATCTCTAATATTATGTTTTACTCCGTAATAATAAACATAGACTAATAAAAGAATTCCTAAAACAATTCCAGGCGTAACACCTGCCATAAACAAATCTCCGATTGAAGCATTAGTCATAACACCAAATAAAATTAAAGAAATAGATGGCGGAATAATACCTCCCATTACAGAACCTGTTGCTATGATGCTTGCCGAAAATTCCCTTGAATAATTTTTAGCAATCATAGCTGGAATTAAAATACCGCCTAAAGCAGCAGCATCACCAATAGCAGAGCCAGAAATAGCAGAGAAAAGCATACAAGAAAGTATGGCTGCTAGGCCTAATCCAGCAGGTAAATGACCAACGATTAACTGAGCAAAATTAACTAGTTTTTTTGACATTCCACCTTGTGCCATAATATCGCCTGCTAATATAAAAAGTGGTATGGCAAGAAGCGTAGCTGTTATACCGGAAAACATATGTTGTGTCATTACCTCAATATTTGTACCACCCATTACTAGGCCAAATAAAGAGGAGATCCCCAGTGCAAATGATATTGGTACTCTAAACATAAATAGAACAAATAAAATAATAATCATATAGAGACCTATCATTCTACTTCACCCACTTTTCTTGTACTTTTATAGTGAGTAACCCATTTTTTGATATAATAATAGAGCATCAAAACACCTGAAATCGGAGCTATTACATGGGAATAAAATAAAGATATTCCTAAAGACTCACTTATAGTATCTTTCGAATGGATTGCATCAATCCAGCCATAATAGATAATGGCGATAATAAACAGCAGAATGGCGATATTTCCAATAAAGATCAATGTATTTTGTATAGCTCTAGGGAACAATCCAATGACATCTACGGTGAAATGTTCATTATATTTTACGCCCAATGCAGTTCCCAAAAATACTAAATAATAAAACAAAAACATGTCTACTTCATCAATCCAAGGTACACCTATCTTGAGAACTGAACGGAAGATAACATTTAATAAGACAAAAATTACTAAAGCAACTAATATTGTACTCGTAACAATTTCCAACCAATAAGATAATAATTTTTTCAACATGTATCACTTCCTTTTTATAAAAGCAATAGGATTGTATCATCAGTGTTTTTCAACTTAGATACATCCCTTGCTTCATGACAAACATGGATATTATGATTATTCATAATAATTTTTCAGTATTCAGAGACAATGTGTTATTTTACCGATTTAATTTCTTTCACTAAACTTTCTGGTACATCTTTAGACACTTCTTTATAAACATCTTTTGTTGCTTCTTCAAAAGCAGCACGATTTGGTTCGGTAATAATTACGCCTTTTCCTTTTAATTCCTTGATAGTTTCTTCTTCTTTTTTCGCTAAATAATCACGTTGATATTCAAACGCTTCTTTTGCAGCTTCTTTCATTTTTTCTTGATTCTCTTCAGAGATTTTCTCCCATGTTTTCGGACTAATAACTACTACATTTGCTTTATAGCTATGCTTTGTTAAACTAATATATTTATTTACTTCATAAAATTTCATAGCTGCAATTGTCGCGATAGGATTTTCTTCCCCATCAACTACACCTTGTTGAAGACCACTATATAATTCTGTAAAGTTCATAGATGTTGAAACAGCACCTAATTTTTTCATAAAAGCTTCCCAAATAGGAGCTGGTTGAATACGCATTTTCAATCCCTTCATATCTGAAGGTTCCACTACTTTATGTTTACTATTTGTTATATTTGAAAACCCAACTTCCGAATATCCTAAGGCTACTAAGCTCTTCTTATTTACGTCTTCTAATAGTTTTTGACCAATCTCACCATCTAACACTTTATAAACATGTTGAAGATCTCTAAATAAATAAGGTACGCCTAAAACATTCATAGATGGAACAACTTGTGCCATTGAACTATCAGCAGTAACCTCTGTCATATCAATTGTGTTATTTTGTACCCCTTTAATAACATCTGCTTCACTGCCTAATTGCCCATTTGGAAAAATATCTACTTTAATTTTATGATCAGTTGATTTTTCAATCAGTTCTTTAAATTTCTCAGCATAGATTTGATCTTGATGGGTAGTTGAACCAGTATGTGCAAATTTTATTGTTGTTACACTATCCCCACCACTTCCACCATTACCTGATTTATCACTACTTCCACTGCTACAGGCCGTTAACAACACTAAAAGTACAACACTTAATAACGCCATGATTTTATTAGATTTTTTCATACTATTTTCCCCTTTGTGATTTAGATTTAATTTTTATGATTCATTAATTCTATGAAACTATATTGATTTTCCATCCATCAAATAGAATGGAAAACAGGTGGCAATGTGGAAATGGTCCGATTATAGCGAAATGAATAAGTATTGATCATATTTATAAGTAAAGCCTTATGATTAAATAGGTTCTTCTTTATCTGAAATAAACATATATCCAGGAGCATGAGTGATCATAAATGAAGGCTTGGAAGCCATTGCTACAGCTTGTGGTGTAACCCCACAAGCCCAGAAAACGGGGACATATTCATCTGGATCATAAGGTGTAAAGTCACCGAAATCAGGTTTTTCAAGATCTTTGATACCTAAAACAGAAGGATCTCCAATATGAACTGGTGCCCCATGCGTATGAGGAAATTTTGCCGTGATCTCTACAGCCGCTACTAATTTATCTTTTTTTACAGGCCTCATACTTACAACTAAAGGTCCTTTAAATACACCTGCTGAATTGGTTGGAATACTAGTGGTATACATTGCTACATTATTTCCAGCATCTCGATATAAAATTTCGATTCCTTCCTTTAATAAAGCCCTCTCAAATGTATTACTACATCCAATTAAGAATGTAACCAAGTCATCTTGCCAATAAGAGGTGATATCCTCAACTTCCTCTACTAATTCACCATTTTTAAAAATTCGGTACCTAGAAATATCTGTACAAATATCCGCATCTGCAATGTTAGGTTTCTTCTCACCAGGTTCTAGCACATCAATCAAAGGACAAGGCTTTAAATTCCGATGACAAAAAAGAAGAAAATCAAATGCATATGTTTTAGGTAAAATTACTAAATTTCCTTGCGTATAACCATCGCACATTCCTGAGCTAGGGCGATTGTCTAATCCATTTCTAATGCGTTGTCGTTGCTCAAATGGGTTTAATATTTTTTCACGATCCATATTCTCCACATCCTTAGTTCCGAAATTTGAAATCAAAATTCCGAATATTTTTATAAAAACATTATAATCAGAAATTTTAAAAAAATCAATATTTTATGTCAAGTTTTATAACATGTAAAAACAAAAAATCGAATAATGATAAAAAATAGTGGTTTTAGCGTAAGGAAATATAACATTATTTTCACATAAAAATTATTTATTATTACTCTTTCAATAATATACATGAATATAAAAACATATTTTAATAAAATTTCCATTTTAAATAAAAAGACACTTTTTACGAAAAAATGTCTTTACGAGATTTCCTATTGCATGATGTTTGAACTCATAGAAATATCACTTATACTTATCCCATGTTAATAGTGGTTTGATTTCTACACCTGCATCTAATAAGGCTTCTTTTATTTTCCTAGCAATTATAAGCGAACCTGGTGTATCTCCATGAAGCAGTAAGCTATCGCCTATAATTTCAAGTTCTTTTCCGTTAATAGAAATGGCCTTATAATTTATCACTAGATTCAGGATATTTTCAATAATTTCATCTATATCACGGATCACAGCATTTTTTTCATTTCTAGAAACTAATGATTTGTCGTCATTATATCTTCTATCAGCAAAAATAACAGTCGCAATATTGAGTTGCTTTTTTTGAGCAATTTCGGCTAATTTTCCAGGCATACACATTAAAATTGTTTTGGCATCAAAATCTTTCACAGCATCTGTAATTGCTTCAGCATAAACTTCGTTGTATTGTGCCATATTCTGAAGTTGACCATGTGCCATCACATGTTGGAGAGTTCCATTATTTGCTTTTGCAAAGGCATATACTGCTCCTATTTGATACAGCACATCTGTATAAACTTCTTCATAGCTTAACTGCATATCCCTTCTCCCAAAACCGACTCTATCAGGAAATCCAGGATGAGCCCCTACACCTGTTCGACTTTTAATAGCTGTCTGCACAGATTTTTGAATCGTTCGCGGATCTCCCGCATGAAAACCGCATGCAATATTTGCCGATGAGATGATTTCTATCAGTTCAGCATCATTTGTAATGTTATAACGTCCAAAACCCTCTCCTAAATCAGCGCATAAATCGATTGTTCTTGTCATACTATTCCTCCTCACTAATGATAGTTATTTAAACTTAATAACTTTATCCAGTGTTCTTGTTGTTTTAATTCTTCAATAGCTTCCTCTATCGTAACTGGCTTGAATTGAATAGACTCACCTTCTTTTTTTTGAGCTGCAAACGGTAAGTCTGCTTCGATCACAGTCCCGATAACTGTATAGCCCCCTGACATTCCACAATGAGGCATTAACAAAATAGGGCATCCATTCCTAGGAACTTGAACCGCACCGGGCGTAATATAATAACTTAAAATGTCTACTGTATTTTGATGACGTAGTTTCTCTCCTTCTAATCGATATCCCATTTGATCAGACTCTCTAGATACTTTGTATGGAGTGGAAGTAAAAACCTCTTTTGAATATTCATCAAAAAAATCCTCATGTGGTCCCCAAATAAAACGAATAGTTTGCCTGTTTGAATAAACCGGAATACAATCAGCCATTAATTTTCTACCATTTAATCGTAACGGCTTACGAGAATCCACTTTTCCGATAGCTATTTGGTCTCCCTTTCTCAACAGTCGGCCTTCCATCCCTCCATACTTACCACGTATAGAAGTTGATCGACTTCCTAAAATTTTAGGTACGTTAATCCCTCCTGCAATAGCTATATACGTATAACGCCCGCTTTTATTTTTTCCAAATTTTAAAATATCTCCCTCTTTAAAAGGAATTACTTTCCACATAGAAATGGTATTTCCATTTAATTGTGGCGTACAGTCAGCTCCAGTAATAGCTATATAACCATTACCTTGAAATTTAAGACGCGGACCTACAACCGCAAATTCAATCACAGCGCAATCTTCACGATTGCCTACTAAAATGTTCCCGATCCTACAGGCAAGCTTGTCCATAGCACCTCCGATGGAAACACCATACTGTTGGTATTCTTCCCTACCTAGATCTTGAATCGTAACAAGTAATCCATTTTTTTCGACGGTTATTGATTCCATTGCTGATCCCACTCTTTTTGCATATTTTCATCCCAATTCTCTGCTTCAGTGGAAGTAATCAATTTATAACAAATATAATCACCCACATTAACTCGATTAGGAGGACTAACTGAAAAATCAAAGATATTCATCGGTGTCCATCCTATCAAATTCCAGCCTCCAGGTGATCCAACCGTATAAATTGTACACATATTATTTGCAATCGCTACGCTCCCCGCAGGTACTTGTAAACGTGGCACTTTTTTTCTTGGTAATGATAAATCAGAATTAATCTCACCCATATATGGAAAACCCGCTATAAATCCATTTAAATACACATAGAATTCTTGATCGACTATTTCATCAATAATCTTCTCTTCTTTGATTTTTAAAATTTCAGAAACTTCTTTTAAATCGGGGGAGTATTTGCTACCAAAAACAATTGGCACATATATTTTTTTAGGAGAGCCAAAATCCTCCACTTTTTCGTTAGATTGATTTGACTTCAAAAATTCCTCGATTGCTGTTTCCGTTATGATAAGCGGATTATATCGAATAGATAATGTATTCATAGCTGGAATTACTTGAAGAATTCCTTCTAAGGAATGGCTTTTGAAAAGATCATGATAAAATTGAATCTGCACCGTTATTTCTTTAGTTAGTTCTTGAGGGAATTGAAGAACTAATACCTTTTCCCCCAATCTCTTTAACATATAACTCAGCTGTTGTTTACTCTCTGCCAAAATGACCATCTCCAAAAGTTATAATTAATGTATAATTTGAACAATCAGCATCCATATAGGGACAATGAATAAAGAAGCAATCGTGGATACCGTCACCATAATTGCCGCATATTCTGAATCTGCATGATTAACTTTGGCAACAACTGGGGCATTCGTCATCACAGGCATTGCCGCTTGCATCACAAATACCTGTTTCATCAATAACGGCAATGGCAAAAACCACACAATCAAAATCATAATGCCTGGTGCAATGACAAAACGTCCAAGCAATATACCAAGCATATCTTTCGTAAACTTAATGGAAGTAATACCGGTAAAGAAAATAGAAATCCCGATAAACAGCATAGATAATGGCGTTGTTAAATTTCCGGTAAATTTAAAATAGGACATTAAAAAATCAGGTAATTTAACATTAAGCATTAGTAATATTACTGCTAGGAAAAAACCAATCAAAGGTGGATTGATTACCTTCTTTGCCACAGTGGAAAATGACGTTTTACCACTACTATTATTGCCGCCCACTCCATCCTTACTGATCAATTGCACGCCTAAAGTCCAAAAGAAAAATGTATTAGCAAAATAATATAATAGAACATAAGGTAAACTTTCTGCTCCAAATAACGCCAAATTTAATGGAATTCCAATAAATACACTATTGGAATTAAAAAACATGGACGAGAAAGTACCTTTTCGTCCATCTTTTACTTTTAATAACTTACAAAAAGCAAAAGAGACAAACATAGTGATCACTATCGAAACGATGGGAACTACTACTCCAGGAGCTAAATGGATTAACTTATCTCTTGAAAAATCTGTCAATATAAAGTGTAGCATGTATGCTGGTAGAGCGATATTGGTTACCAATTTAGCAATAAGTCCTGAGTTTACTTGATTAAACCATTTCCTAGCTGATAAATAATAGCCAGTCCCTATTAGGAGTAGCATCGTTATAACGCTTTCAACCGCTAAAACTAAAACATTCATGGTCTTTCTCCTAGTAGTTATATTTTGTTTTTTCTCTTAAAAATAATTCTAATCGATCCATTGCTTTTTCGATATTTTCATAGCTAGTTGAATAAGCTAGTCGAATATATCCTTCTCCACCATCGCCAAATGCACTTCCTGGTACACAAGCGATTTGTGCCTCTTCTAATAATAAAACAGCTAATTCTTTAGAAGAGTAATTCAATGTCTTAAAAGATGGAAAAACATAAAATGCCCCTTTTGGTCCAACACAATCTACGCCTGGCATTTCTTTTAATCTACTAATAATCAACTTGCGACGATCATCAAAACTTTTTACCATTTCACATACAGCTTTTTGATCATCTTTATAAGCTGCAACGCCCCCATATTGAGCAAATGATGTTGCACTTGATGTGTTGTATTGGTGCATTTTTTTAATAGGATTGATTAATGTTGCTTCACCTGCAACATATCCCAATCTCCATCCATCCATTGAGTAGGCTTTTGAAAAACCGTTAATGACTATTGTGTGTTCGCTCATATTTGGTAATGATGCAATACTAATATGCTCCGCATCATCGTAAATCAATTTTTCATAAATCTCATCACTAACCACAATTAGATTATGTCGAATTGCAATATCTGCAATCTTTTCTAAATGGCTTTTAGATAAAACTGAACCCGTTGGATTATGTGGAGAATTAATCAATAATAATTTTGTTTTCGATGTTATCTTCGCTTCTATATCAGCTGGACTCATTAAAAAATCCTCTTCTTCTTTCAAAGTAACAGGGACTGGCACTCCTCCAGCAATTTTGACAATGTATTGATACTCAAGCCACCCTGGATCTGGTATGATGACTTCATCACCTTCATTTACATAAGCAAGAATAACATCTAACACAGCTTCTTTACATCCTACCGTAACAACAACCCCATTTTCAGGATCTACGGTAATATGATTATCATTTTTTAACTTATTCGCAATCTCTTTTCTTAATTCTAAAATGCCTGTATTAGCAGTGTAATGTACTTGCCCATCCTTTAGAGCAGTAATCGCTGCCTCTTTAATATGTTGTGGCGTGTCAAAGTCTGGTCTTCCAATCTCCATATGAACAATGTCTACGCCTTCTTTTTCAAGTTTAGCCGCTTTATCGAAAACTTCTCGAATGCTTGAAAATGGAATATTACGGGCTCTTTCTGATATTTTTTCTTCCATTCTAATCACCACTTTCTTTAATTTGAACAATTAATTCGATTTCAACTGGACTATCTTGCGGTAATTCACTGACACCTATAGCAGTTCTAGAGTGTTTTCCTTTTTCTCCTAATAATTCCTCTAGCAAGTTGGATGCTCCATCTATAACTCTTGGTTGTTGATTAAATCTGCTATATGAATTAACAAATCCTCTTAACTGAACGACCTTTTCAATTACATCAAGATTATTTGTAAATTGCTTTATTTGTGACAAACTGTTGATTATACATATACGACTTATTTCTTGCGCTTGTTCAATGGTGAAATCTTTTCCAACTTTTCCTTTCCATTTTAACGTACCGTCTACTCTAGGCAATTGCCCGCTTATAAATAATAGATTTTCATATTGAACAATAGGTACATAAGAAAAAAGAGGAGATTTAGCAGCTGGCAACTGGTAACCTAATTTTTCTAATTTACTTTCGATAATCGACATTTTCATGCACCTTCTTCTTTTTCATCTTTATATACTAATTCTAATATTTCTTTAAGATCACTATTTCCACCAGACACGATACACGCGATATTCAATTGCTCGGCTGGAAATTTTTTGAACATTACCGCAGCAATTACTGTAGCTGACGAGGGTTCTATCAATTGTTTTGTTCGTTCATATACAAATTTTAATGTCTGTTTAATTTCCAATTCAGAGACTAATACCACATCATCTAAATATTTGCTCATAATTTCAAATGTAAGATTACCTGGCTTCAGGGCACGCAATCCATCTGCAATCGTTGTAGTGCTTGGAATAGATGTGATTTTTTTATTTTTGAAAGATAAATAGGTATCGTTTGCGATAGCTGGTTCTACACCAATCACTTTAATTTTTGGATTTAACGATTTCAAAGCAATTAAATTACCTGAAATTAAACCGCCACCTCCAATTGGAATCACTACAATATCAATGTTGGAAATTTGCTCCAATAATTCTAACCCGATCGTCCCTTGCCCAGCTATAATCTCTTCATCATCATAAGGAGGAATAAATTCTCCATTTCCTTGCTGTGCCAATTTTATAGCTTTTTCAATACGTTCACTAGATGTAGTTCCGCAAAATTCTATTTTTCCGTTATAGGCTCTAATAGCGTTCAATTTACACTGTTTAGCGTCTATAGGCACCACAATAATTGATGGAATATGAAGATGTTGCGTAACATAGGCAACTGCTTGACCATGGTTACCAGAAGATGCCGCTGTGACAAATTTCATCGCTCGATTTTCTAAAATAGCAAGCACCTTATTACTGGCTCCACGTATTTTAAATGAGCCTGTTTTTTGTAAATGCTCAGCCTTTAAATAAACATTATTACCACATGTTCGAGATAACTCCAAAGAAGTAATTATTGGTGTCTTTTTTACAATATTCCGAATTCTTTCTCTAGCCTTGGATACATCTTTTATATCAATCAAAAGTTATCATCCTCCTTTGTTTCATTTTTTGGAATCACAGTTCCTAATATTGATATTAAAATTATAATACCGTTTCTACATCCATTGCAACCTCTTTTAAAATTTTGTAAATTTAAATAACAAAATAATGTTATGTTATTTGACATGTATCAATTTATCTATTATAGTGAATGCTATTAAAAAAACTGAAGTTTCAGTAAATTTTAGAATTAGGAGGTATCACAATGAAAGTTGGGATTATACAACTAGAAATAAATGATGATGAAAGTCCAAAACAACGTCTACAAAGAGTAGATGCATTGTTAGAGAACATGAAGGTATGTGATTTAATTCTATTGCCTGAAATGTGGATGACGGGCTATTTTTCTTTCGATCATTATGTATGTGAAGCGCAATCAATTGATGGGGAATTTGTTACACACTATTCAAACATGGCTAAAAAATTAAATGCTTATCTTTACGCTGGAAGTTTTGTTGAACTGAAAGGAGGGGAATATTTTAATACAAGTGTATTTTTTGATAGAAATGGCGCATTAACTGGTGTTTATCGAAAAATACATCTATTTCGCTATGGTTCTTTGGAGGGGAAATTACTTACTCGTGGGAAAAAAACTACTGTCGTCGATACAGAGTTTGGAAAAATAGGATTAGCAACTTGCTATGATTTAAGATTCCCTGAACTATTTAGAAAAGAACTAGAATTAGGTGCCCAAATCTTCTTGATTACATCCGCTTGGCCTTTATCTCGTATTGATCATTGGAAAATTTTCAATCAAGCAAGAGCGCTGGAAAATCAATGTTACTTAATCTCCTGCAATTGTGTCGGTACCACAAGGAAAGTCCAATTAGGCGGACATAGTAGTATTGTCAATCCCCTAGGAATTGTAGAAAAATATGCACAAGCAAATGAGGATATTCTATATTTTGATATAGATACATCAAAAGTTGCTCAAATACGTGAAGAATTCCCTCAAATAAAACATATTGTTCCTATTGATTAAAGAGGTGATCATAATGGAAATTAAAATTAATAACAAAACAATAGATTGGATACCTAATAAACTCCTAATCGCTGGCTTTACTGGCCGAAATCAAGAAGAAATCAAAGCACATATCCAAGAGTTAAAAGAAATTGGTATACCTGAACCCGATGAAGTACCTGCAATCTATCACTTATCTCCTTCTTTGTTAACAACCAAATCGGAAATTTTCGCAATTAATCAAGAAAGTAGTGGGGAAATCGAATACATTTTACTACATATTGGAGATGAATGGTATGTTGGGCTAGGGAGCGATCATACAGATCGTGAACTTGAAAAAGTTTCATTCGCAAAATCAAAACAAGTCTGTGCAAAGCCTATTTCAAAAGAATACTGGAATCTATCAAGTGTTTCTGAGATATGGGATACATTAAAAATAAAAAGCTGGGTAACTATTGATGGTAAAGAGGAAATTTATCAGGAAGGGACATTAGAAAACCTTCTCCACCCAACAGATTTGTTAAATATATTGACTAATAGGGGATATGATTTAGAAAATACTGTATTGTTCTGTGGCACATTACCGATCATCAATGGAGATTTTATATATGGAGATCGATTTAGAGCTGAAATAATAAATCCACAAACGAAGGAAAAAATCCATTTAGACTATCATATAACTTTCTCAAAAACACAAAAATAATTAAAAAGTAATCTTTTCCTTTTGAGCAGCCTCGTAAATATTAAATTGGTATCTAATATTTACAGAGTGCTGTTCATTTTAAAGAAAGGTTGCTTTTCCAATGATTTATTTTCTCACATATTAATGAGCA
Source organism: Rummeliibacillus sp. SL167 (assembly GCF_007896505.1). Classification (NCBI taxonomy): domain Bacteria; kingdom Bacillati; phylum Bacillota; class Bacilli; order Caryophanales; family Caryophanaceae; genus Rummeliibacillus; species Rummeliibacillus sp. SL167. Next base: position 15,568 of record NZ_VCBM01000008.1, on the reverse strand, counting down.
GTAAAATCCTCAAAGACTCGAGTAACAAGTAAAGAACCATTGTAAATCATTTACTTGTAAAAAACTAATTGCAGTAGCAAGTGTAAAGAATCCCTTTTTGGGAAGTTTTATTTTATAGAGTTAGATACTTCTTTCTTATATCCTAATTCACAAGAAATTTCCATGCCAGCAGCTACAACCTTACTAATTAAAAAATCCATATCATCTTTCAGTAGTCTTGACTCCGCACCTGCAATGCTTAAACTCGCTAATACTTTTCCTGTATGATCAAATATAGGAGCTGCAATTTCAAAAGTTTGTTCTGCAAGTTCCGAATGGCTAATCGTGTAACCGTCTTTATAGGATTGAACCAGTATTTTTTTTAATTCTTCTTTATCAGTAATTGTGCCTGAACAAAAAGATTTTAGTTTTGTTTCTTCAAGATATTTTTCCTGTTCTTTTTCAGTCAAATAAGCCAAAATAATTCTAGAACACGCCCCCACATATAATGGTGAACGTCTGCCGATTCTTGTATATAGTCTAACAGGATGATTCGTATCTAATTTTTCAATATAAACAGATTCCGTACCATCTTTACTAGAAAGGTTAACAGCTTCATCAACTTCATCTCGTAATTTTTCTAATATAGGAAAAGCAATTTTTCTCAAATCTAATCTTTCTGAAACTAATTCGCCAAACTGCAAAAAGATTAAACCAAGTTTATAAAATCCATTATCATCTTTATTCAAAAATCCAATTACTTCAAGTGAAGAGACCATTCGATAAACAGATGTCTTTGGCAGATTGGTCAATTCTATCATTTGATTCAAATTTAATTTCTCATATTCTAAAAATAATTTTAAAATTGTCATTGATTTTAAAACTGTTTTATTTAGGGTTTCCATTCAGTAATCTCCTTAATTTATAAAACTTTTATTCTGAAATCTATATTCGTTTTTGGATCAATTAAAAGCTCAAATATTATGTAAATATATATAAAATTTGTGTTTGATACTCTTGTACTAGATGCTAAATATTGAGAACTTTTCTTCACTTTGACCCTTCCATTCTAAATCATACGTTTAGAATGGACAATATTGATCTCTTCAAAAAAATTCTTAAAAATAATAAAATTTTGAAATTTTCTAATCTATTTATCTTCACAAATTTCAACTTGATAAAAATGGACCATTTGGGTTGTAATAATGGATTAAACAATCTCCAATTCCAGGAAAGAAACAAAGTACTATGACTATTTTAAAACAAATGAATCTGTTTAGCATCCTATTAATTAGGTTAAATTTATGACTTCTCATTCATTCTAACTATAATTTAATATAATAAACATCCCGTTAATTTTCGTTTCTTCTTAAAAATATTACTTATCACTTTTCTCATAAACTCAATTATCATGCAATATTGTTTTCTTTATTTTACCAAAACGGTCTTTGTTTTTTTAGCATGGATTCAAAAATTATAAAAATCGAGATAAAGTTATTATAAAATTTTAATGCTAAATGATTGAAAATTGAAGTATATTCCTATAGTATCACGAATTTTCCCCGCAACTTATTAAACCAATCAAAAATCTTCTGTATCAAAAATAGTATAGATTTTTTATAAAAACAGTTGACGAATAAAAATAATGATGATAAAGTATAATCTGTCAGTAAAACAGAAACGCATTTTGGAGGAATACCCAAGTCTGGCTGAAGGGATCGGTCTTGAAAACCGACAGGCGGGTCAAACCGCGCGGGGGTTCGAATCCCTCTTCCTCCTCCATTTATTTTTAAAATCTAATATATATTGAATTGTATTCGTTGCAAAGTTGCAACGATTTTTTTGTGTAAATTTAAATTTTAGCACGAATCATATAATTTGTTTTTAATTTTATTACCTGAATTTCTATATAAAAGGGAGCGACCCATTCATGCTGGAGTCACTCCCTTTTATATAGTCATATTCGTTGTATTTTGTTTAATGATTTGAAACAATTCTTCAGGATTTTGAACAATGAATATTTTCTTATATTGTTCCTCTAGCATAAAACCCTCTTTTACCATAAACTCCAGCTGTGATTTCAGTAATCGGTAGTATTCGTTTATATTATATAGACATATTGGCTTTTGATGTTTCCCAATTTGGGACAGTGTCACCACATCAAAAAATTCATCCATAGTTCCTGCTCCACCTGGTAAAGCAATTAAAAAATCTGCAAGCTCAAGCATTTTGCCTTTGCGTTCATGCATTGTATTGACATGATGTAACTCTGTAATATGTTCATGAGTGACTTCTTTCCATTGCAAAAATGTTGGCATGACCCCAACAACATCTCCATTATTTGCAAGTACTGCATCCGCCACTTTCCCCATTAGTCCTTGATTAGATCCGCCATATACAATACCTATATGATGCTTAGCTAAAAAAGTGCCAAGCTCTTCTGCCTTTTCTGCATATATCGGGTTATTCCCTATTTTCGAACCACAATAAATCCCTACACGCATAATATCCTCCATATCCATTTATTCTCCATAGTTATCCTAATACTAATGAATGCAATGACAATAATAGATTTCCCAACTATAGGACATATAAATACTAATATGTCCTATCACTTGAATATTATTTAGTGCTGAATATTAAATGTATATGACTACCGATAATATCATTAGAACAACCAAAGGTACTCGATCGTATATAGGAAATAGCCTTTCACACAAAAATACTGCTTCTTACTATTTTATCTTCGGCTTAACTGAGATTTTTGTTTCATAAAATGACCGATTTGTTTTAAAATATCTTCAATTGCCTCAGGATTCTCCAGTAAATCATAGTCATTTATATTTAAACGAAAAACTGGGCAGGCATTGAAATGATTGATCCACTCTTCATAGCGCTTATGCATTTCATACCAATATTCTTTATCTATTTGTTGTTCCATTGAACGCCCACGTTCTGCAATGCGACCAATTATATCCTCAGCTGGACCTTCCAGATAAATCAGTAAATCTGGATGTGGAAAATAGGGTGTCATGACCATTGCATCGAATAAATTTGTATAAGTTTCATAATCAATAGCACTCATTGTTCCTTTATCGTAATGCATTTTAGCAAAAATACCTGTATCCTCATAAATAGAACGATCTTGGATAAAGCCTCCACCATATTCAAAAATACGTTTTTGTTCCTTAAAACGTTCAGCAAGAAAATAAATTTGCAAGTGAAAGCTCCATTTACCAAAATCATCATAGAATTTATCTAAATACGGATTTGCATCTACTTTCTCAAATGATGTACGAAAGTTCAATGCTTTTGCTAGCGCATTGGTCATTGTAGATTTTCCTACTCCCACTGTTCCTGCAATGGTGATAATAGCATTTGATGGAATGCCATATTTTTCTCTTAAATTCATGCCTTAAAGCCCCTTTTTTCTAACGTTTCTTCTACTGCATACAAGACTTTCTGTAAATCTGTTGCGCGATGTACAAAGTCTAACTCATCACCATTAATATGAATAACAGGAATATCTGGATTTTTGTCTTCAAAAACATGAATGAATTCATGATAATCTGCCACTAATTGTTCTATATAACTTTTAGAGATGGCTTTTTCAAATTCCCGACCTCTCATCGTGATCCTCTTCATCAATGTATCTACACTTGCATATAAATAAACGACTATATTAGGTCTAATCATATCTTTGGTTAAAATCTGATAAATTTCTACGTATTTATAAAACTCTGATGGCTGTAATGTACGTTTAGCAAAAATCAAGTTTTTAAAGATGTGATAATCAGCTACTACTGGTTGGTCATTAGCTAACATATTTCTTTCAATATCGTTTAATTGTTTATAACGATTGCATAAGAAGAACATTTCTGTTTGGAAACTCCATTCATCGATATCTTCATAAAACTTATCCAAAAATGGGTTTTCATCTACAATTTCCTTCAATAAATGCAAATCAAAAGTTTCGGAAATTATTTTAGAAAGCGACGTTTTTCCAGCACCAATAGGTCCTTCTATTGTCATAAACGGAACAGGCATCAGAAGTTTCCCCCTCGTTTATTTTTAATCAATGACTATCATTCTATCACAATAGAAAAGTGATAGACAGCAGAAAAACCTTTCGATGATTAGCACTTCTATAACGACAGCATCTATCAAAAAATTTGTTCTAAAAGGAAACTTTCGTGAGCAATTGATTCCAACCTATACATAAATTGCTTTTCGTTCCGAGTGGAGAGCTACAAACGCTAATAATGATTTTTCACACATTTTTCTCTACAAAACAAAAAGCCTTGATGATAACTTATCAAGACTCTTTCATACTTTAAAATTATAGGATATGTTCCACATGAAACATTTGTTGTAAGAGTGCCCAATTTTGTGGGAATGAAAAACCCAGATGCCAGTAAGCGATACCCTTTAAGCCTAATTCTTGTATCAATTTAAATTTTGCTTCAATTGATCTTGCATCTTCAAACCAAACAACATGTTCAACACCATCTTTCCAATAATGAAAATATGGAGCTTGCGCAATTTCATCGTATGAGATTGCAGCATTATTTTGTTTAGCAAGTTCAATCGCATATTGTGGGCTAACTCCGATTGCATTGGGGTTGCTTTCTTTGTAGGGTAATCTCCAATCATAGCCGTATAAGTTTTGTCCCATCATGACCTTTGAAGCTGGGATCTCCGTAATCGCATATTCCAATACTTGCCTTACTGGGCCAATTGGTGATACAGCCATTGGCGGACCACCACTATATCCCCATTCATATGTCATCACCACAACAAAGTCTACAGCTTCTCCAATGCCTTTATAATCATGCCCTTCATACCATTTTCCAGGTTGGTCGGCACTTGTTTTCGGAGCAAGTGCCGCGGATACTGTTAAGCCTTCTGGATGCGCCTTTGAAACCAGTTTCTTTAAAAACTCTACATACCGCTCTTTATCTTCTGGAGGTAAATATTCAAAATCCACATGAATATCCTTTGCCCCATGTTTTTTTGCCTCTTGTATAGCTGCTCCGATAATTAAATCTTGCAGATTGGCATCCATAAAAATTTCGTGCGCTAGCGTATCACTAAAAGCACCATTTTCAATATTCGTCAATACAACTGCGGAAGCCGTTCTATTTGCTGTTGCTATTTCTCCTAAATCTCCCCAATTGAGAGGGGTCAATGTCCCATCCCTTTTTACTTCATATGCAAACGGCATCATATAAGTAAGCAAGGGAGCTCTTTTGGTTAATTCTTGAGAAAGACGTGGCGGCACATTATCTGTATACCATTCTGCATATGCGTTAGTACTGATTGTTGGGCGATTTGGATTTGGCGTTTCAGGTAAAACAAGCGTTTGTCCTACAACTAATACATCTGGATTTAACAGTTCATTTAGTGCGACAATGGTTGCACTTGTTGTATGATGATCTCTTGCAATTTTATATAAACTATCTCCTTGTTTTACAACATATATCAAAGAAATCCTCCTCTATTTCTTCATGATGACTAATCATATGCTGTTAACTTGTAAATCATGCTAAACTATTTGACAAGGAGAGTGTCTAAATGAACAAAGATCATCAATTTATGCAACTTGCAATTGAAGAAGCACAATATGCTGCTGCACTTGGAGAAGTTCCTATTGGTGCAATTATTGTCTATCAAGATCGTGTAATTGCCCGTGCCCATAATTTGCGCGAAACTTCTCAAAATGCGATCACTCACGCAGAACTTATGGCTATTCAACATGCCTGTGATGTGATAGGAAGCTGGCGTTTAGAGGAAACAACGCTATATGTGACGTTAGAGCCTTGTCCCATGTGCGCGGGTGCTATTTTACAATCCCGTATTCCACGCGTGGTTTATGGTGCCCGTGATCGCAAAGCTGGCTGTGTAGACTCACTCTATCATCTCTTGAATGACAGTCGCTTCAATCATGAATGCGAGGTAATAGAAGGGGTCATGGCAGAAGAATGTAGTGCCCTGCTAACTAATTTTTTTAAAACATTACGTATACGGAAAAAGGAAGAAAAAAAGATCCGTAAACTTCGTGAAAAATAATTTAAAAATATATATCAGGCGTGTTGATTATCTCCACGAAATATAGTTTAATTGCTGATTTTTTACGTTTATGCTGCCACATTTATTCTGATTTCTCCTTAATCAACACACCTGTTAAAGTAAAAATACAGGAACCTTCTTTCATAGAACAAAAGAACAAATCATATGAGACGAGAAAAAAGATACATTTTTGTACATTTAACCATAAAAAATACTAAGCCTACCAAAAATCATTTAGCTGCATACAGTCCTTTGCTTTTTCGTATGATTAAGATAAAATTCTATTCTATGTCCAGCCTCGTTAAATAAAATGAAGCTTCCATCAGTGAGTGGGGTTTTCTTCATCCCCCACTGAGCTAGAGGAACGTAAGTGAAAAGCGCCACGTCCTGTAGCAACACCTGAGGGACCAACATCTTGTTGGTCCAAACTAATCGGACGCATGCGACAGTTCATCCCTTATCTTTCTTTCTCGTTTCTCTCTAAATCTTGAAATGGGGGTCTTACTGCCCGTTAAAGCGGGATAAAAAAGGACTATCATAAGATGATTCGCTTATGATAGTCTTAGCCTTTTCTTACCTATTATTTAGCAGGGGCTTGAATCACTTCAACGCCGCCCATATACGGTACTAATACTTGAGGAATTTTCACGCTTCCATCAGCTTGTTGATAATTTTCTAAAATAGCCGCTACAGTACGACCGATAGCAAGACCTGATCCATTTAATGTGTGAACATACTCAGGTTTTGCACCCGGTTCACGGCGGAAACGAATATTCGCACGACGAGCTTGGAAATCTTCAAAGTTAGAACAAGAAGAAATTTCTCGATACATATTTTGCGCTGGGATCCAAACTTCTAAATCATATTTCTTAGCTGCTGTAAATCCAAGATCTGCTGTACACATTTTGATCTTGCGATAAGGTAAGTTTAATAATTGAAGGACCTCTTCCGCATGCCCCGTTAGTTTTTCTAATTCATCATAAGAATCTTCCGGTTTTACAAAACGTACTAACTCTACTTTATTAAATTGATGTTGACGGATTAACCCACGTGTATCGCGCCCTGCAGAACCTGCTTCTGAACGGAAACATGCACTAAATGCCGTAAAAGCTTGAGGTAGTTTTGCTCCATCAATTATTTCGTCACGATAATAGTTTGTTACTGGTACTTCAGCAGTTGGGATTAAAAAATAATCTGGTTTTTCAACTAAAAATGCATCTTCCGCAAATTTTGGAAGTTGACCAGTACCCGTTAAGCTAGCGCGGTTTGCCATGTATGGAGGAAGCATTTCTTCGTAGCCATGTTTGTCAGCGTGCAAATCCATCATAAAGTTCCAAAGTGCACGTTCAAGACGGGCGCCTAAACCATGATAAAAGACAAATCGGCTACCAGTCACTTTACCAGCGCGTTCAAAATCAATAATGTCAAGATCTGTGCCAAGATCCCAATGTGGTTTAATATCAAAGTCAAATGTTGGAACTTCTCCCCATTTGTATACTTCTTCGTTGTCATCTTCTGAATCCCCAACAGGGACGCTTTCATGTGGGATATTTGGTAAACGCATCATCATATCCTTGAATTTAGCTTCAACATCATTTAACTCAGCATCTAGTTGTTTGATCTCATCGCCAACTTCACGCATATGAGCGATTTCTGCATCTGCATTTTCCTTATTTCTTTTCTTTTGGGCAATTGCTTCAGAAGCTTTGTTACGTTCTGCCTTCAATACTTCCGTTTTAGCAATCAAATCACGGCGTTGTTGATCCCATTCTTCAAAGTGATCAATTGTGCCAAGATCTTCATTACGATGTGCGAGTTTTTCTTTTATTTCTGTAAAGTTTGCACGGACACGTTTAATGTCTAACATAATCAATTCCTCCGATTGTATATTCGATTTTAGAAAAGTAGTTTCTTATTAAAATAGGAAAGTAGACGCAAAAAAACTCTCATCCCCTTAAAAGGGACGAGAGCATACCCGCGTTACCACCCTAATTGAATAGACAATTGTCTAATCCACTTGTTTCATAACGGCTTTAAAAACCGGCTACAACTTACTATACGTTCAGCTGAGCAACTCCAGGACGGATTCACAAGCGCCTTTATCGCCTTCCACCAACCGACGACTCTCTAAAAAAAACGTATTTGCTACTACTTCCTATCATCGTGTTAAATTATAAGTTATTCTTACTTTACAATACATTCTGGAGTTACGCAAGTATTGAGCGCTTACTTTTCTTCACCATATGAACAAAATATTCCATAATACGAGTATCTTCTGTTAGTTCTGGATGAAAAGAACATCCTAGGAATTGACCATCTCGTGCAAGTACTATTCGCCCATCATACTTGCCTAAAACAGCTACATTTTTACCAACATTTACAATATGAGGTGCACGGATAAAAACTGCTGGAAAATTAGAACCAATATCCTTTAAATCGAGCAATGCTTCAAAGCTATCGATTTGTCGTCCAAACGAGTTTCGTTTCACTTCTATATCCATCACACCAATATGAGGTTCACCATCAACAAGCTTCTTTGCAAGGAGAATTAATCCTGCACATGTTCCAAACATCGGTTTACCAGTTGAAGCAAAAATACGCAACGCCTGCATCATATCATATCGGTCAATTAGCTTTCGCATTGTTGTGCTTTCCCCACCAGGCAGAATGAGACCATCTAAGTCTTGTAATTCATCCTTATGTTTCACTGATACAGCTTTTGCCCCTACTGCTTCTATTGCCTTTATATGCTCACGAACAGCTCCCTGTAATGCCAAGACACCGATTCTTACCATACTACCATCCTCGATCCTGCATACGGTCTTGCGGTGCGAGTTTTGAAATATCGATCCCTTTCATCGGTATTCCCAACCCTTTAGACACTTCAGCAATCAGGTTATAATCTTGATAATTTGTTGTTGCTTCAACAATAGCGCGAGCAAATTGTTCCGGATTTTCAGATTTAAAAATACCTGAGCCTACAAATACGCCGTCAGCCCCCAATTCCATCATCAATGCGGCATCAGCTGGTGTCGCAACACCGCCTGCAGCAAAATTAACAACTGGTAAACGGCCAAGACGATTGATTTCAAGCAATACATCAAAAGGTGCTCCTAGGTTTTTGGCCTCCGTCATTAGTTCATCTCTTGTCATATGAGCGACTTTTCGTACTTGTGCATTCACTTTGCGTATATGTCTTACGGCTTCAACGATATTGCCAGTTCCAGGTTCACCCTTTGTACGTAGCATGGATGCCCCTTCTCCTATACGTCGTGCTGCTTCTCCTAAATCCCGACAGCCACAAACAAATGGTACAGTATAGTCACTTTTTAATAAGTGAAATTCCTCATCTGCTGGTGTTAATACTTCACTTTCATCTATGTAATCAACACCCATTGATTCAAGTACACGAGCCTCAACAATATGCCCTATACGTGCTTTTGCCATCACTGGAATAGACACAGCCGCCATGACCTCTTCTACTATACGCGGATCTGCCATGCGAGCAACACCGCCTGCAGCACGAATATCAGATGGTACGCGTTCTAATGCCATTACCGCAACAGCACCCGCAGCTTCGGCAATTTTTGCCTGTTCTGCATTAATCACGTCCATAATGACGCCACCCTTTTGCATTTCCGCCATGCCTCTTTTAACTCGTTCAGTACCTGTATGAATAACCATTTCTTTCCCTCCTAAAAACTAGTATGATGTTAGTATAAAGAAAATTGACCATATAAAAAGATTCAGTTATTCACTTTTTTGGATGGTCAGTTAGGAGTGATACGATGGATATGCTAATGATTCAATTAGAAAAAGATTCAAAAATCCCGCTTTATGAACAACTCTACGAAGAAATCAAGAAAGGAATTATTGAAGGAACAATAGCAGTTCATACAAAACTTCCTTCAAAAAGAAAGCTTTCGGAATTTTTATCCATTAGCCAAACAACGGTGGAACTTGCCTATGCACAATTAATAGCAGAGGGCTATATTACTTCTAAATCACGTGTCGGCTTTTTTGTAGAGGCAATTGAGGAACTCGCTTATGTAGAAAAAACACTTCCTCATCATGCCATAAAAAAAACTTTAACCCCCCAAATTTTAATCGATTTTAATCCTGGAAAAATTGATACATCGTCTTTTCCATTTACGACTTGGCGCAAATATGCTAAAGAAGCCATTGATTATCATGAAAAAGATCTGTTGTTAACAGGCACCCCTCAAGGTGAACTTGGATTACGTGAACAAATTGCAAACTATCTATATCAATCCAGAGGCGTCCTATGTTCACCTGAACAAATTGTCATAGGTTCTGGTACTGAACAGCTTCTTCCCATGATCATGAAGCTTTTAGGGGAAGAAAATCAATATGCTATTGAAAACCCTGGCTATACACAAACTCATCATATTTTCAGCCAATATAATCAGCAGGTAATCCCTATTAATGTTGATGAAGATGGCATGCAAATTCAGGAATTGGAACACTCAAGTGCTAATATCGCTTATGTTACTCCATCTCATCAATTTCCAACGGGGGCAGTCCTTTCTGCATCACGCCGGGCGCAACTATTAAATTGGGCGGCACAAGATGAGCAAAGATTTATTATTGAAGATGATTACGATAGTGAATTCCGTTATATTGGTAAACCCATTGCCTCCTTACAGGGAATGGATCATCGAGATAAAGTTATTTATATTAGTACATTTTCTAAATCACTAATGCCTTCTTTGCGCATCGCCTATTTTGTATTACCAGAAAAATTATTATCTCGATATTATAATATGTTCACATACTATACATCCACTGTCCCTCGTTTCGAACAACATATTTTAGCTCAATTTATGAGAGACGGTTATTTTTCCAAACATTTAAATCGTATGCGAAAAATTTACCGAAAAAAATTGGAAAAACTAACACATGCACTTATGCCTTATGCTCCAACAGTGACGATTTCTGGTGAACAAGCTGGCATGCACGTAGTATTGACTGTAAAACATGAAATGAATGCTTCAACATTAAGTAATATTGCATTACAACATGGAATAAGGATTACACCCATAAAGGAATATATGCTTGCACCTACCATTCAAAATCGAGAAGATCAATTTTTACTCGGCTTTGGAGGATTAGAAGAAAACGACATCTTAAATAATATCCAAAAGTTAATGGATTGCTGGAATATCCAAAACACTTTCAGATAAAGTAAAGCTTCCATCAGTGGGGGTTTTCTTCATCCCCCGCTGAACTAAAGGAACGGAAGTGAAAAGCGCCACGTCCTGTGGCAACACTTGAGTGACCATCATCTTGCCCGTCCGAACCAATCGGGCGCATGCGGCAGTAAGATCAACATTTATCTTTCTCGTTTCTCGCTAAACCTATTGGGATCTTACTGCCTGTTAACACATGATAAAATTGACTTTGAATAGATCAACATTACTTCTATAACACCAGCAACAACCATACAATCATATGAAACTCTATGCAGTAGTAGGACGATGCTTTTTCATCCCCTACTGTATGATGTTAGTCAAACTGATCTAACTATTCCTTACTTAGCTTGTCTCTGCTTTTTTGCGTAAAAACTTGTAGATGTATAGATTGGGAGTAATCGCTCATGAAAAGTAGTAGAAATTTTACAGAAGGTTCATATAGGATCAACATTTTTCAAAGAGCAGCAAGTTTTAAGTACTTTAAATGAAAAAAGGACTGACCATTACATCATGATCAATCCTTTTGAATGCTATATTTTTAAAATAAATTAGCAAAAAATTTACCAATTTTTTTAAATGTCAAAGAGAACCAGCCTGCTTTCTCAGCAGTTGCTGTAGTTACAACATCCGCACCACTTGCAGAACTGTCAATAAATCCATAATCCTTACTAGATTTTTTATCGATTTCAACATGACCTACAACAGTTCCCTTTTTGGCAGGTGCATTTAATGATTTTTTCGTTAACACAAGTTTTGCTTGATAATCATCGACTTCACTTGTTTTTACCATCATAGAGATATCATCTTTTGTAGCAATTTTAACATTTTTTTCTTTTCCATCTTTTACTGGTATTGATTTTTGGCTTTTAAAGGTATAACCTGCAGGCACAATTTTTTCTGTTGTAAATTGGCCAAAACCATAGTCAAATAATGTACGAGCAACATTAAAACGTGCCATATGTTCTGCACCCTCTGCATGCATGACAACAGCGATTAATCGTGTATCATTGCGCTTTGCCGTACCTGTAAAACATTGACCAGCATAATCTGTTGTTCCTGTTTTAAGTCCATCGACTCCCTTATATTCTGCGACAAGACCTGGTAGCATAAAGTTCCAGTTATCCATTTTAATCGCATCATCTGTACCTTCGCGGAATGTCTTTCTAGAAATACTTGAAGTTTTCAATACTTCAGGATGATCTTTCAATAAATGATAGGCAAGGCGTGCTACAGATTTTGCTGGTAATTTGTTTTCATCACTAGCTGACGTACCTTTTGGTTGCATTCCTTGTAATTGTGCATTATTAAGTCCTGTAGCATTTACAAAGTGATAATCTTCTAAGCCTAATTCTTTTGCTTTTTTGTTCATTAATGTTAGGAATTCTGTTTCAGATCCTGCGATTGTTTCGGCAATTGCGATGGTAGCAGCATTAGCTGAGTAAATAGCCATTGCTTCATATAATTCTTTTATTGTATATTCGCCATCTGCACGTAATGGAACATTACTTAATGCACGATCTTGTGAAATTTTGTACGCATATTCTGATACTTTATATTTTTGATCCCATTTGATTTTTCCATCATTAATGGCGTCTAACAAAATATACTCTGTCAGCATTTTAGTCATACTAGCAATTCCAAGTGGTTGATCAGCATTTTTTTCATACAAAATTTTACCTGAATCAGCATCGATTAAAATAGCTCCTTTTACAGGTAAGCCTAAATTATCTGCAGCACTTGCTGTGTTGCCTGCTGGTAATATTGCCAACATACTGAACATAAGAACAGCAGCTATCATGATGTTAAAAATTTTATTTTTTCTTGATGTTTTCACCCATTCTACCTCCATTTATGTATAGACTTATCTCGCTCATTTTAACATACAATCATAGATTTCAACCATTAGATATTAAAAACACCCTTTCCGCTTCATAAATAATCACGAAAAGGGTGCTAAAGATATATTCTTATGCTAGTGAATAGTTTGGTGCTTCTTTCGTAATTTGTACATCATGTGGATGACTTTCCTTTAATCCAGCGCCAGTCATTCGAACAAACTGTGAATTTTCACGTAAATCATGGAGATCTTTCGTTCCACAATACCCCATACCTGCACGAACACCACCAAGTAATTGATGAATGGTGTCAGCTAGAGGGCCTTTATATGGTAGACGACCTTCAATACCTTCTGGAACAAGTTTTTTTGCATCTTCTTGGAAGTAACGATCTTTTGAACCATTTTCCATTGCTGCAACAGAACCCATTCCACGATACACTTTGAAGCGACGTCCTTGGAAGATTTCAGTTTCTCCAGGTGATTCAGAAGTCCCCGCTAGCAAGCTACCTAACATAACGGCATGTCCACCAGCTGCCAATGCTTTAACAATATCACCTGAATATTTAATACCACCATCAGCAATGATTGTTTTTCCTTGGCGACGAGCTTCTGTAGCACAATCATAGACAGCTGTAATTTGTGGTACACCTACACCAGCTACAACACGAGTAGTACAAATAGATCCTGGTCCAATACCAACTTTTACGACATCTGCACCGGCTTCGTATAGAGCCTTAGTAGCTTCAGCAGTTGCCACATTACCTGCAACAATGGTTAGATCAGGGTATGCTGCTCGAATATTCTTCACTTGCTCTAGTACGCCTTGTGAATGGCCATGAGCTGTATCAATAACAATCACGTCAACTTGTGCTTCAACTAATTTTTTTATACGAAGCATTGAATCCTTTGTTACACCTACAGCAGCACCAACAAGTAGTCGCCCATGTTCATCTTTTGCAGCATTTGGGTATTCCATCACTTTCTCAATATCCTTAATAGTGATTAATCCTGTCAAAACTCCATTTTCGTCAACGATAGGAAGTTTTTCTATTTTGTATTGTTGCAACATTTTTTCTGCTTCGTCTAGTGTAGTGCCAACAGGAGCTGTGATTAAATCTTCTTTTGTCATGACATCATCAATTTTAGTAGAATAATCTTGGACAAAACGTAAATCACGGTTTGTAATAATCCCTACTAATTTACGCTCTTCCACATTGTTAACAATTGGAACACCTGAAATACGATATTTTCCCATTAAATGCTCTGCGTCAAATACTTGGTGAGAAGGTGTTAAGAAAAACGGATTCGTAATTACACCATTTTCAGATCGTTTAACTTTTTCAACTTGTTCAGCTTGTTCTTCAATGCTCATGTTTTTATGAATAATGCCTAGACCACCTTGACGAGCCATTGCTATAGCCATTGATGCTTCTGTGACTGTATCCATACCAGCACTAACAATAGGAATATTTAATTTAATTTTGGGCGTTAAACTGACAGATAAGTCTACTTCTTTCGGCAATACTTCAGAATGTGCTGGTACAAGCAATACGTCATCAAATGTTAAACCTTCTTTGGCAAATTTCGTTTCCCACATTTCTTGAACTCCTCCTATAAAAAATATATTAATTGTAAGATTAACAACGTAAGTGTTTACTTGTCAAGGAATCTAAAATAAATAAGATTATTTAGATTTTTCTTTATAATAAGTTTTTAATATCATTTTCTATTTTTGAAGGTGAAGTTTGTGGAGCATATCGATCTATAACATGCCCGTTTTTATCAATCAAGAACTTAGTAAAATTCCATTTAATGTTTTCTGTTAGTAATCCTTTCTTTTCTGAAACAAGAAATTTAAACAGTGGTGATGCGTTTTCACCCTTAACATCTATCTTTGCAAACATTGGAAATTGAACATTATAATTCAATTGACAATAAGCTAAGGTTTCATCAATATTAGCAAATTCTTGATTATTGAATTGGCTACATGGAAATCCTAAAATTGTAAATCCCTGATCTTTATACTTCTCGTATAACTCTTGTAATTCTTTAAATTGTGGTGTAAAGCCGCATTTACTTGCTGTATTGACAATCAATAGTAGATGTCCTTTAAAATCCTGCAAACTTTGTTGTTCTCCATCAGTCTTTTCTACGGTAAAATCATAAATAGTCGTCATTTCAATTCCTCCCTGTAGCTTTTATTCTATTATTTATAACTGTATTCCTTTAAATCTTTTCTCACAACAAATAGAATGTTAATTAAGCTTTTTGACAAGATTTTATCATAATTCAAGGGTAACTAATCATAATTTCAAAAAAGAAAAGCATAATATTGGAAAATAAAAAAAGCACAGTTGAATAATCAACTGTGCTTTATATATGCCTAGCAACGTCCTACTCTCGCAGGGGGACAGCCCCCAACTACCATTGGCGCTCAAGAGCTTAACTTCTGTGTTCGGCATGGGAACAG
>NZ_VCBM01000007.1:0-68783 GCF_007896505.1 Rummeliibacillus sp. SL167 | reverse complement strand
CCTGTTCCCATGCCGAACACAGAAGTTAAGCTCTTGAGCGCCAATGGTAGTTGGGGGCTGTCCCCCTGCGAGAGTAGGACGTTGCTAGGCATACATAAAGCACAGTTGATTATTCAACTGTGCTTTTTTTAGGTGGTGCGCCCGGCATGGATGATTACTTGGTGGTGAAAGTCTACTACAGGCTTGGCAATAGGAACTGTTAGCGAAAGGCAAGGGTGTCCATGGCGACGTGGAATCTGAAGGAAGCCGTACGCAAATTCTCGAACTGACGAACAGAAACTATATAAAAGGCTGAATGGGAAGGGGTAAGTTTGCCACTCAAAACAAAGCCCAATACTGCCCGAGATCCATACAGTAAATAGAGCAGTTACAGGAGAAGAAGGTCATTATCCTTACCGGGGAGGGGTCTCATAAGGGTTATTCAGTTAACAATTAAATGAGTGATCATTTGATGAATCATGAGAAGTCAGCAGAGGTCATACTAGTTTCTAAAAGAAATGAAGAACCGAACAATCTACAGTCTTGTAAAACATGGAAATGTTGAAAATCCCGCGAAAACACAGAAAATATCATGGTAAAGACCGAAAGATAGCTAGTTATAGAGGAAATAGTTGGAAACGAAGAATATAGGGAAGCGTGTAGGGAAAACAACCATAGAGATGAAAGAACAAGACGGTATCTGGAAGGAGATACTTAAGGGATTGAACCGCCGTATACGGAACCGTACGTACGGTGGTGTGAGAGGTCGGCTAATCAACTAATGGTTAGCCTCCTACTCGATTTCTTAAATATTTTTCAGAAACGAAGTGTTAATTGAAAGGAAGACAGACAGACAGCTTGGAACAAATGCTATAAGAGAAAAAGTAAATAAAAATATGATTTTTTTGTAGATAAAAATCTAACATTATTACAGCAGTTTTACCTGGCTTGTGGCATCCAGGCGTAATCGCAAAAATCATTGCGACAATCGATCACATTAGTAACGGTCGTGCTGCCATCAATATTGTAAGTGGCTGGTTTAAAGGAGAATTTAACGGTTACGGAGAACCTTGGCTAGAACATGATGAACGCTATCGTCGTTCTGAGGAATTTATTGAAGTCATTCGTAGCTTATGGACCGATGAAACAACAACGTATAAAGGGGACTTTTATCGCCTGAATGAAGCTCCACTCAAGCCGAAACCTATTCAGTCCCCAAAAATCTTCCAAGGCGGCAATTCAAAAGCTGCGAAAGAAATGGCAGGACGTGTTTCCGATGTGTACTTTATGAATGGAGGCTCTCTGGAAGAAATAAAAGCTCAGATTGATGAAGTGAAAGCATTACGAAAAGCAAATGGGACGGGGGATATTCAGTTCGGAGTAAATGGTTTCGTCATTGTCCGCGATACGGAAGAAGAAGCGAAACAAGTGTTGCGAGATATCATCGTCAGTGCCAATGAAGAGGCTGTGGAGGGCTTTAGAGATTCTGTGGCGGCCGCAGGGAAAGCATCTCCTGAAGGGAAGGGAATGTGGGCGGATTCAACTTTTGAAAATTTAGTTCAATACAACGACGGCTTCAAAACAGGATTAATCGGAACTGCTGAACAAGTAGCCAATCAAATATTAGAGCTGAAGAAAATTGGTATTGACATCGTATTAACAGGATTCCTCCATTACGATGAAGACCTAAAAGCATTTGGTGAAAAGGTCATCCCATTAGTTCAACAAAAGGAAGCGGCATTTAACAATGTTGCCGTAGCAAAATAAAGAGAATAATCGTTCAACAATACTAAAAATGAAGGGAGTACACGAATGACTGTCCATTACTTATTAGATTCTAAAGAAAAGCAAAGAGAAAGAGCATATCGAGATTTTCCAACATTCACTACGCCGATAGCGATTGATTCTATTGAATTTCAACAATTGTTAACGAAAATAGCTGAAGATGCTGAAAGACGTAGAAAGGCAGATACGGAAGAACACCTATTTATTGGAAAAGCGCTTTAATACGGAGAAGGGATTAGAACAATGAAATGAATTCAAAAAAAATCATCGGCATAATGATGATCTATAAGTGAAGTGTAGAGACATAGATTCATAAATCCTATAAGTTATTAGTATGATTCATTAGGGATGTCTAGAGTCAATCATGTATAATAAACGTAATAGTATATGTGGAAGGGTTAGTCATCATGACGAATAAATTATTTTTTACATTTGAAGGTCCAGAAGGTGCAGGAAAAACAACTGTCCTCAAAATGGTAGTCAGCAAATTACAAGAAGAGGGAAAAGAAGTGATTGCAACACGTGAACCGGGTGGCAGTGTTATTGCAGAAAAAATTAGGCAAGTCATTTTAAACCCAGCTCATACAGAGATGGATGCAAAAACGGAAGCTCTATTATATGCTGCTGCAAGAAGTCAGCATTTTGTTGAAAAGATAGAGCCTGCACTAAAACAAGGAAAATTAGTGTTATGTGATCGTTTCATCGATTCGTCATTAGCTTATCAAGGAATCGGACGAGGGTTAGGTATTGAGGGAGTCAAGTCCATCAACGAATTTGCCATTGGTCAACGAATGCCAGATATGACGATCCTTTTTGATTTAGATCCTAAGATAGGGTTGGCGCGCATTAATGCTCATAAAAATAGAGAAATAAATCGCCTAGATGTTGAAAGCCTCGCGTTTCATCAAAAAGTACGGGAAGCCTATCTAAAACTTGCGGAAGAGTTCCCAGAAAGAATTTATGTTATTGATGCTAGTCAATCATTAGAAGAGGTTTTTCAAAATGTCTGGAAAGTTTTGAAAAATGCGGTATAAAGTAAATGAAGTGAAAGTATAAAATATGTTATAATTATGATTGAATCTATATACATTAAGGGGTGAATGCCGATGAAATTGGTTGTGGCCGTTGTACAAGATCAGGATAGTAACCGTCTTTCAAACGCTTTAACGAAAAATAATTTTCGCGCAACAAAGTTGGCCAGTACAGGTGGATTTCTTCGCTCAGGAAATACCACATTCTTAATTGGTACTGAAGATTCACTAACTCAAAAAGTATTAGATATCATCCGAGATAATTGTCGTTCTCGTGAGCAAATGGTGGCACCTATATCGCCAATGGGAGGAAATGCAGATGCGTATATCCCTTATCCGGTAGAAGTTGAGGTAGGGGGAGCGACTGTTTTCGTTTTACCAATCGACCAGTTTCATCATTTCTAGAGATGGAGGGACAATTAGGTGAAAATTAACCAAGACCTACGTATAGGATTGGATACAGCTAGACAAAAATTGCCCATTCATCAATCAGCTACACGTTTTGGTGAATTAGTTGTAAAGTCTGGGCAACGCATGCAGACAGAACAGATTACAAAGCTATTAGGCGATATATCAACAGCAGGCGACCGTATTGCAAAATCTAGGAATTTACGAGATTTAGCAAAATTTAAAATGCTCGTTAAGAGATTTTTAAAAGAAGCCGTGTCATATGGTTTGGAATTAAAACAATCTCATACTTGGAATCGTTTTGGTGAAGGTCGCCGTCTGAAAGTAGTAAATACAATTGACGAAAAACTAATAGAGTTAACAGAAGACGTTTTAAATGAAGAAAAGGATTCTGTGGATTTATTAGCTAAAATAGGTGAGATTAAAGGATTGTTAATCAACCTTTATACGTAAACCCCGTGTCTTTCGGAGCTCCGAAGCACGGGATTTTTTCAAACAATGAAAAGGTGATGGATAATGCATACAGCTGAAGAACTACTTCAATTACAACCGGTAGTCATGAAGCAGCTTCAAATGATTTTTGAAAAAAGCCGAGTAGGGCATGCGTACATATTCGAGGGTGGAAAAGGTACTGGAACAGAAGAAGTGATGCTTTTCTTTGTTCAGTTGTTATTATGTGAAAATCCACAAAATAATGTTCCATGTGAAACATGTCGTAGCTGTCAACGCATTAAGTCAGGAAATCACCCTAATTTTCATCAAGTATATCCTGAAGGGCAATATATCAAGGTAGATGCGATTGAAAAATTATTGAATGAAATGAGTAAGACAGGATTAGAAGAAGGGCGTAAAATTTATGTCATTCATAATGCTGAACAATTGAATGTAAAATCAGCCAATAAGTTATTAAAATTTTTAGAGGAACCTGAAGGTGATGTAACAGCTATATTCGTGACTCAAAACATTAACGCGATTATCCCAACGATTCGTTCACGCTGTCAGCATATTAAATTTCAAGAAATTCAGCGAAATGTCATGATAAAAGAGTTGGTCGTTGAGGGGATCACACAGTCTATGGCGGCAACTGTCAGCATGGTAACAAGCGATTTAGAGGAAGCCTTGTCTCTTGCAAAAGATGATGCGTTTGCACAGTCGAGAAAGACAGTGTTAAAATTGGTAGAAGCAACTTTTAGAAATGTACATGAAGCAATGCTAGTTGTGCATGAAGACTGGTTACCTCTTTTTAAAGAAAAAGAGCAGATAGAACTAGCTTTAGATTTAATGTTATTTGCTTTTCGAGATATAGTAGCTATTAAAGCAAACGCAGAAGCGATGTGTACGTATCCTGATTTACTTTCAACATGGAAGGAAGCGGCACTTCACACAACCTTCGATAAGTTATCGTCGCAATTGCAAGCCATTTTAAATGCTCGTAAACAATTGCAAAGTAATATGAACAAGACGTTGATGATGGAGCAGTTGATGCTGAATCTGCAGGAGGGAAAAGCCTTTGTATAAAGTAGTAGGTGTTCGCTTTAAAAAAGCGGGTAAAATATATTATTTTGATCCCGGAGAGTATTCTTTGGAAAAAGGTCAATATGTGATTGTAGAAACAGCCAGGGGTATTGAGTATGGAAAAGTCGTCGTTTCTATGAAACAAGTCGGAGAAAATGACGTTGTTTTGCCACTTAAACAAGTGGTACGTCCAGCAAATGAACGTGATCGTATCCAAGTTGATGAAAATTCACTAGAGTCTAAGCGTGCTTTTGATCTGGCAACAGGTAAAATAGTGGAACATGGTCTAGAAATGAAATTAGTAGACGTTGAATATACATTTGATCGCAATAAGATTATCTTTTATTTCACAGCTGAAGGAAGAGTAGATTTTCGTGAACTGGTCAAAGATCTTGCAGCCATTTTCCGAACGCGTATTGAACTTAGACAAATTGGCGTTCGTGATGAGGCTAAAATGTTAGGCGGTATTGGACCGTGTGGACGGATGTTATGCTGTTCTACATTTTTGGGGGATTTTGAGCCAGTATCTATAAAAATGGCAAAAGATCAAAACTTATCGCTCAATCCTTCAAAAATCTCAGGATTGTGTGGGCGGTTAATGTGCTGTTTAAAATATGAAAATGATGAATATGAAGAGGTACGAGGACAAATGCCTGATGTAGGTGAAAATGTGACAACACCAGATGGTAAGGGAAAAGTAATCGGACTGAACATATTAGAACGCGTGCTCCAAGTTGAATTATCTGAGGAACAACGAATCTTAGAATATACATTGGACGAATTGTTACAGTATGAAAATAGTTCCGTTCAATAGTGGGAATAACGAGGTGGCTTGAGTGAAGGACCGTAATTTTTTAAATAGTGTTATGGAGTTCGAACAACAGCTTGAATCGATGCAAACACAATTTGAGGCATTGAAGAAATTTGTTGCACTCATGATGGAAGAGCATCAAACATTACAGATGGAGAATAACCATCTTCGGACACGTTTAGAGGAAGTTCTTTCTGCGAAACAAGAGGGATCTGTTGAGTCAAATGATGAGGGAGAAAAGCAACAAATAATTGATGTAGGAGAGGGATATGATAATCTTGCTCGACTATATCATGAAGGATATCATGTCTGTCATGTACATTTTGGTAGTTCGAGAAAGGGCGAGGATTGTTTGTTCTGCCTATCGTTCTTAAATAAACAATAATTGATAAAGAAGACTGATTTCTCGTAAAAAGTAGATGTCAGTCTTTTATTATGTTGGAGGGCAAATGAATGGAACAATGGTTGAAAGAAGATGAAAGATTGGATTATTTGTTGGCAGAAGATTTGCGTATTATCCAAAGTCCATCTGTTTTTTCATTTTCGTTGGATGCCGTTTTATTATCCAAATTTGTTAGTATACCCTATCAAAAAGGGAATATCGTAGATCTATGTGCTGGAAATGGTGCGATTCCATTATTTTTAAGTGCAAGAACAAGAGGGCATATAACGGCTGTAGAATTACAAGATCGACTTGTTGATATGGCGAGTAGAAGTGTACAATACAATCAATTACAGGAGCAAATTACAGTTATGCAAGGCGATGTTCGGACGATTGCTCCATTATTAGGTATTGAAAATTATGATGTGGTAACGTGTAATCCACCTTATTTTCCTGCCTATAAGGCAAGTGAAAAAAATGTAAAAAAGCATGTCGCCATTGCGAGGCATGAAATTTATTTGAAATTAGATGAGATGGTTTATTCTGCGAGTAAACTACTAAAACAAGGTGGTAAAGCAGCATTTGTCCATCGCCCGGGACGATTGCTAGATATTGTAATAGCTATGCGAGCAAATCGTCTAGAACCAAAACGAATTCGCTTTGTCTATCCAAAAGAGGGGAAAGAAGCGAACATGTTATTAGTAGAAGGGATAAAAGATGGTAAGCCTGATTTAAAGATTTTACCGCCTTTATATATCTATGAAGCAGATGGGGAATATACAACCGAAGTGAGTGAAATGCTATATGGCAGCAAGCAATAATCATGTGATGTATGTATTAGAATGTTCGGATGGTACTTACTATACAGGGTATACAAACGATTTAGAAAAAAGGATTGCGACACATAATGCTGGTAAGGGTGCGAAATATACAAAAGCACGTAGACCTGTACACTGTGTTTATTTTGAAACATTTGAAAATAAGCATGATGCAATGAGTGCAGAATATGGTTTCAAACAATTAACGAGACAACAAAAGCTGCATTATATGGCAACAAGGAGTGAAACAGAATGAAATCACAAAAAAGCTCGATGCATGAGAAGGGGAGCTGTTTATATTTAGTAGCAACTCCTATTGGCAATTTGGAAGATATGACGATGCGGGCAATACGAATATTAAAAGAAGCAGATATTATTGCAGCAGAAGATACTAGAAATACAAAGAAGCTTTGCAATTATTTTGACATAGAAACGCCATTAGTAAGTTATCACGATCATAACCAAGCACAAGGTGGAGAAAAATTACTTCAATTTTTAAGAGAAGGGAAAACAGTCGCACTTGTAAGCGATGCTGGTTTACCTTGTATTTCAGATCCAGGAGCAGATATTGCCGCAAAAGCTATTGAGGAAGATTTTGCAGTAGTTCCGATACCTGGTGCTAATGCAGCGATCACTGCGCTTATTGCTTCAGGTCTATCACCGCAGCCTTTCTTTTTTTACGGCTTTTTAAGTCGCCATAAAAAAGATCGTAAAGACTCACTGGAATCATTGAAAAAGCGCCATGAAACAATTCTATTTTATGAAGCACCACATCGTTTAAAAGAAACTTTAAAGGATATACAGGGGGTATTTGGCAATCGTCATATTGTCATGGCTCGTGAATTAACAAAGAAATTTGAGGAATTTTTACGTGGAACTGTAGATGAAGCGATCGAATGGGCAAATGATCATGAAATTCGTGGAGAGTTCTGCCTAGTAGTTGAAGGTAATCTAGGTGGAGAAGAAGAGGAAGAAGAAAATTGGTGGGGAAAACTATCCATTATAGAGCATGTCGACCAACTTATTTCTGAACAAAAACTTTCTTCAAAAGAAGCTATAAAAGAGGTTGCTAAGGCCCGCGGATTAGCAAAGAGAGAAGTTTACCAACAATATCATATTGAATCATGAGCCAAAAATCATTCGATTCATATTTATAGTGCTAGATAACCTAAAACTATCTATCTTGCTGAATCCTTGATCGAGGAATTGACGTAATTTGAGGCTAGCCTTAAAAAACTGGTTTGAATAGAGAAGCGTAAAGATTATTTTAAAAAAATAAAAGCCCATCCGAAACGGCGAATATTTCGGATGGGTTTTTTCATTTATGAAAATCACATTTGAAAGCAAGGTAAGGTAATAAAGTAAAAATAGCTTTTTATTTTATATCTTGTTGCTTGAAATTGCTAAATTCAATAAATTATTTATTATTTAATTTAGCTTGGATTTCTTTCATAAGGATTTGTGCACCTTCAGGGCTAAGAATTAGATTACCTCCAGCTAAACGGAAGTTATCATCAGATACTTCACCAGTTACAGCACATGTCATATTAGGCATGTATTTTTTTAAGATGATTTTATCATCATCCACATAAATTTCCAATGCGTCTTTTTCGGCGATGCCTAAAGTACGGCGAAGTTCGATTGGAATAACCACGCGACCAAGTTCATCAACTTTACGTACAATACCAGTAGATTTCATAACAAGAGTTCCTCCTCTATTCATATTATTCGTCAAATTTCGACATAAACTCTGTTTCCGATGTATATCATACCAACTAATGCCATAAACGTCAATTATTTTTTCTCGCATTAGTAACTTTTTTTCAAAAAATTTCCGTTCTTTAAGGATATTAATCATACGGGGTTGTTTTATTTTACACAATATTTGTGCTTTTATACTGTTTTTTGCTTAAAATTCAAAATAATTTTCAAAAAAATCATTCGACAAAATTAGACAAAAATAAGTTGAGTAAACTTTAATTGAAAGGTTTTTCGTACTCAGATAAAATAGAAGGTATACTGTATAGCACTGGAGGAAGTTTTCGTGACAAATGAAAAGAAAACATTCTATATTACAACCCCAATTTACTACCCAAGTGGTAAATTCCATATTGGTACTGCGTACACAACTGTAGCAGCAGATACGATGGCTCGTTACAAACGATTACGAGGATATGATGTTCGATTACAAACAGGAATGGATGAGCACGGTCAAAAAATCCAAGAAAAAGCAGCAGAAGCAAAGAAACATCCAAAAAAATATGTCGATGAGATTGCAGCAGCAGCTAAAAAGCTTTGGAAACTAATGGACATCTCTTACGATGATTTTATCCAAACGACTGAAGAGAGACATACGAAAACTGTAGAGAAAATTTTCAAAAAATTCTTAGATAATGGTGATATTTATAAGGGTGAATATGAAGGATGGTACTGTACACCATGTGAGTCTTTCTTTACAGATACACAACTAGATAATGGCAATTGTCCAGACTGCGGTCGACCTGTCCATAGAGTAAAAGAAGAATCCTATTTCTTTAATATGAATAAATACGCAGATCGCCTTTTACAATTTTATGAGGAAAATCCAGAATTCATCCAACCGGAATCACGGAAAAATGAAATGATTAATAATTTCATTAAACCGGGACTAGAAGATCTTTCTGTATCTCGTACTTCATTTGATTGGGGCATTCGTGTACCTGGAGATCCTAAGCATGTTATTTATGTTTGGGTAGATGCTTTAACAAACTATATAACAACATTAGGATATGGTACAGAACATGATGAAGATTTCAAAAAATACTGGCCGGCAGATGTCCAAGTGGTTGGAAAAGATATCGTGAGATTCCATACAATCTATTGGCCAATTTTCTTGATGGCTTTAGGTTTACCACTTCCTAAAAAAGTATTCGCTCATGGTTTCATCATGATGAAAGACGGCAAAATGTCCAAATCGAAAGGGAATGTCGTTTATCCTGAAATGTTAATTGAACGTTATGGTTTAGACGCCACACGTTACTTCTTGCTACGTGAATTGCCTTTTGGGCAAGATGGTGTATTCTCTCCAGAGTCATTTGTTGAACGTACGAACTATGACCTTGCCAATGATCTAGGTAACTTATTGAACCGAACTGTTTCAATGATGAATAAATACTTTGATGGCATTATCCCAACGGAAGGCTTAGAACCTACAGAATTTGATAAATCTCTTCAAGCACAAGCAAAAGAAACACAAGCAAAATATGAAGAAGATATGGAAAAAATGCAATTCAGCGTTGTATTAGCAGATGTATGGGAATTGATATCTCGTACGAACAAATATATAGATGAAACACAACCATGGGTGCTTGCTAAAGATGAGACCTTACAGGGTCAGCTTGCAACAGTTATGCATAATTTAGCAGAAAGTCTACGTCGTGTGGCGATCATGATTCAACCATTTATGACAAACTCACCAAAAGAGATTGTTCGTCAACTTGGCTTATCAGAAAAATTACTTGCATGGGATACGTTAAATGAAGAAAATGTCATTCCAAAAGGAACAAAGGTAGTCGACAAAGGAGTTCCTATCTTCCCTCGTCTAGATACAGAAGAAGAAGTAACTTATATTCGAGATCAAATGCGTCAATCTGTTAAGACTCCTACTGAGGAACCTAAAAAAGAGGAAGTTTCGGAAATTACCATTGATGATTTCATGAAAGTTGATCTCCGTGTAGCAACAGTGACAGCCTGTGACAAAGTTCCAAAGGCTGATAAATTGTTAAAGCTTCAATTAGATTTAGGTTATGAACAACGTCAAGTCGTATCAGGGATAGCAGAATATTATCAACCACAAGAGTTAGTAGGACGTAAAGTAATTGTCGTAGCAAATCTAAAACCTGTAAAACTTCGTGGCGAATTATCACAAGGTATGATTTTAGCCGGAAGTAAAGATGGGGTATTAACGCTAGCAACTGTTGATGAGAAGCTAGAAAATGGAGCAAAAGTTAAATAATCAAGTTAAATCTAAATGGATTAGATATGGGAACCTGCTGGAAAGTAACAGCAGGTTTTTGTATCTAATAGCCGATGTTGATGAGAAAGAAATTAGGCAATATATTTGGCATTATTCTTAAAGAAACATGTATTTTGGGCTCCATTTGTGTAGATTTTTGCTGAGACTTGCTTGAGTCCTTGAAAATGCATACGTATTTCCTTCGTAGTAAATTGATGAATATCAATAGTATTTTTAAATAAAATCTAAAAAAAACACCATAGCGTTTTATAGATTAGGCAGTAAGTATAATCCGAAGTGTAATGTTTGTAATAAAACTGTAATTTGGATGAGAACTGTGAAATGGTTTATTTAGATACAATGTTAATCATGTGAGGAGAATGAATATGTTTATAGATACGCATGTCCATTTGAATGCTGAACAATACGATAATGACTTACAAGATGTAATCGATCGTGCTCTAGCAGCCGATATCAAAAAAATGATCGTAGTGGGTTTTGATCGTCCAACAATCACTCGCGCAATGGAATTGATTGATCAATATGATTTCCTGTATGCGGCGATAGGATGGCATCCGGTTGATGCGATAGATTGCACAGAAGAAGATTTGCGATGGATCGAAAAATTAGCAGCACATTCAAAAGTTGTGGCAATTGGTGAAACAGGATTAGATTATCACTGGGACAAGTCACCAAAAGACATTCAACAAGAGCTGCTACGAAAACAAATCCATTTAGCAAAACGTGTCAAATTACCAATTGTGATTCATAATCGTGAGGCAACAGCAGACTGTGTGCGTATTTTACAGGAAGAACACGCCGAAGAAGTTGGCGGTGTCATGCACTGTTTTAGTGGTAGCGTTGAAACAGCACAAGTATGTATCAAGATGAATTTTATGATTAGTCTAGGTGGTCCTGTTACATTTAAAAACGCAAAAAAACCAAAGGCAGTAGCAATGGCAATCCCTTTACAATATTTGATGATTGAAACAGATGCTCCGTATCTTGCACCACATCCATATCGTGGTAAAAGAAATGAGCCCTCGTTTGTGCCATTAGTCGCGCAGGAAATCGCACGATTGAAGGGTTTAACGATGGAAGAAGTAGCGCAAAAAACGACTGAAAATGCGCATCGTTTTTTCAAAGTGTAAGCTTAAAAAGAGTTAAATAAACAAATGTCTCCCACATTCAAAATAGGATCTTCAACTCTTTTTCAATAATTTGTAAAATAGAATATCTGTTAACCATCAAAAAAGAGTCTATATAATCCAGAGTGAATGATAAGGAGACATTTATATGATAAATAATTCCACAAGAAAACTATTTTTAAAAGCATTAAAAAAACATCGAATAACAAGTAGTATAGCTATATTTTTATTCAGTATTACGGCTATGGTAAGCATAATATTTGCTGGCTTCATAGAGTTTGGACAAGTAGATGGTCAACAATCAGAAAAATGGATGGCAGCAAATACAATGAGTGATGGACATGCTAGCAACATAGGGAAATGGATTTCACTGAATAGCAATCATTTGTATGAGCAGAAAAATGATAAAATTTATAAGCAACCATCAGGAGAAACTTCGACTACGGTCGCTGACTTTTTAAAGCAACCTTCAGTTGAGTCAGGAGAAAATAGCGCAATTCTAAAAAATGAAGATACGCAAAATGCAAATGACACTACTGTATCTAACGTTCGAGTAGAAAAGGCCATCGATGTAGTGGAAGACTCCCATTATTCTGCCAATAAAAATTCTAACAAAAAAATTACGCTCGTAAGTAATCCAAAGAAATATCATACAACTGGAAATTTAAATATGCGTAAGGGGCCAAGTAAGAAATATAGAATCATCAAGGTTATACCTAAAGGTAAAAACGTTACGTATAAGGGCAAAAAAGGTAGTTGGTATAAAGTAACATATGGTGGAAAAACGGGCTATGTATCAAAATCCTATTTGCGATCAGGCTCTATCAAAAAAGTGTCCAATTCACTTGACGGCAAATCTATGTACGTTACATCAACTGCATATACTGCATATTGTAATGGATGCTCTGGCAAAACAGCCATTGGTATTAATCTACGAAAGGATCCATATAAAAAAGTTATCGCGGTAGATCCAAGAGTCATCCCGTTGCGTAAAATGGTTTATGTAAGTGGCTATGGTTTAGCAATAGCTGGTGACACAGGTGGTGCTATTAAGGGACATAGAATCGATGTATTCATGCCAACAAAACGACAAGCATACAGCTGGGGACGTCGAACAGTTAAAATTACCCTTCAAGATTAAAATGATCAGGCTGGGACATAATTAGCTTCAAATAGTGGTAAAGGAGAATTTGAGTGAATTCAAATTCTCCTTTACCTATTTTTGGCTACTTACCAGCGGAAGCAACCGGACTGAGCAAAGCAAGGGAGAAGGCTGGAGCGTGCCAGTGGAAAGCCTCTGCCGTAGCGGAGAACAACGGCTACAAAGGCTCAAGTATCTTGATTAACATTTCTCCCGCGTTAACGGGCAGTAAGATCCCCACCTCAAGGTTTAGAGAGAAGTGAGAAAGATAGGTGGGGGATCAACTGCCGCATGCGCCCGATTGGTTCGGGCCAACAAGATGGTTGGTCCCTCAGGTGCTGCCACAGGACGTGGCGCTTTTAACCTGAGTTCTTCTATTGGGGGAGGAAGAAAACCCCCACTGATGGAAACTTTACTTTATAAAAATTTGTTTAAAAATGAATAACCTCAGAGTGATGCCATGTTTAATTTATCTCGCGTTACTGTACAATAAGTGTAAAATCGAAGTAAAATGGTCAAAGGAACTTTTTAGAAAAGAGGATTTGATATCCGTGGATATAAAAGAAATCATTGTTGTTGAGGGAAAAGATGATACGACAGCTGTTAAGCGGGCAGTCCATGCAGATACAATTGAAACAAATGGTTCGGCTATTTCAGAAGAAACGATCCGTCATATTCAACATGCTCAGGATGTGCGAGGAGTGATCGTATTTACAGATCCTGACTATCCAGGACGTCGTATACGTGCAATTATCGAAGCGCATGTAGCAGGTGTAAAACATGCATTTTTGCCAAAGAAAAAGGCTATTGCTAAGAATGGTAAAAGTTTAGGAATTGAACATGCGAACGATGAAGATATCCGTTATGCATTATCCAAGGTCTATACACCACAGGAGATAGGTCAAGAAACTCCATGTCCCATTACTTTAGATGACTTAATTGCAGCTAAGTTATTATCGCATCCTGATGCACAACAGCGACGCGAACGCTTAGGTGAACTTTTAAATATTGGTTCTACAAACGGGAAGCAACTCGTAAAAAGATTAAAGATGTTTCAAATTACAGAAAAGCAATTTGGCGAAGCAATTGCAAAGATTAATCAGGAGGAACGAAATGCATAAAGATATCGCAACACCTGTACGCACAAAAGAAATATTGAAAAAATATGGTTTTTCATTTAAAAAAAGTTTAGGACAAAACTTTTTAATAGATCCTAACATTTTACGGAATATTGTTGGTTATGCCGATCTGACAAAAGAAAGTGCAGCAATTGAAATTGGACCGGGCATCGGAGCGTTGACAGAACATTTAGCCCGTGCTGCTGGGAAAGTGGTATCGTTTGAAATCGACCAGCGTTTATTGCCAGTATTAGAGGATACCTTAAGTCCATATAGCAACGTTAAAATCGTACATTCCGATGTTCTAAAGGCAGATGTTGTCAATATCATTAAAGAGGAGCTGGCTCATTATAAAGACATAATGGTTGTAGCGAATCTTCCGTATTATGTAACGACACCAATTTTATTAAAACTGATCACAGAAAACCTTCCAATTCGTGGAATGGTCGTTATGATGCAAAAAGAAGTAGCGGATCGTATTTCAGCGACACCTGGGACAAAAGCATATGGCTCTTTGTCCATTGCTGTGCAATATTATATGAACGCAGAAGTCGTGATGACTGTGCCTAAAACAGTATTTATGCCCCAACCAAATGTTGACTCAGCTGTATTGCGTTTAACACGTCGTGAAGAGCTTCCTGTAAGGGTAATAGATGAGTCATTTTTATTTGAAGTAGTTCGTAGCTCCTTTGCACAAAGACGTAAAACGATTTTAAACAACTTACAATCCCAATTACCAAATGGCAAAGAGAAGAAAGAATATATTTTATCAGCATTAGCTGAAGTAAATGTTGAACCAACAAGACGGGGAGAAACTTTATCCATTGTTGAGTTTGGGCAATTAGCGGATGCACTGTATCCATATTTCAAAAAATAAACCATATATTAGTATAATAAATAGAAAAAATAAGATTTATACAAAAAGTAATTGACATAGCTTATATGGATTGTTAAAATATAAATTTATATTGACAAGAACGACTGTATTATGTATACTAGATATTAGTGAGGTGTAAGCGAATGCCAAAAACTTTAGCTGACATTAAAAAGTCGTTAGATTGTCATTTGGGTAAACGTTTGCAATTAAAGGCAAACGGTGGTCGCAAGAAAACGATTGAGCGCGCTGGAATATTACGTGAAACATATCGCGCAGTATTTGTAGTTGATCTTGATCAAGACGAAAACGCTTTTGAGCGTGTGTCTTACAGCTACACAGATATTTTAACAGAAGCAGTAGTGATTACATTTGATGACGAGGCAACTCAAATTGCTGCCATCAAATAAGTAAGTGTCATATTATTTATAATTGAATTTTTTTGTTCGGACGCTTGTAAAGCATTCTAGGTAGTTCAAGAGAATGTTTTATGAGTGTTTTTTATTTTTGAGGACATACTATTATTGTCAGTCGTTAAAGGGGGAATTTCGTTTGGCGAGAAAGTCGATCATGTCTGACCGTTTAAAAGTAGAGATTGCAAAAGAGTTAGGGTTTTATGATACTGTTGAACGTGAAGGATGGGGCGGGATCAAAGCACGAGATGTCGGAAATATGGTGAAGAAAGCAATTGAAATGGCAGAACGCCAGCAAACAGCGGGCAATAGCCAAAAATAGGGCCATCTAAACCAAGCAACTATTATGAAACGTACTGACAAGAAGCAGTTCCCTTTCCGTTTTAAAGGTGAACTGCTTTTGATGTGCGTAACATAATGGATGAGCAAATTTTTAAAGATCGACATAACGATTTTCCTCAATTTTCTTTTCCTATGGTAAAATATGATTTAGTGAAAAAAGAACGGAGACCTGCATCTTCTTTTTTATATTTTTCGGGAGGAGGCGGAGATATGCTTTATGTAAAAGCACCTGCCAAGATTAATTTGACACTTGATGTACTTTATAAACGTCCGGATGGTTATCATGAAGTTGAAATGATTATGACAACAGTTGATCTAGCTGATCGTGTAGGTTTGAAAAAAAGACATGATGGACAAATTCAAATCCATTCGAGTAGTAATTTTGTTCCCGATGATGGACGTAATCTAGCATATCAAGCAGCACAGTTATTGCAAGATACATATGATGTTCAAGATGGTGTATCGATTACAATTGATAAGCAAATTCCTGTAGCAGCAGGTTTAGCTGGAGGTAGTAGCGATGCTGCTGCTACATTAAAAGGACTCAATACTTTATGGAATTTAAATTTAACCGTTGATGAATTAGCAGAGTTAGGCGCCAAGATAGGTTCGGATGTTTCGTTTTGTGTTTATGGAGGAACGGCAATTGCTAGAGGACGTGGAGAGAAGATTGAACATATAGCTGCACCACCAGCATGTTGGGTCGTTTTAGCAAAACCGTCAATTGGTGTTTCAACGGCAACAGCTTACGGTAATTTAAATCTCGATGAAGTTGAACATCCAAATACAAAGCAAATGAAAGAAGCTATTGAGGCTAAAGATTATGCGCAAGTATGTGCTACTGTTAGTAATGTGTTAGAGAGTGTTACACTAAAACTACATCCGGAAGTATCAATTATTAAAGAACAAATGACTAGATTTGGAGCAGATGCTGTATTAATGAGCGGGAGCGGTCCAACAGTGTTTGGACTCGTACAAAATAAGGCACGCGTTAGTCGAATTGTAAACGGTCTTAGAGGTTTTTGTGATGAAGTATATGCTGTACGCATGTTAGGGGAATTAGATATTCTTGCTTAAATGCGTATGTTTGTGTTATTTTTTGTATAAAATATTCGTGTTCAGGAGAGGGTTTTTATGAAATGGAAGCGTAGTGAACGTCTTGTTGATATGACGTATTATTTGATGGAGCATCCTCAGCAGTTAATTCCCCTTACATTTTTCGCAGAATTGTATCAATCTGCAAAATCCTCTATCAGTGAAGATTTGTCGATTGTTAAAGATACATTTGAAGAGAGAGGAATCGGACTCCTAATGACTGTCCCGGGGGCTGCAGGGGGAGTAAAGTATATACCTAAAGTACCGGATGCAGCTGTAAAAGATGTAATACAAGAGCTGATTAAAGAATTGAGTCATTCCGATCGTTTATTGCCAGGCGGTTATCTATTTATGACTGATTTATTGGGGAATCCACAATTGATCAATCGAGTAGGTAAAGTATTTGCCTCAGCCTTTTGCGATCAACAAATAGATGTCATTATGACAGTAGCAACAAAAGGAATTTCAATTGCACATGCAATTGCTAGACATTTAAATGTCCCAGTTGTGGTTGTGCGTCGTGACAACAAGGTTACGGAAGGTTCTACAGTAAGTATCAACTACGTATCTGGCTCATCACGTCGTATACAAACGATGGTCCTCTCCAAACGTAGTATGAAAAGTGGCCAGCGTGTTCTTATTACGGATGACTTTATGAAGGTCGGGGGCACAATGAACGGAATGAAAAACTTATTGGAAGAGTTCGACTGTACGCTAGCAGGGGTTGCTGTATTAGTAGAGGCTGAACATCCCGATGAGCGTTTAGTGGACGATTATTATTCATTGGTCAAATTAAAAGAAGTCAATGAAAAAGATCGTACCATTGCTTTATGTGAGGGAAACTATTTTGAGAAAGGTGGAAATTAGTATGAATGTAGTAGCAACAAAAAATGCACCAGAAGCTATTGGACCATATGTACAAGGTGTAATCGCTAACAATCTTTTTTATAGCTCAGGACAGATTCCACTAACACCAGCAGGGGAATTTGTTGGTGGAGATATCACCCAACAAACCAATCAAGTTTTCGAAAATCTTGAAGCCGTTTTAGCAGAAGCTGGATCTTCTTTAGACAAAGTTGTCAAAACAACTGTTTTTATCGCGGATATGGAAGATTTTGCGGCCATGAATGAAGAATATGCAAAACACTTTGGTGCACATAAGCCCGCACGTACTACAGTAGAAGTTGCAAGACTACCAAAGGATGCTAAAGTAGAAATTGAAGTTATTGCATTAATTTAGATTTATCCCGTATTAACGGGCAGTATACTCCTTCCTTAAAATTCAGCGAAAGCAAAGGGGGGAGGAGGAGATCAACTGCCGCATGCGCCCGATTGGTTTAACTAATAATCAGTGGGGATGAAGAAAATCCTCCACTGATTAAAGTTTTACTTTATCCTACTCTATCAATCGTGAATCACTTACGAAAAACAAGCCGCTATTGTAAAAGGGGCTTGTTTTTTATTACTATAGTGTTATTTTTCTATAAAATGACAGACGTGTTGATGATCCAATTTAATCCATAAAAAAGAGGAATTCGTTGATTGCAGCGAAGGCTTGCTCGCTTTCCTGCGGGCGAATGCTGGGGGCAACAGGATGTTGGTCACGGAGTCGTTGCCACAGGACGTGGCGCCCTTAGCCCCCGTTCCTTAATCGCTACGCTGCGGAGTCTCATCTATTCGCTTTTCCCGCGGGACGTTGAATTTTCTTCCTCGAATCACACCGCACGAAGGAAATGCTTGCATTTTCGAGGACTCGAGCAAGCCGCAGCGAAGATCTTTATAAATGGTCCTGAAAATACAAGGCTTTTCAAAAATTACACCAAATAAGAATTCCCAATTTTTGTAAAATCAACACACGTGATAAAATGAATTTTCACCTAGTCAGTGCCTCCTTCCGCTCTTGCTGTATATGAGTTGAACGGTTTGAACTTTTTGCAAGAGGTTGATCTTCACCTGTCCTTCTTCTTTTTATTGGAGTTTTGAAATGTGCCAACGATAAAGCTCATTCGTTTCCAAAAGCAGATATAAATCAATCTTTTAGTTGAAACTGTTTCATAAATCATTTCCCTCTTAAAAAATAAGAACATTTTCATGCTTTTTTATCTGGATTCCGCATTATGAAATTTTTTAGTTCATAAAACATAAGAAAAGATGGATTTTTGTCTATAAAACTGCCAATGCGATAGCTTTTAGCAGCCTACTAGAAGTATGGGAAGAAGTTTACCGCTCGTTCCTGAGAGATAAAAACTCAATCATTTTTTAAATTATGAAAAAATTGTTTAAAATTAAGAAGGAGATAGTTATACTTTTCTTGAATATATAGTTAATAGATTCTGTTTCAACATCCAAGATGAGAGGTGGTGATAAAATGGAAGTAACAGATGTAAGACTTCGTCGTGTAGAGACTGATGGCCGCATGCGTGCCATTGCTTCCATCACACTGGACAACGAATTCGTCGTGCATGATATCCGTGTCATTGATGGAAATGCGGGATTGTTTGTAGCAATGCCAAGTAAAAGGACACCAGATGGTGAGTTCCGTGACATTGCACATCCGATTAACTCGAGTACACGATCAAAGATTCAGGAATCTGTCTTAGCAGCATACGCTGATTCTAGTAAGGAAGAAGTACAAGTACTTGAAAAAGAAAAAGCTCAATAATACGTGAAGCAGAGAGCCTTTCAATATCTGAAGCAGGCTCTTTTTTTATTGCCTGAAAATTACGTTTTACAGGGCGTTCCTTCAATTATTTGCTCCATGGTCTCTACTGGACACGAATCCTCCTAAGAGTTACACAGGCTCCTCTCAGTCCATTTACACTACATGCTAAATCAGCAATCCCCTGACTTTTGGTGAAGGCTCATTTATAAAGGGCTCATTCCATAATTCGTTTTTTGATCCATTTCGTTAGAAAGAAACCATTTTTCTTTAGTATTCATATTGTTTTTTGGGGAGATTTGTTTTACAATCAAAAAGCCGATAATGATAATCATTATCAGTTCGCTTTGTAAATTTTAAAATAATTGAGGTGACATCTTGGATACACAAAATAGAAGCAGAATAGGCATGGGTAACATGTATTACGTTGTGATTGCTCTTTTAATCGTTTTTATACTGTTATCCGCTGTTTATTCTGTATCAATTGGACAAGTCCATATCCCGTTTAGACAGTCCATGGATATCCTATTGCACACCATTACAAATGGCAAGTTTGGTTCGCTTGACAACGTGCAAAGTGAGTCCTTTTTAAATATCATTTTACAAATAAGAATGCCTCGCGTTGTTTTCGCTTTATTAATTGGCATTGGGCTATCACTTTGCGGGACTGTTATGCAAGCAGTTGTACAAAATCCACTTGCTGACCCATACATACTAGGAATTTCATCAGGAGCCTCATTAGGGGCAACTTTTGCTATTTTAGTTGGCTTTGGTAGTAGTGCTCTTCTCGCTCAATTTGGCGTAGCATTCGGAGCCTTTGTGGGGGCAATGTTGACTTCAGTGGCAGTGTTGGTGTTATCGAGTATTGGAGGTAAAGCAACATCTGTAAAGTTAGTTTTATCAGGGGTTGTCATCGGAGCATTATGTAGTTCGTTTTCTAGCTTGATCATCTTTTTTGCTAATAATGCTGAGGGAATAAAAACGGTCACCTTTTGGTCAATGGGGAGCTTAGCATCTTCAAGTTGGGACAAGGCACCGATCATGGTGATTGTTGTTTTATTGGGCGCTATTTTATTTCTATTTCAACATCGAATATTAAACACCATGCTATTAGGTGATGAATCGGCGATTACATTAGGAATCAATTTAAGTGCTTATAGAAAATTCTATATGATTGCTACTGCTCTCGTTACAGGAACAATGGTGGCCTATGCAGGAATGATTGGGTTTGTAGGGCTGATTATTCCACATATAGCAAGAGGGATTTTTGGCGCAGATCATAAACGATTGATGCTTGGAACTTTGTTATTAGGTGGCCTTTTCATGATTTGGGCAGATGTTTTGTCACGAATTTTAATCGAAAATGTTGAGTTGCCAATTGGTATCATTACTTCTGTAATTGGATCACCATTGTTTATCTATATGATTGTAAAAAAAGGATACAATTTTGGAGGGTAGATAGAAAATGGAGTTAGTCGTAAAAGATATTGATGTCAATATAGGAAAAAAGGAAATCGTCAAAAATATATCTCTTCAAGTGAAAAATCAGCAGTTTGTAGGTCTAATAGGTCCGAATGGTTGTGGAAAGTCTACATTCTTGAAAAGTATTTATAAAAGTTTAAAGCCACAAAAAGGGCTTGTTTTATTGGATAATTTAGATGTCTTGAAAGCCTCCGAAAAGAAAGTTTCACAAAATCTAGGAGTTGTTGGACAGTTCAATGAGATGCATTTTGATCTGACAGTACAGCAAATGGTCATGTTAGGGAGAACACCGCACAAAAAACTACTTGAGTCAGATAGACATGAGGATTTTGAAATTGTAGAGGAAGCACTAACGCGAACTAATTTACTAGATTACAAAACTCGCAGTTTCTTATCCTTATCTGGTGGTGAAAAACAGCGCGTTATCTTAGCGCGAACTATTGCACAGCAGCCAAAATTTATGATTTTAGATGAGCCGACAAATCACTTAGATATCCGCTATCAAATTGAAATTTTATCATGTGTCAAAAATTTAAATATTGGTGTTTTAGCAGCCCTTCATGATTT
Source organism: Rummeliibacillus sp. SL167 (assembly GCF_007896505.1). NCBI lineage: Bacteria > Bacillati > Bacillota > Bacilli > Caryophanales > Caryophanaceae > Rummeliibacillus > Rummeliibacillus sp. SL167. The sequence continues at coordinate 47,221 of NZ_VCBM01000007.1, read as the reverse complement.
AGAACTCGCAGCACATTATTGTGATTATTTATATGCAGTAAAAGACGGTGAAGTCTATGCGTATGGTACACCCGAAGAAGTTTTAACACCAGAAATCATTGAAGCCTTATACCAAATCAAATGCCAAACCTATAAAAATCCAATTACAAATGGATTAAGTTTCGCGTACGAAATATAGGAGGAAATCATGAAAAAGAAACTATTTATAGGAATTTTATTAGCCGCATTATTAACATTAACCGCTTGTGGAGGAACAGAGAAAAGTAAAGATACATCTTCTTCAAATGATAAAAAAACAGAGGAAAAAACGGAGTATCCTGTCACAATTCATAACTATGCAAAAGCTGAAGGTGGAACAGAGTGGAAAGAAAAGGACCAAACATTCGATAAAGCACCAGAACGTATTATGGCAAATACAAAACCAGCAGCTGAGTTGTTATTACACCTTGGATTAGGAGATAAAATTGTCGGAGTGGGTGCAGATTTTGGCGCTTCAGATGAATCAGTCGCAAAAGAATATGCAAAGCTAAAAATTCTTAGTGGGGACTATGTAGGAAAAGAAACAACACTTGGCACAAGCCCAGATTTAGTATTGGGTAGAGGTGATTTATTCGACAATGCAGAGTGGGGCGTCGGGACAGTAGACTCGCTCAATGAAATGGGTGTTAAAACCTATGTCTTAGGATCATCTGTTACAGGTGGTACGTACGATTCTATTTATACAGATATCGAGAATATCGGTAAAATTTTCAATGTTCAAGATAAAGCAGAAAGTTTTGCGAAAGAATTAAAAGATAAAGAAAAATCAATTGAAAAGAAATTAGCCAATATTCAAGAAAATAAAAAATTTGCACTTTTATTTATCTCAGATCCAAAAGATGTATCTATATATCCAGCGAACGGTGAAACTTTCTTCAATGAATCTTTTGAAAAAATGGTAAGATTAGATAATGTATTTAAAGATGTAAAAGGCGATAGTGTAGCTATTGAGAAATTAATCGATGCAGATCCTGATGTACTCATTATTCCTGATTGGCAGACATACAATGGTGATGATGCTGAAAAGGATCCCGAAAAAATTAAAAAGGCTCTTTATGCAAATCCTAAATTATCAGGCATGAAAGCTATCAAAAACAAACAAATTTATGCTGTTGATTATAATTATATGTTTGGTTATGGTTATGATACTATTGACGGTATGGAAAAATTGGCTAAAGAAATGTATCCAAATCTATTTAAATAAGGTCGATTGGGAATAAATAAACGGCTATCTAAAAGTGGAGGTAATCTATTTTTAGATAGCTTTCTTTACTTAAAAGGCTAAAAATTCAATTTTATTAGTAAAAAAGAAAAGAATTAATATAATAATGGTTTTGTAAATGTTTTGTCAAGTCATAAAGTCTTGAAAATTAATGAAATTTGCTTTATAGTCTAAAGAGAAAATCTGCTTAATGGAGGACTTATGAAATGACGAATATTTATGCTGTAGTTTTGGCTGCGGGCCAAGGCACTCGTATGAAGTCCAAATTATATAAAGTTCTTCATCCGGTTTGTGGTAAGCCAATGGTAGAACATGTGGTAGAGCATATTCGAGAATTGAATGCAAAACGCATTGTGACAGTTGTTGGTCACGGTGCTGAGAAAGTTCAAGAGCAATTGAAAGATAAAAGCGAATATGTGTTGCAAGCTGAACAATTAGGTACAGCCCATGCGGTTCAACAAGCAGAGTCGCTACTCGGTGATTTAGAAGGTACAACAATTGTTATTTGTGGCGATACACCATTGATTCGTCCAGAAACAATAAAAGCATTGTATGAATATCACGAAGCAAATCAAGCTAAAGCGACGATTTTAACGGCGATAGCCGAAGATCCTACAGGTTATGGTCGTATTTTACGAGAAGAAAATGGTCAGGTAGCGCAAATCGTCGAACATAAGGATGCAACACCTGAACAACGAAACGTAACCGAGATCAATACAGGAACATATTGTTTTGATAATAAGGCATTGTTTGCTGCATTGAAACAAGTCAACAATGATAATGCACAAGGTGAATATTATTTGCCAGATGTGATTGAAATTTTGCAAAAACAAGGTGAAGTTGTAGCAGCATATGTAACAGATAACTTCTCCGAAACACTTGGTGTAAATGATCGAGTTGCTTTATCGCAAGCAGAAAAGATCATGCGGACTCATATCAATGAAAAGCATATGCGTAATGGTGTTACCATTATTAATCCAGAAAACACTTATATAAGCGTGAATGCGCAAATTGGTCGTGATACAGTTATTCAACCAGGTGTCGTGATCGAAGGTACTTCTGTCATTGGGGAAGATTGTTTAATAGGACCTAACAGTCATATTCAAAATAGCCGGATTGGCGATCGAACTTCCGTACATTCTTCTGTTGTTGAAGATAGCCAAGTCGGAGATGATGTTGCAATTGGACCATTTGCACATATACGCCCAGCATCAAATGTTGGCAACCATGCGAAAGTTGGTAATTTTGTCGAGTTGAAAAAAACGACACTTGATGAAGGCAGCAAAGTATCGCATCTTACTTATTTAGGGGACGCGAAAGTTGGAGCTGATGTCAATATCGGCTGTGGTACAATTACTGTAAACTATGACGGGAAAAATAAATACCAAACAGTCATTGAGGATCATGCGTTTGTTGGATGTAATGCGAATTTAATAGCTCCTGTCACAGTTGGCAAAAATGCATTTGTCGCTGCTGGCTCAACCATTACAACGGATGTTCCGGAAAATGCACTTGCTATCGGTCGTTCTAGACAAGAAAACAAAGAAAACTATGTGAACAAATTAAATTTAAAATAATTAAACATTAACAGGAGGCCATTATGCCGTATCAATATGCTAACTCAAATTTAAAAATCTTTTCACTAAATTCAAACGAACCACTTGCAGCAGCAATTGCTAAAGAAGTAGGGGTAGAGTTAGGAAAAAGTTCTGTAAAACATTTCAGTGATGGAGAAATTCAAATTAGTATTGAGGAAAGTATTCGTGGTTGTGACGTATTTATCGTGCAGTCAACTTCAGCTCCAGTAAATGAAAATTTAATGGAACTACTTATTATGGTTGATGCTGTGAAACGTGCTTCTGCACGCACAGTAAATGTAGTAATGCCATACTATGGCTATGCTCGTCAAGACCGTAAAGCACGCTCACGTGAACCAATTACGGCAAAATTAGTGGCAAACTTATTAGAAACTGCTGGTGCAACTCGTGTAGTTGTTCTTGATTTACATGCTCCACAAATTCAAGGTTTCTTCGATATTTTAATCGATCATTTAATGGGGGTACCATTATTATCTGATTACTTCAAACAAAAAGGCTTCAATCCAGAAGATGTTGTCGTTGTATCACCTGACCATGGTGGCGTAACTCGTGCTCGTAAAATGGCAGAACGTTTGAAAGCACCGATCGCTATTATCGATAAACGTCGTCCAAAACCAAATGTAGCAGAAGTGATGAATATTGTCGGTAATGTTGAAGGAAAAGTTTGTATCTTAATCGATGATATTATTGACACAGCAGGTACCATCACAATCGGTGCGGAAGCTCTTGTCAAAAGCGGTGCAAAAGAAGTGTATGCTTGTTGTACACATCCTGTATTATCAGGCCCAGCAATTGAACGTATTGAAAACTCTGTGATCAAGGAATTAGTTGTAACGGATTCAATTCAATTACCAAAAGAAAAGAAAATACCAAAAATTAAAGAATTATCAGTTGCTACATTACTTGCAGATGCAATCGTTCGTATTTATGAAAATAAATCTGTAAGTAAATTATTTGATTAATCGTCAGTTTTTAAGCAGCTGTTTAAAATAGGATTTCAGTTTCACTTATGTGATGTAGAAAAACGAATCCTAAAAGAAAAAATAGCATGTTAGGAGTGATGCTAGCATGCTATTTTTTGATATACAGATACATGCTTTTGGAGAAAAATAAGAAGTGTGGGATAAGAACCATAGAAATAGTTCAACATTGAATTTTTCTAATTTTAAAAGCATATGTTAAAATAACAGGGATTAGTTAAAAAAGGAAGATACCAAATATGAAATTAATAATTGGTCTAGGAAATCCTGGAAAAGAATACGAACATACACACCACAATGTTGGGTTTGCTACCATTGATTTACTAGCAGAAAAGTGGAACATTCCATTAAATCAACAAAAATTTAATGCGCTGTATGGTATGGCTCACCGTCCAGAGGGAAAAGTAATGCTGCTGAAGCCGCTAACATATATGAACTTATCTGGTGAAGCTGTTCGCCCTATGATGGATTATTTTGATGTTGATGTAGAAGATATTGTTGTCATTTATGATGATCTAGACTTAGAAAAAGGCAAATTGCGCCTCCGTCAAAAAGGAAGTGCAGGTGGTCATAATGGAATTAAATCTCTGATCCAACATATAGGCACGCAAAATTTTAACCGTATTCGTATAGGGATTAGTCGTCCACCAGCAGGAATGAAAGTGCCAGATTATGTACTCTCAAGATTCTCAAAAGAGGAACAATCATTGATGCAAGATGCATTTCGTCGTGCCGCAGATGCATGTGAATATTGGTTGGAAAAACCATTTATCGAAGTGATGAATCGTTTCAACTAATCATGAAGCATAAAAGATGCCAAAGCTGTCTATACTTCTTATAAAGGGAGGTATGCTTATGGCTATTCGTTACAGATGTCGTCATTGCAACACGGAAATAGGCGTATTGCCATTTGATTCTGAAGAGAGTATTCGTAAACTTCATCAACTAAGTGAACAAGAAGCCAAAGAATTCATCCATCATGAGCAAAATGGTGACACCACCGTAGAAAGTATTTGTGAACATTGCGAAAACTCACTGAAGAAGTTCCCAAATTATTATGCATTAAAAAATTGGTTACAGTAAAATCGCTTTGGCGCTTCGTGCGTCCAAGGCCTTTTTCTGTATTTGTACATTGACGATACATACATGGAGTTGTCAAACAAAGAAGGGAGGCCCATTATGGAAATACTACGCCAATTGTTATCTCAAGATCCACATGTACAACATTTGTTAGAAGATATTAAAAGTGGTCAAGAAGCACAACTAATTACAGGACTTTCAGGAAGTGCAAGACCGGCTTTTTTATATACAATTTATGACACGATTCAAAAACCGATTTACATCATTTCTCCGAATTTATTACAAGCCCAAAAGACATTTGATGATTTAGTAAAACTCTTAGGGGAGGATAATGTTCACTATTATCCAGCAGATGAATTTATCGCAGCGGATATGTCTATTGCTAGCCCAGAATTACGTGCTCAACGTATTGAAACATTAGATCATATGCTACATCAACAAAAGGGGATATATATTATCCCTATAGCAGGTATGCGCAAAATACTACCCCCAAAAGAAGAATGGCTAAATTTACATCTAACGGTAGCGGTTGCTGAAGAAATAATTGTTGAAGAATGGCTGCAAAATTTAGTAACAATGGGGTATACAAGAAGTCAAATGGTTACAACGCCTGGTGAATTTGCTTTACGCGGCGGCATTTTGGATATTTACCCTCCGTATGTTGAAAATCCTATTCGTATTGAATTATTTGACACAGAGGTCGATTCTATTCGTACATTTTCAGCGGATGACCAACGTTCGATTGAAAAATTAAATCAGGTCGATATTTTGCCTGCGTCTGAGTTGGTTTTAACAAAAGAACAACGTTTAATCTTTGCGCAAAAGCTGGAAGAAGCTTTATCGGATAGTTTGAAAAAGGTGAAAAAGAAAGAGATACAAGAACAGCTTTATCAACATATTCAGGCTGATATCGAATTATTGAAGCAAGGTGAGCTTCCTGAATATGTGAATCGATATGGTTCACTATTATATGATCGAGCATCATTTTTAGGCGATTACTTTGTTCAAGATGGCCTTGTAGTTTATGATGAGCTTGGAAGAATCCAAGAAGTAATGGAAGCTTGGGAAAAGGAAGAAAAAGAGTGGTTCCTGTCTTTAATTGAAGAGGGAAAAATGGTGCATGCGGTGAAGCCTTCCTTTTCATTAAAGGAAATAATCGCTATGATCCATCAGCCATCTATCTATTTTGCTCTTTTTGCTAGGACATTTTCAGGTCTTCGCTTTAAGAAGACAACCAGTTTTTCTTGTAAACCAATGCAGCATTTCCATGGACAAATGCCTTTACTAAAAAATGAAGTAGAACGTTGGCAATTTGGGAAGTTTACGGTTCTTTTTGTGACAGAAGATGAAGAACGTCTAGCAACGATACAGACCACTTTAGAAGATTACGATATTCATATTCAAATCGGTGAACCAAGGGCAGAAGGTATTTTTGCTGTTACAGGTAAATTGACGGCAGGCTTTGAGTTACCTTTACAGCGTTTAGCCATTGTGACGGAAGAAGAACTTTTCAAACAAAAAACAAAGAAAAAAAGAAGCCGTTCTCAAAAAATGACCAATGCTGAACGGATAAAAAGCTATACAGAGATTAAACCAGGCGATTATGTTGTACATGTACATCATGGTATTGGAAAATATATAGGTATTGAAACGCTTGAAGTCAATGGCAAGCATAAGGATTATTTACATATCCGATATCGTGCGGATGATAAATTATATGTTCCTGTCGATCAAATTGATTTAATCCAAAAATATGTTGGTTCAGAAGATAAAGAGCCTAAGCTCCACAAACTGGGCGGAACGGAATGGAAGAAAACAAAGAGCAAGGTATCATCAGCGGTACAAGATATTGCAGATGACTTGATCAAATTATATGCAAAACGGGAAGCAGAGAAAGGTTTTGCATTTACTCCTGATGGGGATGAACAACGTGCCTTTGAGGAAGCGTTCCCATATGAGGAAACGGAAGATCAATTACGGACGATCCAAGAAGTAAAAATAGATATGGAAAAAGAACGCCCAATGGATAGGCTTATTTGTGGCGATGTCGGTTATGGTAAAACGGAAGTCGCTATTCGAGCAGCATTTAAGGCGGTTATGGACGGTAAGCAAGTAGCCTTTTTAGTTCCAACGACGATTTTAGCACAGCAACACTTTGAAACATTCCAAGAAAGATTTCAAGATCAGGCAGTTACGATTGGCCTTTTAAGCCGTTTCCGCACACGCAAACAACAACAAGAAACATTAAAAGGGCTAAGGGATGGAACCGTAGACATTGTGATTGGAACACATCGCCTATTATCAAAAGATGTTAGCTATAAAGATCTTGGTTTGCTTGTCGTCGATGAGGAACAACGCTTTGGGGTTACGCATAAAGAGAAAATCAAACAATTAAAAACAAATGTAGACGTGTTAACGTTAACAGCAACACCGATTCCACGTACACTACATATGTCAATGGTAGGGGTGAGGGATTTATCTGTTATTGAAACACCACCTGCTAATCGTTTCCCTGTTCAAACATATGTCATGGAATATAACGGAGCTCTTATACGAGAAGCTATTGAACGTGAAATGTCTAGAGGTGGGCAGATCTTTTATCTACACAATCGTGTAGACGATATGGCTCGAAAAGTAGAGGAAATTCAAATGCTTGTACCAGATGCTAGAGTAGGCTATGCACATGGACGAATGTCCGAGTCCGAGTTAGAGTCTGTTATTCTACGGTTTTTGGACGGAGATTATGATGTTTTAGTAACAACGACGATCATTGAAACAGGTATTGATATTCCAAACGTTAATACACTAATTGTCAATAATGCGGATCGTATGGGGCTATCACAACTCTATCAATTACGAGGACGTGTTGGACGATCCAATCGTATAGCATACGCCTATTTCATGTACCAACGTGATAAAGTATTAACAGAAGTTGCTGAACAACGTTTACAAGCAGTCAAAGAGTTTACAGAGCTTGGTTCAGGTTTTAAAATCGCGATGCGGGATTTATCTATTCGAGGTGCAGGCAATTTATTGGGCTCTCAGCAACATGGCTTTATCGATTCAGTTGGGTTCGATCTGTATTCACAAATGTTAGAAGAAGCTATTGCTGAACGGCAAACGGGTGTGAAAAAAGAGGAAGAAAAAGATATTGAAATATTGCTTCCATATGATGCATACATTCCAGATGCGTATATTCCAGATGGCTATCAAAAAATCCAAATGTATAAACGGATAAAAGGAATGGAAGAAGAGGAAGATTACTTCGAAATTATAGAAGAATTGCAAGACCGTTTTGGAGATTTGCCAGTCGAAACAGAACGTTTGCTACGTATTGCACGTATAAAAGTATGGGCGAAAAAAGCAGGTGTCCATTCGATTAAGACCAAAAATAAGGTCATTACGATTGATATTTCAGAGGAAGGGACAGCAAGCTTAGATGGCAGTAAAATCGTTTCAGAATCGATGCAATTTGGGCATGCGGTAGGCTTCCAATTAGAAGAGCAACGGTTAATTTTAACGATTGATGAGAGAAAAGCAGAAAAGCAGCTACCATTTGATATTTTAGAATCATTAATGAAAGTATTGCCGACTGCCATTCGAGAAAAAGCAGAGGTAAGAGACTAATTTTTGTCATGTATAATTTTTATTTCATTGCCCCATACTAACGACAAGTACTATTATGAAAATTTGTCGAAAGTGAGGCAACATGAATGAAAGCAACAGGCATTGTGCGTCGAATTGATGATTTAGGACGTGTAGTTATCCCAAAAGAAATCCGAAGAACTTTACGCATTCGTGAAGGAGATCCATTAGAAATATTTACGGATCGAGAGGGAGAAATTATATTAAAAAAATATTCTCCGATTAATGAATTAAGTGATTTTGCGCTATCATATGTAGACACATTATTTGAAACATTAGGTGCAAGTGCATTGATCAGTGATCGAGATGAAATTATTGCTGTGGCAGGTGTATCTAAAAAGGATTATATACATCGTCAAATCTCTTCATTTGCGGAAGAATGTATTTTACAGCGTACAGTTCTTGTAGAAAAACATGAGAATTCCATTGAAATTGTACCAGGTCAGATTGAGCAGATTAAATCTTATTGTATAGTACCGATTGTTGTAGCAGGTGATGCAATAGGGGCTGTTTATATTTTATCGAAGATGCATTTTATCGGTGATACAGAACAAAAAGTGGCAGAAACAGCAGCACATTTTTTAGCAAAACAGATGGAAGATTAATGATAAAAACCATTCGACTATTGATAGATGAAATAGCGAATGGTTTTTTCTTTGGATTCGATTAATCTTTTAAGCGAATGGATTTTAATGCAGACGATGCATTCAGATGATCTAACATTTCTTTCGCATTGCTGCTAGCTGTAGAAGAAAACTGTGAAGGCTTTTCTGAGGATTGTATTTCTTCATTCACACGCATTTCAGCAATTAAAATCTTTGTACCATTTGCTTTGACAAGATATTTACGAACATAACCGTTCTTTCTCTCCGTAATAATACGAAAAGATTTGTTTTTTAATCTTTCTTCAACTTGTAAATAATTTTCTTGAGTAAACGGTGATTGTTTGAATGTTGCTGCATTTTGAAATGTATCTACTTTTGTGACGGAAAACTTCATAGAAATCCCCTCCTTAGCCTTAATGATCAATATACATATCGTCGGAAATTTCTAAAAATAAATAGAAGGTCTTATTTTAATAGGAAAAATAAGGAAAAGGTATTAGAGGAAAGGAGTTTTTGCTTATTTTTTTGACAAAGTAACAGTGTTTCAATACGTTCTTGAACATATTCTCTCATATAGTGGAAGGCACTTGGTACAGATGAAATGGCAACTAGTCGTAAATTCTTTGTTTCACCAGGCAATCCAGAATCTAAAAACAAGATTTGGAATTACTTCCTAACAAAAGGGCAAACCATTTTTACAGAACTAACAGCAATGACTTGGAAAGTTGGAGGACAGCTGCAAACAAGTGTGAACTTAGAAAGCCATCTGTTTAAGCTTAACAGAAACGGCTAAGGCAAATGGTATCGATTTTTATCAATACCTCGTGAAGCTCTTGACTGATTCCCCGATTTATCGGCAAACTGAGATTTTACAAGATTACATGCCTTGTTCCAAGAATATTCAAGCGGCTTGTGCAAAATAGCCATCTATCAGAAAAAATCAAAAGATAGATGGTATTCGTCGTGCATACCATTGAAGGGTGCTTATTTTTTATATTCCGGGCATACATTACACTGTTATCTGAAATGTGGGGATCGGAAGTCGAATAGAACAATTACTTAATAGCATGGGAATATGTGAAGCTGTGGTGAGAAGGAAACGAGAAGTTTTTCAGGTAGGTCATAATACTATTCTTAGGATTGTCTTATTATTGAGTGGGAAAAGATAAAAATAATTCTAGGGGTAGTACCCGCATAGCTGACACCATCCCTATTAGCTGGTCTAATTCAATAAACACTGTAGCCACTTAGTTTTATCTAAAGTGGATTTTGTTTTTTAATGTAAGGGTTATGAAAACTGATTTTTTAAGAGCTAGCCATTTAAAGATTTGACAAATAATCTTCTTCGAATAATCGTTCTAACATTGTATGTCTATTGTTTAAAAAAACTTGGAAATTTGATAATGTTGTGTTTCCTCATAAATTACTTCTTTCAAACCATCCTCCTCAAAACTTATTATAGAAGCCCCTGGATAACCTAAAAGGATAGGGCAATGGGTTGCTATGATAAATTGTGCTCCATCTTTTTTTACCAAGTCATTAATTATTTTAAGGAATGCCAGCTGATTTTGAGGTGATAGAGCTGCTTCAGGCTCATCTAATAAATAGATGGCTTTTCTAAAAGCAATGAATGTTAAATCATTTAGCGAAGGACAGGCTATCATTCATTATCTCTTTTCTTTTTTACAAGACATCAAAGAACTTGAAACGGATAAAGATGTTGTTGTGCTGCTTGATGAAATAGATAGTGGATTAAGTGCTGAAAATATCAATATGTTGTTGTGGCAAATGAAAGAGTTATCGGAATCAAGAAATATTCAATTTTTTATTTCCACGAATCATTATCATTTTGTCTATGTAGTCAAAGAGGTTCTTAACATGTATGATGGAAAATTTATAAAAATTGATTCATATGGGAAATATTTCAAGATATTAAATGATGGGATTCAAACAATGGATAAGAGTCATAAAAGAGATTTTACGTTTTTGGATGTATATTAATAGATGGTATCTGCATATAAAAAGTAGTGGCAGGAGACCAAAAACGATTTTTTAATCGTTAAATAAGTCACCTGCCCTTATATTTTTAGATAACTCAAATGATTAAAATTAGTTATTACCATTTTTTATCCACCAATTTGAAGGAGTTATATTTTAGATATTTTTTATTGGAGAATTCATAAGGTTTTATAATAGATGGCGTTACAAATTTCGGATTTTGGAAATAGCTTTGTATTTTATATGTTTTACCAGATTTATAATAAGCATACCAAACCAATTCACTACAGTAAGTTCTAGTTATATCTTTGGGGTTTGGAGATATACGGTAATGGATTTTTTTACCTTTAAAATATTTCATAGCATTTTTAGCAGCTAGTTTACCTAAATGTTTTGAATTTGGTCTAGCCACTTTTGTTTTTGGATATCTTTTAAACCAAGAGGTTTCCTTTGAATTTTTTGATACCTTAATTTTTATTAATTTGGGGTATGGTTCATTCTTCCAACCAGATGTATGTAAAATTAAATTTTCTCCAACCACTATTCCAGTATGACCTACAATACCTTTTCCACTACTTCCGACGCTACTAGTTATAAAAATATCCCCTTTCTGATATGACATTGCTTGTACCTTTGTATTTGAATTGAAAGTGACTAATATAATTAGGAACATCAAGAATGAAATAATTATTTTTTTCAAAAACAATTCCTCTATTTCCATTTTTTATTAGTGTATAATAAAAATGTAAGAAGGTAAATAAGATAAATTATTGATTTTAAAAGGAGAATTACTTTGAAAAAAAACATAAATATGTTTATTGTATTAATAATTTCATCTTTTTTGGGTATTTTTGCCCAATCCATAGCAGATTTTATAAAAGACAAAGTATATAATATGCCATCAATATATTATCTAAGTTTCTTTACTTTTTTAAGTGTATTTTTGTTTTTATTTGTCTTAGTTAGAACCTTTATCTTAATGAAAAAAAATAAAAGAAATCAGAATGATTTTATTCTTATGATATTTTTAGTAGCTTTGTTAGGTATTCCAACGACGCTTTGGTCGTTATTTGTACTAGGCATGTGGTGGTCATATTAGTTCGGAATTTGACAGGGATGTAAATGCGAGTATTCATTTGCTAAACTAGTAATGTAATTGGTATCGTCTTTTAGAGGAACGAAGGATACTTATAGTTTGATAAATAGTTAAAAAGTGTCTAGATTCTGCATGATGAAATATGTATAAGAAACAAGGATATATGCTCATATGTTGAACATAGTATCCTTGTTCAATTAAGTCTATTTAATATGTGGAATATCTTATTTAAAAAAAAGAATAAAATGAATCAAACAAAAAAGGTGTACCTATTTGTACAAATATAAAAAGGAGTAATAACACATGTATAAAGTAAAAAAATTCCAATTAACGAGTAGACAAGCCTTCATAAACCAAACCTTTTATATGCAAATTCAAGCCTGTGTGGATATACCAAGATACGGCACTAAATCTATTTAAAAACAAAGAAATAAACGACTCACCATGCGATTGATGATGTAACGAACGACCTCCATATGCTGCAAATGCCCCAATTCCATCAATATGTGTAGCAAAATCATAAAAGGATTCAGCTCTTAAGAAGAAATCATTTGTGACTTTGGGCATCCATGATAGTCTTTATATGTTGTCCAAGATCGGATCCTGAAGCATGAAGTTCGTATTTATTATTTCTTCCACCTCCTGCAGTATTAAAATCACATTTATAAGCTATTGCTTCAAGTAGAGTTGATTTGCCAGTTCCGTTTTCACTTACAAAAAGGTAACATCACTTTTAATGTTTAGTTGTTCAAACTTATTAATAGAGGGGATAGAAAATGGATATTTATTGTGGTTGTTATTATCTTTAATTAACTTTATCTCTTTAAGAAACATAAATACCACCTAGTATATTTTGTTTGTCCAGATTACAATTGATCAAATACCATGTTCGTTTTTAAGTGGTTGACAATATTGGTTTTAACACCCTGGCATAACATTGAATCAAACATTTTTTCAATTAATCCACTTGTTTCTACATCTAAAATCTTTTTTAATGTGTTCATAACTTCTGTATATCTAATTTCATTCTTTTCATCAAGAATAGATTCTGCTTTTAGTTCTTTTAATACTTTAATGTGTTTGTCTGTTAACTTCCCTTTTATTAGTTCTGACAGTACCAAAAAAAATAAATTGATTGATGATCTTTGACTTGAAGTAATTCCTGAGGTTACCAGGAAGTTATAGTAAGGAAATTCATCACTTGTCACTTTACATATACTTAAAAGCCTAATTTGCTCTTTTACAGTATTCAATTGCTCTTCAAGCTTCCATGATAGTAACTCCTTTTAAATAAGATAAAAGTAGAAAGAATAATCTTTCTACCTTTCCATTCTAATCTTTAGCTACTTTAAAATGCAAGGAAACTTACAACAGCAGCCATGTTCTCAGCAATATCTTCAGCGTATGTAGCTGGTACATTTACATCTCTTAGCCCTTGGTAAATTATACTTCTTATTGTACTTTGAGCATAATTTTGAGCATCATCTAATCTATCAATAGCTTTATCTAATCCCTTATTTACTTTCGAAGTATTGTTTTTCAAATACTTTATTGCCCCATTACTCATATGTTCTTCAATTAAGCCTAAAATCCAATCTCCAGCCTTAACAGCACCTTTAATAGTATATAGTGCACCTTTTACTAATAGTCCTTTTGCTCCAGCAGCTTCAACTTCTGGTGAAGTCGTTTCCTTCTCAACAACTAATACATTTGAAGGTTCCTCATTAGATGAAGCTACATAAGTAGAAGTTGTTGGTAATATTACTCCAAGTGATAATGTTGCTGCTGTTGTACCGATTAATAGTTTTTTCAACAAGATTTCCATCCATGTAATAGGCGTTAGCGTTCCTACTGTAGCAGGTACTTATTATGCAAAATTAGCTATTGCAGGTAGTCCTTTAGGTGCGACAACTTCCAATTCGAAGGCAGGGATGTTCACTGTATCTACTTCAGACCATTCAACACCAGAAGTGCCAGAACCAGAAACACCAGTAGTATCCGTGCCAAAAACACCAACGATCCCATCAACCATATCAGACAAAACAAAAGTGGTGAGGGGGACAACGACACCAAATGCTACAGTTGTCCTTAAAAAAGGAAGTAAAATAATTGCCAAAACCAAAGCAGACAAAAAAGGAAACTATCAATTAACCATACCAACGCAAACGGCTGGTACGACATTGACGATTTTGTCCACATTGGATGGCAAAGTATATAGCAAAGCTAAAACGATTAAAGTAAAAGATCAAACAGCACCTAAAGTGAATCATGTTCTAGTAACCGATAAATCAAATAAAATCACGGTAAAAACAGAAAAAGGTGCAACCATAAAGCTAACGATTGCTGGTAAAAATTATATCAAAAAAGCAAATAAGTCAGGAACTTATACATTTACAGTCAAAAATATAAAGGCAAATGTGAAATGGAGTATTATCGTTACAGATGCTGCAGGAAACGCTAAAAAGATTTCAGGTATCGTAAAAGACAAAACAGCTCCTAAAACAGCTTCTATCTTAACCAAAGTAACGAAAAATACGAAACATATCATCGGGAAAGCTGAAAAAAATGCGACTGTCTATGTTTATAAAAAAGGAAAGAAAATAAAAACGGCTAAAGTATCGAAAACAGGAAAATTTACGTTAGCCATTCCTAAACAAAAAACAGGTACAGTTTTAAGTATCATTGTAAAAGACAAAGCAGGCAATAAATCAAAAACGAAAAAAATCGTTGTCAAAAAATGAGGATTTCAGCCACCTCTATAAAACGAATTTCAATCATTCGTAGAGAGATCTATAAGTAAATTTGAATAAGCCGAATAAGGAAGCCGAGAATGTTGTTCCATCAATATTCTTGGCTTTTTATTTATCCCGCTTTAACGGGCAGTAAGATCCTCATCTCAAGATATAGAGAGAAACGAGAAAGATAGATGGGGGAACAACTGCCCGTAAAAGTCCGATTGGTTTAGCTGATCATCAGTGGGGGATGAAGAAAACTCCCACTGATGGAAGCTTCACTTTATTACTTTTTACTTTTTTCAGGGATAGGAGCAAATATTATAGCAATTACTGGACCTAGATATAAAAAGGACTTATTTAGATTGTTTGTGGTATACCCCATTAAATAGGGCAATCCTATAAAAATCATGATAATGCCTATTATAAAAAAGATATATTTCACTTTTTTACTCATAGTTCATTATACCTCCTTCTATAAAAAATATAGACATAAATTCTTATTTTCCTTTTATTTGTTAATTTTACATGGATTTTAATGTAAAATATGTAAAATGAGTGTTTTGAATGAAAAAATTATTAGTTTATTAATGGTTATTACCCTAGTTTTTATGTCTAGCATTACACTTGTTCCTAATAAAGTAAGTGCTGACAGTAATCCGGCTATAGATCAATATATATCGGTAAAATCTGTAAAGAAAAATAAAAATGGATCTATTACCATTAAGTATAAAGTAAAAAAGGGTTTTTCTCCAGGCCATTCGTTAACATCTGTAAATATCTCAGCAGGATATTCATGGCCCGCAAAATATAGAATTGGAAGCCAACATAACTACTATAAGGCAATTAAAAATAAAAAAGGAACTTATAGTACGACTATTCCAAAACCTAAATTAAAAGTGATAGGCACGCAACAAATGCAATTAAAGTTGTGGTCTGACAGATATGCAACATCAAAATATTTAAAAAATGTATTTAATTATCCTTCAAGTATTACAACAAAAAGATTTAAAATCACTAAATCTTCAGCTATAGCAGAATATATTGGGGTGACAGGTATAGGATATGTAATAAAGCTTTACCCTGGTGGCAGAATAACTACAGCAGCAACAGGATGGATGATGGCATATACTGGAACGGGGTTGGGCGTTATAAAAGGGTTCCCTCCAAAAGCAGCTGGTCAGTATTATCAAGTTAAAACTTATTACAATAGCAAAGGACTAAATGTTCAAACTAAAATTTGGTCTTCGAAAAAGTCATATACGAAGAAAGAAACACCTATTTATAATAAAACTAGAGTATCAAAATGGTAGTTCGTTTTAAAATCATATTGAGTGTGCTTTGTGGGATGCCTATGGCTACATAAAGCTCTTTTTGTGTACGCCAATCCCAATCTCACATGACAGTATTCTTCCCCATATCAAAGATTAAATGGCGATAAATAGAGAATCGAGAAGTCCCTCAAAGATTGAAGGTTTCTTTGCTACAGAATATGCGGTTACTCTATAATAAAAGGAGCATATTTTGCACAGTTAACAGAGAGTAAATTCTAAAGTTTGGAGGTAAAATATGTCTTTCATGAGAATGGATAGAGATGAAGTTTTTTTAGATTTCTATAAGGATCAATATAAAGAGAGGCTCAGCAATTATCGTTTAACGAATGAACAAATAATATATAGTGGACTTCCTATGGAATCAATAAATGAATGTAAACAGGATCCTGAACGACATCCCGTTGTTATTCTGTACGATCATAGACCTGTTGGCTTCCTCGTTCTTCATGGTTGGAACGGTGTTAGACAATATAGTCAAAATCAAAATGCATTGCTTTTAAGCGCCTTTTCTGTGAATGGTGATTTTCAAGGTAAGGGAATAGCAACAAAATCATTACAACTATTGGATACTTTTATTAAAAAACATTTTCCAAAAACAGAGGAAGTAATACTTGCCGTAAACCATAAAAATAATATGGCGCAGCATATTTATAAAAAAGTAGGCTACGTTGATAAAGACTTGTGGTATTAAGTCAAGTATAGGATTGATAAAAGCTAGAGAAGAATTTCTAAAAAAGAGCACAAGAAACTAAACTTCAGAAAAAACAAACACTTGTTCTTATTTCTGAAGCTATCTTGAAAGGATATCAAAAGCAGTGGTTAGCTTTTGATTTACACACTCCTTTCTGGCATGTAGAGTTGGTGGTTGCGTAGTAGCACATCCACCAGACGCACTAGTTTTCTCGCAGTTAAGACAAGGGCTCTTTTATGTTTGTATTTCGGAACTTCATCATATTTCTTTAAATAATACGAACGGTAAGTAGCTTCACGAAGTTGTACAGAGTTGGCAGCTTCAACCATGTAATAACGAAGATACTGGTTTCCCGTTCGTGTCAGGGGTGTTCGTTCCGATTCAAAATTTCCAGATTGCGATTTTTTCCAGTAAAGACCGGTATATTTGGCTAATTGGGCTTCATTTTCAAAGCGTTCTATTTGTCCAATTTCCGCGATGATTCCTGCCGCGTATACGATGCCAATGCCTGGAACACTTGTTAAACATTTGGCTTCTGGAATAGCTTCGAATAAGGCGGCAATGCTTTTTTCTAACTCTTTGATTTGCTTTTTCAAGGTTTGAATCAATCGCACATAAGTGGCTAATACAACGTCTACAGAGTCTTGAACAACCTTACCTAGCCGGTAGGAATCACGTATGGCTTTCTTAATGGTTTTCGCTAATTGTTCTGGGTCACTAAAGCGGCCTTTCCCCTTTTTCTGAAGAAGGGTAGCGAGTGATTCCAGTTCCATTTCTACGATTTCGTCCAACGAAAGGGAGTCTGAAAGTATTTCCATCATCGTTGCACCAAAAACAGACGTATTTAACTCTTTCGATAGTGTATTACATTTGTAGTAAAGGTTTTCCAGAAAGTGTTGTTTACATTCTGTTAGTTGGTGAACGAGTTGATATCTGGAGCGTGTTAAACGTTGAAGGGCAACATATTTTTCCTCTTTGATAAGAGACTTATTATAACGCCCAATGCGTAAAAAATCGGCAATTCGAAAAGCATCTATTCTATCGGTCTTATCTTCTTCAAACAATCTTTTATACCGATGGATGGCCTTTGGATTTTGCACGACTACTTCAACATTTAAGTTCTTCAGTTCCTTATCTTCTGCTAGAAACATGGCAGGGTGGAAACTGTAGATGGAAGTAGACTCCATGCCAATGACAATTTTTTCATAATGGTACAACTGCTGAAAATGGAGAACATTTTCCTGAATGGCACTGGCCCCATTCACATCATTTGAAAGACAGATTTCTTTCAAAACGGTGTCATGACTATCAAGAAAACATACATCAAGTTTTTCAGAGCTTACATCAATACCTACGAATAGTTTCATGGAAAGGACCTCCTTTCTTTAGATGATATTTAGAAATAGCTTGGATACTGTGGGATTTCCCTAGAGTCCCAAACATACCACAACCTCGTGTATGAGTATTCAATGATTCCCTTCCCCTAAGCTGCCCTCCCACTACTCTGAGAGGTAAGTGAAGGAAATCGATACAGCTTGTGCGTATGCAGTGCAATATTGGGTCTGGGTCACAGTCTTTCAACGTAGTTAAACTACAGGAGTGAAAAGCATATTCCCGATGGATCCATTTCCATAAATCCATTATCTAAGGAAATCCCCCAGTATCCAAGACGAAAGTTTTCCATCTATCATTTTTGGATGTAGCCCTGAAGATAAAAACTATTCAATTTTCAAGGAACAGTTATTAACTTAAAATTTATTATACGAGTTATTAACTTAAAATTTATTATACGAGGAATGAGAGCAATGGGGAAATATGGTGAAATGCTTATTTTAAGTAAGGCATTAGATGAAACGGTTGCTAAAACATAGGCATGTATTAATATTAGCGGATTGCTAGAATCTCGCATGAACAGGCAGTACGTTCCCTAGTATATGATTGAACTTTATAGAGTACATGCTTATTGCCAAGTAAATTGTGTAGTATAAATCAGAAGACATTATGAGGAGTTTGGTGGATATGCTATACTGATGGCACATATAATTCGTATGATGACAGATGAGATAAGGAATGAGGGTTTACATGTCCGAAAATTGGGGGATGAAGGCATATTTAAAAGGAGTTGCTTTGCTGACGATCGCGGCTCTTTTTGTAAAGGTATTGAGCGTAGTATACCGTGTGCCATTTCAAAACTTAGTAGGAGATCATGGCTTTTATATTTACCAGCAGATATACCCCTTTGTAGCGATTTTTGTTACATGGACATCTAGCGGTTTAGCTGTGGCCATTTCTAAAATTCTAGCAGATTTAGGACAAGATCAACGTCAGTATGAAAAAAACGCAATAGTACATATTCTATTTCTTTTTTTACTTGCGTTATCCATTATATGTTTTGCCATCTTGTTCTTTGGTGCCGCCACTTTTGCGCATTGGATGGGAGATCCGAAACTAGCAGATTTACTTCGACTTGGATCTTTTGTTGTGTTTAGTATGCCGGCATTAGCGGTTTACAAAGGACTCTTTCAATCGGCTGGCATCATGTGGCCTGTAGCGTATGCTCAAATGGTGGAACAGATTGTTCGAGTGGCTATTATTTTAGGCGGGACATGGATCATTGTATCAACCACTGGATCTTTATATGATGCTGGGAAAATGGCATTAGCAGGAACGGTTGTGGGAGAATTTGCGGGCATTCTACTGCTGATGATCTTTATCAAAAAGCATACCTCATTAAAGATCAAGATGACTCCTATTGAGAAACGAACATCATCGGCATGGTCCATCATTAAAAAGCTAATGGTTTTAAGTATCAGTATAAGCATGAGTAGCCTTGTGCTATTAGTATTTCAATTAATCGATTCTTTCACGGTATATAGTACCTTGAGAAAATTAGGAATTTCCTCGCTTCAGGCAATGGAGATGAAAGGTGTTTATGATCGAGGGCAGCCATTGGTACAGGTAGGTTTAGTGATTGCTTCTTCACTATCACTGGCTATTGTACCACTTGTAGCACAAGCCTCTAAAAAGCGTCATGGTCAAGAGGCTGAACGTTATATACAGCTTACCTACCGCACATCTTTGTTATTTGGTGTTGCAGCGGCTGTTGGTTTAATACTTGTCATGCCAAATGTAAATGTTACACTATTTGAAACACCCGAATTATCCGATGTATTATCCATCTTTGTCTTACAAATCATTTGGTTATCACTTATTATGACATTGACAGCAATACTGCAAGGATTAGATCGATTGAAAATACCTGCTTGCTTACTAGTGATAGGTGTTTTGGTTAAACTATGCTTGAACAAGTTTTTGATCTTGCATTATGGTATTGTCGGAGCGGCTTGGGCTGGAAATTTGGGCCTTTTTATAACAGCAATAGGTTTAATATGGTATTTTAAAAAAGAGGAAAAAATGAATTTAGCTACTGCGCGTTTTTATAGCGGCATGGCATTTGCTACACTTGCAATGGTGTTTATCGTTTTACTATTTACGTTGTCTGTGGAACCATTGATCTTTACTTCCATGGATGGACGTATGCGGTCACTTCTATTATGTATTTGTAAAGCTGGGATAGGTGCTTTTGTTTTCGTGACAATGCTCGCAAGGATGAGAATCGTTTCAACTAGGGATTGGTATCTATTCCCTTTTGGACGTCGCATGGCAGGTTACCAGCTTTTATTACAACGAAAAAATAAAAAAACTAGGTGAAGAGTATGCATCAACTTACGGTTATTGGATTAGGCGCAGGAGATTTTGAACAGCTTCCGATTGGCGTCTATCGACAATTAAAACAAGCGAAGAAAATTTGTGTTCGGACAAAGGAACATGCTGTACTAGATGAACTAGCAAATGAAGGAATTCAATTTGAAAGCTTCGATGCCATTTACGAAAAACACGATGATTTCCTACCTGTATATGAAGAAATTGTTGCAACACTACTCAAGTATGTACAAACAGAAGATGTTATTTATGCTGTTCCAGGTCATCCATTAATGGCAGAAATGACTGTGCAACTATTGATCGAAGCAGAAAAAGAAGGGAAAGTTCAGCTTAAAATAGAAGGGGGCCAAAGTTTTCTAGATGCCGTTTTTGGTGCACTTCGTATTGATCCGATTGATGGTTTTGAGCTTGTCAATGGAACGACTTTCTCGATTCATCAAGTAAGTATGTATAAACATTTATTGATTGCACAAGTATATGACCCATTTAGTGCTTCTGAAGTTAAACTCACATTATTGGAAAAATATCCACCAGAATATCCAGTAATGATCATAACAGCTGCTGGATCAAAGGATGAAAGAATCCGTACTGTGCCATTACATGAGTTAGATCATGTCGCAGAGTTGAATAATCTAACAACAGTCTATGTTCCACCCGTTAAAGAACAAAAAGAGGCCCTTCGCGAATGGTCAACATTCCGTGATATTATTTCCACTTTACGTGACCCGCAAGACGGCTGCCCTTGGGATCGAGCACAAACACATGAAAGCTTAAAACGGTACATGCTCGAAGAAGTGCATGAATTTTTACAAGCTATCGATGAGCAAGACGATGAACATATGATTGAAGAACTTGGTGATGTATTACTCCAAGTATTTCTACAAGCACAGATCGCTGAGGATGCTGGTTATTGGAACTTAGAAGATGCTCTAGAAGGTGTCGCAGGGAAAATGATCCGCCGACATCCGCATGTGTTTAGTGGTGTGCATGTAGAGAGTGTGGAAGATGTTAATGCTAACTGGGAAAAGATCAAGAAAAAAGAACATCAAGATGACGGTCATACAGGATCTCTATTAAAAGGGGAATATCGTGCAACCTCTTCCTTGCAGACATCCTATAACTATCAACGTAGAGCAGCAAAAGTAGGATTTGAATGGCCTGATACGAAAGGCTTTTGGGATAAAGTAGAGGAAGAATGGCAAGAGTTCCGCCAAGAGATCGAAAAGGGTACACAAGAAACTAGATTAGATGAATTTGGGGATATTCTCTTTACACTTGTCAATTTAGCACGTGTCTATAAAATTTCTGCGGAAGATGCAATGCTTCACGCAAATACTAAATTTGCGAAGCGATTTGGTTATGTTGAAAAACAAGTAATGGCAGGTCGAAAAGATTTTAAAGCTTATTCACTAGAAGAATTAGATCAATTTTGGCAGCAAGCAAAGCAAAAAGAAAAGGGGATCATTGATGAGATTAGATAAATTTTTAAAAATTTCTCGCCTGATCAAACGACGTACATTAGCAAAAGAAGTGGCAGATCAAGGGCGTATTACGATTAATGGCAAGGTAGTAAAAGCAAGCAGTGCAGTAAAAGTAGGCGATGAACTAGCCATTCGTTTTGGGCAAAAAATCGTCACAGTCCGTGTCGAAGAACTAAAAGACATCGTTCGAAAAGAAGACGCAGCCAAAATGTTTACGATTTTAAAAGAAGAAAAACTAGACAAAATCGAACCCCAGTTTATAGACGATTAAAATAGAAAAACAACGATTCGCCATATTTATGGAAAATCGTTGTTTTTATTTTGCTTGGTATTAAAGGGTAGCCAGTTCTATTAGATGAATGAATACATAGTAAGGAAGGAAGAAATCCTTACTGTATGAAGTTTTACGCTACTCTCTTTCAATATAAAGTGATAAAATGCAAAAACACAAATCTATAGATATTCGATCCCAAATAAATTAATCATATATTCAGAAAAGAAAATAATTTCAAAGAAGGTGCTGGAGCGCTTCCCTATGTCTTTTGAAAGATAATGGCCCAACGTTTTCGCCATACGTTGTCATATCGTCTTATATCAAGTGCGTGCTACAGTAGAGGAGTTGTTCAAGAGCTACACAAGTTTATATGATCAGGAGGCGCCAGCATAAAATTTTACTGGTATTGTGTAAAATTATTTGTACAACACAAATATAACACTATATATAATGAAAATATATAATCGGAAGTTGGGAAATCGATAGGGCAAATAACGCTATATTTATAGAAAAATGAGATTCATTTTCCCAATAAAAAATAGTACAAAAGTAAGGAGGGACGTTTTAAGATGAATGATATAGGATTTCTTATCAAAGAAGAAAGAATCAAACAAGATATAAAGCAATCAACCTTGGCAAAGGGAATTTGCTCGGTCTCTTATCTTAGTAAGATAGAGAATAACACATCGAAGGCTAGTCAGGAAGTAATTGCTTTATTATTAAAAAGACTGGATATAGCCATTGATTCTTTGGAAACTCCTTCGATAGAAGAAGAAAAGAAGATACAGGAAGATTTATTAACGATATACAAAGAACTCACCATTAACAAAGACAAGAAATATGCGAAAGAAAAAATTAAGTGCATACAAGATCAATTTACCTCGCTATCTGCAAGCTCTTCGTTGTTGATTTATAAAAACTTAGTTTTGTTAAGATTGTTTTTAACGTTAAATGATAAAGACAATTGTGGTAAGTACCTAAAATGGCTGCTAAGTATTGATGATAGATTAGATGATTTTCAACAATATTTACTCTCCAAGTTACAAGCGATTTACTATTATCAAAATCTAGATATAAAAAAATCGATTTTCTTTTTAAATAAAATAAGCGAAAAGAATTTTTCAATTTCCTTAGCGGAAGAAGCTGATCTCCATTTTATTAGTGGCATGATTTATATGGCAGATCATGAAGTCATAAAAGCGATTGAATCAATAAATACAGCTCTCCATTATTTTACGAGTCATTTTTATATGGCTAGGGCTGTTGAATGCTATATATGTTTGGGGATATGTTACAAAAATGCTAATTGGCTACGAAAAGCTCAAGATAGTTATTCTTTAGCCATCAAAATAACAAATGAACTACAACTCGATCAATTTAAAGGTATTATCTATCACAATTTAGGCGTGCTATATTCCGCTCAAAATGATAGTGAGAAAGCAATCGAATACTTTAAAAAAAGTATCCAGCATAAAAATGACGATACGAAAAAAATCGTCTCAGTACTTTATATACTGAAAGAACTCTCCAAAAATGGTTATCCATCTCATCAAGAAGAGTTAAAAAACTGGATTCTATTTGTTGAAAGTATACTTAATCCAAGTAATATTCGGTATCAAGAATATAAATATCATTTGACGATGTTTAAAGGATTACTGGACCAAAAATTTAATGAAAAGAATGTAAAAGAATCTTTAGCTTTTTTTAAAGAGAAGCATGATCACAAGAATTTTAGTTATTATAGCAACATGTATGGGGGATATCTGTATAAAAACGGCCAGTATAAAGCAGCTGCAGAGTATTTTCAACAAGCTTACTTATCCCGCGTTAACGGGCAGTAAGACCCCCCACCTCAAGGTTTAGAGGGAAATGAGAAAGATAGGTGGGGGATCAACTACCCGTAAAAGCCCGATTGGTTCGGGGCAACAAGATGTTGGTCACTCAGGTGTTGCCACAGGACGTGGCGCTTTTAACCTGAGTTCTTCTATTTCAATGGGGGATGGAAGAAAACTACCACTGATGGAAGCTTCACTTTATCCCACGTTAATGGGTAGTAACCTCCACTGGGTGAAGTTTTACTTTCATAAGGCTCTGTTATAGTGCAATGTTGATATAGAATACTTTTTGTTCATGAAGCGAAAGGCGGTGGCATTAACAGGAGAGACAAGCAAAATAAGATCTTCCATTTCAACGTAGCGAGAGAAGTAAGGGCTGTTTGTCTATGGATGCCCGCCTGTAGTGACATAGTGAAAAATCGATCAATTTCTATAACGGAGTAAAAAATATACAAATGGAGGAAAGAACATGAAAAAAACAATCATTTCACTTCTTTTGGTTTTCACTGCATTCTTTTTATCTGTTGACTACACTTTAGGCCAAAAAATTCAAAGCTCTCTTTCACCATTAACAAATTTATTCAAACCACTTGATGAGGTGCCAGATATTGCGTTGAAGATCAAACCGTTAG
The DNA here is from genome assembly GCF_007896505.1 of Rummeliibacillus sp. SL167. NCBI lineage: Bacteria > Bacillati > Bacillota > Bacilli > Caryophanales > Caryophanaceae > Rummeliibacillus > Rummeliibacillus sp. SL167. The sequence goes on along the minus strand of NZ_VCBM01000007.1, from coordinate 22,256 downwards.
ATGAAGTACCAGAAATAGCGTTCAATATTGAACCACTTGACGAAGTACCAGAGATTGCATTCACCGTTGAACCACTTGATGAAGTACCAGAGATCGCTTAAATTCTAGTATGATGAAAATATAAATTTATCTAGTTCTAATAGAGGCGCTACGTTGATGATAAAAGACTCTCTAAGAGCAAATAGCTATATCAAAAGAGCACCGCAGGAAAAATCGCTGCTGGTGCTTTTTAAACATCTGTTTGTTTTTCCGCTTTAACGGGCAGTAAGACCCCCATCTCAAGATATAGAGAGAAATGAGAAAGATAGATGGGGGATCAACTGCCCGTAAAAGTCCGATTGGTTCGGGCGGGCAGGATGTTGGTCACTCAGGTGTTGCCACAGGACGTGGCGCTTTTAACCTGAGTTCCTTTATTTTAGTGGGGGATGAAGAAAACCCCCACTGATGGAGTTTCACTTTATCTAGTTTTTGCCAATCTTACAAAAGTTCATGCAGCATTTACTCTAGTTAATGAGAGGAGATCATGATGATATTTTTTGATATTGATGGTACTTTATTCGATCATGATAGAGCTGAAACATTGGGAGCTTTAGATTTCTATCATAAATACGCGAAAGAATTAGCTTATACTGTGGACGAATTCGCCGATATATGGAGTAATCTATCAAAGAAATATTTTGAAAAGTATTTAAAAAAAGAATTAACATTCCAGGAACAAAGAAGAAAAAGAATGGAAGAATTATTTGCTAAGAACTTTACGGATGAAATTGCCGATGAGAAATTTAGTGAATATCTTTACTTTTATACTCAAAGATGGGCAATTTATGCCGATGTCATAAATTGTTTAGCGTTCTTAAAGGAATCGGGTTATTCTCTAGGGATCATTACGAATGGGGACAATCAACAACAAACAGAAAAACTAAAAAAATTAGGCATCAAAGAATATTTCGATCATCATATTTTTGCATCTAGTAAAATGGGCTTTTCTAAACCTCACGCCAAAATATTCGAAGCTGCCTGTAAAAGAGCGGGGTGTCAGAAAGAAAATTGTTACTATATTGGTGATAATCTAGAAATAGATGCAATCGGCAGCATGAAAGCAGGTTTAAAAGGAATTTGGTTAAATAGGAAACATAAAAAGACTTCTCAAGATGTTATAACCATTCATACGCTCGATCAAATAAAGGAAATACTCGCTTGACAGTTTTGAATTTTCTATACATATTTTATCAATTTCATCATGTAAGTCTATTTTTATATTTCCCCTCATATATTAGAATGTCCAAGCATACAGTGATAGAAAGGACAAGGAGGGGAAATGAAAATGACATTTCAACAAGATAATGCGACTTATACTATTCCAACAGGAGATCATTTATTAACGGTGCGTAATCGCAAAAGAATGGACGTTACATCTGTAAAATCAATTGAACGGTTTGATCAAGAGGAGTTTTTAGTACTCACCTCTCAAGGTCATCTCCAAATTCGTGGGGAAGACTTAAGGATTGTACACTTAGATGTAGATAAGGGGTTGCTCACTTTAGAAGGAACTGTGAAAAACCTTCAATATGATGAAGAGGAAAGTGGACTATCTCGTAGCATTTTGCATAAATTATTTGGATGACAGTTTCTGAACAATTCCTCAGCATAGCAGCACTAATTGCGAGTGGTGTTATCGGAGCAGCTTGTATTGATTTAGTACGCACATTCAGTCATTACGCGCCACCGAAATCTTTATGGCGAAAAGGCTACATCATATTTGAATTATCTACATGGATTCTATTAGGAATTGGCACATTTCTATTATTGATGATCGTGAGGGATGGGGAGTGGCATTTTGTGGATTTCCTCTCCCAGCTAGCAGGTTTTTGCCTTTACCAGTTATGTCTGCAAGGAATTTTTCGCTTTATAGGGCGGATGATTGATAGATTGGTTATACAACCTATATTTTTTATGTGGCATTTATTGATAAGCCTCATACGACAAATCATTCGGCTAATCGTTGCTATATTCAAGATTATTACATTTCCAATAGCGTTTGTTGTCAAAAAAATTAAAAAGTTAACTCTTAAAAAATAGGTAAAAGTTAGATATAATAACATTGATATGTAAATAAAGATGATTGCCACTAACCATACTCAAGGAGGGTACCCGCATGCCACTAACATCTAAACAACCGTATAAAAAAACAACCCAAATGCCAACTGATTATACGAAAACGGAAACACGAAAGAAAATGATAAGCCGTAATCGTAAAATTGGTTTGTATCGTCGTTTAACATTAATGACACTAGTATTTACATTAATTGCAGGTTCCCTTATTTTTATGTTGATCAAGCAAAAACATGTATTGGCAGAGAAAGAACAGCAAAAAATTGAATTGCAACAGGATTTAGCAAAACAAAAAGAGAAACAAGATGATTTAAAAATCCAAATTGCGAAATTAAAAGATGATGACTACATTGCTAAGCTTGCACGCAAGGATTTATTCTTATCTGAAGATGGGGAAATTATTTTCTCAATCCCAAAAGCCTCAGAAAAAGATAAGAAAAAAACAAATTCAAAAGAGTAGTCTTATTGACACTCTTTTTTTGTTGGCTATAATAAAAGGTAAGAACCACTAAAGTTTTACAAATTGATTATAAGGCTTAACAAGTCGCTTAAATTTTAAGGAGGAGCATTTTTTTTATGTCAATTGAAGTAGGCAGCAAGGTACAAGGTAAAGTAACAGGTATCACAAATTTTGGAGCATTCGTGGAGCTGCCAAATGGCTCAACAGGTCTTGTTCATATTAGTGAGGTTGCTGACAACTACGTAAAAGATATTAATGACCATTTAAAAGTTGGAGAAATGGTTGAAGTGAAAGTTATGAATGTTGAAGCTGACGGTAAAATTGGTTTATCCATCCGTAAGGCAAAACCTCAAGCTGAACGACCAGAGCGTCCTCAACGTTCACGCCATAATAACCATCGTTCAAATGATCGTGGTGAACATCGTCAAACAAAAGAAAACTTTGAACAAAAAATGGCACGATTCTTAAAAGATAGTGAAGATCGTCTTGCTACATTAAAACGTGCGCAAGATTCTAAACGCGGTGGCCGTGGCGCAAGAAGAGGATAACTTGCTGGCTACTTTAATCGTAGAAAAAGTGTTTTATTGATATGATGGAGACTATTAGAAACCCTTAGGGAAATATTTTCTAATAGTCTTTTTTAATTGAATCAATTATAAGAAAATATACTCTTTACCGCACATTAACAGACAATAAGACTCCACTGTATGAAGCCATCTTATTTTCCTAGGGTATTATGCCAAAAATGATAGATGAAATATCGACAAAAGAGGCAAAAGAAAAGAAGCTATCTTATTTGGAATAGCTTCTTTTAGTGTTTGTTCTACAAATAGTTTCGTTTACTAGCTGTATAAAAGTATGGCGGCAGAGGGGATCGAACCCCCGACCTCACGGGTATGAACCGTACGCTCTAGCCAGCTGAGCTACGCCGCCGTTTGAAACAACATAATAAATAATACAAGAGGATATAATTCAGTGTCAAGCGGTTTTTGTTAAAAAAATATGGTCTATGCTATTTATCGTCGAACGATTTTTTGTATGCACCTTCAGGAACAGACAAACTTTACACAAATTTCTAGGTATACTAGCAGAAATATATAATGGAGGTTTTGTCACAATGAGAAAAGTGTTTATACAATCAAACAAACTATCATTTCCGAAAGTAGCTTTGAATTTACAACAACAATCCCCTATCCTTTTTGCCATGACGCTATGTTTTGCCGCCTTTTTCTTATCTAAAGCTATTCTTTTTGAAGCGATTGTCCCCTTTTTCTTACCGACACTAGCTGTTGTATTTGTGAATCACCGAGATTATTTTATGTGGGCGCTCATCGGAGGAATTATTGGTAGTATTACATTAGGAATGGGTGAACTGTTTATTCATATCATTGAATTACTTCTCTTTTTACTACTGATCAAAACATTTATCCGTAAATGGTCTGTTTCATTTGTAGTTGGATTGTCCGTATTTCTTACTCAAATGGGATGGCAAATGATTTCTTATCATGCAGAACCCCCGACAATGATTCTAGTATATGTTGGCTACGAGAGTGTATTATCCATTTTTATGACTTTATTTTTAATGCAGCTTTTATTGCCCATGCCAGCTTTGTGGAAGGCTTCTTGGTCTTTAGAAAGAATAGGAGCGGCACTAATTGTACTAGCTGTCATGCTAACTGCAACGAACAATGTGGTTTGGAAGGTGCTATCTCCTACGTATATAGCTTTACAGTTTATCATACTGGCTTCCGCTTATGTTGGAGGGGTTACATTATCAACCGCTATTGCTGTTTTGATGGGGACTATTATTAGTTTATCTCATTTATCTTTCAGCGGAATGATCGCGGTGTATGCTTTGACAGGTCTTTGTGCAGGAATATGCAAAAAATTAGGACGTTTTGGAATTGTGTTAGGAAGCGGCATTGCAACAGCATTTTTTACACTCTATGATGTCACATTACCAATTGATAAAACATACTATATAGCTTTAGGTGTGGCAGCTCTTTTATTCTTTACAATGCCTAAAAGCTGGCTACAATATTGGCAACGGCAATTATATCCAAATCAAGAGGATGTGTTGTTGGAAAGGCAGCGCTGGCTTACTGAAAAAGTAACGACCAAATTAACCAATTTCAATGATTTTGTTATTTTTATGAAAGAATTGGTGAATGATCGCTTTAGTATTGCCGAGCAACAGCAGGAAGTGGAGATAGAAGCAAGACCGTTATCTCCTTGTGAAAGTTGTTATCGATTTGAAAAATGTTGGGGAAAGGGAAAAGCAGAAATGGAACCTTTGATGCAGCAGTGGTTAATGGCACAAACAATTGGTCATAATGGTTCTAGGTTGCAATATGACGATAAAATTCGTAACAAATGTGTGCGTTCATCATTATTTTTAAATTCTCTGGCAGAATATGTTTCAAAACAACAGTTGAGTGGTCAATTCCAACATGGTAAGAAGATGATTGCTTTACAGCTAAGAGATATGTCTACCCATATCGATCGGGTTATGAAGGACATGACAAACGATACGGTTTCATTTCAACAACAAGAAGATCAATTAGCCAATCGCTTTAGAGAAATAGACATTGATTTCTTTCAAATTGATATTTTGACGAATGATCCCGGTTATAGAAAGATTGTTTGTTGTATTCCATATAAAAAATCTCAATGGGAAACAGACCAAATGGTTTCAGAAAGATTGATCTTACCAGTTCTCCAAGAAGTTTTCAAAGAACCATTTGAAATCCATCAAACGATCAAGAAGACAAAGCCTTATGCACATTTGCAAATCACTTTCCAATCAGCGATACGATTTGAGATGCAGTATGATGTATTATCAATGTCTAAAAATAACACGATGTATTCTGGAGATTCTCATGCCGTATTTTCACTTAACCCCGGTTTGACCGTTATTCTGTTATCGGACGGAATGGGGCATGATAAACGCGCGCATAAAGAAAGTAGAAAACTGATCCGCTTGATGCGGCAATGTTTAAATCATCAAATGTCACCTGAAACAGCTATGCATACGCTACATTATGTCATGTCGCTCAAGCAAGATGAAGAAATGTATGCGACGATGGATTTTGCATTGATCGATCTACAGCATGGAAAACTATGGTCTTGGAAGGCGGGAAGTATGGCAACATATTTAGTAAGAGGAAAAGAAGTCACTAGGGTTGAAAGTGCCAGTGAGCCGTTTGGATTGTTTACATCATTTTCAGTTGAAGCTGAACAAAGAAATTTAAAGGCGGGAGATATTATCTTCATGTGCACAGATGGCTTGTTCTTTGAGGATATGCCATGGGTGCAACAAGAAGAGCTATTACGCAATAGTTTATTACGGCATAGGCATCTTCCTATTCAAGAGATTTGCCCCCAAATTTTAAATACTTTTCGTCATAATAATCAACCAATGGATGATTGTACCATCGTATGTGTTGAAATCCAACATAAAACAGTAAATTGGTCATTATTTAAGCCTACTTTACAAGAAATTTCCCGGGAAAGAATGGTAAAATAATGATGAGGTGAGAAGATGACGAAACTCGAGCAAAAAGTATCTGAATATATCCAACAATATAGGTTGTGTCATGTAGGAGATCGTCTTCTTGTAGCTTGCTCTGCCGGAGCCGATTCGATGGCTTTACTGCATTATTTACATCATCAACAAGAGAAATTAGGTGTTTCTGTTGCAGCTGTGCATGTCAATCACATGTTAAGGGGTGAAGATGCAGCTGGTGATCGACACTATGTAGAATCTTTTTGCAGGGAACGTGGCATCCCGGTATATGCCACTGATATTCCCATCCCATCTATTTTAGAAGCGGAACAAGGCAATATGCAGGCGGTTTGTAGAAGAGAGCGTTATGCCTATTTTGAACAGGTCATGACAGAAACAAACAGTTCTAAATTAGTCGTAGCGCATCATGCAGATGATCAAATCGAAACAGTTTTAATGGCGTTGATCCGTGGATCGCATGATATTGGGATGCAAGGGATCTTACGCCGTCGACCATTTGCAAATGGAGAATTGATTCGACCATTTCTTTCAATAACTAGAGAGGATATTCTTGAATATTTGCAAGCCCACAATCAAGATTATAGAGAGGATTCCAGCAACAAAAAGGACTCCTACACTCGAAATCGAATGAGACACCATGTTGTCCCATTATTAAGAAATGAAAACCCAAAGATAGCAGAAGCGGTTATGCACTATACTGAAAAAGTACAAGCCGATGAAGAATTATTGCAATCAATGGCTAAGGAAGCTTTGCAAGATGTATTGATTGAAAAACAGAGCGATTTATGGAAAATTAATATAAATACATTCCAAAATCAGCCGCTTGCTTTACAAAGGAGAATCATTCTACTACTATTAAATTATCTCTATAAAGATACAATCATGTTACAAAGTTACACCCTTTGGAATTCCATTCTAAAACTAGTACGAACAACAACTGGAAATGCGACGATTGATTTACCTAAAGGAGCAAAAGCAATTCGCCAATATGATGAGTTAATCCTGATGAAAAAGGTAAGTACATCTCATCCAACATCTAAGATTTTGCCATTTGGACATTGGATTGAATTACCTAATCAGTTGCGCCTTTATATCGGGAAAGTGGATGACAAGATGCCATCAGATATATCATCACAGGCAAAAAGCTACTTTGTAAATGCAACATGTTTCGCATTACCATTACATATTCGTGGCAGAATGGATGGAGATCGCATACAATTGCTTGGAGCAAATATACAAAAGCGAATTTCCCGTCTTTTTATTGACGAAAAAGTTCCAATGGCGCTTAGAGAAATTTGGCCGATTGTTGTTACCAATGACAATGAGGTCATTGCCGTCCCAGGGCTCCGTGTAAGTAGCTATTTTTCGAATAGCAAACGATTAACGGATGATACAATATTCATCGTTGATCAGCAAACTTTGTAGTGTCTATATATAATCAAGGAGGAACTAAAGATGCTTCAGAAGGACATCGAAAAAGTATTAATTTCAGAGGAAGAGTTACAAGACAAGATTAAAGAGCTTGGGGAATCTCTAACAATAGAATACCAAGATAAGTTTCCATTATTGGTGGGTGTACTTAAAGGTGCAATGCCATTTATGGCAGATTTGATGAAACGAATTGATTCTTATGTGGAAATCGATTTTATGGATGTAACTAGCTATGGTAATGCAACCGTTTCTTCAGGAGAGGTAAAAATTGTTAAAGACCTGAACACTAGCGTTGAGGGTCGTGATATTATCATTATTGAGGATATTATTGATAGTGGTCTTACACTAAGCTATCTTGTCGATTTATTTAAATATCGTAAAGCAAAATCTATCAAGATCATTACTTTGTTAGATAAACCATCTGGTCGTAAGGTGGATTTACGAGCAGATTATGTTGGCTTTGAGGTTCCAGATGCATTTGTGGTAGGTTATGGCTTAGACTACGCAGAAAAATACCGTAATTTACCTTATATAGGTGTTTTAAAGCCATCAGTTTACTCGTTTTAAGAAAGATGTATCTTTTTAGACAATTTTAAAAGGAAACATCTTGAATAAGAGGCTTTTCATTGTACGACCAAAACTTCATATGTTAAGATTTACTATAGTTTTTCTGTTTATCTTGTGAGGAGGCTGGGGATGAATCGAATATTTCGATACACCATATTTTATTTATTAATTTTCCTCGTGATTATCGGGATCTTTGGGACGTTTAATAATGCGAACCAACCTACGAAAGAGATACAATATCACGAGTTTATTACAGCATTAGAGAATGGCAAAGTAACTAAAGCTACAATTCAACCAGATAATGCGGTTTATGTAGTAAAAGGTGAAATGGAAGGGTATAAAAAAGGCGAGTCTTTCGTTACCAATATACCCCTTGATGATCAAGAATTGATGAATGAGATTCATAAAGAAGCGAAGGCAAATACTAAGATCCAATTTTTAGGGGCTCCAGAATCGAACGGATGGATTCAATTTCTGACTGGGATTATTCCATTTATAGTCATCTTTATCCTGTTCTTCTTCTTGTTGAATCAGGCTCAAGGCGGCGGAAATCGTATGATGAGCTTTGGCAAAAGTAAAGCAAAATTATATGATGACCAAAAGAAAAAAGTTCGTTTCACAGATGTAGCTGGTGCCGATGAAGAAAAACAAGAACTTGTAGAGGTTGTAGATTTCTTAAAAGACCATACCAAGTTTGATGAAATTGGCGCACGTATTCCAAAAGGGATCCTATTAGTAGGACCTCCAGGTACAGGTAAAACGTTATTGGCTCGAGCAGTAGCTGGTGAAGCTGGCGTTCCTTTCTTCTCAATCAGTGGTTCTGATTTTGTTGAAATGTTCGTTGGTGTCGGTGCTTCTCGTGTGCGTGATTTATTTGAAACTGCTAAGAAAAATGCTCCATGTATCATCTTCATCGATGAAATTGATGCAGTAGGCCGTCAACGTGGTGCAGGTTTAGGCGGTGGACACGATGAACGCGAACAAACGTTGAACCAATTACTTGTTGAAATGGATGGTTTCAGTGGAAATGAAGGTATCATCATCATCGCTGCAACTAACCGACCAGATATACTAGACCCTGCATTATTACGTCCAGGTCGTTTTGACCGACAAATTACTGTAGGTCGTCCAGATGTAAGAGGTCGTGAAGCAGTACTTAAAGTACATGCTCGTAAAAAACCATTAGATGAAACAGTAGACTTAAAGGCAATTGCACAACGCACCCCAGGATTTTCCGGTGCAGATTTAGAGAATTTATTGAACGAAGCTGCATTAGTAGCAGCCCGTGAAAATAAGAAGAAAATCGATATGGGCGATATTGATGAAGCAACCGATCGTGTTATTGCTGGGGTTGCTAAAACAAGCCGTGTCATTTCGGAAAAAGAACGTAATATTGTTGCATTCCATGAAGCCGGACACGTAGTGGTAGGCTTGACATTAGATGAGGCAGAAAAAGTGCATAAAGTAACAATCGTTCCTCGTGGTCAAGCTGGTGGTTATGCTGTAATGCTTCCAAAAGAAGATCGTTATTTCATGACAAAACCAGAACTACTAGATAAAGTGGCAGGGTTACTTGGTGGACGTGTATCAGAAGATATTGTCTTCGGTGAAGTTTCAACAGGTGCTCATAATGACTTCCAACGTGTAACAAGTATTGTTCGTTCAATGGTTACTGAATACGGTATGAGCGATAAACTTGGACAATTGCAATTTGGCTCTAGCCAAGGTGGCAATGTATTCCTAGGTCGTGACTTAAATTCTGAACAGAACTATTCCGATCGCATTGCATACGAAATTGATCAAGAAATGCAACAAATCGTGAAGGAACAATATGAACGTACAAGAAAAATTTTGACAGAACGTCGTGATCTTTTAAATCTAATTGCTACAACTTTACTTGAAGTTGAAACATTAGATGCTGAACAAATCGAGCATTTAGAAAAATACGGTAAGCTTCCAGAACGCTCTTATGAAAGAAAAAGTCATAAGCTTGGAAACGAAAACGATGCTCAAGAGATTGAATCTACTGATGCTAAAATTGTTCAAGAAACAAAATTAGATATAAACGGTAAATCTGATCCGACAGTTAGCGATCTGCCTAAAGATTCTAACGGTGAGCAAAAAAGCGATGGAATTCAAGAAGAACATTGATCATTGCAACAGTAAGGGCTGACTCCTACATTCAGTAAGGTAGTCAGCTTTTTTTCATCTATGTAGATATGTTATGATTCATGAAGAATGACATAATAAGTGAGGATAATTTTCATGATTTTAGTGATGGATGTAGGAAATACGAATATCTCAATAGGAATTTATAAAGAGGATCATCTTGAACACCATTGGCGAATGAAAACAGACACCTTAAAAACAGAAGATGAGTATGCTATGCAGCTTAAAACTCTGTTTATGGATGGAGACTTATCTTTTAAAGACATACAGGGTATTATCATTTCTTCGGTCGTACCGCCAATCATGTTTTCGCTTGAAACGATGTGTCGGAAATATTTTTCTATCGAACCTATAGTAGTAGGACCTGGGGTAAAAACAGGGCTCAATATCAAATGTGAAAATCCAAGAGAAATCGGTGCCGATCGAATTGTCAATGCTGTTGGAGCTATCCAAGAATATGGGTCCCCAATAATCGTTGTAGATTTCGGTACAGCAACAACATATTGTTATATCAATGAAAATAAAGAGTACATGGGTGGTGCAATTGCCCCGGGGATGACAATATCTATGGAGGCACTTTTTACGCATTGTTCGAAACTGCCGAGAATAGAAATTGCGACACCTCAAAACGTTATTGGAAAAAATACGGTTTCTTCTATGCAAGCAGGTATTGTATATGGTTATGTAGGACAAGTGGAAGGAATCATTGGACGCATACGCCAACAAGATAGAGAAGATGCATTAGTGATTGCAACAGGCGGTCTAGCAAATTTGGTTGCAAAAGAATCTACTATTATTGATATAGTTGATCCGTTTCTAACGTTAAAGGGATTAAACATTATTTATAAAAGAAATCATGAAGAAAAGGAGAAAAAGAATGGCTGATTATTTAGTAAGAGGGCTTGGATTTAACGGGAGTGTCCGTGCGTTTGCGGTTCGTACAACTGATACTGTAGGTGAGGCACAACGCCGACATAACACATGGCCTACCGCTTCTGCAGCACTTGGGCGAACAATGACTGCAACTGTTATGATGGGAGCTATGTTAAAAGATGATGCTTCTATTACGGTGAAAGTAGATGGTAATGGTCCAATTGGTCCTATGGTCGTTTGTGCAAATGCAAAAGGAGAAGTGCGCGGATATGCGATACACCCACAAGTTCATTTTGATTTAAACCCACAAGGTAAGCTGGATGTTCGTCGTGCAGTTGGTACAGAAGGGACAGTAACAGTTGTAAAAGACCTTGGTATGCGCGATCCTTTTACAGGACAAGTACCCATCATATCTGGAGAAATTGCAGAAGACTTCACCTATTATTTTGCCAAATCTGAACAAGTTCCGTCATCTGTTGGATTAGGCGTATTGGTGGATACGGATGACACCATTCTTGCAGCTGGTGGTTTTATTATTCAAGTATTACCCGGTGTCGATGACGAAACCATTACAGAAATTGAAGAACATTTATCAACCATCGAACCTATCTCTAAAATGATTCAAAAAGGGTATACGCCGGAACAGATTTTAGAAGCAATACTGGGCGAAGAAAATGTTCAAATTTTGGATCAAATGCCGGTTAAATTCCAATGCACATGTTCTAAACAACGTTTTGGGGCTGCCATTCTTAGCCTTGGTGAAAAAGAGATTCAAGAGATGATAGATGAAGATGGTATGGCGGAAGCACATTGTCATTTCTGTGAAGAAAAATATCACTACTCTAAAGAAGAACTAGAAGGTTTTATCGAAGAAATTCACTCACAAAAGAACTAATTTCCATAATTTGAATCAATTCCATAAATTTTTTATATCAATTTTATATACACTTGAAATGATATTATTATATTTGGTTCATTGAATAGACAAAAATAGTCTATATTTATTAAAAACGTAAGATGTTTTTATTGACAAACTATTTTCAAAAGTTGTAATATAAAGACAATAAAGCATATTAAAATACTAGGGATTAGGAGAGGAATAGTAGATGAGTAAAATCGTAAATTCAGTAGTAGAATTAATTGGCAATACACCGATCGTAAAATTGAACCATGTAACAGGACCTAACGATGGGAATGTTTATGCAAAACTAGAATATTTTAACCCAGGCAGCAGTGTAAAAGACCGTATCGCAGCAGCAATGATTGAAACAGCTGAAAAAGAAGGAAAATTAAAACCAGGTAGCACAATTGTTGAACCTACAAGTGGTAACACTGGTATCGGTCTTGCTATGGTAGCAGCAGCAAAAGGCTATAAAACTGTTATTGTCATGCCTGATACGATGAGTGTTGAACGTCGTAATCTATTACGTGCTTATGGTGCTGAACTTGTTTTAACTCCAGGTGCAGATGGTATGAAAGGTGCTATTGCTAAAGCAAACGAGCTAGTAGAAAAAAATGGCTGGTTTGTACCACAACAATTTGAAAACCCTGCAAATGTTCAAGCACACCGTGCAACTACTGGCCCAGAAATTATCGAAGCATTCGAAGGCTTAAACTTAGATGCTTTCATCTCAGGTGTTGGTACTGGTGGTACTGTAACAGGTACTGGCGAAGTATTAAAAGAAAAATATCCAAATATTGAAGTCATCGCTGTAGAACCAAAAGATTCTCCAGTACTTTCAGGTGGTAAACCAGGTCCACATAAAATTCAAGGTATTGGCGCAGGTTTCGTTCCTAAAGTGTTAAATACAGAAGTTTATGATTCTATTTTCCAAGTTGCAAATGAAGATGCATTCGATGCAGCTCGTAAAGTAGCAAGAGAAGAAGGCGTGTTAGCTGGTATTTCATCTGGTGCAGCATTGTATGCAGCAATTGAAACAGCAAAACGTCTAGGAAAAGGCAAAAATGTTTTAGCACTTCTTCCTGATACAGGTGAACGTTACTTCAGTACAGCTTTATATCGCTATGATGACTAATTGATACTTATCCTATTAAGAAAGAGTACTCAAAAACAATGAGTACTCTTTTTTCTGTGGGAAAAACTTTTTCATGTACAGGTTGGAGCAATTGTTCATGGATACCGTTATGGCAAAAGTAAAGTGCCAGTCATAGTGATTAACTGAATGATCTTATAGGTCTTAAGTAAGCATAATTCAAAATCCATATACAATTACGTCTTATGATGGATTGATCAAGTGGATAAAATTATTACTTTGTTAAATACATAGGTGTTGTTATACTGAAAGCAGATTTAGAAAGAGAATATGGAGGTTTTCAATTGGTCATTCAACTGATAAAATCTGAACCTTTTCCAATACAAAAAGATGTCTTTTTTAATAGCTATAAAAAGAGAATAGAAAATGAAACACATAGTGTATTTTTAGAAAGTGGACGAGGTGGCACCAAAACAATTGCTGCCTGGAACCCGCTTGCTGTCGTACAATCTACAGAAAATGGATTACAAATCGATTGGCGAAATGGTAGACGAGATCTACACATAGGGGAACCCCTCCAATTAGTTGAACAATTGCTTTTACAATATAAAGTTGATGCGCCAAGCGATTCTTTTTATGGGGGTGCTATTGGTTTTATAGCATATGATTATGTGCGGAAGATTGAAGTACTTCCGAATATCGCTAAAGATGATCTACAAATTCCAGATATATACTTTTATATAGTGGACTGTTGGACGGTATTAGATGTTGAACATGAAAAGGCAACTGTTATGAAATTATCTACATCTGATATAGACGTGGAGGAACTAGCAAAAAGCTGGCAAACTGACTGTTCAAAAAGTTACTTTAATCATACAACTGCTCAGGCAGTAAAAAATGATGACTCTCGCTTGGTTTCGATGACATGTGACCAGTTTAAGGAGGCTGTTGAACAAATTCAACGCTATATTGCTCAAGGGGACGTATTCCAAGTCAACTTATCTGTCCGTCAGGCCCAAAAAGTAGATGTGGATCCCATCATCATGTATGAAGCGCTCCGCACATTTAATCCCTCTCCGTATATGGCGTATATCGCTTCACCTCATTTTTCGATTGTATCGGGATCGCCAGAATTGTTACTTCAAAAATATGGAAACAACCTATCAACTCGCCCAATTGCAGGAACACGTCCACGTGGCAAGGATGACGCTGAAGATAGGACGCTTGCGGACGAATTGATCCATCATGAGAAAGAACGTGCTGAACATATCATGCTTGTCGACCTTGAGAGAAACGATTTGGGGCGCGTTTCTGAATACGGCACCGTTCATGTTGATGAATTGATGGTGATTGAAAAATATTCACATGTTATGCATATTGTTTCGAATGTGCGCGGGAAGGTGTCAAAAGATAAAAGCAATGCAGAAATTATTCGGGCGGTTTTCCCTGGAGGAACCATTACGGGTGCTCCCAAAATACGTACAATGGAAATCATTGAAGAATTAGAACCTGTGCGACGCGGATTGTATACGGGGTCAATTGGCTGGATCGGATTTAATGGAGACATTGAACTAAATATTGTTATTCGTACATCTTTTATCAAAAATGGATTAGCCTATATTCAAGCGGGTGCAGGTGTTGTTATTGATTCAGTGCCTGAGCGTGAATACATAGAATCACTCAATAAAGCAAAAGCGCTATGGCAGGCTAAAACAATGGCGGAAGGAGTAAAAGAACGATGATTTTAATGATTGATAATTATGATTCCTTTACATACAATTTAGTTCAATATTTTGGTGAGCTAGGTGAGCAATTGCTTGTTAAGCGTAATGATGGCATTAGTATCGAAGAAATAGAAGAAGTGCGGCCTGAAATGATTGTAATATCACCGGGACCCTGTAGTCCAAACGAAGCTGGAATCAGCCTTGAAGTCATTCAACATTTCACAGGGCAAATTCCCATATTAGGGGTATGTTTAGGACATCAAGCGATTGCGCAAGCGTTTGGTGGGAAAGTGATACGTGCCAACCGTTTAATGCACGGTAAAACATCGGCGATCTATCATGATGATAAAGGTGTAAATAAAGATTTATCGAACCCTTACACAGCAACAAGATATCATTCGTTAATCGTTGAAAAAGATACACTCCCAAGCTGTCTTGAAATCACCTCTTGGACAGCAGAGGGAGAAATCATGGGCATCCGCCATAAGGAATTTGCAGTGGAAGGCGTACAATTCCATCCGGAGTCCATCATGACCCAAGATGGTAAAAAACTTTTAAAAAATTTTATCACTACCTATTGCAAGGAGAGAGTACAATGATTTGTTGGATGAATGGAGAGTATATTGAGAGTACAGAATTATCTGTTTCGCCAACTGACCATGGTTATTTATATGGATTGGGCTTTTTTGAAACATTTCGTACATACAACGACAAACCCTTTCTTTGGAATGAACATTGCGCACGTATCCAAAGGGCTTTAAAAGAATATCGAATTACGATGTCCTACACTTTCGAAGAATTACGGGATGTTATAATAGAATTGAATAAACGAAATGGACAGACAGATGGCTATTTCCGCTTAAATATTTCTGCTGGCGAAGGTGGTATTGGATTAAGTAAAACACATTATTCAAACCCTAATGTTATTATTTTTCGTAAAGAACTTCCAACAGCTTCAAGAGGTCACGAGAAAAATGCAGTTTGGTTGAACACGATACGTAATTCACCAGAGCAGGCCATTCGCTATAAATCCCACCATTATGCCAATAATATACGAGCTCGTTTTGAAGTACCTTCCTTGAAAGAATTAGAGGGCTTCTTTGTTAATGCAGAAGGCCATATAGCAGAAGGGATTACTTCGAATATTTTCTGGGCAATAAAAAAAGAACTATATACACCTTCTATTTCTACAGGAATTTTACCAGGTATTACACGCCAACATGTATTACGCTTGGCTCATGAGGTAGGACTAAATATACATGAAGGAAAGTATAGGCCGCAGGATTTAGAAAAGGCTGATGAATGTTTTATCACAACTTCAATTCAAGAGTTGATTCCTATTAAAAAATTGGACGAAAAATGCTTTCTAGGTAATGTAGGAGACATCTATCGGCAATTACATACCATGTATATCGCATCTATTGAAAGGGAGTAAGAAGATTGAATCTTGACAAATATAAAGTATTAACAATTGATGGTCACACATTAGATTTTGCAAATGAAACAGTCGTTATGGGAATTTTAAACGTCACACCTGATTCTTTTTCAGATGGTGGTCAATATGATTCTGTTGAAAATGCAGTGAAGCATGCTAAGGAAATGGTCGCTGATGGTGCTAAAATTATTGATGTTGGTGGAGAGTCTACTCGACCAGGTCATACCCCTATTTCAGCAGAGGAAGAACTTTCTCGAATCATTCCGGCAATAAAAGCTATTCGCTCAGAAGTCGATGTATTAATCTCTGTTGATACATTTAAGTCACAAGTGGCACGTGCTGCTATTGAGGCGGGTGCACATATTATTAATGATATTTGGGGAGCGCAATACGATCCTAAAATGGCGAATGTAGCAGCAGAGCTTCATGTGCCTATTATTTTAATGCATAATCGTACAAACGAAGATTATGGAGAAGATTTTTGGGCAGATGCTAAAAGGGATTTAGAGAAAAGTATTGATATTGCCCATAAGGCAGGAGTAAAAGACGAATATATCTGGTTAGACCCAGGTATCGGATTTGCTAAGTCACACGAACAAAATATTGAGATGATGAAAGCTTTACCGCGTCTTGTAGATATGGGATATCCGGTATTACTAGCGACATCGCGCAAACGTATGATCGGTAATGTGCTTGATCTTCCAGTAAGTGAACGTATGGAAGGAACTGGAGCAACTTGTTGCTATGGAGTAGACAAGGGTTGCCATATGGTAAGAGTACATGATGTAAAACCGATTGCAAGAATGATGAAAATGATGGATGCGTTGAAATAACAATGACAGTCAATTGTAATCAATTCTTTGCATGAATGGACGATAATTCTTCACTTCAATACGTAAAAACAGTCATGAGCGATTGCTCCCCAGCTGCATATCCTGCATGAAAGCTAGGGCAATAAAGCAGCAACAGATGTTTTATATGTCAACAGCAAAGCGCAGGTGGAATTGCCTAAGTGACTAACTTAGTGTTAAATCTGTTGAACCATGGCTTCCGGTGGCTGTCACGGATTTGAAAGAGGAGCTTTTCAAGCATACTCGAAAAATTCGGACGCAATACGCTGAGGCATAATTGATAAAGCGTAACTTTAAGTATTTAATACGATAAGCTGATGTTAGGAGAAACAAAATGGATTATATTCACATTAGAAATATGGAATTCTATAGTTTTCATGGTGTGTTGCCGGAGGAAACTAGGCTAGGGCAACGTTTTCGAGTGACCGTGTCTATTGCTACGGATCTACACCATGCTGGCGAAACAGATGACCTTCATCATACCGTAAGCTATGCAGAAGTTTATGAGGTTTGCCAAAAAATTGTAGAGGGAAAACCATTTAAATTGATCGAATCAGTTGCCGAGAAAATTGCTGCAGAAATACTAGGAACGTATTCAAATATAGTAAAGGGGATTCGTGTCGAGGTTATCAAGCCGGACCCACCAATTCCAGGTCACTACAAAGAAGTATCTGTAGAAATAACTAGGGGAGTGTTTGCATGAATGAGGCATATATTTCATTAGGGTCTAATATGGGGGATAAAGAGGAAACATTACGTCATGCTGTACAATTATTACAACAACATCCGGCAATCATGGTGGTGAAACTTTCATCGATTTATGAAACGGACCCAGTTGGCTACACGGATCAAGACGTTTTCTTAAATATGGTGATCCTTGTACATACGCCATTAGCTGCACAAGAATTATTGGAAGAATGTCAAAAAGTGGAGCAAGCATTAAAAAGAGTTCGTGTTATTCGATGGGGTCCACGAACGATAGACCTTGACATTTTACTCTATAATCATGACAATATTGAAACAGAGACGCTTATTGTACCTCATACTCGAATGCATGAGCGTGCATTTGTTCTCGTTCCTTTAGTGGAAATTGCACCAGAGCTTAAGCATCCAACGATTGGTGTAGCATTTCAAGCGCTACTTGAGCAAGTTGGGAAAGAGGGCGTCAGACGATGGAAGACAGCCACTGATTTATCAGGATTCATCCTTTCCAAGGGCTCAAAGAATTCATTAAGTTAGATTCTTTCAATGAACCAGATTGCTTCGTTTCATTGTGTAGAAACAGGGTCTAGAACATGTTGATTTTTTAGGAAATCATTATTGGATATATCGAAATAAAGTAATAAATATAAACCCAAAGACGAATGCATAATCGTCTATTAAGGAGGAAAAACGGTGACTTTAATGAACGATAAACCGTTTAAAATTGGCGATATTGTCATGGACAATCGTGTCGTACTTGCGCCAATGGCTGGCGTCTGTAACTCGGCATTTCGTCTAACGGTGAAAGAATTCGGAGCGGGCCTAGTATATGCAGAGATGATTTCAGATAAAGGGATCGTTCATCGTAATAATAAAACGATGAGTATGCTATATATTGATGAACGTGAAAATCCACTTTCACTCCAAATTTTTGGTGGCGACAAAGAAACATTAGTTGAAGCAGCGCGATATGTAGATAAATATACTACAGCGGATATCATCGATATTAATATGGGTTGCCCTGTCAACAAAATTATTAAATGTGAAGCAGGAGCTAAGTGGTTATTGGATCCAAATAAAATTTATGAAATGGTTTCTGCAGTTGTGGATGCTGTTGACAAACCCGTAAGCTGTAAAATGCGTATCGGTTGGGATGAGGATCACGTTTATGCAGTAAAAAACGCACAAGCTGCAGAACGCGCTGGGGCATCTGCCATTGCCATGCACGGTCGTACTCGTCTTCAAATGTACGAAGGAAAAGCAAATTGGGATATTTTAAAAGAAGTAAAAGAGAATATCCATATTCCATTCATCGGCAATGGTGATGTTGAAACGCCAGAAGACGCTAAACGCCTATTAGAATATACAGGTGCTGATGGTGTTATGATTGGTCGTGCAGCATTAGGAAACCCATGGATGATTTATCGTACAGTTGAATATTTAAAATCAGGTAAACTAATGCCTGAACCACCAATTCGTGAAAAAATGGATGTATGTTTACTGCACTTTGATCGTTTGATGAAACTTAAGGGAGAAAGCATTGCCGTACGTGAAATGCGTAAACACGCTTCATGGTATTTAAAAGGTGTAAGAGGCAATGGTAAAGCACGTAATCGTATTAATCAAGCCGAAACGGCATTAGAGTTGCACACGATCTTAAACGAACTTGTCGAGGAAATCGAGGAGCAAGAAAATGTTCCCGATTATATCCAATTGGGTTAATAGGTTATATGAATTCTAAAGAGGGGGTGTCTCAAAGGCGTTTTTAACACTTTTAGACATCCCTTAAGTTATGATGTTACTTTTCTATTGTTCTACCCTGTACCTGTATAAGGGACAGTAAGATCTCACACCTCCAAAGCGTAAGCAAACTTTCATTTTTGTGAGCGATTGCTCCCATCCGTATATGAAAAAAATCTATTAAAAATAATGATTAAATGGTAGTTTCTGAACACTTCTTTTTTCTCTATATCCCACATGTAATGTTAGATTTAAAGGGAAAATGAGTAGAAAGACGTGATTCATCTATGAAAATTGTGTACAATAAATACATTATGGACTGCTAAGCGCAACAAATATAAGGAGTGAAAATTGTGGCAGAAGAATTAAATGACCAACTTTTGGTGAGACGCCAAAAAATGGATTCTATAAGAGAAAAAGGCTTAGACCCATTCGGTCAACGCTTTGAACGCACACATTTATCAAGCGAATTAAAAAAACAATACGCTGATTTATCAAAAGAAGAATTAGAAGAAAATGAACATCCAGAACAAGTAGCGATCGCTGGCCGGATCATGACAAAACGTAGCAAGGGTAAAGTCGGTTTTGCGAACATCCAAGATCTTGGCGGTCAAATCCAAATCTATGTACGTAAAGATGCAATTGGTGAAGAAGCCTATGATATTTTTAAACATGCTGACCTTGGTGATATCGTAGGGATTAAAGGTACAATCTTTAAAACACACGTTGGTGAATTAACTGTTAAAGCACTAGAATTCACTTTCTTATCTAAATCTTTACGCCCATTACCTGAAAAATTCCATGGCTTACAAGACGTAGAACAACGTTATCGCCAACGTTATTTGGATCTAATCACAAATGAAGATAGTAAAGCAACTTTCATCACGCGCAGTCAAATCATCCGTTCCATTCGTAATTTCTTAGACAATAAAGGCTACTTAGAAGTTGAAACACCAATGTTAAACTCTGTAGCAGGTGGTGCAGCAGCTCGTCCATTCGTTACACACCATAATGCATTAGATGCAACGATGTATATGCGTATAGCAATTGAACTATACTTAAAACGTTTGATCGTAGGTGGTCTTGAAAAGGTATACGAAATCGGTCGCGTATTCCGTAACGAAGGTGTATCTACTCGCCACAACCCAGAGTTCACTTTGCTTGAACTATATGAAGCATACGCGGACTTCCACGATATTATGGATCTTACTGAAGATTTATTTGGACATGTTGCTCAAGAAGTACTCGGTACAACTCAAATTCAATATGGTGAAGATACAATCGATCTTTCTAAAGGCTGGAAACGTCTACACATGGTAGATGCGGTGAAAGAGGCTACAGGTGTAGACTTCTGGAAAGAAATGACGAAAGAAGAAGCACAAGCTCTTGCTCATGAACATCATGTGGAGATTAAGGATACGATGGAAGTAGGGCATATTATCAATGAATTCTTTGAACAAAAGGTAGAAGAAACATTAGTACAACCTACATTTGTTTATGGTCATCCCGTTGAAATTTCACCACTTGCTAAGAAAAATGCTGAAGATCCACGATTTACGGATCGTTTCGAATTATTCATCGTACGACGTGAACATGCCAATGCATTCACAGAATTAAATGATCCAATTGACCAACGCGAACGTTTTGAAGCGCAATTACGTGAAAAAGAACAAGGTAATGATGAAGCACATGAAATGGATGAAGATTTCTTAGAAGCATTAGAATATGGTATGGCCCCTACTGGTGGTTTAGGAATTGGCGTAGACCGTTTGATCATGCTTTTGACAAACGCTCAATCTATTCGTGACGTGTTATTATTCCCATTAATGCGTTCACGTGACTAATGAAATGATTCACAAATAGATTTTATACTGATACGACGTTCTTTTCATTTGAGAACGTCGTTTTTTGCTGTTTATCAACCTTCATTTATCCCGCTTTAACGGGCAGTAAGACCCCCACCTCAAGATGTAGAGATAAACGAGAAAGATAGGTGGGATCAACTGCCCTTAAAAGTCCGATTGGTTTAGCCAACCATCAGTAGGAGATGAAGAAAACCCCACTGATGGAATCTTCACTTTATTTAGCAGCTGTTTGTTGCAACAAAAGCGAAGTGGCAAGAGCATATGTTTTTCCGTGGCGAAAGCAAAGCGACAGGAGCACTATGTTTTCCTGCGACGAAAGCAAAGCGACAGGAGCATATGTTTTCCTGCGACGAAAGCAAAGCGACAGGAGCATATGTTTTTTAGCGAAGGTGAAGTGCCGATGTAGATTTTTATTTTAATAATTTTACTTGCATATGTAATGATATAGTGTTATATTGATTGAGTTGCTAATTTTCTTAACTTGTTAGCTTAGAAAATCATTGACATTAAAAAATGAAGATGATATAATATAAAAGTTGCTGTCGAAGATTTGCAACTTATTTATCAGAAACTTAAAAGTTAAAAAATATTGACAAAACAATATTGTTATGTTAAAATAACTAAGTCGCTGATAAGTGATGAGATATGAACCTTGAAAACTGAACAAACAAGATGTTAATCAATAAAATTTGTTCACTAACCTCCGTTAGTGATAAAGACAAAATAGATATCATCTTCGGATGATACGCTAGCAAAGCAAATGAGCTTTCAAACTTGACTTTTATGGAGAGTTTGATCCTGGCTCAG
>NZ_VCBM01000006.1:0-108642 GCF_007896505.1 Rummeliibacillus sp. SL167 | reverse complement strand
GTTACTTCATCATCTTTTAATGGTTTTAATTCTTTTTCTTCAATACGAATATCTTTCTTACCATGCCATACTGCTGCTTTCATTGTTTAGACCCTCCCAGAAAATTATATTAATATAGTTTAAATTCGTATAAATTTCATCATCTATAGACTAACTTCTTCTATGTGCACAGTTTCCGGAAACGTTTTCACAAATGTACTATATCTACTATTTTTAGTACGACTATATTATAAATTATCTTTTTATAAAATGCACTTTATTAGACTTATAATATTGAGGTTAAAACGCAGCCTAAAATAACTAGTTTTAGAGCTAAATATTAATAGAATCTCTCTATAAGATGCAGCTTCATAAGCTTTTATCTGCAACAATGCAATCCTCTTCTATAATTACAAATAATTCCATTGTAAATGAAGCATAGCTATTGTAAAATGAAAAGCGAAAATTGTTGATGTACATACACTTGTTTTCACATCGAACACTGACTTAACAAGTAGACTGGGCAACGACATAACTATTTCTATACTTATTTCAGTCAACCGGTTTCTATAGAAATCGGTTTTTTATATTTTATGTGTGTTATATAAAGCAGCAACTGTTAAAAGAAACATCCGTCTCGCCTGCAACAAACAACAATAGTTGCGATGTTAAAACAAAAATCTATATCCAATGAATATGTCAGATAGAATCTAACTTATGTATCAAAGTGGGAGGTATATATGCTAACTCGTCTTGTTATCACTGGCTATAAAGCGCATGAACTTGGTATTTTCAATGATTATCATCCTGGCATTCCTATTATCAAAAAAGCCTTACAAGATCGAATTATTCCGCTCCTTGAAGATGGGCTTGAGTGGGTGATTTTAAGTGGTCAACTAGGTGTAGAAACTTGGGCCGCAGAAGTAATTATGGATTTGCAAATGGAATATCCTGAGTTGAAATATGCAATCATGACACCCTTTTTAGACCAAGAAAAAAATTGGAACGAATCCAAACAAGAAAAATATGAAATGATTTTATCACAAGCTGATTTTGTGACAAGTCTAACAAAACGACCATATGAGGCTCCTTGGCAATTTACCGAAAAAAATAAATTCTTTCTAAAAAATTCTGATGGAATCCTGATCGTTTATGATGAAGAAAAACAAGGTTCGCCAAAATATATAAAAAAACTGGCTGAGCAGTATGCCAGCAATCATGACTATGAAATTTTCCTAATTAATGCGTATGATTTACAAATCGCTGCAGAAGAAGAACAGATGAAAAAGTGGGAAGAAGAATAATCTACTATTATACTAAGGTTAGAACTGATTTCAGCATTTGGCGATCAAGTTCTCGGTATGAAGAACCTACCATTATGTAAGCTAGAGTTTTTATTTTCGCAGATAGATTGTTGTATCAAGATTTTATCGCTATTCTTACATTATTGTCTGTTCCATTTCGTCATCTAACAAAAGAGGCCTTTTTGAGTCCCTCGTTTTTATTTACCCTATTTTCATCATCCTAATTTTCTAAACCAGTTATTTTTGATCATTCTATGACAAATCCCTACTTATCGCCTTTGTTTTATCGATATTATATTGTTTATCACATGGTTTTATGCTAAGATAAACACACGTAATAGTCAGACTATTTAAAAATCAGACTGGAAAGGCGGCTTTAAGGATATGAAATACGGATATTGGTCACCTCTTTATGGTGGTTGGTTACGCAATATTGAGGATGAATATAAACAAATGCCAGCTACATTTGATTATGTAAAAAAAGTGGCTCAGCAAGCTGAACAACTTGGCTATGATATGACCCTGATCGCTGAGTTGTTTTTAAATGATATTAAAGGAATCGAGGAACCTGCATTAGATGCTTGGTCTACTGCCGCAGCTGTTGCCGCAGTTACAGAAAAGCTAAACATCCTTGTAGCTATTCGCCCAGGTTATTATAAACCACAAACTTTTGGAAAAATGGCTTCAAATATCGATCATATTAGCAAGGGTCGTCTTGCTTTGAATATCGTATCTGCATGGTGGGAAGAAGAAGCACGACAATATGGCGGTGCTTTCACTGCTCATGATTCACGCTATGCCCGTGCGGAAGAATTTGTCAATGCATTAGAAGAATTATTCACAAAAACACCTGCATCATTTAAAGGTGATTATTATGAATTCGAAAATACTTATCTTTTACCAAAACCATTAAGAAACAACCATATCCCTATTTTTGCTGGTGGTGAATCTGAAACTGGTAAACAAACAATCTCTAGAATTTGTGACTCTTATGTCATGCATGGTGGTACTATAGAAGAGATCGAAGCGAAGATTAAAGAAATGAATGGTCGACGCGCGGAACTTGGTAAACCAGATTTCGAAATATTTGGTATGGCTGCCTATGTTATTTGCCGTGATACAGAAGAGGAAGCACAAGCTGAATTAGAAAGAATCACTTCGATGAATCCAGATAGCAAAGCATATGCCGGTTATCAAGATTTCACAAGCAAATCACAACTAAATGTAAAAGTCAGCAAAGAAGATTATTGTGTATCAAATCGTGGCTTACGTCCAAATTTAGTAGGTACTCCTGAACAAATCGCAAAACGTATTCTTGCCTATGAAGAAGTTGGGTTGAATTTATTGATCCTACAATTCTCACCACAGCTAGAAGAAATGAAGATCTTTGCTGAAAAAGTAAAACCATTAGTAGAACAACTTAGAAATAAAAAAGTGGAGGTTAAATGATGTCAAAAGTTTATATTATTCATGAAAACAGCGAATGGACAGATCATTTAACAAAACGTTTAGATGAACTAAATATTCCATATGAAGAATGGTTCTTAGATCAAGGGACAGTTGATTTAAGTTCTGTACCACCAGAAGGAATATTTTACAGTCGTATGAGCGCATCATCACATACACGTGATCACCGTTTTGCACCAGAACTTGCAAACGCAGTACTTGCTTGGTTAGAATTCCACGGCCGTACTGTCTTTAATGGAACAGATGCACTTAAACTGGAACTAAGTAAAGTAAATCAATACTTAGCACTTGAAAAAGCCGGTATCCGTACACCAAGAACGATTGCTGCTGTTGGTAAACAACAAATTATTGAAGCAGCAAAGAAAATCAATACCCCTTCATTTATCACGAAACATAATCGTGCTGGTAAGGGACTTGGTGTTCAATTATTCAACACTATTGAAGCATTAGAAGCATATGTAAATGGTCCACTTTACGAAGAACCCGTTGATGGTATTACATTAATCCAACAATACATCAAATCGCCAGAATCATTTATTACTCGTGCTGAATTTGTTAATGCTAAATTTGTTTACGCTGTACAGGTTGATACATCAAAAGGTTTCGAGTTGTGCCCAGCGGACGCTTGTCAGATCAATGACTTATTCTGCCCTGTTGGCGAACAAGTAGAAGAAAAGCCTAAATTCCAGATCGTAGATAATTCCGTATTAGATCTAGAACAAATCAAGTCTTATGAAAAATTCTTAAAAGATCAAAATATCACGGTTGCAGGCATTGAATTCATTAAAGCTGAAGATGGTACAGTTTACACTTATGATATCAACACAAACACGAACTATAATAGTGATGCTGAAGCCAGAGCTGGAAAATACGGTATGTTAGAACTTGCAACTTTCTTAGGCAAAGCATTAGAAAAAGAGCAAGCGCTTGTTTAAGAGTAAAAATAAAAGTAGCTTATTTTGGAACAATAATCTAAGAAAATATGCCATATACAAAAGCACAGAATGCGGATTGAATAGCATTCTGTGCTTTATTTTTATCCCGCGTTAACGGGCAGTAAGACCCCACCTCAAGGTTTAGAGAGAAACGAGAAAGATAGGTGTGGGATGAAGAAAACTCCCACTGATGGAGTTTCTCTTTATATAATCCAAAATGGGGTTTGCATCCAGCCCTTTATATTTGCACTATTGATACATATATTCACGGGTCATTGGTATTTCATTGTTAACACCTTTTGTAAAGATCAATTGTGATAAGTCAATATTACCTGCAGCAAATGATGCGGCACATGCATTTAAGTAAAGTCTCCACATACGGATAAATGTCTCATCCTTCATCTTTTTCACTTCTTCTATTGCCCCTTCAAAGTTGGATGCCCATATATCTAGTGTTTTCTCATAATGACGACGAAGACTTTCAAGATCGACTAAATGAAATTGTTTGGATGTAATATGCTGAACAAGCTCTGCTACACCTGGTACATAACCTCCAGGGAAAATATATTGATCAATCCATGAATTCGATGCACCTTCTTTTTGACACGTAATACAATGGAGCATAGATATTCCTCCATCAGCAAGTAAATCATAGACTTTTTCAAAGTATTCCTCTAAATGGTCCTGACCCACATGTTCTAACATACCGACTGATACTACACGATCGAATGATCCTTGTATATCTCGGTAATCCATAAGCTTGACATCGACTAAATCGATGAGATTTTCTTCAATAATTCTTTCTTTCACACGTGCATATTGTTCGTTTGATAATGTAATACCTGTAGCTTTTACGCCATATTTTTTGGCAGCAGTGACGATGAGTTCGCCCCACCCACAACCAATATCTAAGAGGGTTTGATCCTTTTGGAGATTAAGTTTTTTGAGGATATATGCGACTTTATTGCGTTGTGCATCGGCTAATGACTCATTTTCATGTTTAAAGTATGCACATGAATAGGTCATCGTTTCATCTAACCATAATTTATAAAAATCATTGCCGATATCATAGTGGAATTGAATATTTTCTTTGCTATGTTTTTTATTGTTCGTAATGGTCTTTAAAAGGGTTTTGTATAACTTACCATTGCCAAGAAAACTACCTTGTTTTTCATAAATCGATTGAACAACTCTTTTTAAGTCCCCTTCAACTTCAAGTTTCCCTGTCATATATGCTTCGCCCATTGCCATAGATGGATCTTGCACAATTTCAGCTTTGGGAATCACTTCATTCATCTTTATTTTAAAAACAGGTTTTCCTTCTCCATAATGGACCTTTTCCCCATCCCATAATGTAATTTCTACAGGATCGGAAAATGTACTTTTAAATAACGTCTTGTAAAAATATTGATCGATCATCTTCCACACCTCGAATAATAAGTAATGGACACCTTTTTCTGTCTGCGAATGACCGCAATCTAGAAATCGGATCCAAAGTCAAATAATTATTGGAAAATTATTGTATACAAAATCATTATAACACTAAATCTCAAATTCAAAGTAAAATGGGTTATATGCTTTTATATAATCTATCCTGAATAATTCAAAAAGATGACAAATTGGATATTTTTACACAAAAAAGCCCCACCCTATTGGATGAGGCAAAAATAATCTAGATGTTAAACATGCTTTTCAGTGAGGTTTGTTTTGACTTCGTTTATTTCCTTTTTCACTTCTATTTTTTCATCCCGTCTCCACGGAATCATGTTGAAGATAATATTTAATACGATTGCTGTTACACTACCGGCAACAATGCCATTACTTGTTAGAATACGCACTGTTTCTGGAAGCACTTTGAAAATATCAGGAACGACTGTTACACCAAGCCCCATACCAATCGAGCAAGCAATGATCATTGCATTTCCTTCTGATTCATTTATTGCACTGCCCAACATTTTGACACCTTGTGAAATAACCATACCAAACATAGCGATCATCGCGCCACCAAGTACAGCTGTAGGAATGATTGTTGTTAGTGCAGCAATTTTAGGCAAGAAACCCAATGCGACAAGCATAATTCCTGTGATAAAGATGACAGCACGATTTTTTACACCTGTCATTTGTATTAGACCCACATTTTGAGAAAACGCTGTATACGGGAATGAGTTAAAGATACCACCAATAATTGAAGCTAAACCTTCTGACCGATAACCACGTGCTAGTGCTTTATCGTTAATAGGTGTATTTGTCATACTGCTCAATGCAAAATAAGAGCCTGTAGATTCAACAAGCGATACAATCGCTACAAGCGTCATAATGATGATTGGTTGTGCATGGAATTCTGGTGTTGCAAAGTAAAACGGTGTTACAATTTGTCCCCACGCAGCATCAGCTACTGGTGAAAAATCCACCTTTCCCATAAAAACAGCTGCTACAGTGCCAAGTACTAAACCTATTAAAATGGCAATTGAACGAACAAATCCTTTTGTGAAACGATACAGTAAAACAATAGCGATTAATGTACCAAACGCAAGTGAAATATTAGAAACTGACCCGAAATCAGGCGCTCCTTGACCACCACCTGCATTATTAATAGCAACTGGGATTAATGTGATCCCAATAATCGTGACGACAGAACCAGTAACAATGGGCGGGAAGAATTTTACGAGTTTTCCAAAGATACCTGAAATAAGGACAACGATTAAACCGGACGCAATAATTGCACCATAAATAGAGCCAATACCGTATTTTGAGCCAATGCCAATGATTGGTGTTACAGCTGTAAATGTACATCCAAGAACTAACGGTAATCCAATACCAATTACTTTACCACGCATAACTTGTAATAATGTCGCGATACCACACATCATAATATCAATAGATACTAAATACGTTAACTGAGTTGAATCAAATTTTAATGCACCACCAATGATTAATGGTACTAAAATGGCTCCCGCATACATTGCTAATAAATGTTGGATTCCAAGTGTTGCAAGTTTTGCCTTGTTCATCTGATTAGTTGCCTCCTAAGCAAATTGTACTTTTCCATTTTCTAATGATGAAATAATCGCTAACGAATCAACGCGATAACCCTGTTCACGTAGTAATTGACCTCCTGGTTGGAAGCCTTTTTCTATCACAATACCGATTCCACTTGTAGTAGCACCTGCTTGTTTAACAATGTCGATTAATCCCTTTGCTGCTTCCCCATTTGCTAAAAAATCATCGATTACTAATACAATATCACCTTGCGTTATATAATCTTTTGATACAGAAATTGTATTGGTAACCTTTTTAGTGAACGAATAAACATTTGCAGAATAGAAATTATCTGTTAATGTTATAGATTTACGTTTACGAGCAAAGACAACGGGGATTCCTAAAATAAGTCCAGCCATTACTGCTGGTGCAATACCTGATGATTCGATCGTAAGGATTTTTGTCAAACCTGCATCTTTATATCGATCAGCAAACTCTTGACCTATTGCTTGCATGAGTTGTGGATCAATTTGATGATTCAAAAATGAATCTACTTTTAATACATCTCCTGATAAGACTTTACCTTCCCTTACGATTTTTTCCTGAAGTGCTTTCAACCTTGGGATCTCCCTTCTTATTTTCACGTTTTTAAATCTACCTTGCTTTCAATGACCGGATTTCAAGAATTCACATGCTGCGAACCTGATAGGAAATACCCCGCAATTTTGCATCCTTCCCCTATCTTTCTTGACACGAGCCACTTCAGTTTTTAGATAGATAAAAAGCCCGAAGAACTCGTACATCCAATCATCTATGAGTGGAGCAAGTCCTTCGAGCTATACAGTCGAAAAGAACAATTTATAAACATTGCATTGCTTCTCATAGTCAGATCATTTACGGTGATCTGGTAGAAACTTGCAAGCCATATTCTTGCTATTATATGAGTAAATGATATTTAGTTTTAAATTGAGAATGTCCCAATTATAGCATGCTATTTATAAAATTCAATAAAACATTAAAATATAGAATAATTCTGATAATTGTAAAACCCGAATATTTACAGATATTGAAACGAAATTTCAGCTAATCTCCGAACATTTTAGAGGATAATCACACCAATTCTCTTATATGTTCCTCCTTCTCGCTTACTTCGCATCATTATCATACAATAAGTCGCCGTCTTTCGCTCCACAACTATCAAAATTAGTTATTCTTAAATGTTCGTATTTTTTGAGAAGAAAATGATTTATGAAATTGATTCGAAAAGAAAATCATTCGTATTTTTTAGCTCAAAAGCATTGTGAAACCGATTCTATAGACTATTTTTTTATCAGGCATGTTGATTATCCAATTTTATCCATAAAGTATTTATTCGCCCTTTGAGATAATTTATTTGCTCTCTCAAAGACTTTATTCGCTCTTTCCGCAGGACATTGGATTGTTTTTTTATCAAATATGTGCTACACAAAAGGAAAGAGCAAGCCGCAGCGAAGATCTATATAAATGGTCCGAAAAATGCAGGTTTTCTCAAAAATTACGCCACAGACGACCTAATTTTTGTCAAATCAACACGCGTGTTTTTTTATTATTCTTTCATATGGCGTTTAGCCGTCAAATCCGCATCCTCTAGACGGACTATCTTTGTTTTATGTTTCCATTTATAACCAAACCAAATAATCAGGAAGATCGGTAAACCAATATAGGATACGAAAATACCGTTCCAATCAAAGTGATCCCCTGTAAATGCTGTGTAATTTTGACCAAGTATAACAAACGCACAAACTACAAATGCAAAAATCGGACCAAATGGGAAGAATTTTGAGCGATACGGTAATTCAGATAAATCATGGCCCTGTGCTACAAATGCTTTACGGAATCGATAATGACTTGCTGCAATTCCCAACCATGCGATAAATCCGCACATGCCAGATGCATTTAACAGCCAAGTATATACAGTACCTGTACCGAACAAAGATGCTAAAAATGATAAGCAAGCAACTAGTATAGTCACAATAAGTGCTGCGATTGGTACACCGCGTCCATTTAATCGTTTAAAGATTTTAGGAGCCTTTCCTTCCATCGCCAACTCCCACAGTGTACGAGATGATGCATATAAGCCAGAGTTGCCGGCAGAAAGAATAGCCGTTAAAATAACTGCATTCATAATGGAAGCTGCAAAAGCGATCCCTGCGTTTTCGAATACTAATGTAAATGGACTGACAGTTACATCATCACTATTAGCTAGTCGTTGATCCGTATACGGAATCAATAATCCAATTGCCAAAATAGCTAGAATATAAAATAACAAGATACGCCAAAAAATCTGCTTCACAGCTTTTGGAATAGTTTCACCTGGATTTTTGGTTTCTCCTGCTGTAATACCTAATAATTCAGTACCTTGGAATGAGAATCCAGCAGCTAAAAAAATGCCGAATGTCGCAAAAAATCCACCGTGAAATGGTGCATCCCCTTTAAAGAAGTTCGTGAATCCGATCGGCGCTTTTCCCCCAAGAATACCGAAGATCATTAAAAAACTCACTATCAAGAAAATAATAACCGTTGCAACTTTAATAACCGCAAACCAATATTCACTTTCCCCATAGCTATTAACCGACAGATAATTCAACACAAAGATAACAAACAGAAATGCCGCACTCCAAATAAATGAAGGCATATTAGGAAACCAATATTTCATAACGATTGATATAGCAGACACTTCGGCTGCAATCGTAATCGCCCAGTTATACCAATAGTTCCAGCCTAGCGCAAATCCTAATGACGAGTCGATAAATTTTGAAGCATACGTACTAAACGATCCTGAAACGGGCATATACGCAGCCATTTCCCCAAGACTAGTCATCAAGAAAAATACCATAATACCGATTAGACCATATGCAAGTATTGCACCGCCTGGTCCAGCAACAGCAATTGAATTCCCACTTGCCAATAGCAAACCGGTTCCAATTGTTCCACCAAGAGAAATCATGGTAATATGACGACTTTTTAACCCTCTATTTAAGCTCTGTTGTTCACTAGAGCTTGTCTTTTTTGTACTCATAATTCTCCTCTTTCCGATTTATCACGAGAAAAGGTAGAGTAAAGTTAATTAAAAATGGTTCTATATCAAATATTTGAGATATCCTTGTTTCGATACCCAACATTTAGTATAGATCCTAAAAAAAATACCATCCAAGTAACTTGAGATGGTCACTAAAACTCCTACCAATCTTGATAAAGATAGCTCAACACATCATTTCAGATGTGACAGTTCTGCACCTTTCGGTAACAGCCCCAGCATAAACAATAAAAAGCTTGTCGACACTTCGGCAATATCCCCTTTTTAATCGAGTCTATAATGCTTTTTCATCTCGTCGATTATACTCATGGACATGGCAACCTCTACCTCACCTACTGGATGAGGCATGTAATATATAATTTTAATACGGCTCTTATTATAATACAGAGTATTTTTAATAACAAGACGTAAAATAACTGTTACTCTAATACATTTTAGACTTATAGTAAACAATTATTGATGCTGGAATATTGAAATCTACTATTTATTAATGATACGGTTATAAAGAAGTTTCTTTTCAGGGAGGCCGTACAATATTGACACAACTGACACCTAGACAAAGTAAAAAATTACATTGGAATCGGAATACTTGGATACTTGTACTTGGTATTATTTTCATATCATCTACTTTACGTTCCCCTCTAACATCAGTAGGTCCAATTATTACCTATATAAAACAAGGCCTAGATATTTCCAATGTACTAGCAGGTTTTATCACAACTATTCCACTACTAGCATTTGCACTGGTTTCACCATTTGCGCCAAAACTTGCAAGACGCTTTGGGTTTGAGAAAACCTTGCTATTTGCCATGATTATTTTGGCCTTCGGTATAGTTATACGCTCAATGGGGAACATTATTTTCTTATTATCAGGGACAGCACTCATCGGTATTGCCATTGCATTTGGTAATGTTCTGCTGCCAGCACTTATTAAGCTAAAATTCCCTTTACAAGTTGGATTGCTAACTTCCATCTTCACAGTAGCGATGAATATTTCAGCGAGTATTGCCGCAGGTGTTAGCTATCCAATCGCCAGTACAATTGTCGGTTGGAAAGGTGCGCTTGGCTTTTGGTTTATACTTACGATTATTGCTTTTTTCGTGTGGTTACCACAATTACGCCAACAAATAAATGTAAAAGAAGATCATAAGCATATGAGACCTAGCAAACCGATTTGGAAATATCCTTTGACATGGGCTATTACGCTATCAATGGGCTTACAATCCTTACTCTTCTACACAACTGCAGCTTGGATTCCAGCCATGTTAAAATCTCAAGGGATAAGTGCCCATCAAACAGGATGGATGTTCTCTATCATGCAATTTTCACAATTGCCTATGACATTTCTTATCCCTATATTAGCGGCGAGAAAATCAGATCAACGCTCATTAGTGGTGATGTTTAGTATCTTGTATATCATTGGTTTTTCAGGGATTTTGTTGAACCTAACTTCACTTACTGTTCTTTGGATGATTTTCATTGGTCTCGCAGGTGGCGCATCATTTGGACTAGCCATGATGTTTTTCTCTTTACGCGCTCGCAATGCATTCGAAGCCGCAGAGATTTCTGGTACAGCCCAATCTATCGGCTATCTATTAGCAGCAACAGGACCTGTACTTTATGGCTATATTCATGATTTATTTGAAAGTTGGCAATCAGCCAATGTACTCTACATTGTTGTAGTAATTGGTTTGTTCTTTTTCGCATGGATATCTGCAAAAGATCGTTATGTAACATCTGAAAAATAGAAAACTAGGCTGGTTCAAAAGAAAAATTTTTGTCCTATAATTGAAAAAGGCACGGATGCTGATGGATCAGCATCCGTGCCTTTTGGATAGTATGTTTTTACCTTTAACTTTGTTTAGCTATGCTTATTATTTAACTAAACTTTTTACTACATTATCTACGATTTGTTCATTGGCAATAGGGCCTGTGTAAAGCCAGCTTTCTTTAGAAGAGAATTCGTGGACATTGCCAGCCTTTACAGCAGGAATGCTTTGCCATAATTTATTGCTCAATGTGCTTTTGGCTTTTTGCGCATCACCATTGACTAAGAAAATGTGATCAGCATCTAATTCTACAAGTTTTTCTAATGAAATCTCATTCCAGTTACTTGTTGATTTTGCTGAAATTTCTTTGACTACAGCAGGAACTTTTAATCCAAGGTCTTGATATAGAACTGCGCCTGTTGATAATTTTTCATTGACCATATAAAATTTACCGCCAAATAACCATACTGCCGCTACAGATGGCGTGCCTATTGCATCATTGATTTCTGTTTTAGCTTTTGTTACTTTTTCATCGTATTTATCTAAAATTTCTTGTGCTTGATCTTTTTTATCGAATACATCTCCGACACGCAATAATTCATCACGCCAATCATTGTTTTGTTCTTTACCAATGACATATGTAGGAGCGATTTTGCTATATTGTTCGTATTTGTTGCCCTCTACCATTTGCGCTGAATCCATAATGATTAAATCAGGTTTAAGTTTTTGAACAGATTCAAATGGTAAATCATAAGAAATCGTTGGTACTTTCCCTAGTTTGTCTTGTAAGTAATCTTGAATGCTTGCCCCATCACCTACACTCCATTGAGCAACTGGTGTTATTCCTAAGGCAACCAAGTTATCTTCTAAATACGATGCAATCACTCGTTTCGGATTTGCTGGGATTTTCACTTTATGTCCCATTGCATCTGTGACAACTCGTGTCGTAGATTTAGCTTGAGAAGATTGTTCTGTTTTTTGATCACTTGTTTTTTCACTGCTATTTTCTTCGTTACAAGCCGCAAGTGAAAATGCTAAGACACCTACCCCTAAAAGTTGTATTGCCTTTTTCTTGCTTATAACATTGTACATTATTAAAAGCCCCCTGAAAAAATTTTTATTTTAAATTGAAAACGATTATCGATATCAATTAAAATATAATTATTAGACATTGTCAAATTCCAATGATCTATATAAGATTTATAAAGTATAACTTTACCTAGTGGAGATTTCCTTCATCCCTACTGGGCATTCATTAAACCAGTAGAGCTTATACAAGCAAAGTTGCCTCCTTTGTTATTTTGATCGATTCTTGTAGGAGGAACATACTGCTTGTTAATGCAGGATAAACTGTACTGAGAAAGAAGATGTCACATGAAGAAAGAAAAAAAAGCAATAAACAAAGCCTCAAGCATCACATGGATGATCGTAGCCATTGGTTTATTGTTAATAAGTGTAATAGTATCTATTCATCTAGGAGCATCAAATTTAAGTTACAAAGATATTTGGACTTCTTTGTTCCATTATGATGAATCTAATGCAGCACATGTAGTGGTACGTGAATTACGTCTACCTCGAGCAATTGCAGCAATCCTCGTAGGTTCTGCTTTGGCCGTATCTGGTGCAATTATGCAAAGTATGACAAGAAACCCTCTTGCTTCACCATCCATTCTCGGTGTTACCGCAGGAAGCACATTTTTCATTGCCATCGCTTTAGCCATCGTACCTGCCATCAGTTTTTCAAAATTAATGTTTTGTTCATTTGCTGGAGCTGGTATAGGCGCTGGTCTTGTATTTGGATTGATCGCTTTTGCAAAGGGTGGAAACTCACCTGTTAAATTAGCATTAGCTGGTTCTGCTATTTCGGCTCTACTTAGTTCGCTATCAACTTTTATTAGTTTAAAATACGATATCTCAAAAGACTTGAGTTATTGGTATGCGGGAAGCATATCAAGCGTACAACCACAACATATCCACTTTGTTGTGCCATTTATCGTCACTGGATTAGTACTGGCACTTTTACTTGCAAGATCAATGACAGTATTAAGTTTAGGGGATGAAATAGCCACAGGACTTGGGCAACGAACCCATTTAGTGAGGTTAGGTGGCACCATTGCTGTTTTATTGTTAACAGGAGCTTCGGTCTCAATTGCCGGAATGGTAGGATTCGTCGGTCTTGTTGTTCCGCATATTGTTCGCTTTATGGTTGGACAAGATTATCGTATTGTCATACCCTTTTCAGCCGTATTCGGAAGTGTGTTATTGATATGGGCAGATATGGCTGGTCGTATGATAAATGCACCTTTCGAAACACCGGTCGGAGCAATCACAGCATTAATAGGCGTTCCCTTTTTCTTATATCTTGCTCGTAAAGATGGGAGGGACTTTTAATGCGAAACACGAAATTTGCTTTAGTCTGCGGAATAACATTTCTAGCTATTATCATTTCCTTTTTTGTGAGTATGAATGCCGGTTTTATCCATATCCCTTTGCAAAATGTTCTATCAACATTATTCGGGCATGGAACGGAAGAAGATCATATGACTATTTTCCAATTTCGACTACCACGAATTATATTGGCTATCTTAATCGGTGCCGGAATGGCTGTTGCAGGAGCTATTTTACAAGGAGTTTCACGAAATCCATTAGCCGACCCTGGTATTTTAGGGATCAATGCTGGCGCAGGCTTTGTAGTAGTGCTCTATATGTTTTTAGGGCGAGGTACTTCATTTTTAGCAACAAAGACTTCTGTTTTCATCATGCCTTTTGCAGCATTTTTTGGTGCGTTGTGTGCAGCTTGTCTCATTTATGCTTTAGCTTGGAAAAAAGGAAGAGTAACACCAAGTCGTTTGTTACTAGTAGGTATAGGCGTTAATGCAGCATTTAATAGTGGCATTACCATTTTACAAATGAAAATGGAACCGACCGATTTCACAAAAGCGCTTGTATGGCTGTCTGGAACAATTTGGAGTACAAGCTGGCAATCGGTTTGGACATTATGTATATGGTTGCTGATACTACTATTATTTGCTTTTTCAAAAGCCTATGTGTTAGAGGTATTAAACTTAGGAGATCCAATAGCCATTGGTCTTGGGACAAACGTGGAAAGAGAACGCCGCCTATTGCTCATTATAGCTGTTGCTATCGCTGGTGGCTGTGTAGCCGTTGGTGGCGGCATCACATTTTTAGGTCTAATCGCACCACATATGGCTAAAATGTTAGTTGGATCAAGTTATCGCAAAATCCTACCACTTAGTGCATTAATCGGTTCATTGTTACTGTTGCTTGCAGATACATTAGGAAGAGTTATCATAGCGCCCGCTGAGCTACCAGTAGGGATCGTGATATCGATTCTAGGTGTCCCTTACTTTGTCCACTTGTTACTCAGAAAACTATAGCGTTAATAGGAATCACTTCTAATCTCAAATTGGATCAGTCAACGCCTGTTCTAACCATATAATAGAAAGAAAAAGCCATTCACCTTATAGACTGAATGACTTTTTCTTTTTCTATCAATAAGGTCTTTTCTGATGAGAATAACCTGGCAAGTTTTTTGTATTATCATATGGCCTATGGAAAATATGTGTTGTAGCTGGTGATAGCGGTGGGATCAGCCATGTCCAGTTTCCTGTTACATCACGGTTTGCAGAAGCTTCATTTGCTTCAAAGCGTTTAAATTGTTGTGCCGCAGTATGATGATCGACAATACTAACACCATCTTCTTTAAAGGAATAAAGCACTGCTATATTTAATTCTACTAACGCACGATCACGCCATAAGTTGGCATTAGATGAAGTATCCAATCCCATACTCTCCCCAATGATCGGCAACATATTATAACGATAGTCATCCGCTAAATTACGTGCGCCAATTTCTGTTCCCATATACCATCCATTGAACGGTGCCGCTCCATATGTAATACCACCTACTTCAAGCTTCATACTTGAAATGATTGGCACGGCATACCATTTTAAATGTAGATCCGTAAACCAATCGAATTCTGGATGACGTAAAGGCACTTCTTTAATATATTCTTTTGGAATATCAAAGAAACGAGGCTTACGATTTTCAACTTGAATAACCAATGGCAAAATATCAAACTGTCCACCATTTCCGTGCCATCCTAACTTTATACATTCTTTTGTAAAGGCAAGAGAATCTGAATCACCAATTACAGTGCCATCCTCTTGTTCATAGCCTGCATAACGAATCAGCTGGTGATTCCAAATACGAACTTTTTGTGGCTCGAAAATGGATATAGTAGGTCTTATTTTACCTTCATTAGTCGCAAATTCAATATGTTCTAAAAGCTTCTCATAAATCGTTTCTTCATCTAAAATGGAACGTTGATCCTTCACCTGAAGGGTTTGCCAAAATAATCGCCCTATACACCTGTTGCTGTTTCTCCATGCTACTCTTGCTCCAAAGGCAAGTTCATCTGAAGTATGGGTATATTGTCCACTCTTTCTAATATCCTTCTCAACTTCCTTTAATCGTTCTTCTAACTGATCTACCGGCAAGTTATTTTCCATATAATACATCTTTATAAAATCAACAGCCTCATCTAACATCGGCTAAAAACCTCCTATAAACTCCAAGTACCTCTATATCATAAATGAAATATTCTAATGAAAAAATATGTAGATTAAATACTGATTTATATTTCAATAGATCCTATTCAACAGCATTGTCGTTTGAAATGCCTAATCCTAACATATCACCCCCAAAAAGCCATGAAAACCCATACAAAAAAACGCTTGAAGTGTAGACTCCAAGCGCTACGATTTAAAACTATCGATGGAACATTCATAGATTAGTTGACGATCAAATACGAATTTCTTCCTTGATTTTTCACATGATATAAAGCGTGATCGGCATGTTCGATCACGCCTTCCAATTCTACAGGAGTTGCACAAAATCCCATTGAGGCTCCAATACTCACTGTTACAAACTGAGAAACACTAGAATCATTATGTTGAATACTAAGTTTTGAGATGGCATTTTCTATCTCCTGACAAATACTATTCATTTGCTTTTTAGACAGATCTGTTCCTACCACGATGAATTCTTCACCACCCCATCTAACAGTTGCATGTCCATTTTTATCTGCAATTCGCGCAATACTTTGAGCAACAGCCTTCAAAACTTCATCGCCACTGGAATGTCCATATAAATCATTAAAGTACTTAAAATAATCAATATCGATTAATATAATTGATACCATAGCGCCTTTCACATCAAAATTCTCAAAAAGACTTTGAACATGCTCTTGAAAACCATGGCGATTCAAAACACCTGTTAATTCATCATGGTGTGCTTGTTTAGCTAACTGTTTATTGGTTAATTGTAACTCCCTCATTAGCTTCATATTTTTCTCTAATTCATGCTGCCACTGCAATTTCGTAAAATAAGAATTTATAAATGCCCTATATACGATTCTCGATAGTAAAAATGATACAAAGACCATAAGTAAAAATAAATAGAACAACGAGCCAACACTCGTATTATGAGGGTGAATAATTAAAATACTGGCAATAAAAATGATTGTATTCAGTAAATTCCATATAATCGCCTGTTTCAACGCGATATAAAATATCGAAGAACATACAAATATACATAGGAAGTACATAAAAATATATTTGTATTCGAATGGGTCGACGAAGGAAACTGTGATCCCCCAAATAGTTGATAGCATTATATAGGTATTAACGATCTTTTCCCATTTAGCAATTTCCTTATCGTTCCAGTTTGACTTTCCTACATGACTATTAACAATATAAAAATAAATCCCATTAAACAAACCAAATGATATATATATAGACAAAAAATTATTAGAAGAAGGTGGTTGGAAATTTGAAAATAATGGAGCAAAAATGTCAAAAAGACCAATCCAAGCAACTACACCCATAAACACTTTTGATATTAAAAGTATTCTCGACATATTCTCTAGCAATCTATTTTGTCGAAAATCCATTCTCTTCTCCAGTTGGTTATCGCTATGCATTTGCAATCACTTCCTTCAACCTTCCTCTTATCTACCCAAAATTCCTATAGAGTGAAAACTTCATGCGGTGGAAATTTTCTTTATCCCCCGCTATGTATTAGTTGAACTAACCGAGCTTTTGCTGGTAGTTGTTCCCCCTCTCTTTCTGTGTAAAAAATTTTTTCATGTACAAATCCAAGAGCAATGGCTCACGAATATTTACTTGAATCTTGAAATGGGGAGATTACTGCCTGCGATGAGCTCTATTGCCTGTAATCCGCATATATAATATTGTTACTTTTCTTCAATAATTTGTATAATTATACACATAAATTTTATTATCGATATTTAATTATATTAACCTATTATCACTAAACAAATTCTGAACAATTCAATATTCTTTTACGCGTGTTGATCAAAAGGGAAAATTTATATTTTTCACCAAAATAAAATGCCCTAAAAGATTTCAAAATAACTCTCTTTTAGGGCATTATCTTTTATTTATCTCATCTAACGAAAGAATAACTATCACTGGGGGAGATTCGGACCTATCACTTTGGTATTAAAGTTTTATTTGACGATACTTACCAGAAGCAAATTCTTTATAATATAAAACTTTACCGTTCATATATATATTGACGACATGCATACGCTTTATTTGCTTTTTACTTTTTCCGTTAAGTTTTACTTTATATAAATAACCACCATTTGAATAATTACTATAGTAAATCCATTGACCGTATATAGTAAAATACGGAACTCGATCAGAAACTACCTTTGATATCTTTTTGCTGCTTTTATTCATTTTATAAAGAATATTATTTTGTGCATTGGAGTAGTAATAGTATCCACTTTTTTCAATCATATTTTCCATATTGTGAAAATAGTTATATTGACCACTAGTAGCGTTCGGATAGTCACTTTCTGTCCATTTATGATCTTTTTTCAATTGATTGTTTGTTAATAGAAAGTAATTATAATTAACTACCCCTTTTTTATTGGGGACTGGATCATCCCATGTTGTATCCACGTGATAATATTTTCCGTTTACTTTTACTAAATTCCATGAATGATCTTCACCATCCGCCGTTCCAGTTACATAAATAGATGCTATACCTGCTTTTTTTAACAACACTTGCATTGATTTCGAATAACCATCACAAACCGCTTTCTTATTGATCAACGCACCATAGGTTTGATAAGAATCAGCTGGAACTTTATTGTTTAAATAGTTCTTATAATCGTATTCTACATTTAAGACAAGGTAATCATGAATAGCCTTTACTTTTTCAAGATCACTCATATTTTTTTTAATACTTTTTGCAACAATTGTTTTTACAGCTGCATCAATCTTACTTTTCTTTTTGAGAATATCCTTTTTACTATTATTATATTTAAATTGAATAGTACCATCAGAGCCTACAGTAACTGAATGATAATAGAAAATCTCGGGTGTTTCTTCAACAACCTGGTTGACTATATTTCCAACATTTTCATAATTAACCTTTTGAGCATTAAATTGAGCGCTAGTATCTATATCTAACATACTTTTCAGTACAATATTATATACATTTTGTTGTTCTTTACTTAGTGTATGTACAGAATTCGCTTCCTTTGCAAATCCTTGTATTGGAGAGATACTGACTATTAATAAGATGGATACCATAATTTCTATTAATTTCTTCATCTATATCATTCCTCTCGCTTCTTTTTTTAAATTATAATAGAAATGGTATAGAAAAATCATAAACTATTAGTTCTAAATA
Organism: Rummeliibacillus sp. SL167; assembly: GCF_007896505.1. NCBI lineage: Bacteria > Bacillati > Bacillota > Bacilli > Caryophanales > Caryophanaceae > Rummeliibacillus > Rummeliibacillus sp. SL167. The sequence continues at coordinate 89,384 of NZ_VCBM01000006.1, read as the reverse complement.
CTAATTTTATTTTTTAAAAATAGTTAGCACAATGACCTATATACTAATTTTATGCATTCAAAAAAATTCATATATAGATATTAATGCCTATTTAAAGTTTAAATTAAGTAAAACTTAGGGCTCTTCATTCAACTGCATGTTGATTGAACCATCGAGTTTTTACGAGCAATTGCTCCCCACTCTTCCTGTTTCCCTTAAATGCACTTAACACACGCCCGCGAGCAAGCCGTATCGGAAATCAGCAAATACATTATATTTTGTGGTGGAAATTGGATAATCAACTCACCTGTTTTAACAAAAGAAAAAGCTATCCAGCAGATACAGTTGAATCCTGCTGAATAGCTTCTTATTGATCCGATTAAATTTACTATCATGCCGCTACGTTCTATTAAAATAATTATTATTCAACGCCACAATATTCCTTGGTATGCTTACCCCTAACTCTTCCTTTAAATTGTGTGCAATCGTTTGGAAAACTTCTTTTACTTTTCCAGTATTATTTTGCTCACAATAATGCTTTAATAATTGATACATGGTTGCTTCATCATATGGATTAAGCTCTAGCATCTTCTCCAAACTTTTTCCCACTAACTCTGCATGTTCATTTTTACGTCTTGAACTTACGACAAATTTTTGGAGATAGTGAAAAACTTCTTGCTTGAGTTCTTGCTGATACTGTATAGACCACATAAAATCTTCATTTTCCATATATTCTCCGCTATATAGCTCTATAACTTTCTGGACCTCTTGCACATTCAGACGATCTGATTGAATAATCTCTTGAATTTCTAATACGTCACTTTTTATGGGTACTGCTAATTTGTAATGATCATTGACTAGTATTATAGGTTTCTCTATCCCAATTTCCTTCAAAGCTTTTCTTAGCTGATAAATCGTTGTATGCAATAAAGCGGTTGCTTTCTCGGCTTGTTTATCCGGCCAAAGTTCCTCGGTAACTAGAGATTTGTGTATCGGGTGATTACGATTATGCCAAAGATATGCAAATAATTCCTTTCACGTGTGTTGATTAACCAAAATTATACAGTTTCATCATAAACCAAACGATGCCTTTCGATGATTTCTTTGAGTGTCAGCCGCCATTCAAAAGGCAAAGCATCACAAAGAAGCAATCGCTGAAATCCTGTGAGTGACAAGGGTTTTCGGTTGATTTGTTTACGAACTTGAACGTACAACCATTTCAATAAAACATACGCAATGAGCGCTGCGAATAGTTGGTTGAACACCGCATTTTTCGTCGTGCCAAACAACACAGGTACGTTTAAATTTTGTTTGATCCAGCGGAAAAACGTTTCAATCGCCCAACGAGACTTGTACATATTGGCTATTTCTTCCGCCGTGACATTCATCAAACTCGTCACCACACGCATTTCTTTTCCTTCATAATCCGTAAATTGAACGACACGATGACGCTTTTGTGTTTGTTTTTGTGATGTACCGATGATGCATGTGAAATCAGCCGTCACGTTAGAACTATTGGTACGACTGCCTTTGAGTGATTTTTTACGACTAAATTGTATGTTGTCTTTCAAACGAAAAACAAAATCTTGCCCGTCTTTTACGTACGAATCCACTTTATCAATCGAAAAATAAGCGCGGTCTCCGACAAGAATAAAGCGCTTGTCTTCGAGTTGTTTACCTATGGGTCCATCATGCTTTAAGCCTGTTGTTTCAACGATTTGAAGAGGCATACCGGTTTCATTCGAGAAGCTAACGTGCAATTTAATGCCGGAACGTTCACCGTGATAAACCGCCCACGGTAAGCGTGTCTTCCCCACCGTAATCGTTGTGGAATCAATGGACAAAAGGGTTTTCGGCATCTTCAAAGACCGTTGTGTAGCACGATTCAACTTCCCAATGAGGACTTCAAAAATGCGCTTGATGATGGCATAATCGAGCGCCTTCATATGCTTAGAAAGGGACGAATGGTCGACGGAAACTAATCCAAAGCTGGCACCTACATCAGCCGAATGTCGTAAGCTTTTCCACTCATTCGCCGCAGCTGCGACAAGATATGAAAGGAGTGTAGAAACGGTGCATTTGCGCGCTGTCTCTGCATAGTTGAATTCTTTTAAAATGGATTGTAGCTCGGTTTCTGAAAGAAAGTTTTGAATCATATTTTGGAACATGGTATGCTTGTTCATAAGAGATTCCTCGTTTCGTAAATGTTTGGTCGTACTTACATTTTACAAGAGGAATCTCTCTTTTTGTCTATATTTAATTGGAATAAAATAGATAATCAACACACCTGAATTCCTTTACTTTTTTTGTACGCCATTTTACTTCATCATTTTGATAGTCAAATAATCTAAAGCTACTCATAAAAGATGCATATAAATCCTGTTTGGAAGTATTTGCATCAACTAGCTCCTCTCGACTTTGATATAAAGTTAACTTTTCCTCTATCTTTTTAATAGCTTTTTGCAGCCTTTTCATACTTACGGGTTTCAATAAATAATCAATTGCATTAACTTCAAACGCTTCTAAAGCAAATTGTGGATAGGCTGTTACAAAAAGAACTTCGATATGACTATATTTTTCCACTATTTTTTCTGCAAATTCGAGACCATGCATACCTGGCATCTCCATATCAAGAAAAATAACATCAACCTGTACTTTTTCTAAATCTTCTAATGCCGTAATTGGATTCGTATATTTTCCTACAATTTCTATATCATTTAATTTACAAAGCATAATCTCCATAACTTCTAAAGAAAGCTCTTCATCATCAATTAATAGCACTTTCATCATTATCTACCTCTGGTAATATTATTGTGATTTTCGTTCTGCTTCCTGTTTTAACGGGAATGCCAGTCCATTATCCTTAACTATATTACTTTATCTTCTCACGCGTGTTGATTTTACAAAATTAGGAGTGTCTGTTTGGCATAGCTTTTGAAAAACTCTGTATTTTTAAGACCATTTATATAGATCTTCGCTGCGGCTTGCTCGAGTCCTCGAAAATGCAAGCATTTTCTTCGTGCAGTGTGATTCGAGGAAGAAAATTCAACGTCCCGCGGGAAAAGCGAATAGATGAGACCCCGCAGCGTAGCGATTAAGGAACGGAATTGTAGTGCGCCACGTCCTGTGGCAGCGATTCCGTGACCAACATCCTGTTGCCCTCAGCGTTCGCCCGCATGAGTCGTGCAAGCCTTCGCTGTAATCAACGAATCTCCCTATTTTTATGGATTAAATTGGATAATCAACATACCTGTTATCTTCTTCCTCTTTATAGGATACGACTAAATCATTCAATTATCCTGCTGCTGTTAAGAAAAACGGCAATACCGCCAATGATGAATCAGCCTCTTCTTATGACATCTCTTTATATCCAGTGGACTAAATATCTATCATTATTGTAAAGGAATTACGATAATGATTGTTATATTTTTGTATGGTTTCTAAAGAAATGTTTAATAATGTATAATCTTATTCATCATTTCACTCGTATTTAAAGAAAATTTGTCAGGCATATTGATTAGGAAAAAAAGATAAGTATTGGATGCAAATTTAAGAAATGCTGTATTTTTAGCTCTATTTATATAGAATTTATTTTAAACAATGATTGTCAATATACCTATACTCGTTGTACATTTAAAAAGGAAACGATGATGAAAGGCTTGAGTATATGAGGAATAAAAAAAGCTTCATATCCATATTGATTGGGATTTTGTTCATAATGACTGGCAGTATTTTAAACGCTTTCGGCGTATTTGATTCGAATAGCCATGTTGCCAAAAATGGCGTCCTTTCTTTGCAAAATTGGAATAGCGGAGAGGAAAAAACGGTTAAGCTTAATGGAGAATGGGATTTTTACCCTAATGAGTTGATTACACCAGATCCTTCTAAGGATCAGTTTCGTCCATTCAGCTCGATACGTAAATCAATTCCAGTGCCAAAAGCCTGGGATCAGTATCTAGCAAAAAAGCCTACCCCATTTGGATCTGGTACATATCGTTTACGAATAAAGGTACCCAAAGATGGACGATATGGCATAAAAGTAAATACAGTTCGAAATGCAAGCAAAGTATTTATCAATGGCATAGAAGCAGGAGCTGCGGGTGTTCCCTCTAAAAGCAGTCAAAAGTATCAATACGATTTTCGAAAATATGTTGCCTTTGGCAATAGTAAAGATAAAATGGTCGAAATCGTTGTACAAGTAGCCAATAAAGAATATGCTCGAGGCGGCATTGTTCAGCCCATTGATTTTGGCAAACCTGATCAAATTTTAGCAAAACAAGGGCTTTCTCGGCTGATCGAAGCTTTTCTTATCGCAGGTTATTTACTTTATTCGCTCACTTATGTCACCGTCCATATTCAAATCAAGCATCATCTATATGAATTATTCTTCAGCCTTTTTTGCTTAGCACAAGCTGTATACATTTCAACCGTCAATGAAAGATGGCTTTTTATACTATTTCCCAAGGTTCCCCCTACAGAGCAATTTGACATTCAGATGACCGCCATGGGTCTTACGTTAATATTTTTCATATTATTTTTATGTACCTTCTTTCATATAAAAATCACAAAGGTACTTGCATTTTTATGTAGTATATTACTTTTTCAAGTAATTCTATTTGGTATTATTTGTCCAACAACTGACATTATGGACTATGTTCCATTGACTACTATGCAAACACTGGCGGCTACTATTTCGGGTATTTGTTTCTCTTACGTTTATGTTTTATTGTTCCGAGCATTTATGCAAAAAACAGATGAATATCCTTATATACTAATAGTTGGCCTTTCCTTTATTTCTTATGGAATATTGTTGGCTATTGAGTTTTTCTTCGAAGTAGAAATCGGGAACAGTACGTTACTTATGTTTTTAGTAATGGTCTCTGCCCTGTCCCTGTTAATGAGGCATCGTTATCAAGCGGCTCTTTGTAAAGCAGAAAAATTATCCAACGAGCTGCTTTTACAAGACAAATTAAAAGATGATTTCTTAGCAAAAACGTCACATGAGCTTAGCACTCCATTACACGGGATCATTAATCTTTCTCAAACATTAATGGAAGGAGCAGAAGGACCCCTTCGTAAAAAACAGCAAGAGAGCCTACTATTGATCCATACAATTGGTAAAAGGTTGTCAAAAATTGTAGAAGACCTCTTATTCGTATCGAATATTAAACAAGGAAGAACAAGGCTCACTGCCAAACCTATGAATATTCGAGTAGTAGAAGAAGTGCTAACTGAGATGGTTTATCTAATACCTTCTTCCAATGATTTAACGTTAATCAATAAAATTCCTAATGATTTGCCGCTTATCTTTGCAGATGAACAAAAACTGAAACAAGTCCTTTTCAATCTAATTTATAATGCGATCAAATTTACAAAGCATGGCTCTATTACGATTACTGCAAAACCCTTTAAGGATCACATGAGCATATCCGTCACAGATACAGGTGAAGGAATAGCTAAAGAACATATAAAAAGGATTTTTTCTTCGTTTTATCAAGTTAAAAATGATCCAACCTATACAACAGACGGTCTTGGTTTAGGATTAAGTATTACAAAAAAGATTGTTGAAGATTCAGGTGGACAAATTTCGGTGACTTCTGAAGTCGGAAGAGGTTCTTGTTTTACTTTTACAATGCCGCTCGCCACTGAGGAACAATTGCAGCAATGGAAAATGGTTGTAGATAAAAATGTACCCAACACAACACCAGAGATTGAAAACAATCTAACATCCATCAACCATTTATTATCAACAAAGGTGAACGGGACAAAACCATATACTATTCTGTTAGTAGATGACGAACCAGCTAACTTAAAAGTGTTGATGAACATGATGCACTCTTTGGACTACAGCGTTATTGCAGTTGATAATGGTCAGGAGGCATTAGATACATTAAAAGCAGAAAAAATAGATCTCATTATTTTAGACTTAATGATGCCGGGAATGTCTGGTTATGATGTTTGTCAAGTTATTCGTCAGACATATGATTTGGTTGAATTACCAATCATTATGTTGACAGCTGCTGGACGAATTTCTGATTTAACCATGTCCTTTCAAATGGGTGCTAACGATTTCTTGCAAAAGCCTATCGACTTAGAAGAATTAAAAGTACGTGTAGAATCTTTGTTACTGATGAAACAGTCTTCTAATGAGGCGATCAAGCATGAGCTGAGCTTTTATTATGCTCAAATCAAACCACATTTCTTATATAACACGATTAATACCATAATAGGTCTTAGTTATATTGACGAGGAAAAAACGCGTGATGCCTTACATTATTTAGCTATTTATTTTCGTGCCAAATTGAACTTTCAAAGTCATCATACCCTTGTTCCGCTTGATGATGAATTGGAATTATTAAAAGCTTATTTGGCTATCGAGCAGATTCGCTTTGGTGATCGACTAAAAATCGTTTACCAAATTGATGAGACCATTGATATTTTGATTCCTTCTATGACGCTTCAACCTCTAGCAGAAAATGCCGTACAGCACGGAATTATGCCACGAAACCAAGGTGGAACTCTGTGGATTACGATAGATCGTGAACAAACAGGCGTAAAAATTGTTATTCAAGATGATGGCGTGGGAATCCCACGAAAGAAGCAGCAGGAACTCCTAAGCAGAAAAAATAAACGAGTGGGATTTACAAATCCTTTAAACAAACTATCTTTGATGAAAGGTGCAACCTTCCAACTAGAAAGCGAAGAGGGACAAGGCACAAAAATTACGATTCACCTGCCTGAAAATAGGCATAGAGAATAGAATAAGGGTCATCTAGTGCATGGATGACCCTCTCACTTTATATGAGAACTAATTGCCATTAATCCAAATTCTTAATCTCAATTGGTATTAAGCTTTGTTCAAGTTTTTCTCTATAATGTTCATACTGTGCAGGCAACATTAATTTTTCCCCCATTGTTTCGAGAGACTCATCATGCGCGAATCCTGGTGGATCAGTAGCGATTTCAAACAAAATCTTTCCTGGTTCCCTGAAATAGATGGCATTGAAATAATTACGATCTTTTACATCTGTTACATATTGTCCATGCTCTGCAACATAAGATTGCCATTCTAGATGGTCAGTATCGTCTTTTGCTCTCCAAGCAATATGATGAACCGTTCCAACACCCATCTGACCTCTCAAACCTGGAGTCACCTTTAAATCAATTATATTGCCGATCTCTGCAGTCGATTGATAGCGTCTGTAATCGCCCTCTTCTGCCATTTTTTGAAGTCCTAGTACATCCACTAATACTTTTTCTGTTTCTTCTGGGAAGCTAGAATATAGAGTTGCTCCTCCAAACCCTTTAATAGCAACTTCCGATGTGATATCGCCTGAAACCCATTCATTTCGTTCCCCATCTTTACGTGCTACTAATTCGATATGAAGCCCATGCGGATCATCAAATTGAACGACTTGTTCACCAAAACGCTCTGCTTTTTTAAATGGTATAGAAAATTTCGCAAGTCTATTCACCCAAAATGGCAATGCTCCTTCTGGAACAACATAGGTTGTTACGCCAACTTGACCATCACCAATACGTCCTTTATAAGCATTGCTCCAAGGAAAGAAAGTAATAATGGTACCTGGTTTCCCAGCTTTGTTGCCAAAATAAAGATGATATGTTTCAGGATCATCAAAATTGACTGTTTTTTTTACTAAACGTAAACCTAAAACGCCCGCATAAAAATCGACATTTTCTTGTGGATGTCCAACAATAGCAGTAATGTGGTGAATACCAGCTGTTTGCTTTTTCATTTGAATCATTCCTTTCATTCGTTAATATGCATATACTTTTTTACATTTTTCCGATCAACCATAACCTCAACTAATCTCATTAGCAAATTGTAGAAGGTTTCTCTATTTTTTCTTAAAAACCAAAATTAATTACCTTCAATTCATTTATCTCGAATTCGAGATAATAATAACATATCAACATTAATTTATCAATATTTTACTTATAATTCTTATCAAATTCGGTTTTTTTATCCTTCTAAAATGTTTTTACTTTTGAAGGAGATGTTGATACCATTGGGATGCCGCTTCTACTTCCTCAAATGTTAAGTGATGTCCATGATTTTCCCAGTGAAGTTCCACACTTGCATTTGCTCTTTCTAATATCGTTTGTAGTTCGGCTGATTCCTGTGATGGACAAATTGGATCATTTGTCCCAGCGGCAATAAATACAGACTTTCCTGATAAGTTAGGAAGATCTATTCCCCGTCTTGGAATCATTGGGTGATGAAGTATTGCACCTTTTAATGCATTTTGATAATGGAATAATAAGCTAGCAGCTATATTCGCCCCATTAGAGTAGCCAATCGCTATTATATTGTCACGGTCAAAATTATATTGATTTGCTGCTTCATCAAGGAACTCATTCAATTCCTTCGTTCGAAAAATAAGATCTTCTTCGTCAAATACTCCCTCGCTCAATCTTCGGAAAAACCGAGGCATTCCATTTTCCAATACGTTGCCACGGACACTTAAAACAGCAGCTGTATCGTCTATTTTTCTCGCAATAGGTAATAGATCTAATTCATTTCCACCAGTGCCATGAAGCAATAATAATGTTGGCTTTTTAGGATCTTGACCTTTATTGAATATATGTTTCATGATTTATCCTCCTTCTGTAATGATACTAATATCAACGTTTTTTGTTTTATACATAAGTGACAAATTCACTGACAGGCTTACGATATCCACGTGGTTTTCTGCTTTCCTTTTTTTCCTTTCCCACGGTAATCATCAGAACTACTTCATACTGATCACTAATATTTAAAATATTTTTTACTTCTTCGGGATCAAAGCCTATCATCGGGCATGTGTCCCAACCCTTTTCCTTTGCGGCCAGCATGAACATCATAGCAGATAGAGAAGCGTTCCTTATGGCCTCATCCCTTTTAAAGGCCTCTCCTCCTGATTCATAAAAAGATACAGTGTCATTGACCATAAAGTCATATTCCTGCTTACTAACAATCCCTAACATCTCCAACCATTCATAAATTTCTGCTGCCTGACGGAAGGCCTCTTTATCACCTAGAACAAGTACTACAGCAGAAGCTGAAAATACTTTATATTGACCGTTTGCAGCCTTTCTTATTTTCTCTTTTACAGTTGGATCAATAACTGTTACATATTTAGTATGTTGAAGATTAAATGCTGAAGGTGCCAGTTTCACTAATTCAAATATTTCATCTAGTTCTTCTGTTTTTATGGCGTATTCTGGATGAAAATTACTTGCAGAACGTCTTTCTGTTACTAATTGAATAAAATCCGTCATCTAACACACTCTCCTCTATTTCACTTCAGAATTTAATGAATTTGCTTATTTAAAATCTTGAATTCAATTATCTTGAATTCAAGATAATATTAAAACGTAAACCTCCTCTTGTCAATAACCTTTTTCAAATGAATCATATACACAAATCATAAATTTATAAAGTGAAACTTCCATCAGTGAAGGTTTTCTTCATCCCCCACTGAACTAGAGAAACTCAGGTTAAAAGCACCACGTCTTATGGCAATACCTGAGGGACCAACATCTTGCCCGCCCAAACCAATCGGACGCATGCGGCAGTTGATCCCCCCAACTATCCGTTTCTCTCTAAACCTTGAGGTGGGGGTCTTACTGTCCGTTATGCGGGATAAAACGATCCAATCAAGCATAGAAATAGGAAGGTAAACACAGCGATGAACTATACAAAAAATCAAAACGGCTCTCAACCTATTATATTTTCTTTAATAGGTAAAATTATTTACCATCTTTATAGAGGTTTTAGAAGATTTATCAGGCACGTTGGTTATCCAATTTTATCCATAAAGTATTTATTCGCCCCTTGAGACAATTTATTTGCTCTCTCAGGGATTTTATTCGCTCTTTCAAAAGATTTATTCGCTCTTTCCGCAGGACATTGGATTGTTTTTTTATCGAATATGTGCCACACAAAAGGAACGAGCAAGCCGCAGCGAAGATCCATATAAATGGTCCGAAAAATACAGGTTTTGTCAAAAATTACGTCACAGACGACCTAATTTTTGTAAAATCAACACGCGTGAAGATTTATAAAATATCATTTTCAATTAAGTACATTTCATTAAATTCGTTATTTTTAATATTTTCTATAAAAAGGATATTTCCAAAAATACGCATTGCGTTTGAAGAACATTTAAGAATCGAACTGTCAATCTTATGGTAGGGAAGGCTTAGGGAGTGTACATACACTCCCTAAGCTGATGTTTAAGCTGTTTTTTTAGTTAAAGGGGGAATTACATCCTAAATTCCCCTTTAATATACGTAATGTGGAAGTTAAATAAAAATATATACAGGAATAACTATTTTCATTTAATCTATAAGCAATAGATAATATCTGATCATCCAACAATTAATATAAAAAAGAAAATATTGACAAATAATAATTATAGTGTAATATTTGAATCAATTTCATAATGCAAAATTCAGATAAAAAACACGAACGTTTTAAATCAACATGAACATTAATATTCAGAAGTTTTTGTTCCACTCCAGACGGCGCTTTCCACGGGCTTGGCTTCAATCTCCTCGGGTCGACACGATGTTGACCCCGAAGCCGTTGCCACAGGACGTGGCGAACTTAGGCTTTGTCCCTTAAATTGTTCCTGTGGGGCTTTCAGCTCAAGCTTTTCCCGTAGGACTTTGAATAAACTTCCTGAACTAACACCGCACGAAGAAAATGCATGCATTTTCGAGGAGTCGCCGTCTTCCGCTCCACAATTATCAAAATTAGTTATTATTAAATGTTCGTATTTTTTAAGAAGAAAATGATTGATGAAATTGATTCATTTATAATATATTATATTAAAAAAGGGAGAAAATATATGCAAAATGTTAGTTTGAAAAACAAGTACGCATTTTTGGTTGGGAGTGTATTAGTTTTATTGTGTTTATTCACTTTTATTAAAACTGATAAAGCATTCGCTGCTGAATCTAACAATGTTAATACTTCAGATTTATCAGCTACATTTGATTTAGAAAAAAATCAAAAACAAGAAACTCAAATGGACTTACCTAATGGTGAAAAAGCCACTGTAGGTATTGAACCAGCAACAACTATCTCACTTTTCGCTACCTATCCTGTTGATCCTGGTACACAAACATGGAGAGTTTATTACGATGCAGGAACATTAGCATCTGAATTTTATGCCACAATATATGTACCTAAATCAGGTTATTCTAAGATCAAATCAGTTTATGGAGAAAGACCGATTAGAATTATAGGTGGATCTGTATCATCAGAGACTTTAAAACTTGTGAGATCAACGGAAACTTCTTCACAAGCTGCTTATGCTTACTATAAAATTGTTACAACTTGGATTAACGGATGGGGTTCAAGTAGTCCTACATTACATTTAAAAGTTGCAGGAAACAAAGTAACTACAGAAGCTGAAGGATTTTTTTGGTAAGTAAAAATGGGATTATTTAGTTTTTTAGTCATCTTAACGCTTATGGCACTGGTTGTATATTTAATCATTCATTTTTTAAAAAATAGAAAAGGGTAGCTAATTTAAACTGGCACCTATGTCAAGGACACAATAAAAAAGGGATTAAGTAGCTAGAAGATGGTTTCTATATTGAATAGGAATCATCTTTTTTAAATTCCACTGATAGCGGTAATTAGTATAGTAAACCATGTAATGATTTATTTTTGACACTAATTCCTTCAGCTTTTTGCCGATTGATCATCGACATCATCCTTCAGATGGTCAAAGAATGACTCTTGTGTGGCATTATCCCAACAGTTCTCTCTCCGTTACATAGACTGATCCAAATCATATTTTTTAATAAACTTCTGGTACCGAGGGCTTGCGCAGTGGCTTCCCTGATCTGAGTGGATAAAAGCATCTTTATAGAGCGTAACTTTCTTATTGTTCATCAATTTATCCCCCTTTAACGGACAGTATGACCCTCATCTCAAGATTTAAATAGAAACGAGTCCTGAAAATGTACTGGCAGAATACAAGTCAAATCCAATGGTGATGGACTAAAAATCTATAACAGAATATTTTTACTCTCCTTTAAAGAAATAATTATGAAATATAACATAATAATTACCTATTTAGGGAATAATTTAAATTATACTTACTATTTTTAAAAATTAATTATTAAAATAGAATCATTATAATTTACTTTTAATTATTAATCTGTTATAGTTATGTTCGAAAAGGCAATTCTAAGATTTTAATAGGAGGAATCATTTCATGACAAATGATCGAAACAAAAAGTTAACTACTGCCGCTGGTGCTCCTGTCGTAAGTAATACAAATTCGATGACTGCTGGTAAACGAGGTCCCATTCTTTTACAAGATGTTTGGTTGATCGAAAAACTAGCTAACTTCAATCGTGAAGTCATTCCAGAACGCCGTATGCACGCCAAAGGATCAGGTGCTTTCGGTACCTTTACAGTCACTCATGACATTACAAAATATACAAAGGCAGCTATTTTCTCAGAAGTTGGCAAGAAAACGCCTATGTTTGCTCGTTTCTCTACTGTAGCAGGTGAACGCGGCGCTGCTGATGCTGAACGCGATATTCGCGGTTTTGCCTTAAAATTCTACACAGAACAGGGTAACTGGGATCTAGTTGGGAACAATACACCTGTATTCTTCTTCCGCGATCCATTGCACTTCCCTGATTTAAATCATGCAGTTAAACGTGATCCACGTACAAATATGCGTTCAGCAAATAACAACTGGGACTTCTGGACAAATCTTCCCGAAGCATTACACCAAATCACTTATGTAATGGGTGACCGTGGTATTCCAAGTGACTATCGCCATATGCATGGCTTCGGTTCTCACACTTACTCTATGATCAATGCTCAAAATGAACGTGTTTATGTGAAATTCCATTTTAGAACTCAGCAAGGTATTCAAAATCTAACAGATGAAGAAGCAGCTGAAGTGATTGCTAAAGATCGTGAATCTTCACAACGTGACCTATATGAGGCAATCGAACGTGGCGAATTTCCTAAATGGAAAGTGTACATCCAAGTAATGACAGATGAACAGGCAAAAAATCATCCTGATAATCCGTTTGACTTAACAAAAGTTTGGTATAAAAAGGATTATCCACTAATTGAAGTTGGAGAATTCGAGCTAAACCGTAACCCAGAAAACTACTTTGCAGATGTGGAACAAGCAGCATTCTCACCTGCTAACACAGTACCTGGTATTAGCTTCTCACCAGACCGCATGCTACAAGCCCGCCTATTCTCATATGCAGACGCACAACGCTATCGTTTAGGTGTCAATCATTATCAAATTCCAGTCAATGCCCCAAAATGCCCTGTACACACTTGGCATCGTGATGGCGCTATGCGTGTAGATGGCAACTTGGGTGGCACTTTACACTACGAACCAAATAGCTATGGTGAATGGCAAGAACAACCTAAGTTCAAAAACCCTGCCGAACCATTAGATGGCCCAGCAGACATTTACGACTTCCGCGAAGATGATGACAACTACTTTGAACAACCAGGTAAATTATTCAACATCATGAGCCCAGATGAACAACAACGTCTATTCGACAACACCGCTCGTAATATGGAAGGCGTTGAAGACTTTATCAAAGAGCGCCATATCATCCACTGTTATAAAGCCGATCCTAAATACGGAGAAGGCGTTGCGAAAGCATTAGGAATCGATATTCATACAATTGATGTACTAAAAGAAATTCAATATCACTAAAATTTATCAAACTTAACTAAACATTCGACATCATATCCAAAAAAAGACTGTAAAACAAACGGTTGCACGCTGTTTGCTTACAGTCTTTTTCAATAGGATGTGGATGCTAAATCAATTGAAATCGTTATAAAAGGTTTCGGAGTGAGAGTCTGTGCTGTTATAAAAGTATAAAAGGTTTAAGGATATTTGTAGAGTTTATGATCTTGATTAGCCTGCTCTTTGATCAGATATGGTTGCATTATCATTATTCTCGCTTAAAACGGTTAAATCATCGTAAGGTGGTCCTGTAGTTGTTCCAGCTAAGAGTACTATATCGAATTCATTGGCTGGTATACCCCAAGAATTTCCGTCGATTACAATGAAAGCCCTGTCAACTAACAGACCGCCTTTTGTGTTGTAAATAGTATTGCCACTGATCAGCCCAGTTACATTTGGATTAATATAGATGCCCGTTCTTAAAGAATAGAAAACATTATTTTCGACTAGTAAATTTTGTATACTAACTTGTGGTACAACCGCTCTGTTCACAACCCAATTGTCCATTGGAAGAGGTTGATCAGGTCCATATATTGTGTTGCCGACAAGACTCGTATTGTCCCCGCCTACTTGAATAAATTCTTTTGCATAAGCAGTTTCACTAGTAAGTGTCAATCCTTCGATTCTTGTATTATCAGCTGTGATTAACAATGGAATAATATCTGCTTGCAGCATTAGAATTGTGCCAGCTACACCTTTTACTGTAAGTCCTTGTTTATTGATGTTAATCTGCGTTGTAATCGGATATGTCCCTGCAAGGATATTCAGGGTACCACCAGCCGCTACAGCAGCAAGTCCTTCTGCAATTGTGCCAAATGGATTTGCGAAGCTACCATTCCCACTTGACCCTTGCTGAACATAAATATTTAATGGATCGACGATTTGACCAATTGCTGTATCTAGTGCTAATTGAACTGCAGCTACACTTGGGTAACCATCAACAGGTCTGTTATTTAATACAGTAGTGGCTACTTCTTCTTTTTCTACTTCCGTAAGGTTGTTGTAAGCGGTTAAATCTAACCCCAAACCTGGATCTTCAATTGCTGCCTGCATTTCTTGTGCTGTTTGGGCGTTATTTACAGCATCTAGAAACGGATTTTCGTTTGAACCCGTTAATACATAATCCGTTTCAACTTTAGTGACTGTCAATATATCATTAGTATTCAGTAAATTATCCAATTCAGTACTTAATGCAGTTATAAATTGGACTTTACTATACAAATCACCGGAATATATAGTGAAGAAGTTTATACCATTTAGATAAACATTTACTGGATCCCCATAAGTAATTGTCTTTGTTTCACCAGGAAGAAGCTCAAATGATTCTGTGCCAATATTACTGTATGGGATATTATCTTCTCTAATATAAATAGTAATCTGTAATGTTGCAGGACTGTTGTTGACAAATGTTTTTTCAGCCATATTTTTGCCTCCTCTCTTTCATTATTTAGAAAGAAAAATAACATCTTTCCACTACTACAATATGAAAAGAGCAAAACTATTAAGAGGCATTTGAATTAAATTTAGCCAAAAAGATTGTTCATTATTTTTAGACTATGTTTTTTCTTTGGAAATTTAATATTTCGAGTATGGACTGTTCAAAAGGAATTGTGGGTGCCCATCCAAGCTCTTTTATAGCAGTTGCATAAATCATCGGTGTTATCTCCTGTTGTTCGGTCAGAGAATGTACCTCAAAATCTATCGTAGAAATTTGTTTCAAAATATCCGTAATTTCTCCAATGCTTCTCATTTTTACTGATGCAATTTCATATATTTCACCAGTTTTTCCTTTAGAAAATAATAATCCATAGGCTTTTACCGCATCTCTTACATCAAGAAAATTCCTTTTTGCTAATAAATTATGGACTACTAGCTTTTTTTCTTCTTGCCCTTTTTCCATCCTTGCTACTTTTTGAGCCAGCAGAGAGCATACTCCTGTTGAATGACCTGGTCCTATTAAATTGGAAGGATTGGCTATAATGACGTCTAATTCAAATAAAGAACCATATGCTCCAGATAGACCTGTTTGAATCGTCTTGCTTAGAGCATATGGATGTTGAAATGAGGAAGGAAATGATAAATTCGATTGTAAAACAGAACCCACTATAATGGTTTTAGAATCGTTTGAGTCTGTTCGAATGGCATCAAGCAAATATGCTGTACACATCACATTTGACTCGAAAGTATTTATGGGATCAGACCATGACGTAGGTACAGAGTTTTGCCCAGCAAGATGCAAGATAAAGTGTGGTTTTATCATATGCAATATTTTTTTGATGGATTGTTTATCGGTAAGATCACAAAGTCGTTCATTTATATTTTTATGGGGAGGAATTTTGGAAGGCGTTCTTACAAGAGCATAGACCGTATATCCAGCATTTGCAAAATAGTGGCATGCATGCAAACCCGTAAAACCATTAGCACCGGTTATTAATATACTGCGCTGTTCCGTTTTATGTGGCTTGGTTGTATGCATGATATAGCCCCTCAGAAATTGATATGCTAGGTTGCCATTTTAAGTAATCTTTTGCAAGCTGGTTTGAAAGACAACTATGTCTGATATCGCCTACACGTGAGAGAGCGATTTCTTTAGTAATAGGTAGTTTGTGTATTTCGGATATACGTTCTAATAAATCATTTATAGAGATACTTTTACCAGTGCTAATATGGAGTGTTTGATGGTCTGCTTTATCGACAGCGGCTATATTGGCCGCTACTACATCTTTTACAAAGATAAAATCTCTTGTTTGCTCTCCATCGCCATGAATGGTTATTGGTTCTCCTTTTTTTAATCGATCTAGAAAGACTGAAACAACCCCTCCATCCCCTTTTGGTAACTGTCGAGGTCCATAAACATTTGCATATCGTAAAATCGTATACTGTAAACCGAAAAGGTCATGGAATATCCTAATATATGACTCTGCCGACAATTTGGAAAGGCCATAAAATGAAGAGGGAACAGTTCGCTCATTTTCCGTAATCATATCGCGTTGAATATTCCCATATACGGCAGATGTAGAAGAAAAAATAAACTTGCGTACAGACGAGCCAACACAGCTTTGAAGTAGATTAATGGTCCCATCAATATTAACTCTTGCATCTTCTACAGGATTTTCAACTGATTTACCAACATCCGCTTGTGCAGCCAAATGAAATAGAGCATCTGGTTTTAAATCCTTTATGAGGCTTTTTATTTTCGGATGACAAATATCAATGTCATACAATTCGGCTTTTTCGTTAAGATTGGACAATTTGCCAGCGCTAAGATTATCGATCACATAAACTTTAGCACCTTTTGCAATTAGTTCGTCAACTAGGTGGGAACCTATAAATCCAGCTCCACCAGTCACAATTGCCTTCATTTATCATTCTCCTTTTAATCATATAAATGATAATTTTTCTTTTCCTTTTAAGAGAATCAATTTCATAGATACTTTTTAATTTTTAAACATCCGAGCTGTTTATGTTCCGCTATAAACGGACGATTTCCGCGGGCTTGGCTTTAGCCTCATCGTCCCAACATGATGTTGGCACCAGAGTTTCTCCGCAAAGCGTAAGTGACAGATGTGAAGCCGTTGTCATAGGACGTGACACTTTTGGATTCTGTTCCTCAAGCTTTTTCCTGTGGACCTTTCAGTTCAAGCTTTTCCCGCCGGCGTCACCATCCGCTTCACAACTCTAAACTTGATAAAAATTTTTGAATGGACCGTTCGTGCTTTTTCTTCAAATTTTGCATGATGAAATTGATTTAAAAATAAATATTATAAAGATACTTGGATGACTGGCAAGGGATTGTGTAATCTTCTGGTAATCTCTCTTTTATAACATCCCAAAATTCTTCACGTACGATTGATTTAGGGATTGTAGCGGTTGGCGTTAAAAAAAGGTCATCATATTTCCCATCGTATAAAAGAATTGGAGTTTCTGTGGAAATACTGGTCTGAACATTATTTTGATAAGTATGTTCGACTTGGACTATGTTTGGCTGAGGTTCTTCGTTCACACTAAGTTCTTCCACATTCACCTCATTTATACTAAATTCATCTATAGATTCGCTGATGTCTTTTTCCCCATTTTTTTTAAATAATGAACTATACCATTTTTTCAAACTTCCTGTATATTTACCCATTTATATCACCTGTTTTCTTCTTTAATAATACTTCATCATAAGCTTTTAATAGATTTCTGATACCATTTTCAAATGACCAATGTGTCATTCCCCATTTTTTCGCATTTTCGCCTAGATTTTTGGCAAATAACGAATCCGTCAATAACCGGTTTAAGCTTATGAAAAGACCATATACATCTTTGGGTTCAACTAATAGCCCCGTGATATTGTTCTCAATCATTTCAGGTAATCCACCAACATTACTTACAATAGAAGGTTTTCCTGCTAGCTGTGCTTCAATTAAAGATAAGGGCTGGTTTTCTATAATAGAAGGAAGTACATATATATCTGCTTTAGAAAGTAGTGCCGGTACGTCATCACGACTACCTAAAAAGAAAATGTCATTATCTAAATTTAATGATTTCGTTAATGATTGAAGCTCTTCCTGCTTATCTCCGGTCCCTACGATCCAACAAATCCAATCCTGACGTATCGCTTTTAAATTGGCTAGTGCCTGAATAAGGTAATTAACTCCTTTCAGTTCCGTAAGTCTCCCTGAGTAAATGATCACTTTCTTATTGATTGGACGATCAATGTAAGACTGTTTACTTTTTTGTTTAATAAATTCTTCGCTATCAAATCCATAATGAAGGACGCGAAGCTGGTGTTGAGGAACCCCAAATTCGTCGCGTAAAATATTTTCTAGCCAATGGTTTGCTACAATCGTTAAATCTGAAGAAGTTGCTCCAAGACGTTCTAGTTCGTCATAATATTCTCTAGCCATGTGAGATGTAGGGGATTGGTGGATAGTCGTTAGTTGATGCCTAATTTCATGAGCTACTGAACCATGAAGAGTTGCAATAAGTGGTGTATTTTGAGGTTTGACACGTTTAATGGAGGCAGTAGATATAACATCTTGTGTATGAATAAGATCATATTTTTCTAATCCCAAATACGTAGCGCCTAATTCAAAGAGGTATCTGTGAAACTCAGAAAATTCGACAAGCTTATTCGTGTAAACATTCGGGTACATATAAAGAGGAAATTTAGCTTGAAGGAAAGGAAGAAGTTTGCTTTTTTCGACTTTCTCTCCTGTATTTACTTTATGGATGATTGTATTTTCTTCTCCGTATCCCATTAAATCTACCTCATGCCCCCGTTCCTCCAAGCTTTTCTTAAGCTGTTGCATATAGTTCCATACACCACCAAGATGAGGGACATTCCAATAAGTGGCAAGCAAAATTTTCATATCAGGTCTCCTTTATTTGATTTACATATTTTTAGAATATGCAGCCCTATCCTTTTTTTCTAAACGAATGACTATTTCAAATGAATAAAGTGAAACTTCCTCAGTAGAGATTTTCTTCATCTCCCATTAAATAGAGGAACGGAAGTGAAAGGCGCCACGTCCTGTGGTAACATCTGAGTGATCAACATCCTGCCCGCCCGAACCAATCGTGCTTTTAACTAATCGTTGTTCCCTTTCCTATTCTCTGCCTGCTCCTCGCTTCTTGATGTAAGGAGCTTACTGCTTATTTATATGGAGAAATCGCTAGACGGTGATCATTTGAAGTATGATAGGAGAACCTTTAGCTGGTGCGTCTACCGTTTTTAAAATAATTTTCCCCATTCTTACTTCATAGTTAACTTTAGGCTGCAAAACACCATTAATAAAAAGATTGATCAAAGATACTTCAGAAACATCTTTTATGTTTTGCTCTCCCGCATTCTCCATACAGTCCTCGATCGTGTATGTTTTCTTCCACCCATCTGATATCGTATAAAACTCTGTGGTTTTGATTTTACTCGGTGGCTTCAAATAAAGTGGCTTTGTTATTAGCTTTGGGAAAGGAAGGAGTAGTGGACGAGCTGATGAATTACCTAATGTATCCTTTTTTCTCTGCATAACATTCCTCCTGTTTTTCAGTAAAAAGGCTTTTTTCTTATTAATATGTACTTTTTTAAAAAATGGTTCGAATTAGGAAAAAATTCTTATTTTTGCTTTTTACCTTACCAATGTCCCGAGTCAAAACTTTTTTACTACATATGATGCTATGAAAAAACAAAAAGGAGTGATTTCTTGGCATTAAAGATTCTTAAGCTTGCCATCAATAGTCATCAAAATTTTTCAACTTCACCATTAGTAACACGTTTATTTTACGAAGTACCTGAAACTGTTCAAAGTTTAACAACCTATAAAATTAATACAAATGATTTTTTAAACGACTCAGGAGAAGTGGTAGAAACTTTACCCGTTCTTAATTTAAATAATAACTATTTCCATGTTTTTGTAAACGGTGTATTACAAATGGATGATACCTTTGCATATACAGCAGGTGAACAAGGGATTGGATCATTAATCATTTCTGTCCCAGAAGAATCTGAAATCCCTGCTGGTAGCCCAATTGTTCTTGAAATCGTGAATTTCTATCCAAAAACAATCGGATAGAGTGAAACTTTCATCAGTGGGATTATCCCCCACTGATGGGTAGCTGAACCGATCGGGCTTTTATGGGCAGTTAATCCTCCACTTATCCTTTCTCGTTTCTCTCTAAACCTAGAGGTGGAGGTCATACTGCCCGTTAACGCGGGATAGATGGTAAAGCTTTATATTTAACGAGTTGATCATGTATTTTCCTCATCTAGATTAGGAAATACACTGTACATGCGAGCTTGAAGATGTCAATTGTTGATGTCACACTTTACAATCGATCACTCTGGGGCTGTCTCAAAAGAAAAATACACATAGACTCACAAGAAAAAACACGGATATGACAGCTAGGTAAAGAATTAGGAATGGTATGATTCGTGCTTGGCTTGCGGAAAGCATAGAGGATTTTTATTTTGCGGAACTTTCTTAGGCAGCCCCAGTCTTCATCTTTTGAGTTTTGGGTAGTGTAAGCAATACTCCTTAAACCTAGCTAAATACTTAAAAGGAGTTTATATTCTTTTGATTCATTAATCATTATTTATACTCGCCTCCATCTCTTTGACAACATTAAAACTCTTACAGGAGAGGTGCAAAATGAATAGACAAGAATTAATGGGAAATTATGATGCAATATTTAGCTTAGGTGATTTGTGTTTGACTTCCATTCAATTAAAAAAACATCAACTCCGACCTTATTCTGGAGTATTCGACTGGGCAGCCACTCCCGAATTATCAAAAGTTAACTTATTGCTACAAAATAGATTCCAAGGACTCATGAGATTTGGAAATTTAAGAATTGTTGGTCCTGGTGTACCACACATGATTTGTGTTTCTGATGATCATTATCACTTTGTATCCAATCACGACTTCGGAACAGACAAGAACTCTTTAACTTATCTTGGTTCTTACGATGAGGTGATGGAAAAATATAATCGACGGACAAAACGTTTCCTCGAAAAAATGGAAACAGCTAAACGGATTCTTTTTGTAAGAACTGAAGGAAGCTTTGAGGATGTAGTAGGATTGCAAGCTGTTTTAAGAAATTTAGTCAAAAATGATTTCAGTATTTTGCTTATCAACCACACACATGTGAGTGGCATTGTGGAAAAAAACTGGCCGCTTCCAAATGTGTACGCAGTTGATTTTCCAAATTATGATAAATGGGAAGGAAACCATCATCTTTGGGATCAAATCCTTAGTGGTATCAAACTTGAACAATAATCTAAATACTGTTAGCGGTATTATAGGAGGAGCTACTGTGTATAAGGACTCAACCATACTCGTAACAGGGGGGACTGGTTCTTGGGGAGAAGAATTGATTCGTCAGCTTCTTACATTTCACCCCAAAAAAATAATCGTCTATTCAAGAAATGAAAACAGCCAAGTTGAACTAAGAAGAAAGATGGCTAATGATAATCTGTTCTTTTTCATAGGGGATATAAGAGATAAAGCAGCACTATTAGCAGCCACAGAAGGCGTTGATTATTTATTTCACCTAGCGGCACTTAAACATGTTCCAATATGTGAGGAAAACCCTGTAGAATCCATCAAAACCAACATATTAGGTACACAAAATGTCATTGATGCGGCAGTAGAAAACCATATAAAAAAAGTGATTTATGTATCTACTGATAAGGCAGCTGATCCCGCTAATACTTATGGAATGACAAAGGCGCTCGGTGAAAAACTAATCATCCATGCTAATAGTAAATTGTCTGATACTAAATTTTCATGTGTTCGAGGGGGCAATGTATTAGGGAGTAGTGGTAGTGTACTCCCGCTCTTCCAAAAGCAGATTGCAGAATTAGGAGAAGTCCATATAACGGATAAAAGAATGATTCGCTATTTTGTTTCTCCTAGAGAAGCTATTGTAAGATTGTTAAAAGCAGCCCGTATTTCTCAAGGCGGAGAAACATTTGTGATGAATATGGACGCTTTCCGAATCATTGATTTGGCTGAAGTTCTTATTGAGCATTCAGGGAAAAGCGATGTGAAAATCATTGAAATTGGTATTAGACCAGGTGAAAAATTAAAAGAAGTGCTTATAGCAGAAAATGAGAAAGACCTTGCATCCTCACTTGATGAAGATTTGCTATTAATCTCTGCCAACCAAAAAGGCGCTTCTACGATCGATCCACAAATAAAAAAAATTGAAAATTCTTTATTGACGAAAGATGAAATTAAAAATATGCTCAAAAAAGAAAAATTTATTTAAAATCAATAGGGTTTCAAAATGTATAATGCCATTTATTATCAGATGTGTTAATGATCCAATTCTATCCATCAAATTAAGTTTATCAATTCAAAAATAAAATAGCCGGCTTGGAATCAAAAAATATTCCGAGTCGGCTATTTTTTACTTTCATGAATTGTAATGGTGTATTGTGTCGTCATAATCATCATCCAACTCATCTGTTATAAATCCTAAAAACCTGAGCAATCTTTTTAACATACAATCACCCCTTAATTTGTATATACATCGCTAAAAAGATCAATGATTATTCTGAATATTCTTTCTCATATTTTACAGGAATTCATGGCATTATTCTAGCAATCTTCTTCTTCTCCAGAAAATTTGTGCAAATGCACAATTAAAGGTTCAACAGCATGCTTATTGTTGTACTAGTATCCAATTTAATTCAAAAACTTTTGATTTTTCACTATTTTTATATTATTAGTATTGCAAATATCACTTTTACATTTTATAATATATCCAATTAGAATAGTTGGAATTAGACCCTCCTTTATTCTAATGACTGACATCAACA
Organism: Rummeliibacillus sp. SL167; assembly: GCF_007896505.1. Taxonomy (NCBI): domain Bacteria; kingdom Bacillati; phylum Bacillota; class Bacilli; order Caryophanales; family Caryophanaceae; genus Rummeliibacillus; species Rummeliibacillus sp. SL167. Next base: position 66,338 of record NZ_VCBM01000006.1, on the reverse strand, counting down.
TGTTAGTGACGTTATGCAATTGTGGTACATCGCTTTATATTGTATAAAGTTGGATATTGCATGACAAATGAAAGACTCTCCTTATAAACATCAGTAGCCCACCCTCAATGCTACTGATGTGTTTTTAGTTTTTGTTTGATACAATGAATACTTAATATTTCTCTGTTTGGCTGCAGACAAACGCTTTGATCTCCACTCCTCACAACCCCAAGATTAACGAAAATCTTCCTTTTGCAATGGCTCTCATTTGCTTTAAAGACTCCATTTGATATACGCTTTCTTTGAAAACATACTATTGATTCTAAAGGAGCGATTCTAAATGTACGTAGTCACTAACCGCATCAAAGTAAAAAAAGGCTTCGCAGAAAAAATGGCGCCCAACTTCACACGTCCAGGTGCATTGCAGTCATTTGAGGGATTTGTAAAAGTAGAAGTTGCTGTTTGCAAAGATTTTGAAGAATATGATGAGATGAGCGTTAATATGTATTGGAAAAACCTCGAAGGCTTTAAAAAATGGCGTGAAAGCGATGCTTTTAAACAAGCCCATAAACGTCCAGAACCTAAATCAGGAGAAGCACCAAAGGAATCACCATTACTTGGCAGCCAAATTGTCATTGCAGAAATCGTTTCTAGCATTGGTGCTGCCACAAAAGCTTAAACGAGAGCTCTAGTGAGAGATCGCATTTTCTCTTACTTAGAGCTTTTTATGTAGATACTGAAGAATTAAAACATGGAGAAGAGATCATCAGGATGCAAAAGATCCATTACCATTACGCTGAGAAGCAATTGTCCTTTTCAAGCCTGTTCGAAAAAACTCCTCTTCAAAATCCGTAATATTCGCCAGAGGCTCTATCCGCTCCCGAAATCAATGTCAATCATCTTAAACAATGCAAACAAGTATCTGTTCGATAAACAAGAATCTGCTCCTGCCGCTTCGCTCTCGTCGCAAAAAAGACCTGCTCCTGCCGCTTCGCTTTCGTCGCAAAAAAGACCTGCTCCTGCCGCTTCGCTCTCGTCGCAAAAAAAAGACCTGCTCCTGCCGCTTCGCTTTCGTCGCAAAAAAAGACCTGCTCCTGCCGCTTCGCTTTCGTCGCAAAAAAAGACCTGCTCCTGCCGCTTCGCTTTCGTCGCAAAAAAAAGACCTGCTCCTCTCTAAAAATTAGAATGAGCAGATCCTTATTGACTAGTTGAAGAGTTGAAGAATTGTTTTTTTATCAAACATGACTTTTCAGATAGCTATTAATTATTTTACTTATAGTGAACCATAACCAATAATACGTGGAGCCCAATAGCTTCCTTTTGCTACACTTTGGATTTGAACTTTGTTACCTGCTGCATGTAGCACTAAGTTATTTCCTGCATAAATTCCTACATGAGTAATAGAACGACTACTTGGTGTTGCACCAAAGAAGATTAAATCACCAACAGCCGGTTTACTTACTCGTTTTGTAACAGAATATTGTGTACGGCTGCTATGAGGCAATGTACCATAACCCGCTTTTTTGTAAACATATGCTGTAAAACCTGAACAATCGAATCCTGATGGTGACATACCTCCCCATACATAAGGTACTCCTAAATACTTCTTACCAGCACTAATAACTTTACTTGCAGCTACTGCACTAGAAACTTTTTTTGCTTTTTTGTACTTTTTCACATATGAAGCTGAAACCCAGCCATATTTGCTTTTATATTTTACTTTATACCATTTTTTACCGCTTGTCGTTTTCTTATATTTAGCTGTTACAACTGCTCCTTTTTTGAGAGTTGTAATTCTTTTATATTTTGTTGAAGCTCCTTTTCTCATATTAAGAGCTGCTGTTGTTTTGTATTTTCCTGAAAATTTAACCGCTTTGGAACTTGAAACAGTTGTTATATGTAAATTTTGATGAATATTAGTTTTAGTTGGAGTTTGAGTTTGGACTTGTTCTTGAGGAGCTGCCCCTAATAATGTACCAAGGCCTAATGCTAAGGTTAATGTACTTGCTAATACGCTTTTCTTATTCATGTAGATATTGTACCTCCAATATTTTAGTCTTTTTTTGATTTATTCAATGCAATTCGTTAAATATTTATTAACTTATGTACTAATCTTAGTGAAATCACGGTAAAGAAACAACGCAATTTCATTTACAATGTCATTACTTTTTATTACAAATAATACAAAATGGCTAATATTCACTTGGTTTTTAATACTTCAGCCATTTTATTGGACATTTTTTACATATAAAGAGCTAAAAAAACATTTTGAGCTCTTTTAAGTCAAAATGCTTTTTTAGTATCGCTCATTGAGAAGAGCGTATTCTTTTTCGGCGTTCATATAAGATACTTACTTTCGCATTTCTTCCGAAAAAATGCGATAATGAGGAAAATAAACCTTAAGGATGACAAGATGACAAATATACGTACTTTACGAATAGACCCCAAGTATGTTCCTGAACTAAAAAGAGGCTATTCACTCATATTAAAAGATGCCACTCAACACAAAGAACCTTTGGAAGAAGGTGAAATTGTTCGTTTAGTAGATCAGCATAACCGCTATATTGGAACTGGTTATTACGGTCTTCAAAATAAAGGAATCGGCTGGATTTTAACTACAAAAGAGCATGAACAAATCGATCAATCTTTCTTTAATAAAAAGATTAAAATAGCCCTATCCCATCGTGAAGAGTTTTTCCATAATGATGAAACTACCGCTTTCCGTATCTTCAATGGTGAAGGTGATGGTATTGGTGGCTTAACCATCGACTATTTTGATGGATATTATATGGCGAGTTGGTATAGTGAAGGAATATATTCTTTTAAGGAATACATTTATAACGCTTTAAATGAATTCGTTGATTACAAAGCAATCTATGAGAAAAAACGTTTCGATACGAAAGGTCAATATGTGGATCAAGACGATTTTGTAATGGGAACTGCAGGCGACTTTCCTATCATAGTGAAAGAAAATGACATGAACTTCGCCATTAACTTAAATGATGGTGCAATGACAGGTATTTTCCTTGATCAACGCGATGTCCGACGCGCGATTCGTGATCGTTACGCTAAAGGAACGAATATGCTCAATACATTTTCTTATACAGGTGCTTTTTCAGTAGCTGCTGCATTAGGGGGCGCTCGCAAAACAACTAGTGTTGATCTTGCAAAGCGAAGTCTAGCCAAAACAATCGAACAATTCAGTGTCAATGGCATTGATTTTGAAGCTCAAGATATTAAGGTTATGGATGTATTCCACTACTTTAAATATGCTATTCGACATGAATTGAAATTCGATTTAGTCGTTTTAGATCCTCCAAGTTTTGCACGTACTAAAAAGATGACCTTCTCTACTGCAAAGGACTATCCAAAATTGTTGGCAGATGCCATTGCTATTACTGAAAAGAATGGTATTATTGTTGCTTCCACCAATAATGCAAGCTTTGGGATGAAGAAATTCAAATCTTTTATCGAACAGGCATTTAAAGAAACAAATACAAAATATAAAATAATCGACCAATATGGACTACCAAAGGATTTTCGAGCAAATCGAGACTTTCCGGAATTTAATTATTTAAAAGTAGTCTTCATAAAAAAACTAAGCTAGTCATTCCTATACAAAGATGGGGTTGTCCGAATACTTTCTGGACACCCCATTTTTTTAATAGAAAAATCTTAATTATTTTACATACAAGCACTCTCATGCAATGGGGCTAGATCAATTTCGAATCCCATTTCTTCGAGCATTTTCTTATCTTCAACACCTGGTTGTCCATCTGTTGTAAGATAGTCGCCTAAGAAAATAGAATTTGCCGGGTACAAGCTTAATGGTTGTAATGAGCCTAGGTTCACTTCGCGGCCACCAGAAACCCGTATTTCCTTTGTCGGATTGATAAAACGGAATAACGCTAATACTTTTAGACAATAACGAGGCGTTAGTTCATGTGTTCCTTCCAGCGGTGTCCCTTCAATAGCATTTAAAAAATTAACAGGAATTGAATCCGCATCTAGTGCTCGTAAACTTCTTGCCATATCAATAACATCCTGTTGTGTTTCCTTCATACCAACGATTACACCAGAACATGGTGAGATACCAGCTGCTTTTGCTTGTTTAACAGTTTGCACACGATCATCATATGTATGCGTTGTTGTAATGTTCCTATAATTTCTAGCGGATGTGTTGATATTATGATTGTAGCGATCTACACCAGCCGATTTTAAACGTTCCGCTTGTTCAGGCTTCAAAATTCCTAAACACGCACAGATCGTCATATCCTTATGCTTGTCTTTAATCGTTTTGACTGAATTCACAACAATATCGATTTCTCGATCGACCGGACCTCTTCCACTTGCAACAATACAATATGTACCTACGTTTAAGGAGGCTGCCCGATCTGCTCCAGCTACAATTTCAGCTTGTTTCATCATTGGATATTTTTCAATTGGCGCTTTTGAAACAATGGACTGCGAGCAATAGCCACAGTTTTCTGGACACAACCCTGATTTCGTATTAATAATCATGTTAAGCTTTACTTTGTTGCCAAAATAATGATGACGAATTTGATAGGAAGCATCTAATAACTTCAATAAATCTACATCTGGGCAATTTAAAATGTTGAACGCTTCTTCATCTGAAATTTGATAACCATTGATTACTTGATTTGCGACCTTTTCGTAATTCATCTTAATGCCCCACCTTTATGATTTTTTGTAAGCGGTACCCAAATATGCCGGCAAATACAGCTAAAATAATATCCTTTGGAAGTGGTGGAATCATCCAAAACCATGCCATTTTGTAAGTAAAACCTTCTGGTGCTGCTGCCCAAAGCTTATACGCATAATACATCCAGTTCGTACCAATCAAATAATTAATAGCTATTCCTACAAGTGCTGCAGTGATATACATTGTTTTTGTACGGCGATATTCAACCATTTTTCCTGCAACATAAGCGGAAAGAATAAACGTTACGATGAATCCGAATGTTGGACTCAGAATAGACGAGAAACCACCGCTGAATTTTGCAAATACAGGCGCACCTACTAGACCAAGAAGTGTATAAACAGTTATCGAAACAGCCCCTAAACGGCTACCCAAAACTAGTCCTGCTAAAATGGCAAATAACGGTTGAAGTGTAATCGGCACCCCGCCAACTACTAAAAACGGCGCGAAAGATGTAATATTCGCTCCAATCATCATTAAAGTTGCGAACAAACCACAATAAACAATATCTAGTGTTGAAAATTTACTTTTTGTTCTAGAAACATTTGATGTCATTATATATCCCAATCTCCTTTGTTAACTCATTTTAATTATAGGTTAACATATTTCTGAGAAAATGGAACAAAATTTTTTAAATAAATAGAAAATAAATAGAATCTAGATTTTTTGTGGATTAAAAAAGCTAAAAAACGACTAAAGCTGCTGCTGTTTAGTAACTTTAATCGTTTTTTAGCAAAATTGTATAAAGAAAAAAATCATCAATGGGGATTTTCTTCATCTCTCGCTGAGCATTAGTGGGATCAGTCAAGTTTTCTCAAGTAATTGATTCTATCTATTTATCCCTTTTGCTTTTTACTTGTGTTCATGATGTCGGAGATCGTTCATACAGGATAAAGTAACATGTTCCATTAAATTTGAAACGCTTGTGCTCAAACAACAAATGACCATATTAGTTTTAAGAAATAAAAAAAGAACTAGCTCTTGGATATTGGAGCTGGTTCTTTTCTATTTTATGCATTCAACGCTTGTGTCAAATCCTCAATCAAATCTTCAGCATCTTCAAGACCAACGGATATGCGAATTAGACCATCCGTGATACCAAGTTCCGCACGGCGTTCTGCTGGGATAGAAGCATGTGTCATAAGTGCAGGAATAGAGATTAAACTCTCAACAGCACCAAGACTTTCAGCAAGTGTAAAGTATTTAACACTTGTTAGTACTTTTGCTGCCTTTTCGCCACTTCCTACATCAAAGGAAATCATTCCACCAAAACCACGAGCCTGTTTTTTCGCGATTTCATGATTTGGATGATTGACTAATCCCGGATAATAAACTTTTGAAACCTGATCATGCTGAACAAGGAATTCTGCAATTTTATGTGCATTGTACTCATGTTCTTCCATACGAATACCTAGTGTCTTGATCCCACGTAATAACAACCAAGAATCTTGAGGTCCTAGCACGCCTCCAGTTGCATTTTGAATAAAATGAAGTTTTTCTCCAAGTTCTTCACTATTCACAACAGCCAAGCCTGCTACAACATCACTATGTCCTCCAAGATATTTTGTCGCACTATGAACAACAATGTCTGCACCAAGTGTTAGTGGATTTTGCCAGTATGGAGTCGCAAATGTATTATCGACAATGGTTAATAAATTATTCTTCTTCGCTATTTTCGTTATTTCAGCAATATCTGTAATTTTCAACAATGGATTCGTTGGAGATTCAAGGAAGATTGCTTTTGTATTGGGTTGAATATTCTTTTCAATCTCAGCTAAATTGCTTGTATCAATAAATGTTGCTGTAATCCCAAAACGACTCAAGACCTTTGTGATGACGCGGAATGAGCCTCCGTATACATCATCTGTTACTAACACATGATCTCCTTGATTAAACAACATAAATACAGCAGTTGTTGCTGCCATACCTGATGCAAAAGCAAATCCGCGCTGTCCGCTCTCTAATTCAGCGATGAGCACTTCTAAGGCATGTCGAGTTGGATTCCCTGTTCGTGAATATTCGTATCCTCGATGATTACCTGGACCATCTTGTTTATAGGTACTTACTTGGAAAATAGGTACTGAAACAGCTCCAGTATGGTCATCTCCAAAAATACCTCCGTGGATTAACTGTGTTTTTTTTCTCATCTTTAAATACCACCTTGATATATTTTTTTACTTAAGTAACGATCACTAGAATCAGGGAAAATGACAACGATATTAGTACCTTTTGGTGAAATGGCCGCTTCCCTTAAAGCAGCTGCAAAAGCTGAGCCAGAAGAACTTCCGACTAACAAGCCTTCTTTTCTTGCTAATTCTTTGACAAGATGAAATGCTTCTTCGTCTGGAATCGTATGAATGCTATTAAAATACGTTTTATCCATAAAGACTGGAAGAAACTCCATTCCAGTTCCTTCTGTTTTATGAGAGCCAGGTTTACCACCATTAAGGATAGATCCCTCTGGTTCAACAATGACTGTTTTTATATTTGGGTTCTTTTCCTTTAAATATCTTGCTGTACCCATAAATGTGCCACCCGTACCAGCACCAGCAACAAAAACATTTACATTGCCATCTAGCTGTTGCCAAATTTCAGGTCCAAGTGTTTTATAATATGCATTTGGATTAGAAGGATTCGCAAATTGCTGAGGACAATAGGAGTTGGGTATTTCTTTCAGTAATTCTTTTGCTTTATCGATCGCACCGCGCATTCCATCTTCTGAAGGCGTATGAACGATCTTAGCGCCTAATGCTTTCATAATTTCTTGTTTTTCAAAACTAAACTTTTCAGGAACACAAAAAATGACATTGATGCCCCGATTGATCGCAGCTAATGCTAGACCAATGCCTGTATTTCCAGCTGTAGGTTCAATAACTGTTCCGCCTGGCTTTAACTCTCCACTCGCAATAGCCGATTCTAGCAACTCGACACCCAAGCGGTCTTTAACACTGCCACCAGGATTAAAATACTCTAATTTAGCAAAAATTCGAACGCCTTCTGGAATAGAAAAATGAGTGATTTCTAGCAGCGGCGTTGAACCTATTAATTCATGTATATTTTTAGCAACCTTCATATTTTTCCCCTCTTAAATGTATCCAATTTAACAAAATTAGATTTACTACCTACATAACCATATTACTTCTATTATTTTAGTAGGTTTTGAAGCATAATGCAATAGAGAACTCGTTTTAGAATATGCCACAGGCGTAAAAAAGGTGAAATATACATCATTTTTTAGGCGTCGATTATTGAAGGCTGTCGATTATAATTGTTGTCCTCAACTGATTGCCGCTACAGATGGCTCGTTTTTCCCACGAGCGAACGCCGGGTACTCTCAACACCATATGCTCCGTGCAGGGTTGGAGGAGATTGAGGTCAAGCTCACGGAAAGCGCCATCTGAAGCTGTACAACCAAATCTAAATATTCAAGTATATATGGAAAATAGTCTAAATTCTGCTGGATAAAATCAAGTCACTTGAATTTTTATTTTGCTTTTATTCGTTCCATATACTTTCGAATATCTTTTTCTGTCATTTCGCCGTCTATTTTGTCTATGATTACACCATCTTTATTTACTAAAAAAGTTTTTGGCAAATTGATGATTTGATATGAATCAAGTACATCTCCATCATCCAATAAAATAGGGAAACTTACATTTTTATCAGCCAGAAACTGATTGACAATCAGCATCGGTTCTCCCGCGTCGATCGCAAGGACTTCAACTCCTTGGTCTTTATAATCCTTGTATGCACTTTCTAAATAGGGCATTTCCTTTTTACAAGGTGGACAATAAGTCGCCCAAAAGTTGATGAGTACACCTTTTCCTTTATAATCCGCAAGCTTATGCTCAACACCATCTAAATCGCTCAATGAAAATGGAGGGGCTTTTGGTCCATCAGCCGCTGTTTGAGTAGCTTGTTGCTTTGTAAATATTTCATTATACAGGACATAACCAACTGCCACTAATAAGATGAAAGCAATAACACCTCTTAAAATTTTACGGTTTTTTGCTTTATGCTCTTTTGTTTTAGCCATCAGCCTCACCTCATTCGCCTACGTTCAATGTTAGAAAAGGCATCTCATAGTGATCTTTATAGTTAATGTGAGCAGTAATAATCTGTTCGCCCTTCGATGAAAACATCAGTTCCAATGAATACTTGCCGTTTCCTTTATACGTTGGTTCAGCCGTCCCTACTGATACGCCATTTTCGATAATCTCAAATTCTACAGTTGTATCTTTATGGATATCCTTTTTAGCCTTTATTTCTGCTGTTGCGATAAAAGGTTCATTGACTTTTATATGCTTTTTATTGCTGTACATCTTCGTATCTAAAATAACAATAGAATCCGCTGATGATTGCTGCTTCTGACACCCTACTAGTAAAATGAACAAACTCAGCAAAATCAGCCATTTTGTGATTTTTCTCCGCTTCAATTGCATCTAGTTTCCATCACTCACTTTTAAGGTTCATCCAAAATAAAATGCGTTTTTTTATTTTTTCGAAAGCAACAATAATCGCTAAAATAATAATACTGTTAAAAATAATGCCCGCTAATACATAGTCATATTGCGAAAAGTCTGTATAGTATTGAACAAAATGTCCCATACCTGATTGGGCACCAAACATTTCTGCCATCATAAGAACAATAAATGACAGTATTAAAGCTGTTCCCGTTCCACTTAAAATATAAGGTGCGCTTGCGGGTAAAACGACTTTGAAGATAAAGTCTTTTCCCTTAATCCCCAATGTTTTTGTATTATCCCAGTAATGATTATCGATGAGTGCAATACCTTGGATAGTACCAAGAAAAATAGGCCAAAATGCACCAATAAACAAGATAAAAATAGATGCAAGCTTAAACGTTGGTAATAACGCAATTGCATATGGGATAAATAAAGTTGGTGGTAATGGACTAAATGTATGAAAAAAGGGTGATAAAATTTCCCTGGATTTTTGGTGGAGGCCAAAGAACAGCCCTCCACCGATTCCTAATACTAACGAAAGAAAAATTGCTGGAACTAATAAACTCATTGAACTAACAAACCCTTTTAGCAAATCTGGGAACCCTTTTACAAACGCATCAATAATTTTAGATACTGGGGGAAATATTACTGGATTTACCCAACTGGTAAAGGATGTAATATAAACCCAAATGCCTACTAACCCAACTGCTATGAAGAAAGTAATTGAATATTGTTTTAGTTTTAACATAAAATCCCTCATTTATAGATTTTGTTGTTTATAGCGTTCTAATATCTTCTTATAATAATCATCATCTGGATTTTCTTTGATCAATTCATTTAAAGCTTCTTCATAAAATTTAAGATTAAAATGTTTATTCAAATCTACATTTGCACCATCTTTTAAATAACCAAGTTGTTTCATTTCATCCCATAATTTCACAACTTGCTTTTTACTTGGATCCGCTGAATTGACTAAGTGTTTTTCATTGACAATTTCGTTTACTGTCTTATCATCCAGTTTAATACGTTCTTTTGAAGCCTTTAGTGCTGTTTCAGGGCTATCTTGTTTTACTCGTTCTGCTTGAATAAGGCCTTTTAAGAATTTCTTATAGGCAACTGAATCCGTCTTTGAAATATCTCCTCGTGTTACAGCACGGCAGCAAACATGTCCTGGTTGCACATCGTTACTCCATGCAAATGGTTCTAAACCAAGGCTTTTTGCTTTTGATAAAAATCCTGAGTTTCCAAAGGCAATATCTACTTTACGTGCACCAGCAGCGTCGATTAAATTCGCAACCGTTTTGAATTCAACAAATTTTACGTCTTTTTCAAGATCTACTCCTGCTTTTTTCAAGGCCGATTTAAATACAACATCTGGTACACCTAATGGAACGACCCCAATCGTTTTTCCCTTAAAATCAGCAAAGGATTTATATTTACCAATATCTTCTTTTGGAATATATACAGGGTGACCGCCTTCCATATGACCGCCGACAATATCTAAATCAGCACCTTGAGCGATAAATGCTAAAGGAGTCGTAGTACCAAAGGTTAAACCAACATCGATTTTGTTCGACTGTAATGCATTTACGCCATCTGTTGAAGAGTTAAATGGGACAAATTCTACATCTAAATTTTCCTTCTTGAAAAATCCTTCGTAATCAGCAATATCTGCTAACGGTGCACCATTCGCTTTTAAATAACCTACTCTTATGTGATATTTACTATCCCCACTTTTTTGTCCCGCATGATTTGCTTCTTTTGTGTCCCCTGTTGAATTATCTGCAGCTCCACAAGCCGAAAGCGCTAGTAACGATGCTGCTATGAAACTTCCCATTAACCATTTTCTTTTCTTTAATAATTTCATCTGTATACTCCTCCTATATTCCTTCTCCTGATGAGACTTCTTCTGATTGATTTAATTTTTCAAATACGCCCTTATTCATAACGCCTAATAAGTAATCACGGAATTCAACAAAATCTTGACTATTAAATAATTGTTTTCGATTTCTTGGTTTTTCAAAAGGTACCTCGATCACATCAACCACTTTTCCTGGAGGACCAGGAGAGAACATCACAATTCGATCGGCTAAAATAATGGCCTCTTCTACATCATGGGTAACAAAAACGATCGTTCTTTTTTGATCATGATTAATCTGTAAAATTAAATCTTGTAGTTGAATTCTTGTGAGTGGGTCCAAAGCTCCAAATGGTTCATCCATCAACACTAAATCCGAACCAACAGATAGTGCCCTAGCAATCGCTGCACGTTGTCTCATCCCACCAGACATTTCACCTGGATATTTTTTTACGGCATGTCCTAATTGAACTAAGGTAAGATATTGTTCTGCTAATTGCTGTAGCTCTTTTTTGGTTTTGGTTTTTTTCAATTTTTGTTTAAGGGCAAGAACAATATTCTCCTCTGCAGTTAACCATGGGAACAAAGAATAGTCCTGAAATACGACCGCTAAATCTAATGGGGAATCAAAAAGTATTTGACCTGATTTTGGTTGAGATAAATTAGCTAGCATCCTCAATAATGTACTTTTACCAGATCCACTTGGCCCCATCAAAACAAGGAATTCTCCTTCTTTGACTTCAAGGTTGATATCTTGCAATATTTCTGTCTCACCATAGCTAAAATGAACTGATTTTACTTCAATCTTATTTTGCAAAGCTTCTTTTTCACTCTTCTGTGATAACTCAATCGTTTCTACCAAAGTGCAACTCCTCCCTCAAAAATTATTATTTTTCATATAAGAATAGTAGGTATAGTGTGATAAATATAGAGACGGGTCCCTCAGGTCAGACCATGTAATATAGTCTTTTAACCTGAGTTCCTCTTCTCATGCAGTGAGTGCTGATCCGTATAGATATGCTCATTCATACCATCACCTATTGAGGTGGATACTTTCTGTGCTAGGTGCCTTGCTTTTGACACAAAAAGCAAACTATTAAATGAATGACAAAGTGAAGCTTCCATCAGAGGGGGTTTTCTTCATCCCCCTCTGAGCTAGAAGAACTCAGGTTAAAAGCGCCACGTCCTGTGACAACACCTGAGGAACCAACATCTTGTTGGCCCAAACCAATCGGACTTTTACAGGCAGTTGTTCCCCCATCTATCTTTCTCGTTTCTCTCTACATCTTGGGATGCGGGTATTACTGCCCGTTAATGCGGAATAAACGATTACACATTGATACTTCTTTTTACTTGTGGAAAATCTAAGCCAAGATTTTCGCGTAATGTGCTTCCTTCATACTCTGTGCGGAATAATCCTCTTTCTTGTAATACAGGGATCGTATAATCAACAAAATCTTTGACGCCACCAGGGAAATACGGAAACTTAACATTAAAGCCATCTGCTGCGCCATTTAAGAACCAATCACTCAATGTATCTGCAACCAATTCCCCAGAACCAACAACAAATAAGTGGCCTTGACCTCTTACAAAGTAGTTCGCTAATTGTCTGATCGTCCAATTCTCTTTTTTAGCTAGATCGGATAGCAATTCAAAACGACCTTTTTCTCCGTTAACATCTTTACTATTTTTTAGTTCTGGCATAGGATCATCAGGAGAATATTGGGATAAATCGTGATCCACATAGCGTGATAACCAACCAATCCCTAGTTCCGGTAATATCAACTCCTGAAATGCCTCATATTTTTCCTCTGCTTCTTTTTGCGTTTTAGCCACAAATGGAACAATACCTGGCATGATGTTTAAGTGATCTGGGTTTCTTCCATACTTGGCAACTCTTTGCTTCATATCGTCATAAATCACTTTTCCTTCCGCCACAGTTGAAGGAGCAATTGTAAATAAAATATCTGCATGCTTTGCTGCAAATTCTTTTCCATCCTCAGATGCACTTGCTGTGACAAGAACAGGATGACCTTGAGGGGGTCTTGGAATATTGATCGGACCTCTCACTTTATAGTATTTTCCTTCATGATTGATAGGATGGATTTTGCTCGCATCTAGAAAAATACCTGTTTCTCGATTAAATAGTAATGTATCGTCTTCCCAGCTATCCCACAATTCTTTCGTTACTTCTACAAACTCATCTGCTTTCTCATAACGAAGCGAATGGTCGATGATATGTTCTAAACCAAAATTTGCTGCTTCATGGTCATGAGCAGTTGTTACAATATTCCATGCAGATCGCCCAGCACTCATATGGTCAATTGTCGCAAACTTTCTCGCAACATTGAATGGATGATTAAATGTAGTAGATAATGTGGCAACTAAACCAATCTTGTCCGTTACCCCAGCCAATGCAGCCATCACTGAAGTTGCCTCTAAACGAATTTGTGGTGTATAGGCAATGTCTTCCTCATTGTGTGCAAGTACGTCAGCTAAAAACAGTAAATCAAATTTCCCCTGTTCAGCGAGTTGAGCAATTTCTTTATAAAGGCTTAAAGAAGTCACTTCTTCTGTTTTTGTTTCTGGATACCGCCAAGCAGCTAAATGATGCCCTAGAAAAGTTTGGAAAAATGCGCCTAGGTGCATTTGTTTTTTATTCGTCATCTAAAGATCCTCCTAGTTTAATTGGTGTGTTTTCTTATTATTCCGATAACTTTCAATAGCAGAATTAGAAACAAGACTCACAACCATATCATTTAATGGTGGATTATATAAACCACATTGTACATCCCTGAAATATCTTTCTAGAGGTAGATCTTTCGATAACGAGTGACCACCTGCAATCTGATTGGCTAATTCAACGATTTTTACCGCATTGTTACATACTGTATATTTGGTAATAGCTACTTCATTTCTCAACTTATCTCTTAAGTGCTCATTGTTGTCCCATTTTTCTGCTATGCTATATAACAATGTGCGGGAAACTGCGATAAGAATTTCAATTTCACCAATTTTTTGCTGAACATGTGGTGCCTCTAATATAACGTTGCCTAAACTTGGCGAATATTTTTCATCGGCATATTTAATAATAAAATCTCTTGCAGCTGTAGCGATTCCTAAGTAAATTGCTGGCAATTGTAAAGTATAGGCACTACTATTACCATTAAAACGTGTTGGTTTCCCTTTTTCCGAATAAGCCAGTAACGCTTCATCTGGTACAAACACGTCATGCAATGCGATATCGATACTACCAGTACCTCTCATTCCTAGCACATTCCATGTATCAATCAATTCAACTGATTCATTTTTCTCGATCAAAAACTCAGCAGTGATATCTTCTTCTTCGATATAAGCTAAAACAGTAAAATGTTTCACATAAGGGGCTAATGTAGTAAAAGCTTTTCTCCCTGTGATGATATAGCCGCCTTCTGTTTTCTTTGCAATCGTCCCTGGATTTCCACCTCGTATAATATTTCCTGTCGCACGTTCTGTAATATAAACGTTTAAAAGGGAACCTTCTTCTACAGCTTCTTTACAAATTCGCGCAAATGTTTCTTCTTTCCATGGTCTAAAGTCATTTAGGCTAAAGAACGTCATCAGATGCCAGCCAACAGCGAGTGCCGTAGAACCAGAAGCTTTCGCGATTCTTTCTTGTACAAGTAGAACTTCATACAAGGAAAGATCTTCTCCACCATATTCCTTTGGGATCGTTAATTTAAAATAGCCTTCTTTTTCTAAAATCTTAAAGTGTTCGAAAGGGAATTCTCCCTTTTCATCGTAGTCAGAAGCTGTTTCACTAAGTTGCTTGGCAATACGTTCTGCATATTCCACTAATCTTGCATCACGCTCGTTACGAATCGTTTGATTGCTATTGTTCATCTTATTAACCTCTAATCTAGTAGTTTATTATTCATAGGTTTTGTTTAGTAGTATTGTCGATGTTCGCCCATTTCTTTGCGGAAAAGCTTTATCCTGCAGGAACAGTAGTAAGGCCTCCTACTGTGTTGAAGTTTTACTTTTTTACTTTAGATGATGAGTCACACTTTAATGAAAAGCGATATGTGGACAAAACCAACAATATTGATCAACAGAGCCCATTCATAAAATCTATTTTTCGAATTAAAGAATGTTTGCCAATATTCGCATTTTTTATTCCTACTTTATAGATTTG
Source organism: Rummeliibacillus sp. SL167 (assembly GCF_007896505.1). Taxonomy (NCBI): domain Bacteria; kingdom Bacillati; phylum Bacillota; class Bacilli; order Caryophanales; family Caryophanaceae; genus Rummeliibacillus; species Rummeliibacillus sp. SL167. The sequence goes on along the minus strand of NZ_VCBM01000006.1, from coordinate 51,141 downwards.
AATTATAGTTTTTTATTGTTATCTATATTATCATCCCAAACTTTTTAAATCAATAACTCATTAATAAAAAAATTCTATCAATTTAAAAATTTCTTTTTATGATGAATCAATTTCATAATGTAAAATTCAGATAAAAAACACGAACATTTTAAATTAACATGAGCATTAATATTCAGAAATTTTTGTTCCGCTCCAGATGGCGCTTTCCACGGGCTTGGCTTCAATCTCCTCGGGTCGACACGATGTTGACCCCGAAGCCGTTGCCACAGGACGTGGCGAACTTAGGCTTTGTCCCTTAAAACGTTCCTGCGGGGCTTTCAGCTCAAGCTTTTCCCGTAGGACTTTGAATAAACTTCTTGAACTCACATCGCACGAAGGAAATGCGCAAGCCTAATCGAGGAGTCGCCGTCTTCCGCTCCACAACTATAAAATTAGCTATTATTAAACGTTCGTATTTTTTAAGAAGAAAATGATTTATGAAATTGATTTATGATACTAATTTAAAGAAAGATCCCCATGATAAATGGAGTTAAAATTAATGACTATTTTTCACCAATAAATATGCATGTTCATTTTTTCAAGCACATATTTTGCCAGAGATCCTAAAATTAAAATCATATTTTTAGAATGCTCAATTTTTATTTGGTAAAATAGATAGGAAAAGGAGGAATTCTAATATGTATGATATCGCAATTATTGGTGCTGGCCCCGCTGGAGGTAGCGCTGCAATCTTCACTGCAAAGGCTGGAAAGAAAACAGTTATTTTTGATAGCAATCAAGGGATTACCAAAAGAGCATGGCTAGATAATCATTATGGTGCTGATGGTATTTCTGGTCCTGATTTAGTAGAAACAGGTTTAAAACAAGCGAAAAAATTTGGCGCCGAACTTGTCGAAGCAAAAGTAACGGACATTAAGAAAACAACTGAAGGCTTCCAAATCGTTACAGAAAGCAATACGGTAGAAGCAAAACAAATCATCTTAGCAACCGGTTTCCTTACTGAATTAGCAGAGGCTACTGGTCTTGCAACGAAAGCTGGTACCGAGCCTCGAGTAAAAACCATTTTTGATGTGGATGCTCAAGGAAAAACAAATATAGAAGGCATCTGGGCAGCTGGTACATGTGCAGGTGTAAGCGTCCATACAATCATTACAGCAGGTGATGGAGCAGCAGTAGCTGTGAACTTACTCAGCGAATTAAATGGCGAACGCTATGTCGATCATGATGTATTAAAAAAATAATTTTCATAAAAAAGGCTACCTACCTACTAAGAAATGTGCAAACTTTGGTACATTGAAGGGAGGTAGCCTTTCCTCTTTTTTCTCTAAAAACCTGTCATGCTGATCAACTTGTCCTATTATATTTTTACTTGCTCTTCCGTATATCGATTTTCCACTTTCGGAAGACCGAGGTTCTTACGTAAAGTATCCCCCTCATATTCGGTACGGAAAATTCCACGTTGTTGAAGAATTGGTACAACCGTTGTAACAAAGTCTTCTAAACTATTTGGAAGATGCGAGAACATAAGATTGAATCCATCAGCTGCGTCATTAGATATCCATTCTTCTAATTGATCAGCAATTTGTTCTGGTGTCCCAAAGATAATACGATGCCCTCTTGAACCAGCAACTCTCAAATACAGTTCTCGAATAGTCAAATTTTCACGTTTTGCCAAATCGATGATGAGCTGGCGACGGCTTTTATTGCCATTTGTTTCTGGTATCACATCTGGCAAAGGTCCATCTAAGTCATAGCCTGACACATCAAAACCACCAAGATATTCTGACAAGAAGTCTAATCCTATTTCAGGTGTAATAAGCTGCTGTAGCTGCTCATATTTTTCATATGCCTCCTCCACCGTTTTTCCAACGTAAGGTGAAACGCCCGGCATAATTTTGACATCATCTGGAGAACGTCCAAAGTCTACAACTTTTTGCTTTACTTTTTTATAAAAAGCTTGGGCTTCCTCTAATGTTTGTTGAGCAGTAAAAATAACATCTGCTGTTTTGGCTGCTAAGTCCGTACCTGCTTCAGAAGAACCAGCTTGAACAATAACAGGTCTTCCCTGTGGTGAACGTGATGAATTGAGCGGTCCTTTGACAGAATAATATTTTCCTTTAAAATCTAATGCATGCAGTTTATCTGGATGAAAGAAAACACCAGACTCCTTATCTCGTACTAATGCATCTTCTTCCCAGCTATCCCATAAACCTTTTACGACTTCCACAAACTCGGTTGCTTTTTCATAGCGCAACGAGTGATCTAGGTGACTTTGTTGATTGAAATTATTTGCTTCTGTTTGATAATAGGAAGTCACCACATTCCATGCAGAACGTCCGCCATTCAGATGATCTAGAGAAGAAAATTTCCGAGCGATATGAAAAGGCTCATTATAGGTGGTAGACGCTGTAGCGACAAATCCGATGTTTTTCGTAATAGCTGATAATGAGGCAATTAATGTAATCGGCTCAAATCGAACAAGCTCTGCTGGATGCGACAATTTAGTAAAGGACAAACCATCACTTAAAAACAGCATATCAAGTTTTGCATTTTCAGCAATTTTTGTGATATTCTGAAAATATTTTAAATCTTCATTGCCGTCCGCTTGAACATCAGGGTGTCTCCACGAAGCAATATGATGTCCTGTTCCCATCAAAAATAATCCCAATTTCATTTGTTTTTTTCCCATACCTTATTCAGCTACTAAACACAGAATGGAAAGTTACATCTTTTGAATATGTTTGTAGCTTATTGCACCTCGCTTTCAATGATGATTAACTACATAATTTCAAACTCTCATTTTTTGTACTAAACTTCTTCCATCTTGGTAAGATTCATTAGGCTAATTGCTTTTTAGCAAGACGTTCTTTTACTCTAGGAATGATATATATGGCAACATGTTGAGCTGTTTCTAGATGTGGAAAACCACGTAATAGCACTTTATCGAAGCCTAACTCCACAAATTCAACAATTCGATCTGCGATTTGATCTGGCGTTCCTACCAGCGCAATGGAATTACCAGAAAGTACTTGTGTCAATCCAGCCCATAAATTAGGTCCGATTTTAAAGTTATTTTCTTTTGAATCCTCCATTAAATGATGCAGACGTTTCACACCAACTGCTTCCCCGTTAGTATTTAAACCGTTTTTAAATTCTAATGCAGCATGATCTATTCGACTGATTAATTTGTTCGCATTGTTCCATGCTTCTTCCTCAGTATCCCCTAATACGATTTGGAAAGAGATACTATAGCTAACTTCTCTTTGCTGCTCTGCAACTAATTTTTTAATTTCATCAAGCTCTATCTTTGTATTTTCTAATGTTTCCCCCCAAAGCATATAAACATCTGCTAATTCAGCAGCTACTTTTTTGGCAATGGGTGACGATCCACCAAAAAATACTTGAGGCCGCTTCGTAGGTTTTACTAATAATTTCGCATTTTTCAACTGATAAAATTCACCATTATAATCAAATGTTTCACCTGAGAATAGGCGATTCAATATTTGAATAAATTCTTTCGTTCGTCGATAGCGTGCATCATGATCTAAAAAATCTCCATCTGCTCCTAATTCTGCAGGGGAACCACCTGTCACAATATTAAAATGCACTCTGCCATTTGACCATTGATCAAGTGTTGCAAATTGTTTAGCAAATACTGTAGGTGATACAAAGCCGGGGCGGACGGCGAACAAAATGTTTAATTTGTCCGTATGTGCAATTAAGTTGGCCGCTAAAACTAATGAGTCTAAGCAATTTGCTCCAACAGGTAATAGTAATGTAGAAAAACCGCCTTCTTCAGTAGCTTTTGCAATGGCTTGGATATATTCGGGTGTTGCAAGTCTAGAAGCACTTTCACTTGTCCCTGTCCAGCCATCAAATTTTTCTCCAGCATTGACCGTACCAACATATTCACCATCTCCAGAAGTAGGTGCCATTGTAATGAATTCAACCATTTTTATTCCTCCTCTATCGTTTATAATTTTAAAAAACATTATTTAGCTTGGTAAGATTTCCTTGTCAGGTAAAAATGCCTGCACTTTGATTTCACCGTTTAAGAAAGATTGCTTAAAATTTGGGAAAGCTGTGTCCGATGGAATATGGATAAACTCAACTTTATCTTCCTGTGCCGCTTTATAGGATAATTCACAAAAAGTGTTCGGTGGTGCCACAAAAGTGGTCGCCCCTTTTTCTTCCGCAAACCGCAAAGCGGCGCCTCTTCTACCTGTTTTTAGCTGTACTGCAGGATTAGGAAAATCTTCTGCCCTGCTTGTTTCAGTATCAAAAATACGTAAAATCGTTCCCTCTACAATCGGTAAAATTGTTTCTTTTTCATCAATAACTGCTGCAATTAACATCTTCTTTTCTCTCCTTTTTAAATGACCTTGCTGCATGATATTGTTTTTTTATCCATTCATCTTCAGCAGAAGAATTCTTGGTCTGCTCGTAGAAAGCGCCCTCCTGCATCAAAACGGATGTAGACCAACACAATGATCAAACAAAGCCTTTTAAATAAAACAAAACATATTCAAATAGTAAGAATAAACTTATACTATTACTCTAACTTAATTGAATCGTTTTGTATAATTGAAAAATACGAAGAAAAAATTCAAAAAAAGTGAAGTCAAATGATGAACATTCTTTGATCATTCATGTAGACTTCCTAAGTGTTTTTGAATGACTTCTATTAAAAATTTCATCGCAACTCCGTCATGAAACGAATCTGCTTTACGTAGCAATCCTACTGTTAAACCTTTTTCAAAATCCATAATCTGTTTAATGACGGTTCCTTCAGGGGGAGGGGTAACGGCAATGAGAGGCACAACAGCAATCCCGTATTGTTCTTGCACGTAATACTTTAAGCCAAGCATATTACTTATTTCGATTCCATAGTGCGGATTGATCCCTGCATTAATCGCTTGTTTTTCAAAGTTACGGCGAAATGGACATACTGTAGAAGTCGTTAGCAAATTTTCATCTTGAAGATTTCTTAAATATACATTTTCATTTCCAGACAATGGATGGGATTCTGGAACTAATAACACTACCTTTTCTTGAAAAAGAGGTAGAAAAACTGTATCTTGGGACATTTCTGGTGCCGTACAAAGAGCTAGATCGATTTCTTCTTTTTTTACCATATCGATCAACGCGTTATTGCTATGAATTTGAATACTAAGTTGGATTTTCGGATATCTCTCTATAAATTGTTTTAATATTGAAGGAATACGGTAGCTAGCAGTAGGTTCCATGACCCCTAAACGAATGACACCGGATTCTCCATTCAATAACTCTTCCATCGCATTTTTTAAACTATCAAATCCTTTAAGAAGTAAGTCTCCTTTGTCATTTAATAATCTTCCTGCTTCCGTTAGTTGAAAGTTCTTTCCTCTTTCTAACAAAGTGACATTCAACTCTTCCTCAAGACTTTTAATATGCATCGTTATGGTAGATTGTGCATAATTTAATTCTTCAGCGGCACGTTGAAAGCTACTAAATTTCACTACCGTCTTAAACGTTTTTATCGTCTTTAGATCCATTTATATGTCATACTCCTTTTTAAAAGAAGGATGCTTAAAAAGCCCTATAAACAATCCTTTATTTATTTTTATAAATGAATCAATTTCATAATACAAAATTCAGATAAAAAACACGAACATTTTAAATCAACATGAACATTAATATTCAGAAATTTTTGTTCCGCTCCAGACGGCGCTTTCCACGGGCTTGGCTTCAATCTCCTCGTCACTACGTTCCTGCGGGGCTTTCAGCTCAAGCTTTTCCCGTAGGACTTTGAATAAACTTCCTGAACTAACACCGCACGAAGAAAATGCATGCATTTTCGAGGAGTCGCCGTCTTCCGCTCCACAACTATCAAAATTAGTTATTCTTAAATGTTCGTATTTTTTAAGAAGAAAATGATTTATGAAATCGATTCAAATAAAATACAGAATTTCTGTGCTTACATCAAAAAATTAGCATAATAGAATGCTACCTCTAGCGTACTATTTTCATTTGGGATAGTCCCCCTTTGAAAAAAAGATTCTAGTGACAAACAACTGTACACCAGAATCCTTCTTCAGTGAAACTTCACACAATGGGATTTTGCTACCCATTACATGTGGGATCAATCTTATCAATACTTTTTATTTTGAAAATACAAATATTGTATCATCTTTATATTTCCTTAAATCGCTCAGTTCAGGGTCTAAAGTCTTTCCATTTTTTATACGGAAGTCGGGCTCTGTATAGTAAGAGTCCATCTATCATGAGATATATGTATCTCAAAGCAAAGATGCTTCTCTTGTGTTATTTTCACCCTATCTTTTCCTGACCAACAGCATCTGTTATTTTATATGTTGAACCGTTTGGCTAGCCTTTTGTAGAGCTTGGTTCAAATCGGCTAAAATATCATCGATGTCTTCTAATCCAACAGAGATTCGTACAAGCTCTGGGAATACACCACTGCTTATTTGTTCTTCTGGGGACAATCTTGAATGTGATGTACTTGCTGGATGAATAACCAACGTCTTTGAGTCTCCTACATTGGCAACATGAGATAGTAATTGAACAGAATTGATAAATGTTTTAGCTGCTTCTAAACCGCCTTTAATACCAAAACTAAAGATGGACCCCGCACCTTTTGGCAAATATTTAGCTGCAAGTTTTTGCTGAGGGTCCCCTTCTAAGGTTGGATAATTGACCCAAGCGACATCCTCATGCTGAGCCAGATACTCGGCTACTTTTTGTGCATTTGCTACATGCTGTTTTACTCGAACAGGTAATGATTCTAATCCTTGAATAAATAACCATGCATTAAAAGGAGATAATGTTGTTCCCAGATCGTGACCTAATTCAAAACGCGCTTTCACGATAAAGGCTTGTTCATGTGCCAACTCAATGAAAGAGCGATCATCTAAATTAGGAACCTTCTCTGTGAATTCTGGGAATTTCCCATTAGCCCAATTAAATTTGCCAGCATCTACAATAGCGCCTCCAATTGAAGTACCATGCCCACCGATAAATTTCGTTGTCGAATGAATAACAATATCTGCTCCAAAATCAATAGGCTTTAACAAATAGGGCGTTGTAAAAGTATTATCCACTACTAAAGGAATGTCATGTTTGTGCGCTAACTCGCTAAGTGCTTCGATATCCGCAATTTGTAGGCTTGGATTACCAATCGTTTCAGTATAAACAGCTTTTGTTTTTTCATTAATAGCTTGTTCTACCTGACTTAAATCAGCTCCGTCTACAAAATGAACAGTCACACCAAACCGTTGAAATGTTTTAGCAAATAATGAATATGTTCCACCATATAAAGCATTTGTCGAAACGATTTCATCTCCTGCTTTCGCAATAGTTAGTAGAGCGACTGTAATTGCTGCTTGTCCTGAGGAAACTGCAAATGCACCAACTCCACCCTCCAAACCCGCGAGCCTTTTTTCAAAGACATCATTTGTTGGATTACCATTTCTTGAATAAATATAGCCCTCCCCGTTCAATTTAAATAAATTGGCTGCATGCTCCGTATCATCAAATACATAAGAGGTGGTTTGATAAAGTGGAACTGCTCTTGAGCGAGTGATTGGATCGACCCATTGACCTTCATGTAGAGCAATGGTGTCGAAGTTAAAAGTATTTCTGTTTTCAATTGTCATCCTGCATTTTCCTTTCTAAATAACATTCAGAATATTTGAGATATACTCTATATTATATAGTATATCTATTTAATTAGTATGATTTTGAATATATTATTTTTAAATAAGGTGAAACTATACATAATGTAGCAGTTTTCTTCATTTCCCCGCTATTTGTTAGTTGAAACTATCAGACTTAACCTTCTTTTCCATGTCGCCGATATATGGGATTCCAACTTAACAATCGATATTCTAGTAATTTTGCTAATGAGTCAGCTATTTTTCCTAAAAGCGAATACAACAAAATCGATAAAACTACGACGTCTAATTGCATAAACTCTCTCGCATTCATCGACATGTAGCCAATCCCTGAACTTGCCGCAACCGTTTCTGCTACGATCAATGTAAGCCACATGACACCTAAAGCATAACGAATACCTATTAGAATAGATGGAAGAGCACCTAAAAAAATAACTTTATAGAAAAGTTTTATTTTCGATAGACCATAAATCTTACCCATCTCGATAAATTTCGGATCTACTGATTTAATACCATGATACGTATTGATATAGATAGGGAAAAATACACTAATTGCTACTAAAAAAATTTTACCCTCTTCCCCTACTCCGAACCATATAATGACTAATGGGATCATCGCTAGATTTGGAATATTACGTAACATTTGCGCCCTGCCAATGTACTTTTTAGGAGCCAGTGGTATCCGATGAGCTGCTTCTGGTCAACAGGATGGTGGTCACGGAGTCATTGCCACAGAACGCGGCATTCTCTTAGACTCCGTTCCTTCAATCGCTCCAAGGCCACATCGGACGCTTGACCCCTAGTAGGCTCACTGGCTACGCTTCGGCTCATTTACACTACTTTATAAATATCATCCCGACTTTTGGTGATGAGCCAATCTGTTATCGAATACAGTGTTTATTGATGACATGTTTTACTTCTGACTGTTATTCATCTTGTAATACGAATTCTTTTAATAACTTTTTATAATAAGTATCTGTTGGATTTTCTTTCATAAGCTCTTTTAAAGCTTTTTCATATAATTCAATATTGATATATTCATTGACATCTAAATCTTTTGTATTTTTGATATAGCCGATTTTCTGCATTTGATTCCACATTTTTATAACACTTTTTTTATTTGGATCTGCGGAATAGTTAGAATGTTTTTCATTTACAATAGAATCGATCACTTTATCATCTACGCCCTTAAAATATTGACGAGCAGCTTTGATCGCTACTTCAGGGTCTTCTTTTTTCGCGCGTTCAGCTCTGATTAATGCTTTTAAAAAGCGCTTATAACCTTCTCCATTGTCCTTCTTCAATAGTTTTTCCCTTGTTACTACTCGACAGCAGACATGTCCCGGTTGTAAATCATTACTCCAAGTAACCGGTACTAAACCACTTTCTACGGCTTGGGCATAATAGCTATTAGCTGATACAGCGGCATCCACTTTTCCGCTAGAAAGAGCTTGGATCAAATCTCCACCTGTTTTAAATTCTACAATATTCAAATCTTTTTCCCAGTCGATTCCAGCTTCTGCTAAAGCACTGCGAAAAACAATATCAGACGTAAAGATACGGATTGTTCCGACTTTTTTACCCTTAAAATCTTCTAATGTTTTATATTGATCTTTATCTTCTTTTTTGACTAGTATTGGATGTCCACCTTCTAAATGACCCCCAATAATCCTAAAATCCGAACCGTTTGCAATAAAGGTTAAAGGTCCAGCTGTTCCAAATGAAAGGCCTACATCGATTTTTCCAGCTTGTAATGCATTCAATCCATCCGTTGAATTTTTAAATCCAACATGTTCTACGTTTACGCCCTCTTCCTTGAAATACCCTTCTTGAGTAGCAATATCTAATAATGGTGCGCCGCCAGTTTCACTGTAACCGACTTTAATGTTATACACTTTATCTTTTAAATCTTCAGGATTTGTAGAACCATTTCCCGATTTTTCTTTAGTACCACAAGCTGTTAGCAATAATAGGCTCATGATTATTAAGGCTTGAATACCTTTCTTCCATAGACTTGATCTCATTCGCTATTTTCCTCCGATTTTCAGTTATATATTCTGTCTAAATTTTTAGTAGCTATTTTCTTTCGTTCTTTACTATCCTTTAATCTAGAAGAATGTTTTTACCTAATTCTTGAATCGCGACATCTACTGGGACATGCAATGTCATTGTGCGCAGGTTTCTCCAATAACGATCAAAGCCATAGCGATTTGCAGTAGCACGACTACTTAATACTTCAAAAATACGAGATGTGACATCTAGACCTACTTTTGTTGTTACAACTTTTGCTATGTTTGTTGCACGGTCCAATTTCTTTCTCTCTTCTGGAGTAATCTCGTTCCCTTTATCCCATAATTGTTGGAACAGTTCATCTGAATGCTCTACCAATAATTTTGCTGCTTCGATTTCAGCATAAAATTCACCATAATGATGTTGAATAATGGCATCTTCAATGGCTGAACTTTGTTGCGGTGAGCGAGGACGAGTCGTTGTTTTGGTGTATTCTTTCGCCGCTTCAAATGCTCCTTCAACAATTCCTAAATATAGATGATTTAAAGCAAAACTTGCGATATTAAATCGTATTTTGGAAAACTCGTTTTGATTAAATCCTCCTTTTAGTACATCCTTCTCCTCTACTCGAACTTGATTGAAGATAACTGTTCCACTATCAGTTTGTCTTTGACCAAAATTATCCCAATCGTTTTTTATATCTATTCCAATTCGATTAGTAGGTATTACAGCAAGTAAAGGCTCCTCAAGTCCATCCAAAGTTGCAGAAACTAATAAATAATCAGAATCTACACTTCCAGAGCAAAAAATCTTTTTTCCATCAAAAATATAGTAATCACCATGCTTTGTCGCTTTTAACTTAATGTCTACTGGATTGAACGCATTACCCCAGAATAGATTTTTTTGAGCCGTTTCTTTGTAGTATCTGATTTTTTGTTCTTCATTCCCGCATAAATGTGGTGTTGTCAAATTGACAAAGTGATAGCCAAATACATGTGCTAGCGAACTATCTACACGAGCAAAAATTCGTACAACTTTTAGTACATCAAGCCAGCTGCCACCTAATCCACCGTATTCTGTTGGAATCAAAAGTTTTAATAATCCACTTTTGCGGATTAAATCTCTTTCTGCTTTTGCAGTTCCACCTGCATGATCTCTTTCAATAGCTGTTGCAGAAAATTTTTCTGCTAGTTCTGTAGCGATTTCTTCGAATGATTGTTCCTTCACTGTAGTACTCATTTCCAATTCCTCCTCAATCTATTTATCAAAATTTGTATATAACATACAATTATATACGAATTTTAACAATCTTTAAGTTAATAATTATTTCTAATTTGATTTTTATATACTGATAGGTAAGCATGTTACATAATATTAAATCAGACAAAAAACCCTGTTATTGGGCTTACTCAATAAATTGTTTAGCAAGGATCTTGCCATTTATATAATTACCTTTCGTCCACCCCCACTATATTTAATACTAAATCAATTTCAATACTAGGTTTTTAAAATATACTAATATAATAGGTTTTGTAATGTTTGGTGCTTGTTAATTATTATAATTGATGTATTGATATTTGTATAATTGAAAAATATAAAGAATTAATTCATTTTTTATAAAGTAAAACTTCGCCTAGTGTTCTAAGGGGTTTCGTTCCTTTAGTTATTTATTTAAGGGAAGAGTCTAGGATCAATCAGCCCTTTTATCGCAAAAAAATACTGCTCATCTCAAAAATGAGATGGAGCAGATTTTAACGCCTTTTAATGGATAAAATTAGATGATTAACACACCCAATTGGATATGATAGCATTGGGGTGTGATCAACAGGATTTTTACAGTACCTTATTTACTATAAACTCTTACTATTAATATATGAGGAGAGATAAAATGCGAATCGTAATAGCTGGTGGTTCAGGATTTATCGGTCAAAAATTAATGGAAATTCTGTTGGACGAACATCATGAATGCATCGTTTTAACGAGAGGTAATATACAAAATACTGGAAATGTTCGATATGTTAAATGGCTTCAAGAAGGATCTTTTCCCGAAAAAGAAATAGGTGAAGCCAATGCTTTTATTAATCTTGCCGGTGTTTCGATTAATAACGGAAGATGGACGAAAGCTCATCAAAAGCAAATATATGAAAGTAGAATGAAAGCAACAGAGGAAATCATTCGAATCATCACAGCTTTACCCAAAAAACCCTCTGTTCTTATCAATGCAAGTGCTATCGGTATATATCCTTCTTCTGAAACAGCGATCTACTCAGAAGAATCCAAAGAAGTGGCCAATGATTTCCTCGCCAAAACCGTGCGGGATTGGGAAAAGAAAGCAGCTAGTCTTATGGAAATAGGAATTCGTGTTGCCTTTATGCGGTTCGGTGTAGTGCTTGGCAAAGAAGGTGGTGCACTGCCACTGATGGCTTTACCATACAAACTTTTTGTCGGTGGAAGAATGGGATCAGGAAAGCAATGGGTATCATGGGTCCATGTGAAAGATGCGGTACAAGCGATTTCCTTTGTGATGAAAAATGATAAAATACAAGGTCCTGTTAATGTAACAGCCCCTTCCCCAATGATAATGAATGATTTTGGAAAGACAATTGGAGCTGTTTTACATCGCCCTCATTGGTTCCCTGTACCTTCTATTGTAATGAAAGTAGCTCTTGGTCAAAAAAGTTCTCTTGTGCTGGAAGGTCAACATGTTGAACCAGAAATATTAGTGAAAAATGGATTTGAATTTTCATATCCTACACTCAAATCTGCCTTGGAAAACATTCTTTTATGAAAGTTTTATGTAATTTTGAACAAAAAATGGCATTCGGAATTATTAAATAATTTCCTTGCTACAATATGCTAAGATTAAAAATATAGTGTTTTTTAGGAGTTCAGATTGTCAATTATGACCAGATAGCTGCAAGACTGGATTCCTAGAGAGGGTGTCATAAATGTTACAATCAATCCTATCCAATGTGGCGATCATTTTATTGCTTCATTTGACCATGACCGTAATTATGAGTTTTAAGAAAAAGTTCTCCCCTTCATTGATAAATGTACTTGTGATTCTATTAATTTCTGCATCCGTTATTTCTATGTTTTATTTGCCCATTCGATTTAATGGCTACTGGGTCGATATGAGATTTATCCCGCTTATTTTTGTTGCTTATATACAAGGTTGGAAACCAACGATTCCATCCCTGCTGATGACTAGCCTCTGGAGATTTCTAATGGGAGGCGATGGAATGATTCCTGGCATCCTGTTTGGTATGGTGGGTCCAACCTTATTCTCTTTGGCATTCCATTCCCGCTTTAATTTAAAAGGAAGATATTTAGAAAAAATCGGAATCGTCATTGCATGCTGGTTAATATGTGATCTTCCGATTATCTTCCTTATACCAAATGGCTGGGAATTTTTTAAAGACATTGCTCTTGTAAGAAGTACTTCTTTTGTGATCACTTCGATCATTCTTTATATATTTATTGCACAAAATCGCAAACTCCATTCTCTATATACAGAGCTTGAAAAATTGGCTGGAGAAGACCCGTTGACAAAGCTGTTCAATAAAAGGAAATTTTTTGAAGTTGTTGATACTAAACTAGGTGAGTTAGATTCAAAACATTATATAGCGATGTTGGATATTGACCATTTTAAAAAATTCAATGATACATATGGTCATCTATTTGGGGATAAGGTTTTAATCGATATTGCCAATATTTTAAAAAAGTATGAAAACGATTCAGTCAAGGTTGGAAGATACGGCGGCGAGGAATTTATTATTTATATTGGAAATTCATCTGACGAAAAGGCTACAAAGATTGTTGAAAAGATTCATCAAGAGATTCAAGAGACCGCCTTTACTGTGGAACAGGCATCTATTCATATTACCGTATCAATTGGATTAGCAGAATTAGAATTAGATGACCCATCTTCATTGGTTCATGCCATAAGTCAAGCTGACAAAAACCTATACAAAGCAAAAAATAACGGCAGGAACTGTTTAGTTTGTCTATGATGAATTATGAAAAATATCCATCTGTGGCAATATAGCCAACGTTATTATCAAACAACAAGAAACTTAAAGGACATTCCCTCTATCCTCCACATAGAATACTGTATCAGTACATGTGAAGGGAGTGGATTTTACTGCTTCATACTGTTAAAAGGGGAGAAACGCTTCTCCAAATTTCAAGGGATTACCGAACACCAATAGAAGTTATTCTAGGTGCCAATCCTCAGATTACAAATCCCGATTTAATCATAGCGGGGCAACTCATTGAAATACCAGGATTTCCTGACCCTAACACCATCCCCTATCAAATTGATGTTTCTGTAAATAATCGGGTTTTAAGTTTATATCATAATGGCGCCTTGTTAAAACAGTACCCCATTGCAACAGGGAGAATCCTCCATGAAACGCCATTTGGAAATTTTATTGTTATTAATAAGGCCCCGTTCCCAGGAGGCCCATTTGGTACGATGTGGATGAGTTTATCGAAAGAACATTATGGCATCCACGGAACGAATGATCCTAGCTCAATTGGTCAGGCCGTTTCAAGAGGCTGTATTCGGATGTATAATCACGATGTAGAGGAATTAGCACGTACGATTCCAATTGGTACACCTGTTTTTATTCATCCTTAAAATCATCATGTATTAGCCTAATCCATTTTTATTTTTGGATACAGAGAAAAAATAGGGCGGAATTCTATGGGAGAAACATGAGGAGTACTGAAAAATAGCTGAATTCTAACTTTATTTTTTTGAAAATAAAACAACTTGTTCGCTATTTAAAAAGAAGGGCAAGGACACGAAACATCTAATGAGTGATGTGACTCATGCCTTGCCCGTGGGATTTTTATTATTTGGATAAGTGAATATTTTTTTGCAGGATTTTTTAGATTTAGTAAAATTTTAAGTTTATATTGCTAGTCTATATCGAATCTATAACATCTGACAAAGACATCTTCATTTTTTTGAAACTCTTTCGAATGATCTCTTTTGAAACCAAATCGCTCATATAAACGAATGGCATCCTTCATGATTTCTCCAGTATGCAGGTAAAGACTTGGTGATCCTTTTTGTTTCGCATAGTCGATACTTTCCTGTAATAACTTTCGTGCTATTCCTTTTCCTCTTGCAGCAGGATGTACGCCCAATAAGCGAACGATCGGAGCATGGATAGTTGGTTCAGATCGACCATATGCGTCCTCTGAGTTCAAATAAATTTGCAATGTCCCTAAAATCTGATTGTCATTATCTTTTGCGACTAACACCCGATCAATATAAGGATTATCCAATGAAACTTCTATATGGCTCATATATTCATTGAATTCCTCGATGGTTTTATAACTATTTTTATATTGTTGATAGCTTGATAATAATACTTCACGTGTGGCATCTTTCTCTTCTTCTGACAAATTGCTTATTGTAATAATATTCTCCATTCAAATTTCCTTTCTCATTTTAAATGACTATCTTCATCGATAAAGTGAAGCTTTTACGCAGTGGAGTGAAGTTTCCCCCTCCGACTGTATGTTGGCTGGACCAATCAGATTTTTACAGGCTATTGATCCCCACTTTTTCACTTGCGGAATGTCAATGGATGGATAAATCACTAAACCCTAACCACTGTTTCTCATTTTCTAACCCCTTTTGGACAAACAGCAACTATAATTTTCATAAACCTTATTTATCTTATAGGAATTATATTGTTTTACTCATACTAACACGTAAAATTCATAGAAGGCAATACCCTGATCGATAAAAAATTTTTATAAAAATAATCCCTACCTTCGCATTAAAATAAATTATCCTGAACTATTCATAGTAATTTAAAATAGGAACACCCGCACTCGCATCTCAACCAACTTTATCTCGCTTTTACACTTGTTTTAATGAAGTATCACTTGATCAGATGAATCTAGCTAACCAAGAATTATTGGACAAAATCCATATTTTCCGAAAAACACTGGTGTTATTTATAGACCTAGGTTCTACCCATTCCGACACACATGGCGAACAAGAATCTTCCTCTTACAATTTCTACCATTATGGAACTATGGGTTTTCATCCTCTAGTTGCCTTTGATGGCGCCACAGGAGGTTGTTTGAAAGCGAAACTTCTCCCCGAAAATGTTTATACTTCCACTGACGTTGTTGAATTCATTCAACCTTTGATCGAACATTACAATCAAACTTTTCCGAAAACGAGTTTGTTTCTACGAGGTGACAGTGGATTTACGGTTCCTGCATTCTATGATTTGTACGAGAAGAAATCCGTTTATTTCATTATTTGGCTCAAATCAAACCCTCAACTACAAAGTTTAGCCAAAGAATATCACCATCCACTGTACCTTCAGATGTTTCCAAAGCTGAATACTATCATCGAGTTTTGTGTACCAAAAATATATAGTATAATTATCCAAAAACATGGAGGATTTAAAATGCCCTTACTTTATTATTTACCAATTGTTTTAGTTGTATTTCAGTTTTGGTTTTTATTTAAATTTCTTTTCATCCTTCAAAAAAATAACAAAATACTAAAAATTATAGCTGACAGAATAGATAAGCTAAATGAAAAAGACAGGTAAATCTGTCTTTTTCATTTAGTATTTTCCTTCTAGTATCTTCATTTGACGTGTTATTCATAATATTTGATTTCAAATGATATCATCTCATCTAACAATCTTTTTTCATCGTCAGTAATCTAATCGTATTAGCACGAACTTTAATACACAATTCTTTAGCAAGTCTAACTTCATCATCTTCTATGGATTCTCTTATAATTTCACGAAAACATTTAGATACTCTTTTCTATTCATCTTTTATTAATTAAAAGACAGATTTTAAAACCCATCGAAAAACAACAACGACACTCAAAACTATCGATTCGAGTACGTTACCACTTAACCTGACGAATCATCGCCGCGCCACATTTTGTCCAACCAAATCTGGGATGAAGCTCCATCTATGGTCGTGGTTGCATCGATGACAAAGAATACCTATATATGTTTGATTGCGGGCTACAACGAACAAGCCTTGCATAATCAAGTTCACATCGCGATGATTACATATTGTTTAACGGTGCTCACCTATCTCGATACAAAAAGTCGGCGTACCTTCTTGCAAATCAATCGTTATTTAAAGGCAACTTTATGGAATCTGCTCACATTTGACCTCGAAAATCCAAGGAAAGAGCGTTCCATAAGGTTTTATCTATCTCTATTTGTTTTAGGATATAGTAAAAAAACGAATGTTTGCTGCCTTTGTTTGCGTGTTTTAGTTCTTTTCTTTTAAAAGGTAAAACAAAAATACTGAAAGTTCAAATTATATTTATGCGACGGTAGTGAGAAATAATATTTTCCTATAAAATAAAATTTCACCCAGTGAGAATTTTCTTTATCTCCCACTGGGTGAAGTTGTGCCAATCGTTGTTATCTTATTTTTTTCTTAAAAATGAAATATACCCTTCTAATAACAAATGAAAACTGTCTTCTAATTTAACGGGCATTCCAAAGGCACCTTTTTGTTCCAATGAAGAATAGCCATGAAGAATACTTCTGAAGCCTCTAATAGCATGGATTGTTTCCTCATCGTTCAAATGATAATCAGCTAAAATACTCGATATTAAGTGAAGAATACGACTACTTGCTTGATCCATTTCTTGATCATTTGGATCATGTGCCCGTAAAGTAAGTTCATAGATTCCAGGATGTTCTCGAGAAAAGAGAAGATAAGCATTTGCCATCGCAATAATAGCTTCATCCTTTTCTTTCTCTTCTGTAGCTGCTGCTAAATCTTCATACAGCAGCTTTAAACCATATAGAGATAACTCTCTTTTTAAATTTGGCAAACCACTTATATGATTAAATAATGAAGGAGAACGAACATTTAATTTTCTCGCAAGTGAGGCTAATGTTACAGTCTCTATCCCCTCTTTATCCGCCATTTCTGCAGCAGTTTTAATAATCATTTCTAAGTTTAAACCAACACGCGGTGACACATAAATACATCCTTTCTTTATACATATACTAAGTTCTTTTCTGCTTCCTTAATCGCTATTTGTATGACCGCTTCAGGATCTTCAATCATTTCACCATGACCTACAGCGAGAAGAGAGGGATTGAAATTTAAGATTTTTTTAGCACTTTTTAAAGCTAGTTCTTTGTTCCAAGTAGCAAGGGTTGGAAAAGGGAACAACAAAACAAATTGCCCACTTACAGCTACTTTCCCTTTGGTTTGCAACGCATCACCAACAATCATCGCCTTTGTATTTTTTACAAATAAAGAAATAGATCCTGGTGTATGACCAGGTGTTTCAACTACTTCCAATGAACCGATCGTATCCCCCTCCTTCAGCAAACGGTCAGGTACGATTTGCAAATTTTTCGGAACCCCACCCTTTATTGGCATTTGCGGTTCATGCGCATCCA
Source organism: Rummeliibacillus sp. SL167 (assembly GCF_007896505.1). Lineage (NCBI taxonomy): Bacteria > Bacillati > Bacillota > Bacilli > Caryophanales > Caryophanaceae > Rummeliibacillus > Rummeliibacillus sp. SL167. Next base: position 33,026 of record NZ_VCBM01000006.1, on the reverse strand, counting down.
ACGACCTATCCCCTTTTAGTAACCTGCTGTCACGGATGGAAATAGATACACATGCTGCAGGATACTGTTCTTTTAAATGTTCTAAAGAACCAATATGGTCTTCATGAGCATGTGTCAAAACAATGTTGGTTAGCGGCTTATTTAATTGTTCGATGACCTTCACAATTCCTTTAAAGCTGGCAGGTATCCCAGCGTCAATGACTGTAAGTTCATTTTGTTCCTCTATAATATAACAGTTTACAGGAAATACTCGTGGCATAATTGTAATTTGATAAATGTTTTTAAAATGACTAATCTTCATAAATTTGTCTCCTTTTATTCGTTTTTAAACGCTAAAAACAAATGATAAAGTTAAGAACGCAGCAACTAGACTTATATTTAAAAGACCTTTCCTACTCCATTTTCTTTCAGAATTTTTGTAAACATAACGAATATAAATAATGGCCCCTACCAAAACGATCAATCCTTCTAACAGCATGCTAATGAATGGATACTGCCATAATCCAAATCCTAGATATTGAAAATTCCCTATGTTTCCCGGCAATATCGGTAAATCTGGTACATGAACGATTAAATCAAGAATCCAATGACTAAAAGTAACGGAGCCAATCACAATCCCACTATTTTTTCCCCACCGTCGGCTAGCTAAATATCCAGCTACAACTGATAGCAGTATAGCGCTTAGAAGAGAGTGAGAGTATTCTGCACGAATGACTGTCCCCTTTCCACCTTCGATCGGTGCCCCAAACCCTTCTATTCCCATCAAAAACAATAATAAAAATACGATATCTAATAATTGTGAACTGACTATGAGCGACCATAAGGGCAAACGATTTGCCTTTCCTTTAGCAGCCGCCGCTATCCCAAAATGTCCTGCAAACATTAAATGTCCCTCCTTTCCCCTAAAACTAATATCGTTAGTTTTATTATAACTAACACCATTAGTTTTTCAAGTAAAAAAATTGTAAAGTGAAGCTTCCATCAGTGGGGTTTTCTTCATCCCCCACTGATGGTTAGCTGAACCAATCGGACTTTTACGGGCAGTTGATCCCCCACCTATCTTTCTCGCTTCTCTCTAATCCTTGAGGTGGGGGTCTTACTGCCCGTTAACGCGGGATAAATTTTAATTTGATGAATAACGACTTATGAATGTATAGATCCAATCCCGCATATTTTAATAATTCTTCGTTTATGTGTTAGCTGAACCAATTGGACTTTAGCAAGCGGTTGATTCCTATCTACCCCCTATCTCGCGCTGCCTATTATTACGAAATTAAACAAGTAAAAATTCACCGAATAGGATTCTAAATTATCTAAAAATTCCTATTGACAATCGCCTAGACATTTTATATATTTAATAAAACCAAACAAAACCTATTAATTTAATAGGTTTTAAAACACAAACGAGGAGGAATTTTAATGTCAACTGAAAAGGAATATCGTCTAGCAACAAAAGCCATTCATGCAGGTCAGCAATTGGACCCAACTACTTTATCTCGTGCTGTTCCCATCTATCAAACATCATCTTATGTTTTTAACGATAGTGACCATGCTGCTGGGTTATTTGACTTGAGTCAAGTCGGTTATACGTATTCACGGATTAATAATCCAACAATTGAAGCCTTTGAAAAAAGAATTGCCTCTTTAGAAGGCGGAGTTGGTGCGCTTGCCGTTTCTTCAGGTCAGTCTGCAAGTACAATTGCTATACTTAATATTGCTTCTTCTGGTGACGAAATTGTCTCTTCAAGTAGTTTATATGGAGGAACTTACAATTTACTCGAACATACTTTAGCTAAATTAGGCATAAAAGTACACTTCGTCGATTCTGAAGATCCAGAAAACTTCAGAAAAGCCGTTACACCAAAAACGAAAGCGATTTTTGCCGAAACATTGGGAAATCCAAAAGGGGATATCCTAGATATTGAAGCAGTAGCAGCTATCGCACACGAAAATGGCATACCATTGATTGTTGATAACACTGTACCTAGTCCTTATTTATTGCGTCCATTTGAATTCGGTGCAGATGTAGTTGTACATTCCGCTACAAAATTTATTGGAGGGCATGGCACAACAATCGCGGGGGTTATCGTCGATAGCGGGAAATTCGATTGGGCAAAAAGCGGGAAGTTCCCAGATTTAACAAAGCCAGATCCAAGTTATCACGGTCTTGTCTATACTGAATTTGCTGGCGAAGCGGCATACATTACAAAGGCCCGCGTTCAATTATTAAGAGATATTGGTGCTGCCCTATCACCAATCAGCGCTTTCTTACTATTACAAGGATTAGAAACATTACACTTACGTCTAGAAAGACATAGCGAAAATGCTTTAACCGTTGCTAAGTATTTGGAAAAACACGAACTAGTGGACTGGGTAAGCTATCCAGGTTTAGAAAGCCACCCACATTATAATTTAGCTAAAAAATACTTACCAAATGGGCAAGGCGCTGTTCTAACATTTGGAGTTAAGGGCGGAAAAGAGGCTGCGCGGAAATTAATCGATTCTGTAGAGTTATTTTCACATTTAGCGAATATTGGCGATTCAAAAACTTTGATCATTCATCCAGCAAGTACGACACATCAACAATTATCAGACGAAGAACAAAAAGCTTCTGGTGTAACTCCTGAGTTAATCCGTTTATCAGTTGGTACGGAAGCAATTGATGACATTTTAGATGAGCTGGATACAATATTAAAAGCAAGTCAAAAAGCTTTAGCTGTTCAATAAAAAGATTTGACAAAATATGAACTCATATACCATCATTTTCCCCCACAAAAATGATGGACTTCCCTAAAAAGTAAAAAGGGGCTGTCCAATAAGTCCCAAAAATAAAGGAATTGGAGAAAGACGACTCGTTTTTCTCCAATTCCTTTTGTATTCTTTTGATTTTGATCTGAAAGGAGCTGGCGGATGCCTGCTACTTTCAGTAGGTTGTGGGCTAATGCCACAATCCCAAACTCGACATGTACTTTGTCGAGACCCCGTAGAGAAAATCTGCGGAACGACCGATTGCCCTTGATGTGGCCGAACACACTTTCTACTTCGACTTTGCGCCGAGCGTAGATGGTGGCTTTCTCTTCACATTCAAGGGCTGTTTTTGCCTTTGCCTTCATTTCCTCGAAGACGGTATTCCAGTGAACTTGACGATTTCCCTTCGCTTTCGTGCATTTTGATTTCAATGGGCAATCTGTACAATCTTCACATTCGTATATTTTATAGCTTTGCTCATAACCAGACTTATTCTTTTTGTTTTGATATTTTCTAAACGTAACCTTCCTTCCATTCGGGCAAATAAAGCAATCGTCCTGCTCATGATACGTCCAGTTTTTTGCGTTTTTGATGTCCTTTTTATATTTGCGTGTTTGTTCTTGTATATAGGAACCATAAGGAATGAGAAAATCAAATCGTGGCTCTTTCTCTTCCCCAACCGCATAGACATAGTTTTCTTCACTGCCATATCCTGCATCCGCGATGACCGTTTGGGGCATCGGTAAAGATGTAGATGCTAGTTTCTCTAAATGTGGGATAAAGCAACGCGTGTCGGTAGGTCGTTGATGAATGGTATAAAACAAGATAAATTGGTTTTCTGTCGCCATTTGAACATTATACCCTGGCTTGAGTTGCCCGTTCTTCATGTGATCTTCCTTCATGCGCATAAAGGTTGCGTCTTTATCCGTTTTGGAATAGCTGTTACGGTCGTCAAAAATTTCATTCTGTTCCTGGTATTTAGCCATTCGCGGTAAGAAATTTTCTCGAATGAGCTTTAAAGGTTTCTTCCATTTACTGCGTTCTTGGCGCTTCTTCTTACGAATCTCTGTATCTGTTTCCTTTTCGATTTCTTCTGTTAGCGTTTCAACTTTTTCTTCTATCTCTTTAGCAACTGTCTCTAGTTCTTGTTCGGTGATCTCTATTTTGGGTTCAGATGCCTTTTCTCCGATTTTCGCTTCTAATTGTGCTAATTCATGGATGTGTTGCAGGGTCTCTTGGATTTTTTCTTTTAATTTTGCTTCAAATTTTGCCGTTGCTTTTTTCCATACGAAAGAATACTTATTGGCATTCGCTTCGATCTTGGTACCATCCAAAAAGTAGTTTTCTATGGTTATGTATTTTTCTTCGATTAATTTCAGAATCATGGCTTCAAATAACTCATCCATCAAGACTTTCATCCGTTCCCCACGGAACTCGTTGATCGTGCGAAAATCCGGTTTTTGCATCGCTGCCAACCACATGGCTGGGATGTTTTCTTCTATTAGTTTTTCAATTCCTCGGCAAGAATAAACCTTTTGAGAATAAGCGAATAAAATGATTTTAAGCATCATTTTGGGATGAAAGGAGCTTCTACCGCCACCTTTATAATGAGAAAACAATAATTCATCTGGTACAGCCTCAACCATTTCATCGACTACACGCACAGCGTGGTCTTCTGGAATGAGTGCTTCAATATCCATAATCATTTGAATTTGACGGTTATCGTAGGTTTTGAAAGTAGGCGCTAATTGCCTTTTTGGGGTCTTTTTTTCCTCTGTCTCTGGAAGAAGTGTCATTTGGGTGTTATAATTTTCAGTAGTAATCTTCGGATTGCACATAAAAATCGTCCTTTCGTTGAATGTTAATTTGGTTACTTACATTTTACTAGATGGGACGATTTTTTTGTGCATTTTTATTAAAAATGAAAAATCAAAGGGGCACCAAAAAGTCAGTTACCCTGACTTTTTGGACAGCCCCTTTTTAAACTTTCATAAGCAATGGCTTCATCCTCTACATAAAAAGGCTTTTACGAAAAAGCGAACTAGACCTTGCGAAAAAGGTATTCCTTCTGAGGCAACCCTAGCCTACTGCAAATTTGCACAATTATTTATTCACTTCAAAATAGCTTCCAGCAAAAAACAGAATGTCAACCCCTATAAAACTCTACTACTGTGCACTACTCCACCTATCATTTCACTGTAAATCTCACGGCAATTGAATTTTTGAACATCTTTCCTTTTGAGGTTTTCAATCCTTTTCGATCCATCAAAATGACATATTTTCCTGCACTAAGGGCTTTCTTAGTTGATAGTCTAATGATTTTGCCACTTTTGCCTTTAGATAATTGGAAGGTTGTTATATTCTTACCCGAATCATTGACATATACATAACCTGCTTTTAATGCGGATGGCTTGATGGCTGTTTTCAGAGTAATCGTTGTATATTTTTTCTTTTTCATATTTGAAAGATTGGTTGCTTTAACCTGCTTTGATTTTACCGTAGTCGAAATAGCAGTTAAGTTTAATTTATAACGATATTTTTTCACAGCTTTTTTTTGGGAAGTCGTTAAATCATTGTAAACTGTATACAATGGCAAAAATTCTGTTTTCAGATTTAGTTTCTTGCCTGAGTTGATCTTTTTTACAATACGATTGATCTTCCCTTTATTTTTATTTACATATATTTTAGATGCTGAATCCTTGGGTGTTGTAAATTGAATGGTTTTTCCCGTGGATTCTTTGCCGAGGGAACTGATTGTTGTTACTTTTGCCTTATAGGTCGTCCCCTGTTTTAAACCCTTTATAACATAATTTGTATCTGTTGTGATGATGGACTTCTTACCCGTTACACTCAAACGATATTTTCGGACTGGAACAATCGCATTTTGAGCCATTTCGTAATGTAAGGTGGCTGAAGTTTTCTTAATAGCTAACGCTGACAACTTGCTGACATTGCTTGGACTCTTTATCGCCGTATTGAGTAAGCCATAGCCATAGAAGGAATCTCTTCCTGTGTCTCCTAAATCGATTGCATAATTTCTAAGTGTGTTTCGTAGTTCACTTGGTGTATATGTAGGGTAACGTTGCTTGAACAAGGCGATCATTCCTACAACATGGGGTACAGCTAGGGATGTACCTGACATGCTCGTATAGTTTTCTGTTGGGCTCAAGGTAAAAATATCTTCGCCCGGTGCTGCATATTCTATTTGGCTTCCTGTGTTTGATTTTTTAACGATTCTTTTACTATGATCAATAGAAGATACAGCAATCACTTCTTTATATTTAGCTGGATAATCTACTGGATATGTATTGCCGTCATTGCCAGCTGCCGCTACCATCATAATGCCTGCATCATAAGCTTTTTTGATAGCTTGGTAAAGAATTGCATCATCCTCTTCTGTACCAAATGACATATTAATAATATCTATATTATTTTCAATCGCCCATTCAACAGCCTTTAAAATTGTTTCCATTCGAGCACCGTCATTGTCAAAAACTTTTGCACTATACATGTCCACATCTGGTGCCACACCTATTAAATAACCATCCGTTAAGCGGCTACTTAGTTGTCCTGCAATAATCCCCGCTACGGCAGTCCCATGACCATCCATATCTAATGGTAAGCTCTCATCAGCAGGAGTTGTTTGATCATCCTCGACAAAAGAATATTTTTTAACATTCGCTAATGCTGGAATATCTGCAACACCTGTGTCAAAGATTGCCACTTTTACTCCTTTTCCTGTATTATTTTGCTGCCACGCATTTTGAACACCCATCATTCGCATGTCGACCAATGGTGTAATACTGCCTAAAGTCGTACTACTCGTTTCTAAAGTAGTTGGATTTTTCTCGATCACTTGGATATCTTGAGATTGCTTTAAACGCAATAGATGATCCGCAGTGAAATTTCCTTGTACAATCTTTAACAAATCAAAACTATTTTCAATAGAAGATGCTAGTTTCATGATTTGTTCTTTTCCTGATGCATTGCTATATACGACCATCACATCTTTGTATTCCGGTTCTGAAGCAGAAGCATTATAAGGTTGAAAAACTAGAAAACTAAAAGCTGCAATAAGTGTTAGCCACCATTTTCTATTCTTTAGCATAACTTCACCTGATTTTATTTAGTTATTGTTATATCAGGTGTGCCAATTATTCAATTTTGCCTATAAAATAGCGTGAAAAATAGGAAGTTTTTTATGATTACGTCCTAATCTTTTCTAATCAACACACCCAGTTATATATATTTCCATTATCTTTTAGGCCTTTTTCAGACGTTTTTATAGTAACATGTAGTAGAGATATAATTCTTACAAGCCTATTAAGTTTCTGTAACAATTATATATAACCATAACGCTTATCCTTTTTCTTTCATAAATGAGTCAATTTCATAATGCAAAATCTAAATAAAAATGTTAATATTTCCTATTAATATGAACATTAATATTCAGATTTTTGTTCTGCTCCACAACTATTAAAAACAATTACCACTAAATGTTCGTATTTTTCAAGAAAAAAAGGATTTATGAAATTGATTCAAATAAGAAAAAATGAATAACAATATAGGAAGTTATACAGTTCATGTGCAATGTGATCTCTACTGTTCTATAATGTGATATATTGAGCTTTTGTCGAAGGACTTAACTACTGATTAAAAACAAATAGAAACCTATACGGTTGAATAGGGAAAGAAAGGATTTCTATGTTTAGAAATAAAAAAATTAAAATTCGTGTTTCTGGATGGTCAGCTTTGCTAATTATCACTGCAATGATTGGTATTTTCCTTACTTTAATACTTACAGTACCTTTCTTCGGATTTTATGGTCTGTATAATATAATGGCTAAGTTTGACTTGACGCATATTGAGATTTTTGAAAAAGGATATCAAAACTTTTTCTACTTTAGTTGGTTTATATTATTAATTTTTTCTATGATTGTCTTGCTAGATTTCATTTGTCTTTTTATCATCGCAGGCTTTAATTTGAAGTTAACAAGAGGCATCGATATAATGAGCTCCCTTATTCAATATGTAGCGAGCATCGTGATTTTCAAAAAATTCATTGTGTCAGGGTTTAATCGTATCGATGTTACATGGACTGGCTCGGCTATCCTTTTTTTATTGCTTTATATTATTGTGGCGGTTTTCAGTTATGACAAACCAAAAGGGGCAAAAAAAGAGATATGATTTGCGCGGAGACCACTGAAAAACTATAGAATCGCTATTTTTATGGATAAAAATCGATCTTTTCTTTCGCTTTATAAACTAAAAAACTGATTTTTATCATGTTTTTGGGAGATGAATCAACTTTTTCAGTGACTTGTCTGCGAGACATATTTATTTTGTGTAAATTTTAGACATAATTTTGTCAATATTATTACAAAACTTGAACACATTTTAATAGTGTGTTAGAATCCTAAAGGTTCGAGTTTTTTATTTTAATAAAATTCGAACTTCGTGTGAGTATAAACCTAATTTTGAGTCTTTAGTGAATCGCTGAAGACTCTTTTTTTATGTAATCATAAAAGTTCTTTCACAATCATATGATGATTTAAAAAACATACTTATTCGAAATATACAATATAAGTAAAACTTCACCCAGTGAGGATTTTCTTCATCCCCCACAGGGTGTTAGGGTGTTCGTTGAACTAAGCGAATTTTTTCTGCAAAAAGACTTTTTGGAATAGTTTTTACCCATTAATATATAGTTCGAATATATTCCCATAGTCCTTTTTCATATATTGCTCTTTATTTTTTAATACCCAATCGTTTGCAAACTTCGTAATTTGCTCGAATGATTGGGCAGGTGTTACTTCTTTTGCTTCTATCTTTCCAATAGATTGAGCTGCATAACTTAAACTATTTTGTGCGATTTCAAAGTTTTTCTTGTTATGAATCATATCTACTGAAATCGCATGCAATGCTTTATAAAGATCTTTGATTTCAGTATCAAATTTTTTATGAATATCAATGGACATAGGTATGTTATCAATCGAAAATTTTATTTCGATATCGAGGTCGATTGTGCCTGCTGTTTCCAGCACTACATCAGAGATCGTACTATGCTCATAATCATAACGTTTTAATAGACGTTTTTTGCTAATGGCCGAATTCCCATCCACATGGATTAACGCTTGGTTTGTAAAACAATATTCATCTGATTTTGTTTTAATTAAGAAATAGACAACTTCCCCTGATTCATGCATCACAAAATCATCTGATTCTGTTTTATCGAAATCTTCTTTCGGTACAACAATGCCAATATCAGATAAGCCTAATGCATCGGATGCTAATTTTTTTAACATACTATCGTTTTCCTCCCTTTTTGTCGCTTTATTATATTTACGGAGTCCACCAAAAAAAGTTTCAACCTTCTATCCTTTTTTCAATTTCTTTACACTTATTCACCATTAAAAATTTCCTCGTACCCACATTGATGATAAAATAAAACCTTATATAGTAGGGATTTTATTCATTTCCTATTGTGTATAAGTCAAACTGAGCGAGCTTTTATTAGGAAGTTGATTCCTCTTTATCCCTATGTTTTTTCTTCAAGTCTTGAAATGGGTGATTTACTGTTTGTCAATATGGGATAAGTTTGTGGATAAATCGTGATTCATTCATTGTTACGCACCGGTTATGAACAGTTTGTGCATAAGTTTTCGGATAATCGTGATAAAAAATTTTTTATTTTATATTATCCACAAAAGGATGCACTAGTTATACACAATTAGCGAATACACCCTATTTTATGAGGAAATTGGATAATCGGCCTGCCTGTTTTTTATTTTAAATTTTGTATTCATCATATGGAATATTTATTCATTTAAATATAAAGGCATGATATACAACAATAATTAAAATATATTATTTTTTAATATTGTTATATAACAATTATCCATATGATATTCACATGAAATTTCCACTCTATCTTATAAAGTTTAAAAATTTCTATAAATATCTTAATTTATCTCTTTGGCTTACATATCCATGTCTTTTTAAAAAAAGAAATTTAAAAGACTTTCAAATATTTTTATATGATTTTCTTGCATATCAAATATGCAATAAGATATGATAATAGAAAACATAAATTGACAAAGGGGGATTGCATTTTGAAATATATTTATAAATTACCTTTAAATATCGAAATATTCCGTCTTTACTTAGGGGGCTTTGCATGATCGAATTTAAAAATGTGGATAAGTATTTTGGAGATTTTCAAGTTTTAAAAAATATTAATCTCACCATTAAAAAAGGGGAAGTTGTTGTGATCATTGGGCCATCTGGTTCTGGTAAAAGTACACTTCTTCGTTGTATGAATCGCCTAGAGACCATTTCCAATGGATCATTAACAATCAATGGTGTCGAATTAAATGATAAAAAAACGGATATAAACAAACTTCGTCGTAAGATCGGTATGGTATTCCAACACTTTTACCTTTATCCTCATAAAACCGTGTTAGAAAATATTATGTTAGCACCTGTAAAGGCGCTTGGTCAGTCGAAAGAAGAGGCCAAAAAGACTGCATTAGCCTATTTGGAGAAAGTAGGAATTCCAGATAAAGCAAATGCTTATCCATCACAACTTTCTGGTGGACAACAACAGCGCGTTGCTATTGCAAGGGGATTAGCGATGCATCCTGAAATCATGCTTTTTGATGAGCCAACATCTGCACTTGATCCTGAAATGATCGGTGAAGTATTAGAGGTTATGAAACATTTAGCAAAAGAAGGCATGACAATGGTCGTTGTCACACATGAAATGGGCTTTGCAAAAGAAGTAGCCGATCGAATTATTTTTGTCGATAAAGGGGAAATACTCGAGGATGCTGATCCGGCTGAGTTTTATAAAGAACCAAAGGAAGAACGCGCTAAGTTATTCCTGAGTCGGATTTTAAATCATTAATTAGAAATTAAGGGGGAAATTTAATGTTCAAAAAGAAAAAGGGGTTATTGACAGTTTTACTTTTAGCAATGCTTTCTGTACTAGTATTAAGCGCTTGTGGATCTAAAGATTCTTCAGGTGACCAGTCAAAAGAAAGCGGCAAAAATGCACTAGAGGCTATTAAGGAAAAAGATAAGATTGTATTTGGCGTAAAAAATGACACACGCCTATTTGGTCTAAAGGATCCTAAAACAGGCAACATCGAAGGCTTTGATATTGATATTGCCAAAGAAATTGCAAAAATTATTTTAGGGGATGAATCAAAAGCGGAATTTAAAGAAGTCACTTCCAAAACTCGAATTCCACTTCTCCAAAAAGGTGACATTGATGCAATTGTTGCAACGATGACGATCACTGAAGAACGAAAAAAAGAAGTAGACTTCTCTGATGTCTATTTTGAAGCTGGTCAAGCACTGCTTGTAAAAAAGGGAAGCCCTATTAAAAGTATTGATGATATTAAAAAAGGGACAAAAGTTCTTGCAGTAAAAGGTTCTACCTCTGCCGTTAATATTCGTGAAAAAGCACCAGACGCAACCGTATTAGAATTTGAAAATTATGCTGAGGCTTTCACGGCATTGAAAGCTGGTCAGGGAGATACTCTAACAACGGACAATGCCATTCTTTATGGGATGGTCGACGAAGATCCGAATTACCAAGTTGTTGGTGATATCTTCACGGATGAGCCTTATGGTATCGCTGTTAAAAAGGACAGTCCCGAATTAGTTCAAGCGATTAACGATGCCTTAAAAGAATTGAAAGATAATGGGAAATATGATGAACTTTATAAAAAATGGATCAAGACTAGCAACTAATCATTTTTATCTATCAATTATGCCTCCAGCGTAATTGCGTCCGGAGTTTTTTGAGCAAGCTCGAAAAACTCTTATTCAAAATTTGTGATATCCGCCGGAGACTTCACCTAGTGGAGGGATTTTTCCTTCCCCCACTAGGTTTTGTTAGTTACAACGATCCCGGGGCTTTATAGCAGAATAAATCCCATTCATCTTCTGTTTTTTTCTTTTTTCAATAGGCAATTCACAATATAGCGGCAAGGAGTGAGATAGGATGCCTGACTTTTCGATTTTAACCGAAAACTGGGATATGTACATAAAAGGCTTTTTCATTACTATTTATACAAGCTTAATCGGGCTTATCGGTAGTTTTATACTGGGAACAATTTTAGCTATTTTTCGCATTGCGCCATTCAAACCTTTCAATTGGATTGGAACAATCTATATCGAATTTTTCCGTAATATTCCGTTACTCATTATCGCCTTTTTCTTATTCACAGCTTTACCCACAATCAATATGCAATTAGATGGCTTTCAAGCTGGGACTCTAGCACTTATTATCTATACATCTGCTTTCATCGCAGAAGCTATTCGAGCAGGTATTTTATCCATTCCAAAAGGACAAACAGAGGCAGCTAGGTCGTCTGGTTTAACCTATACTCAAACAATGCGTTACATTATTTTACCTCAAGCTATTAAAATTGTTATTCCCCCACTCGGAAACCAGTTTATTAATCTTGTTAAAAACTCGTCTATTTTAACTATATTGGCCGCGGGGGATCTAATGTATCAGGCCGATTTAATCTCCACACGTACTTTCGTTACATTTGATGTGTATATCTTTGTAGCCATATTTTATTTAGTTATAACTATACCTCTTAGCACTGGGGTTAATTATTTAGAAAAACGCCTTGCGCGGAGTAATTAAGGGAGGAAAAGTCTATGGATTTTGCTGGTGCATATTCTCCGGATCATCTAAAATTCCTGCTGGATGGTTTTTTTGTCACTTTAAAAATTGCTATCGTTTCGATTATTGCCAGTTTTGTTATCGCAGCATTTATTGGGATTATTCGTTATACTAAAATACCTATTCTTTCTCAAATATTTGCTGTCATCGTTGAGATTATTCGAAACCTGCCATTACTATTGATCATTTTCTTTACCTTCTTTGCATTGCCAGAAATCGGCATTGAAATGAGTATCGAAATGGCAGCTATTGTAGCTTTGACGATATTTGAATCATCTATGATTTCAGAAATCATTCGGAGTGGCTTAAATTCCATTGAAAAAGGGCAAATTGAAGCGGGGCGTTCTTCAGGTTTAACTTATACACAAACACTATGGCATATCGTATTACCTCAAGCTTTGCGAAGAATGGTACCACCTATTGTCAGCCAATTTATATCTCTTTTAAAGGACACATCACTTGCAGTCGTGATTGCCCTTCCAGAATTAATGCATAATGCACAAGTGATCAATGCTCAAAATGTCAACTTTATCATTCCAATTTTCATTCTTGCCGCATTTATGTACTGGGCTGTTAACTATACTTTATCGATTGTAGCTAGAAAATTAGAGTTGAAAACATCTTAGGTAGTGTGTGCATAGACTGAAAGCAAATCATTCGAAATTTGTAATCATTTCAATCAAGTGAAGCTCCATCAGTTGGGGTTTTCTTCATCCCCCCACTGGACTAGGGAAATCCAGGTTAAATGTGCCACGTCCTGTGGCAACACCTGAGTGACCAACATCTTGTTGGCCCGAACCAATCGGACGCATGCGGCAGTTAATATCTTTCTCTTTTCTCTCTAAATCTTGAGATAGGAGGCTTACTGCCCGTTAAAGTGGGATAAAAAAGAAAAGGCTCATGAGAACCAAAATGGTTTTCATGAGCTTTTTGCTATGCGTTAGATAGTAGTGAAAAAAGTCTTGCTCATCAAATATGGAACATGAATCATTCAGTTACACGTGCAAAAAATTCACTTACTCTTTGAGCATTCGTAATATGTTGATTACATTTTTGGCTATCTATACAAATATAGTTACTATGTCTTTTATAGTTATCTGCCGTTTGACCTTTTTTCGTTGTCGTAAACAGGCTTACCTCTGAATGGTGATTACAAATTGCACACACGCCTTTTAGAAAATTCGTGTCCATCTGCCCTTTTACAGCTTTTAACTTACCTTGGTGCTCAAACACAACATACTTTCGGTGTGTGCTTACATCATCCCAAGCTAAATAGCAGGTATGTTGAAAATCGATAGTTTCTAAATGAGGGAGCTTTAATTTCTTTTCTTTCTTAAAGAGACTTTTCAGCTTGCTACTTGTTACCTCTTTAAAAGGAATAACATAGGGATTTAAACTTTCTAAATAGAGATCACCTTGTTTATGATCTGTTATATGATATATTTGTCCAATGATTTCCACTTGATGATCTAAAGGATGGATATTTTGCTCAATTTCCGTTTCCACAATTCCTTTGACCGCTAAAATCACATTTTGATCTTTCGTGGTATTATAAGCATTCAAAATTTTATTCAATTGTTGTTCAATTAAATGATAGTTAGCTACGGATAAGAAAGGTTGAATCGTTTGTTTTTCCATTGAAATCACTCCAATTATTTAGGCTTTTATATGGTATTGGCCTAAAGAAATGATCCAACTTGTTTTTGTAAAAATAACCGCTTTTGTATTTTATAAAACTTCGATGGAAATTTCTTCGACCATGAAGTTTCGTGCTTTAGAGCATGCATTAAAATATAATGCAGACATATAGATTCCTCCTTTTAAGAGATCTGTTTTAATTGTAACACCTTCCCATCTTCAATACAAATTGCATTTCATCTGTATCATTTTATTTCCTACGACATAACCATTTCTGATTCTATCCAAATGCTTATCCTGATCCTTTAGCAAGCCTACCTGTTTCAATCGATAAATTATTCACCAGTGATAATATGTTCCTGACAGAAATGTAAAATCATTTTCTCTTCATCCTCTTCTAATGCAAAATCCAATAACCTCTCCTCTGCTTTCGCAGTAATAAAGTAATTGGCAATTGAAAATTCGTCTCCCTTTTTGGCGACAATTAAACGAATTTCAAGTCCTCCCTCTGTATAAAGTTCATCCTCTTCATCTACAGCTATCTCTAACACAAATTCATATCGTTCACCTTCAATTAGATGTGTCGGATCTAAAATTTCTTCCATTGTATATGCTAAAATATCCAAAATAATCGCTCCCTTTATAGCTTTCATTATTTTATAATATAGAAAAATAACGATTAGTAAAGGTTTATATAAGAAGCTCCTATCTTATTCAGCAAAATCGTTCATGTTCAACATAAAACATCTTTGCAAATGATATTAACCATATCTCATGAGATAATGAAGAGATTCTGCATTAATCTATTCATATTTTTAAATCTTAAATTTTTTCAAGATATATCCACCCGCTACAAACGTTAATATAATAGCTAAAACAAACATTTGAACTGTTCTAGGTGTTAACTTTAAAATCCAAAATACTGCTGAAATAGTAGCAATGGTTAAATAATAGACCTTTTCACTATGTCCATTTTCATCCGTATCTTTTAATTTATCTAGGTTTAATAGCACTATTACATAACCTAAAACAGGTATAACAATACAGAAAAAATAAATCCAAAACGTTTTCAAGTACCATGGTTTTTTCATATTTTATAAAATTCCCCTTGATTTTTATATAGCGTATATAATATTCATCATCGATCAATGATATTTCAACACATCGACATAAATAATTTCGTCAAGCGATGCGCCTAGTGCTATCTCCTAGAAATATAAACTTAAAATTTCCTACTTTAAACGATTATCGATGTTCTGAATCTATCCATGTGTGTCCTGTGTATATCTCGGATTCCATCATACTAACCAATTTCTAACATCGTTTAGTCATGCCAAGATAACTAGCAAGGAAATAGGCTATGCCACTTTCCTAAAAGATTAAAAAAAAGATCTTTCAATCTCCATAAAAATGTATAACTCTGAATCTTTTTTAATTGGCATAACACCTACTATTCTAAGCAGTCAAATCCAAAAGTCTCAACTTATTTATGTATGATAGATTGTAATATTAAGTGCAGCCTAAGGACTTTCCCTAATCAACACGTCTGATATAAAATAAAAACCGTGAATACACACTACATGTACTCACAGTTTCAATTTGAAAAATCTTTCTAATATAAGCTATTCAACTATTTTTGCTGTAAAAATCATAGATGGCTGAGCTATTATCTTTTCAATAAACAGGTTCCAATCCTCTATCATCGTATTAAAATGAAAGACATCTGGCTTGCCTGCGGGATAAGTGATGGATTCTGCATCTTCGTAGAACTCATTCCAATCATTTTGTTTTTGATAACGTTCAAGTGGACTTCCTATTTCTACTTTTTTCTGAAAAGCAGCAAATGCGGCAGGTATCACTTCTAGGAAAATGGCCTCGATGTTTTCTTTTCGAGTTTGACTGCGCATTTTACTCGCCCAATCTAGGACAACCGCTCCATCCAATTTTGCATACTTCTTATTTTGACGCGTATAAGGATAATGTTTGGCTTCTTCTTGGCGCTTATTAATATCTTCTATTTTATAAGTAGTAAAAGATTGATAAACTTTCAACAGTTTTCCTTTTAGATTTGGAGACAAACCATCTTTACGTAATAAAACTTCTAATTTCATACCTAAATAACCTAATTCGATTCCTAACTGTTCTTCACTAATAGCCGTTGATTTTTGATAAATGAGCCATTTATGGGCAGATTGATAAAAAGCTCCTGCCGCCGCTAGATCAAGCGGCGTATATAAACCTTCCGGCACATAAATACATTGTGTATAAATCTTTGAAACAGCTAATCGTAGAATATCTCCCATAAAATACGAATCCCGTTCAAGCCATTCATCTTTTGTACCTTTAATATAGGCATAGTCTGGATTAATACTGATAAATTGTTCATATTGCTGGATTTTACGTTCATATAATCCTTTAATCGATTGGCGCATCAGCTCTTTTTCTCCAGCAATCTCATTCAGCTCAAAGAATGTGCCAACTGTATCTACATAGGCATTAGAAAGTCGAGCAAATCCGCGTCCTAAAATATTATGCAATTTTTCAAGTTGTACAATTTTTTCTTTCCCCTCAAAATCGCGATCAATCCGTGCCTTATACGTAATATATTCAGATGCCAAATAGTTAATATGTTCACTAATGGCAGCTATCCTTTCAAAGGACACACCACCTCTCGCACTAACATTAAATTCAACCATCTTCCAAAATATTTCTTTTGGTAAACCATTTGATTCAATTTCTTTCTTTGTTAGCGCTTGTACCTTCATCCACTTATTTGCAGAAAAATGTTGAGGTATTCTCTTTTCAATATCTATTTTATATTGTTCTTTTAATTTCTCTATTATCTCAAAAAATTTACTATGTGAATTTGTTTTGTCATTTTCAATATCATAGTTATCGAATGATACCGAAGATAAAGGCCAATTTTCATAATTCTTCATAACCTTTTTAGGGGCCCCCTTTATAAAGTGAAACTTTAATCAGTGGGGGTTTTCTTCATCCCCACTGAGCTAGAGGAACTCAGGTTAAAAGCACCACGTCCTGCGGCAACACCTGAGTGACCAACATCCTGCCCGTCCGAACCAATCGGGCGCATGCGGCAATTGATCTCCCCCCCTACCTTCTTTACTTTCGCTGAATTTTGAGGTGGGAGTATTACTGCCTTTAAGACGGATAAAAAGTTACAGACCAAATTGAATGTTATGACGATTAAAATCGTTATGCCTATTCTATCAATAATTATTACATGAAACTAGAGAATTTTTTATTTTTATACTAAAAAACAAGCAAATTTCACAGTTTTTCAACTATTTTGTTGATCATGCTCATATTTAGCACAATACAAAGCTACATAAAGTTCCAGAAAATTCTTTCTAATCTAAGTAGATTCCACCCCATGAGGCTCTTCTTCATCTGCACTGGATGTTTTGCGCCAATTAGACTTTCACAGGCCGTCACCTATTCTTTTTGAAGCAATGGGCTTACGGCAAAAAAAGATACAGGTGTCCTCCTTTTATGGGAAAACTACCATAAAATTCCATATATGTGGTTTTTCATGCTTCAATTCCATTCTAAAAACTAGAGATAAGCAAATTCTTTTCTTACTAATGAGTTAAAAGATTATTGTAGAAGAAAATTTTTAGACATTGCTAATAACCATACTTTTTCAATAAATGCTCGATTTCTTTATAGCCTAACTTTTCTGCATGTTCGATCGGTGTAACGTCGTCCTTATCAGCAATATTTGGATTAGCTTTATGTTGCAATAATAATTGGACACATTGTTGATAGTTTTTACTACCATCGCCTAAAATGATCGCTTCCAATAATGCTGTCCATCCCAAATTGTTGATATGATTGACATCTACTTTGGTTTCATTTAATAACCAACGTAAGGCTTCAACATTGCCATGTTCAGCAGCTGATATCAATGCTGTATTACCATAGCGATTCGTGATGTTTGGATCAGCTCCAGCCTTAGTCGTTAATTTTAGAATATCCCAATAACCTTCTGCTGCTGCATATAGAAAAGGTGTATTTTGCATATCATCAGGAATATTGACATCGGCACCATTAGAGATTAGCACTTTGGCAATTTCTATATCATTATTATACGTGGCAATCATAAGAGGTGTACGGCCCCTATCATTATGTTGATCTAAATTTTCACCTAATCGAATCAGTTTTTTTACTGCATGTAAATCCTGTTGATGAACAGCATTCAATAACGTTTGTTTGACATCTTTGTTTTTTGTATATCCAACTAACGCAAAGCCTAAAGACAATGCGATCATTGCAGCTTTATGACTTTTTTTCATGTGTTTCCCTCATTCCCCATCTGCTTTAGTCCATTAATATGCAAGCCCTACTCTTATTTGTAAAAATTGTTTCTTGAAACATTCCTCATAAGCAAATTTGGCAGTATCACCTACAGTAATTTTTTCTCCGTTTAAAGGTAGTTGATTTTTTTCTATTCTGTATATTCCTGTTGCTTCCCCATCCGGTAAATAGGTTGGACATATAATCGTCCATTCTAAATCTGATTCCTTTAACATTTGAAATGCTTTCGCATGCTCTTCTGCAGCAAATGTCTTTTTTTGCCTTGATTCATTTGTTTGAAACCGAAATTTTCCCGGTTCTCTGCGGCTATTTAAAATTCCTGCCGTGCCTATAGTGACGATTCTTTTTATATGATGTTTCTTCATAGACGAAATAATATGCGGCATACCTTCTGATAAGGTAGTTGTATGACAAACACTAAGTGTACTAATCACCATATCGGCATCATCAATTGTTTTTTCAACATCATTGTTATGCAAAACATTTCCCTTTATAATGGTTAAATGCTCATTTTCATATAATTTTGCTGGGGTACGAACAAGTGCCTTTACATCATGCCCGTCTTGCAATGCCAGCCGAACGATTTCCCCGCCAACTCTTCCCGTTGCTCCGAAAATAGCTAGCCTCATCTATAATTTCCCCTTCCAGCTTCTTTCTAATCATTATTTTATCATTTGATATTTTGGCTACAAAGAAAAGAACGTATAAACTACGGTCTATTACTGTGAAATCCACTATGTACACATGTTAAATGTACCAACCAAACATCAAAATAAAGTAAAACTCCATCCGTGGGGGTTTTCTTCATCCCCCACGGATGGTTAGCTGAACCAATCGGACTTTAACGGGCCGTTCATCCCCCATCTATCTTTCTCGTTTCTCTCTATATCTTGAGATGGGGGTCTTACTGCCCGTTAAAGCGGGATAAAGCATAGCTAACGTGGAAACGCTTCCTGATATGGGGATGGGCATACTTTTAAGTGGCCGTGTGAAATATTTTCAGCAATCCTAAAAACATTCATTCCCCTAAACGCTTGTAACCCTTTAAACTATTTGAAAATATGACGACTAACATAACGACCCCAAAAAGAGTGAAGAAATTTTTGTGAAGATAAAGTGAATCTCCAGACAATGAGAATTTTCTTCCTCATTGTATATGAGTTGAAACGATTGGACTGGGCTTTTCCACCCACTTATCCTCCTGCTTTCTGTTTGGTCTTGAAGTAGGAATCCTGACTGTCTATTAATAAAGAAAATAAAAGATGCTTGAACTATCTATTTAAATTATACATTATTCTCTTCTAGTTTATATTTAAATTCCCTATAAAGCTTATAATTTCTTCGTTATTCTTTTGACAATCGTCATAAAATTGTTACAAAGAAAATGGCATACTATCCTGTTGGGGGCATTTATACAAATTTCAATAACAACATACTATAAACTTGGGCATAAGCACAAATTACTGCTGGCTTTGCTTACTAAACAGAAACTCCTAAATGCGCAAGGCAAAATGGCATAAAAAAACTGCTCATGAGTTGCATCAAGAACTCATGAACAGCTTGCCTTATTTTCCTTTCTTTCTCTCTTCCTTTTTCTCTTGTTCTATATTTGGGCTATCCTTATAAACGCTATATATTCTTTCCAGCATCGGAGGATGTGTATAACGGAACCATTTTACAAGTATTGGCGGATTGACTTCACTTAATCCTGCCTTCGTTAACTTTTGGAAGGAAGACACAGCTGCCGCATGATCTCCTGTCAACTTGATGGCATACTGATCCGCCCTAGATTCCTGATACCTTGAAAAATAGTTGGTTAATGGGCTCGCTGCAAATAGTAAAAACGAGGTAATGAGTAAGAATAACGGGATCGAACCAATATCGCCTAGTTTTTTGATTTTTAATACTTGGCCATAACGCGTGATTATCCAGCGCATGATTTTAGAAGTTAACCACAAACCAATGAATGTTAATAATATATAGCCAGCCATTCCAAAGTAAATATGTTTTTCAACATAATGTCCCATTTCGTGTGCCATGATAAATAGAATTTCCTTATCTGTTAAACGGTTCAATGTCGTATCCCAAAGCACTATTCGTGAATTGCTGCCGATACCTGTAACATAAGCATTGAGGGCATTCGTCTTTTCAGCCATATTCACTTCATATACATGGTCTGAAGGAATTTTCGCTTGGTCAGCTAACGCCAGAATTTTTGCTTCTAATTCTTTATTTTGTAATGGATAAAAATCATTATATAATGGATCGATAATAATTGGTTGTACAAACATGACAAAAATAGAGAAAGGAATTGATAACAACCAAGTGTAGAACCACCACTTCTTCTCACTTTTTTTCATAAGTCCATAAATAACTGACATCACAACAATCGACATGACATAATTAACACCAAGGTCGACTAGACCATCCCTCATCCAGGATGGAAAAGTTTGTGTACTAATTCCATAGTCTTTACTTAAATAATATTTATAATATTCCAAAGGCCATAACACGATATACATCAGTAAAGACAGCCAAAATACATATATGATAGTTTGAAAAAGCGTTGTTTTAGCTCGTAAAGTGGCCTTTTTTTCAAATAGCCGAGAAATCCCTAAAAGTAAAATGAAGGCATAAATCAGCCATTCAAGTGGTGTTGCGACAAAGAAAAGAAAGTTTCTAATTCTTGAAAAATCCTCACTTAATAATAACTCATGTGGACTCATAAACACCGCCGGATCTGCAACGGTTCCTTTTAATACTTCTGGAATATCGCCGCTTCCACTATGGAAAATATAAAAGTACATTCCTACAGCATAAACTCCAAATAGCATAAGAGTTATTATGCCT
Source organism: Rummeliibacillus sp. SL167 (assembly GCF_007896505.1). Taxonomy (NCBI): domain Bacteria; kingdom Bacillati; phylum Bacillota; class Bacilli; order Caryophanales; family Caryophanaceae; genus Rummeliibacillus; species Rummeliibacillus sp. SL167. Next base: position 11,749 of record NZ_VCBM01000006.1, on the reverse strand, counting down.
ATTTTTTTTGCCATGTCATCTCCACCCTTGTTCAGTCTGTCCTATAGAATAGTGTAATCTTCAGAAAAAAATATAGAACTAATTTGTTGCATAATGATCAATATTGAAATTTCACTCTTAATACAGCATTAATCATAATAAGCCCTTGTTCAATTGGCGTGGTTACATTCTGAGCCGCCATAGCTGTTTTGTATAAAGCAGGCTCTACCATACTTTCTTCTACAATTTCAATAGGTTGGGGAGGCATATGTAAATGCATGGTCTCCGCTATAGTATTAGCTTTCATTTGCGCATTTTCGTAAGCTAGTATCAAAGCTCTCTGATAATAAAGGTCTGGATTTTCTATTTTAAATTGAACGCCCGACACACCATTTGCCCCATTTTTTACTGCCGTATCTATTACGATGCCCACTTGATTCATATTTCTTACTTTTACTTCAATAGCGTTTGTTACTTCATATCCTCTAAAAAGTTGTTTTCCATCAATGTAATCATATTTTGGTGAAATCGTATAAGCGGCTGTCTGAATATCCTCTCGCTTCACACCTAATGACAAAATCGACTGGATCACTCGATGAGCAGTTGTTGCATTTTCCTTTGTGGCCTTACTTACCTCCTGCCCCTTTGTCACTACCTCTACCTGCAGTTGAGCATAATTGGGAGCAGCTGCTACATTTCCACGACCCGTAACTGTTATGACACGCGTTGAGTCATATGGCAGTTGGTGAACATTTTGATAATACACAGGATTCCACCTTCCATATTGTTCATACTGCTTATCCTATGCTTTTTTCTATAAAAACTTGCCATTCAGGTCGTAATTGACTAAAAATAATGGATGCTAGAGTATTGTGACTTAACTTGGGTTCGACTTTGATGAAAGAGATACATTTTTACAGGAATGTTGATTATCCCATTTAATCCATAAAAATAGGGTAATTCGTTGATTGCAGCGAAGGCTTGCACGACTCATGCGGGGCGAATGCTGGGGGCAACAGGATGTTGGTCACGGAGTCGTTGCCACAGGACGTGGCGCACTACAACTCCGTTCCTTAATCGCTTGCGCTGCGTGGTCTCATCTATTCGCTTTTCCCGCGGGACATTGAATTGGCTTCATCGAGTCAACACCGCACGAAGGAAATGCGCATGCATTTTCGAGGACTCGAGCAAGCCTCCGCTCCAATCTATATAAATGGTCCTAAAAATACAGGGGTTTTCAAAAATTACGCCAAACGGACACCCCTAATTTTTGTAAAATCAACACGCGTGACATTTTTATTTAAAATGAAACCTCACATAGTGAAGCGGTTTTCCACTACTTGAATCTATTGAGCCTTTCTCAGGCAACTTGATCACATACTTGCATTTTGAAATGGGCATCTTCCTTCACGATCATACGTGAAAAAAAGGACCGCTTGAAAGGCAAAAAGTACAATTCAAACACTGAATTGTACCCTTTTAAACGATCGACTTCATTCTAAATCTGTTTTTTCCGCGGAGATTATCGTTTCTATTATATCTAGCTTAAAATCACTATCAATCATTTTTCCCTATGCTGTTATTTTATGATCTTTAGGGAGCCAAAATGCGACAAATGCAAATAGCGGTAACACTGAGATCACAATCATGGTATCCAAAACGCCAAAGCTATCCATCAACATACCAATGACTACGGAACCAATAGCTCCCATACCAAATGCAAGCCCTACTGTTAGTCCCGCCATTGTTCCAACTTTACTAGGTACTAACTCTTGTGCATAAATAACGGTTACAGAGAAACTTAGCATGATGAAGAATCCAATAATACCTAGGAAGATCACAACCAACCATAGAGGTATATATGGTAGCAATAGTGCCAATGGCATTGGAACTAAGAATGATAGTAAAATAACACTTTTTCTACCTATTCGATCTGCCATCGGACCGCCGAAGAACGTCCCAATCGCACCAACTGCAAGGAAGATAAAAATAAAGATTTGCCCTTTTTGGATCGTTAGATGATATTTATCCATTAGATAAAAAATATAAAAATTCGTCATGTTCGTCACATAAAATGAACGAATAAAGATAACAGCCATTAATAAACCGATGGCTACGCCAACTTGTTTTTTCGTTAATGTAGGTAAATTTGAAATTAATGTCTTTTTCTTTTTCGTTAATCGTTCTTTTTCTAATTGTCCTTTATACCAATTAGAAATACGTGCTAATAGAAAGATGCCAGTAGCCGCAACGATCAAGAACCACGCCGCACCTATTTGACCAAATGGTACAAGCACAAACGCACTGATTAAAGGAGCTAATGCTTGTCCTGTATTACCACCGACTTGATAGATAGACTGGGACAATCCACGTTTTGATCCAGCAGCCATAAAACTAACCTTTGAACCTTCAGGATGGAAAATAGCCGATCCTAATCCTAAAAAGATAACAGATAAAAGGATGAACCAATAATTGGATGCAACAGAAATTCCCGCTAAACCAACAAATGTACATGTCATTCCTAATGGCAGGGCATATGGCTTTGGATTGCGGTCACTAAAAAAACCGACTACCGGTTGCAATACAGAAGAAACCATATTTAATACAAATGTGATAAATCCAAGTTGTGTAAATGTTAAACCTATTTCTTTTTCTAATACTGGGAACATTGCAGGTATGACCGCTTGCAACGTATCATTGAATAAATGACAAATGCCGATTGCCACCATTATTGGGTATATGGGATTCGCTAAAGTCGGCCTTGCTACTGTCGTTGACATGTTAAAATTTACACTTCCTTTATAATTCTGAATAAATTAGTGTATTCATTATAACAATATTTCGATAAAATTTATTATTTTATATGAGAATATCCTCTTTTTTAATGTTCATACTAAGCTCGATTAGAAAGAGGAGTGAAAAAATATGGAAAACTTCTTTGAAATAAATTTCTGGGAGATGATGCTGAGAACAACCATTTCCTTTATCGTATTACTTTTCTTAGCACGTATACTCGGAAAAAAACAATTAAGCCAACTTACATTTTTCAATTATATCACTGGTATTACGATTGGTTCCATTGCAGCTGAAATTGCTTCTCAGCATGAAACACCCTTTATTGATGGTTTGATTTCACTAATTTGGTGGTCCATTTTAACATTACTCTCCAGTTTCATATCACTTAAATCTTCAAAACTACGCGGAATAATTGATGGGGATCCAACGATTGTTATCAAAAATGGAGAATTATCCGTTCAAGCCTTAAAAACCTCAAAGCTCCATATGGATGATCTTTTAATGCTGCTTCGTGAGAAATCAGTTTTTTCAATCCAAGATGTTCACTATGCCATCTTAGAAACGAACGGCGAACTAAGTATTTTGATGAAACCCGCAGAACAATCTGCTACTAAACAGGATGTTAAAGCAGATGTTTCGATTCCACCTCATATCCCTATAGAAGTTGTGAATGATGGAAAAATTGTACGAAAAACAATGGAAGAACTAAATCTAACAGATGAGTGGTTAATGAAAAAGCTAAAGAAACAAAATATCCAAGATCTACAAGATGTCTTTTATGCACAGCTCCAACCAAATGGATCATTGTATATATGTACTAGAGATGAAAATAAAGCTGCAAATAATGATAAAACGCAATGATTTTATCCAGTTCACCATCACTAGTTACTTCGACTATTTGTTGAATACTATCGAAATTTTGTTCATCAAAAACGCAAGAAAAGCGAAAATTCCCCAGGAAATACTTGTTCATTCGTCATATTTTTCTTAATGAATGCCATTAAGTCAGCAAAAGATACGCTACAACATCAAAAATAGCATGCTAGGATATGGTCAACACCTCTAGCATGCAAACAGATAAAAAATACAACAAAAGCAAAGACATCAGATTAAAAAGTAAGACATGCATATTCCTTACCCAAAGAAAGTTTAGCGAGTTTTACCTCATTATAGTTGAATGTTTTAAAAAATTTTTTAACAAACCTTTTTAATTTGCATAAGTTTTAAGAAATAAAATTTGAAGAATACCTTTCTGAACTCAGCACATTATATCTAATCTCAGCAAATCCTTCTTTTCTTTGCTATACTAGCTTCTGAAGGAGATTGATAAAAAATGGATATAACTGTAAGACCTGCGCAATTAGCGGACGCACCATTTGTTGCACCTTTGATCATCGATGCTATTGATGAAATTGCTAATCGCCTTACAGGTGAAGATGAATCGCAAGCTATTCTTCGTTCACTAGAAGAGCTCTTCAAGCGTACAGATAACAGACATTCCTATCAAAATACTTATATTGCTGAAATCGATAGTGGAATCGCTGGTATAATGGTCATCTATGGTGGTGACCAAGCACCAACTCTAGATAGTAACTTAGAAAAATGGTTAGCAGTTAAGGCAGCCGATGTGCAAACCATTGAAGTTGAAGCACGACCAGATGAATTCTACATAGATACCGTCTGTACCGCTCCCCAATATCGAGGACATGGAGTCGGCACTACCTTATTAAAACATGCAGATATCATCGCCAAAGAAAAAGGATACCAAAAAATTTCTTTGAATGTTGAAAAACAAAAAGTGCGTGCGCGTCATTTATACGAAAAGATGGATTTTATCTATTCAGAACCTTGGATGATTATAGGTGAAGAATTTGATCATATGGTAAAAAAAGTATAATAATTAGGCATTCAATTATTCGATATTCGTAATAAAGTGAAGCTTCCATCAGTGGAGGGCTTTTTCATCTCCCACTGAGCTAGAAGAACTCAGGTTAAAAGCGCCACGTCCTATGGCAACACCTGAGGAATCAACATCATGTCCACCCAAACCAATCGGACTTTTACATGCAGTTCATCCCCCATATCTTGAGATAGGGGTTTTACTGCCCATTAAAGCAGGATAAAATCTTATACCTTATGCGCCATTCCAAACAATTTTGTTTAGAATGGCTTTACTATGTCTGATTTCTTTATTTATCACAAAAATCCAATCTTGTAAAATCCCTTTTTCAATGAAGATCCTACAAAAATAAATTGTCAAGCGTGTTGATTATCCAATTTAATCCATGAAAATAGGTGAATTTGTTGATTTCAGCGAAGACTTGCTCGCTTTCCTGCGGGAGTCGAGCAAGTCGCAGCGAAGATCTATATAAATGTTCTTAAAAATACAGAGTTTTTCAAAAGCTATGCCAAACAGACACCTCTAATTTTTGTCAAATCAACACGCATGATAAATTGTCTTATTATTTTATAAAAATTTCCTTTAAAGCTAACAAAATTACCTTTCGTGGTATAATTATTTTTTGGGGCTTTTATACATAGGAGAGGAACCAATGAACAAAAATTTAATATACCCATTGCTTATTGTTATAGGATCAAGCTCTTATGGGATTTTATCAACTATTATAAAAATAGCTATGAATCACAGCTTTGAAACAAAAGAAGTGGTCACAAGCCAGTACTTTATAGGTTTTTTATTAGCTTTCATACTATTCATCATTACCCAGCGTTCTTTACCTAAGCTAAATGGTAAAGCCTTTTTAGTAATTATGCTTTCTGGTTTACTGACAGGAAATACAGGAATCGTCTATGGACAAGCTGTTCACTATTTACCTGTCCCACTAGCTGTTGTGATGCTTTTCCAATTTACATGGATAGGTTTATTTTTAGATTGTATCATCCATCATAGACATCCAACGCGTATTGAATTATTTTCGCTTGTCTTCCTTGTAACAGGTACCATTTTGGCAACAGGTATCTTAGATGTAGATTTGAGTGACCTTGATTGGCGCGGTTGGGTATTTGGTCTAGCATCAGCACTTAGCTTTGCTTGTTTTATACAATTCAATTCTAGACCTGTTAATGGCATTACAACGATCGGTCGAATGACGATGATGTCTTTCTTTGCCATGCTCGTTGTTTGCACCTTCCAAAAGCCCGACATTATTATGAGTGGGAAATTATTTGAATCCGAGCTTCTTTACTTTGGGCTGACTCTCGGCTTTTTTGGAATCATATTACCGATTTTGTTATTTACGATCTCCATTCCTAAAGTCGGTGGAGGCCTAGCATCTATTTTAAGTGCAACAGAATTACCAGTTGCTATTATCACCTCTATAATCGTACTGCATGAAAAACTGACCATACTGCAAGTAGGTGGGATCCTATTTGTATTAGCTGGCATGATTCTACCAATACTTTTACAAAAAGATCTGCAAGGCAACTAGATTTCACACTTATTTCGCAAATTCTTTTTTCCTTTTTGTTACAATGATGGTGCAATTAGAAGGGAGTTTTTTTGATGAAAAAAATCGTGGTATTGCTAATAGCATTAGCGGCTTCTACAGTTCTTGTAGCCTGTAACAATCACAATGACCATTCAGAAAATGGCACTAAAAAAGAAACACAGCCTGTAAAAGCCACTTTAATTGCTCCTGAAGAGGCAAAAATCGGTGATAAAATTGAACTTAAAATAACCTTAACTCAAAATAGCAAAACAATTACCAGCGCAAAAGATGTTGCGTTTGAAATAGAAAATAATGATACAGATATTGACCAAATGGTAACAGCAAAGTTAAAGAATCATTCTTATGTGGCTTCTTATGAAGTAAAAAATGCAGGAAAATATGAAATCACTGCTCATGTTTCTACTAAAAGCGGCGAACATATCATGCCAAATACAGCTATGACAGTAACAGATTCCTCTACTAATTCCGAACATGCGGAGCATGAGAATCACGCAGCTACTACTGAAGCTGCTACGGAGGAACACGAACACCATCACGATGTAACGATTACTTATAACCATCAACGTACCGCTACAAAGAATAAAGAAATGACTTTTAATGTCTCTTTAAAATACGATGGGAAAGCATTATCTAGCGCAAATGTCCGCTATCAAGTTCTTCCACAATTTGATGGAGGTCAACCCACCTGGATTACATTGAAGGAAACCTCAAAGGGTACATATGAAGGGAAACATACATTCACACATGCAGGAAAATATCAATTGAAGTTACATGTTGAAAACAATGAAGGTCTCCATGCACATGAAGTGAAAGATTTTATTGTGAGAGAATAGCCCTTATTTTTAAACATTCCTTGAAAAGCCTGTGTAGAAGAAAAATTTCCATACAGGCTTTTAACTATCATTCTGCACCATGCTTTATTTTTTTGGGCCAAAAGCTAAATTTACCAAGAATCACGATTAACGCTGGAATTACGACTGGTCGTACGAGGAATGTATCCACAAGTATACCAATTGCAACAGCAAAGCCAAAAGCACGAAGTTCCATGACCGGTTGCGTGATTAACACTGCAAATGTGGCCGCTAAGATTAAACCTGCGGACGAAATCACACCACCTGTTTTTCCTACCCCCTCGCGTACTGCATCCTTTATTGGCAGATGCTTTTGTTCTTCACGAATACGTGAGATCAACATAATCGAATAGTCCACACCAAGCGCCACCAAAAACACAAATGTATAAAGTGGAATACGATAACTGATTCCTGAATAACCAAGTAAATCCTGGAAGAAGAATACACTAAACCCAAGAGCTGCTCCATAGGATAATAAAATTGTTGCCATCATATAAACAGGGGCCAATAGTGAACGAGTTTGAATACCCAGCATAATCACGATTAATACAGTCATCAAAATAATGATACGAATTTCATCTCCATGACTGGCTGCACGAATATCTGTGTTTTGAGCCGTTTCACCAGCAATTAACATCTTCGCATCATTAATATGGCTATCACTTAAAATTTGTTGTGAATCTTTACGAAGTTTTTCAATATCATCAAACGCTTGTTCTGTATAAGGATTATGATTCAAGACTAGATTAATCTTCACGACATTTTGGTGATTTTCAGCATATGGATTTCCTTGAATTTCCGCCTTATTGACACTCTTTTGGTCATTTAATTTTTCCACTAATGTAGTGATTTGCTCAGTAGTTAAATCTTCCTTCGCTTTTACAATCACCGTACTAGGAGCAATTTCTCCTGCAGAAAATGCATCATTTAAAACATTATATCCTTGAATAGAAGACATTTCTTTTGGGAATGAGTCCAACAAGTTAAATGAATAATTAACATGTCTGATCATCAACGCAAACAACACTAAAACAATAATGATAGGCGTCATCGCAATCCATGGCTTTTCAGTTATAAAACGGCCAAATTTATGCCAGAATTTTTCTTTGTCAGCATGTTTTATAGCCTGTTTACGTGGATTAAATGGCCAGAATGACTTTTCGCCTGCAATGGCAAATAATGCCGGCATTAAAGTTAAACCTGCAACAAGTATGAAGGCAACGGCTATAGCAAATATTGGTGCAAAAGCACGATAAGACTCGTATACAGCCAAAAATAATGTAAGCATACTTAAAAATACTGTACCCCCACTAAATACAATAGGTTCCTTTACAAAATTCAAGGCATTTTTCATAGCTTCATTTACGTGTAGCCCCTTCTCAAGTTCCTCACGAAAACGAGAGAATAATAATAATGAGTAGTCAGTAATGACCGCAAATAACAGGATCATCATAATCGATAAAGACTGCCCATCAATGGCAAACCAATCCGCTTTTCCCATCAAGCCTAACAAACGATCTACAACAGCGTATGTAATACCTGCACCAATGAGTGGAATAAACGATAGTAACGGAGAACGATAAATCACAATTAAAATAACAAATATTAATACAACTGTGCATAAAATCAGCACCACATCTGCTTTAGAGAACATTTCATACGTATCTGCTGCAATGCCGGCAGGACCGGTAAAATATGTTTCCAAATTAGAAGGCTGTTCTTTCGCAACTTGCTTTTTTAGATTATCCATTGTTGTTTTAATCACTTTATTTTCCAGTCCCTTTGGAAATAAAACCGGTAAAAAAAAGGTTGTATGATCTTTTGAAAAAAAGGAAGCACGTGCCTGCGCTGACATTTTTGAAAGAGGTACTACCGTAAAATCTTTGTCGGCATCTGTCACAACTTTTTCAATATTCAACATTGCCTTCTGAACATCTTGCTCCTTTAAACCACTCTTATCATGAACGACAACAAACAATGGAACACCTTCAGATGAAGGAAAATATTCTTTTAAAGCCTTTTCAGCTTGAATCGATGCATCTCTTTCAGGAAGACCTGAGTTTTTGTTTGGCGATGTTACCTCTTTCGCATGAGGTGCAATGCCGGATAGTGCTGCAGCAACAATAAGCCAAATCAGTAAGATGGCAAACCATCTTTTTTTCTCTTTCAATATTTTCATCATTTCACTACTTTCTATTAGAATCCTCTTTAAATATGGAGATGATTATAGGCCAAAGCCTTATCATCAAAACAGGACCGCCAACTACCATGAAAATGTATCATTCATAATGATAATACGTGTTTTGGATTCAAAATCCTTCTTTTAAACTTAAAAAGCTTTTGCTTATTATTATCTATTATTAAAGTTTTGAATACTCTCATCCCATTCTTTCTCTATTATAACGAAAGAGCGAGATGGACTATAGCCACTCACTCTTTTTTATCAATTATCACGCGTGTTGATTTGACAAAAATTAGGTCGTCTGTGGCGTAATTTTTGAAAAACCCTGTATTTTCAGGACCATTTATAAAGATCTTCGCTGCGGCTTGCTCGACTCCCTCAGGAAAACGAGCAATCCTTCGCTGCAATCAACGAATCCCCCTATTTTTAAGGATTAAATTGGATAATCAACACGTCTAATCAATTATTAATATGTTTATTCCGATTAACAGGTAGTAAGCACTTCGGGACGTAAGGAAGTAAGAGGAGAAGCGAAGAAATCAACTATCTATGAAAGATGATTTGTTCATGCCATACACAGTGTAAAATAGAGAAACTCCCCACTGAGTGAAGTTTCACTTGTATACTGTGTTCGTATGCCCCCATATTATTTATCTAAAATATCATTCATTATGAAAAATACGCTATAAGCAATATCAGAAGAAGTGGTCCGAACAGAATAACATAGCTCATAGGCCTTGCAAAATTAATGGTCCAACCAATTCCAAATCTTTTTTCTACAAACAGAGAGGGATCCTCTTTATTGAAATACATCAATCCTCCCTTCCAATAACGATCATCATCTATATCCATAATCCCCTCTTTCAAATTAGAAGAATATCCTCCCTTTTCTAAACGGCTAACTTTAATGGTAAAAATAATACTGCCTACAAATATCACTGCTATAAAAGTTATAAACATAGCCAGCATCATATTTTGCCCAATGATATCACGATAAATGGTCGTCAATTGCAAGAAACTAAATAAGATTGTAATGAGAAAAGCGGTTAAAAACATAAACCAGCTTGTATACTTTCTTTTTTTGATTTGATTAGAAGCTGACCTTTGCATATTAAAAGCACTGATTTTAATCCCTGAACGCTTTGTTCCCTCGGATATTGCAACAAACATTGCTTGCATAACAAGCATAACAAGCGGCAAAGAGATAACAGAAAAGCGATTTTTCTCTGTAAAGGCATCTGGTCTACCATTCGGTCCCCAATGAGTCGGAATTTGTTCTGGGAGTATAGGGTATTGATAATATGTGTAAATAATTAGGATCAATGAAACAAATACTAAACTGATAAAATAAGAAAGTGGCAACATTCCATCTTGACTACTCAATGATGTGCTTGCTATTTTTACCTCTGTTAAATCTGCTCCCCATTGCTCCTGCCGTTTTTCCTTCTGGAGTTTGTAATGGAAATAAGCATAGAATAGCAGACTAATCAAGATAAAAAACAGGATAGTACCAATTCCAACGACAACTTGAAGATCCTCATTATGGTTAATGTGTAACGCCCATATAGAATAACTGATCAACAGTATTAACCAAATGATAGACAGGACAATACTATAAATTTTCTTGGTCTGTTTAACTACATGATGATGAATAAATGAAGCAAGTATTGTGACACCAAATACTATGGTACGCTTCAACATATATGGTATAAATATTTGCATAAGTCCTATCAAGCCAAACATGACGATCGAAATCCAAAAACCCATCATGATACCCTCCTAATACAATGTTTTCATCAATCTTTTGAGCAATTTCTCAAAATCGTTCATTCCTAATCCTTGAACAATACCTTCTGCTACAACAGGCCGCAGCATTTTTTCCATATAGTCTAATTGCTCAGCATTAGCGTTTCCCATTTTACGAGGAACATTTACGATAGCACCTGACTTCGGAATAATTGTAATTAAACCCTTTTTCTCTAATTCATGATAGCTTTTATTAACCGTATGCATATTAACTCCTAAGTCTGCTGCAAGTGTTCGTACGGAAGGTAGCGATTCACCTGGTTCTATATCCTTATTGACAATACCTTCAATGATTTGTTGCGTTAATTGTATATAAATAGGAGTATCCGAATTTGGTTGAATTTGAATAAACATCTAATCACCCCAATCTGTTCTACTTGAATTATAACAAATTCCATCCAAGAGTAGAACAAAATTGTGTAAAAAATAATGGTCGGATAAAGTTTCAGTCGTATAAATATTATTTATATTTTCCACTTAACAGGAGAGGAAAATTTTCTTCTCAGCATTAGACTAAAACCATAGCTAAAAGTAGACGAAAAAAAGCACAGTTGAATAATCAACTGTGCTTTATCTATGCCTAGCAACGTCCTACTCTCGCAGGGGGACAGCCCCCAACTACCATTGGCGCTCAAGAGCTTAACTTCTGTGTTCGGCATGGGAACAGG
>NZ_VCBM01000005.1:0-225633 GCF_007896505.1 Rummeliibacillus sp. SL167 | reverse complement strand
AAATAGCCAACTATCCGAAAAAAATTTCAGATAGTTGGCTATTCGTCGTGCGTACCGAAAAGGTGCGCTTATTTTTTATATTTCGGGCTTACGATCTTTTTAAATCCCCCTCCATATTTGTGATATAAAAAACAAAAAAGGGAGCTGACACGCATCCCTTTTTGTTTTTAAATATTCATTTTGATATGGATCAATTATTCTTCTGGGTCTTCCTTATCCTCTGCATTGGTATCCTCTGCATCAGCATTCTCTTCGGCTGCTTCTGAATAATCTATTTCACTATCTTCTTCTTCGTCAGACTCTTTTTTGACTTTTGCAACGGAGGCAACCAACTCATCATCAGATAAACGAATTAAACGCACGCCTTGAGTACTTCTTCCCGTTATTGAAATATCATTGATATCCATACGAATGAGCATGCCATTGATCGTCATAAGCATGATATCTTCTTGACCATCAACTGTTTTCACAGCTACTAGAGGACCATTTTTATCCGTGATTTGGCAAGTTTTAATACCGACGCCACCACGATTTTGCAAACGGTATTCTCCCTCAGGAGTTCGTTTGCCATAACCTTTTTCAGTCACAACAAGAATTTCTTGATCTGGTTCAATAATTTCCATACCTACCACGTAATCGTCATCTCTTAGACGAATACCACGAACACCAGCCGCAGTACGTCCCATTGAACGGATATCCTTCTCGTTGAAGCGTACTAGCATACCATCATGTGTACCGATAATAATTTCCTTTTTACCATCTGTTAAACGAACGGAGATCAACTCGTCATCATCACGTAATGAAATAGCGATTAGACCATTTGTTCGGATATTGGCAAAGTTCGATAATGGCGTACGTTTTGTAACTCCTGTACGTGTCGTAAAGATAAAGTATGCATCTTCATCATATGATGCTACACGAATCATAGCCGTTACTTTTTCTTTCTTTTCAACATTTAACAAATTAACTAAAGGTAATCCTTTGGCTGTCCTACCAAACTCAGGAATTTCATAACCTTTTGCTTTAAATACTTTACCTTTTGAAGTAAAGAACAAAATCGTATCATGTGTCGATGTATACAGTAGATGTTCCACAAAATCATCTTCATGGGTTCCCATACCTTGTACACCACGACCACCGCGTCGTTGACTACGATACGTATTGGCAGGAAGACGTTTAATATAGCCGTTATGCGTTAATGTAATCACTGAATTTTCACGTGGGATTAAATCTTCATCTTCAATCAATTCCATGCCGCCAGAAGTAATTTCTGTGCGACGTGCATCATTAAAACGTTCTTTTATGTCTAACAATTCATCGTGAATAATATGAAGAATTCTTGCTTCGTCTGCTAATATTTCTTTTAATTCTTTAATAAGCTTCAATAATTCCTGATACTCTGCCTCAATTTTGTCTCGCTCTAAACCTGTTAAACGTTGTAAACGCATATCTAAAATGGCTTGTGCTTGTCGTTCACTTAAACTAAATGTTTCCATCAAACCACTTTTCGCTTCTTCAGTTGTTTGAGATGCACGGATCAAACTAATAATTTCATCGATATGATCAAGTGCTATACGTAAGCCTTCTAAAATATGAGCACGATTTTCAGCTTTGCGTAACTCAAATTCGGTACGTCTACGAATGACCACTTTTTGATGCTCTAAGTAATGATACAAGGTTTCTTTTAAACTCAAAACTTTTGGTTGTCCACCAACAAGAGCCAGCATATTAATACCAAAGCTTGTTTGCATAGCTGTTTGTTTATATAAGTTATTAAGTACAACATTGCCATTTGCGTCTTTTCTAACATCAATGGTGATGCGCATTCCTGTACGGTCAGATTCATCACGGATATTTGTAATACCATCGATTTTCTTATCGCGTACTAATTCCGCAATCTTCTCGATTAAACGTGCTTTATTGACTTGATAAGGAAGTTCGTGAACAATAATGGTTTCTTTACCACTTGAATTTTGTTCAATTTCAACTCGAGCACGAATAATAATAGAGCCACGGCCTGTTTCATATGCACGACGAATACCGCTTCTTCCTAGTATTAATCCACCAGTTGGAAAATCAGGCCCAGGTATAATTTCCATCAATTCCTCTGTAGTGATAGCAGGGTTATTAGAAACGGCTAATACACCATCAATGACTTCTCCTAATTGATGTGGTGGGATATTGGTCGCCATCCCAACAGCAATCCCTGAAGCACCATTAACAAGTAAATTTGGATAACGAGCAGGTAACACTACTGGTTCTTTTTCATTACCATCATAGTTATCTTGAAAATCAATCGTATCTTTATTGATATCACGTAGCACTTCCATTGAGATTTTAGACATACGTGATTCTGTATAACGCATTGCTGCCGCTCCATCACCGTCGACAGAACCAAAGTTACCATGACCATCTACTAACATATAACGATAGCTAAAATCTTGTGCCATACGAACCATTGCTTCGTAAATAGAAGAGTCACCATGAGGGTGATACTTACCCATTACGTCCCCAACAATACGAGCGGATTTTTTATATGGTTTATCAGAAGTACTACCTAACTCTTGCATTCCATATAAAATACGGCGCTGTACAGGTTTAAGACCATCACGAACATCTGGTAATGCACGAGAAACGATAACACTCATTGCATAATCTAAAAATGAAGTTTTAATTGTTTTGGTAATTTTAACTCCTTTAACTCCGGAGTTGTTTGTTTCAGACAAAATTTTGACCTCCCTTCAGAAATCTCTAAATATCTAAGTTTTCTACATAAACTGCGTTTTCGTGAATAAATTGACGTCTTGGTTCAACATCATCGCCCATTAATTGTTCAAATGTTTGATCCGCTTCAATGGCATCATCTAATTCAACTTGCAATAGAACACGATATTCTGGATCCATTGTTGTATCCCATAATTGTTCCGCATCCATTTCACCAAGACCTTTATATCTTTGAATACCTGGTTTTGGTTGCTTAGGTAAGCGCTCTAAAATAGCTTGTAATTCTTTATCGCTGTAGCAATATTCTACATGCTTACCTTGTGCCACTTTATATAGTGGTGGCTGTGCGATATAAATGTAGCCGGCTTCAATAAGTGGTCGCATAAAGCGGAAAAAGAATGTTAATAATAAAGTTCTAATATGAGCACCATCTACATCGGCATCTGTCATAATAACGATTTTATGGTAGCGTGCTTTTTCTAAATCAAATTCTTCACCAATTCCTGTACCGATAGCGGTAATCATTGCTCGAATTTCAGCATTTGATAAAATACGGTCTAAACGTGCCTTTTCAACATTCAAAATTTTTCCTCGAAGTGGCAAAATAGCTTGGAAATGGCGATCTCGGCCTGATTTTGCTGAACCACCTGCAGAATCACCTTCTACGATGTAAATTTCACACTCATCAGGATGACGAGAAGAACAGTCTGCAAGTTTTCCAGGTAAGCTTGATACTTCTAACGCTGATTTACGTCTAGTCATTTCACGAGCTTTTTTAGCTGCAACACGCGCACGAGATGCAACTAAACCTTTATCTACGATAGTTCTAGCAACTGTCGGATTTTCCAGCAAGAATCTTTCAAAGCGTTCAGAAAATAATGAGTTCGTAATAGTGCTTACTTCAGAATTACCTAACTTTGTCTTTGTTTGTCCTTCAAATTGAGGATCTGGATGTTTGACGGAAACAATAGCCACTAGACCTTCACGAACATCTTCTCCTGATAAATTAGCATCTGAATCCTTTAATAAATGATTTTTTCGAGCGTAATCATTAATCACACGGGTAAGCGCTGTCTTGAAACCGGACTCATGTGTGCCGCCTTCGTAAGTATTGATATTATTTGCGAAGGAGAAAATATTGGATGAAAAACCTGAATTGTATTGCATCGCGATTTCAATTGAAATACCGTCTTTTTCACCTTTTAAATCGATTGCTTCATGAAGTGGTTCTTTCTTCTCGTTAATATGTTCAACATAGGATTTAATACCACCTTCATAATGGTAAATGTTTTGACGGATTTCTTCATCACGCTCATCAATAATAGAAATTCTAATTCCACGATTTAAATAAGCAAGTTCACGAACACGATGGGCAAGAATATCATACTCATAAGTGGTTGTATCTTTGAAGATTTCAGCATCCGCTTTGAATCTTGTTGTTGTACCATTGTGATCTGTATCACCAATAACTTTTAAAGGTTGAATAGTTTTCCCACGTTTGAATTTAATTTCGTGTATATGGCCATCTCTATGGACTTGTACGATGGTTTCTACAGAAAGTGCATTAACAACAGAGGCCCCTACACCATGTAAACCGCCTGATACCTTATATCCTCCACCGCCAAATTTACCTCCGGCATGAAGTACGGTCATAATAACTTCAACAGCTGGTTTTCCCACTTTTTCTTGGATATCGACTGGAATACCTCGGCCATTATCTTCTACTCGAATCCAATTATCCTTTTCAATTGCTACTGTAATTTCGGTACAATAGCCCGCTAATGCTTCATCAATACTATTATCTACGATTTCCCAAACAAGGTGATGTAACCCTTTGGAACTGGTTGAACCGATATACATACCAGGACGTTTGCGAACGGCTTCTAAACCTTCTAATACTTGAATCTGCTCGGCATCATATGCAACAGGCTTGTTATTGTCTTCGATTGCCATTATTGTTCCACCTACTCTTTCATGGCATTAGTATGCATTATTTATAATTCTCTTAAACCTATAAAATCCGCGGAATACTAGATATTCTCAGTATCCACGGAACCTTGTTTCACATGAAACATCGCTGATTCACGAATTGTCTCATGATCTATCCCCTCTACACTTGTGGTTGTCACAAAAGTCTGTACTTCACCTTTAATCGTATTCAGTAAATGGGATTGACGGTAATCATCTAACTCCGAAAGAACGTCATCCAGTAACAAGATGGGCGCTTCCCCAACCTCTTGCTTAATAAGTTCTATTTCAGCCAATTTAAGTGATAAAGCCGTTGTCCGTTGTTGACCTTGTGATCCATATGTTTGTACATCATAACCGTTTACGATAAATTGTAAATCATCTCGATGTGGTCCAATAAGTGTAACGCCTCTTTCTAATTCTCGAGGCAAGAATTCTTTTAATTTCGAAGCTAAATGAATAGCCATTTTTTCTTGTGACCATTCACCATCCATGCCACTAACTGGACGATAGCGGATTTTCATCTTTTCAAGATTCCTTGAAATTTGATAATGAATAGGGTCTGCCCATCCCTGCAGCAATTCCATAAAGTGGAATCTCTTATGGATGACTTTTACAGCCGCTTCAATATACTGCTCTGTATACACGTCAAACATTACATCTTGCAATGTTTGTTTACCTTGATTTTGTTTAAGTAAATGATTACGTTGTTTCAACAATTTTTGAAAAGTCAATAAATCATGTAAATATACTGGAGAAATTTGTCCGATTTCCATATCGAGAAAACGTCTTCTAATTTGAGGACTGCCTTTCACTACAGTTAAATCTTCTGGGGCAAACATTACGACATTCATCTGCCCAATGTAATCACTTAAACGACTTTGTTCTAAGTGATTTGCTTTTGCCTTTTTTCCTTTTCTAGAAATCGTCAACTCTAACGGTAGATGACCATATTTCTTCTGAACGTCACCTTCTATTTTACCATAGTCTTTCTCCCAGCGTATCAATTCTTTTTCGTTTGATGTCCGATGGGATTTAGCCATAGCTAACACATAGATAGACTCCATCACATTTGTCTTACCCTGTGCATTTTCACCAATGAAAACGTTAATCTTCGGAGAGAAAGATAAATCGAGAGATTCATAATTCCGATAGTTAGTCAGCTTTAGTCGCTCTATATACATGTTATTCCTCGCTTTGAGATTCTACCAGATGAAATCTACCATATCCCGGAATACTTACTAAATCTCCTACACGTAGTTTTCGACCTCTTCTACGATCAATCTCACCATTTACATAGACATCACTCTCTTGCAAAAACCATTTAGCCATTCCACCTGAGCTAATAACATCCATCCTCTTAAGAAATTGCCCCAGTGTTATAAATTCACTTTCTAATACAATATCATTCACTGTTTTTCATCCTCTACGTCTAATCAAATCCTATATCTATTTTATCGAACTTTTGTCCATAAGTAAAAAGGATAGTCACTTAAAGGACCATCCTTTCTAAGAAAAATCTCTTGCAAACCGCATAATTAGTACCAGGTACTAATTATGTTTGGGAAATAAGTTATATTCATAAAACAATTAGTAAGTTCGTACAGGTAAAATGAGTTGTAGTATAGCATCATCGTGCACAGAACGAATGATAAATGGACGCATTGCACCTGTGAATTGAATAATAACTTCTTGTCCATCGATTGCCTTTAAGGCATCCATCATATATTTTGCACTAAATGAAATGCGTAATTCTTCACCTTCAAGAGATTCTACTTGGATCTCTTCTTCAACTTTCCCAATTTCAGGGGAATTTGAAGAGATTTCGACTGTATTTTCTCCTAAAGTAGAAAAGCGAACAACGTTATTTCGATCTTCACGAGCCAGTAATGATGCACGATCAATCGCTTGCAACAAAGCTTTTCCGTTGATTGTTACATTTGTATTGTATTCTTCTGGAATTAAACGAGAAGTTTCAGGATAATTCCCTTCTAATAAGCGGGAGAAAAATAAAACATCAGAAGTTTTGAATAAAACTTGCTGGTTCGTCATAAATATATCAACAGGTGTAGTTGAATCGCTTAGGATTTTGCTTAATTCAGTTAAACTTTTACCAGGAATAACAACATCTGCTTCTTCCGTAGGCAAATGTTCTAAAGTAACCTTTCGACGAGCTAAGCGATGGCTATCTGTTGCAACACAGACTAAACCATCTTCTTTAATTTGCCACTTTACACCTGTCAACACGGGGCGACTTTCGCTTGCAGAAACAGCAAAAACAGTTTCACGAACAATCGCTTTCAGCAAATCGGAAGGCAATGTGATTTGACGATCCGGTGAAATTTCAGGAAGCATTGGATATTCAGTTGCATCTAGTCCAATTAAGTGGAAATCTGATTTACCTGATTGAATTCTTGTCTGGAAGTTGTTTGTTACTTCAATTTCTACTTCATTTGTAGGTAACTTACGAACAATTTCATTGAACATTCTAGCTTGTAAGACAATAGAGCCTGTTTCATGTACGTGGATAATTTGTTCTCCATCTTCTTCTACAGGAATGGAAGTTTGGATGGTAATATCTGCATCACTACCTGTTAATGTCATGCCTTCTGTTGATACATCAATTTTGATGCCTGTCAAAATGGGAATGGTTGTTTTTGAACTTACGGCTTTCATGACATCATTTAACCCGTCAAGCAAACGATCTCTCATGATATCAAATTTCATTGTTAATGACCTCACTTAATATATTAATTATTATTTAAAAAATAGTAGATATAGTAATAGGCGCTGTGGATTTGTGGATAAGTCTTCTAACTCAAATAAAATCAGTCTATCCACATGTAGATAGACTGTGTATAAATTTGTTGTTATCTTTCTTGTTATCCACAGTAAAACTTATTTGCCTAGCATACTTCTAATCTGTTTAATATCTTGTTGAAGACCTTGATCATCTTTTAAGAGCGATGATATTTTTTCATGTGCATGGATGACCGTCGTATGGTCACGGCCACCAAATTCATCGCCTATCTTGGGCAAAGAACAATCCGTCATTTCACGGGATAGATACATAGCTACTTGTCTAGGAAATGCTATTGATTTTGTACGTCTTTTAGCTGTAAAGTCCTCTAGTTTTATATGATAGTGTTCCCCTACAGCTTTTTGAATATCTAAAATTGTTAGTGTACGTGGAGTAGCATTTGGGATAATATTCTTCAATGCTTGAGCGGCTAATTCAGCTGTAATGTCTTCATTTACAAGAGAAGAGTATGCAACTACACGAATAAGTGCGCCCTCTAATTCACGAATATTCGAGTCGATTTGATTAGCAATATAGAGCATGACTTCATTTGGAATATCCAAGTTATCAGCCTTCGCTTTTTTGCGTAAAATAGCGATACGTGTTTCTAAATCTGGTGGGGCAATATCTGTTATTAATCCCCATTCAAAGCGTGAACGCAAACGATCCTCCAGTGTCGGTATTTCTTTAGGAGGACGGTCACTAGAGATGATGATTTGTTTTGATTCTTCATGCAGCGTATTAAAAGTGTGGAAAAATTCTTCTTGAGTTGATTCTTTTCCTGCTAAAAACTGAATATCATCTATTAGTAACACATCTACATTGCGATACTTATTGCGAAATTCTTCTGCTCTGTTATCGCGAATCGAATTAATAAACTCATTTGTAAACTTTTCAGATGACAAATAAACAACTTTCGCTTTTGGATTATGCTCCAATACATAATGTCCAATAGCGTGCATTAAGTGGGTTTTACCTAGACCAACGCCACCATAGATAAACAGCGGATTGTAAGCATTGGCGGGAGCTTCTGCTACTGCCAATGAAGCTGCATGTGCAAAACGATTTCCTGATCCGATGACAAATGTATCGAATGTATATTTTGTATTTAACATGCTCAAAGAAGTATCCGGTTGCTCATCATAATTTTTTTGAATGGGTGTAGATGGGATATCAAAATTCTCTATGTTCGGATCCTGTTGAACAACGAAACGAATGCGTAAATCTTTTCCGGTCAATTCAGCTAAAATAGCTGCAATTAAGTGAACGTAATGATTTTCGAGCCATTCACGACCAAAAGAATTGGGCGCCGCGATCGTTACAGTATCACCAGTATAGGCCAACAATTTCGTTGATTTCAGCCAAGTTTCAAAGCTTGGTTTGGAGATCTTTTGCTTCGCTTCTGAGAGTACTTTATCCCATAACTCTTCAATATGTTCCAAGCTCTTTCTCCTTTTCTTAAAAACTATTCTATAAAAGTTATAAAATTTTACAGATGATTGTGTTGTGTGTTGGATGAAAAATTATAGCAATATTAGATTATAGTTTAACTGCTAATCACAGTAAACACATTCTGTGGATAAATCTTATTATACCTTGGTGGATAAAATTATCCACAAGTTATCAACAATTGTGGATAAGATTTTGTATAGAAAGATTTATTGACAGAATAAAACACAATAATTGTATCAAGAAAAATATTGAATGACAAGAGCTTTAAGATGTTATCCACAAAATGAATAAATATACATAAATAAGTTATCCACAACGTATGGACTTGTGTAAAATTCGTGAATAAGTGTTGTGGATAATTTTTTGGCGCAGAAAAATGTTCACAGAAGAATAGATGAGGAACAGGATAAATTGTGGATAACTTGGATATAAAAAAGAAGAAAAGTGTTAAGGGAATATGAAGTTTACTTTCCATGACAGTTGACAAAATAGGATGGTAATAGCTATAATATGCAAGACTGTCTGTAATATTAGATAATAGATTTTTATCAGGAGGTGTCATATAAATGAAACGCACATATCAACCAAAAAAACGTAAGCATAGTAAAGTACATGGCTTCCGTGCACGTATGGCTACTAAAAATGGTCGTAAAGTAATCGCAGCTCGTCGTCGTAAAGGAAGAAAAGTACTATCAGCATAAGCATGGGTCCACTGAACAAACTCAGTGGTCTTTTTTCTTTTATAATATGAGGGCGAAGAAGAAAAAAGAATAAGCAGGTGCAAAAATGAAAAAACGCCGCAGAATTAAAAAAAACGAGGACTTTCAAAAAGTGTTTAAAAAAGGAAAGTCGTTCGCAAACCGTCAATTTGTTGTCTACTGTCTTGAAAAAGATGGACAAGAAGAATTTAGAATTGGATTATCTGTCAGTAAAAAAATTGCAAAGGCAGTCACAAGAAATCAAATTAAACGTTATGTCCGACAAAGCTTCTTAGAATTAAACGATGAGCTTTCTCAAAATATGGACTACGTCATTATCGCCCGAAATCCGGCGGCCACCATGAATTTTCATGAAACAAAGAAAAGTTTAGAGCATGTATTGAAAATTGCGAAGGTTTTAAAACGAAGTAGTAGAGACAACAAGAAATCCCATGATAGAATAATAAAAAAATAATAAATGATTTTGCAGGGGATTTCGTTGAATATCGATCTCAACGAATCGACTCTTGTTATGAAAGCTTTGAAAAAACAACAGAACCTGCGAAGATAGGAGGGCCCAAAGTGAAACAGATTACGCAAATAGGCGCAACTGTAGAGGAAGCAGTTTTGCTAGCCTTACATGAGCTTAACCTTACTCGTAAACAAGTAGATGTTGAAATTATTCAAGAAGCAAAAAAAGGTTTTTTAGGTTTTGGAGCACGTAAAGCACAAGTTCGCGTGACCGAAAAACAAGTAGAAAAACCAAGTACCGAACAAGAATTTAAAAAAGAACCTGAAGAAGCGTTAGGATCAGCGTCTATTTTGCAAGAAGAGCAAAGTCAAAGTATAGTTGACACTAAAATTAGTGCCATTTCTACATTAGATGAATCTCCACCAATAGATAAAATAGAAAATGTGGAAGAACAGGAAGAATTTGAAAAGATTGATTATACGGAAGCGATTAAGCAAGCTAAAACGTATATCACAAATATCGCATTTCAACTTGGTGTTCAAGATCTTGAAATAGAGGTCGAGCAAAAGGGGAAAAATATAAACTTCCAACTATCTAGTGAAAAGGCAGCTCTTCTGATTGGAAAGCGTGGTCAAACTTTAAACGCCCTTCAACAATTAACACAATTAGTTGTGCATCAGTATATTAAACGCTTTGTTTTAGTCCAACTTGATGTTGGAAATTATCGTAAAAAACGCCAACAGTCATTGGAATTGCTAGCGAATCGTATGGCAGATAAAGCAGTTCATACTGGTCGTAAAGTAGAACTGGAGCCAATGCCAGCGAACGAACGTAAAATCATTCATCATGTATTAGCAGATCGAGTAGATGTTGAAACTTATTCAAAAGGTGAAGATTTAAAACGTCATTTAGTAATTGAACCAATTCGATAAAGAGAAATATATTGCTCATTAATGCAGATAAATCGATCAAGGATTGTGAAAGAGTCCTTCTCAAAAGTTGAGAAGGACTCATTTTTTTGCTATATGGTATTATAATACTTTAGAAAGTTAGATGTTCTCAGTTATCCACATGTGGATAACTTTTGATATAGGAGGTAGTAACTATGGAATTCGATACAATTGCAGCGATATCCACACCCATGGGAGAAGGTGCAATTGCTATTGTCCGATTAAGTGGCGATCAAGCAATTGAAATAGCAGATCGAATTTTTCATTCGCCAAGTGAAAAAAAATTATCCACACAACCATCCCATACAATTCACTATGGCCATTTAAAAGAGGTAGAAACAGGTGAAGTAGTAGAAGAAGTGATGGTATCTATGATGAGAGGTCCTAAAACGTTTACTCGTGAGGATGTAGTAGAAATCAATTGTCATGGTGGTCTTGTGTCAGTGAATCGTGTACTTCAATTAGTGCTTCGAAATGGTGCAAGAATGGCTGAACCAGGAGAATTTACAAAAAGAGCATTTTTGAATGGGCGTATTGATTTATCACAAGCGGAAGCTGTCATGGATTTAATTCGTTCTAAAACGGATAAAGCTATGAATGTGGCTCTTGGTCAAATGGATGGAAAACTATCTCGTTTGATCTATCAATTACGTCAGGCATTGATAGAAGTGCTAGCGCAAGTGGAAGTAAATATAGATTATCCAGAATATGATGATGTTGAAGAAATGACGATTCCTTTGATGTTAGAAAAATCTACATGGGTAAAACAAGAAATTGAAAAACTTTTACAAACATCTTCTCAAGGAAAAATATTACGTGAAGGCTTATCTACAGTTATATTAGGTAGACCAAATGTAGGAAAGTCTTCATTATTAAATAGTTTAGTTCAAGAAAATAAAGCAATCGTGACAGATGTAGCAGGTACGACACGTGATATTATTGAAGAATACGTCAATGTTCGTGGTGTCCCGCTTCGCTTAGTAGATACAGCAGGTATTCGTGAAACAGAAGATATTGTGGAGCAGATCGGGGTAGAAAGATCACGACAAGTCTTGAAAGAGGCAGATTTAATCTTACTTGTTGTAAACTATAACGATGAGTTGACGGAAGAAGACGAGCGATTATTTGAAGCCATTCAAAATATGGATTATATCGTTGTTGTCAATAAAACAGATTTACCTCAAAAAATTGATTTGCCCCGTGTGAAGGAACTTGCTGGTTCACACAAGCTAGTAACGACTTCCTTATTGGAAGAAGAAGGGGTAAATGAGTTGGAAGAAGCCATCGCTTCATTATTCTTTGAAGGATCAGTTGAAGCTGGAGATTTAACATATGTTTCAAATGCCCGCCATATTGCGTTGTTACATCAAGCGCTTGATCGAATTAACGATGCAATTGACGCTGCACATGCAGGTGTTCCTGTCGATATGATTCAAATTGATGTAACAAGAACTTGGGAAATCCTTGGTGAAATTGTCGGTGATACAGTACAAGATAGTTTGATCAATCAGTTATTTTCACAATTCTGCTTAGGAAAATAGATAGTATCTAGAAAGAAAAAATAAATTTAAATGGAGAAAGGAAGTAACGAGCATGCCAACAAATTATGAAGCAGGCACGTTCGATGTTGTCGTTATCGGAGCAGGTCATGCAGGGGTAGAAGCTGCATATGCCTCAGCACGAATGGGTGCCAAAACATTAGTATTAACCATAAATTTAGATATGATTGCTTTTATGCCATGTAATCCATCAGTTGGTGGACCAGCGAAAGGTATTGTCGTACGTGAAATTGATGCGATGGGCGGTGCGATGGGAAAAATCATCGATAAAACCAATATCCAAATGCGTATGTTAAACACGGGCAAAGGCCCAGCAGTACGTGCATTACGTGCACAAGCTGATAAAGTTATGTATCAACGGGCGATGAAAAAATTACTAGAGGATCAAGAAAATCTTGCTATCCATCAAGCGATGGTTGAAGAATTGATCATAGAGGATGGTCAAGTAAAAGGAGTTATTACACAAACAGGCGCCATTTACCGAGCAAGTACAGTCGTTATTACAACTGGCACTTTTTTACGTGGAGAAATTATTATTGGAGATTTGAAATATTCAAGTGGTCCCAATAACCAACAACCGTCTATTAAACTTGCCGATAACTTGCGGGAGCTAGGTTTTGATATGGTTCGGTTTAAAACAGGTACTCCACCTCGTGTCAATAGCAAAACAATTGATTATAGCAAAACAGAAATTCAACCAGGGGATTCAGAACCTCGAGCTTTCAGTTATGAAACGACTGAATTTATCACAGATCAAATTCCGTGCTGGTTGACTTATACAAGTCCAGCAACACACAAGATCATTAATGATAACTTGGATCAATCACCTATGTATACAGGTGTGATTACGGGTACAGGTCCGCGTTATTGTCCATCCATTGAAACTAAAATTGTGCGCTTTAACGATAAACCTCGACATCAACTATTCTTAGAACCAGAAGGTCGCAATACACAAGAAGTATATGTTCAAGGTCTATCCACCAGTTTACCAGAGCGTATTCAACGTCAAATGCTTGAGACCATTCCAGGGCTAGAAAAGGCTGAAATGATGCGTGCCGGTTATGCCATCGAATATGATGCCATTGTTCCAACGCAACTTTGGCCGACACTTGAAACAAAACGGATTAAAAATCTTTATACGGCTGGGCAAATCAATGGGACTTCTGGCTATGAAGAAGCAGCTGGTCAAGGATTAATGGCAGGTATCAATGCTGCTGCAAAAGCTCTAGGAAAAGAAGAAATGATTCTTGGACGTGCTGATGCTTATATTGGTGTGTTAATTGACGATTTAGTGACCAAAGGGACAAATGAGCCATATCGTTTATTGACATCTCGTGCAGAATATCGTTTATTATTACGTCACGATAATGCCGATATGCGTTTAACCGAACATGCTTATCGAGCAGGCTTGATCTCAAAAGAACGCTATGATCAATTCCTTGTGAAAAAAGCACAAGTAGAGGAAGAAATTGCTCGTTTGCATAATATAATCCTAAAACCAAACGAAGAAACACAAGCCGCCATTCAAGCAGTTGGTAGCAGCCCATTAAAAGATGGTGTTCGTGGAACCGATTTATTGAAACGTCCAGAAGTTAACTATAATTTAGTAGCTTCTTTAACACCTTCACCTGTAGAATTAAATGCAGAAGTGAGAGAGCAAGTAGAAATTCAAGTAAAATACGAAGGCTATATTGAAAAAGCGCTCCAACAAGTTGAAAGACTAAAGAAGATGGAAGATAAGAAAATCCCAGAAAACATTGATTATGATGCCATTTCTGGGATTGCAACAGAAGCAAAAGAAAAATTAAAAGAAGTTCGCCCATTATCCGTGGCACAAGCATCACGTATTTCAGGTGTTAATCCAGCTGACATTTCAATTTTACTAGTGTATATTGAACATGGAAGAATTGCGAAGGTTTAAAAGTAAAACGAGCGATCACACGGGATAAAGTAAAGCTTCCATCAGTGGGGGTCTTACTGCTCGTTAACGCGGGATATATAAAAATATCAGTAGCACTTATGGAAGGGGAATACCATGAACGAAGAACAGTTTGTGCAAGCTTTAAAAGAACGAGGGATTGAGTTATCAGAAAAACAAATTCAACAATTCCATAGCTATTTTGAAACACTGGTAGAATGGAATAAAAAGATGAATTTAACAGCAATCACTGATCAGCCGTCGGTTTATTTAAAGCATTTCTATGATTCTATCAGTGCTGCTTTTTATACTGATTTTAATAATGTTCAGTCATTATGTGATATTGGTGCAGGTGCAGGGTTCCCTAGTATCCCTATTAAAATTTGTTTTCCACATTTGCAAATCACGATTGTTGACTCTTTAAATAAGCGTATTCAATTTTTAAATCATTTAAGTAAAGTTTTGCATTTAGAAAATGTCAATTATATTCATTCACGCGCGGAAGATTTTGGGCGAATAGAAGCAAATCGTGAAAAGTTTGATATTGTAACGGCACGTGCGGTTGCAAGATTATCTGTTTTATCTGAATTATGTATCCCGCTTGTCAGAATAGGTGGAAGTTTCATAGCGATGAAAGCAGCAAGTGGTGAGGAAGAACTAAGAGATGCAAAAAAAGCAATAGCAACGCTCGGTACAAAACTAGTAGAAAAGTTCGAATTTCCACTTCCAATCGAAAACAGTGAACGTACTATTTATATTTTTGAAAAAATAAAAAATACGCCAAAAAAATATCCACGTAAGCCCGGAGTACCAAATAAATCACCAATTCATTAATACATGTTTCACATGAAACAAAAAAGGAATCTACCGTTTTTTATCGAAAGAAACTATAATGATAAATGAACATAATTACTTTTTGTATAATGTTAGTAAATATATAGATATAGATCGTTCATCTCCGACAGGCAACTAGTAAAATCAACTAGCACAAAATTGGAGTATAGACAGAAATATCATTAAAGGTGGTGCCAAGGGATGAAAAATACTTTTTCACGTTTGTTCGGAAGTGGTGAGAAAGTAGAAAACACCTCAACAAGTGAAGTAGAGAATACGGAGTCGGTTGTGAAGCTTGCTATAGAGCAAATTAGTCCAAACCGTTACCAACCACGAACAATTTTTGATGATTCGAAGATTGAAGAATTAGCACGAACGATTCATACGCATGGTGTCATTCAACCAATTGTCGTCCGTCAATTAGAAGAAGATCATTATGAAATTATTGCGGGTGAACGTCGATATCGTGCGATGAAATCATTGAATTGGACAGAAGTGCCTGCAATTATCCGAAAAATGAATGATAAGGAAACAGCTTCTGTTGCACTAATCGAAAATTTACAACGGGAAGAACTTACTTCTATTGAAGAAGCACAAGCTTATCAGAAACTTTTAGAATTACATGATTTAACACAAGAGGCTCTTGCGCAACGTTTAGGAAAAGGTCAATCTACCATTGCCAATAAACTACGTCTTTTAAAATTACCCAAAGCAATTCAGCAAGCTATATTGAAAAGGGAAATTTCAGAGCGCCATGCACGTGCGTTAGTACCGATAAAAGATGAAGAGCTACAATTGAAATTATTACATGAAATCGTTGCACAGGATTATAACGTCAGACAGTTGGAACAGCGAATTAATGAAATATTAAATCCTGAAGAAAAAACGAAAAAGGCAAAACCTCATCGTAAAGCGATCAGTAGGGATATTCGAATAGCCCTTAATACGATTCGCCAATCGCTCACAATGGTCAATAAAACAGGGATTCATGTAGAAACAGAAGAAGAAGAGCATGAAGAATTCTACCAAATTACTGTGAAGATCCCCAAAAAGAAAGCATAAAATTATTTTTTAAAACTCTTACTCTAATAGAAATTTAGAATAAGAGTTTTTCTTTTATTCAGCATTAACAGATATTCATTTCTCACTGTAGAACCCTAGTAAAAAGCATGTAAAACGGTGGAGTATCAACTATTTGCACAGGACTGATTGTTTTAGCTCATACAAAGTAAGAGGCTGAAAAAATCTCTATTGTGTGAAGTTTCGCTTTATTTCATCTAGCTTAATGGAGCCGAGAAATCATTTTTTTGATAGAATGTATAAAAAGGCATGTTATATGTTTTGATGAAAATGTTTCTGAAAGCAGGTGCACCATGGAAAAAACAATAGCAATTGCAAACCAAAAAGGCGGCGTTGGGAAGACGACAACATCTGTTAATTTAAGCGCATGCCTTGCTGCATTAGGGAAAAAAGTATTATTGATTGATACGGATCCACAAGGAAATTCCACAAGTGGTGTTGGCATCAATAAGGGAGAAGTTGAAAAATGTATATACGATGTACTGATTGATGATGAACCCATTCAAAATGCTATCTGTAAAACAAAAGTTGAAAATTTATATACTGTACCAGCAACAATTGCACTGGCTGGGGCAGAAATCGAATTAGTATCAACACTTTCTAGAGAAGTCCGCTTAAAACATGCTATTGACGATATAAAAAAAGAATACGATTTTATTATTATTGATTGTCCTCCATCATTAGGCTTGCTAACGATTAATGCCTTAACGGCTGCGGATGCTGTTTTAATTCCTGTACAATGCGAATATTACGCATTAGAAGGTTTAAGCCAATTGTTATCAACCATTCGTCTTGTACAAAAACATTTAAATAATCAGTTAAGGATCGATGGTGTATTGTTGACGATGTTAGATGCACGTACAAATCTAGGATTACAAGTAATAGATGAAGTGAAAAAGTATTTTCAAGATAAAGTGTATAAAACTATTATTCCAAGAAATGTCCGTTTAAGTGAAGCACCAAGTCATGGAGAGCCGATCAT
Source organism: Rummeliibacillus sp. SL167 (assembly GCF_007896505.1). Lineage (NCBI taxonomy): Bacteria > Bacillati > Bacillota > Bacilli > Caryophanales > Caryophanaceae > Rummeliibacillus > Rummeliibacillus sp. SL167. The sequence goes on along the minus strand of NZ_VCBM01000005.1, from coordinate 208,196 downwards.
TCTTTATGATAGTAAATCCCGTGGTGCTGAAGTCTATTTAGAATTAGCGAGAGAGGTGATTAAAAATGACTAAGGCATTGGGAAAGGGATTAGGTGCACTTTTTCAAGATCAAGGATTATTAGAAAGTGATCAAGTAGTCCAAACAGCTATTCGTGATATTCGAGCAAATCCGTTCCAACCACGTAAAGTTTTTGACGAAGAGGCTTTACAGGAGTTGGCTCAATCTATCAAAGAGCACGGGATCTTACAACCTATTATATTACGCAAAAAAGGTTCCAAATATGAAATCGTTGTAGGAGAGAGACGTTTTCGCGCGGCAAAATTAGCTCATTTAACAGAAGTCCCGTCAGTCATCCGTGATTTTGATGATACCAAAATGATGGAATTAGCTATTTTGGAAAATTTACAACGTGAGGATTTAACGCCAATAGAAGAAGCGGAAGCTTATCATAGTTTAATGGAACATTTAGATCTAACACAAGAGGAATTGTCCAAGCGCCTTGGTAAAAGTCGTCCTCATATTGCAAATCATGTCCGTCTTTTAACATTACCAAAAGAGGTTCAAAAACTTGTAAATGACGGAAAATTGACTATGGGGCATGGTAGAACATTATTAGGCTTAAAAAATAAAAAACAAATCCCACTAGTTGCAGAAAAAGTGATGAAACAGCAGCTGAATGTCCGTCAATTAGAGGATTTAGTCCATTCCTTGAATGACAATGTTTCACATGAAACAAAGAAAAAAGTGAAAAAGAATATTTTTATTGAGGAAAAAGAATCTCAATTAAGAGATTATTTTGGTACCAATGTTTTGATAAAAAAATCAAAAAATAAGGGGAAAATAGAAATAGAATTTTTCTCTGAAGATGATTTAGAACGCATATTAAAATTACTAGAGGATTGAGAGGATTTTTTTGGTTTTATTAGGAACAATTATTAATGCGCTGCTTATTGCAGTAGGATCTATTATCGGTAGATTTTTACAAGGGATCCCCGACAAGATGAAAGAGACAGTTATGCAGATTATTGGGCTTGCTGTCGCAGTACTCGGTATCAAAATGGGAATTACGAGCGATAATTTTATTGTCATTATTGTGAGTCTCGTCATTGGAACCATTATTGGTGAATGGATTGACTTAGACTTACAGTTGAATCGATTTGGCAAATGGATTGAACACAAAATAGGAAACAAGGGCGAAAACGGTGATATCGCCCAAGGATTTATCACAAGCACATTGATTTTTGTTATTGGTTCAATGGCGATTATTGGTGCACTTGATAGTGGTCTTCGAAATGACCATTCTGTGTTAATAACAAAGGGGATCATCGATGGATTTACTGCGCTATTTTTAGCTTCAACTTTAGGAATCGGTGTCCTATTAGGTGCAGTTTCAGTATTCGTATATCAAGGAGCCATTGCTTTGTTTGCAGGCCAAATAAGCATTCTAATTCCTGATGCTTTACTGGATACCTTTATTCAGCAAATGACAGCAACTGGTGGTGTGATGATTTTAGCGATCGGATTAAATATGATGGGGATCACCAAAATACGTGTAGCCAATGTCTTGCCAGCTATTTTAGTTGTTGCGATTGTAGTTACGATGATGCATGTTTTTTAGGGAATGGCGGTGAAAAGCTAAATAGACAGCACGTGCAATTCGATTGCTCATTTCATATGTTACATTTAATCTTGTCGTCTGTAATACGGTATGTTCCATAAAGCCACCAAAATTGACGATTCCTTTTATAGAAACGTCTCCGATTGGTGGCAATTCTTTTTTTACAGCCTTTCCTGGTAAAAGTGGCCCAGGCTGGAAAAGAATTTCACCTATCCGTTGCTGTTCACCTAAACAAGCATCAATGGCTACAACAAATGGTTTGGTAGAGTGTTCTTGCAAAGAGTCTACTGTTTCTTTTAAATTTAATGCATGTAATGGTTGCTCTAAGGATCCGATGATTTTATAGGGAAATGAAACATAGTTTGACAATAAACTGCCGGTTAATGGTCCTAAAGCATCTCCTGTAGATCGATCAGAACCAATACAACAAAACACAAGATTTTCATGATGAAATGGTATATGCTCTAATAAGAATGAGCTTAAACGCCAGATGGCACCTGAGTCCTTATAATGTAATGCATATGAGAAAGCGGAATTAGAAATTGGAAGTGTCAAGTGATCTTCACCTTCTTCTTTTTCTGCAGTATACGTCTGATAAAAATTTTTTATGCAAGAGGAGTAGCAAAAGTGAAATTTGAGAGTATGTATAATCACTTTATGAAAGAATTGACAGATGAGAAAAATTGGAATGCCATAGGAATTGCAACAGTGAAGATTATTACGATTATCTTATTATCGATTATAATTGTTCGCGTTGCGAAGATAGCTATTCGAAAGTTCTTCGATATTCGGATGAAAAGCCCAATTGCTTTAAATACTACTGCTGAACGCCGCTATCGAACAATTTTAAGATTGTTGCAAAGCGTGATTAGCTACGTCGTGTACTTCTGGGCCATTATTGCCATTTTATCTGCTATGAACATTAGAGTTACAGGTCTACTAGCTGGTGCTGGAATTATTGGTTTGGCTGTTGGGTTTGGTGCACAAAGTTTAGTAAAGGATATCATTACTGGCTTTTTCATTATTTTTGAGGATCAATTTGGTGTAGGTGATTACATTAAAATCACGTCAACTGAGGGAACAGTGATGGAAATCGGTTTGCGTACAACTAAGATTAAAGGAATGTCTGGAGAGATCAATATTATTCCAAACGGTTCTATTACAGAGGTTGTCAATTATTCCATCAATAACTCGATTGCGATCATAGATGTCAGTGTGGCCTATAATTCGGATATCACAAAAGCTGAAAAACTAATCGAGCAATACTTAAAAACGCTACCAGCTAAGCATGAAGAAATTGTTTCAGAACCCACATTACTGGGTGTACAAAATGTCGTGGGAGCGGAAGTGACATTAAGAATTTCTGTTGAAACATTGCCAATGCAGCATTTTGCTATTTCACGAATGATTCGCCGGGATGTCAAAGATATTTTTGATCGCAATGGCATTGAAATCCCTTATCCAAAAATGATGGTTTATGAACGCAATAATGATCAAAAAATTGAAGAAGGAGAGTAAAGATGGAAGCGAAAAGATATGGACTTGGTGATATAGTTGAGATGAAAAAACAACATCCATGCGGGACGAATAAATGGAAAATTATTCGTATGGGGGCAGATATCCGTATTAAATGTGAGGGATGCCAACATAGTGTGATGATCCCACGAAGAGAGTTTGAAAAGAAAATGAAGAAAGTATTAATATTTGCCAATCCATCTGGAGAATAGACTTTTATTTAGCAAATATCTATAATAAACAAGTTGAATAATTAATAATTGAAATAGCACTTATTTTGTTGAAAGGTTGTGGAAAGAATGGCTTTAACAGCCGGTATCGTAGGTTTACCAAATGTGGGTAAATCAACATTGTTTAACGCAATTACGAAAGCGGGAGCACTTGCAGCGAACTATCCATTTGCAACAATTGATCCTAATGTAGGAATTGTAGAAGTTCCAGATGCACGTTTAGATAAATTAACTGAATTAGTACAACCCAAAAAAACGGTTCCAACCGCATTTGAATTTACAGACATCGCTGGTATTGTCAAGGGAGCTAGCAAAGGGGAAGGCTTAGGCAATAAATTCTTAGCACATATTCGAGAAGTAGATGCGATTACTCAAGTAGTACGTTGCTTTGAAGATGAAAATATCACGCATGTTGCTGGTAAAGTAGATCCCATCAGTGATATTGAAGTCATCAATTTAGAACTGATTCTTGCTGATTTAGAAACGGTAGATAAACGCTATGCGAAAGTAGAAAAATTAGCTCGTCAAAAAGATAAAGAAGCTATGGTGGAAACACCCATTTTAGCAAAAATCAAAGAAGCATTTGCGGCTGAAAAACCCGCTCGTTCTGTCGAATTATCTGATGATGAACGAAAAGTGATTAAGGGTTTAAATTTATTAACTATCAAGCCAATGCTATATGTTGCCAATGTTTCTGAAGATGAAGTAGCGGATGCGAATAACAACAAATACGTACAAGCTGTGCGCGAATATGCAGCTGCTGAAGGTGCAGAGGTAATTGTTATTTGTGCCAAAATAGAAGAAGAAATTGCTGTTCTTGAAGATGATGAGAAAGCAATGTTCCTAGAAGAACTAGGCATTGAAGAATCGGGTCTTGATCAACTAATCCGTGCATCTTATAGTTTACTTGGATTAGCTACATACTTCACAGCAGGTGTGCAAGAAGTAAGAGCTTGGACATTCCGAAAGGGCATGAAAGCACCACAATGTGCAGGGATTATCCACTCTGATTTCGAACGCGGTTTTATCCGTGCAGAAACAGTTTCTTATGATGATTTGATGGAATACGGCTCTATGAATGCTGCCAAAGAAGCAGGCCGTGTGCGTCTTGAGGGCAAAGATTATGTTGTACAAGACGGCGATATTATGTTATTCCGCTTTAATGTATAGGTTTGAAAAATAACCACATCTTATAACAGAGCCAGCAATAGAATATGCGAATGTCAAGAGTACGGATGCTGAAATTCAGCCATTCTGTGCTCTTGTTTTTTCGTTGCATGAATTAGGTAGTTTCTCACTTTTAAAGTATCTTTTATAGAAAAAATTAGGATAGTTAATCCAACTATTCATTTATGTAAATATATAATTTAGGATAATGTGGATCGTCCTTAACCAAATAATTTTCTGGATATTTTTGAAGTTGGGTATACATCATAAAATCTCCAATGGCTCCGGCAATTAGCCATGCGCCTAAAAAGAGCCACAAATTGCTGTTGACCATAAAACCAATCGCAGCTGGAATGACACCTGTTAGCCAAAAAGGAAGTAATAATGCCCTTTTCATAGCTTTAACGGATAATAATTTCGTCGTTGTAGCATAGGCAACCCCCATTTTGAAATTGACTCCATATTTTAAACTGCTAAGTGGTACCTTTCCAAAAAGGATAAAACCAAGTAGATGACAAATTTCATGTAGAATAATGAGTGCAATATATATAACGATAAAGAGTAGGCAACTCAAAAAAGTTATATGAAAAGTAAAATGATGATGAACGCATCCATTTACCAAAAAGAACGTAATCATTAAAAATATCGTCCAAAATAAGTTCTGCCATGCCATTTTAGGAAGATCCAATTCAATGGTATCAATCGGTTCAGAAGAATTTCTCATTTGATCACCTCATTTTTAGTATAAGGAATGAAATCTTTCTTGCCTAGCAAAGTTAGTTGCGTAATATTTTGTACTATGTTAAAATATGTTGATGTGAGTGGTAACAATTACTAACTCCTTGCCGATTGTTTTGAACTTTTGGCCAAAGTCCATAAGGAGGTGCTTATACTAATGAAAGCATACGAATTAATGTATATTATTCGTCCAAACATCGAAGAAGATGCTAAAAAAGCTTTAGTTGAACGTTTCAACGAAATCTTAACTTCTAACGGTGCTGAAATCATCGAATCAAAAGAATGGGGCAAACGCCGCCTAGCTTATGAAATTAATGACTTCCGCGAAGGTATCTACCAAATCGTAAAAGTTAACGCTGATTCAAAAGCTATCGATGAATATACTCGTCTTGCAAATATTAGCGAAGATATTATTCGTCATATTGCAGTTCGTGAAGAAAACTAATTTGAATTTGAATAAAATGCAGAAAAGGAGGTTGCATTCTGATGATTAACCGTGTCGTACTAGTTGGAAGATTGACAAAAGATCCAGAACTTCGCTACACACCAAATGGCGTTGCTGTTGCTCGTTTTACACTTGCTGTAAATAGAACGTTTGCTAACCAACAAGGTGAAAGACAAGCGGACTTTATCAACTGCGTTGTTTGGCGTAAACAGGCTGAAAACACAGCAAACTTCTTGCGTAAAGGAAGTCTTACGGGTGTTGAAGGTCGTATCCAAACAGGCAGTTTTGAAGGGCAAGATGGTAAACGCGTTTACACAACTGAAGTTGTAGCAGACAGTGTTCAATTCTTAGAACCACGTAGTGCTACTGGAGATCGCCAACAAGGTCAACCATCATATAATGGTGGCAATCAGCCATATGGTGGTGCTCCACAACAGGGAAATTATCAACAGTCATCTTATCAACAGAATCAACCACCTAGTCAGCAAAATTATACACGTGTAGATGAAGATCCGTTTGCACCGATTAACAACAATAGTAGCAATGGCAAAGTCGACGTAACAGAAGACGACTTACCATTCTAAGTAAATGGCTTATTGCACGTTATATATGAATCATTCATTTGATAAAGGAGGGAAACTACACAATGGCACCACGTAGAGGAGGTCGCAAACGCCGTAAAGTTTGCTATTTCACTGCTAACAACATTAAACATATCGATTACAAAGATGTTGATTTATTAAAAAAATTCATCTCTGAACGCGGAAAAATTCTTCCACGCCGCGTGACTGGTACAAGCGCTAAATACCAACGTAAACTTACATTAGCTATTAAAAAGGCTCGTGTAATGGCTTTACTACCATTCACTGCAGAAGATAAATAATACATCTAAATAAAAAGACACAACGAGGTTCAACCAACCTTTGTTGTGTCTTTTTTTTGTTGTATAAATCTATATTTGCTGCTTTTATAATATTATTATTGGCGGTTTTATTTGGTTCAATAGGAAGTGTATTAGCGCTCTTTATTATCCAAGATGGTTTTGCAATATTTTATGGTTTGCAGCTAGCATACTATTTATTAATAAATAGTATACTTATTTTTACGATTGCCATTTCAGTAACTTTGGTAAGAAAAAGTAAAAAGTATTTATCGCTATGGTGGTAAAAGAGCTTTAAAAAGATACTTAAGGAGATAATAATAGATTTTTATTAGGAGATGCTATATGGAACATATTTGGAATCGTATTATATTGATAATAAGCACTGTCTTAATAAGTATCGTGTCAATAGTAAGTCCTGTATTTCCATTTGCCGGCGATAAAAGTTTAAACTCAAAAAAAATTGATGCGAATATAAAAAAATTATCACAAATTGACTGGTTTAAAGAGATCTATGAATCAGAAAAATATCGACATTTATTTTTTGAAAACCGAAATGTACGAAAATATTTATCAAACAATTTAAGGGTTAATCAATTGATCAGACAACAGAATCAGCAGGAAAAATTCATACAATTTCTTAATAAGCAGCTGAAGATTAAGTGACGAGCTATGAATACGATAATTAGAAAACATTTAAAAGTATTAAGAAAGGTAATAAAGTATGGAGAGGTGTAATATGGAATATATTTTGATTGTCTTAGGCATAATACTCTGTCTATTTTCAATAATGTATTTTAATTATAATTGTTTGTATAGTTATATCTCCAACAATTGCAGTAATTTATCCAGCTTTATATACATTTTTAATTTTACTAGTTTGTATTTCTTTGATAAGAAAAGAAGTAAAAAAATCAACAAAGTATATAAACATTCTTTCTATTATAAATATACTGACTATAATTATTGTACAATTTATCCTTTTCTAATTTTTAAATAAGTATCAAGATAACTCTGAAAATAGACTTTAATATAAGTTTGGATTCCCCTAATCTATTTTGTGTGGGTTGGGAGTTCCTCTTCTATTTTGAGATAATAGGCACAAATATAAAATCACATAAAGTTGTTCTAAATATGTGATAAGGCATTAAGTATTACATAATGATTAATACGCACATCTATTCTACTGTCATACGAAAGCATGGGTTTAAATAGTATCAATATAGAAAGGATATTGTTACATTGGAAAATAATATATGTGTAGGTCTGGTATATAATGAGTTCAGTTCGATTCAAAATGAACTCCAAAATATAATTGATTATCTGATAAAAGTTAAAACAATTATTGTAAATTCTAAAGTAGCATTAGATGAGGATGGAAATGAATGGATAGAAAAGTATTCTTCAAATATTAATTGTGAACTACTAGCAAAATATTATTATGGAGAAATCAATGGTTCTATAAGTAATTTTAATGGGGCAGAACAAATGCCAATCAAAATAAGTATCCAAAAAGAAAAGGACTTTTTTGGCTATATTTTTTATTTTGACGATATTCAATTAAGAAAACTATTTTCAATAGACGAAATAGAAAAAATAATACTAGATTTTATTTATGAATTAAAAAGTTTAAGTTTCACGCAATTTAAATATGCATTTTGCGATCATGATGCTGATGTAGAATATCATCCAAAGAGAAAGAAAAAAATTGATAAATCTTATTCTTTAGTATACTGGCCAAAGAAGGATCAAAATTTAATCATACGAAATAGTTGGAAGATAGATGGTATTACCCAAAGATAACCGAATAAACTTTGAGTGTTAAATCCTCAAGGTACCATGGATTGAAAAACAATAAGTGTTGCGTAAGGTTGTATCTTTTTTCAGTTTATTTATCTAGAAATTTCCTGAAATTCAATGTTGGTCACTTTTTGAGTGTCTTTCATGTACGTAATTTTTACGAAAACACCGAATTCGTTATCACCATCTTTTAACCAAAGTCTATATTTTTCAATCGATGAATTTCCTATCATTTCGTTTCCTTCATACAGATAGTCAATAATTTTCGCATTAGGATATTTGGAACGTGTTTCTTTTATAGCAAGCCTTCCTAATTCAGCATATACTGAATTTTCCTGTTGTGCATGTGTACTAATCGGAAGATAGGCTGCCACTGAACTAAACTTAGTAAGAATGCCAATTGCGATTAATGATTTTCTCATAATGATCTCATTTCTTCATAGGATGGGTAGTTTATCGATTTCTAAACGATTGAGCAAAAATCAAATATCGAGACGTAAATAATTTCGATAATAAATATAATTGAAGTCTTTTTTGAAGTAAATCCTAATCAATTTGGAAGTCGTAAAGAGTAATAGGATAGAGGTGAATGCTCACCTTCTAATGTCTATAGCATTGAAAGTAGAAACTACAAGGTGGCGTGGTGGCAATGAAAAATATATATGTAAGTGATTGCTTAAGCGGAGAGAAATTTTGCTATTCCTTTGAACAAAATATAAAAGGAATTACAAGATTAAATTGCACATTATTAATTGAAGAAGATGAGAACCCAGATACGGATAGTGATTATAACGTGTTGTATGATTTTATTTATAAATTAAAGCAGTTCCCTGTTTATATACATGTTATCGAAATGATAGATAATCCTAATATATGTAATATGCCAAATACATCATATAAGAAGTATCTTTATACCAATAAACATTTTGTAACGAGGTTAGATAATATAAAACAATTTAAGGAATATTTTCCTGACATTTTCTTAGATGCTTTAAATGGAGGGAATGTTGTAGTTTCTTCAGAAAAAACATAGAGTTGATTTTAGATGAACAAACAAATCAATATAAGTATATGTTTGACTTTTCGATAGAAAACCAAAATAATAATAAATTTTATTTATGGGTTGGCTATGATGGTGTAGGATTTGACTTCCATTCTAATTTTAAAGCGCATCCTTTTGTTAATATGCCGATAGTTGAAGAATGTGATGAAACACAATAAAAAGATAACACACATATTGATTTTACAAAAATTAGGAGAATTATGCTTGGCATAATTTTTGAAGAACCCTGTATTTTTAGGACCGTTTATATAGATTGGAGCGGAGACTTGCTTGAGTCCTCGAAAATGCATACGCATTTGCTTCGTGTGGTGTCGATTCGATGAAGCCAATTCAATGCCCCGCGGGAAAAGCGAATAGATGAGACCTCGCAGCATAGCCATTTAAGGAACGGAATCTAAGAACGCCACGTCCTGTGACAACGATTCCGTGACCAATATCCTGTTGCCCTCAGCATTCGCCCGCGGGAAAGCGAGCAAGCCTTCGCTGTAATCAACGAATCTCCCTATTTTCATGGATTAAATTGGATGATCAACACGCCTGAAAAGATATTATATACATAAGACATCCTCAAAATATAAGGTGCTGTGGTAAATGGAGTTTTCTTTAAGTGATTTATTAATAGGCGACGATTTTTCCTATATTTTCAAAAATGAAAAAATCCTCCCCATGTCAAAACTTCACTTTATCATTTTAATTGTAAAATATATCCTTTGGATGAATAATTGGCATATAATTCACATATAATCGTCTAATTTAATACTCGCAAGCTTTTGTTCGATATCATGAAACATGGTACAATAGTAAGATAAAACAATAGATTTTCTTTACGAAAAGGAAGGTTTTAAATGCCGGAAAATCAGACAAGAAGAATTACGCATGGCGCTATGATGGTCGCATTGTTTACGATATTATTAGCCATCTCTACATATATACCACTGCTAAATATCGTAACCATTTGGTTTATCTCTCTACCAGTTGCTTGGTATAGTGCAAAGTATAGCCGTAGTTCCTCGCTATTAGTCGCAATTGTTAGTGTTGCCATGTCAACCTTGATTTGTGGGATCATGACTTTGCCTCTAGCTATTGTGGTTGCGGTTATTGGATTTGTTATTGGTGATATAATACGTTCAAAGAAAAGTAAAATCTTTTTATTGATGACCACAGCATTTGTGGTGTTGATTTCTATTACAATCGAGTATATTGTTTCTGTTAAATTATTCAATATAGATATTTTGAAAGAAATGACGATGAATATTCGCAAAAGTTATGAGAAGTCAAATGAGATCGCGAAGGCAATGACAGGGCAGGCACCAATCTCAGCTGAACAATTGAATACAATGATCGATACTATACAAATGGGCATGCCCACGATTATAACATTGTTAGTCTTTTTTTTAACGTTTATTATTATTTCTGTGAATTTGCCATTGTTACATCGTTTGGGTATAGAAGTTCCAAAATTTGCGCCATTTAGAGATTTGCGATTACCACGCGCTATTTTATGGTATTATCTTGCGGTGTTAATCATCACCTTATTTATGAAGCCGGATGTTGGATCGTTTATTTATATAGTTGTATTAAATTTATCTTTTCTTTTAAGTATGCTATTCCTGTTACAAGGTATTTCATGTATACACTTTTTCATGTATCAGCAAGGATGGCCAAAATGGACTGCCTATGTTGGTACAATCTTAGCTTTTCCACTAAGCTCATTTGTTATTTTACTGGGGATTACAGATTTAGGTTTTAATATCCGCGGGCTTATTAGTGGCATGACGAGAAAATAAGGAGTTGAGATTTATGGGTACTCTTTTTAGAAAACGACCAATACGATATCCTCTTTTCATCCTGTCATTGCTCGGAATAGCAGGTATTATCATATGTGTAATGTGGAATCTATTGACAGGAATTGTGTATGGAATCGTTCTAATATTAATATTAGTTCTTACTTGGAAGGCTGAGTCCGACACCTATAAAGAGACGGAGAAACATATTGAAATGTTATCCTACCGTCTAAAAAAAGTAGGAGAAGAAGCATTACTTGAAATGCCGATCGGGATTGTATTAATCAATGATCAGTTTCAAATTGAGTGGACGAATCCCTACATGCTACGAATATTGGGAAAAGATTCATTGATTGGTGAAGAAGTTTTTTCTTTATCCGACGACTTGTATAACCTGATCAAACATGAGGAGTCAAATGAACTTAATATTACATTAAAAGATCGTAAGTACCATGCGTTTTATAAACCGGAGGAAAAACTTCTTTATTTCTTTGATATTACAGAACAAGTAGAAATGGAAGCACTTTACTATGATGATCGTACAGTAATCGCTATTCTGTTTGTTGATAACTATGATGAGATTACTCAAGGTATGGATGATCAAACACGTAGCCAAACGAATTCCCTTGTGACTTCCCTTGTAAATAATTGGAGTATCACCAATGGGATTTATTTGAAACGCGTAGACTCCGATCGATTTATAGCGGTTATGAATGAATCCATTTTACAAGAATTAGAAAAGAAAAGATTTGCTATTCTAGATGATATTCGTGAAATCACGGCACAGCAAAAATTATCTTTAACATTAAGTATTGGCGTTGGAGCGGGTTCACAGTCCCTATTAGAATTGGGGGAACTCGCACAATCTAGCTTAGATTTAGTACTGGGTCGTGGGGGTGACCAAGTAGCGATCAAGCAACCAAATGGAAAGGTAAAATTCTATGGTGGGAAAACAAATCCTGTTGAGAAACGCACAAGAGTACGTGCACGTGTTATTTCGCATGCACTAAGGGATTTAATACAGGATAGTGATCAAATCTTTGTAATGGGCCATAAAATGCCTGATATGGATGCTATCGGTGCAGCTATCGGTGTTCGTAAGATGGCCGATATGAATGATATTGACGGTTATGTAGTGGTCGACTTTGATAATATTGATAATAGTATCAATCGTTTAATGCAGGTTGTGAAGGAAAAATCTGATTTATATGATCGCTTTATCACGCCAGAAGAAGCACTGGATAAAATAACAGATAAGTCATTATTAGTGATTGTGGATACACATAAACCAAGTTTGACTATAGAGGCAAGATTGTTAAATAAATCTGATAAAGTCGTCGTCATCGACCATCATCGCCGAGGAGAGGAATTTGTTAAAAATCCCATGCTTGTTTATATGGAGCCTTATGCTTCTTCAACAGCTGAGTTGGTCACAGAATTATTAGAATATCAACCAAAAAATGATAAAATAACTATGTTGGAAGCGACAGCTTTGCTAGCTGGTATTATCGTCGATACGAAAAGTTTCACATTACGTACAGGTGCAAGGACTTTTGAGGCTGCCTCTTATTTACGGACAAATGGAGCAGATACGGTACTTGTACAACGACTTTTAAAAGAAGATATAGGTACGTATATTGAGCGTTCTAAGATTGTTCAGACCGCTGAATTTGTTCATAGTGGAATCGCTATTGCAAGAGGTGATAGTGATAAAATATATAATTCGGTGTTAATCGCTCAGACAGCAGATATTTTATTAACGATGAAAGATATATCTGCCTCTTTCGTAGTTGCCCATCGGAATGATGGGACAATTGGCATTAGTGCACGATCCTTAGGTGAGATTAATGTTCAACTTGTGATGGAGGAATTAGGCGGTGGCGGGCATTTAACAAACGCTGCATGTCAATTAGAAGTACAAACAATCGATGAAGCCATCAAAAAACTAAAGGTAGCAATAGATGATGTATTAGAAGGGAGTACGGAAGTATGAAAGTCATTTTCCTAAAAGATGTTAAAGGGCAAGGTAAAAAAGGTGAAACGAAAGAAGTTTCAGACGGCTTTGCACGTAATGTATTACTAAAGCAAAAAAGTGCTGTTGAAGCAACACCTGCTGAATTAGCAAAATTAAAAGCTCAAAATAAACGTGCCGCTGCAAATGCTGCGCAAGAATTAGAAGATGCGAAAGCATTAAAGCAAACTTTAGAAGGTTTGACAGTGGAGTTAACAGCAAAACCCGGTAAAGATGGTCGTCTATTTGGGTCGATTACGGCAAAACAAATTGTGGAGCAATTACAAAAAGACCATGGTATTAAAATCGATAAACGTAAGATGGAACTTAAAGAAGCGATACGTACTTTAGGCGTCACGAAAGTACCTGTAAAACTTCATCATGAAGTAACGGCTATATTGTCAGTACACGTTGCAGAGCAAGAGTAAGGAGAGACATTTATGAACGATCCACAATTGGACCGCGTTCCGCCTCACAACCAAGAAGCTGAACAATCAGTCATTGGGGCAATATTTCTTGAACCACAGGCTTTGATCACAGCTTCTGAAATTTTAATTCCTGAAGATTTTTATCGTTCTGCTCATCAGAAGATTTTCCAAACAATGTTACGTTTGAGTGATCAGGGGAAAGCCATTGATGTCATTACCGTTACAGAAGAATTATCATCACATAACGAATTAGAGGACGTCGGTGGCATTTCCTATATTACTGAAATTGCCAATGCTGTACCAACAGCTGCGAATGTTGGGCATTATGCTCAAATTGTATCTGAAAAAGCATTGCTACGACGCTTGATTCGAGTAGCTACAAAAATAGTAGAAGATGGCTATACGCGTGAGGATGAGGTAGATACTTTACTCTCTGAAGCTGAGAGTAGAGTAATGGAAGTGGCGAATCGTAAAAATGCCGGTGACTTTAAGCATGTAAAAGATGTTCTTGTTGAGACATATGCAAATGTAGAGCATTTGCAAAATCGCAAGGGTGATATAACTGGTATTCCGACAGGATTCCGTGACTTGGATCGTTTAACAGCTGGCTTTCAACGAGGGGATTTAATCATTGTTGCTGCCAGACCATCCGTTGGGAAAACGGCCTTTGCATTAAATGTTGCACAGGCAGTTGGTACCCAAACGGATGAAAATGTAGCTATTTTCTCGCTCGAAATGGGTGCAGAACAGCTTGTTATGCGTATGCTTTGTGCAGAAGGGAACATCGATGCGCAAGTTTTACGTACAGGTGCTTTAAATTCAGAAGATTGGCGTAAACTAACAATGGCAACGGGTACCCTTTCTCGTGCGGGCATTTATATTGATGATTCTGCGGGTATTCGGGTTAGTGAAATTCGTGCAAAGTGTCGGCGATTAAAGCAAGAACATGGTTTAGGAATGATCTTAATCGATTATCTTCAGCTAATACAGGGAAGCGGTTTAGCAGGTCAAAATAGACAACAAGAAGTATCAGAAATTTCACGTTCACTTAAAGCTTTAGCTCGTGAATTAGAAGTTCCAGTCATTGCGCTATCTCAATTATCTCGTGGTGTTGAACAGCGCCAAGATAAACGTCCGATGATGAGTGATCTTCGTGAATCTGGGAGTATCGAGCAAGATGCCGATATCGTAGCATTCTTATATCGTGAAGATTATTACGATAAAGAAACAGAAGATGCCAATACCATTGAAATTATTGTGGCTAAACAACGTAACGGCCCAACAGATACGGTCAAATTAGCATTTAAAAAAGAATTCAATAAATTTGTTAGCGTTGATTGGACTGCTGAAGCACCAGCAGGAGGCTATTAAATAAAAAACACGAACATTGGTGACTGACGTATATGATATGTTCGTGTTTTTTACTATTTCTTATTGACTTGCTTTGTTTTCGTTGTTACAATAAGTCTGTTTGAATCAGGACACGACGAAAGTGTCTGACGGAGGTGCTGATCATGACATCAGTTGTAGTAGTAGGAACGCAGTGGGGAGACGAAGGTAAAGGGAAAATTACAGACTTCCTATCTAAAAAGGCAGATGCAATCGCACGTTATTCAGGTGGCGATAATGCAGGACATACCATTCAATTTGAAGGCGAAACTTTTAAATTACATTTGATTCCATCTGGTATTTTTTATAAAGATAAAAACTCTGTTATGGGGAATGGGATGGTTATCAATCCAAAATCGCTTGTTGAAGAATTAAAGGGCTTACAAGAACGTGGCATTAATACAGATAACTTACGTATTTCAAATCGTGCACAAGTTATCCTTCCATATCATGTGTATCAAGATAAAGTAGATGAAGCATCACGCGGAGATAAAAAAATTGGTACAACATGTAAAGGGATCGGACCTTGTTACACAGATAAAGTGCAACGCATTGGAATCCGCGTGGCAGATCTTTTAGACAAAGAAGTTTTTGAAGAAAAATTACGTTCAAATTTAGCGATAAAGAACCGTTTATTCGAAAAATTCTATGAAGTAGAACCTTTAAAATTTGAGGATATCTTTGAAGAATATTATGGTTATGGTCAACAAATCGCTAAATATGTGACAGATACTTCTAAAGTATTAAATGATGTTTTAGATAAAGACGGTAAGGTACTATTTGAAGGTGCTCAAGGTATTTTACTCGATGTGGATCATGGTACTTATCCATATGTAACTTCATCTAACCCTGTAGCAGGCGGTGTAGCAACTGGTGCGGGCATCGGTCCTTCAAAAGTGACTCGTGTAATTGGTGTAAGTAAAGCATATACTTCACGTGTTGGTGATGGTCCGTTCCCAACAGAATTATTTGATGAAGTAGGTCATCAAATCCGCGAAGTAGGTCGTGAATATGGTACAACTACTGGTCGTCCACGCCGTGTAGGTTGGTTTGACTCAGTTGTTGTTCGTCACTCTCGCCGTGTATCAGGTATTACAGATTTAGCTCTTAACTCAATCGACGTATTAACAGGTCTTGAAACTGTGAAAATCTGTACTGCATATGATTACAATGGAGAAATCATTACGGAATATCCTGCCAATCTTCACATCATTGAAGGATGCAAGCCGATCTATGAAGAACTTCCAGGATGGACAGAAGACATTACTGGATGCAAAACATTAGAAGAACTACCTGAAAATGCACGTAATTACGTAAAACGTGTGAGTGAATTGACAGGTATTCGCATTGCGACATTCTCAGTGGGTCCAGACCGTGAACAAACAAATGTATTAGTAGATGTTTGGGAAAACTAATGTAAACCCATTTGATTAGCAGCTCTATATTAAGTAAAATTACACACAGTGGTGCTAACTGCGTTTTTATGCAGGATAACTAAACATCGGGCTTATTTACGCTCAATATTTTAGAACATGTAAAAGCATGAATGTTGTTCGATCAGCATTCATGCTTTTTGTAGTTTCTTTTCTCAAAAAAGATGGATGAAACATGGAACGAGTTGCCTATTAGTGAATATCCTTTTTCTTAAAGCGGCCGCCTCTTACTTCAGCAATATTGCCAATGGCCAAAAACGCATGGTTATCTAATTCACTAACGATGGAAGTCAGCTTAGATTCTTCTAGACGTGTAATGACGGTAAAAATAACTTTTTTAGAATCACCAGTGTAAGCCCCCTCTCCTTTCAAATAAGTAACACCACGTCCTAAACGATCCATAATGGCTTTGCTGATTTCGTTATATTCTTCACTGATAATATATACCACTTTTGATTCATCCAAACCCTGAATAACAATGTCAATCATTTTATAGGCGATGAAATACGCTAACCCTGAGTACATAGCTTGCTCCCAAGTAAACACAAAACCGGCAATGGTGAAAATAATAAGATTAAAAAACATAATGATCTCACCAACGGAAAATGGTAGTTTTCTATTGAAGAGAATAGATAGAATTTCAGTACCATCAAGTGATCCGCCATAACGAATCACAAGACCTACGCCGATTCCAAGGACAATACCACCGAATACAGTGGATAACAATAGATCTCGTGTAATTGGTTCTAAACGATGAAATACAATTGTAACAGCTGATAAAGTTGTAATTCCCAAAGCCGTTGATAAGGCAAAGGTTTTACCAATTTGCTTATATCCGAGGAAGATAAACGGAATGTTTAAGAGGAAAATAAATACGCCTAGAGGTAAAGCGGTTAGATGAGAAATGATAATAGAGATGCCAACAATTCCTCCATCTAGCACCATGTTGGGCACTAAAAATAGTTCAAGACCAATAGCCATGATACAAGCCCCTAGAATCACCATAATGATTCTTAGAAATAATTTTCTTTTGGGCACTTTTTTACTTGTCTTGTTTACTTCTGTTACCTGTGAGAGCATGAACTCTATGCTCCTACTCGAATCATTCATAAGATCTCTCCAATCCTAAAAGAATAATTTTTATATACATATTTTATCTGAAAATTTAGAAATTAATAAGTTGAACACAATATATAAGTGAAGAAAATCACCTAAAAAATCTGCATAGCTAACAAGGGGAAAGCGAGTTTTTTAAATCTTTATCATCAAAATTTATTTTGATTCGACAGAGGATGCCTCCTCTCTATAGATGTGCAAATCGTCCGGCAGATGTCACGGATTTTGAAAAGGGCTTTTCGAGCAAACTCGAAAAAATCCGGACGAAGTTACACTATGCTGTAATTATTAGATGGACTGTTTATGCCCTATTAGCAGGCTGTAAGCTCCTGTCTACAAAATCCCGATAATAAGTAGAAGATAAATAGGAATAAAAGCCCGATTATTTTGACTAACACACTGCAGGAAGGATGAAAAACCTCCTACTGTGTGAAGTTTCACTTTATGGTAAACTAAATAAGGATTGATATATTCTATTGTCGATAAATGGCGATTATTGCCTGGGAAATGATAGACTTTGGAATTTGTTAAAGATGCACATAATATAAAAGCATGGTAGAGTTAATATGTATAATTATAGAATCTAACAGTAATGAATGACCTAAACTGATAAGTAAGAAAGGGGAAAAGACTGTGGATGAAACCATTTTAGTAGTAGATGATGAAAAACCGATTGCAGATATATTACAATTTAATTTAGCAAAAGAAGGCTACAAAGTAGTCTGTGCTTATGATGGCGATGAAGCGTTAGAAAAGGTAGAGGAGATAAAACCAGATTTAATGCTATTAGATATCATGCTGCCAAAGCGTGATGGTATGGAAGTTTGTCGAGAAGTGCGAAAAAAACATGACCTTCCGATTATCATGCTGACTGCCAAAGATTCAGAAATTGATAAAGTACTAGGCCTCGAACTCGGTGCTGATGATTATGTGACGAAACCATTTAGCACACGCGAACTAATTGCTCGTGTAAAGGCAAATATGCGTAGGCATCAAACGGTGACAACGCCTGAAGAAGCCGTTGAAGAAAATAACGATATTGCTATTGGTTCTCTTATCATACAACCTGATGCATATTTAGTTTTAAAGCGTGATGAAGCAATCGAATTAACACACCGTGAATTTGAATTGTTACATTATTTAGCAAAGCATATTGGACAAGTAATGACACGTGAACATCTGCTTCAAACCGTATGGGGATATGATTACTTTGGAGATGTGCGAACAGTTGATGTAACGATCCGTCGTTTACGTGAGAAAATCGAGGATAATCCGAGTCATCCAACATGGATTGTCACTCGTCGTGGAGTAGGCTATTATTTAAGAAATCCTGAACAGGAGTAAAGAAAAATGCAAAAGGTTCGTTTTTTTAAATCGGTGCAGGTCAAGCTTGTGTTGATTTATGTGTTGCTCATATTAATAGCAATGCAAATTATTGGGCTGTATTTTGCAAAACAGTTAGAACAAACATTAAAAGATAATTTTGAAACATCCATTACAGACCGTTTGAAGCTTGTAAATTTCAGTGTCAAAGAAGAGTTATTAAAAGAGCGTACGGATAGTGATCCAACGCTTGAACAGAGTCTGAAGGGTGTATTGAATTTGTCTTCAGAGGATATTAAAGAAATTAGGGTAATAGACGCTCACTATCGTATTTTGGCAACTTCTGATATGAGTAACCAATCAATCGTTGGTCAGCGTTCGATGGAATCGCTTGTACGTCAATCGATCAATTCACAAACGCCATATGAAAAAATTGCCCTTGATGACAAGACTAGAAAAAGAGTGTGGGTTGTCGCGACTCCTATCAAGTCGAATGGCAAGAATGGCAAAGTGATAGGGACAGTTTATGTGAAATCAAATATTGAACGAATATTTGAACAGATGAATGAGATTAATCAGATCCTAGCAGGTGGTACAGCATTAGCATTAGCGATTACCATTATTTTAGGAATTTTTATCTTTAGGACCATCACGAAGCCGATTTCGGATATGCGTAGACAAGCTCAGGCGATGGCCAAGGGCAACTTTTCGAGAAAGGTTAAAGTATACGGGAATGATGAAATCGGGCAACTGGCAATTGCTTTCAACCATTTAACAAACAGGTTGCAAGAAGCTCAATCGATTACGGAAGGTGAACGAAGAAAGTTGGCTTCCGTATTGACTAATATGACAGATGGTGTTATTGCAACAGATCGAAGGGGGAAAATAATCCTCATTAATACACCTGCTCGAAAACTGTTAAATGGCGAATATCACGAATTGACAGGAAGACCATTGGTATCTGTTTTAGGTTTAGAAAAAAAATATACATTCGAAGATTTGATCCATATGAAGGATTCTATTAATCTAGATTTCAGTTCACCTGATCGTCCTTACATTTGGCGTGCAAATTTCTCCGTGATTCAAAAAGAAACAGGGTTTGTTAATGGAGTGATTACGGTGCTGCATGATATTACGGAACAAGAGAAGATTGAAATGGAACGTCGTGAATTTGTATCCAATGTATCACATGAATTGCGTACACCCCTTACAACGATGCGAAGCTATCTAGAAGCATTAGCGGATGGTGCTTGGCAAAACAAAGAACTGGCTCCACAGTTTTTGAATGTCACGCAAACAGAAACAGAAAGAATGATTCGTTTAGTCAATGACTTATTACAACTTTCAAGAATGGATAGTCGTGAATACGAGATCAATGCAGATTATATCGATTTCAACAAATTCTTTAACCGCATTATTGACCGATTTGAAATGTCCAGATCCAAAAATGTTGAATTCAAACGCATGCTCCCTACTATGCCGATTTATGTTGAGATCGACACAGATAAGATTACTCAAGTAATCGATAATATTATTTCTAATGCTTTAAAGTATTCACCAGATGGCGGTAATATTCGTTTTGGTATGACAGCAAATGAAGGCGTATTGACGGTCATGATTTCAGATGATGGTATGGGCATACCAAAAGAAAATGTAGAGCGTGTTTTTGATCGCTTTTATCGCGTGGATCGAGCAAGAGCTCGTTCAATGGGTGGTACAGGATTAGGATTAGCTATTTCTCGGGAAATGATTTTAGCACATGGGGGAAATATTTGGGCAGAAAGTGAAGAAGGAATCGGGACAACCATCTTCTTTACTTTACCGTATGAAGATGATGAGGCAGGTGAGTGGGATTGAAATATATCGAACAGATTAAGTCGGTCGTACTCTTTGTCTTAGTGTTTTTAAGCATTACATTGACATTTTCTATTTGGACTTACAAACCAAATTATGATACGGAAAAAACCAAAGCAGTTGAGATGCTAATAGACAAGAAGACACATATTACAGATATTATTAAACCATATCGAATGATATTTCATGAAAATGGTGTTTGGCGCGGAACAGAACGTTTTGGGGAAATGAAAAGCACGATGGAGCAAATGCAAAATTGGCGAGTAACAAATCCTACACTAGTAAGTAGTAATT
This sequence comes from Rummeliibacillus sp. SL167, assembly GCF_007896505.1. Taxonomy (NCBI): domain Bacteria; kingdom Bacillati; phylum Bacillota; class Bacilli; order Caryophanales; family Caryophanaceae; genus Rummeliibacillus; species Rummeliibacillus sp. SL167. Next base: position 187,106 of record NZ_VCBM01000005.1, on the reverse strand, counting down.
TCAATGATGCAAAAATGGATCAATTAGTAGCAGAAGATAAACGCTGTACGCTTTTCTTCTCAGCAGAAATACCATACTCTATTTTTCAAAATATATTACCGACTACGGGAGGAAAAGCACCTAATATATCATTTAACAAAATGATTATTTCTTGGAAACAGCTAGAATCATCAGATGAATTGACAGTATTCTTTGCAAATACGAAAAAAAAACAATTATATAAAGCTGAAATACATGTGAAGAATAAATCAATGTTTGAAAAAAAGGTTGTCAATTCATCACATAGCTTAGAAAAGTACGCTGTATTTACTCGTGACAAAGATAATGCTCTTTATTTGCCAGCGAAAGAATCAAAGATGATACAGTCCGCTTATATTATTAATAATGTATCTATTGACCGGTTTACTAACGCACTATTTAATAATCCAAAGATTGTAAAGAATAGTATAAACGATGCAAATGCAAAAGAAAATTATACGGATGGCGTTTCCATGATGACAGTGGATAATAATAAAAGAGTATTAGATTTTGTCAATACAGCTGCTTCAGATAATCATGAGGTATTAGAAAAATCAAAGCTTATTTTAAGTACATTTGATTTTATCAATGAACATGGTGGCTGGACGGGAGACTTTCGATATGAATCCTTAGATTACAAGAATAATAGGATCAATTATCAACTATATGTGGAGGATTATCCTGTATATGCAGACTCTTTAGACACCTCTACACAGATAGTAACCGTTTGGGGAGATAATCGTATTGCACGATATACTCGACCATTTTACAAACTTGTACCAAGCCTTGAGAGTTCAAGTTTATCGATGATGAGTGGTCAAGAGGTTATCAATAATCTGATAAAGTTAAAAACCGTTAATTTTAAAGATATTGAAGAAATCCGATCAGGTTATTTCTTAACAAAAAACGGGCAAAGTGCTTTTATATTTAAACCAACATGGTTCTACTTGGCAAATGGTAAATGGTCACCTTTGTCATCACCAACAGTAGGAGGTGGCCAGGTTGGATTGGAATAAAACGAAAACGATATTTATCATTGTTTTCTCGATATTGAATGTTTTTCTTTATTCGATGTATGTCAACAAATACAATGAGGATAAGCAAGTCGAATTGATTGGCCAAGCTGATATTTCTACACGTTTAAAGGATGAGAATATCACCATTAAAGATCAACAAAAAGAGAGCGAAAGTGTGTCTTATATTTCAGGAAAGATTAATCAATTTACAGTAAGAGAGTTATCCTCTCTGCAAAATCAGCATATCCAGATTCATGATGATGCAGAAGTTGAAGCAAAAATGATAAAATTGTCCGCTTTGCCAGCTATTACAGAAGAAGCGCTCACTAGTTTTGTAGAAAAGAACGTTTATAAAGGGAATTCATATAGCCTTTGGAAGATTGACAAAAGAAACAGAGAAGCTATTTTCTTTCAAAAGTCGGACCGTTATATGATTTATTATAATCAAAATGCGACCATCAAGGTTCATTGGAATGATCATTTAGAAATAACACGTTATGAGCAAAAAATGTTCGATTCATTAAAGAGTTTTGGAGCAAAAAGTACGCTAATCAAAGCCCTAAGAGCTATTGAGATCATTTTTGATAGGGGATATTTACCTGCTAACTCAACAGTGACGAAAACGCAACTAGGCTATTCTACACTTGTTCCATTAACTGAAACACAAGTGCTGGCCCCTACATGGTATATTCATGTGGTGTTGCCGAAAGATGAAAATGGGGAACAAGAGGAAGCCGATTACTTTGTGAATGCAGTAGATGGTATAATTGTTGATATCGAACAAAATGCAAAAGAAAAGGAATTAGAATTAGAAAAGCAGCAGTAAGGGGTCTTTTAAATGCAGTTCAGTGTATTAGCTAGTGGTAGTACAGGTAACTCCATCTATGTAGAGAGCGGAGAGCATGCGTTTATCGTCGATGCTGGATTGACAGGCAAGAAAATGGAGCAGCTCTTTGAAAAAGTGGATCGTGATATAAAAAAACTAAGTGGGATTCTTGTAACACATGAGCATTCTGACCATATTAAAGGTGTTGGTGTATTGGCTAGAAAATATAATATTCCGGTTTTTGCCAATGAAAAAACATGGCAAGCGATGGATGGTTTAGTTGGCCATATTCCTGTAGAACAACGATTTCAATTTGATATGGAGACAGTTAAAACATTCGGCTCTTTAGATATTGAGTCTTTTGCTGTTTCTCATGATGCTGCAGATCCCATGTTCTATTGCTTTCATGAAAGAGGACAAAAGCTTGTTGTGATCACGGATACAGGCTATGTCAGTGATCGTATGAAAGGTATCATAAGAGGTGCGGATTCCTATGTCTTTGAAAGCAACCACGATGTAAGCATGCTACAAATGGGGCATTATCCATGGTCCGTAAAGCGTCGTATTTTAAGTGATCTTGGACATGTTAGCAATGAAGATGCCGCTGTTGCCATGAGCGAAGTAGTTGAGCAAAAAACAACTCGTATATATCTTTCCCATTTAAGCAAAGATAATAACATGAAGGATCTAGCAAGAATGAGCGTTTCTCAAACCTTGCAGTCATGCGGTATTATGCCCGGTGAGTTTGTCCATTTATATGATACGGATGCAAATGAGCCGACAGAACTTGTTACAGTATAAAGTGAAACTTCCATCAATGGGGGCTTTCTTCATCGCCCAATGAAATAGAGAAACTCAGGTTAAAGGCGCTACGTCCTGTGAGCAACACCTGAGTGACCAACATCTTGTTGGCTCGAACTAATAGGGCGCATGCGGCAGTTGATTCCCCATCTATCTTTTTTCTCTAAAACTTAAAGTGGGAGTCTTACTGTCCGTTAACGCAGGATAAAATGAAAATCTCTAGGATGGGTTTTCTTTATCACCACGGTGTGTTAGTTGAACCAACCAGGTATTTACGGCCAGTTGATCTCAGGCTTTCTTCTCTTGTCTTTAGCGAGAGAATTGAGGAATGAGGTCTTATTGCCTTTCCTATTCATATGAGATAAAAAATTGCCTACATTTGAGACCACTGAAAAAGTAAAAAAAGCGAATTTTTTATCATAAAAATCCGATATTACTATCTTTGTTGAAGTGGAATTAGCGTAGACTCCTGTGGGAAAACGGACTAGACGAGACCCCGCAGGAAGCGAAGCGGACGAGGAGGCTCGGCAGTTCGCCCACGGAAAGCGAAGCTAATTCTACTTCAATTAAGATCATATATATACTATAAATTTTTGTGTTACTACATTTTTTCAGTGGCCGCCTCCATTTTGGGGGTTTTTTTATGTGTAAATGGGGAACTTAAAGTAAGTTCACTGATATTTTCTTGTATTTTGAACTGATTTTAAATTTATTTTCATCTGATTTTAATCTTTGCAGTATAAAGTAAAAATATCAAAAGGCAGAAGAACGATAGAAAGGATGAATCATATGGGCTATTATGATAATGATGAAACACGAAGTAACAGAAAAAGTGGTAGTAAAGCCGGGTACTTCTTTAGTGGTATTGTTGGAGTCATCGTTGGTGCATTACTTATTTGGCTTCTGCTTCCATCGATGGTTGGTTATTTACCGAATGGTACGAATACATCCAACACAGGTACAACGACCACTACAAACAAAACGACAACACCTCAAGTATCAACTGAGGTATCAACCAATATTACGGATGCCGTTGAAAAAACAAAGGATGCGGTTGTTGGTATTACCAATATTCAAGAAACATCCAATGATTTATGGGGTGATTTTCCATTCCAAGATGGTGGGGATAGCGGTTCTTCAAACAGTGAAACTAATGACGGAACGAATCAAGAGGCTGGCAGTGGCTCAGGAGTTATTTATAAAAAAGCGGGCGATAAAGCCTATATTGTGACAAATAATCATGTTGTCGAGGGAGCCAAAAGACTAGAAGTGACTTTCTCTGATGGCTCAAAGGAACAAGCAAAACTTGTCGGTACAGATATTTGGACGGATTTAGCTGTCATTTCTATTTCAAGTAAAAAGGTAAAAACAGTTGCTACTTTTGGCGATTCAGATAAATTAAAACAAGGTGAATCTGTTATTGCGATTGGTAATCCATTAGGAATGGATTTCTATGGTTCTGTAACAACAGGGGTCATTTCCGGTAAAGATCGTACAGTTCCGGTTGACTTGAACGAAGATGGCACAGAAGATTGGCAAGCAGAAGTTTTACAAACAGATGCAGCTATTAACCCAGGTAACAGTGGTGGTGCTTTAGTAAATCTTGCAGGACAAGTTATTGGTATTAACTCTATGAAAATTTCCGAATCAACTGTTGAAGGGTTAGGTTTCTCTATTCCAATCAACACAGCGATTCCTGTAATTGATGAATTACAACAAACTGGTAAAGTGGAAAGACCTTCAATTGGAGTAGCGCTAATTGATTTAACAGATGTTCCAGAATATCATCAAAGACAAACTCTAAAATTACCTGAGGAAGTCACATCTGGTATTGTCATTAGTGAAGTGGTCAGCAATTCACCAGCTTCAAAGGCAGGATTAAAAAAATATGATGTGATTGTTGAAATGGATGGGGAAAAGGTCGACAATTCGATTGCTCTACGTAAGATCCTTTACAACAAAAAGCATGTAGGCGATCAAGTAAAAATCAAAGCTTATCGTAACGGGGAAATAATTCAAAAAACAGTAACATTAGCGGATAGCACCAAAACACAATGATGTGGATAACTAAAATTTAATGTAAACATTATACAAAGCGAGTAAGGAAAGAAAAACCCTGTCTTTCCTGCTTGCTTTTCTTTTGTTACAATAGGTTGTGGATAACATCTCATAAAATGTGTATAAGTCTGTGGAAATCTAAAAGATCGAAAGGATGAAATATTTTGAAAATATATAGCTGTGAAACCCATATAGGACGGGCTTTGGATATGTTTGTTGCAACAGAAAAAGAAATTCCAATTATGGAAAAAGTAGAAGAGGAAAAAAAGTTATCCACAAAATGTAGTTATTGCGACGAGCAAGCGACATATATTGTGGCGAACAAATGAGCGTACACAATATATTGGAATAGCCTGTGGATATGTGCATAACTCCTGTGGATAATGTGTTTGTAAATTTAACGTAAAGGTGGATAACCTGTGAGTATTACTATTATAAGCGTTGGGAAATTAAAAGAAAAGTACTTGAAAATGGGCATCGAGGAATATGTCAAACGTCTTGGCGGATATACCAAAATCGATCTCATAGAAGTTCCTGACGAAAAAGCCCCTGAACAATTAAGTGAAGCCGAAATGGAGATTGTCAAAAAGAAAGAAGGAGAGCGAATCCTCGCCAAAATCACGTCGGATCACTATATCATTGCACTCGCCATCAATGGCAAAATGCGCAGCTCAGAAGCACTGTCACAAGATCTTGAAAATCTCCTTACATATGGCCACAGTAAAATTGCCTTCGTCATCGGAGGCTCATTAGGTTTGCACACAGATGTCCTAAATCGCGCAGATGACCAATTATCATTCGGCAAAATGACCCTCCCCCACCAATTGATGAAGCTTGTTTTAATCGAGCAGATCTATCGCAGCTTTCGGATCATGAAGGGTGAACCGTACCATAAGTAGAGGCAAAAATTGTTGAAGATAATGTGGTAATTCTTTATCGGAAGCGGGTATTGAAAATGTGTTTTCATTATCCGTTTCACGATATAACAAGTGGATTAGTATAAAAGTTTTCGATATGTTCATTTCAGTAAAATCAAATTCAAGTTCTACGTTTTTTATAGTTCTAGATTTATCTATTTGCTTAATCGCAATATTATCGATTAACAACTGAAGTAATTGTTTTTGATTTTCTCTAGAAGTCTTTCTGTAGACGGATAGGAATTTATTTAGTAACATTTCAACCAACTCTGGTTGAATTACTTTGGAGTCGATAGAACCTAATTGTATTATAACCTCATTTTTCTTCTGTTCTAACTCTCTTTTCTCATTTGATAATTTTTGCAATCTTTCTTGCAGAATATCGACAGGGAAAGTGTTTTTCTCAAAGGCTTCCATGTACTTTGCTTGTAGTTGTTCAATTTCCTTTAATTGCTTTTCAATATCTTCTAGTTCTTTATTAAGCTGAGTAATAGAATGCGCGGAACTAGAACTAATTTCTGTGAGTGTCTTATATAATTTCTTCTTATTAGAACTAAAATGTTCAATTTTCTTGATAACCGTATCTTCAGCCTCATAAGCCTTAATAGAATTAGCTTTACAAGCAGCAGATCCTTTATTATGGAAATCACTACAGACGTAATAACGATGTTTTCGTTTCGTACCGTCTTTACGTGTATATGTTGTAATTGATGGAACCATCCCCTGTCCACAATCAGGACAGCGTAAAAGACCACTAAGTAAAAAGGGTTCATTTGATTGACGCTGCTTAAATGATTTACTTTTTCTCCTCGCTTGTACAACACTCCATAATTCATCCGAAATAATAGGTTCATGCTTTCCTTCTACAAGGATGGGATTTGGTTTTTTTCCTTTTCTTCGTTTGGAATCCCAATTTTCAAATTTTAGCCAACTGATTTTACCGATATATATTACATTGTCTAGGATCTGTGCTACTCCATTGATGGAGAAATAACGATTACGTTTAGTTTTATACCCAGCTTTATTTAAGTGGTTAGAAATTGCTCTTAGACCTTTGCCATTTGCATACATATGGAAGATTAATTGTACTACCTCAGCTTCCTTTTCATTTATTACTAGTTCCTTCTTAACAGTGTCATATCCAAATACAACTCCGCCGTTCCATCGCCCTTCCAAGGCCCTCTGTTTCATCCCAAGCTTAACATTTTCCGCTAATGTATTTCGCTCCATTTCAGCGATTGAGGCCATAATTTGAAGTACTAAACGACCTATAGGACTACTGGTATCAAAGTTTTCTGAGTAGGATATAAATTTTACATTGTACTTTTCAAACTTATCTAGAAGCATGAGCGTTTCTAGCATATTTCTTGAAAGTCTAGAAATTTTCCAGACTAGTACGGCATCAAATCTTTCATTTTCGACATCTCTAATTAGTCTCTTCATTTCCGGACGTCCTTTTACTGATTTACCGCTAATTCCCTCATCGACATATTCATCAACTATCTCCCAGTTATAGACTTGAGCATACTGACGAAGTGTTTGAAGCTGCGCAGCAATACTGAAACCTTCTTTTGCTTGTTCTTCTGTACTAACGCGGGCGTAAATCGCTACTTTTGATATTTCCATAACCTATTCCTCCTTTAAATTAATAATATAGTGAATTTTTAAATTAGAGAAATGAGAATTCGTGTTATATTATAGGTTAGTGGATATTTGTACTTAGAGGTTAGTTTAAGAGTTGTTTTTCTCTTATAAACAGTCAGGCATTAATTGGTGTTGAATAGGATGCTTTAAGAGGATAAAGGTTAAAAGCAAAGAAAGAGGGGGAAACAGAGTATGAGAAAAATAACAATAAAAGATATATATTCAGGAAAACCTGATGCAAAAGATGAGATAAACTTTGACGGTTTATCTGGATTTATCAAAACATTTATTGTTCCACAGAACATTAATTTGGATTCATTATTAAAAGGTAATCATTGCTTTATTTCGGGATACAAAGGAACAGGTAAGACAGCTTTGTTATTCTATTTAGATAACTTAATTAGAGAAAATGATAGCAGTGCTTGTTCATCATTGATCTTCTTTAAAGAAGAGTTTGCCGAACTAAAAAAGGAGGAGTTTGATAAGTTTTCAAAAAGGGGACTATCATCTATTACAATTGATAAAGACACTTTACTAAAAAACTCTGAATTTGAATATATTTGGAGATGGTTGTTTTTCAAGAGAATAGTTGCAGATAATGAAGAATTTAATGGTGGACTATTTGTAGATAATGAAGAATGGTCAGATTTTGTTAAAATTGTCTCTAAAATCAAAGGGCCAGTAAATATTAAAAAGAGTGTAATTCCAAATAGGGTCAAGTTAGCAATCCCTTACACAGATTCAACAGGTACGTCAATTGCGCCTGAGATGGAAGTGGATCTCAGTAGGGATTCTAAGGAGAATAATTACTCAAGTTTTATTAAATTAGTTGATGATGCAGAAGTTGCATTATCTAAAGTAACCAAGACAGATATTCCTTATCATATCTTTGTTGACGAACTTGAAGCATATTATGGCGACCAAGAAGTTTTTAAGAGAGATTTATATTTAATTAGAGATTTGATTTTTACAGTTAAACGGTTTAATACAATATTTTCCTCATCTAATTTGAGTAATATAAAGATAATATGTTCTATTAGATCTGAAATTGTAAATGCTATATCTAGATTTATTGTAACTAAAGAATTAAATAAAGTTATTTCAGGTTTTGAGATACCATTGAAATGGAACTATAATAATACTAATTCTTTCAGTCATCCAATAATGCAAATTCTACTAAGAAGAATCGCTATTAGTGAGAGTGAGGATGATGATAGATATAGAAGTGATAAAGAAATTATTGCACAATGGTTTCCGGAAACAATTCATGATATTGAGCCATCAAATTATGTTCTTAATAATAGTTGGCATAAACCAAGAGATATTGTGAGATTTATTATTTCTGCTCAAAATAGTATAAATAGTGATAGCACATCATTTTCACAAGCGGTTTTTTCTAGTTTACATAAACAGTATTCTATAGATAGTTTGAACGAAATAAGAGAAGAAATGAGAGCTTTGTATACTTCTGAACAAATAGAAGAAATAATTAATGTTTTTACAGGGTTCAAATCTGTCTTTTCTGTCCATCAATTAAGAACGAGGGTAAACAGTTTCTTCGGTAACAGCATTTTGGATACTGATTTTATTGCAGTATTAAACGATTTATACAGACTGGAATTTATAGGCAATTTTTTCCCAGCATCCCAAATGTATAGATGGCAACATAAGGGAGATGATAGGCTTATCATTTCAGATGAATGGAGAATCATGATTCATCAAGCACTTCAGAGTGCTTTATCTGTTGGTAAGAGGCACGATTATAGTATGAAACGTCTGGAAAATCCGCAAACAGGTGATGTAGTTTATTTTGAAGTTAAGAGTATATCAAAATCATTTGTAAATGGATTTATAGATTACTTTGGAAGGTCGTATCCCGCTTATATTCATATTAGCCAACTTGCAGACGTTTATATTCATGATATAAAGGAATATGTGTCTGAGGGAGAGGAGTTACGAACAGCAATTATTGAGTATGATGAGAAAAGGTATAAGTGGTCATTAAGAAAGATTCAAGAATAGAATACTATCCCTTTGTATTTGAAGATGTCTTTATATCACAAAACTTATAATTAATGAGTATTAAATATGTGGAGGAAGGCGAGCGATAAGATTATAATTTAGCAGTCTATTTGTTGAAAAATAGACTGCTATTGAATTTTGGACTATTAATTTTCCAAATTGAGTAACCTGCATACTTAATAGATAATCTATATTGTTAATTTCTAATCCAGTAAAGTGCCAGTAAGTTTTTCGTGTTTGTAACTGTAATTAAATAAGTTCATCACTTATCTCCTCAAATAGCTCTTCACCAAACTCATAGACTATTTTCTTGATTGTTCGATCTTTAGGCTTTTCTCCTGTATTTACTTGAATTTCCTTGATAAGAAACCGAAGTAATTCCTTTTTATCATAGTCATCTAATAGGTTATAAAATGCATTAAAATCATTAGCAATGTGACTAATTACCGGTAATAAGTCATTATTATTCTTTAATTCTATCTGCTTTGTTAGTAGTATTTTAAATTCCTTTTGTTCAATTTCTTGATTCTGAACTCTATTCATTTCTTCACTAAGTGTATCTATATCGATTATTCTTTTCGTATAAAGTTGCAAGAGATCCTGCTTCTCTCTTTTTAATTCAATTAAATTTTTTTCTAGTAATTTAAGTTCCTCTTCAATTGGTTCAAGTTCACTTTTTAGATTATCAATAACAACTCTTTGTAAAGGTACAGAGAGGTTTAAATCGTTTAGGTAATTCATAACCTGTGATAAGACCTCTTGTTCCGCATACTCCTTTCTTACAAGGTTCGACTTACATGCTTTAGAACCACTGTTTTTAAAACGGCCACACACGTAATATTTGTACTTTTTGTTTGCATTCCCTTGTACCATTGCGCCTCCACAAGTAGGACACTTTAATATACCTGATAATGGAAACGATCCGTTGTGTATTTTTTCTTGGGTATAACTACGTAGTGATAAAAGCTTTTGGGTTCTTTCCCAAAGCTCTTCACTGATAATAGGATAATGGTTACCTTTTTTATAGTTACCTTTCCATTTAACATAACCATTGTAGATTTTATTATTGAGAATAGTTCTGACTGCGGTAATTGACCAATGATTATCCTTTTTGGTTTTGATACCTTGCATATTTAAATTACTAGCTATTTTTCGATAACCCCACATTTTATTGGAGTAACAATCAAAAATGTACTTAACTACTCTTGCTTCATCTTCGTCAATTACTAATTTCTTATTTATTAGATTGTACCCAAATACCATTCCACCGTTAAAGTCACCATTTTCAAATGTCTTCTCCATACCTAGTGATGTACGGAAGGCGATTAGATCTTTTTCGACTTCTGCAATAATACCTAATATCTGATAGATTAGTTTTGAATTAGGATCATTTGTGTCGATATTATCAGCGATAGAAATTAAGTTCTTGTTAGCCTTTTTTAGACGACTAAAGATATATTGGGAATCTAAAGAATTACGTGATATACGATCTTGTTTAAATACGATGATGGAATCAATGTTATTCTCCTTTTGGAAAACGTTATAAAACATCTCTTTAAACTCAGGTCTATTTGAAAAGCTTTCTCCTGATGCGGGTTCCTCTACATATATTTTTACAAGAATAATATTATTTTCCTTACAATACTTTTCTATTGCCTCCATTTGTTGTTCAATCGATGTGTTATCTAGTTGTTTGTTTGTGCTAACACGCACATAAGCATAAGCTCTTATATATTTTACTGGCATATTAACTTGCAGCCCTGACATTTCAATCTTTGCTGTCATCTTTCCCCCTCCATTTCAATAGAAAATCCTTTTCCTATAGAATCAGAGTATTTAACCATTAGGTCTGTTAGGTAATTTAGAAAGTCATAGCCTTTTATTTTTGTTAACTCTTTACTTGTTGCAAGTCTAAGTCTGTAATCTTTATCGTAATCTAATATTTCATTTTTCATCATAATATAATGAACTCCCCTTATCTATTTGTGATTTTAAGACACAAATAACAGCCGGCTCGTCATTTGCTGAAACATGATAACCGCGAAAAAATGATATTTTAAGAGGAAATCAAAAATATTTTTATTTTATTTGGATTTTGGAATAAATTTGATTGGAATTTTAGGTGGATATAAAATGAGGTAAAGGATGAAGTGAGGGGAAACGAATGCTATCAATCTCTAGGAAAGATTTATATGAAAAGCTGTGGAATATAGGAATTACTAAAACAGCAACAGAACTAAATGTTCCATATAATAAATTGAAAAATGAATGTACTAGTAATGATATCCCACTACCTACAGCGTCTTATTGGAGTAGCTTATATATGGGAAACGAGAAGCCAGTTCAGCCAGCGTTGCCAAATCCAAATGATAATCGTATGATTGCTCTCGCAAAGGCTAAAAAGCAAAATGCTCCAGCACCTAAAAAAGTTATAAAAACTGTAAATGACGAAAAACCTAATAGTATTTCTACTGAAACAAATGTCACTTCACGTATAAAGAAAAAAGAAAAGCCGACCTATTTTTCATACTTAGGGACTGAGCAACAAAACCTAACAGATATTTATAACGCGTTAAAGGTTAATAAAAATTTGTCTAGTAAACCCCATAGGGAAATAGTAAAATACCGCAAAAAAACTCAGTCCTATAGAGAAGATAGACTAAGAATAAATTCAGCCTCTGGTGAAGTTATTCCAGAGATTTTACCTTTTATTGATAGTTTATTTAAAGCACTTGAAAAGGCAGGAGCAAAGATTGTTAGTAAGTATGATGAAACAGAAGTATTGTATAAAAAATATACTTTTACATTGAATTTTAAACTACCTTGTAAAAAGATAATGCTTTCTCCGGATGATAAAAATTATTCAGACTATCATACATTTGAATATGAAACAACCGGGAAAATAAACGTTGAAGTTGGTTACAAAGTTTATTGGTATAAATGGGGTAGATACGAAAAATTAATAAAACAAACTAAGACTACAACCCTAGAAGATTTACTAAGAAGAGTATTCTTATATATATTTTCACTACCAGAAATCATTGATGAAAAAGAAAGGGACTATATCATTGCAGAAGAGAAAAAACTAAAAGAAGAACAAGAGAGGGAATTAATCAGGGAGCGGAGAGAAAGGGAATATAAAAGAACTCAGGATTTGTTGAATAACTCGGTAAACTATTTTTATTCTAAACTAATAAAAGAATACATTTCTGCTGAATTAGATGAAACAACAGATGAATATGTATGGGCCATGAAAAAAGCAAAGTGGATTCAAGATTCAAATAAATACCAAGATGATATATTAAGAGAAGAAGACAAAGAAATGCTATTAAAGATAAAACCAAAGATATAGGTGGTCTATCTGGTTCCTTGTCTTTAGTACCTATGCAATATAAAAATTAAATAAAAGAAATTATAATTGAAAAAGAAAACGGAAGTGCCATTTTATGACACTTCCGTTTTCTAGAACTACAAATTGTACCAACACCAGAAATATTCATCGTGGCGTTAATCAATCTTGTAATACTAATAGACATATCTATTATAGTCACCAGACTATTATCTAGCAACCATACCACACTAAAATATACGTAGAGATTCAGCAACGAAAAATGTGTCATTCACTAGTCCTTAGTATATGGTAACAACAGCGTATATAATCCTTTCTTCTGTTCAAGGGATAACGATGAAATCATTTTAATTAGTATAGTATCTAGTTGCTCTTCTGTACTTACATCGTCTTCTTCACATAATTCAATGTTTTGTAGTTTACTTTCCCCTTCAAGTGCATATAGAAAATCACCCATTGATATATTAAGTGCCTTACATATTCTTTCTAATAAGGAGAAGGTGATCTCTTGATTGCCGCTTTCAATTCGTGACAAAGAAGGTTGAGAAAGACCAATTTGCTTTGCAAAATCAACCATTGTTAATTTATTTTCTCTTCTTAACCTACGTATCAACTTTCCAGCTTGTAAATCGTCCATTAATAAATTTCCCTTCTCATTCTATTTCCTTTATCGTATTATTTTCTGGTTTTACAATCAATAGATATCATGATATATTCATAATATAAATATATTCATATTTAGAATAAAAGGAGTGGTTCAGATGATTGATGGTTTCCCCAGATTGGTTAATAACCTCATTGAAAGTCGTTTAGAAAACATTATTACTAGTGAAGAATATGAGATGTTTATGGAAGGGATTTATAAAGATTTGGAACAGAAGCTATCGTCAAGCATAAACGACCTTGATGAAGAGGCAAAGAATAACCTTATTGAAGATCTTAAATCAAATATTTTTCAACAGGTATTCCATCAGAGTAAGTTGACCTATCGTGTTGCGTTTAAAGATGCATTTTCTTTTTTTGTTGATACTTTATTAATGCCTAGAAAGTAAAGGAGTTGTTTAGAATTATGTCGTTAATGAATCTATACAAAGGAAAATTGGTTATAGAAATTGTAACAGCTGTAAAATCTAGCGATGAAAAAACTATGACAGATCAAGTGCATGAAGGATTTAAGCCTGAACTAACTAATGAGATTATGGCTCTTTTGGGAGCAAAGGGATATATCAGTCAATCATTTGGAGTTACATTGGAGAATCAGGGTGTAGCATATGATGCTGAGTTGGAACTGATTGAAAAAGAAACACAGAAATCTATAAGAAGAGCTGAATCAGTTTATAATAAGGCAAATCGTATAACTATAAAAATCGACTAAGGGGATATCAAGAAAGCAATGGTTAAAAGTACAAGTATATTAGAAATACCAAAAGCTTTATTTGAAGATTTGGAAGTTAGCATTAATCGTGGTGAATATATTATCCGTTATATGATTGATGATGTTAAAGAAGTACCAGCTATGTTGGTAAAACAATATGGATATTATGCAGTTCCCCAAAGTATCATGGTTGAAATAAGAAGAGGAACAATGCCCTTAGCAAATGTAACATTCCTCTTTGCATGTTACTATGTGGCATCTACAAATAATCGTAAAAGTATTCGAATGGATGACGTTTTTGAATGCATAACAAGAAATTGGGATGAGAACCGAACTCGTACCGCTGCCCAGCACTTTAGTTTAACTTTATCTAATTTGAACAGATTTCAAAGATGGATTAAAATACATGAACATAATAATAAATACTCTGTAAAGTATTGATTAAAAGGAAGTTTCCAAAAAGGAAGCTTCTTTTTGTGATATGGTTCTTATATATTTAGTGTTAATATCATGGCTATTTGGAAGTACGCAAATAGTAGTTAGAAAGGATGGTATTTGATGAAAAGAGTATTAGTTAATAAGGTTCGTTGTAAAATATGTAACGATATAATTGAATCAATACATACTTATGATTTTAAAAGATGTAAATGTGGGGCTATATTTCTGGATGGAGGAAAGGATTACCAGCGATGTGGATGGGGTATGAATCAGTCTGGAAATGCAAAGCTGGAGGATTTTATTGACTTTAGTTATTCAGTTTATGAGGAAGAATGAAGATAGTCACCTTGCTAAATAGGATATGGTAACGATTAAAGGTAACTAATATTAGATACTAGGAAGAAGAAAAGAAAAAACAAGGCATAGAAATACAGTAATAACCAGCGTTTGTCATGATATCTATCATTGGTTACCAATATATGATAATGGCTTTTTTTAGTGTAAGTAACCATCGAATAAGTGTATTACTTTGTATAATGGTTACTAATAATCGTAACGAATAGTAAAAAGAAGTAGTAAATTTATGAAGGTCAAGATTAGGGGAATGTTGATATTTCTGAGTTTCAACATGGTATCTATTAATGGTAACGCATGAAGGTATCCTTATCAGTATATTTGTAGTTTAATATGTAGGCAGTCATTCGGAGTGAATGACTTGGAGAGTTAAAACCTTGTTAGTACGTTATAAACGGCCTTTTCATTATCTTTTAAGGGGTGAATAATGAGTTTCAATCCGGATTGATTTAACCGATCTTTAACTGCGGGATCTGCAGCAAATCTATTAAAAATATTTTCCCCTCTTTTTATTCCATCCGTAAGCTTAGAGCGGTTAGAGAAGCTATTATCTGCAATAACAAGATCCATGATATGAAGTTCTTCTTTATTTCTTTCAGCTAGAATTGCATATTTAAATACTTTATCTATCAATGTTTCGATGGGTTCTGTTCCCATGTCCAATTCAATGTTAATATAGGTATTTTTAGTTGTTCTTGGTTTTAACTCTATGATCCAATCAGGTTTTACAAAGGTCATAGTTTTACCAAATGTACTAGAATTTCCGTTCATATGTTTCGAAATATTAGAATGATAAGCGCCTTTGTTTCTCTGATGCAAATTTTTCTCCTTCCTAATCCATTCTGTGTATTGAAAGACAGAGGGTGAATGGGAAAATAAAGTTAAATCATAAAAGTTAGTATATTTAATCTCGTTCGAATCTTCATCTTTAATAACTTCGGCATGTAGACTATTTAATATGTTAATGGCTGCTTGCTGAGTTGCTAAAAAGTGCATCAAATTCTTCTTTTGATTAAACTTGTAGATTTTCGATTTGTTATATGATTGGTCTAATAAATTATATTTAATAAGCAAATCAATGCCCTTGCTACCTATACATAAATATTTAAATCGTTCTCCATCGAATCCTTCACTATAATTATTACCACGAATCAAGTAGTAATCTCCGAATTTACGAATTCGGTTTTTAAAACTGTATTCCTTTATTCTAATTTCAAATATTTTTGTAGCAACTTGATATAGTTGCTGCAGTGTTAACATTCTTTGTTGTTCTAGAAAAGCTAAAAGTTGTAAGTCAGTTTTAGATAATTCTAATCGCTGTTTTGCATTTTTCTTTAATATTATCTTATCAGGCATAATCTCTCTCCTTTCAAATTTAGGGGTGAATATTTTTTCTATTGTAGAATCCTTTTTAGTCCTCCTATCTACCTACTATTGTTAGACCTCAATATGTCAGCTTAGACCATATTAAGTCTACAAGTAATACACTTCCTGTAAGTAATGAAGTTGGAACGCTATTTTTAATTGATTCGGCCACATTACTTGAGTAGTCGATTGTAAAAGGGAAGTGATTTATAAATAGTTTACTTTCAAATTTTTATATTCCTAGTCCTATAAAATAAAAGAAGTAAATTCAATAGTGAGTGGTGTTTATAAAATAAAAGTAAAAATACTTGCAAAATAAAATCATCGTTGTATAATGATAGTCAAATAAATAAATTGGTCGACTTTCTCAACAAAAAGGGAAAAACCCAAGAGGAAGTAGTGAAATATACACATGCTTACGTGTATATATTTTGCTACGTCTGTCATGGGTTTTTCTCTTTTTTTATTCGAGAAAACCTAATGGCAGACGTAGACGAGGAGATGATAATCAGGAAACAAAATTCAAATTATATTTGAAAACATAGTTAGTGAGAGGGGAAAGTATTCAATTGCAAAAAATAAAAAAAGCTGTCATCAGAGAAGATTTAGTGGAATTAACAGGTAGTACGGAAGAAGCAGTAATCCTAGGTCAATTAATTTACTGGATAGATCGTATGAAAGATGCTGGTAAATATAAACTTGAAGAAAGAGAGCGCTTAGAAAATAATTTAGTAGATTCTTATAAACACGGTTGGATTTATAAAAAGGCTGAGGAGTTGGCTGAGGAAGTAATGCTCGGTGTGTCATCTAATACGATTCGAAAGTATTTAGGTAAAATAGTAGACAAAAATTATGTTAAAAGGCGAAATAACCCCCGATATAAGTGGGATAAGACATTACAATATCGTGTGAACTTAGTGAAAGTCATCTTAGATTTAAGTAATTTAGGATATCCAATAGATGATTACAAACAGCTATTACGAATGGAAGAAAATGATACTTCGAGTAAACAAACTGGTTCTCCGAATGTGGAAAAAAGCGATTCGAAGCTCAATGATTGCGCTGCAATACCAGAGATTACTACAGAGATTACTCCAAAAATTAATACAGAGACTTCTTCGTCAAGTGAATGGATTGAAGATGAATTTAATGTTTATGATTCAAATCAATTTGAATTAATTAGTAAAACCTACTTGAGTCTCAGTAATAACAAGCAGTTATCGTCTAATGATCAAAAGGCAATCAAGGATGTTGTTGAAGAGAACTGGGAGACTGATCGAGTTATTGGTTGGATAAAGGAGTGTTTCAATAACTTTAAGCTAAAACACAAGTTAGATAACATCCGGTCATTCCGGTATGTTGCAAATTATATATTTGATCAAGCTTATAAAAATGAACAGGAGGTATTAGAAAATGAACAATCTACGGGATATATTGCCAAAGATGAATATTTCCAACGGTTCGGCTCAGCCATTATACAAGATGCCGGGAAGATTAACGAAGGCGACAGATGATTGTATGTACAGAGAATGTGACGGCTCTGGACTGATTCATATAATCAGAGAAGATGGATCTGAGGTAGCGATGATGTGTAAATGCAGAGAATATAAGGAACTATTGAATCAAATAAAAACTGCTAGAATACCAGATGAATATATAGATAAGAGAATAAGTGATTTTGATACGAAAATCTATCAGGTAAAGAAAAGTGTGGAAGTAGCGCAATATGCTAAGAGGATTGCAACACGCTATGTTGAACAATATCTAGAGATGGAGGATATGGGGAAAGGATTATACTTTTACAGTAATACAAAAGGATCTGGAAAAACACTTCTATCAATTGCCATTACCAATGAACTCATCATCAAGTATAAGATCAAGCCAGTGTATATTTCTGTAGTAAATATGCTAAATGAGATGAAGCATTCATTTTCTAGTAAAGACTCTAATAGAACCTTTTATAGTTTAATGGAGTCGTTTAAGCATGCTTCATTACTGGTAATGGATGACCTTGGTGTAGAGAAAACAACGGATTGGTCGGAAGAAGTTTTGACGCAAATCTTAGATGAACGAATGAGTTACAAAATGCCAACTATTATCACATCTAATATGCCAATACAGTCACTTCAAAAGAAGTATCCTGCTGGGAGGATTAAAAGCCGTATTGAAAAGATGACATTCCCAGTTGTTATGCCTGAAGAGAGTGTAAGAGAAATATTATCTAAAAAGGAAAATGAAGAAATAGCAAAGATGTTTCTAAATGTAGTGGATTAATGTGTTGGATCTCTTAAAATATAGAAAAAGATTGTTAGAATATAATTGTAACAGTCAAAAAAATAGAATTGAATATAGGACTAAAAAGGGAAAACCCCATTTCTATAGAGTGACAGCATTGTGTGTATGCTGCAGTCTTTTAAAGGTGGTTTTCTCTTTTTATTTATCTTGAAGAACACGCATTTAACAAAAGGAGGGAAAATTAATACATGAAAATCATTGTTAAAGATTCCGATAAACTACGAGCAATGTTAATTGAAAAAGGGTTTTCCCAACGTGAGTTTTCGAGATATGCCGGATTAAGCGAAAATTACTTTAACCAAATTGTTAATCATAAGAAAAATCCTAGCCCGGCAGTTGCAAAGAAAATATCAAATCAATTGGGTTTAGAATTTCATGATGTTTTTCAGATTAAAAAATAAAAAGGATAGAATTCAATTTTATCAATAACAAGTATGGTGTATTAGTGAGCAAGAAGATAATTTCGTAACTAGATAATATGGTTAAATTATCATCTGAAAATCTTAAAAAAACTTTTTGTTATCCTCTTCAAATATCAAAAAACGAGGATACAATGTTTTACACAAGTCGATGAAGTATATTTTAACAACAAATAAATTTTTTAGAGGAGAGAAACAAAATATGAAATGTTTTGCTTATGTTCGAACTAATAGCGGAAAAAATAAAGAGGTTTCTTTACAAAAACAGACAGGAATAATCGAGGATTTTATTGATCAAAATAATTGGAACTTAGATTCTGTTTATGCTGACGTTGGTTCCGGAAACAATATTAATAAAAACTTTCTTAAAATGATTGAAGATGCACAACAAGAAAAAATCAATGTTATTATTGTGAGCGATCCCTCACGAATCTCAAGAAATTCCAATTATCTATCTAATATGGTTGAAAAACTACGT
This sequence comes from Rummeliibacillus sp. SL167, assembly GCF_007896505.1. Lineage (NCBI taxonomy): Bacteria > Bacillati > Bacillota > Bacilli > Caryophanales > Caryophanaceae > Rummeliibacillus > Rummeliibacillus sp. SL167. Next base: position 167,731 of record NZ_VCBM01000005.1, on the reverse strand, counting down.
GAGGAATATAAAATTCGTATTATTACAGTAGATTATGAAATTAATACTTTTTTGCATAATAGCCTACGTTAATTGTAATTAAAATTAAAAATTTAGTTTGAGTAGTTCTATGCTAATAGTAGACAGAGAAGGCAATTCGACATTAGATGTTTGTCTTCTCTTTTTTCTTTTTTTAAAAAGGAATAAATAAAAATCCAAAAAGGAATTATAAATACTCTTTACAAGTATTAGTGATTTATGGTATAACTATAAATGAAGTTAAAACTTTATAAAGTATTGGGAGGGTTTCTATTATGAATAGACCAATTGCAGAAAGAAGTAGAACAGCGACAAATAATCAAAGAATATTTCAACGTGATTTATTTTTGGAGGAACAAAAAAAGGAATTTAAAATACCTTTCTGAAGTATTCGAAGAAACTGGGTTTGTTGTTGAAACTGTAGAAATAGATTCAAGAGCAATATTTGCACCAATTGTTAAATTTGTTAACCATGAAAAGAAAGCAGTAATGTTCAATACGCTATTAAGCATAATGGGATTGAATAACTTTAGGATCACTCCTAGAGGGAAATTAGTAAAATTTGAGACAGTCCTGAAAAAGAATGTTAACAGAGAAGGTAATACGAGAAAACAACACATAAGTAGAATGGCAAAGGTAACACAATCAGACGTTAAGTTACTAGCAGACCTATTAAGTAGTAAACGTCAACAGATTACTACGTATTTAAATGTTACAAGGGAATTAGAAGTTTAAGAGATGGAGTGAGTAAATATGAAAAAGGTTGCCATTATTGGTGGTGATAATAAAAAAGGATACGAGGACAAGTTAAAGACATTAAATTTTGAGTTAAAATATCATGATGGAAGAATAAAAAGAAAAGGGACCAAAAATTATTTCAGCAACTTATTAAAAGATGTTGAATGTGTTATAGTTATACTATCAGCTGTATCTCATGGTACAATGTATGCAGTTAAAGATGTTGCAGATAAATTTGGAATAAAAGTGGTTTATCACCGCAGTAAAGGAATTTCTAGTGTTATGAATGCTGTCCACGAGAACGTGGCTTTTTATTAAAAGATAATTAAAAGGAATTTGAAATACCTTATTGGAGTAAAATTAATACATTGATGAGGAGTTGTTGCTTTGATGGATAACATTGAGTTAAGAGCAAATAAAACAAGTAGGGCAATTAGCGAACGACTTAGAGGAGAGGTGCAGTCTTATCAATACCATGAAGTAGGAAGTAGAATTTTTACAGCAAAATTCTTGTTAGTAAATAAAAGTCATTCAATAACTATACCAGATGATATGTCTTGGGAAAGAATCAGTTCTTCTCACTATAATATAGGAAATCTGATTGATGAGTTATTTCATAAGATTGCGCATAACAATGAGTTTAATCTAGATCTGCTAAGTAGTTTTTCTCTTTCAAAGATAGGAGACCATGTGCTGTATGATTGCCTAATGATTATGGACCAAAGTTCTCTAACAATAGAAGAGTTTCAAGATACAAAATTAACTGGTGAATATTTCTTACATCTCATACAACGACTAATGGAAAGTGAAGGAAAAGAGTTAGGAACATCTGTAACACCAGAAGGATTAAATAGACTTATGATACGAATATTAAATCCTTCTAATGGCAGTTTGTACGATGGAGCAGCAGGAATTGGGGGATCGTTAATTGAAGCTTACCGTTTCAATAATGACATTTCAATGTTTGGGCAAGAGATAAATGAATCAAATGTTGCTATAGCTTACATGAATGCAATTGTAAATGGAATAGATTTATCAAAATTTCAAATTGCAAAAGGTGATACATTGTTCTCTCCCGCATTTATAGAAAATGATAGTAACTTAATGCAGTTTGATTATATTGCGATGAATCAGCCCTTTGGTTTGAAATTAAACAATATACAAATGATGGATTATGATCCTTATGGCCGTTTTAGCGGTAGAATGGGAAAAATCAGTAGAATGCATGGTGATCTAGCGTTTTTACAACATACAGTTGCATCTTTGAATGAAACAGGAAAAGCCGCTGTAATAGTTCCTGTAGGAGTATTATCAAGAAGTTCTCATGCTGAAAGGGCGTTTAGAGAATATATTGTCAACAATGATATTATCGAGGCTATTGTATTATTACCAAATAAACTCTTGTCGTATACAACGATTCAAACTGTGCTACTAGTATTAAATAATAAGAAGCATTCAAGTAGAAATCAACAAGTTTTGTTTATAAATGCCGAAGAACAGTCTACAAGCAAAGTACGATCACAACATTATTTAACACAAGACAATATTGAAACAATTGTTGCTATGTATGAACGTTCTTCAACAGATACAGATGATGTTAAAATTGCTAAACTGCCAGAGATTATAGAAAATGAATTTAATTTAAATCCAAATCAATATTTTACAAGCCAAACTGTGGAAACCCAATTTGGTGATGTCATTATAAATAAAGCTGTATATGATGAAAAGGTTAAAAATAAGAGGACTTTAAAAGAGATAGCCCAATTATCGCGCGGAGTTAACTTACCAGCAAAGAATACAATTAAAGAAGGACAAAAAGGATATAAGGTTATCCAACTAAAGGATGTAGAAGATGGTAAAATAGACTTAGAAAGTATTGAAGTAATTCCAGTTAATAATGCCGAACGTTATATGGTTGAGAGTGGTGACATTATTATAGCTAGTCGTGGAACGGCTTATAAAGTGGCAATTGTTCCCGACCATAATGAACCTTTAGTACTATCTAATATGTTTATAAGAATTAGAATTATGGATAAGGCATATAAGCCGGAGTACATTAAAGTTTTCCTTGATAGTCCAGTTGGTGTGGCTCTCATTGAGGGAATGAAAAAGGGTGGAGCTGTAAAGGCATTAACTACACGTGATATTGAGGATGTTGAGTTTCCTGATATTGAATTAGATGGACAAGAGGAGATAATACAGACAGTAGAAGATGCTGAACTAAAATATATGGAGTTGCTCCAACAAGCAAATGAAGTATTAAAACATGGGAAGTTAAATGCTTATAGAAAGATGGGGCTTAGAAATGTTATTGAGGAATTGGATTAATTTGATCTGTTCCATCTTGTTAGAAATGATTAAGTAATTTCCTTTCGATCAAAATTATGTAATTGCTTGCAAATTTTAATTATAAGCAGTTAAAGATTACAAGCCAACTAATAAATATAAGTTTAGTAGGTTTAGGAGGTGATGCAATGAATAAAAAGCTAGATGATCTAATTTCCCATATTAACGATAATTTTCGTTTTGGTAGTAAAATAAAGCAGAATATTGTGGACCAGTGGTTTAAAGAATACACACTTAAAGTCGAAGAAAGGTTTACCGTTTATGATGAACTAGACGCTTTGCAAATTGAAATCATTGATCACCCCAAGACTGTATTAAAGGCAAATTTATTGAAGTTGTTTAAATGTATCGAGTTAGAAAATGAAATTAACAGAAGTATTCTTATAAATTGGTTCAATCAAAATAATATAGATGAAAGTATACAAGAGAATATTCTAAGCGATCTAATGAGAAAAGGCTATATCATTATTGACGATACACAGCAAGAGAAAAATGAAAATGACTTTGATTTCGATCTACCTGATGACTTATTTGAAGATGATTTAGATTCATTACTGGATGATGACAGCTTCATTGGCCATGTTGATTCACTCGAAGATGTTATCGATAAGTCATGGAATATTGAATATTTAAATCAAATACATTCAGGAGATGAATCCAAACGAAAGAAGTCAATTAGCAATCTAGTTGAAGCGAATAGAAAATTAGTTTGGAAGATTGTAAAGCGTTATTCAGGCTTAGCAACAGTGGGGTTTGATGTAAATGATATGTATCAAGTGGGGGTTATTGGATTACTAAAGGCTGCAGAAAAATTCGATGTTTCCTTGGGTTATCAGTTTTCAACTTATGCAACTTGGTGGATAAGACAAGCTATTACTAGGGGAATAGCGGATTGCTCAACATTAATACGAATTCCAGTTCATTATAGGGAAAAAATGAATAAATTCATAAAAATAGAGAATGAACTGTGGAATGAATTAGCTAGGCCAGCTACAACATTTGAAATTGCCAAAGCAATGGAAGAGCCAATTGATGTTATTGAGGAATTACGTTTTTATATTTCACAAAGTAATTTAGATAGTCTTGACCGTCTAGTTGGGGACGATGAAAGTACGGCATTAGGTGAACTAGTTATAGATGAAAATTTAAATACTCCAGATGAGGAATATTATAAGATTGAGCTAAGAAATATAATTGATGATATTTTTCAAGGAGAATTAACAGAGAGAGAAATGCAAATTTTATATTATCGTTTAGGCTTTAATAATGATCAAACAATGACACTAGAAGAAATTGGACAAATATTTAATGTAACAAGAGAAAGAATTCGACAAATAGAAGCAAAAGCTCTTAGGAAGCTTCGAAAACCAAAAACTACAAGAGTGCTAAAGGAGTATATGTATGAATATTGAAAATAGAATTGAGGAAATAGTGAAGCAAAATGGACCATCTATTGTTGTTTTAAAAGGTTTTGATACAAGTGAACTAAAAAGAGAGCAAAAGTACTTTTCGTTTGATATAGACTACTTCGATAAAGTAGATTTGTCAACATTAGAAGAACAAGTAATAGAAGACATTATCAAACATCGTACTTTTACAGAAGATTATTTATGGATGACGATTGAAGAATATCAATTATTTAAAGAACAAGAAGCTATTAATAAGATGCCTTTGCTGGTAATCGAAAATAATTTATTCGAAAAACAGTATCCATACAGAGGTACACTGTCAAATGTAGATAGCATTTACCACTATTTATATTATCAAGAAGATAATGAATTAGAAAATGACCAGTTAAAGGTATTAGAAAATGTTTCTAAGTTTTATGGACAAATAGATTATTCAAAGCATAGTGGTAATTATTATGTGACTTACCCAGAATTTGATAAAAAGCCATTGACCTTCAAATATTATGATGAGATGGATTATGACTTTAAATATAGCGATGATTACCCAACAGAACATATTTTGCAAATAGAATTATCAGATGATGAACTTCCATTTTTAGATCTTATTATGAACATTATATTAAAAGAAGATACCAATAATGTTTTATTTGTTTTATCAGGGACAAGTGAGTCGGTACCTAATAATTATTTAGCACGTATTAATATTATCGCTAATATTTCTGATATTAAAATTTATTTTACAACATTATCAATAAGAAGAAAAGTAATAGAGAATGAAGATTCCTATATAAAAATATTGAATAACGTTTATAAGTACGATAATTACAAGGAAATTGAGTTTTATAAGAACATAGAGAGTCAATCTAAAGAAACGATAAAAATTTCGCAAGCCCAAATTATCGATGATATAGTCATTCAGGCAGAAAAAGCAATACATGGCGAAGACTTTCGTGATATATATATAACTGCAGCAACTGGAGCGGGAAAGTCAGTGATGTTCCAAGTTCCTGCATTATATTTAGCGGATAAATATGCAGATGATAAGCCTTTAACTTTAGTTATATCACCATTAATCGGTTTAATGAATGATCAAGTTGAAAGTATGCATAGAAAAGGTATTAATAATTCAGCTACGATAAACGGAAATACCCCACTTTATCAAAAAGAACGCATACTTGATGGAGTTCAAAATCAGCAAATTGATATTTTATATCTATCTCCTGAAACGTTACAAGCTCGATCCGATATTAAAATGCTGATTGGTGATAGAAGTATTGGTGTGGTGATTATTGATGAGGCTCATATAGTAACTACTTGGGGAAAATCATTTCGCTCTGATTATTGGTATTTAGGTATTTATCTAGCTAAGTTAAGAAAAGAATACAAATTTCCTATCGTTACTTTCACTGCAACGGCTATATATGGTGGTCGAGAAGATATGTATTTAGATACGAGAAATAGTCTTAATATGATAAGTCCTATTTCTTACTTCGGAAAGGTTCGTCGTGATGAGATAATTATGGTTGTTCAAAGTAGTGAAAAGGATTTAGAGAAAGAAGGAAGGGATTATCGAAAAACGAAGCACGCATTGGCGTTGAAACATTTAAAAAAGGCCCATAAAAACAAACAAAAATCATTAATTTATTTCCCAACAGTAAGATTGTTGATGGATTTTAGTAACTTTTTAACGCAAAATGAACCAGATATTGCTAAAGTTACAGGTAAATATTACGGAAGCCTACTTAAAGAGGAAAAAGATGAAGTTTTATATCAATACAAAAATGGAGATTTACAATTTGTTTTAGCAACTAAAGCTTTTGGAATGGGTATTGATATTCCTGATATTACTAATGTGTACCATTATGCTCCTACTGGGAATGTTGTTGATTATATTCAAGAAGTCGGAAGGGCAGCTCGTGATAAGGATAAAGTAGCTAATGGATTTGGTTTAATTGATTTTTTAAATCGTGATATGAATGAAGTTAAACAGCTATATGGTATGTCGGCGATCCGAAAGAGTCAAATTATTGAGGTTATGAAAAAAGTTTTATCAGTATATAAAGAAAAGAATAATAACCGTAATTTAATTATTAGTCCAGAGGATTTTAAATATATCTTTGTTCAAAACAAACGTGATGAAGATTCATTAGATAATAAAGTGAAAACAGTGTTATTAATGATTGAAAAAGACTTTTCGTCACCAAATAAGCTTGGATACTCTCCTTTTGTAGCAAGACCAAGAAGTTTATTTGGGAATGATTTAATTTTCGTTACTCCAGAATTAGAAAGAACATTTATTCATTCTAATTTGGGAAGATATTTTAGTAAGCTATACGAAATACAGAGCAAGAGTTATTCTGCTGTATATCAGGTTAATTTGAGTGGAATATGGGAGAAACATTATAGAAATATGTCTTTTCCAAGTTTTAAATTTGCATTGCACACAGCGGAGGAAAGAGAGAAACTGAAGCATAAATCTATTTTTGAAAAGTTTATATATGCTTCAGGAGTAAATGTAGGATTAAATAACAATGAAACAGTTGAGTCAATTATTTCCAAGTATAATTTATTCTTACAAGCATTTGAAACATTCGTTAATAGTTATAAAATATCTGGAAAACATTTTTCAGTTGAGGATCTTGGATACCATTTTATGAAAGCATTAAAAATCTCTGATAAATTCGAAGCTATGACGTTTGCACAAACGGTCATTAACGCAGCATTTGAATATTCGAAGATAAAGGAGATTAAATTCATATATGAACGAGCGAGCAGTGGAAATTCAAAGCCGAAGTATATTATAAACAATGATGGGGATTTATTTACTACATTCATTAAAAGAGGTTTGTTAGCAACATTGAAGCCGAGTGAAAATTTCGTTGAGAAGGATGATGATATACTGACATTTAACATGAGAGCAAATAGTGTGGAATTAGATGCGAAAATAGCAGCACTGGGAATTGGGGAGAGTAGAAAGTTATTAAATTATCAAGTGGTGGGTGGAAACAATCCACAAATATATTTAAGAATGAACTCAATTTATCCATTAGAAAAAGCTATTAAACAAGGTGATTTTTATCAAAATAGCATATTGAAAGATGTTCAAGCCAAGCACTATACAAGTGTTGAAATGCTGAAGTATCTTTTTACAAAAGAAAAAGAAGGAAATTCACCAAAAGAGAAGATTCTAAATTACTCAAAATGGTTTTGGGATAATATAGAAGATTATTTTATGGGAATTCTACCAAGTGAAGTAAAGAACGCTTTAAGTAAACCCAAGAAATAAGTCCTATCTATTTTAAAGCCGGCGCTAAACACTTTACGCTTTCTAAATAAGAAAAAAGGATCATATGTTAAGCCTTTAAAGCTTTAACCTCTTAGAGGATAAGTATTAAAATAACCAAAGGAATGTTCACCTAATAGTGTTTATTCCTTTGAGTTATTTTACTCATGATAAAGAAGTATGTGTAAATTAGGGAAAAAATTTCAGGTTTAAAATAAAGCAATTAATAGGATAGAAAAGGAAGTAAGACAATGACAGAAAATCAACGTAATGCACAAACAACGATTAACGTACAAAAACAAGCAAATTTAATTTGGAACGTTGCTGATATATTAAGAGGGTTATACAAACCACATGAATATGGAAAAGTTATTTTACCTATGACAGTAATCAAGCGTCTACATGACACGTTATTACCAACACGTGATAAAGTGCTTAAAGCGTCTGAACAACATAAAGACATGAATGAAGCTTTTCGACATCGTTTTTTAACACAAGCATCAGGTTATTCCTTCTACAATACTAGCGTATATACATTTGATACGTTACTAGCAGATCCAGCAAATATCGAGACGAACTTCCGAGCATACTTAAATAGTTTCTCAGATAATATGCTAGATATTTTAGCTAACTTCAAATTTGATGTTGAAATCTCTACATTAGCTGATAATGATGCACTATTTCATGTTATTCAAGAATTTAATAAAAAAGAATCATATCTAGGACCAGATAAGGTAACAAGTACAGATATGGGATATATTTTTGAGGAATTAGTTCGTAAGTTTTCTGAGAGTTATAACGAAGAAGCTGGGGAACATTTCACTAGTCGGGATATTATTTATTTAATGACGGATTTACTATTAATCGAAGACAGAGATACGTTAACAGGGGAAGATGTCGTGAAAACGGTGTACGACCAAACTATGGGAACATCACAAATGTTGTCGGCAATGACAGAACGCATCCATGATTTCAACGAAAATGCTGAAGTAAGAACATATGGACAAGAATTAAATCCAGAAACATATGCAATTGCTAAAGCAGATACGATGATTCGTGGTGGAAACCCTGATAATATGGCGTTAGGAAGTACATTATCGAATGATCAATTTGAAGGATATGAATTTGATTATTGTATATCCAATCCACCTTTTGGAAGCGATTGGAAAAGGGATCAAAAGGCTGTAAAAGATGAACATGCATTAGGAGAAAATGGACGTTTTGGTGTTGGACTGCCAAAAATAAGTGATGGACAATTGCTCTTTCAATTAAATGGAATTTCAAAACTAAAAGCTACAGGAAGAATGGCAATTATCCATAATGGTTCTGCACTATTCTCAGGTAATGCTGGTAGTGGAGAAAGTAGTATTCGTCAATATGTCATTGAAAATGATTGGTTAGAGGCAATTGTTCAATTACCAAATGACTTATTTTACAACACAGCAATCCCTACATACATATGGATAATTACGAAAAACAAATCACCTGAACGTCAAGGAAAAGTGCAATTAATTGATGCATCAAAAATGTATGAAAAAAGACGGAAAAATATTGGTGAAAAACGTGTCGATATAACGGAAGAATGTAGAAATATCATAGTTCAGGCATATGGTGAATTTGATAACAAAGAGTATAGATTAGATGGAAGGATAGTTGAGTCAAAAATATTTGACAATGAAGATTTCGGCTACATACGTGTTACCGTAGAAAGTCCGCAACGTGATGAATATGGGAATATTATCTTAAAGAAAAATAAACCTGTAGCAGATACCAAATTACGTGATACAGAAGACATTCCATTAAAAGAAGATATGGATACTTACTTTGAACGCGAAGTATTAAAGTTTAATCGAGATGCATGGATGGACCGTAAGAAAGATAAAATTGGTTATGAAATCTCATTTACACGTTTGTTTTATAAATATACTCCACCTGAGCCTTCTGACGAAATTGCAGAACGAATTAAAATGCTTGAAGAGTCAATCGTTTCAAACTTTCAAGCTCTATCAGGTAAGGATGTGAGTAAGGTTGACTAGAGAAATGAAAGAATCAGGTATTGAGTGGATTGGAAAGATACCAAAGAATTGGGAAGTCAATAAACTTAAAAATTACTTTACTTTCTCTAAAGGAAGGAATGCTGCAAAATACACAAAAGAATTTGTAAGCGCGATTGGAGAATATCCAGTATATAGTGGGCAAACAGAAAATAACGGTATTTTAGGATATACAGAAACTTTTGAGTATGACTTAAATGAATGTTTATTTACTACAACAGTTGGAGCAAAAGTGATGACTCTTAGATTATTAAAAGGTAGATTCTCTCTTTCTCAAAACTGTTTAATAATGCAAAAAAAGAAGAAGTCAAATATCGATTATTTTTATTATTTCTTACAAAGTCTATTTGAATATGAAAAGTCAAGAATTCCATCATATATGCAACCTTCTTTAAGAGTGGATGATTTAAATGGGTATAAAGTAATTATTCCAGATGAAAATGAACAAGAGAAGATAGCAAAATTCCTGAACTATAGTATAACCTTGGTAGATAATCTAATAGTAGAAACAAGGGAAACTATCAGGGAATTAAAAAAGTATAAACAATCTATTATTACAGAAACAGTTACAAAAGGATTAGACCCGAATGTAAAAATGAAAGATAGTGGCATTGAGTGGATAGGGAAAGTACCAGAAGCATGGGATGTTATAAAAATAAATAGATTATTTTCTATCAAAAAAGAAATTGCAAACAAAACAGGATACGATGTATTATCAGTGACTCAAAGAGGATTAAAAGTAAAGGATATTACACAAAATGAAGGGCAAATGGCAGCTGACTATAGTAAATATCAAAAAGTTCAGCCAGATGATTTTGTAATGAATCATATGGATTTACTAACAGGGTGGGTAGATTTAGCAGTACAAGAAGGAGTTACAAGTCCGGATTATAGGGTCTTTTATAACAAACAGAAAGAATTAGTATTTAATAGATTTTATTTATATGTCTTTCAAATATGTTATCTTAACAAGATTTTTTACGGTTTAGGACAAGGAGTTTCAAATTATGGTAGATGGAGATTACAGACAGATAAGTTCTTAAATTTCTATCTTCCACTACCAACATTAAAAGAGCAAACTGAAATAGTTAATTATTTGGATTTTCAAACACAAAAGGTAGACAGTTTAATTCAAGACAAAGAAAAAGCAATCGAAGAACTCGAAAAGTATAAAAAATCTCTTATCTATGAATACGTAACAGGTAAGAAACAAGTATGAGGAGGTCTGGGATGTGCTTGAAAACAAAGAAGATCGTTTTGAAAAAGACATTGGAACTAGCTTAACAAATGAAGGTGGCTGGGAGTCGGTCGCCTTTAAAGATACAAACTACAATCCACAACAAGGGTTAGATGTACCTGTGCTACTGTCATTTATTCGTGAAACACAACCAAAGGCATGGAAGCGATACGAAAAGATTTATCATACAGATGCAGAAAGAAAATTTCTAAAACGGTTTAATGAAGAGATAAACGCACATGGTCTATTGCATGTACTTCGAAAAGGAATTAAAGATCGTGGTGTTTCTTTTAAAATTGTTTATTTTCGACCTGTTTCTTCTTTAAGCTATGAAAATATTAAAAAGTTCGATGCGAATCGTTTTCAATGTATACGTCAGTTTGCTTATAGTACCAAAAATCGAAACACAATCGATATGGTATTAGCTGTAAACGGTATACCTCTTGTCGCTTTAGAATTAAAAAATCAATATACAGGACAAAATGTTGAACATGCAAAATTACAATTTGAAACGAATCGTGATCCAAGTGAAACCGTTTTTCAATTTAATAAACGTTTTCTAGTGTATTTTGCTGTTGATCACTTTGAAGTGTACATGACAACCAAACTAGAAAAAAACAAAACATACTTCTTACCTTTTAACCAAGGATCAAATGGCGCTGGAGAAGTTGGAGGAAAAGGTAACCCTCATAATACAGAAGGATACCCTACAGCATATTTATGGGAACAAGTTCTGCATCGTAATCAATTGATGGATATAATTGAACGGTTCATGAATTTTGAGGTGAAAAAGGATATATTAATATTCCCTCGCTACCATCAATTGGACGTCGTTAATAAGCTTGTACAAGATGTAGCAGAACATGGTTCAGGAAAAAATTATCTTATTCAACATTCGGCAGGTTCGGGGAAATCAAATAGTATCGCATGGTTAGCCTATCATTTAGCTTCTTTACATGATAGAGAGAACAATCCAATCTATTCATCTATTATTATCGTTACAGACCGGACAATATTAGACCGACAGTTACAGGACACGATTACAAGTTTTGAACATACTACGGGACAAGTTGAAACAATTGGCGATAATAAATCATCACAAGACCTAAAAAATGCAATTAACGATAAAAAGAAAATCATCATTACAACACTACAAAAGTTCCCTGTCATTTATCAAGAAGTCGATACAGTAGAGGGAAGAAGATTTGCGATTATAGTTGATGAAGCACATTCTTCACAAACTGGAAGAAGCGCACAGAAGTTAAAACAAGCCCTAGCAGATAAACAAGCATCGCTTAAAGAGTATCAGGAATTTGAGGAAGATATTGAAAATCAAACATTAGATGACCAAGATCAGCTCGTTCAAACGTTATTATCGCAAGGACAACATCATAATTTAAGTTTCTTTGCCTTTACTGCTACCCCAAAAGAAAAAACGATTGAAATGTTTGGTACAAAACAAGCAGATGGTAGCTTTAGACCTTTTCATGTATATAGCATGAGACAAGCAATTGAAGAGGGTTTTATTTTGGACGTATTAAAAAATTATATGACATATAAAACCTCTTACCGTATTGCAAAAGAAATTGAGGAAAACCCTGAATTACCAAAAACAGAAGCTGTACGAGCAATTGCCCGGTATCAATCTTTTCACCCATGGGTATTACGACAAAAAACAGAAGTAATGGTTGAGCAGTTTAGAGAAGTAACAAAAAAGGCTATTGGTGGTAGGGCTAAAGCAATGATTGTTACTCCATCGCGTTTACATGCAGTTCGTTATATGAAAGAATTTAAAGCTTACATTAAAGAAAAAGGCTATACAGACCTCGATGTCCTTGTTGCGTTTTCAGGTACTGTTACAGACGATGACAAAGAATATACGGAGTCGAATATGAATGTAACGAAAGATGGCGAGCGGATAAAAGAAAATCAATTAAAAGAAACTTTTCACGGGGATGACTTTAATTTATTAATTGTTGCAGAGAAATATCAAACAGGTTTTGACGAGCCGTTACTTCATACGATGTTTGTCGATAAAAAATTACGTGGCGTGAAAGCAGTGCAGACACTATCCCGTTTAAATCGAACGATGCAAGGAAAGAAAGATACATTTATCTTAGATTTTGTAAACACAGAAGAAGAGATATTAGAAGCATTCCAACCTTTCTATGAAGTGACTACATTAAAAGAAGAAGTAAACTTAAATCTAATATACGATACACAAAATAAATTACGTAAATTTGCTTTGTACAATGATGATGATATTGCTCAAGTGATGAAACTTGTGAAACAAGCACAAAAGAAGCAAGATGAGCGTTTATTAGGTCGTATATCTAGCTTATTTAAGCCTGTCATTCAGCGTTATGAGGACTTACCAGAAGATACACAATATGAATTCAGAGTGACATTACGTAACTTTGGTAAATGGTACAACTATGTGGCACAGTTAGATCGCACATTTGATATGGAATTACTAGAAGAAAACATTTACACAAGCTATTTACTAAAGTTTATCCCTAAAGAAAAGCGTGAAAAGGTGGATATTGCAGATAAAGTAAAGCTTGAATATTATAAGCTGCAAAAGGATTTTGAAGGCGAAATCATGCTTGTTGCTGAAAATGAAGAGGGTGGGGAATTAAAGCATCCTGAAGAATTTAATGCAAACGTAAAACCAGTTGAAGAGCGTGATTCGTTAGAAGAGATTATTCATCGAATTAACGAGCGGTTCCCAGATGATTTCTCTCCACAAGATCGAGTAATTGTGGAAACATTGCACAAGGCATTTACTCAAGAAGTTGACGCAAAAATAGTAAACATGGCTAAAAATAATAGCCAAGAAATGTTTGAAAATAGCTTGTTTAAGGATGTATTCCTTGATCGAGTAATGGATGAGTACACGAAGAATACGGAAGCCTATCAAAGATTGATTGGATCTGACGATTCGTACTTTAAAACTGTCTATGCATTTATTGCAGCGGATGTTTATAAGACATTGCGGTCGGAAGTGTAAGTTGGAATACAGTATTAAAGGAATTTAATAGAGCTTTGCTATCCCTAAAATTAAGGTCTAATATTTGGTGCCTTTATGTATAAGCAAAGTGAATGTGAAGTATCGGAAGTAGGAATAGAGATATACAGCAAGTAGCAATCTAAAAAGGTTAATATTGAAAAAAACAGCAATGTCAGTCATTTCTAGAAAGGGTTAGAACTTTTAAGAGATGACTGATATTTTTATATAAAAATATCATTAAACTCGCTACGAACTTAGTGAATCCTTAAACAATTCTACAAGTAGGAGATGAATAGATGAATGACACTGGGTTCCCTTTTACTGATATAACAAAGTGGGAGAAAAATATAGCGGAAGGTCTTACAAAGATTAGAAGCACAATATCTAAAGCCAATCCCCTAATAATTATGGTTCAGTTGCATGTTTTAAAGTTTTTTAAACATCTTGGAGATATTGAGGCTTCGGTTCATGGTAATATTAGCCCTTTTGAGAACAAAATGCTTGATATTACGCAAAGTCTTATAGTAAGTAGTGACCTAAACACAGGAACTAGATGCTTAGATAAAAATGAAATAAATGAATATATGGAATTACTGGAAAGTCTGTTTACTGCTGCCACTATGTATGTACATCTTACACAGAAGGATGACTTGATTAAGTATTCACAAGGTATGCAAATGAATGTTTCTGGAACATTGTATCCCTTCTTTGAAAAAGACCATTTTACAGATATGTTGTCTCCATATACAGATCTTTTAGATGAGAATTTTGGAATTACAAGTATGGATTTAGTAGAAGGGCTTTTAGCAATCAGTAGACATTTGCGCACAATGGGATTTATGGAAGTTTTGCTAGATAGTGGTGCTTCACCTGAAAAAGAACTAACAGAAAATGTATTCTTACATTTAGCTGAATACTTTAATGTTGAAAGTATTACAGGTTGGCCTCAAGAGTTTATTAAGGAATTATCACTTCAACAAGGCGAATGCAAAGACTTTTATGAAAATGATTTACAAGTGATGATAAAAGAACCCCCTATAAAATACAAGCCCTTTATTGGTATAGGGGATAAATATTATTGTTTTTCTATTGATAATTTAATAGATAACTTTTACAGAACGGTTTTAAGAGCCTTGAGAAGGAAAAATGGAAGTATAACAAATAAGATAAATGACATCCAAAAAGATTTATCAGAGGAATTGCCTTTTAAACTATTTAAAACAATTTTGCCTACAGCCAGAACCTATCAAAATATATTTTATAAAGCACCAGTTGGGGCAAATGGGAAGAATGAATGGTGTGAATGTGACGGTATTATCCTATTTGATGATGTAATGATAATTATTGAAGTTAAGGGTGGAGCATTATCACCTGTTTCGCCCTTTTCCGATGAAGAGGCCTACAAAAAATCATTGAATGATTTGGCGAAAAACCCCTATGAACAATCTCTACGGTTTTATGAGGAATATAAGAAGGCAGAAAAGATAGAGATTTATCAAAAAGAGAGTAAAAAACGTTATAAATTGATTACTGCTATTGAGAATATAAAGTTCATTCAAGCTTGTTGTGTTACTTTAGATGATTTTAACGAAATAGCATCTCGAATAGAAAAGACAGAGTTTATCCAAAATAGTGATCTGCCTGTCTGGTGTGTTTCTGTAAATGACTTGAGGGTATACCCTGAACTATTTAGTTCCCCAAGTTTGTTCTTAAATTACTTATATCAAAGGAGCCAAGCTACTAAAAATCCATATATAAAACTAAATGATGAATTAGACCATATAGGGATGTATTTTGCTTATAATGATTATTCTAAGCAAATAAGCGAGATTGCTAGTCAGGAAGAAGACATAGGAGAAATATATATTGATAGTCATAGAGAAGAAATTGATACCTACATGGCAAGAAAAATCAATTCTAATCTTGATGATGAGAGGGAAAGCTTTCTAGATTTATTAATAGGACCAGCAGCAAAACCTAAACAAGAGATGGAGTTCATGTTTGAGCAGCTCATAAATTTATTAGACAGTACTAGAGATAATATGTGTATACGAGTAGCTAGATACCTTCTTTTATTAGACTCAAATTCGAGGGATAACCTCAGCGAGTTCCTTACATCTAGAAGTAAGAAACTATTAGAATTTAGAAGGCGTAAAGCAATATTAACTCCATATATGTCGCCAAACTATAAAAAAGGTGATGGAATCCGAGAATTGCCAATCATATCGATATTCCTACTTCATACATCCAATAAAGTATTTAAAGATGTTGTTCAACGCAAAAGGTTTTTGATGGAGAGAGTTATATATGAAGATGAAACAACCTATTGTGTAGTAGTTGGGGTCAATAATAATAAGGAATTAAAAAAGGTTATTACGCACATTATAGGCCCAGAACAATTTCAAGCTTTACCAGAGCCTGCATATAACCAACTTAAAATTACTAGAGAACAGATAAGTAAGTCACGTAATATTAAAGAATTTGAATAGCAATCAGAAGTTAGAGTTATTTTCATAAATAGGGGAATATAGTGAACCTCTAATGCAATCTTGTGAAAGTACGATACAGATAAAGGAAGTGTTACTAGATACTTAGGGTCGATGTTTTAGAAAGGTTTTTAAAAAGAGCTAATTTTGCAGGAGGATAAAATGTATCATTACTTTCTAGAAAACTACGAGAACTTACAGTTTAGAAAAGCAAGAGATAATTATAAGGGACTACGAAAAGCTCAGTTGGGGGCAGTACATGCAATAGCTTCCTATTTCACAAAGGAAAATAGTAAACAAGCATTAGTGGTATTACCAACAGGAACCGGTAAAACAGCAGTAATTATGATAAGTCCGTATTTATTGGAATCAAAAAAAGTATTAATTATTACACCCTCAATTTTGGTTAGGAATCAAATTGCCGAGGATTTTAGAAATCTAATAACACTTAAAGATATTAATGTATTGCCAGAGATTTGCATGAATCCAAATGTTTTTGAACTTACAGATACTAAAATTGAGAATCATATAGATACTATTAAAAATAGTGATGTTATTGTTGCTACACCACATGGGGCGTATAACCTTTCAATAAGTACAGAAATAAAAGATAAATTTGATCTAATATTAGTTGATGAAGCACATCATGAACCAGCTAAGAAATGGCGAGAGGCACTTGAGAACTTTACTAATACCAAAAGAATATTGTTTACTGCTACCCCCTTTAGGTTAGATAATAAGAAAATTAAAGCAGATTTAATATATTCCTATTCTCTATCTCAAGCCTATGAAGATAAAATATTCGGTGAAATTACCTTTATCCCTGTTAAAATAGATGCCAATGAAAACCGAGATGTAAAAATTGCTGTTGAAGCTGAGAAAATATTCTATGAGGATAAATTAAAAGGATATAAACATTCTTTGATGGTGAGGGCGGGTTCAATAGAAGAATCAAAAGCACTATTACAAATCTATAAAACAAATACTGAATTAAAACTAGAAGTTGTACATAGCCGGCTTTCTTCTAAAACGGTTAAAACAATTATTAATAAATTGAAAGAAGGCAAATTAGATGGAGTTATTTGTGTGGATATGATGGCAGAAGGATTTGATTTCCCGAATTTAAAAATAGGCGCTATTCATTCTCCGCATAAATCTCTTGCTGTAACATTACAGTTTATTGGTAGATTTGCGAGAACTAATGCTGATAATATTGGTGTTGCAAAGTTTATAGCAATTAATGATGAGGATTTCGTGCTTGAAAATCATAAATTATTTTCCCAAGATGCTATTTGGAAAGATATTATTATTAATTTAACTGAATCTCAGATTACCCAAGAAGAGGAAAATCAACAATTTCTAAATAGCTTTACTTTAAAATCAGATGCATCTAAGGAGATTATTAACGAAATAGCTCATTTAAGGCCTAACTTCCATGCGAAAATATTTCGAACAGCTTCTTTTGACATTAATGCGAACTTTCCAGAAATGGGTCTGAAAATAGAAGGTGTTCTAGTAAATAAAGAAAATAGTACTGTTATAGCTATATTAAAGGAGCTAGTTGTTCCTAGATGGGCAACTACTCAAAGTGAATTATATGATCAGAGTTATTATTTAGTAGTACTTTATTATTCACATGAGACTAACTTGTTATTCATTAACTCGCAGCTTAAAAATGAAAATTTATATTATATGGTTGCAAATGCATATTGTGGAGAAGATTCCTTTCAGAAAATAAGTAGGAATGAATTACATAAAGTATTAGGTGGCATGATGAATTTTGAAATTTTCAATTCCGGATTGCAAAACCGTGTATCCAATGAGGAGTCTTATATTATTAGTTCTGGTCCTGATGTAAGTAACACATACGATCCTGCCACAGGTAAGTTATATGCTGCAGGACACGTGTTTTGTAAAGCGATTAATAATGGGGTAGAAACGACGCTTGGTTACAGTAGTGGTTCTAAAATATGGAGTAGTACATATGGCTCTATAAAAGAATTTGTAGAATGGTGTCGTATAAATGCATTAAAAATAAATGACAAAGAACTTGTTGTTAAAACGAATACAGCATATGACTTTGTTCCAATTCCAGAAAAACTTATAAAATTTCCGGAAACAATATTCTGTATTAAATGGTCTAATAATACTTACTCAAATCCACGTAATTTGATATTAGAAGGAAAGATAAGTGAGAAGACAATATTGGACATAGAATTAGATATTTCTGCAGTTACTAAAAATGAAATACAATTCTATTGTAACTTTGAAGATACAAGTTATTTATATTCTCTCTCAGTTGAAGGAAAAGTAACATCAGTTCAAAAGGATAACGAGTTGCTTCTACAAGTTGGAAAGCATCAACAAAGATTGTCAGATTATTTAAATGGCAATCCATTAGAAATGCTAACTACCGATTTATGTTTAGTTACTGATGGAGAAATAGCAAAAAATAACTTTAAAGTTGAACAATTTGTACCTGACTTAATCAAGGAAGTGAAATGGGAGGAATTTAAAACAGATGTTACTGTAGAATTTGGAAGCACTGAGAAATCAGGTATGATTTCTATACACGATGCTCTAGAAAAAATTTTAGGAGATGTAGGGTATGATTATCTGATTTACGATCACGGAACAGGAGAAGTAGCTGATTATATAGGAATAAGTATTACTGCTTCCGAGATTAAAATACATTTTTATCATGTGAAAGCTATGAAAGGAAAAACATATAATAACTCTGTAAATGATATTTATGATGTTGTAGGCCAATCAATAAAGTCTATAATTTGGTTGAAGACAAAATCTGTATTTAGAACAAAAATAATAAGTAGAAATAAATCGGGTTACTGTAAATTAATTTTAGGAGACTACAATGAATTGGTAAATGACCTTCAAACAAATAAAGTATTAAAAGCTAAAATTATAGCTGTACAACCATCTGTTAAGTTTAATCATAAAATGAGAGATAAAATAGCAGAATTGTTAGCTGCAACTAATCATTATATAAAACATTCAGGTTCAGCAAACGAATTTGAGATTTGGGGTAGCTGATCAATATACAATAAAAATGAGCGTTGGGGATAAAATTCCCAAGCTCATTTTTTGCCTCTTAAATCACCACGGTGAACCGTATCACAAATAAATGAGGTTTTTTAATTATGTCAAGCTGTTTTCATAGCCTCATCTAGAATTGAATAGAATAGAAGATCTTCTTGTAGATGAAGATCCAACCTTTGTAAGATTACTGGGATTTGAACCGAGGAAACAGATGGTAACGTGATCAAGCAATTATTACAACTGTAAAAATTACATTAAATTTTAATATTTCTCCATTATTTAATCCGTTTTATGTCATATTGGAAGTGTACATGTAACTGGGGGGAATAGATAATGAAGAGGTTTACAAAACAAGAGAACAGCTGGATGTTTTATGACTGGGCAAATTCAGCGTATTCCATTATTATTTCTACCGCTGTTTTCCCACTATTTTATAAGGCAGCAGCAACGAAGGCAGGAATTAGTGCTGCCAATTCTACGGCCTATTTAGGGTACACCATTGCCATTGCCACCTTCATATTGGCTATGCTAGGACCCATCCTTGGGACCATCGCCGATTATAAAGGCTATAAAAAGAAATTTTTTACATTCTTCTTTTTTGTAGGTGTTCTCTCTACGGCCATGCTTGCTTTTATCCCTTCTGAAAAATGGCTTTTATTATTAATTTGTTATACCTTTACAGCGATTGGATTTGCCGGGGCGAATGTATTTTATGATGCTTTTCTTGTAGACATTACGAGCGAAGAAAAAATGAATGCCGTATCGGCCCGCGGCTTTGGTTTAGGCTATATCGGGAGTACGATTCCCTTTCTTATTAGTATTGTCATTATTATCTTAGCACAGCAGGGGGTCTTGCCAATCTCCGCTATAATTGCAAGTAAAATGGCCTTTTTGATTACAGCTGTCTGGTGGGGATTATTTACGATTTCCCTCCTCAAAAATGTTCAGCAACAATACTTCATTGAACCTGAAAAAAACCCGGTTATCAATAGTTTTAAACGGCTGGGGGAAACATTTAAAAATGTAAAACAATATCGTAGTGTATTCTTATTTTTAATCGCCTATTTCTTTTATATTGACGGTATTGGAACCATCATTACCATGTCAACAGCTTATGGATCTGACCTTGGAATCAGCTCGACGAATCTCTTGGTGATACTGTTTGTCACACAAGTTGTCGCTGCACCTTTTGCCATTCTTTATGGTAAATTATCAGACAGGTTTACCGGTAAAAAGATGCTTTATGTAGGTATTATCATTTATATCATCGTCTGTATTTATGCTTATTTCTTAAAAACCACGTTAGATTTTTGGATCATGGCTATGCTGGTTGCAACTTCTCAGGGTGGTATTCAATCGTTAAGCCGCTCCTATTTTGCAAAATTAGTTCCAAAAGCAAATTCAAATGAGTTCTTTGGTTTTTATAATATTTTTGGAAAATTTGCATCGATTATGGGCCCTTTATTAGTTGGCGCGATTGCACAGATGACGGGACATTCCAATATGGGTGTATTTAGTCTTATCATTCTATTTTTAGTTGGTATTGCTGTCTTAGCCCGTGTACCGGAACCAAAAGAGATCGAATATGAAAAACCGCTGATTTAAATGAATCGATCTTACCTGCTGCAAGGAAGCACGATAAAACTCTACGAGAATACAGCAAACCTCTTTCAAAATTTAAGCAGAGGAAGGTGATTTAATGATAAAAGGTTTGTATGAAGCACATTTACCAGTGAGTGATCTTTCAATTTCCATAGATTTTTATAAGAAATTGGGATTAGAGATTGCTTATCAAAATGAAAAACTAGCTTTCTTCTGGATTGAAAAAGGAAACAGTTGGTTAGGAATTTGGGAGACAGACAAAGTAAAGACGCCTTATCATCCTTCTTTAAGGCATATTGCGTTTCAAAGTTGATTTAGAAGATATAATACAGGCAAAAGAATGGCTAGAACAAAAAGGAATTCTAGTGCGAACATCTTTTGGCTTTACGTCTGACAAACAACCACTTGTATTACCTAATAATCCACAAGCACATGCGGCAATTTATTTTGATGATCCAGATGGAAACTCAATAGAACTTATAACACCTTTACAGTTGGATTTCGAAGAAGAGTTTGAAATGATGACATTAGAAGAGTGGTTTAATAAAAAGAAATAATCTCTTCTTATTCAGTTAAAGAGGACCGTCTCTTCTTGTACAAACTTGGAGTTTAGTTTATCAAGGAACTTCAATAGAAAATTAGATGGTAAAATAGTCAAAAAAGACTGTGTTACATATGAAAGTTTCTTTAATTGTTGATATAGATAAGAATAGAGTAATTGGCAAAGAGGATGAAATCTCTTGGGGAATTCCAAAAGATTGGGAGTGTGTTAAAGATATTACTAAAGAATATCCAATCGTATTAGGTAGAAAAAAACTTGAGTCAATCGAAAGAGCTTTACCTGAAAGAAGGAATATTATTCTGACCAGATTTTTTGATGGAAAAATCTAAAAAAGGTAATGGCAAAAATAAATTCAATAGACTGATAACATAAAGCGAAAACTTCTAACGTGATTTGTCTCGACGGCAATGACGATGTATGAGTTTTCGCTTTTCTTTTAGTCGGAAATAGTAAGTATTCAAAAATTCCTATGTTAGCAACTATTTTAGTAAAATTTATCTATTATTTCACAGTTCCTTTTATCTTATTTCACATCTGTTTTGTATTATTGATAATTGACAGACATTGATTGAAAGGAGATTGTAAACATTGAAGAAATTATTTTTATTCGTTTCAGGAATTATATTGTTAAGTATCATCTCTGTAGGTTCTATCGACAATAAGCATCCCCAAATGGATGCTGAGGCAGCTACGTCTAGTTTAAAAAAAGATGTACCTAAACATTCAAAATGTGCATTGTGTAATATGGTTGTGTACCAAAAGAAAAGTAAAATGGGTATTTTTTCATCACAGGCCATTAAAAAGAACGGTAAGGTTGTTTATTACGATGATATTGGGTGTCTTTTATACGATGAAGTCAAACATAAAACTAAAAATAAAAAGTACGTGCGTGATTATAAAACGCTAAAATGGATCAAAGCGGAGAAGGCAACATACGTCAAGACAAACTTGCAGTCGCCTATGGGATGGGGCTATATCTCCTTTGCTAGTAAGTCTCAAGCAAAGAAATATGTCGCTAAACACAAAACAAGTAAAATCGTAAAACTTAGTACCATTAGAAAAAAAGCGATCAACAGATATAAAGGTCAGTTTAGTAGCAATGTGGAAAAAAAAAGAATACAACAAAGCCAAGTAAACCTACAGTTGTATCAAGTTTAGAGAAAGATGTGCCAAAGGATACGGATTGTGCATTCTGCAATATGGTTGTTTATCAACAAAACGTTCCTTTAGGGGTTTTTTCAGCACAAGCTATCAAAAAAAACGGGAAAGTTGTCTATTACGATGATATTAGTTGCTTGCTTTACGATGAAGTGAAGAATCGCGAAACGAATAAAAAGTATGTTCGTGATTACAAAACATTGAATTGGATTCAAACTGAAAAGGCAACTTATGTTAAAACATCGCTAGTTTCACCAATGGACGATGGTTATATATATTTTGCTAAAGCAGATGAAGCAAAGAATTATATTGCCAAACATTCAGGTGCAAAAATTGTTCCATTTCAAACTATTCAAAAAGAAAGTATTCAGAAATATCAATAAATATATGTAAAAATACAAATAAAAAGGAGAATAGAAAGAATGAGAAAACATTTAGGATTCGGATTGCTGTTATGTGTCTTTTTAATAGCAACTTTAAGTGGTAATCATAATTCGAATGTATTTGCAGCAACTAAAGATGTGCAAGCTATTAAAAATGGAAAAGTAGTTTATTATAAGGATGTCAATTCATTGTTATATGATGAATTAAATGAAGGGGTTACATTCATAAAGAAAGTAAAAGATTATAATACAAGAAAATGGGTTGCGTTAAATTCAGTCACAATCGTTAAAATAAATGCTTCCAAAAAAATTTATTTTTCAAAAGTAGCGGCAGCAGACAAATATATTAAAAATTATAAAAAGAAACATAATGTAATATTAAAAAAGGTTAAATTAACAACCATTAAGGCTAATGCCAAGGCAAAATATAAAAAAGAAGCACCAAGTATTGTATTAAAAGCGAGTACAACAAAGCCAACGAATAAAAATGTCACAGTGAAAGTGACTGTGACAGATAATAAGAAAGTGGCCCTTAAAAAATGGGCAATCGGTGCAAAGTCCGCAAATAAATTTTCAACTACAGGCACAAAAGTGAAAGCTAATGCCTTTACAGTAAGTAAAAATGGAACATATACAGTGTACGCTCTAGACAATAACGGTAATAAAAGAACAAAAACAATCAAAATCTCTAATATCGATCAAACAAATCCAACTATTTCATTAAGTCCAAGCACAACGAATACCACAAATGAAAATGTAACAGTAACTGCTTCGATTCATGATAATGTGAAAGTAGTATCAAAAAAATGGGCAAGTGGTAATCAAACAGCTGCGTACTTCACAAAGAATGGTACAAAATTTACAAGCAGCACGTTCAGCATTAAAACAAATGGAACATACACAGTATACGCCAAAGACAGCGCAGGAAATACGCATGTTCAAACAATCACCATCTCAAATATTGATAAAACGGCACCAGCAATCACACTTTCAATACCAGAAAGTGATACAACAGCCGTCAGTAAAAAAATACAATTTTCAACGACTGATGATAATGGGATTCAAGATCTTAAATGGGCATATGGAAATAAGGATGTAGAATACTTCGTTGATGAGGGATCAAGAATAGCACCATTACAAAGTGCGAGTCAAAAAGATAAAATTATCGCATTAAAAAATGGTGTTTATACGGTGTATGCAGAGGACAAATTAGGGAATCAAGCCGTAAAAACAATTACTGTCGATGGGATCTCTGACTTTTCAGAGATAACACAAACTGGTGTACATTGTGAAGTATGTCGGATGGATCTTTATAACACTGACCCCAATAAAGTGTATACCGCCAAGGCGATCGATCAAGAAGGATATACACATTATTTTTGTAGAATTGGATGTATGTATCATCAAGAACATGCAAATGGTATAGCATTTGTTCATAAATATGTTCGTGATTATGGTGCAGCAGCTCCACGCTTAAATAACTGGATTGAAGTTGAAAATGCAGTAACTGTAAAATATAGAACTGATGAAACAGCTAAAGGAATCATGGGGTGGAAACTTTTCCATTTCACAGATTTATCAAGTGCAGCAAACTACCTAGGTGTGAGCCAAGAAAATGTAGTAGCTGAAAAATTAGAAAATATCAGTGAATATGCGAAAACGAATAATAAGGGAATGGATTATCAATACGAGGTTGATAAAGCAGCACAGTAATTTTCAATAACAAAAGCTAAATATTTACCATTTTGAATGAATAGAAAAGCGAAAACTCGTGTGTCGTCATTGTTGTTGAGACAAATCACGTTAGGGGTTTTCGCTTTGTGTCATTAGTTGAGATAATCTGTTTTATCCCACATTAATGAGCAGTACCCATACCTCAAGAGTGAGAGAGAAGTGAAGAAATAGGTATGGGAAAACGCCCGTAATAGCCAGATTGGTTCGGGCCAACAAGATATTGGTCATCAGGATCAGTGGGAGATGAAGAAACCCCTCACTGATGGAAGTTTCACTTTATCATTACTGCCTTTTAGGATTTATGCGTGGATTCATTTATGAAATTGGGGGTATTCCATTGGTTAAGAATTGGATTTCTATCATTATGATCATGGGTTTAATAACGATGGTTGTAATAAGTGTCCTCGGTAACGAGAAAAAAACAATAGGTGAGAAAGAAACAGTGAAAACAGCTGAAACAGCTAAAAAAACCGAAACAGCGGCTGCCAATGAAAAAGAAAATACGACATCTAAAGTAGAGTATGTAGCACCAGATTTTGAGTTGAAAACGTTAGAAGGTAAGACCGTACATTTATCAGATTATGTAGGTAAAAAAGTGATTTTAAATTTCTGGGCAACATGGTGTCCACATTGTAAAGAAGAAATGCCACATATGCAAAAAGTTTATGAAGAGTACAAAAATCAAGGTGTTGAAATTTTAGCAGTTAACGTAACAAATAAGGATAAGGGAAAAGAATCGGTTGCCCAATTTGTGAAAAAACAAGGGCTAACTTTTGAAGTTTTGTTAGATGAAGAAGGGTATGCAAGTAGTACATATCAAGTACTCACGCTGCCAACGACTTATATGATCGATACCAAAGGAAACATGGTTGATATCATTGAAGGTCCCATGAATGAGGCATCAATGAAAGAATTAGTGAACAAAGCTGAATAATAAAAGTCAAACAATTAGAAAAAAGCGAAAAATTATAATGTCATTATAAGAGTGACTTGGGGTTTAGCTTATCAAGGAACCTCAATAAAAGTAAAAGATTAAAAAATAAATGGTCAAAAAAAGTTGTGTTACATATGAAATTTTCTTTAACTGTTGTATGGATGAATCAATTTCATAAATCATTTTCTTTTTAAAAAATACGAACATTTAATAATAACTAATTTTGATAGTTGTGGAGCGGAAGACGGCGACTCCTCGAAAATGCATACGCATTTCCTTCGTGCGTTGTTAGTTCAGGAAGTTTATTCAAAGTCCTACGGGAAAAGCTTGAGCTGAAAGCCCCACAGGAACCTTTTAAGGGACAAAGCCTAAGCTCGCCCACGTCCTGTGGCAACGGCTTTGGAGTCAACATCGTGTTGACCCGAGGAGATTGAAGCCAAGTCCCGTGGAAAGCGCCGTCTGGAGCGAAACAAAAATTTCTGAATATTAATGTTCGTGTTGATTTAAAATGTTCGTGTTTTTCATCTAAATTTTGCATTATGAAATTGATTCGGATAAGAAAGTTAAAAAAGGGGTTATGAATAAAAAAACCTATATAATTATTTCTTCCATGTTTGGAGAACATCATGGGATATCGTCCTGAAGGTGGTTTAGACTTTGTATTCCTTGCAGGGATTCTTGTCATTATTTGTTCTTGGGCTATAAGCTGGATTTTTGCTTTCTTTGGAGTCATTTCACGTACAGCCTCAAGTGTACAAGGAATCTCCATGATTATTCTGTTTCCGCTCACGTTTCTCTCTAATGCATTTGTACCGACTAATACACTGCCCGGCCTGCTTCAATGGTTTGTAAAGATTAATCCAATCTCGCATCTAGTTACAGCTGTAAGACATTTAACCAATTCTGGGACAATAGGTTGGGACTTCACGATCTCTCTTATTGGAGCAGGAATTATAGTGGCCATCTTTGCTCCCGTTACGGTACGTGCTTATATGCGGCGTGCATAGTGATCGATGTATTTTTCGATGACGTAATTTCATAGAATCTAAGTTTTATGTGATGATTTTCTTCATGTACTATACTCAGGTATTTAGTTATATTAATAACATGGGAGGATTTAGAGGAAACTTATGAAACTTTATAGGAGATATGCGAAATGAAGAAAATCATCCGAAAGAAATTATTGAAAATAGAAGAAAAATATAACGTAAAGATTTTATATGCGGTTGAATCGGGTAGTAGGGCATGGGGCTTTCCTTCAAAAGATAGTGATTATGATGTTCGGTTTATTTATATTCACCCACCAAAATGGTATCTCTCAATTGATCCTCAGGGTATTGGTGCAAAGAGAGATGTAATTGAAGAACCGATTAATGATTTATTAGATATAAGCGGCTGGGAAATCACGAAAGCGCTACGTCTTTTTCGAAAAAATAATCCGCCACTTTTAGAATGGTTACGCAGCGATATCGTGTATTATCAAAAATACGCATTCGTCGATAACTTGCGGTCTTTGGAATCGACTGTATTTTATCCAAATTCGATGATTCATCATTATTTACACATGGCACAAAATAATTACCGTGAATATTTACAAGGTTCAGAAGTGAGAATCAAAAAGTATTTTTATGTACTTCGACCCATATTAGCTTGTAAGTGGATTGAAAAATACAATCGGACACCCCCTATTAGTTTTCATGAATTGTTGGCAGACATAATTCCAGAAGGTGAACTAAAAAATGCAGTGGAACATCTTTTAAAACGAAAGCTCATTGGGGACGAGTTAGATATCGAACCTCGTATTGATGTGATTAATGATTTTGTGGAAAATGAAATGGAACGACTCGAAGAATATGTGAGATTACTCAGAGTTGAAGTAAAGGATCCAACGAAAATATTAGATGACTTGTTCAGAAATACTTTGCAAGAAGTTTGGAAGTAAGCATTTAGTCTTGTGTATCATCACGTCATGTCAATTATTAGAAAAATCCATCGAATCATCAAAAGCAGCTGAAGTCGCACAGATTAATCATCAGTCTGTCATTACTGTGTTGAATAATCTTTGTCAGAAAAAGAATATATTACAGAGAGAAAAAAGAAATAGCTATATGTTTACTCATCGAATATATGCTGAATTTGATGATCAAATTGAGTATACAAAAGATAAAGGTTTTGATGTAGATTATTTATCTAAGAATGAATATATTACTCGATCAGAAGTTGAAAGATTATGTGGGTTTTCTTCAGCAACAAGTAAAAGAATGCTGAAATCATTAAGAGACCAAGAAAAAATTATTTTAGAGGGTAAATCTAGTAAATATAAATTAAGAAAGTAAGCCACAAGTGAGCCGCAAGTGAACTACGAGTAACTATAAATTATAATCAAAAATTAGTTTTAGAAACACTGCATGATGGTGTTGAGTCGTATTATAGTATTAGATAAATGCTAATAAATCTTCTAATTGTTTAAATGCGAATATACTGATTCAAATGATTTTTTCAAATATCCTGAATACCATGCTGATTCACATCTTTCATAACGCGACTTTATAGGCTGATTTAATTACAGTATCTATTATTTTGATAGATGGAGAGTACTTAAATCTACAAAAAAATATAAAAACAAGCTATAAAAAACTGCTCATTCTAATGGATAGGGGTGAGCAGTTTTTTTATAGAATCATATGTTATCCGTGATAGGAGAGCATATTGTATTAAATATATATTAGATAAAAAGAGGATTCAAAACTGAAAAAAACAAAAATACCCCGCCTATGTTTTTATGGATGGTATTGTGTAAGAGCTCATTCCTCCAGCTGTGCATATTTTCTGGACATTTTACAATACTATGTTTAGATCATTTACCTAAGTTGGTAGGAAGGGAAGAAGCAAAATTGGCTAAACACTCAGATACAAGTTGGAAACAGGACCATCCAAGCACTTTGTCTAGCAATTCTGTCCAAAAGGCAGAACGTATGTTGAAAATAGCAAAATCACATCAAGAAGAAATGGCAGTTGAACATATTTTCGATCAAATCTCACATGCGGAAAATGCAATCTTGAATGCAGAAAATTATGGCGAGCATTTGGATATAGTCCAACAAAACAAAGAGCAGTTAGAACTGATCAAGCAGCAATTACATGACGTACAAAAGAAGGAAGAACGGTAATATTAGGACATTACCCCCACTGTTTCAAAAACATATGGGGGTTCCTTTTTTCTTGAATGAACAAGATTGTATTCAAGCAGAAAATAGGTGTGTGCTGAACATTTCTCATCAATCATTCATCATCATCCAACTAAAATTGGATGACAATCAAATATATTTTCATTACATAGTTTTAACACCAAACGATTATTTTATAAGGCGTAGTTTGAGCAGGAATACTTCTTGTAGTAGGACCGTAGATCACGATTAGATTTCGATTGGCAGGATTTTTTGAAAAGGGTTGCCCATTTGTTAATAAGATAGGGGTATAGGGAGAGAGAGTCAGCTTTAATTGACCATCACTACTGATTAATTGGTCATTAAAAAATGAAACTTTTACATTTTGATAATTGTTTTCCTTTACAACGACAAGCGCTCGATATTGTGGTGGATAAATGAGGGGGACAGGTGCATCTCCATCATAATAGCCAGTAAAGGAATCCCCGATAGACACGATTTCATTGTCTACGAAATAAGTAGTAGGTGAGATGACGAAATGGACGATATTGCCAGCTCCATCCTCTACAGTCATTAGCTTGTAACAACCTTCACCTTCTCCGTTTTGCCCTCCTCTGATCACAAAGTCATTTATTTGTGTCACAATCCCATGAAAAAATTTAAAATGAACCATAGCCATTCCTTTCTTTATAAAATTTCGCTGAATCCATCATCATAGCATCAAACATCTGTCTTGATATCATTTATCTAAGGGAAAGAAAAGAGTCGTTTCCTTTAATTTATGAAAAAAATGCCTTCTGTACACGATTATTTTAAATTATGTAACTTTTCACTATGGGTGACAAAGAACGAATGGTCGAAAGCTATATTAGGGATCCCATATGAATGAAAACTACTTAACTAGAGGTAAGAGTAAAGAATCACACGGCTGTAGTAAATTATTCAAATAGAAAAATTTTCATATTTTAAAAATAAACAGAGATTATGAATTTGATTCGTGTTACATTAATTAAAAAGTATTTTTCAAAGGAGATCTCAAATTGTGAATGCGCAATTGACAGCTTATATTACGCTTATCTGTGTATCAGGTGTATTAAATTTGTATTTATGTTTATACGTATTTATAAAGCGTCACAATTATACAAATATCGCTAGATTCTTTATCGTTTATGCATTGTCCATTGCTATTTATTGTTTTGGTTCTGCCTTTTGCCATTTACGACTATTTTAATAGATATTGATTATTTTAAAAAAGTGAATGATACATATGGTCATGATGTTGGAGATCAAGTGCTGAAACATGTAGCGCAAGTTTGTCAAATGCAGGTAGGGAAAGACATACTCTTTGCCCGCTATGGTGGTGAAGAATTTATTCTTGCATTGAAGCACAATGCCTCAGTAGGAGAATCGTTAGCAAATCAATTACGTCAACAGGTCGAGTCTCAACCACTAACAACTAGCGAGGGAGTCGTTGCTGTCACATTAAGTAGTGGAGTAGCGGAAGCCGTAAAACAGCCAGGAGAAACATTAAACCATCTTTTGAATAAGGCAGATAAGGCTTTGTATGTAGCAAAGAGAGAAGGCCGTAATCAAGTCTGTGTGTATGCAGGTGTAGAAAATGGTTAATGGATCATTGAATGATCAAAATGGAAGTTTTCATTATAGATCACTTTTGCAATGTTACTTGAAGATTACAAGTAGTTTTTTATTGGGTGCACATCCGTTCATAGCGAAACATAATTTGAATGTATCTGAAAATTGTTCGTATTTTTAAACCAAAAGGTATTTATAAGATGGATCCATATATACAAATCATTCAAGACACATCCTAATAAAATGAAAAAACACTCAAACAAAAATTTCCAGATTCATACTCGAATCTTTTTTGATATTTATTCGTAAAGTATAGTGCGAATAGGAAGGGAGTGAGGATCATGAAGAAAACGCAGAAAATGATGATAGGTATTACAACGACCGCACTTACATTGGGGCTTACCGGATGTGGCTCTAGCAGTGCTAATCTTCCTCCTAAACCATCAGACAAAAATTGTGATGATTGGGAATGGGAAGATGATGACGGTATTTGGACATGTGATGACAGTGGTTCAAGCCATTATGGTCATTATTACTATGGCGGTCATTATTATGGCAATAAAAATTCGCTATTAAAAAGCAATGATTATAAAAGCTATAAAAAAAGTTCCTCATTTAAAGGTGGGATTAAAGCCAGTACAGGGTTTGGCAGTGGACTGAAAAGCTTTGGAGGATGATGTCTACGTGATGAAGATCAAAGTTGAAAAGGAGGATGAATATGAATTTATATATCAATTTTCTATCATATTTAGGAGTGGCTCTACTTTTGCTTGTTGTAGGAGTAGCTTTGTTTGCGATTAGCACACCGAAGATCAAAGAATTTCAATTGATCGCTGAGAAAAATGTCACAGCGGCTATGTCGCTCGGTGGAAAAGTCATGGGGTTAGCACTTGTTTTAGGCGCGGCTGCTGAATATTCAGTATCTCTGTTCGATATGGCGCTTTGGGGTGCGATCGGGATTGTTTCTCAAATCATTGTCTTTCTCTTAGCGGAAGTCATTACAATTCGATTTAGTATTCAACGAGCGATCGAAGAGGATAATCGTGCAGTTGGTACGATATTATTATCACTATCATTAGCAGTCGGTTGGGTTTTAGCTAAATGTTTATCCTACTAACGGAGGTGGGGAAGTAGATTGAAACAATTAACGTATTACATTGATAAAGGCAATAGCCACTATGAGCCGCTCTATGAATATTCCATTTCAAATGTTGGGATAGATGAATTTTACGCGAGACAACTTTGTACCTATTTTATTATGAGAGGAACCCAATATGAACTTATTTCAAATGAGATGTATGGGGAAGAAGATATACTAGTCGTCAAAGAAATGGGAAGAAATTTGTCAGGAGAAGATGAAAAAAGTTTTCGTGGTGCAGGCATACATATTGAGTTTCGTAGTCCGTATGAACAAGAGAACTTTCGATTATTGGCACGTATTCCATGTCCTTCTCATTTTGATGTCCTTCGTTTTCTTTTAAAAGATGTAGTGGATGTGCCATTAGTTGGACAAAAGCTTGTCACCTCTACAGAAATTGACGAGGATCGAGGCGTGTATGTGATATACGTCAAGGACTTGGAAGAGGAATGAATAGATAGATGGATCATACAAAGCGACAGCAGTTTTATGGGAAAATGGAAAGCTTTTGGGCGGACCTTTATGGAGAGGAATATGCACTTTATGATATAAAGCTTTTAAGCAAAACGGAAGTTTCCCGCATTCGGCTTATCAGTGAACGTATTGGCAGTATATTTTTTAAAATAGGTTCGCTGCTTCGAAAAGTACCTGATGAAACTTTACTAGAAATGGGATTTCCAAGGGAGACACTTTCATTTATAAGGTTAAAAACCCTTTCAACGGAAAGTGTTATTGCACGACTTGACCTTATTCCATACAAAAATAGCTATAAGTGCATTGAAATCAATGCTGATACGCCCACATTTATAAAAGAATTGTTTGATGTCAATGGACTGGTATGTCAAGAATTCGGCGTAGAGGATCCAAATAAGGGAATGGATCGCCTTTTAGGGAAAGTTGTTCATGACAGCATATACCAAAGTACAGCGAACAAGTCTCCTCATATCGTTTTTACGGCTCATGAGGATAATATAGAAGATCGTGAAACGGTTTTGTATCTTCAAAATGGAATATCGCCATCTAAATTTACACCTCTCCATAAGTTACAGATTCAAAAGGATGTGGGGCTTTTCGATGAAGAAGGGGTCAAAATAGATGTCCTTTATCGGCAAACATTCCCTATCGAAAGTTTGATCATGGATGAAGATGAGGAAGGAAATCCAATTGGTTCATGGTTGCTGAAGCTTGTTGAAGAAAAGAAACTGGCGATCATTAACCCTCCGTCATCCTTTTTGCTACAAAACAAAGTAGTACAAGCTGTTATTTGGGGGTTACATGAGGAACATCATCCTTTCTTTACAGAAGAAGAGCATTTATGGATGGATGAATATTTCCTTCCAACTTATCTTGAACCGGATGTTTTTTTACAAAAAGGGCTTTCTTATGTGAAAAAACCTGCTTTCGGAAGAGAAGGAGACACAGTGGAAATATTCAATGGGAACGGTCAGTTGATACATGCAGATGCTCAAGAATCGTATTCAGAGTATGTTCCCGTTTATCAGCAATGGATCAAGCATCCCCCCATCACATTTAATAGTGAAAAAGGGCAACAGCAAGGGAATTTGCTGCTGGGATGTTTTTTACTAAATGGTCAATCGGCAGCGCTTGGCTATAGAGTGGGAGGCCCGATTACGGACAATCTTTCTTATTATTTGCCAGTAGGAATTTTAAAAGAAGAACAATAAGCCATTTCTCAAAAAGGTGGAATGAGGAGCCATTATTTTTCACTTCATGAAATATCAGACTTAGAAAATAGGTAATTAATGTAAGGCTCTAGTGCTTGAGCGAAAACAATCATTATTCATATTTAGAATAAGTGTAGGATTTGTCCTTTGAATGAGGCAAATCCTTTTTTCTTCCACATTAATGGAGAGGCATGATCCTCCATTTCAAGGCTTAAAAACTTTCCACAAGCGATTGCTCCCAACACCTATACATGAAAAACAGGGACTAAATGTGGGGTTTATCTGCAAAAAGTATATCGTTTAAAATATTTCGATATATTACGATTGAAAATTAACGATATATCGATTATAATTATCGATATAATTGAGGAGGTATGAAATGAGAGGACGGAGAGGATTTATTCAAATTGCCATTTTGCATTTGCTCAAGGAAGAGCCTATGCATGGCTATCAAATCATGAAGGAATTGGAAGAACGATCAAATGGTGCTTATTCAGCGAGTGCTGGTACCGTGTATCCTGCACTTCAAGAATTATTAGAGCGAAATTTAATTGAACTGGACACTGAAACAGATAAAAAGGTGTATAGCATCAATGACAATGGAGAGAAAAGGTTAGAGGAAAAAAGTAAGTTTATAGAAGGCGATTTTTGGATTGAATGGAAAGAAAGAATGACGTGGAGAAATTCTGAGGAATCAATGCAATTAAGGGCAGCTATGAATCGCTGGGAACAAGAATTTCGAAAAGCCATGAAACAGACACGAGGAAACCCAAAAGGTGTACTTGAACTAATCGCCTTTATCGATGAAATGACCGAGCGTTTAAAAAAGAAAAATGTGAAGTAAGGGGAAATTTCATGAAGGCTATGAAAAAATTACGGCAATATATTAGGCCATATATATTTTTCGCGATTTTAGGACCGATTTTAATGTGCATTGAAGTAGGAATGGATCTGTTACAGCCAACTATTATGCAAAAGATCATTGATACAGGTATTGCCAATCAAGATAATGCTTATATCACAAAATTATTACTGATCATGTTGTTAAGTGCGTTTATTGGATTGGTGGGAGGGGCAGGGAATTCTGTTTATGCTACAAAAGCAGCTGTCCACTTTGCTACGGATATTCGCCGTGATGTGTTCAAGAAGATTGGACAGTTTTCAAATCATAATACCGATTCATTTGGCACTGGTAAATTGATCACCATTGTAACAAATGATATTGAGGCATTAAAACAAGCCGTCATCATGACATTGCGCATCTTGGTAAGGGGTCCTTTATTATTTATAGGTTCTGTCGTTATCGTTTGGTTAACAGCACGTCCATTATTCCCTGTGTTGTTGGTAACAATCCCTATTCTCATTGCCATTATCTATTTCTTTTCCGTAAAGTCAGGGAGTCTTTTTTTGAATGTGCAAAAATCTATGGATCAGGTGAATACAAGGCTTCAAGAAACATTAGCTGGTATCCGGGTCATTAAGGCATTCGATCGTCATGAATACGAAAAGAATCATTTTAAAAACGTCAATGATTCACTTATGAAACGGAATATGAAGGCTGAAAAGTTCATTTTGACCCTAATGCCGATCATGATGTTTATCGTCAATATAGGTATTATCGCCGGTCTCTGGCTGGGTGTTATAAAGGTAAGTGAAGGAACACTTCAGGTCGGTGTTATTTTAGCCTTTATTAACTACTTGAACATTATGATGAATGGATTAATGGGGAGCAGCCAAGTATTAATGCAAATTGCTCGTTCATTTCCTTCTGCTGAGCGAGTTGTTCAAGTGCTTGATACAGAAATTGATATTAGTGAGCACAATCACCTTGCGACGAAGCAAAACATACGTGGCGAAGTGGAATTTAGACAGGTGAATTTTAGCTATAGTAAAAATGGTGAGCACGTACTTAGGAATATTTCATTCAAAGCGGAGGCAGGACAGACAATAGGTATTATTGGTTCAACGGGTAGTGGAAAATCCACACTGATGAAGCTTATTCCACGTTTGTATGACCCCGATTCAGGCGATATTTTTATAGATGGGGTCAATATAAAGGATTTACCACTTGAAAAACTTCGCAAAGCCATTGGGTTCGTTCCGCAAAAAGCTACTTTATTTTCAGGAACGATTGCGAATAATTTACGTTTTGGTAAAGATGATGCAACAGCTGATGACATGGAACAAGCTGCACACGCAGCAGCTGCTAGTGAGTTTATCGGTAGATTTGATAGACAGTATGAGCATCAGCTTATGCAGGGAGCGACTAATTTATCCGGTGGTCAAAAGCAACGAATATCTATGGCACGTGCCTTTATCCGTGAGCCGCGTGTATTAATCTTAGATGATTCAACTTCAGCTATTGATGCTCTATCAGAATTAGCCGTACAACAGGCATTAAGAAAAAATGGTGCCAATACGACTTTGTTTATCGTTTCCTCTAAAATTTCCTCCATTATTGATGCAGATCAGATCCTAGTCATGGAGGATGGAAGAATTGAAGCCAGTGGTACACATGATGAGTTACTAGCAAACAGTAAAGTATATCGCGATATCTATTTTTCGCAAAGTGGAAGGGAGGTTAACAGTATATGAATAAACCCGCTTCACAGTCGAATCCTAATATCATGAGCCGTGGGCGTGGGCCGAGAGGATTTAGAGGTCCAGTTGAAAAAGCAAGAGATTGGAAGGGAACCATCAAACGGATTTGGTTCTATATGGAGAAGGAAAAAGTAGCATTAGTTGCTTCGATTATTTGTGTGATTCTTGCCACTCTCCTCGGTCTTCTTGGACCTTATCTCATTGGGATCATTATCGATGAATACATTATTCCAAAAGATATTACGGGAACGTTCAAACATTTATTTTTGCTGGCAGCAGTTTATATACTGACTGCTGTGTTCACTTGGCTTCAAATGTATATGATGATTCGCGTATCACTACAAACGATTCGAAAGTTGCGACAGGATCTATTTGATAAATTTCAAACCTTATCCTTAAGATTTTTTGATAAGCGAACTCATGGTGATCTTATGAGCAGGGTCACGAATGATATAGATAGCCTGAATAATGCACTAAGCCAAAGCGTCATCCAAATCTTGTCGTCCGTTTTAACGGTTTTAGGTATCATGATAGCTATGTTCTCCCTAAATTGGATGCTAGCCATTGCGACATTTCTGATTATTCCAGTAACCATTTTTTCTACGAAAAAATTGATTACTTATAGCAGCAGTCATTTTATAAAAAGACAGAGAGATTTAGGCGAGTTAAATGGATTTGTCGAAGAGTCTATTTCAGGAAGTGAAGTGATAACGCTTTTTGGAAAAGAGGAAAAAATAAATCACCAATTTTCAGAAGTCAATGAAAGATTGCGGCAATCAGCCACGGATGCTGATATGGTTTCTGGATTTCTCGGACCTGTCAATAACTTTATTAACAATATTGGACTTAGTTTTGTCATAGCGATTGGTGCGATCATGACTGTGAATGATATGGCATCAATTGGGATTATAGCTGCTTTTGTCACCTATTCTAGACAGTTCTTTCGCCCGATTAACCAACTTTCTAATTTGCTGAATATGTTTCAGTCTGCTATTGCTGGTGCGGAGCGTGTATTTGAGATCATGGACGAGGCACCGGATTTGATAGATAAAGAGAATGCCATTGTCGTAGATTCATTTAAAGGCGATGTTGAGTTTTCCCATGTTCACTTTGCTTATGAGGAAGGCAAACCTATTTTAAAAAATATTGATTTTCAAGTCAAATCAGGTGAGAAAATTGCCCTTGTAGGTCCAACGGGTTCAGGGAAAACGACCATTATCAATTTGCTGATGAGGTTTTATGATGCGACGTCTGGTGAGATCAAAGTGGATGGTCATGATATTCGGGATTATCAAATAAGCGGGCTGCGAAAAAAAATTGGGATCGTGCTTCAAGATACCTTTTTATTTTCCGGAACGATTATGGAAAATATTCGTTACGGACGTTTGGAAGCGACAGATAAGGAAGTTATCGCTGCAGCAAAACTAGCATCGGCACACCAATATATTAAGCATTTACCAGAAGGCTATCATACAGTCATTATGTCCGGCGGAACCAATTTAAGCCAAGGCCAGCGTCAATTGTTAGCAATTGCTAGAGCCATTTTAGCCAATTCGGATATTTTGGTCCTTGATGAGGCAACATCTAGCATCGATATAAATACTGAAGTCGAAATTCAAAAAGGTATCCATCGGCTAACGAAAGGAAAAACCAGTTTTGTCATTGCTCATCGTTTGAAAACCATTGAAAATGCGGATCGTATTTTGGTCATTCATCATGGTGAAATCATCGAGTCGGGCACACATCAAGAGCTTTTACAGAAAAAAGGATTTTACTTCAATATGTATGAAAGTCAGTTCAATATCCGAGAAAAAACAAATAGCAAAGCTTTGTAGAAATGGATTATGATTTTTAAATCATTATAGATAGCGATTAATCTCATTGTTTTATGTTCCGCTCCATAATCACTGAGAGGGAGATAGTAAAAATTATTTTGAAAAGGATGTTTGAGTTTGTTCTTCAAACTTTGCATTATAAATGGGTTCAAACCACTATAAAAAGAATAGGAGATGTTATCATGTTTGTTCAAATGAAAAAAATAACTGTTACAGAGGGTCATGCAGATAAGATAATTGAACGTTTTGGTGGAAAAGGAATCGTAGAAGAACAAGAAGGCTTCATTGATGCAACTGTAATGGTCAAAAAGGTTCGTCGTGGCGATGAAGAGGTAGTTATTATGATTAGATGGGAATCAGAAGAATATTGGAAGAAGTGGGAAAAAAGCGATGCACATATTGCTGGACATAAAGCAAACAGAGGAAAACCAAAGCCAGAATTTATCATTCGTACAGAGGGCGAATTATACGAAGTAAAAACAGTTAAAAACAGAGTGCAATAATTATTTATAGATTCAAAAGCTTCTCAAATATTGTTAGTCAGAGTAAATCTGAAATAGCATCGTCTGAAAATTAGGGATTCAGGCTTTATCACATATGAACAGGCAGCAAGCCACCGCTTGAAGTCTCAAGTGAAGTAAGAGGAATTGAGAGTTTCTTAATTAGAAATCATGGAACTACCACTACCTGTACTGGTAGTTTCATTATAAAGTAAAATGGCCGTTGAAAGTTCAATGAAATGCAACTTTCAACGGCTAAATGAACATATTGGACTTTTTCAGTGACCTCAGCATTCGCCCAAGGAAAAAAGCAAGCGATCCGCAGCGGAAATCAATAGGTTATCTAATTTCTATGTCAAGAACAAATTTTGGTGTAGCACCAAAATTATACAACCAATATATTTAGTTCTTAATCAAGAACAACTTTGATGTGAACTATACTTTTTAAAAACTTTTTGGATAATCCTTGATATCCGAAAACAGGAAGACCTTTCGATCATTGCTGATTTATATGATCCATTTTAAAGATATAAACCCGCAAGAAAAATCCCTAATACTTTTTGATAGATTTCATCAAACTGGTTGATAGGAAGTGGGTTTACACCATGTCCGATTTCAACAGTAAATCCGGGCTTTCGCCAGTCCTGAATGAACCAGTCCTTATATCCAGCATAACTTTCTATGTTTCGAACAGGTTCGTATCCGCTCACTCTGCTGAACTCCTCCACCATAGCTTCAGATTCAGCAGGTTCCAGATTTTCAAATCCCCAATAGATTTCTTCGCCTTGCGTATGAAAGGCAAGTACTCTAGCAAAATGGCTTTTTTTAGTCAGCTCCGCCATCGCGATTGCTTCAGGCTCAGATAAAGGTTTTTCGCCGCCATAATCTCTTGGCCCAGGACTTTTAGGATTGCGTGCTCTTTCTTTTTGCCATTCAGCAGGGAATTGATCATTTAGATCAACACCTCTAATATTTGCTTTCCAACCTGAAAAGTCCCAACTATTATTGTTCCAGCTAACGACTTGATTTCTCCATGCTTCATTAGCTGGTGGACCATTCAACACTAGACTAACACCATCTGGATTGACCATTGGCACAATGGATAATGATGTTTGCTGATAGAGATTCGATGGGGAGATATCTCGAATGGTTTTAGAATTTGTGAGAGATAGTAAATAATCATTTAAAAACGTCATAACAATTGGTGTTGTAATCCACTCATTTGCATGAAACGATGCGTTGTAATGAACCTTTTTATCTCCAATTCCCACTTTAAGCTCGGGTATTTCATGACCTAGAACAGAATTCCCTATAGTGGAAACCTTTAAAAATGGATAAATGCTTTGTAGATGTCTAATATCATTCATCATAATATCGTAGTCATAATCTTGCTTTCCAAATATTATTTTTGAAGTAACTCTTTTAGGAATTTGGATCGTTTGCCCAATTTGTAGATGATAAGGATCGAGGTTCAGGTTCGCCATAAGGATCATATCCACTGATATGCCTTTTTTTCTAGCAATGTGCCATAAGGAATCTCCTGATTTAATCTGATAGTTGTTCGTTATAAATCCTGGAATTTTGATTTTCTGATGAATGATAAGATTTTGTGGATGGATCGTTGGATTCGAATCAATGATTAGTTGAAGATGAATTCGAAATAATTGGCTATAAAGCCATAGTGAATCTCCGGGTCTAACAAATATGTCCAAGTTATCCCTCCCTCTCTATAAAAGTTTTAATCACAAAAACATATGATATAGGTGGGTGGAGTTTATTGTAAGCCCCCATTCAAGACGCCAATAAAAACAGAGACGGACTCGTTATTGAAAAGGTTAATTTATCTCCAAACGTAATAAAAATCGGCTGTTTGGTTCATGAATGAAAGAAAAAATTTTATTGGAAATTCTGAAGAGGAGCTTATTAAGCAAGCTTAAAAGTATCCAGATGCAATGAAATTAGTGTGTAATGGATCATCATCCTTCAAAGAAAGTGCGGAAAGCAATAATCCGCTACTAGCAAATTGTATGATGATATGGAGCGATATATGATTTAAAAGATAAAGCCTATGATTACACTTAAAGAAGATCTAAGAAGTAGATCCTAAATGATTGCCTATACTAAAAAGGCATTTATCCCGCTTTAACGGGCAGTAAGACCCCCCTCTCAAGATTTAGAGAGAACCAAGAAAGATAGAGGGGCGATCAACTGTCCATAAAAGTCCGATTGGTTCGGGCGGGCAAGCAAGATGTTGGTCATTCAGGTGTTGCCACAGGACGTGGCGTTTTAACCTAAATTCCTCTAGTTCAGTGGGGATGAAGAAAATCCCACTGATGGAGTTTCACTTTATCCCTTTTTCATAATAAAGGTTAAGTGTCTGCCAGCTTGTTTATCCTGGCGATAAGAGAAGCCTTCAGGGTTTAAATACGTGCACGTGGAATCGACTGTAATTTGTTCGGTAGGGATGCCTGCCAGTTCGCATTGCTTTTTTACGGTTTGTTGATTATCAATATGATATTTATGAGTTTGATCATTGTAATACATAAAGTCATCTGCATAGCCAAGTGCTTTAAATTGGAGATATACATCTTCATCCACTTCAAATTTTTCTTGACTCAATGCTGTTCCAATGTAGATATGCAAGTCGTTTGGACGACAATGTTCAGCATTTTTTAAAAGTTCAAATGTTTTTAACGAAATTTCCTGAATAGTTCCCTTCCAACCAGAATGAATAACACCTATAATCCCTTTTGTCGCATCATAAAAAGTTATGGGAACACAGTCTGCTGTGAAAGAACCTAGAAGGAGGTTTGGTTCGTCAGTATATAATGCATCCGTATTTTGGATGGCTGTATGGTTACTTTCGGCACCTTTCCCTTGATCGTCTAATGTTACTTTATGGATATTAGCGCTATGTGTTTGGTTAGCGCAAACCAATTGATTTAAACCACAATTTAAAGTAGCAGCTAATTTTTGGCGATTTTGGATGATATGGTCAGGGTTTAAACATGTATGAAGTGCCATATTTCCTTCTTCAGGTTCATGAGGATCTCTCATCGTAATTCCTGCAATAAAACGTTCATTATCCAAATAGATATTCGTTTTCATAATCATCACCTAACTTTAATATATATAAATGGTTTCGAGAAGTATAGGCATTTGGTAAGAGGACAAAAAAAGCCCTTATGAT
The DNA here is from genome assembly GCF_007896505.1 of Rummeliibacillus sp. SL167. Taxonomy (NCBI): domain Bacteria; kingdom Bacillati; phylum Bacillota; class Bacilli; order Caryophanales; family Caryophanaceae; genus Rummeliibacillus; species Rummeliibacillus sp. SL167. The sequence goes on along the minus strand of NZ_VCBM01000005.1, from coordinate 126,011 downwards.
AACGAGTCATAAGGACTGCTTTTAATCATTTGTTCAATAAGCTATGTCTTCTACCATAAATAAAGTAAATGACTAAGCCAACAACCATCCAAATACCACAGAAGATAAATGTGTGTGTAGATAATTGTGACATTAAGAAAATGCACAAGACAAAGGAGATAATAGGAACGAATGGATAAAACGGTACTTTGAATCCATCATTCGGAGTTTCTTTGTTCTTCCGTAAAAAAATTACACCAATTGATACAAAAGTAAATGCTAATAAAGTGCCCATATTAACCAGTTCAGTCAGCTTATCTAACGGAACAAAACCTGCGCAGAATACGATGAGAGTAGCTGTAATCCATGTATTTTTGGCGGGTGTTTGATGTTTTGGGTTAACTTCAGACAGGATCTTTGGCAATAGACCATCACGACTAAATGCATAAATAAGACGAGTTCCACCGTAAAGCATAACTAGTATTACGGTCATCATCCCGATAACTGCTCCTAGTGAGATGATACCAGAAATCCAATCTTGATGAACAAGTTGCATCGCAAAGCTGACAGGGTTGTCAACATTCAATTTTGTATAAGGAGCTATCCCTGTTAAAACAAGTGAAACAGTTACATACAAAACAGTACAGATAAGCAATGATCCAATAATCCCAATTGGCATATTACGCTGCGGCTTTTTCACTTCTTCAGCGGCTGATGATACAGCATCAAAGCCGAGATAAGCGAAGAATACAAGAGCTGCGCCAGATAAAACACCTTTCATCCCAAATGGCATAAGAGGTTTCCAGTTTGCAGGTTCTACATAAAATACCCCTACTACAATAAATAGTAAAACAACTGAAACCTTCAAGCCAACCATGATTGTGTTCAATCTAGCGGATTCTTTCACTCCGATCGTTAATAGGAATGCAGTGATAAAGATAATGACGATTGCAGGTAAGTTAACAAACGTACCATTTGCCGGATCAAATGCACCGGAAAAAGCCTTTGGTATATGGATATTAAAACCGGCTAACAATGAGTTCAGATATGCAGACCATCCTGTAGCAACAGCTGCAACAGCTAACCCATATTCTAGTAATAAAGACCATCCAACGATCCAAGCGATCACTTCTCCAAATACCACATAAGTATAGGTGTATGCACTTCCTGTTACAGGGATCGATGAGGCAAACTCAGAATAACACATCGCTGCGAATGCACAAACGATGGCTGCAATGATAAAAGAGAAAATAATTCCTGGACCTGCATGTTCAGCTGCTACAGTTCCTGGTAAGATGAAAATTCCTGTCCCGACGATGGCACCGACGCCTAGTAGCATTAAGTCAAATGCACCAAGTGTTTTATTTAATCGAACTTTACCATGCTGATGTAACAACTGATCAACAGATTTTTTTCTGAAAATAGTATTTTTCATTAGATACACTCGATTCTATTAAAAAATCTAAAATATTGATTCATACTTTCTAGCATTTATCCCGCATGAACAGGCAGTAAGACCCCCACTTTGAGCTGTAAATATAGTGGGGATCAACTGCCTGTAAAAGCCTGATTGGTTCAACGAACACCCAGTAAGAGGTAAAAAATAAACTGAGTGAAGTTTCACTTAATTGTCTAAATAAGCATGTCTCATTTTTAATTACATAAAAATTCTAAACATTTATATAATGCATGTCAAATATATTTGTCGAATTTGCAGATGTTTTGTCAAATAAAAAGAACTATTCCGAAAATAATAGCTTTTTTATGAGTGGAAATGATATAAAGATTACTGAAATTAAAGAAACCTTATATATAATTTTCGATAAGAAATGTGTTGATGATCCGGTTTCATCCACTAAAATATTGAATATTAGCTGATTTCCTATAGAATCTGTGTGGATTTTTACCCATAAAAAATAGCATGCTTGATTTCTCCAAGCATACTATTTTTACTTAGGTATCCGGGAATACCCCATATTGTTTAAGCTAAATAAGCTTCTCTGATTTCATCATTTTCGATTAAATCATGTCCTTTACCGCTTAAAACAATTTCACCATTTTGAATAACATATCCTCTATTAGCGATACTTAATGCTTGATAAGCATTTTGTTCCACTAATAATATCGTCATGCCATCTTGATTTAACTGATCGATGATATGAAAGATTTTCTCCACAATAATTGGAGCGAGCCCCATTGAAGGTTCATCCAACATCAACACTTCAGGTTTCATCATTAAGGCACGACCAATGGCAAGCATTTGTTGTTCGCCACCACTCATGGTTCCACCTTTTTGGTTTAATCTTTCTTTTAGAATGGGGAAGTAGTCATAGACCCGTTCGATTCTTTCTTCGATTACATTTTTCTTTTTTACAGAAAAAGCACCCATCAATAGATTTTCTTTTACCGTTAAATTTGAAAAGATTCTTCTACCTTCTGGCACATGAGCCATACCAAGCAAGGTGGTTTCATGTGCGGGTTTATTGGTGATATCTTGATTTTTAAACTTGATAGAACCTGATTTTACTTTTACCAATCCACTTACAGATTTTAAAGTGGTTGACTTTCCGGCACCATTACTACCGATTAATGTAACGATCTCGCCTTGATCCACATCCAGTGTAATGCCTCGTAAAGCATGAATGCCTCCATAATAAGTATTAATATGATCAATTTCTAATATAGACATTTAAACTCGCCCCTTTGCTAACTAATTAACGGCAGCGGATCCTAAATAAGCTTCTATTACTTTTTGATTTGATCGAATTTCATCAGGATTTCCTTCCGCAATTTTTTCTCCATGATCAAGTACAATGATATGTTCTGAAATGCCCATGACAAGCTTCATATCGTGCTCGATGAGTAGAACAGATGTATGAAATTCTTTTCCCATTTGTCGGATGATTTCGGTTAGTTCTTTTGTTTCTTTAGGGTTCATCCCTGCTGCGGGTTCATCCAATAAGATCAATTTGGGTTTAGTGGCAAGAGCTCTCGCCATTTCTAATTTTCTTTGGGCACCATAACTTAAATTACATGCTTTTTCGTTTAATAGAGAAGACAATCCGAAATATTCTAACAAACGATAGGCTTCTTTTTCAGCTTCTAATTCTTCCTTTTTAGTAATAGGAAAATCCAACAGAATGCTTAAGAGATTTGCTTTCAAATGACTATGCATACCGACTAAAACATTTTCAATAACTGACATTTCATCGAACAGCCGAATGTTTTGAAATGTTCGTGAAATGCCTTTTTTGGCGACCATATCAGGCTTAAGTCCGACTATAGATTCGTTGTTTAATTTTATTTCTCCAGATGTCGGTTGATAAACACCTGTTATCATATTGAAAAAAGTCGTTTTACCAGCTCCATTTGGTCCAATAACAGCTGTAATAGAGTCTTCCTCAACGGTCATAGATATATTACTATTGGCTGTTAAACCACCAAATTGCTTTGTGATGTTTGTTACCTCTAATATTGGCATATGCATTCCTCCTAAGAGTAAATCTTTGTCTGTTCCTTAGAATCTTTGTCTTGCAATGTAGTCATAGGATTTCCTTTTGAACCGTTGTCTTTAGAATTTGATTTGTCAGATGCTAATTTTTTTTCGTCAAAAACCCTATTCTTAGCAGGAATCAATCCATTGGTTTTATACAATGCGAAAATGATCAGCAATGCGCCAAATATAAATTTTTGCATTTTAGCAGGGGATAATGCATCAGGGATTGAAACCACTCCACTAATATTCAGTTGGTTTACCCAGTTGGTTAACTCGGTTAAGACTTGCAAATTTAGTATGGTAACAACGGCTGCTCCAAGAATTACCCCAGGAACGCTACCCATGCCACCAAGTACGACCATTACTAGAATCGTGAAGGATTCCATCAAGGTAAAACTTGTCGGATCGATAAATTGTTGTTTTGCTGCGAAGACAACGCCCATCATTCCGGAAAAGGATGCCCCAAGTGCAAAGGCCATTAGTTTTGTTTTAACAAGTGGAATACCCATCGCTTGAGCTGCAATTTCATTTTCACGTATAGCCTTCCAAGAACGTCCAAGTTTTGAACGTTCCAATCTTAGAACAGCAAAGAGTGTAAAGAGTAAAATGACAAGTGTGACAAAGTAAAATTGATTTGGAAAAGAAAGTTCATATCCAAAAATTTTAGGATGTGCAACGGATGCGATCCCCATAGCGCCGCCAGTAATATTGACAGGAGAATCACTATTGTTAAATACAATACGAATAATTTCTCCAAATCCTAATGTAACAATTGCTAAATAGTCTCCCTTAACCCTTAATACTGGAACACCGATTAACACACCAGTAATCGCAGCAGCAATTGCGCCAATGATTAAGAATGCCCAAAAGCTGTTACCATCTAAAGGATAGTGACCAAATGGCATAAAGTTTGAGGCTTGAGGAGTGGCAAAGATGCTATAGGCATATGCGCCAACAGCAAAGAATGCAATAAATCCCATATCCAATAATCCAGCCATCCCAACAACAATATTAAGACCTAAAGCCATTGAAACATATATACCAACCATTGTCGCAACTTCCATATAGGATTGAAAAGCGGGACCACCGCTAGATGCAAATGGAATGAGTATAAATAACAAAATGAGGCCAATCATCCATTTTGTGCGATTTTTAAGATTCATGTAATAAAGAAATAATAGAGATGATAGTAAAAGTAAAAAAGATATAACCGATTTTTGTGAAAAATACAGTGCTAAAGATGTCACGATGACAAATGCTACAAATAAAATGAGTTGAGGCGTTTTATGTAGCTTGAAAGCTGAGAGTTTTTCTTTCATGATCTTTCACCTACACTTTCTCAGCCACAGGTTTACCTAATAAACCTTCTGGCTTAAAGATTAGAACTAGAATTAAAATAGCAAAAGCAAAAACGTCTTTATATTCGGCTCCTAGAACGCCACCTGTTAATAATGAAAGGTTAGCAGCTGCGAACATTTCAAGTATCCCTAAAATAATTCCTCCAAGCATGGCACCTCGGATATTACCAATACCGCCTAATACTGCTGCCGTAAATGCTTTTAAACCTAGGATAAATCCAATGTAAGGGTCAATGGTTCCATATTGAACAGCAAACAAAACGCCTGTTGCGCCACCTAATGCTGAGCCTACAAAGAAAGTAACAGAGATGATTTTGTTGACATTAATAGACATAAGGGCAGCGGTATCGCGATCAAGAGAAACCGCACGCATAGCTGTGCCATATTTTGTTTTGTTAACAAAGAAGTCAAGTGCGATCATTAAGATTATCGCTATGATAAGTACAAGCAAGAAAGAGGTTTTAAAGCTAGAATCATGAAAGACACTTGAAATGGAGGAAGTAGGTATATGAATTTGCTTTGTAAATAAGGATGGGCCTGTTATAATATAATTTCCTTTTGCTAGCTCTGCTATAAAACGAACAACATCTTGAAGGACAAAGGAAATTCCTATAGCAGTTATAAGCGGGATAAGCCTTGGAGCGTTCCGAAGAGGACGATATGCAACTCTTTCAATTCCCATTCCAAGAAAACCAGTTAGAACAGCAGCAACGACTAACATAATAATGACCACTAATATGGATGGGATAGAATGTAGTAATCCCATACTTGAAAATGCAATAAGGATAGCAGTGCCAATAAATGCACCTGACATAAAAATTTCACCATGAGCAAAGTTGATTAACTGTAAAATGCCGTAAACCATCGTATATCCAAGGGCGACAACTGCATAAACAGTACCAAGTGTAAGGCCATCTATTAAAACTTGAGGCAAGCTCTGAATCATTTCATGAAGCATAATAATCCCCCTTTATAAACAACTTCTTTTGATAAATAAGAGTGTTGAGAGGAATATCTCAACACCCCATGTAAACAATTGATTATTGACTAACTTCTCCTTGAAGTGCAGGAGGATAGCTAGCTTTATCGAATTTATACAAGAATACTTTCGCTTTCGTGTTGTCCCCTTTATCATCGAAGGAAACTTCTGTTAGGGCCCCTTTGTAATCTTTTACAGCACGTACGGCTTCAGCGACTTTTTCTTTAGAAGGTAATTTATCGCCATTTGCTTTAATAGCGTCTTCTATACCTTTCAGTAAAACCCCCATAGAGTCATAACCATAAACAGAATAGGATTCTGCTTTTTTATTAAATTTCGCTTTATAATCTTCTACGAATTTTTTACCACTTTCGGTTTTCGTACTATCACCAGCAACAGAAGTAATATAAGTGTTAGCTACTGAATCTCCTGCGATATCAACTAAACCTGATGAGTCTAAACCGTCACCACCCATAATTGGAACATCAATGCCCTTTTCACGAGCTTGTTTAATAATTAAACCGCCTTCAGCATAAAGACCTCCAAAGTAGATGACGTCAGGGTTTTGAGCCTTAGCTTTATTGATTACACCGTTAAAATCTTTTTCACCAACAGTGATACCTTCATAACCTACAACCTTTGCACCTTGACTTTCAATTGCTTTTTTGAATTCATCTGCTAAACCTTGTCCATAAGCTGTTTTATCTTGAATAATAAATGCTGTTTTGGCACCTAATTCTTTTACTGCATATTCTGCACCAGCTGGTCCTTGGAAATCATCTCGTGCAACGATACGATTGACTGTTTTCAATCCCCGTTCTGTAACTTCAACTGCTGTAGCAGCTGGAGAAACCATAGCTACATGATACTTTTCATATACTTCCGAAGATGGAATCGTAACCCCAGAATTTAAGTGACCGATAATACCATAAATTTCTTTATCTGCTCCAATTACGTTGGCATTAGAAACACCTTTTTTAGGGTCACCTTGGTCATCATATGGTTCAAGTTGAAGCTTGTAACCAAGCTTTTCGAATTTTTTACTTTCTTCTTCTAATTTAAGTTGTGCACCGAGTTTAAGTGCTTCACCTAAAATAGCAGAACCACCAGAAAGAGGTGATTGAGTAGCAATTTTAATGACTTTACCTCCAGATCCGCCTGAACCCCCATCAGATGAATCAGAAGATTTGGAAGAGCATCCTGCAAGAACCCCTGCGATTAAAGCTCCAGAAAGTAATAGAGTTAAAGATTTTTTAAATTTCATAATAAACCCCCTCTGTTTTTATTCAATCCATTACGAAGTTTGCAAATTGGATTTACCTTAGTATATTGATTAAACTATAAAAAAACACTAATCATGTAAGGAAAAATTACACACTTTTTTAGAAAACAAGTATAATTTTAAAATAATGATAGAAATATAATCATTTCATGTTAAAAAAAATAACATAACATGGTTGCATTTATAAGCTTTAAAATGTAAAATAATATCATAATTTTCTGTTAATTTTAAAGGAGGGATTTTTATTACTTGGAATGATGATTCATATAAGGAGAAGAAAGTAATTTCTATTGGTACAGTCAGTGAATTAACGGGACTTACAGAAAGACAAATTCGTTATTATGAAGACAGAAAACTCGTATTCCCTGAGAGGTCGAAGAAAGGGATGAGAAAATATTCATTTCAAGATATTGAAATCTTAATCGAAATAGCCAATCAGTTAGAAGAAGGAATATGGACAAGTGAAATACGGAAGGAACTAAAACGGCGAAATCAACCTTTACAGAATGATGAGGCTTGTCAGTATTAATTGAAAGATGATGACGCTTGTGGAAACAATCTCTTCAAACAAAAATACTTCTTAAATCCCATATTTGGGGATAAGAAGTATGGGCTTATTTGAATTGGTCATATAAGCAGTATAAAAATAAAACAGGTAGCTAGTCCGTTTAGCAACCTGTTTTATTGATAAATATGAAATTTAAATTGCATGCAGTTTATAGGATGAAGCTGAAATCCAATACTTGTATGATCTTGATATATGTTAAAGGTGACTTAAAAGCAGTAATTTGTACTTTTAAGTCACTTTTTTATCCGTTTATCCCGCATCAGTCGGTAATAAGATCATCTTCTTCAAGTAAGAAATGGGAGGATAAAGAGGGGAAGTAATTATTTATGAAGCACGATTAATTCAACGATATTTTGATTATGGTCAAATTAAAAATGCCAGAAAATTTTTCTTATATTACATATTGAAATCTGACTAATTGGGTAGAAGCGATTCTTGGCTTACGGCCTCCTTGTGTTTTTTCTTAATGGGTTTTCTGAGCTGAGATCTTTTTTGCCTTAACATTTGTTTTTGCCTTTTTCTCAGTATCAATTTTAATGGCTGATTCCTCGGCAGCATTTTCTGCAATTTTTCTCTCCTATTCCACTTTTTTAAAGGATAGAATGCTAAAAAATAACCTGTACTAATTTTTATGCGAAAGATAATGAAATTATGAGGTGATTATTAGGGGAGATAACGGCTTTTACTTTTTTGCAGGTAATTTTTAATTATTCGTTTACATTTGATTCATAATTTTATATAATACCAATAAGATAACTAGAGATTAAAGCAAAGGAGAGGTTGAGATGAATACAAATGCCTTTTTTAGATCAACAATGGCGAATAATTTTGCAACTAGAAAATTTTTCAAAAGAGTAGCGAGCGATATGGAAAGTCAACTAAAAGAATGGCACAAAGGTTATCAAGTTTCAGTTGAAACATGGAGAATCTATTCATTATGCGTTCAAAATGGGGAAAATACGTATCAAGTCGCATTGTCTAAAAACCTTGTAGACATTCTTCAACATGAAGCTCCTTATGCATTAGATAGGGCACTTTGGAGAGGTTTAGTAAGCCAAGGGTTGGTCTTACAAAAAACACAAGGCAATTACTTAGATACTGTGTTAGATGCCTATGATTATGAACAACAGAAGCTTGCTTTATAGCATAAAGTGAAGTGGGGAATCTTCACTTAGAATAAGGTTAAAATTCTTATTTTTATTTATAACTTGTTGTTGTGACAACGGTTTAGCATTATTTTTTTATTGATGCGCAATTCTTAGCATTTGACAATAAAGAGCTATCTTTTAAGATCTTTTTAAAATTCTCAGGTTTCCATATTACGATGATTTGGTCATAGTCGATTGACGATGAACTGCTTGAGGCGATTCTTTAGAATCGCCTTTTTTTATAGCTATTTTACTGGGAAAGTGTGTTTGTTATCAGATTTTATCCATTAAATTATCAAGCGTGTTGATTATCCAATTTTCCCCACAAAATATAGTGTATTCGCTGATTTCCGCTCCGGCTTGATCGATTGGGTTCTTATGGAAATTGAAACTTCTCTCCTATCTACATAAATGAGCGCTAGCACCAGAGAATTTTTCATATTATGTCATATCTTCATCCTAATTTTTCCTAATCAACACCTTTATTTAAAAAGTTTCATATCAATTGGGACTAAACGGGGAATTGATGACGAGTTACAAATTTGATTATAGTAAAGTCCCCAAAATCATTGATGTGAATATCATAATGTAAATATATTGAATTGTAGGGATTGACATGATCTTTTATAGTGTTAATATAAAAAGAAATTAATATCCAATTTTATGGAATTGAATATAAAAAAACATATAGAAGTATGAAGCGGATAAGGCCTCAGTTTTTGTTGTTTGTTACATTCAGTTGTTTAATAGATTCATAGAAAATCATCGCATGCAGAAGATATATCCATTTAAAATGGGGTGTATTTTCTGCATTATCAAATGGATTTACATCGTTCAATTTATTGTAAAGTAGGGATGATTATGATAGAGCTTTCCATTCGAAATATAAGAAAAAGATTTGGTAAAAAGCAGGTGTTGCAAGGATTAGATATTACCTTGACACCAGGAGTATATGCATTAGTGGGGAAAAATGGTGCTGGAAAGTCAACTCTCATGCAGATATTAACAGGAATTCTTTCAGTGGATGAAGGTGAAATTTTGTTAAATGGAGTAAAGATTCACCCACAAGACTCGAAATTCAGCAAAATGATTGGATATTTGCCACAAGACACACCCATTTATAAAAATTTTTCGGCCGAAAAGTTTCTTTGTTACTTAGCAACGGTTAAAGGTGTTGAAAAAAAGAAGAGGCTTGAAAAAGTAAAACAATCTTTAGAAATGGTGAATTTAGAAAAAAATTCTCATACATTATTAAAAAACTTTTCTGGAGGAATGAAACGACGAATTGGAATCGCACAGTTACTTTTAGATGACTCCGCTATTATTATAGTAGATGAACCTACTGTAGGGTTAGATCCGAAAGAACGTATAAGATTTTATAATATTTTAAGTACTATATCGAAAGAAAAAATAGTGATTTTATCTACACATATTATGTCCGATATTTCATTTATTTCTAAAGAGATTCTATTAATGAGAGATGGGAAAATTATCAAGCAAGGCTCTCCTCAACATTTACTGAGTGAATTAGAGAAATTTGTCTGGTCTGTTGATGTGACTTTGGAAGAATTACCAGAGATTCAAGCACATTTTCAAACAGGTGCTGTTAAAAAAGTGGATCATTACGTACATAATATTCGTATATTGTCTAAAATCAAACCACATGAAAAAGCAAAATTAGAGATACCTGAACTAGAAGATTTATATTTATACTATTTAGATGGAGAATGCTAAATGATGGATTTGATAAAGTATGAGTTTTATAAATTATTGAAGCAGAAGGTTTTATGGATCACTTTACTACTGATGTTTTTGGGGGCGATCTATTTTTCGTTGGTCATGATGGGAGATGATTTGAAACCAGCTTATGAAAAAGTAGAAGGGCCGATTACTGAACAAAAACTGAAAGCAGCTCACATAGATGATCAGCATCTTGTCGATGAAGAAACGAAAAAAGGGCAGTTATCTCCCGAAAAACAAAGTTTGAGAGCAGCGTATGATAAGTTATTTTATGTTGAACATTATCGAATCATGCAACCACAAAAAATTTCTGGTGCTTTCAATCAAGCGAAATCAGCTGACTCCCAATATGAAGAAAGACAAGCTGAACTGAAGGCTAATATGTTAAAGGATATTCATTATAATGATTTTGAATATCAAAGACCTATGGAACAAGCTGTATTATTTATGTCGACTGGAAGTATGGCATTGATTTTGGTATTCATTATTTTAAGTGCCTCTCAGAGTTACACTTGCGAATATATGAGTGGGGTCGTCAATTATTTATTTTCATCAGTAAATGGTCGTCGTCAAACTTTGTGGGCTAAATTATTAACAAACTGGATGTTTATTATCATACTCTCTGTTTTCTCCACTTTAATCGCTACAGTTGTTTGGGGAATCTATGATAGTTTTTCGGGGTGGAATAGTCCATTGCAATCTATTGAAAAGTTTTATGAGTCTCCCTATTCTTTAACCATCGGTCAATATTTAATGCTTTCCATTTTGTTGCAAATTTTAGCGGGCATTACATTATCGACACTGATTGTACTGATTTCCTTATTATCTAAAAATGTTATGCAATCGATTGTTCTTACAATAGTTATAATTGGAATCCCTATGCTTTTTGTATATTTGTTACCCACCACATTCTTTTCGGAATCATTCCTATTGGTTATGCAATTTGCTCCGAGTGTGGGTTTAAATACAAATATTTTATTCAGAGATTTTGTGACAATTCCTATTTTGGGAGTACCTGTTTTGCTACCCATTGCAACTAGTATTTTTTGGATTGTCCTATTATTTGTTTCATTAGTTATTTTATCGAAATGGATTAAAAAGAAACAGATATAGAAAGTTAGACATGTTGATCCTCCAATGTAATCCATGAAAATAGGGGGATTTGTTGATTTCCGCTCCGGCTTGCTCGCTTTCCTGCGGGCGAATGCTGGGGGCAACAGGATGTTGGTCACGGAGTCGTTGCCACAGGACGTGGCGCCCTTAGACTCCGTTCCTTAATCGCTACGCTGCGGGGTCTCATCTATGCTTTTTGACAGTAATAGCCACTTGTAATTGGCTATACTGCCAAACGCAAAGATCTAATTTAGTGGACTTTTTCTATAACATTATCATTGATATTTACAATATCATAATCTTTAAGGTACAGTAGAAAGTAATTCAACATCATCAAAATAATGAATAGCATCTTTATCCTGATCATAAATATATAACCCATAACCCTCTTTACTTTGTAATAACTTTTTTTTCTCATCATTAGTCAAAGGCTTTGCTAAATTTAAATTCAAAGTAACTTTATAAGCCAATGAATTATCTGATTTCATAACAGCTCCAGGAACTAGCGCAGTATGGTTCTGTTTGACTATAGAAGAAATATTTTTAGGTAATTGTAATTCAAGATAATATTTACTATCAATTTTTTTTAACAAAGTATAAAGAGAAGGACTCACCTTATAAAAAATTTCAAATTCAACAGATTTATGATCACTTTTCACTTTAAATTCATCCACTTTAAAATTAGGTGGAGTAAATTTTCCTTCTAAAGAAATTTGATTACTGACACCTTTAGGTTGTTGATCCTCATTTTGTTGATCCTCACATGCTACAACACCAAAAGTAGATATAAAAACAACTAGAATGACAACCATGAATTTTTTACGCTTCATTTTTTAATTTTGTCGCTCCAACTAGAATATGTCCAATTTCCTGAAACGCTTTTAGATTTTATTACTTTTCCTGCATTCCATAGTTTTTCAGTTCCAGTTTCTTTGACCCAGTTACTTCCAGCTCTTAATTGATAAGTTGTTTTTGCGGGAATAGACCATGTGATTGTCAATGTTTTTGTTTTAGTTGTTCCTAGTCCTACTTGGGTTGAAACCCCAGCTTCAGCCACCATAGTCTTAAAACTAGCATTAGAAGTAACATTAGCTGTAGTAGATTGAGTGACGCCTACTGAATAACTAACAGTATCGGTTGAGGAACTGTTATTGCTGTGTGTATGGGTAAACTCAACCTTTTTATTTTTAGAAGTAGAAGAATGAATGTATTCATATCCAGATAAATCAATAACATACGGAGAAATAATAGGGCGAGCTACATCGTATTCTGTATAATCTTCAGATTCTGCAGCGCTAGCACCAATACTAGCATTTAAAAATAGTAAAGATAATGTAGTAGTTGCTAATAATAATTTTTTCATAAAAAACCTCCTTTTCTAATAATATGTAAATTTTATAAATATTATATTACCATGATGCTGGTTATACATCAAGTATTCGGACACACAAAAGTTTCTTTCTTCTGTGCGGCGTCCATTTTGGCGTGTTCCGTATCCTAAGTAGTCTATCAAAGTGAAAAATGGTTTTGGCCATTTACTTGGAGTGTGAAACAAATCATTTGGGGAATATCTCCAATAAATCAAAGACTTTTAGTTGGCAATCATTGACCGCGGATTCTGTAATATATTCACAATGATTCTTTTTCAATACACCTTCCTCCGTATCTTGTTGAATTTGAAGCACCTTATAGTATTACTTGTTTTAAGGTAATATGGCAGAAAAGTTAACAAATGAGGGGTATCCGAATGATCTTTTGGATACCCCCCGTTTTATGTTTAAGAGTTACTGCCTTCGATAGCGACACTTTGGCTTTCTGTTTTAAATTGTTGATCATCCCAATACAATATATTTTGTATATAACCAAGACCGTCCGCGTGATATCTGCCGGCAATCTTTTGAAATGCTAGAAGTTCATATATGCCATTCCGATCAAAATCGACCGGATACAGTCCACTTAAAGGATCGACCCAACCCTCTATAGGTGCTTTTAATGTACCATCGGGATTATAAATTTCTGATAGATATTCTTTACCTTTATAACGAATATCTAAAATATACCGTTTCTTTGGATGTGAACTAGTGACGCTCACTTTATAAAAATCTTCATAATTGACCGTATATTTGGATTGTTGCTGATAGGCCTCACCATCAAATATTGGACGCGTTTTCCCATCAACATAGGTATAGATTTCTGTGTAGATGATTCCACCACTACCCCCTGTATCCATAGTGACCAATATATCATCGACATGATTACCTGTGAAATCTCCAAGAAAAATAGTGGGGTTATATCCGCTATTTTCTTTTAAGGCTATTTTTTCATAAGTATTTTTTGAATGCTGGAAGATCATAAGGTTAATATTTTGCCAGTAGGGGCTATCTGGTTTTTTAGTACCGGTTAAATAGACTGTATCGATCATGCCGTCGCCTGTGACGTCTCCATAACTTTTGGCAATAACAACTTGTGAAGTATCTACAGGTAGTCTTTCAAAACCGTTTGGCGTCCATTGTAAATAATCTAAATAAGAAGGTAATTGTTGGGTCTGCCATTCAATGACCAATGCCTTTTTTGTACTACGTTTGATTTTTATCGGATATAGTCCGGCAATCGTATGTTCATCAATTTTAAGGTGAATCATTGGCTGCCACTGAGAATGGATCTGTTTGAGTAAGAGAAGGAAAGTATTCCCTTGATAAACATAGGCGGTAACTAGTTCCTCTATGGAATCTCCATCTACATCAACATGTTGAACAACAGGACCTATTTGTGGCAATTCTAAAATAGAGGCAGTGGGAGGTAGAAAATGTCTTATAAATTGGAGATCATTATTCATCTTCAATCACACCTTTTTTATATCAATTTATGCTGAGTAGCCATTTATATGAAAAAAGAAGGTCTTTTCTTAAATAAAAGCGGTTCTATTGGTGAATTTTTACCATCAGAACCGTTTTAAATGAATCATTATTTTTCCTATCATAGGGAGCAGGCAGTAAGCTCTCGCTTCTTCAAGCCATAAATAACAAGCAAAGAATAGGGGAGCAACTGCCTGATAGGTCCCCGATTGCTTCGGGCCAACAAAATGTTGCCACAGGACGTGGCGCCTTTAACCTGAGTTCCTCTAGTTCAGTGGGGGATGAAGAAAATCCCCACGGATGGAGTTTCACTTTATTTTGAATTGTTGTACGACCATTTGCAGTTCCTCAGATAATTTCACGAGTTGTCCAACTGATGCTTCCATAGATTCCATAGAGGATAGCGTTTCTTCTGTAGAAGCGGCTACTTCCTCAGAGGCAGCAGCATTGTCTTTAGCATGATCATTTAATTCAAGTGCAGTAGCCGATAATTCTTGGGCAGATGCGGATATTTGTTCTGCAGTAGCCGATACATTTTCAATCTTTGGCGTAATATCCCGCATGTTTGCGATAATCGCTTCGAATTTAGTAGCTGTATCTTGAGAAATGGTGATCCCTTTTTGTACGTCTTCTAAAGTATTTAGCATGATATTGACGGTTTCTCCAGAATCTTGTTGGACAGCTGTAATCAGTTCTGCAATTTTGCTAGCAGACTGTTGAGAGCTTTCTGCAAGTTTCCGGACCTCTTCTGCAACGACAGCGAATCCTTTACCATGTTCCCCAGCACGTGCTGCTTCGATGGAGGCATTCAGCGCTAGCAAATTGGTTTGATCGGCTATGTTACCGATGATATCTAGAATGGCACCGATTTCTTTCGTGCGATCATATAGAGATCTGATTTTAGTGTCAGATTTTGTCACTGATTGATGGATGGAATCCATTTGGGCGACTGTATCTTGAAGGGAATGCTGTCCATCTTCAGCCTGCTGTGTTGCATGTGTAGATAATGCTGATACTTCTGAAGTATTATCTGCAATAATCGTAATCCCTTTTGAAATTTCTTCTATAGCATTGCTGTTATGTTCAATGTTAGTCGTTTGCTGTTCTGTATTCATCGAAACTTGTTGCATGGCAGAAGCAATTTGCCGTGCCGCTACCATATTTTGATCGGTGCTTGCCGCAAGCTCTTCAGCAGAAGAACGAACAAGTGTTGAACTCGTATTGACTTTATGGATAAGAGAGGAGAGATTATCCTTCATAGTATTAAATGATTTCGCAAGTTCGCCAATTTCGTCATTAGAATGAATGGCGATGCTCTCCGTCAAATTCCCTTCACTCATCTTATGAGCGTCTGTTTCCAACTTCTTGATAGGGTTCACAATCGAACGAACAATCATAAGGATTAACATACTCCCTACAATTAAAAATAGAATCTGTACAGCCAAAAATGTATATAGTGTTGACATCACGGCTTTTGTAGCTTCGGAATCATATGTTGTAGCAATCACTTTCCATCCTGTTAACTGATTGGTTGTATATATAATGTGATGTTTATGATTGTCTGTTTGTCCCGTTTCGTTAGCCATAACCGTTTTCATATATTTCTCTGAAGCAATTGTGCCGCTTTCCTTATGAGGATGCGAAATAATGGTTTTATGGTTATCGACTAAAGTGATAAAACCTTTTTGACCAATTTTCACTTTATTTGCAATCTCTCGAAGAGTATCAATATTAATATCGATACCGACAACACCGGAGCCATCTTGTAATTTTTTTGAAATCGTTATGACTAAGTTACCGGAAGTTGAGGATGTATATGGTTCTGTAATAATGACCTTTCCGTTATTTTGCATAGCTTCTTGATACCATGGGCGTTTTCGAGGGTCATAGTCTTTTGGATATTTGAAGTATGGCATTCGAATCATTTGTCCCTTTACTGTACCGATGTATGCCATTGCAGCCTCTGGATGTTCATGAACATATTGATCTAAAATTTTACGTAAGTCTGAGTCTTTGGAGATATCTAAAGTTGATGATGTAATCTTTTTGGAAAAGTATTCTACATCATGTGTTTTGGCTTGAATAGTGTTTGTAATTTGCGTGTTTAATAGATTGATGTTCACTTTAGCGCTATTGATCTGATCTTCTTCGATTTGATTTTTAGTACTACTGTAAGAGATAACACTTAAAACGGTGGAAGGAATGATTAGAATGACTAAAAACGCACATATTAATTTACTTCGTAACTTCCAATTAGAAAATAGTTTCATTTAAAGATGACCTCTCTATGTAGATTTATATTTCATATGATTTTGATCTATGTCTATAGTCTATTTATAATTATCAGACAAATAGCATAAATAATATCATATTTTTAATTTTTCAGGTCAATTTTACCACGATTTGAAAGAAACGTATTGAGTCTTTATTCATAAAAATACATATTTTGAGTAACAATTTAAGTATTTTCTGTATAAAAACTTTTCATGTGCAGGTTTAGGGGAAATCGCTTATGAAAGTTTATTTCCGCTAGCAGATGTTTAGATACTATTTTGAATCAAAGACATCATTGAACGATTGTGTCAAGGTTCATCCGTTACTGCAAGTATAATCAATACGCCTGATGGCATATAATTGAAATCCAACAAAAAAGCATCCTGAATGATTAGAAATAGTTACTTTCCAATAATCAGGATGCATTTTTATCCCGCGTTAACGGGCAGTGTGGTCTCCAATATTAAGACGCAAGTAACAAGCGGAGGTAAGTATAGATCAACTACCTGTAAAACCCATGCTTCAACTAATATCTGGTAGGAGTGAAGAAAACCCTTTCTTGGTGAAGTTTCACTTTATCAAAAACCCTCGATTAGTATACTTTGTCACCGTTAAAAATAGAGTTTTTCACAATGACATAGTCGACATTACGAATTGCTTCAAGTTTTGAACCACCTGCATAAGAAATAGAAGATTGTAAGTCCTGTTCCATTTCGATTAGTGTATCTCTTAAATGACCGCGATGTTCAACGTGCATTTTTTTACCTTCGACATTTTTTCGTTCACCCTTTTGGAATTCAGACGCAGAACCAAAATACTCTTTATAAAGCTTACCGTTTATCTCTATTGTTTTACCTGGGGATTCTTCATGACCAGCTAATAGTGATCCGATCATAACCATTGTTGCACCAAAACGAACGGATTTCGCAATGTCACCATTTGTACGAATCCCACCATCTGCAATAATAGGTTTCGTTGCAGCTTTTGAACACCAGCGAAGGGCAGCTAATTGCCAACCACCAGTACCAAAGCCTGTTTTAATCTTAGTGATACATACTTTACCAGGTCCAATACCAACTTTTGTCGCATCAGCACCTGCATTTTCGAGTTCACGTACAGCTTCAGGTGTACCAACATTGCCAGCGATCACAAAAGATGTAGGAAGTAGTCTTTTGATATGATGAATCATATTGATGACAGCATTTGAATGACCGTGAGCAATATCAATTGTTATATAATCTGGTGTTAGATTGGCTTTTGCCAAATCTTCTATAAAAGTATACTCTTCAGGTTTTACGCCAACACTAATTGAAGCGATTAATCCACGTGAGATCATATCTTTCACGAAGTCTGCACGTGTTTCTGGATGGAAGCGGTGCATAATATAGAAATAACCATTTTCAGCTAATTTAATGGCAAGAGATTCATCTATAATTGTTTGCATATTTGCAGGGACAACTGGAAGTCTAAATTTGTGACCTCCAAGCATAACGCTTGTATCACATTCAGAGCGACTATTTACAATACATTTTGCGGGAATTAATTGAATATCTTCGTAATCAAATACATTATCCATGTCCACACTCTCCTAAAAACGAATATTATTTTTTAATAGCTTTAAAATGTTCGTCCTTTGGTAATTTACATTATTTTCGCTATGATGTCAAAAATTTTTCCTTGATTTATAAATAAAGAAGTTTTTGAAGTGGAAAATCAATCAACCAGACCCATTCTATTGGTTTATTTTGATTCAACAGAAGATGTCACCACAATTTTATCCCGCTTTAACGGGCAGTAATACCCCCATCTCAAGATTTTGAGAGAAACGAGAAAGATAGATGGGAGACTGCCCGTTAAAGTCCGATTGCTTCGGACGGGCAGGATGTTGGTCACTCAGGTGTTGCCACAGGACGTGGCGTTCTTAACCTGAGTTCCTCTATTTCAATGGGGGATGAAGAAAACCCCCACTGATGGAGTTTCACTTTATCTTATTATAAGTAGATATTTTTACAAGGGCAACGTAAGACGAATACATATATTTATGTTAAAATCAGGATTTAAGGATTGTTTAAAAAGATATTCAATGACAGGCGTGTTGATTAGGCAGAAATTAGGAAATATTTTTGATATAATTCTTAAAAAAACATGTATTTTTCGTTTCATTTATGTAGATCTTCGCTGCGGCTTGCTCGACTCCCGCGGGAAAAGCGAATAGATGAGACCCCGCAGCGTAGAGATTAAGGAACGGAGTCTAAGGGCGCCACGTCCTGTGGCAACGACTCCGTGACCAACATCCTGTTGCCCCCAGCATTCGCCCGCAGGAAAGCGAGCAAGCCGTAGCGGAAATCAACGAATTCTCCCTATCTTTATGGATAAAATTGGATAATCAACACGCCTGATTCAATGATTTTCTATATTGATGGACATAAAAAACAATAACTTCGCTTTTAAAGAGATTAATGAGAGGAAGCAAATAATGGGAAATTTGGAATTTGTATTACGAGAATATATTATGGGTCGACCAGTTATTTCGATTGAACATGATGAGGAAGATCCAACTTTTGGCGTAATCATCGATGCACATAGAAAATTAGTATATGGTCATATAGAGTTATCTGATGATCAAAAACTTACATCTTTTATGGTTGATATGGAAGAAATCACAAACAACAATGATGTTTCATTGGAAGAATATGAAGAGCTAGAGCCTGATGAATTGATCGGTTGTGCAGAAGATTTTATTCAAGATTTTTGCCAAGAAAAACTGCATTTTAAAAAGATGACAGAATGGAATGGCGAATCTTATATGATCGTGTTTGAAGCAAAGGATGGCGCATTAAATTTATTTTTGCCTAATTCAGGTGCAACTATTGAGATCAATAAGCAAGGATTTATTATCTCAGCTGTCTTGTTTCAATCGTATTATCAATTATCTTATCCAGATATTCAAATTTCAGCACAAGATGCAAAAAATATATTATGCCAATATCCTCTAGTGGAACTAGGTATCTTCGAAAATAGCGGAGAGATGAAACTTGCATATTATCCGAAACGTGAATATGTAGCCGTTCGTGTTGATGGGCAAGTCGTAACAGCGGATGAGCTTTTGGATGAATTTGTCGCCGATGCGCATGCGTTTGAACAAGTCAATGTAACTGAATCTATAGAAAGTCTCTTAGGCGTTACCAATGATATGCATAAAATAGAAAACGGTGTAGGCACCTATTGGTATCCATCAGAGGATGAAAGGAATATGGAAGAAACTGAACCAACGATTAAGATGGAACAGATAGACGCGTTGCAACAAAATTATGAGTCAAATGTTGAATGGAAGGAATTAGAAGAGGAATTACCTTTAGAGCTTCTTGAAACAAAGGCGAAAATGTTCTTAGAAGCTGCAATAGGAAATATTCATGAAAAATATTTACTGGAAGAACAACTTCAAGATGGCGATGACTTTGAAGTTTTAACAGAAGAAGATTTAACGGAGGAAGAGCGCCGATTCTTTGAGGAACTTGAAATGATGGAAGAAGAAAACGAAGAGGATTTGGATGAAGATGATGAGGATAACAATTTCGAACCATTTACAACCTTTACATTCGTACGCCATTACAAAGGGATTCGCATAGAGGAATATACTATCTATGTGAATGTTGGTATTTATACTGGTGTTATTCGTGATTGTTCTATTATATTACCAGATGAAACACAACTACTAAATATGAAGATGGATCCTGTATTATCATTAGAACAAGCAGATGCCATATTTAAAGAACATTTGCAAATGAAACTTGCTCGCACGATCAATTATGATGAGGAGGATGAAGAAGTTACAGTATATGGATTAAATTATGTCATGGATTTCTCAGCAAATGGTGAAATTGAAAAAATCGATGCAACTACTGGTGAAATCCAGTATATTGAATCAGATATTTTAAAAGAAGGAAAATGATATAAACCTTCACTAATTTATAGCTCGAATTTATTAGAATACTACTAATCTTATGCTAATTTAATAGTGAGCGGTTGACAGAAAAGTGCTAGTCATGTAGACTGTCACTATTAATTGATAAATACAACCTCACTAGTATCGCGGTGAGGTAGAGGTGCAATATTTAATAGTTCTTAGTGGAGTTAGAGAAAGCGAGGAAACTAGGGAGAAGGAAATGTTGCCGAAGTTTGTAATAATCTCGATATTACATGCTGGGTCTGCAGTGAATAATTGCAGGACTGTCTCAATAAGTTGTCGAAGTTATTGAGTTGAGCTATCTCATGATGGGATAAAAGTGGAGGATTTAGGACTAGATATATTCTGGAGCCTGAGTTCAACTCAGGTTCCTTTTTTATAGTCTTTTTTTCTAAGGCACATAGGAGATTGTTTTTCAAAGGAGAGGGAAATATGAAAAAGACATGGGCATTATTGTCAGGTGTTTTATTAATGACCATCCTTGTGTTAGCAGGGTGTGGCTCGGATGATTCTAAAAAATCAGAATCATCGGATAGTGGGGATAGTAAAGGTACATTTGCAGTAGGCATGGAAGCGGGATATCCACCGTTTAACTGGACACAATCAGATGATTCAAATGGTGGTGTCGCCATTAAAGGAAATGCAGAATATGCAAATGGTTATGATGTACAAATCGCACAAAAAATTGCTGATGGATTAGGCAAGAAATTAGTGATCGTTAAAACAGAATGGGATGGTCTTGTACCTGCATTGACTTCAGGTAAAATTGATGCCATTATTGCTGGTATGTCACCAACTGCAGAACGTAAAAAAACCATTGATTTCTCAGATATTTACTATAAATCAAACCTAGTAATGGTTGTAAAAAAAGGTAGCAAGTTTGATGGTGCTACTTCAATCGCCGATTTCAAGGGGGCAAAGGTAACTGCTCAGTTAAATACATTCCATTACACAGTTATTGATCAAATTAAAGACGTTAAAAAACAAACAGCGATGGATAACTTCCCAGCAATGCGTGTAGCACTTGAGTCAGGCAAAATCGATGCTTACGTTTCGGAAAAACCTGAAGCAGTTTCAGCTACAGCAGCTAACGATAAATTCGCAATGGTTGAATTTGCGGATGATAAAGGCTTCAAAACTTCAGAAGAAGATACTGCAATCGCAGTCGGCTTACAAAAAGATAGCGATTTAACAGAAAAAATCAACAAAATTCTTAAAGGTATTTCAGAAGAAGACCGTCAACAAATTATGGATGATGCAATCAAAAATCAACCAGCAGCTAAATAGTTTTTAGACTTAAAGAGCTACCGATTGTGTGATTTATAGCAATTGGTAGTTCTTGTTATGCTTTAAGGAGGAGTAATAATGAGCTTAGAATGGTTTATCAATATCATTACAAATAACTGGCCGATGTTCTTACGAGGCGCTTGGATGACACTGGTTATTTCAACAATCGGGACTATTATTGGCGCATTAATCGGCTTGATTATTGGCGTCATTAATACAATTCCAAAGGGTAATGGTGGAGCTAAAAAATGGATTTTACAAACCATTAATGCGATTTTAACTGTTTATGTTGAGTTCTTTCGAGGAACACCTATGATCGTGCAAGCAATGGTTGTTTACTATGGTTCTGATTTATTGTTTGGCATTGACATGAACCGTACCTTTGCGGCTATTTTGATTGTATCGATCAACACAGGTGCTTATATGGCTGAAATCGTACGCGGTGGAATAATGAGTATTGAACAAGGTCAATTTGAAGCGGCACGGGCTATTGGTATGAATCATTGGCAAACAATGGTCCATGTAGTTTTACCACAGGTTTTGCGTAATATTTTACCTGCGACAGGTAACCAATATGTGATGAATATCAAAGATACATCTGTATTAAATGTAATCGGTGTAACAGAATTATTCTTCCAAACTAAATCGATTGCAGGGAATAACTTCCGTTACTTCGAATCATTCTTCGTAGCATGTATTATTTATTTAGTCATGACCATTATTGTTACGCAAATTTTGCGATTCTTTGAACGTAGACTCACAGGTGACGCGAACTATCAAATGTTAGATGATGCTGCACTGATTCGTGGATCAGAACAAACAAAATAGAGGTACAAAGGAGAGAATAACTATGGAAACAATTATCGATATTCAACATCTCAGTAAATCCTTTGGTACACATGAAGTATTAAAAGACATAAACTTTTCCGTGAAAAAAGGTGAAGTAGTGTGTGTCATTGGTTCATCTGGATCAGGAAAGTCAACGCTTTTGCGCTGCATTAACTTACTTGAAACGCCAAGTGGCGGTGAGATTGTTTATAATGGCAAAAATATCCTAGGTAATAAACAAAATCTTAATACGTATCGAACTCATCTAGGGATGGTATTTCAACAATTCAATTTATTTAACAACTGCGATGTGTTAAACAATTGTATCTTAGGTCAAGTAAAGGTTTTAAAACGTTCAAAAGATGAAGCCAAAGATGTAGCCATGAAATACCTAAAAGTAGTGGGGATGGATCGTTATTTAAATGCGAGACCTGGTCAATTATCAGGGGGGCAAAAACAACGTGTTGCTATTGCTAGAGCTTTGTCTATGCAACCGGATGCGCTATTATTCGATGAACCCACATCAGCCCTTGATCCTGAAATGGTAGGGGAAGTATTGAAAGTAATGAAAGAATTAGCGCAATCAGGCTTAACGATGATCGTTGTTACGCATGAAATGGAATTTGCAAGAGAAGTATCTGATCGAATTGTATTTATGGATAAGGGTGTGATCGTTGAGGACGGTGCGCCAGATGAAGTATTCAACAACCCAAAACACGAACGTACAAAGGCTTTTTTACAACGTGCGTTAAAATAAAACGAAAGCTGTCATCTAATCAATGACAGCTTTTTATGTAAGGTTTTATTACATAAAAGAACAAATTTACTCACAATATGTAAGCGCTATGATTAAATTTTAAGTAATGAAATGTTAATAATACAATTATTAGTCGGAAAATTCTAAAATTAGCATGCTATACTATAAAGAAAGGTTTTTAATTAGGGGGTTATTATATGACAAAAACACAAGAAAAAAATCTTAATGTATCAACATTGATGAATGAGCTAAAATATCAAAATAAAGAAATGCAAACAGTTATGCAAAAATTACAAAAGATCTCTTTGCAGTCCAAAATATTAGCATTAAATTCAGGGATCGAAGCAGCTAGAGCTGGAGAAGCAGGGCGAGGCTTTTCGGTAGTAGCAAAAGAGATTAATAAGTTTGCCGCAGCAAGTATGGATGCAAGTAAAGAAAGTGAAGAAATTATTAACTCTATTCAACAAAAGGCGAATGAAATCATTGCTGTCCGAACAGTAGATATTGCTTTTGATACGATCGATAAAATTGATCGTAATTTATTTGAAAGAAATTGCGATGTACAAGCATGGGCGACTTTTGATGCAGTCAAAAATGTTGTATTAGATCCAACAACTGAAACGAAACAGGCTGCACAGGCTTTATTAAAAAATATATACGAAATTTATGAAGTATATTTTGAATTATTGGTTGTTGATTTGAATGGGAATATTTTAGTCACTGCAAAAAATCAAAGCGAAGTTGGCAAGAGTATGGCGGATCGTGAATGGTTTAAAGAGACTGTTGCGAATAATGATGTATATGTAACAGATATGTATTATTCTGAAGTTGTCCAAGGATACACAATGGGCTATTCTTGTCCGATTCGCGATCAATTTGGCAATGTCATTGGTGTATTATCTACACGTTTCAACTGGGATTTCATCTACGATATTATTGATAATGTCAAAATTGATGAACATTCAAATTTATATTTGATCAATAAAGAAGGTATCGTGATCGCATCAAAAGATAGAGAAAATATTTTAAGTAAGAATTTGAACAATATGAAAGCCGTCAATCAGGTTATAAGTGGCGCAGATACCCGTGGATATGTAATAGAGAATAACCAAATTTGTGCCTATTGCCTAACGGAAGGATACAATGCCTATAAGGGAAAAGGCTGGTCCGTTATTGTAGTTGAGTCTATATAATGGTTTATTTAACTTATTACCGAACCGACTTTCAGCAGCCATTCTTGAAGAAAGAATGGAATCGTTTTTCGGATGAAATAAAGATTGATGAAAAATTCGTATGGACCCTGGTTTAGTAGCAAAAATAAAAAGCTCCATTTTGAAAAAGATTGATCAAAATGGGGCTTTTTTATTCCTCGTTCATCAGGTAATAGCAATTCTATATCAAGACTCCGATAATAAGTGAGGATAGGTGTGGGATCAACTTTGCCTGTAAGCTCCGATTGATCCAACTAACACATAGTTGGGGTATAGAAAATCATCACTGTGTGAAGCTTTCCTTGAAGAAAGATCAGTCGATTTTAACCATTTCAATTACTAAGATATGTGCAGTGTCTTGTGCTTTGATATGAATATCTTCTTCCTTGATTTCTAAGCCATCATGCGTTTCAAGTTCGATGTCATTGATGGTTGCTCGGCCTTCTATTTCAACGAGATATGCTTGTCTGCCTTCTGCCACTTCAAAGTCGATTCCCTTGCCTGCATCTAGTTCAAGGGCATAGAGATTTGCATCCTGGTTTATTTGAATAGGCGCAGTGCCTTTTTTATCTGAAACCATGTGAAGCCATTTATTCTTTCGTTCATCCATTGTAAATAAGAATTCACCATAATGAGGCGTATGGCCGTATCGGTCTGGTAAAATCCAAATTTGTAACATACGAAGTTCTTCCTCACCTCTATTATGTTCACTATGGAAAACACCTGTACCCGCACTCATATATTGTACTTGACCGCGTGTGATTGTATGTTTGTTTCCCATACTATCTTGGTGTGTGAGTGCACCCTTGACTACATAAGAGATGATTTCCATGTCACGGTGAGGGTGAAGGTCGAATCCAGTGTGTGGTGCGATTAAATCATCATTAATAACACGTAGTGCACCAAATTGGATGTTGTTTGGATTATAGTATTCAGCAAATGAAAAATGGAATGTACTATTTAACCAGCCTAGATGACTTGTCCCCATTTGTTTATGATCAACTTTTCTTAGCATCGTAATCGCTCCCTCGTATAATAAATTTTAAATTATCTCGAATTCAAGATAATTTTAAAGATAATCTTTTAATTAGTCAAATTTTTTGAATTCATAAAAAAGAAGCCTACAAGCAAGAACTTGCTTATAAGGCCTCTTTTTATCATTTTTCATAACAACAGTGGGAAAAATATTTTTTACTTTAGATAAGATCGTATGTCATACACATTGGCTTATGCGTTCTAGGGTCTTTGTCAATATAGGCGTCTATATTAAAAACGGTTTTTAATACATCTGGTCGGATAACATCTTCACAGTTTCCGGCCTTGATGATCTGACCATCCTTAAGAGCAATTAAGTAGTCTGCAAATCGAGCAGCTTGATTTAGATCATGAAGCACCATAATGATAGTGCGATGTTGCTCCCTGTTTAGTTTTTGAAGCAATGTAAGCACTTCTAATTGATGTGCCATATCTAAATACGTAGTCGGCTCATCTAAGAAAATGATTTCTGTTTCTTGAGCAAGTGCCATTGCGATCCATACACGTTGTCTTTGTCCACCTGATAGTGCATCGACAGGACGGTATTTATAATCGGCAGTGCCTGTCACCTCTAGGGCCCAGTCAATCACCTCGTAGTCTTTCTTTGTCAATTTTCCAAGCCCTTTTTGATAAGGAAAACGTCCATAAGAAACCAATTCTCCAACAGTCAATCCATTAATGCTTTCCGGAGTTTGTGGAAGAATCGCCATTTTACGCGCGAGATCTTTCGTCTTTTGTTTAGCAATATCTGCACCATCTAAAACAGTCGTACCAGACTGTTGACTAATGATTCGGGTCATTGTTTTGAGCAAAGTCGACTTACCACAGCCGTTTGAACCAATAATTGTCGTGATTTTTTGATCAGGGATTTCGATATTTAAGTTTTGCAAAATTAACTTTTCACCATAGCCAACGCTTAAGTCATCGGTATGTAGACGCACCATTTATGAACAAACCTCCTATTTGCAAAAAATTAACGATATAAATGAGAATAAATTTCAATCATACTTGACAATAATCATAATTCAATTGATAATGATTGTCAATAAGAGATAAAAATTTTGTATATAAACATGGGAGTGAAAAGGATGGGTCAAATGGAGGAAATTTATGATGTTACAATTATCGGTGGAGGACCAGCAGGTTTATATTCAGCCTTTTATAGTGGATTGAGAGGCATGAAAACAAAAATAATCGAATATCAACCAAACTTAGGTGGCAAACTTCATGTCTATCCGGAGAAAATGATTTGGGATGTAGGCGGGCATAAACCATTAGCTAGTGAACAGCTGATTGAGCAATTGATAGAACAAGGTCTAACATTTCAACCTACTGTTGTATTAGGTGAGAAGGTTGAAACTATTACTCGAACCGAAGATGCACTTTTTAAACTGACAACTTTAAAGGGTGAGGAACATTTTTCAAAAACGGTCATCGTTGCGGTAGGAAGTGGTATTTTAAATCCACAAAAACTTGAAATCGAAGGCGCAGAAAGATTTGAAGTATCCAACTTGAATTATACGATCAAATCACTACAACGATTCAAAGACAAGGTTGTTTTGATTTCAGGAGGTGGTAATTCCGCTGTTGATTGGGCAAATGAATTACAACAGGTCGCTAAAAAAGTTTATGTCAGTTATCGTAAAGAAAATTTACCGGCACATGAATCACAAGTGGAACAATTATTATCAAGTGATGCCATGATATTCTGCAATACATCTATTACAAAATTACTGGCTGATGATAGCCATAAAGATCTGATAAAAACGGTAGAACTTACGAATAACAAAACAAAAGAGTCTATCAATATAGATGTCGATGCAGTGATTATTAGTCATGGTTTTGAACATGATTCTTCGTTATTAAGTAATAGTGCGATCGACGTCCAACTTGTAGATGATTTTTACATTAAAGGAAATTCATTCGGAGAATCATCTGTTCCAGGTTTGTTTGCTGCTGGAGATATCATGAGTTATGATGGCAAAGTCCATCTGATTGCAGGAGCATTTCAAGATGCTGTGAATGCGGTCAACAGGGCAAAAACTTATATTGAACCATCTGCTAATGCTTTTGGTATGGTATCTTCTCACAATGAAATATTCAAAGAACGCAATCGTGAAATTATTCAACATATGATGAATTAATCAAAGTCTTTTACAATCCCAGTTTCATTTAAATGATCCAAACATCCTCTACATTCAACTTGAGTGTGGGGGATGTTTTTCTTTGAAAGGGTTATCTTTCTCGCTTGATAAATATTTTTCTTTATCCTATCGAAAATGATAAAATAAGCTGTATGTGAATTTTTAAGTCTTTTTCAAAAGGTGATTTCCTATGAATCCAATATCATTCAAATGGTTGAAGTCCGAAACGATATGGGTATTGCTTATTGCGGTCTTCACAGCAATTAGTAGTGAAATTAAAATTATACCATTTAATGGAGAACATTTCCGTTTCGGTCTAGGAAGTATTACTTTTCTATTATTAGTCTTAATACGTATACCTAAATCAGTCATTCGAACGGGCATAATAACAGGATTAACGGTCGTTTTTTTTCGTATATTTTCAAACGTTTTTATATATAGCGGTACACTTTCTGATAGTTTTACAGAGCATTATCCTGCCTTTTTGTTTTACTTCGTGTATGTTTACTTATTTAAGTTATTAAAAGTTGAACAATTGATCGATCAACCTCTTAAATTAGGAATAATGGCAACCTTTATTGAGATCATCTCAAATAGTGCTGAACATATTGTTCGTTATGTCATTTTACCTAATAACTATTTAGATTTTTCTGATTGGCTTTTAATCGTTATGGTTGCGATCCTAAGAAGTTTCTTTGTGGTAGGGATCTATAGCTCTATTATACTATCTGAGCAACGTAAAAGCTTGAACCAACAACTGACTTTAAGCTCAGATTTATATGTCGAAACAGTGTATTTGCAAAAAATGATGAATCATATTGAACAAATAATGGCAGCGAGTTACGATTTATATCGCACGTTAAAGAAACAACAATCACAAGAACAGAGTGTGAAGGCATTGCACATTTCCCAGGAAATTCATGAGGTAAAGAAAGATGCGCAGAGGATCTTTTCAGGGTTATCGAATATAACAATGCCTAAGACAGAAGATGTATATTATTTGTCGAACATCGTTGATTTTGTTATAACTGCAAATAGTAAATATAGTGAAATGCTAAATAAGCATATTGAGTTTAAAACCGACAATACGGTTGATTTTGCATTAACACAACAAATACCCCTACTTGCAATTCTTAATAATATTACAGCCAATTCGATTGAGGCTATAGAAGAAAAAGGAAATATTAAGCTTGGGATTTTTGAGTATGGAGAGATGATCCATTTTGTCATACAAGATACAGGAAAAGGTATAGCTGAAGATGACTTGGATGTTATTTTTGAACCGGGTTTTACAACAAAATATAACCAACAAGGTGTAGCTGCAACGGGGATCGGTTTATCTCATGTGCAAGAGATTGTTCAAATGCTAGACGGCCAAATTCATGTTGAATGTCCATCTATAGGAACTATTTTCCATATCAAGATACCTCGCAAGAACATACAAAAGGGAGTGAAGTAAACTTGCGATACTTTATTGTAGATGATGATGCAGCGAGTCGACGTATGCTTAAACAGATCATTCTAGAAGGGAATATGGGTGTAGTCATTGGAGAAGCTGATAGCGGCGTCAATGCATTGGAACCTATTCTATCGAGCGATCCAGATTTTGTGCTAATTGATCTTTTGATGCCAAGTTTAGATGGTATCGAAACAATAGATCAGCTTCGTAATCAAGGATTTAAAGGAAACTTTATCATGATATCGCAAGTTGAAAATAAAGAAATGATCGGTGAAGCTTATGAAAAAGATATTGAATTTTTTATACACAAACCGATTAATCGCATTGAAGTACAAAGTGTATTGAAAAAAACATCTGAACGTCTTTTACTAAAAAAATCTCTTCTGACTATTCGAAAGTCTATATTACATTTTGAAGAAGAAACAAAAGAGGAATCTCACCGTACAATTAAGGATACGGTGTCATCCATCCTAAATGACATGGGTATTCTTGGAGAAGTAGGAAGTGACGATATCGTATCTATTATTGATTTCTTGTCTTCTAGCAAAGAAAAGACTATTCAGATTCCGCCATTAAAAGATATTTATGAACAATTGGCTAGCCAAACGAAATTTAATAGCATAGAAATCATGAAAGAAAGTAAAGCGATTGAACAGCGTATCCGTCGAACCATCTCTATAGCAATGAGTAATTTAGCAACGCTTGGAGCGGTGGATTATACAAATCCAGAATTTGAATACTATGCACCTCGTTATTTTGAATTTGCCGAAATACGAACGTTGATGAAAAATATTCAGGAAAATGAACCAGCACCTAGAAAAACCAAAATCAATGTGAAAAAGTTTTTACAAGTTTTATATGTAGAAGCTAACGAAAAATTCAAACATTCATTAAAATAAGTAATAATATGTAAATATCAATCTCTTTTCGGCATGATACTTATCTATTTAATAGAAAAGTTATATAAAAAATGATTTTTTTGAATTTTTATATCATTTAAAATGTCGGATAATGTCGGATTTTATAAGTTGCCCATATAATTAGGCTATGATTTTGCTTCTTGATATAGAAAGCAATCATATTTGAAGGGGTGACTTATTTTATGAAACAATTCAAATTAGGATTAGCTTGGCAAATTCTCATTGGGCTGATTCTTGGTGTAATGGTTGGAGCCATTTTCTACGGAAATGAAAATGTGACGAAATATCTTCAACCTGTTGGCACAATCTTTATGAACATGATCAAAATGATTGTTGTACCAATTATCATATCAACATTGATCGTTGGTGTAGCTGGTCAAGGGGATTTTAGACAGCTTGGTAAATTAGGTATTAAAACAATCGTTTATTTTGAAGTTATTACGACATTTGCTATTGTCATTGGTATCGCAGCAGCAGATATTTTTCATCCTGGTGTTGGCGTAGATATGTCTCATTTAACAAAAGGTGATATTTCAACTTATGTAGAGACAAGTAAAACAGTAAAAGAAGGTGGCGGCTTTGCTGAGACGATTATTAATGTCGTACCAACAAATATTGTACAAGCCATGTCAGATGGTAACATGCTTGCCATTATCTTTTTCTCCGTATTATTTGGTTTAGGTGTTGCGGCAATTGGTGAGAAAGGAAAACCAGTTTTAGCATTCTTCTCAGGCGTAGCAGAAGCCATGTTCTGGGTAACCAATACAATTATGAAATTCGCTCCATTCGGCGTATTCGCGTTAATTGCAGTAACTGTTTCAACGTTTGGCGTAAAATCATTGATTCCATTGGGAAAGTTAGCGATCCTTGTTTATTTAGCGATGATTTTATTTGTCGTCATTGTACTTGGAGTAGTTGCTAAAATTTGTGGTCTAAGTATTTTCCACATTATTCGCATTTTGAAAGATGAATTATTGTTAGCGTATTCAACTTCAAGTTCTGAATCTGTATTACCACGTATTATGATGAAGATGGAAAAATCCGGCGTTCCAAAAGATATCGTATCATTCGTTATTCCAACAGGTTATTCCTTTAACCTGGATGGTTCAACTTTATATCAATCGATCGCTGCATTATTTATTGCCCAAATGTATGGTATAGACTTAACATTAGGTCAACAAATTACATTGGTTCTTACATTGATGGTAACTTCTAAGGGGATTGCAGGTGTTCCAGGCGTATCATTCGTTGTATTGCTATCCACTTTAACGGCTGTTAATATCCCACTCGAAGGGTTAGCATTTATCCTAGGAATCGACCGTATCCTTGATATGGCTCGTACAGCTGTAAACGTAGTAGGTAATTCACTTGCTTCACTTGTTATGGCTAAATGGGAAGGCCGTCTTGATAAAGAAAAATACGACAATTATTTTGGAAATGAAGAGAAATTAGCTTAATGATAGATAATAGCTCTACTGATGTGAAGGTCCATTTCACATTAGTAGAGTTTTTTTGTTTAAATCCATTTTAAACAGAGCAGCGATTAGACATCTTACTGACTTATTGAGATGATAATGTATAAGTAAAAAAGATGAATGGGGGTCAAGCGATGGATAAAGTATTGATTGTTGAAGATGAATTTGCCATAAGCCAAGTGTTAAAGGCATATTTGCAAAAGGTACATTTTCAAACAGAGCAGGCATTCACGGGTACCGAAGCAATCGAAAAATTTCATGCTTGTAGTCCTAACATTGTTTTGTTAGATGTGATGTTGCCGGGCAAAAATGGATGGCAAATTTTAAAAGAGATTCGACAAGAGAGTAATTGCCCAGTCATTATGCTTACTGCATTAGGTGATGTCAATTATAGATTAGAAGGGCTAAACGAAGGGGCTGACGACTATATTGCAAAACCGTTTGTAGCAGAGGAAGTCGTGGCGCGTGTTAAGGCTGTTCTTCGAAGAACACAAGGAGATACAGGGCCCAAACGTCAATTTGGCAGTCTAGAAATCAATCTACAATCCCATCAAGTGATGATAGACGGTCATGAAATTGATTTAACGCCAAGAGATTTATCAGTTCTGATGTTTCTTGCAGAGCATCCTAATCATACATTTTCGCGAGATCAACTTATTGATCAAGTCTGGGGATGGGAATATGATGGTAGTGACCGTGCTGTAGACTTAGCCATTAAACGGCTACGCAAGGCATTGAAGGATTGGCCTGCAACAGAAGGTGAAATCAAAACATTGCGTGGATTGGGGTATCAATTAAGTGTCAAATCATATCAATCATAAAAGGGTTTCTTTAACGCAATATTGGACAAGTCGCTATTTGCTTACTTTATGTATCGGATTAACGATTGTCGCGTTCCTATCTGCTATCTGGATACGCCACACAACGTTACAAAATCGATTAGATATGCTTCAATTCATGGGGGAAGAAATTACAAACCGTTTGGAAGATAATATTACCAATAATTCATCCACAGAGCCTTCGAGAACTCCAAGCGGCAATAAAGTAGACCCTGGAGTATTTAGAGAACGGGAACGTTTTATCGATATGGGCATCAACCCCAATATTTATATTGTGGATACGGAAGGGAATATTTTATCTACCAATCGCCCAAAAGAACCGATGGAGCAGCAGACCATACCTGAATCTGTCATGGCATCTAAAAAAGAAACGATCAAATTCAAATCAGAAGATTCTATGCAAACGTATTATGCGATTAAAAAGAAAATCGAAATCGATGATAAGACAGTCGGATACATTATTATTACGGAAACAAAAGAGCATCTGACACATTTAAATCAAGAATATGGTCAGTTGGCGATTATGATTGTTGGTTTAGCCTTGCTAGGATTAGGGGCTATTTATTTCTTGTCGCGTCGTTTAGCCAGACCGATTAAGGATGTGGCCTATGCAGCCAAGCAAGTGCAAGATGGCAATTATAATATCCAACTATCAGATAATATCAAAGAAGAAGAGATATATGAACTCGTGCATTCCTTCAAAGAAATGGCGTCAAGATTAGAACAGTTAGAGGCCATGAGAACTGAGCTATTAGCAGGGGTAACGCATGAACTAAAAACACCAGTCACTTCTATCAGTGGTCTGTTGCAAGCTATTCAGGATGGAGTCGTTGAAGGCGAAGACCAAAAGGAATTTATACGAATGGCTGTCAATGAAACGACAAAGCTAAAAACAATGGTAGGAGATCTGTTAGCGTTTAATTCATTCTCTGTGAATGCCATTCCTGTGAAACTTGAAAAACTTGAAATCAATCAAACGATACAAGAGACGGTCACACAATGGGAACTGACGCAGGATACAGAAGATATTGAATTGACATTGGTCACATTACCAGAGCCTAGACAGGTAGAAATTGATCTTGTCAGATTTCAACAAGTATTTACGAATCTTTTTACAAATGCCAAACAGGCAATGAAAGGTCATGGCAAAATTACCGTTACACTCA
The DNA here is from genome assembly GCF_007896505.1 of Rummeliibacillus sp. SL167. Classification (NCBI taxonomy): domain Bacteria; kingdom Bacillati; phylum Bacillota; class Bacilli; order Caryophanales; family Caryophanaceae; genus Rummeliibacillus; species Rummeliibacillus sp. SL167. The sequence continues at coordinate 92,131 of NZ_VCBM01000005.1, read as the reverse complement.
GCGAAGCAACGGGTGCTGTGCTTATTCGTGTTGCGGACACAGGCGGAGGAATTCTAGCGGAAGAGCAAACACTTATTTTTGAACGCTTTTATCGAGGAGAAAATAAAAAATATGAAGTTCATGGTCTGGGCTTAGGGCTGCCATTAAGTAAAATGATGGCACAATCTATTGGTGGAGACCTTCGTTTGATCAAGAGTTCTGAAAGCGGCACGATTTTTGAGGTCATGATTCCAAAATTATAAGGTGAAATTTCACACAGTTGTAGGTTTTACGACCCGCTGATAGGGGATAGAAAAGCTAAAGGGCATTCGATAAGTTATGGGATACAAAACTTATCGAATGCCCTTTTTTGTGTACTTAAAAATTGTTTCAAAGAGAAATTCATGTCCAATCGCTTTGAAAAACATAATACATACTAATATGTCCAAACTTTTTCCTTCAAAAATACATCTGGGAGATAGAGTGTTTTATTTTTCTAAAGATTTTTTCCTCGACATTCAACTGACACATTCAGCTTGTATAGTATTTATTGTAGAGGATGTGAAATAACCTAACACCTAAAAGGAAGGAAGATATAGATGAATGAATGGAACTCAAATAAGAAAAAAGGAATAGGCAAAAAGCTGATTTTAGCTATTGGTATTCCATTTATATGTGTCGTAGCAGTAGTAACTTATTATCTGGTGAGCAAAGATAACTATGTAGCGAAAATCGGTGATGTGAAAATCTCACAGGAAGAATTGGATTCAGCTTTAAATAAGCAATATGGAAAAACCGTTCTGGATACATTAATCTCAGATAAAGTGATAGAGCTAGAGGCTAAGAAACAGCATGTCACTGTTTCTAAAAAGGCAATTGAGTCACAGTTGGATACTTTAGCCACACAATATGGCAGCGAAGAGGCATTAAAATCAGCACTTGCCTCTAATAACATGACAATGAGCGATGCCAAGAAAAGTGTAAAAACATACTTGTTAACTAAAAAGTTAATGGTGCCCACTCTCGATATTACAGATTCAGAATTAAAAAGTTATTTTAAAGAAAATAAAGACACATATGATCAGGCGGCACAGGTGGAGGCAAGCCATATCCTATTGAACGACAAAAAAACAGCTGAAACGGTATTAGCTAAATTAAATGATGGCGGTAATTGGGATCAACTAGCGAAAAAATACTCACAAGATTCAAGCAATGCATCAGACGGAGGAAATCTAGGTTACTTTGCCAAAAGTGATATGGATGAAGATTTTGCGGATGCGGCATTTTCACTAAAAGTGGGGGAAACAAGCGATATCGTGAAATCATCTTATGGTTATCACATTATTAAAGTAACAGGTAAAAAGGATGCAAAAGAAGCTAAATTTGCAGATGTAAAAGATAAAGTAAAAGACGCAGTCATTGAACAAAAAATCAATGATAATTATAGCTCATGGTTAGCTTCCCTCTATAAAGATTACAATATCAAAAATAAATTAGATAAAGACAGTAGCTCAACATCCAATAGTAGTACAAGTAACAGTTAAAAAAGAGGTGTCTATCCATGCGTTATCAAGATGATTTTACAGTAAAAGGGCGCAAAGAGTTAAAGCATGCCATCTCACAAGTGGATTATACCATTTTAAAAAATAAGCTAAAGCATGTTATGAAGCTTGATACAAATGCTGGACGAGATGGTAGGTATGTTATTCGAAGCGTTTATTTTGATAATTTTGATAATAAAATTCTGAATGAGAAAAAAGAGGGCTATTTCAAAAGAGATAAATATCGTATTCGTATATACGGAAATAATTCAAGTTTTGTTAAATTAGAGAAGAAAAGCAAACGCAACAATTTAACCTTTAAGGAAAAATGTTGCATAACTAAACATGAATATGAATGGCTGAGTATTGGTGAAATCGAATGGATGAAAAATGATCAGAGACTATTAATTCGCGAGTTGTACATTCAAATGTCTTTATATCAACTTAAACCTGTAACAGTGGTAGATTATGTTCGGGAAGCTTATACCTACCCATATGGCAATGTTCGTATCACATTTGATAGTCAGATTAAATCGAGTTTTCGAAATATTGATCTTTTCAATCCGGATTTAGCAATGGTGCCTGTATTTGATCCAACACAAATGATTTTAGAGGTAAAGTATGATGAATATCTACCAGATATCATTAAGCTGACCTTACAAATGATGGATCGTAGACCAGATGCCTATTCGAAATATCAACTAAGTCGTATGTATGGATAATAGATTGGAGGAAGTAAGATAAATGGATAATATAAATTTTAACGATATTTTTAAATCAAGTTTTATTGAAAAAACATCAAGTTTTTCACTAACTGATTCACTTATTGGACTACTCGTTGCCTTTTTGGTTGGGCTATTTATATATGCAGTCTATAAAAAAACTTTTTCAGGAGTTATTTATTCCCATAGCTTCAATATTTCTTTAATGATTATGACAATGGCTACGGCACTCATTATTATGGGCATTTCCTCAAATGTTTTACTATCTCTTGGAATGGTCGGTGCGTTGTCAATCGTCCGTTTCCGTACCCCTATTAAAGATCCAATGGATTTAGTCTATTTGTTTTGGGCTATTGTATCAGGAATTTTATGTGGTGCAGGTTTTATACCGCTAGTTATTATTGGATCTATTTTAATCGGCTTAGTCCTCATCCTTTTTGTGAACAAGATTACGATCGAGAATCCTTATTTGTTGGTCGTGAAGTATGATGATGCTTCAATAGAAGCCTCAATGGAACATGTTATTAAGGAAAAATCCAAAAAATATATATTAAAATCTAAATCTGTGATGCCTGGGGATGACTTAGAGGCGACCTATGAAATACGTGTAAAGGAAAATGACTCGCATTTCATCAATGAGTTAACCTCTATCCAAGGTATTCGTTCGGCGGTAATGCTTAGCTATGATGGGAATTTCACAGCGTAATAAATATCGTGTAAAGGAGTTACAGCATGATTAAAAATAGAGTAGTTTATGGTATTCTCGCTGTACTCGTGATGGTGTTTATTTGTGCTGTCGGGATATTACCAAACTTAGCGATAAAATCAAAGAATACGGAAACCAGTTACGTATCACAAGTGTTTAATCACGATAAAGTAACAACAGTAGATATTGAGTTATCGGATACAGATTGGCAGGACATGCTTAATAATCCATTGAAAGAAGAAATGAAAGAAGCAACCGTTACCGTCAATGGTAAAAAAGTCGAGCATGTTGGGGTTCGTACGAAAGGAAATTTATCATTGCGTGAAGTCGCCAATGATGAAGATTCAGATCGTTATAGCTTAAAAATAGATTTTGATTATTACAATGACGAACAAAGTTTAAATGGCTTGAAAAAATTGAATCTGAATAACAATTATAGTGATGCGACACTGATGCGTGAATATCTTTCCTATCAATTGATGGAAAAGATGGGATTGCCGACTCCATCCTATTCTTATATGTATGTAACCGTCAACGGCAAGGATCGTGGTTTATTTCTAGGTGTTGAACAGGTAGATGAAACGTTTTTAGCAAAGAACTTTAAGACAAATACGGGGGCGCTTTATAAGCCAGATGGTACAGGCAGTGATTTAAAATGGATTAGTAATGATTTAGATGACTATTCAGGATTAAATGCTAAAACTAAGGTGGATAAGGATTCAGAGGAGGCAACCATTAATTTCCTAAAAGCGATTAATAATAAAGGAAAAAATCTTGAAGATACAGCAAATGTAGACAATCTTCTGCGTTACTTTGCCGTAAATACAGCATTAGTCAATCTGGACAGTTACCAAAGTAATTTAAAACATAACTATTATTTGTATGAAGAAAATGGAAAATTTAATATCATTCCGTGGGATTACAATATGTCCTTTGGTGGTTTTGGTGTTGGCGGCGGCGGTGGAGGACCACAGTTGCAAAATAATAACGAACAAAACGCTCGTTCAGCAACAGGCAATAACTCTTCCAAACAAAATAACGACACAGGGAAGGATAATAGGCCATCGCCTCCAAGTGGGCAGCCTCCAGAAGGTCAAATGCCAATGGATGGAAATGGTCAAGGAAGTATGCAACCCCCACAAAATGATGAGTTACCATCGACTCAACAGGATGATCAGAATGCAAATGATAACGATCAAAAAGAAGAAAAAGCACAAGACCAAGAGAAGGACACAGGCAACAAAAAGAGTGATGCTAAGGGACAAAGAGCAGCAGGAGGATCTAATAATAATTTACTAGCCGAATCTAGTATTGACTTTAGTATCACAAATCCAGTATCGGGAACAACTTTAGAAGAGCGTCCCTTACTCAATGTTTTGCTATCTAATGATAAATATCAAAAACAATATGAAAGCTACTTAAAAGAAGTAGCAACAAAATATTTAACTGAAGAACAAATTAGCAAAGAAACGGCTAAAATTGCTAAGCTGATCAAGCCATATGTGGAAAAGGATCCCACAAAGTTCTATACAACAGAGGATTTTGAAAAGGCAGTTTCAGGAGATAATAGCTTACCGCAATTTGCGAAACAACGCTCTGTAGCTATATTAAAGCAACTATCAGGTGAGGCATCAGATGGAGAAACAACTACAGTAAACTCAAATAGTCAAACAGCTATTGATTCAAAGAAAAATAGTTCAACTGTTAACCAAGATGATTCTTCGAATGACTCTAAAAAGAATGGAATAAGTCCAAACGATAACAGTGAAAAAACATTCGGTGGTAGAGCCCAAGGACAGCCGGGTGGCGGGATGATGGGACAGGGCCAATTTCCGAATGCGGAGAAAAATCAGGAGACATCAGGCACTTCTAAACAAACAATGATCTTAAATGGTATAGCTGTAGTCGTATTGCTACTGGCAATCATTACAGTATTTATATTTAAACGTAGGGGGAAAATACGAGCTAAATGGTAATGGAGTAATGCAGTCACTGCCTGTATCTGTTCGACGATGCAGGCAGTGAAATCCCACCCAATTTTACACTTTATACTTGGTAAATGGCTATCATTGATCGTCTAGCACAGCGATCAGGATAGCCATTTGTCCGTTCTACTTATCCCACAATAAAAGAAGGTAAGTTTCCCAATATCAAGCTAATTATCTATATTGAGATAGATAAAATTGGATAATCAACACACCTGATGCAATATGAATTTCTAAGCTCTGGTATACTTTATTGTGTAATAGTAAATAGTCCTTATCCCTCATGAAATCTGAATATTTAGTTGTCACCGTTTTAAAATTCATATTTTGAACTAAAATAGATTTGTGAAATGGCTTCAGCCTATACCTAAAATAAATGGAGTGTCTTTCTATGAATGATCAACAATATGATGAATTATTACACATACAAACGACGGAAGAACAAAAAAATTTTCAATTGTTCGCCAATTATTATCCTTATGAGCCAACACCATATACTGTATTAGATCTATGTTTTGACCAAATTGAATTGGAAAAAAAGGATTGTTTTGTCGACTTTGGATGCGGTAAAGGCCGAGTTGTCTTTTATGTGAATTATCGATATCATATTGAAACACTTGGGATTGAAATGAACAAAAGCTATGTGCAAGATGCCTTACAAAACAAGGCACAATATTCGAAGGAACATCATCTAGTAGCTGCACCCGTAAATTTTCTTAACATTAAGGCTGAACAATATAAAATAAAACCGACCGATAATATCTTCTTTTTCTTCAATCCTTTTTCCATTCGGATTTTTCGCCATATCATTCGTCATATATGGAAATCACAACAATTATATCCCCGAAAAATATATGTGATATTATACTATCCATCCTTTGAATACATTCAATTTCTGCGAGATGAGACTCAATTTAAAATGATAAAAGATATTTTAGTGCCGAATATTTCTGTTTATAACATGCATGAGCGCGTATTGATTTTTGAATCTAAAGAAAAATCATCTATGGAATAAAAGATTTCAAGAAGGCCTATATAGGGACTTATTCATGTCATCTAAATGATGACTGAAAATATCGTTAAAACTTGATTCTACAAGTGATTTAGATTTGTTAGAATGATTTTTATTTATCACATGATTGCGGAAAGTTTCAGGAGACTAAGCTTGTTGTAGTCTCATGTTTTCAAAATAAAAATTGGAAATACTATTTTTAATATTATAAATTTACTAAAAAATTAATATAGACTAAATCATCTGAATCATTTACAATATGGTTTGTAAAAAAGTCTAACAAGGTTTTTAAAGCTATATCAAATTAATATTCAGAATTATATGCATTTATCTGAATATTGAAGAAAGTATAGTTTTCATAAGGGGGATATTATATTGAGTTCAAAAAAATTAAAACGATATGCATCAGTGTTTTTAGCATCATCTTTGGTCGTTGGCATTCTAGCAGGTTGTGGAAATAAAGATGAAAAATCCTCTGGTGGCGGAGGCGGAAATAGCGATGAGATCAAAGTTGGTTTGAACTTAGAATTATCTGGTCCCGTAGCTTCCTATGGTTCTGGCATTTCAAAAGGTGCAAAGCTAGCCATTGATGAAATCAACAAAGCCGGTGGTATCGATGGTAAGAAAATCGTGCCAGTTGAAATTGATAATAAATCAGATGCAGCTGAAGCAACAGCTGCTGCGATTAAATTAGCAACGCAAGAAAAAGCTGTAGCTCAAATTGGTTCTGCTACTTCTGGTGATACAGTAGCTGCAGTTCAAATTGCAAATAAAAACAAGATGCCTGTTATTGGACCATCTGCAACATCTGAAACAGTCACTGTCAATGAAAAAGGCGAAGTAAACGAATATGCTTTCCGTACATGTTTCATTGACCCATTCCAAGGTCAAGTGGCAGCGCAATTTGCTTTAGATACTTTAAAAGCAAAAAATGTAGCAATTTTCTCAGATAGCGCAAGTGATTATGCAAAAGGATTGGCAAAAGCATTTAAAGATACGATCGAAAAAAATGGTGGTAAAGTCGTAGCTCAAGAATCTTATGTTGCCAAAGATACAGATTTTAAATCTACATTGACTCGTTTAAAATCAAAGAAACCTGATTTCATTTATGTCCCAGGTTACTATGAAGAAGTAGGCTTAATCATTAAACAAGCTCGTGCTGCTGGTATCGATGTACCGTTAATGGGTGGAGACGGTTGGGACTCTCCTAAAATGGTTGAGTTAGCTGGTAAAGATGCGCTCAACAAAACGTACTTCACAAATCATTACTCTTCTGAAGACCCAGATGAAAAAATCCAAAAATTTGTTAAAGCATTTAAGGCTGCAAATAGTGATCAAGCACCTGATGCATTTAATGCACTTGGTTACGATACGGTTTATTGGTTAAAAGATGCGATCGAACGTGCTGGCTCAACAGATGGTGAAAAAGTAAAAGATGCTTTAGCAAGTACGAAAGACTTGTCATTAGTAACAGGTAAATTCTCAGTAGATGATAAACACAACACAGTTAAATCAGCAACAGTTCTTGAGTTTAAAGATGGTGAGCAAGTGTTCAACTCTAAAGTTAATCCTTAATTTTTAGTTTTATAAAAGGGGGGCACTGTCCTCCCTTTTGTCGTTTATTTATGGTCTTGGAAAAGGAGTGAGATTTTAATGGAGTGGTTGCAACAATTGATTAATGGTATTTCACTCGGTAGTATCTATGCGTTGATTGCCCTCGGCTATACAATGGTATATGGCATTATCAAGCTGATTAACTTTGCACACGGTGATGTATTCATGATTGGTGCATTTATAGGCTTTTTTGCTATTGCAAGATGGGGATTAGGTTTTTTCCCAGCATTGATATTAGCAATGGTTGTTTGTGCAATATTAGGGGTACTGATTGAACGTATAGCTTATAAACGTTTGAGAAATGCGACGCGAATTGCTGCATTAATTACAGCGATTGGTGTTTCTCTTTTAATTGAATATACGACGATATTCTTCCGTGGTGCACAACCGGAGGCGTATCCAGATGTTATTCCCAATAAGTCTTTTCATTTTTTAGGTGCGCAGATTTCTATGCAATCAATTATGATTTTATCAGTCTCAGTTGTTCTTATGATAATTCTACAATTCATAGTACATAAGACGAAAATCGGTAAAGCGATGCGTGCAGTATCATATGACGAAGAGGCAGCTCGCTTGATGGGGATTAATGTCGATAATACAATTTCGATCACATTTGCCATTGGCTCTGCTTTAGCTGGTGCAGCAGGTGTTATTTTCGGTATTTATTATACGAAAATCGATCCTTTAATGGGAATTATACCAGGTGTTAAAGCATTCGTTGCTGCAGTACTTGGTGGAATTGGCATTATTCCTGGTGCAGTAGCCGGAGGTATGGTACTAGGAGTTGTCGAAACAGTAGTTAGTGCATTGGGCTTTTCTTTGTGGCGAGATGCTGCTGCATTCGTCATTTTAATCTTAATATTGATCTTTAGACCGTCGGGTATTTTTGGTAAAAACACCCGTGAGAAAGTGTAGGTGAAAGTACTTATGAAAAAGTCTAAAGTGTTTTGGATATATGTTGCGATAGCACTAGTTGTCTATGCAGTTGTGCAGTTTATGATTTCAAGTGGAAATTTTGATATGTATTACTCCAATCTCTTTATTACAATTGCGATCAATGTTATTTTAGCTGTTAGTTTGCATTTAGTTATCGGTATTACAGGACAGTTTTCTATAGGTCATGCTGGATTTTTAGCAGTTGGTGCTTATGTTTCAGCCATATTCACTACAAATTTAGGTTGGCCGTTCCCAATCGCTTTATTAATGGGGGCAATTGCCGCTGCAATCGCTGGTTTAATCGTTGGGATTCCTACGCTTCGTTTAAAAGGGGATTATTTAGCCATCGCTACACTCGGATTTGCAGAAATTATTCGTATTATTTTCTTGAATATTGACTATGTAGGTGGAGCAGCAGGTATGCAAGTAGATTATCTAACAACTTGGACATATGCATTCTTTGTTGCACTTATTACGGTTGTTGTCATTTCAAACTTTACAAATTCACGTCATGGTCGTGCGTGTATCGCTGTTCGAGAAGATGAAGTTGCAGCAGATTCGATGGGGATTAATACTACTTATTATAAAGTACTAGCTTTTGCGATCGGTTCCTTTTTTGCCGGTCTTGCAGGAGGATTATTTTCTCATAACTTCTTTATCATTCAACCATCACAATTTGGATTTTTAAAATCATTCGATATTTTAATCTATGTTGTACTTGGTGGTTTAGGAAGTCTCTCAGGTTCGATTATTGCTGCTATCTTATTAACAGTCATTTCATTATATCTACAAGATTTCCCAGAAACTCGTATGATTATTTATAGCTTGGTATTGATCATTGTTATGCTATATCGTCCAGCTGGATTAATGGGTACGAAGGAAGTTACCGATCTATTCAAATTCGGTAAGAAATCTAAAGGAGGTAATATGAATGAGTAACCTTCTTTTAAAAGTAGAGGATGTAGGGATACATTTTGGTGGCTTGAAAGCTGTATCTGATTTGAATATGGAAATGTATCAAGGCGAGCTTATTGGTTTGATAGGGCCGAATGGTGCGGGTAAAACGACAAGCTTCAATATGTTGACAGGCGTATATAAACCAACAGAAGGAGTGATTACGTTTGACGGCAAAAAGATGAATAATATGTCTCCGCACCAAGTAACCAAAAGTGGTGTCAGTCGTACATTCCAAAACATTCGTTTGTTCAAAGAACTATCCGTTTTAGATAATGTAAAGGTAGCAAATCATTCGCTTGCACATCATTCCGTATTCAGTTCTATTTTACGTTTACCAAGTCATTTTTCTGGAGAAGCTAAAATGGAACGAGAGTCGATTGAATTTCTAAAGATTTTTGGCCTTGATAAATATATGCATGAGTTGGCTAAAAATCTTCCATATGGAATGCAACGACGACTTGAAATTGCAAGGGCCTTAGCGGCAAAGCCAAAGCTATTACTATTAGATGAACCGGCTGCCGGTATGAATCCACAAGAAACACATGATTTAATGGAATTGATAGCACTTATTCGTGAAAAATTCGATTTAACGATTTTATTGATCGAGCACGATATGGGACTTGTCATGGGAATCTGTGAACGTATTTATGTTCTTGACCATGGTCAGCTTATCGCTCATGGTAGTCCGGAAGAAATTCGCCACAATCCAAAAGTTATTGAGGCTTATTTAGGTGAGGAGGTAGCGGAATAGATGCTGAAGGTAAATAGTATTGATGTATTTTACGGCAATATTCAAGCATTAAAGGGTGTCTCCTTGGAGGTAAATGAAGGTGAAATCGTTACATTAATTGGTGCGAATGGTGCGGGTAAGAGTACACTTTTAAAAACATTATCAGGTTTATTAAAACCTAAAAAAGGAACCATTGAATATCTTGGTCAGTCCATTGCGGGAAAACCTGCACAATCTATTGTCAAAGCAGGGATTTCACATGTGCCAGAAGGACGTCGTGTATTCGCCAATATGACAGTAGAAGATAATCTGGATTTAGGTGCATATTTACGAAACGATCGCGCAGAAATTGCCAAGGATAAAGAACGTGTTTTCAACATTTTTCCGATTCTTTTAGAACGCCGTAAACAATTATCGGGTACTTTATCAGGTGGTGAGCAACAAATGCTTGCGATGGGGCGGGCGATTATGGCAAAGCCGAAGTTGCTGTTGTTAGATGAACCGTCAATGGGGCTAGCACCAATTATGGTAAAAACGATTTTTAATATAATAGAGGAAATTAGAAAAGAAGGAACTACCATTCTTTTAGTCGAACAAAATGCTCATATGGCTCTTTCTATAGCAGACCGTGCTTATGTAATCGAGACAGGAAAGGTTGTATTATCCGGTACTGCCAAAGAACTGCAAGAAACAGAGCAAGTAAAGGCTGCCTATTTGGGTGGACTATAAAAAAGGGTAAGCCGTATTTCTAGTTATTTATCATATAACTAGGAATACGGTTTTTTTGTTGAATTTAGAAGGAATTTTTATGAAATAAAGGAATATATTCTAAGCGTATAGAAGTAAGAAGTTATCCCACATGAACGGATAGCAAGGCAAAATTCAAGGAAATTATATGGCTTCTAACCCGTATATGAAAAAGCAGGGGATAAATGATGTGAGATCAATCACCAGTATAAGCCTGATGGGTCTAACTAACATATGAGGTGACTTAAAATTTCCACTGCGTCGTATTTTAACAGTTTAAATGGAGAGGGCGTGTCGGTAATGATCGATATACATAGCCATGTTATTTTTGATATAGATGATGGACCTAAAAGTTTGGAAGAATCCATTCAAATGCTTCATAGTGCAGTGGCAGAGGGCATTACTGAAATCATCTTTACCTCACACGCCTTTCACCCACAATATCATGCTGAAGCAAATGCTGTGAAGGAGAGGACAGATGTATTGAAAGAAGTCATAAAAGTTCACGACCTTCCATTAACAGTTTATACAGGACATGAAGTAAGACTCCATGAACATCTTTGTCAGCAGATTGAAAAAGGAAGCGCATTAACGTTAGCACATTCTAAATATTTGCTGCTGGAATTGCCGTCTCAGGGGGTACCACGATATACTTTTGAAATTATCAATCGGTTATTAGCTATGAATATTGTACCAGTGATTGCACATCCAGAACGAAATGCTGGGATTGCCCAAAAGCCTGAGTTGTTAGAACAATTAGTGCGTCAGGGAGCAATTTCGCAACTAAATGCAGGCAGCCTTGTAGGGCATTTTGGAAAACAAATTCAACATACAGCCTTACAATTAGTTAAGGCTAATTTAATACACACATATGGATCAGATGTGCATGATATGACGGCACGACCATTTCTGTTTGCGAAAGGATTGTCCTATCTAGAAAAACATAGGTGTTCTGATTTTGTGCATATATTTTTAGAAAACAATGCACGAATTATTTCTAATAGTGAAGTCATTCTATTTGAGCCAAGGAATGTTGAAAAAAGAAAATGGCGAGGAATATTTTTTCAGAAGTAATGATTCAAAGCAATTTCCGCAGGATTCAAAGAAAGCGCCAGCTTAATAGAAAAGTGTTCTCTTCTATATGTCAATTTTGTTGGGGTGCATCTGAATTTGATGGCTTCTAGGGAGGCAGCTTGCCATTTAAATCTTCTTTTTGAACATTTTTTATAGTGCCTAAACAAGTAGTAAGCCACCTTCACGGCAAACCTTACTGTCTTCCCTTTTCCCCAATCATGATAAATAGAATAGGGTTTATTCTCTTAAACTGATAGTTTTTTAGAAATATTGTGCAGTTGAATGAATAACTGAAGAGATAGAACACTATACTACATTGAGAAGAAATAGTAGGGACTAGAAGAGGGGGAGGAAGTTGGAAGCAGCGATTCAATTAAGTGATGGCATAAAAATTTTAAAAAGACATATATTTTTAATTTTACTAATGATGGTAGTGTTTGGTGGAGCAACAATAGCCGTTAGCTATTTTGTATTAACACCAATTTATAAAGCAGAAACACAAATTTTAGTTAATCAAAAATACGAAAAAGAGGGTCAATATCTATCTTCACAACAGATTGATGCAGATTTACAGTTGATCAATACGTACAATGTCATTATAAAAAGCCCTGTCATTTTATCGAAAGTTATTGATGAACTAAAGTTAAAGAGTACCCCCGAAAAACTAACAGAGCAAATTTCAGTATCAAGTGCTAATAATTCACAAGTATTGACGGTCCAAGTAGAAGATAAAAATGCGGAGAAGGCTGTAGAGATTGCCAACACAGTTGCTCAAGTATTTGAAAAAGAAGTTCCATCTTTGATGAAAGTAGACAATATCAATATATTATCTGCTGCTAAATTAGGTGAAAATTCTAAACCTGTCAAACCAAATAAACTACTGAATACGGGTATTGCAACTATCATTGGTTTAATGTTGGGGATCGGGTTAGCCATTTTAATCGAAACCTTTGACACGAGAATAAAATCTGAACAGGACATCGAAGAAATTCTGGGGAATATTCCGGTGATTGGTTTGGTCAGTCCTATCATTGATAAAAAATGATTACTTTACAAAAAAGATGATTCGTTCAGGTTCATAGGGGAAGGAGGATTTCACATGTTTCACTATAAAAAAAACAAAAAGAAGCGTTTTTTGAAATTAGAGAGAAATCTTATTACCATGTCAGACGCTAAATCCGTCGTTTCAGAACAATTCCGGACAATACGTACAAATATTACATTTTCTGCACCAGATCAGGAGTTAAAAACCATATTAGTGACATCATCGATCCCAGGTGAAGGAAAGTCGACCAATGCTGCCAATATTGGTGTTGTTTTCGCACAAGAGGGCAAAAAAGTATTGATTGTTGATGCAGATATGCGAAGACCTACATTACATCATACTTTTAGATTATTAAATATAGATGGATTATCTAGTGTATTGATCAAACAGCAGACGATTCAAAACGTAATACAAGAAACCTCAATAACTGGATTAGATATTGTAACAAGTGGGCCTCTTCCTCCTAATCCGTCAGAGTTGCTGGCCTCTAAAGCAATGGATACATTGTTAAAAGTTCTAAGACAAGAATATGATTTAGTTATTTTTGATTCGCCCCCATTACTACCAGTAACAGACGCACGAATTTTATCAAATAAATGTGATGGCACAGTATTGATTGTAGATCGAAATACGACAAAAAAGGCAGATATTTTAAAGGCAAAAGCGTCCCTTCATGCTTCTCAAGCTAAAATTATGGGAGTTGTTTTAAATAATTCTACCTTACCCCGCAACCAGTATAATTACCAGTACCGATAAAGGTCAGATGACGAACAGATATGTATGTCTTACATCCAGCCACTTATCTTTCTGCTTTTTCCTTACGCCCTGAAGTAAGGATACTATAGCCATTAATGCTTGATCAGTTGGGATATCGAATAATTTCTTAATTTGTTTAATATGTATATTAATGTGAATAAAGCTTTTGGAGGATGTTACGGATTTTGAAGAGGAACTTTTCAAGCAAACTCAAGAAAATCCGGGCACAATTACGCTGGTGCGTAATGGATGATAAGCTTTGTTCACTTTATTTTGCAGAAATTTCAGAAAAATCTGAGTTATTAGTGTTTATTTACATGATTTCTACAAAATTCAGAAACTCTAAAAAAATGCAAATTACTTGATTAATAGAGAGTGTTGGAACATTATATAATTGAAAACATTCTCAATTAGAAATTTGAGAGAATGAGTTTTCAATAAATATTAAAGGAGAGATTCTAAAATGATTTACGCAAATCCTAATAGTGAAGGTGCAGTTGTAAACTTCAAAGATAAATATGACAACTTTATCGGTGGCAAATGGGTACCACCAGTAAAAGGTCAATATTTTGAAAATAAATCACCAGTTACAGGAAAAGTTTTCACAAAGGCTGCTCGTTCAACTGCTGAAGATATTGAATTAGCTTTAGATGCCGCACATGCAGCAAAAGATGCTTGGGGAAAAACTTCTGCAGCAGAACGTGCTAAAATCTTAAATAAAATTGCAGATCGCATGGAAGAAAACTTAGAAAAAATCGCAGTTGCAGAAACATGGGATAATGGGAAAGCCGTACGTGAAACTTTAAATGCCGATATTCCATTGGCAATTGACCATTTCCGTTATTTTGCAGGTGCTATTCGTGCGCAAGAAGGCCGTACTACTCAAATTGACAATGATACAGTAGCCTATCACTTCCACGAACCACTAGGTGTTGTCGGACAAATCATTCCATGGAATTTCCCAATCTTAATGGCTGTTTGGAAGATTGCTCCAGCATTAGCTGCAGGTAACTGTATCGTCTTAAAACCAGCAGAACAAACTCCAGTTTCTATTATGGTTGTCCTTGAATTAATCCAAGATATCCTACCAGCTGGCGTACTAAATGTTGTCAATGGTTTTGGTGTTGAAGTTGGTAAACCGCTTGCAACAAACCCACGTATCTCTAAAATTGCATTTACAGGTTCGACTGCAGTTGGTCGTCTGATCATGCAATACGCAACTGAAAATATTATTCCAGTAACACTTGAACTTGGTGGTAAATCACCAAACGTTTTCTTTGAAGATGTTCTGGATCAAGATGATGAATTCTTAGATAAAGCAGTCGAAGGCTTAGTTATGTTCGCATTAAATTCTGGTGAAATTTGTACTTGTCCTTCCCGTGCATTAGTCCAAGAATCTATTTATGATAAATTTATGGAACGCGCATTAAAACGTGTGGAAGCTATTAAAATCGGTAACCCATTAGATACAGAAGTCATGATGGGAGCACAAGCTTCTGATGAACAAAAACAAAAAATTCTATCTTACATCAAACTAGGTAAAGAAGAAGGCGCTGAATGTTTAATTGGTGGTGAAGAAAACCATGTCAAAGGTTTAGAAGATGGTTATTACATCAAACCAACAGTATTCAAAGGTAATAACAAAATGCGTATTTTCCAAGAAGAAATCTTTGGCCCAGTACTTGGTGTAACAACTTTCAAAGACTTTGACGAAGCTATTCAAATCGCAAACGATACTTTATACGGTTTAGGTGCGGGTGTATGGTCTCGTTCTGGTGATATTGCTTACCGTGCTGGTCGTGCTATTCAAGCTGGTCGTGTATGGACGAACACTTATCACCAATATCCAGCAGGTGCTGCATTCGGTGGTTACAAACAATCTGGTATTGGTCGAGAAAACCATGCAATGATGCTTGAACACTATCAACAAACGAAATGTTTACTTGTCAATTACAACCGTAAACCGCAAGGCTTCTTCTAGGCCATAAGGAGGAAAAAACATGGTAGAACGTGTAGTTGCAACAGATAAGGCGCTTGCTTTAATCGAACATATAAAAGGCATCTATGGACCTATCATGTTTTACCAATCTGGTGGATGTTGTGATGGCTCTGTCCCTATGTGCTATGCAGAAGGGGATTTTCAAATAGGTTCCGCAGATATTTATCTTGGTTCGATAGGCGATGTCCCATTCTATATGCATAGAAGTCAATATGATTATTGGAAGCATACCCAATTGATCATTGACGCAATTGAGGGTAGAGGAGCTACGTTTTCATTGGATAACGTAGAAGATAAACACTTTATCTTGAATTCACGAGTATTTACAGATAAAGAATATGAAGAAGTAAAAAAGCTTCTTTAAAATAAGGAATCTCCAGTCGTTGATGGCTGGAGATTTTTTAGTCGTTTTGATTATTCTATTCTTACAGAATGAGCATTTAACCATTCTACACCAAAGTCGACTAAAGGTTTTAAAGAAATGACACGAGTATTGGCTTGCCCCAGTTTGCCGAGGCGAATAGAAGAAGGAGCTATAGACTCAAAAGCTTTGCCAATAGCAGGAAAGCGTTCGGAATCCATATCTAACAGTTCATAGGTAACCCATTTTCTCTGACCATTGACAAGCATTGCGGCCCCTTGCGACGAATAGTTTTTTTGTTGTGCTAAATATTCAGCAAGATGGAGTGATGTGCATGAATCATAATCAACACCTATTAACATGATTTTCACAGATGCATGATACATTTTGCCAAGGGGTGATGCTAACCCAAATGAATCCTCTAATGGATGATCGTGCATCCAATCCTTTGCATGCCTGCCCCATGCCATAAAAGAATGTGCAGGATGAGGACTTCTTATCGTTTCGGGATGTCTTAAAAAACATTCCGCTATTTTTCCCATACCACGTATAGGTGTTAAATGTGGATCATAAGCTGAAATAGTGTCGCGAACTGGTTGTTGCCAAGCTTTAGGAATAGGGGGTATCGACCAATAAGAAGGTTCGGAGTTTGCAGTTGATTGAGAGGGCATTACGATAGTGCCTTGTCTTGTGATAACTTGCATCAATGCCTCAACAACTGCCTGTTCAGCTCCAGCGATCCAGCCCATTTTGCTAAGTGATGAATGTACAATAATCGAATCACCTTTTTGAATTCCTAATGCCTGTAGCTGTTCAACAAGTGTATCCTTGTTTTGAAATTCATCGGTTGATTGGATCACGTCAAACTCAGTCATAATAATCACCTCATTACATTCATTATCAACTTATCGTAAGCGATTGTAAAATAAGTTTAAAACAATGATTGGTGATAGTATAGATAAAAGAGGGTATAACAATATTGGAGGTGCTTAGATTGAAAGAAACAAAGTTATGGATTAATGGACAATGGGTAGATACACGTGAAAGCTATGATTTAACTTCTCCATATAGTGGGGAAGTGATCGCTAAAGTAGCAAAAGCAACGCCACACGATGTGGAAATTGCTATTGAAGGTGCACAAGTGGCATTTAAGAAATTTAAGTCTTCCACTGCCTATGAAAGAGCTGAAATTTTATATCGTGTAGTCGCTATTATGAAAAGTCGTCGCGAGGAATTTGCAGAAATTCTCGCGCAAGAGGCGGGGAAACCTTTAACGGCTGGATTAGCCGAAATCGATCGTACAATTGCAACGTATCAATTTGCCGGTGAAGCAGCAAAACAGTTAAGTGGTGAAACAGTACCAATGGATGCTGCACCAGGGGGATCAGATCGTATTGGATGGACGAAACGGGTTCCTTTAGGTGTTGTTTCAGCGATTACTCCATTTAACTTTCCATTTAATCTTGTAGCACATAAGCTAGGACCAGCCTTTGCAGTTGGAAATGCTGTCGTTTTAAAACCAGCTACGCAAACGCCCTTGAGCAGTATTGTAATGGCTGAAATTTTTAAAGAAGCTGGTTTACCTGATGGTATGCTACAAATTGTAACAGGTAGTGGAAGCGAACTTAGCGATACTTTAGTGACACATCCTCTTGTCAAAAAGGTAACATTTACAGGTAGCGGTGCTGTCGGACTGAAGATCAAAGAAAAGGTTGGTTTACGTAAAGTAACATTAGAGCTTGGTTCTAATGCAGGTTTAATCATTGAACCGAGTGCACCAATTGATAAAATCGTTAATCGGTGTGTTGGTGGCGCATTTGGTTTTGCTGGTCAAGTATGTATTTCGTTGCAACGTATATTTGTTCATCAATCTATTTACGATGAATTTGTAAAAGCATTTGTGACAGCGACTGAAAAATTAGTTGTTGGCGATCCAATGGATGAGCGTACAGATGTAAGTGCAATGATTAATCCCAAAGAAGTCACTCGTATTGCTGAGTGGATTGAAGAGGCAAAAGCGCAAGGTGCCACAGTTGCGGCGGGTGGAACATTTACAGAACGTACTTTGACACCAACCGTCATGACGAATGTCAAATCTGATATGAAAATTGTATGTCAGGAAACATTTGCACCGATTGTGTCGATTGTTTCATATGAAACATTCGACAAAGCTATTGCTTTATTGAACAATTCCGACTTAGGGTTAAATGCTGGTATCTTTACTAACAATTTAGAAGATGCCATGAAAGCAGCAGAAGAGTTGGAGGCAGGGGCTGTCATTATTAATGATGTTCCTACATTCCGTACGGATAATATGCCTTATGGTGGTGTCAAAAAAAGTGGTTATGGTCGTGAAGGAATTAAATATGCAGTGAATGAAATGACAGAATTGAAATTCATAACCATTAAGACTAAACTGTGATATTATTTTATAAAAATAATATATAACAATAAATTATGTGTGAATAATACTTTATTATTGCACTGATACAGAATTAAGGTTAGCATAGATACAGACATATTTTAAAGGGGTGTTGTCTATGCTTAAACCGATTCCTATGAGTCAATCAAGGACCGTTCAAACAAGATTAGTTTTACCGCCAGATACAAACCATATGGATACTATTTTCGGTGGTAAAGTGTTAGCGTATATTGATGAAATCGCTGCCGTAACGTCTATGAAACATGCTAAAATGCAAACAGTTACCGCATCATTTGATTCTGTTGATTTTTTCTCGCCGGTTCATTCCGGAGAGATATTAGAACTTGAAGCAATCGTTAGTTCCACAGGCCGAACTTCTATGGAACTTTATATTGTCGTACAGTCTAGAGATATTCATACGGGTAAAAAAAGATTAACGACTGAATCATTTGTAACAATGGTAGCGGTGGATGCAAACGGTAAGCCGCAAGAAGTTGCGCCAGTATACCCGGAAACGGAAGAAGAAAAGCGATTATTTGAAACAGGGCCGCAACGTCGGCAACATCGTAAAGAAAAACGTAATATGCCACATAAATTCTTTACATTGTAGTCGCTCCGACTTGGAAGATTTTGATACCATATTAATGGATAGTAAGATCTTTACTTCAAGACTCAAGCAAGAGCAGGAGGATAAGTAAAAGGTTCAATTATCTGAACAAAGTTTATTATTCAGTTTAACGAACACATAATAGGGGATCAAGAAAACTTCCACTATGTGAAGTTTCACTTTTTGTAAAAAAACAAAACGTCAACTCTTAATGATTAGGAGTTGACGTTTTTTCTTGTTCTTATGTTGAGGAAGGAATTAAAAAGATCTTATGAATTTTTTCAGTATCTGTTCCTCTTTTTTTATTCTGCAAAATTGCTCTTCTTTTTGATCCATTAGGCTAAATTATTCGCAATATTGGTCAATTGATCAGCTGATGCAGAAACTTGGGTAGCCCCATCGCTTAAATCATTTAATAATTGAGAGATCGTTGTAATGTCTTCCATTGTATCTTCATTTATCACTTTGATTCCAGCGACTGCTTCAGCAATTTGATGGAATGATTGTGATAAATCATTTTGCATATTAACCCCGTTTGTAATTTGTGTATCCACACTTTTTACCGAACTAGACATGTTTTCAATATTGTTTTCCGTATCTTCAATAAGCTGCGATACATTTTGAACGGCCTTTTTTGTTTCTTCAGCAAGCTTTCGAACCTCATCCGCAACAACTGCAAATCCTTTACCATGTTCGCCAGCACGAGCTGCTTCAATGGATGCATTTAATGCTAGTAAATTTGTTTGGTCTGCAATGTCTGTTACAAGATGTACAATTTCATTGATTTTATGTGAAGATACACGCAATTGGCTCATTGTATTGTCGAGTATTGCCACACTTTTTGACATTTGGTTCATTAGTTCCGTCTGTGTTTCAAGCAGTTGTTTGCCACTTTCTGATTTTTCTTGAGTAGAAGTAACGAACACAAGCCCTTTTTTCGTGGACTGAGCAATACCGTCGGATTGACTTGCTAATGAATGCAAGGAAGCAGTTGTTTCCTCACTAATTGCACTCAATTCTTGTGCTGTACTTTGCACAGAAAGAATAATATTATGCTGTAATTCATTGGCTTTCAATCTTACGTCTTCTTCCTTATTTTCATAAGCTTCAATGACAAGCTGTTGTTCTAAGTTAATGAGTTTAGAAAAAGCATTCATCGCTATAGTTGCGTCATATGTTGGCAAATCTAATTGACGTATAAATGTTGAGAACGTTGTTGTTAAAGATTGAAATGAATTAAGATACCACTTTGATTTTAAGCCAATACGCACATGTGCATGGGCGATTCTGATTCTTTGTTGAATATATTTTTCATCAATATGGCAATCGAAAATTTCCGTAATGTGACGTGTGAGTGTTACTTTTAAAGCTTCGACATTGGAATATTGATTAATAATCTGAACTAAATCGTCTGATTTGGTAATGGAAGCATAAAAATTATTTACCATTTCCACTATTAATTCTTTTGAAATGGGTTGTAATTGTTTAATAATTGCTAAATCTTCTGTAGTTAATTGCAATAATTGAATTTGTTTTTGTAATTCTGGATGTTTTGATAAATCCAATGTGACTTGTCCAATGTATTGATTCGTATTGAAATATCTTTCATTTTTGTTTTGTTTACTAGACCAAAATGCCACTGTAATTCTCCATTCCGTTTTATACAATTAATCTTTGCTATATTAACTTAATGATACTTATTATTATTTTATCATTTTTTTAGTTGATAACAAGATAACATGAAAAAAATGTACTAGTCAATTTTTACTGTAAATGCATATTTAAGAAATTAGGTAAATGAATTTTGTGTGATGATCTGAGAGAAAAGATGGGAATTTGATACGAAATGCTAAAGGAAAAACAAAAATTTGACACAGTTTTCAAGTTACGTTTAGATATGAGCGTGCTACAATAAAGAAAAAGTTATGAAGAAAAGGATGTACTAAAAGATGGATAAAGAGAGAGGTAGGAGATTTGCATTACCGTTGGCCGCTGTTGTTGCAGTATCATCAATGATGTTACTAAATGCTAATTATACTTCAGTGACAATGACGAATCGTATTTTGATCGCAGCTGGTGCAACAATCGTAACTTATATATTGGCATTTATTTTGTTTGGCATGGAAGATAAGATAAAGTGAAACTCCATCAGTGGGGGTTTTCTTCCCCCCCTGAAATAGAGGAACTCAGGTTAAAGGCGCCACGTCCTGTGGCAACACCTGAGTGACCAACATCCTGCCCGTCCGAACCAATCGGACTTATACGGGCAGTTGACCTGACCCCATCTATCTTTCTCGTTTGGGATCTTACTGCCCGTTAAAGCGGGGTAAATAAATAGCATACACGTAAAAAAAAGCCCTTTATTTTGGTGGGATTCGCCAAATATAGAGGGCGTTTTACGGTCTAAATAAGTCAAACCAGCCTTTGTGTTTGAACCACGTGATCATTGAAATCGCAATTCCAAACATAATTAGTAAAATGATAAAATAGCCATAGTGCCATTCAAGTTCGGGCATATGCTTAAAATTCATACCATAAACACCAGCAATGAATGTTAAGGGGATAAAAATAGATGAAATAATCGTTAGAATCATCATAATACCATTCATGCGACTAGCATTTACGGACATATGACTGTCTCGCATATCTGCTGTAAGCTCACGGTTTGATTCAACCATTTCAGTCAGCTTGACTAAGTGGTCATGGATGTCTCCAAAGTAGGCTCTTTCCTGATCATCCAAATTGAATCGGTAAGAATTTAAAATGCGATAAAGTAAATCGCGCATTGGTAGAATGGTTCGTCTTATATGAAGTAAATCACTTCTCAAATCAAATACATAACGCATTGATTTGGTGCTATTTTGATAATTCAATTGGTCTTCGATTTCGTTTAAATGATCTTCAATGTTATATACCATAGGAAAATAGCTATCGACGATTTTATCAATCGCTTGATACATGACAAAAAGTGCTCCTCGTTCCCATGTTTGGGGACGGCTCACTAATCGTTTCCGCACAACATCGAATTCAGGTACAGAAGATTTATGGTAAGTTACGATGAAACTGGGAGATACGAACAAGTTCACTTCTTCAGCTTCAAATGTTTCCTCATTGATCTTGTGGGCAACTAGGAAGTGATAATCGTCGTAATAATCTACCTTTGGACGTTGCAGTCGCATTAAACAATCCTCAATTGCTAAAGGGTGAAAATGAAAAAATTGATCTAATAGAAGGTCTTCTGTATCGTTAGGCTTTTCAAAATCTACCCAATACCAATCAAATTTGCCTTGTTTAATTTCATCTAGTGGGAAATCCATTTTAAGTTGTTGGTCAGTTGTCACTCCAAGAGTTCGAATCATTACCACACCTCATTTCAACTGTTGTTATACCTATCCTCTCATAAAAAAGCCAATGTTTCCATAATTGAATAAAAAACACCGCTTCTAGTGTGACACCAAAAAGAAGAACAGCTATTTTTATCCTGCTTTAACGGGCAGTAAGACCCTGAACTCAAGATTTAGAGAGAAACGGGAAAGACAGATGGGGGATCAACTGCCCGTAAAAGTTCGATTGGTTCAACGATATCCATCAGAAGATGAAAAAAATCCCTATTAGATGAGAATTTTCTTTCTTTTAGTGGTCAGTGATCCAATATTTAGGGAATATATTGGTCGACAGTTTTTCTGGTATATAAGAATCCTGAAAATCAGAGTGAATGGAGATTTCGTGAGATAATTTATGTTGAACAGTTTTGGTACATACTGATGATGGTTCGTCGCAATGATGCATCAATGAACTTTTTAGCAAACAGTATGGCATACCGATGAAAATAAGTAAGCCGAGTAGAATGGTTCCTATTAACAAAACGATTTTTTTCAAGGAAGTCTCCCCCTTACCTTAGCTCTGTTATATGTTATTTTAAACTTTAGTCCAATTTTAACGGGTAGTCAGATTCCTAACACTTCAAGACTTAAGTAACAAGCAGAGAATAAGAATTTGCCTATCTATTAAAAATCCTGATGGCTCAACGAATTCCAGCTAGGGATAAAAAAATCCCTACTTACTATAATAAAGTGAGAGGTGACAACTTCTACGAATGTTCAAGAAAGGCTATCATCTATAGCGAATATAAATGTGTATCAACAATAGGATTAAATAGAATCGTTATAGTAGAAAAGACGTAACAATCATGGAAATGTTGCATGTAGAAATGAAAGAACTTTTAAAAGAAGTGAAACTTATTCAAAGGAAAGAACGTAGATTAGCTATAAGAAAATGTTTCAGAATAGTGAAAGTGAGTGATTAGAATATGGAGGAAAAAGGACTAAAAGTAATTTTGCATGCAAGTGCATTTTTTGCCCCATGTTTAGTGCCAATAGCCTTCTTTCTTTTGATAAAGGATGAAGAAATAAAACGTCTATCCATTCAAGCATTGCTGTTTCAATTTGTCATGTGGGTGCTAGTGGGAGTGGGAGCTGTGCTATCAGCCACGATTGTCCTGGCAATTATCGGTATTCCGATGATAGTTGTCTTTGGTCTTATGGGCATCATTGTACCGATTATTGGTATTATCAATGCGTTACAAGATGTACATTGGGAATATCCAATCGTCGGTAAATGGATTTAATAAGTTACTTTTGAGCATACTGCATATAGCGGTATGCTTTTTACGTATAGTAAAAAATATTTAAAATTCATAAAAAGAAGTGCAGAATATTTGCGTCAATTTTTATAGCCTTATATAATATAGTCAAAGATAGTCAAAGTCAGTGATGTAAGTGAGGTGGAAGCTAAAAATGCGAAATATCTCTGACATTATTGAAGGGTATTTGAAGGAAGTTATTGAATTAGGTGGTAAAGGACATATTGAAATTAAACGCAGTGAAATTGCAGATAAATTTCAGTGTGTACCATCGCAAATAAATTATGTGATCAATACGAGATTTACTGCCGAACGTGGATATATAGTCGAAAGTAAACGTGGTGGAGGCGGTTATATTCGAATATTACGTGTAAAAGCTGATTCTGAAACAGAGTTAATCGATGAAATTTTACAACAGATAGGTGATTCGATCTCTCAAGCAACAGCACAAGATTTTATTTTTCGTTTGATTGACGAGGATGTGATTACTCGTAGAGAGGCGAAGATGATGATCACGGCAATTGATCGTTCGGTGCTATGCATCAATTTGCCGGTACGGGATGAATTACGTGCACGAATATTACACGCTATGGTATTAACATTAAAGTATGATAAGAAAACATAAAGAGGTGCAAGGTATGATTTGTGAAAATTGTAAACAGCGGCCGGCTACGATCACAGTTACGCAAATGAAAAATGGTAAAAAAATTACCAGACATTATTGTGATGTATGCAATAAGCAGATGGATCACTTTCACTTGAACCTCGATTCAGAAGAAGGTTCAAATGCAATGCAAAAATTGTTTGCCAATTGGTTTGGAACACCAAGTTGGTCTGTTCAATCAGTACCGATTAATAATACGCAAACGAAAGTGCCAAATGATAGCTGCCCACAATGTGGGATGACCTATAGACAGTTTCTTGAAGAGGGGAAATTTAATTGTCCAACTTGTTATGAAACGTTCAAAGAACAGCTACCTCAAGTACTTAAACGACTGCATAATGGTGCAACAGAGCATATTGGAAAAGTACCCGGTTCTGTCAATCAAAGTTATCAAATGAAACGGCAAATTGAAGCGCTACGCCAAGATATGAAATCAGCTGTAGAAGCAGAACGTTTTGAAGATGCCGCTCATATTCGAGATCAAGTACGAGAATTAGAGAAGAAGCTACAAACAGGGGGTGAGGAAAGTGACGAGCATTGATCATTTTCTAAAAAGCAAACCACCTCTTTGGATGCGTGGTGATGTTGATTATGGTGACATTATCATGAGCACACGTATTCGATTGGCTAGAAATTTAAACGGTTTCCGTTTTCCAAGAGCTTTTTCAGATGAAGAGGCATCCAAAATTGGCAAGATGGTTTCAAATGCAGTGATGGATGGAGAAAATAGTCTTGGTATCCCATTTTCCTATTTCTCCCTTCATGATATGCCAGCAATACAACGGCAAGTATTGGTAGAGAAACACTTAATAAGCCCACAATTAGCAAATAAAACAAAATTTGGTTCAATCCTAGTATCAGAAGATGAAACGATTAGTATTATGATAAATGAAGAGGATCATATTCGAATTCAATGCTTGCAACCGGGATTACAGCTAGACAAAGCCTATCAGTTAGCGGATGAAGTGGATCGCTTATTAGAAAAAAATTTACCTTATGCTTTTGATGATTCATTTGGTTATTTAACAAGTTGCCCAACCAATACGGGGACTGGGCTTAGAGCTTCCGTCATGATGCATTTACCAGCATTAACAGTGACCAACCAAATGGGACCTCTTATTAATACGATGGTACGGCTAGGAATGGTTGTGCGAGGGATTTATGGTGAAGGCACAGAAGCTGTCGGTAATTATTATCAATTTTCAAATCAGATTACATTGGGTAAGCCTGAAGAAGATATTATTTTAGATTTGCAAAGTGTGGCTGAACAAATCGTTCAAAAGGAAATTGGTGCACGACGAGCATTATTAGAACATGCATCCATTGCAGTATCCGATCGGTTGAATCGCTCTTTAGGTGTTTTACGATATGCCAGAATTTTATCGAGCGAAGAAGCCGCCAATTGCTTATCAAATGTGCGATTAGGTATCGATTTAGGGTTAATGCCATCGATTCCCGATAAAGTATTAAATGAGTGTATGTTAATCATGCAACCAGGTTTTTTACAACAACATGCAGGTACAACACTCCAAGCCAATGAAAGAGATGTTTATCGTGCATCCATCATTAGAGAAAAATTGCAGTTAAATGATACAGATTCTAATTAAGCGTTGAAGAGGAGGAGAATTTTTATGATGTATAATCGTTTTACACAGCGCGCTCAAAAGGTTTTGCAACTTGCTCAAGAAGAAGCAATTCGCATGAAACATGAGGCAATTGGTACTGAACATATATTGTTAGGACTGATTCGCGAGGGTGGTGGAATTGCTGCCAAAGCACTTGAAGCGATCGATGTAAGTCCTGAAATGATTGAAGAAGGTATTAAAGAATTAGTAGGAATTGGTACACAGAATGTTGGCCCAATCGTTCATTATACGCCTAGAGCTAAAAAGGTTATCGAGTTATCGGTTGATGAATCACGTAAATTAGGTCATTCCTATATTGGTACAGAGCATTTGCTTTTAGCATTAATCCGTGAAGGCGAAGGTGTAGCAGCTCGAGTCTTAAATAATGCGGGTGTCAGTCTAAACAAAGCTCGTCAACAAGTATTACAGCTTTTAGGTAGCAGCGATCATCCACAAGCGAACACGAATGCGGCTCCAGCTGCAAATACACCGACTTTGGATAGCTTAGCGCGTGATCTTACACAAATTGCTAGAGAAGGCAGTTTAGATCCTGTTATTGGACGTAGCAAGGAAATTACACGTGTCATCGAAGTGCTATCACGCCGAACAAAAAATAACCCTGTATTGATCGGTGAACCTGGTGTAGGTAAGACAGCCATCGCTGAAGGTCTAGCCCAACAAATTGTTAACAATGAAGTTCCAGAAACATTGCGTGATAAACGTGTCATGACTTTAGATATGGGAACGGTAGTAGCAGGTACAAAATACCGTGGTGAATTTGAAGATCGTTTGAAAAAGGTAATGGATGAAATCCGTCAAGCAGGTAATGTGATCTTATTTATCGATGAATTGCATACATTAATCGGTGCAGGTGGTGCAGAAGGAGCAATCGATGCATCTAATATTTTAAAACCATCTCTTGCACGTGGTGAATTACAATGTATCGGTGCTACGACATTAGATGAATATCGTAAGTATATTGAAAAGGATGCAGCACTTGAACGTCGTTTCCAACCGATCCAAGTGGATGAACCTACTGTGGAAGAAGCTATTCAAATTATTAGAGGATTACGTGATCGCTACGAAGCACATCATCGTGTCAAAATTACAGATGAAGCGATTGAAGCAGCTGCTAAAATGTCAGATCGTTATATTTCAGACCGCTTCTTACCAGATAAAGCCATTGATTTAATCGATGAAGCAGGTTCAAAAGTGCGTTTACGTTCATTTACAACACCGCCTGATTTGAAAGAATTAGAACAGCAATTGGATTCTATCCATTCCGAGAAAATGGCTGCAGTTCAATCACAAGAATTTGAAAAAGCCGCATCATTGCGTGATACAGAACAAAAACTCAAAGACAAGTTGAATACGACTAAAAAAGAATGGAAAGAAGCACAAGGTAAATCAGAATCAAAAGTAACAGTCAATGATATTGCGGAAGTTGTATCGATGTGGACAGGAGTGCCAGTTGCAAAACTAGCACAAGAAGAATCTGAAAAACTACTACATCTTGAAGAAGAACTACACAAACGTGTTGTGGGCCAAAGTGAAGCAGTTGAAGCCATTTCAAGAGCCATTCGTCGAGCACGTGCTGGGTTAAAAGATCCAAAACGTCCAATCGGTTCATTTATCTTCTTGGGTCCAACAGGTGTAGGTAAGACAGAGCTCGCTCGTGCATTAGCAGAAGTTATGTTCGGTGATGAAGACGCGATGATCCGAATTGACATGTCTGAATATATGGAAAAACATTCGACTTCACGTCTTGTCGGCTCACCTCCAGGATATGTAGGCTTTGATGAAGGTGGTCAATTAACCGAAAAGGTTCGTCGTAAACCATATTCTGTTATTTTACTTGATGAAATCGAAAAAGCACATCCAGATGTGTTCAACATCCTTTTACAAGTGCTTGATGATGGTCGATTGACAGATTCAAAAGGCCGTGTAGTTGATTTCCGTAACACAGTGGTGATCATGACTTCTAACATTGGTGCAGAAGCGTTAAAATATCGTAAGTCTCTTGGATTCGGTGCACAAAGCGCAACTCAAAGTCAAGAAACTGCGAAAAACGTGATGATGGAAGAATTGAAAAAAGCATTCCGACCTGAGTTCTTAAATCGTATAGACGAAATGATCGTGTTCCATTCATTAGAAAAAGAAGAGTTAAGCCAAATTGTTGTTCTCATGGCGAAAACCTTAACAAAACGATTAGAAGAACAAAATATTACACTTGAGTTAACGCCAGCCGCTATTGAAAAGATCGCGAAGGAAGGCTATGATCCTCAATATGGTGCACGTCCATTACGTCGAGCTATTCAAAAACATGTAGAAGATCGACTTTCTGAAGAAATCTTAAAAGGTACGGTGTTAACAGGTCAACGTGTTGTATTTGATGTGAAAGATGATCAATTCGTTGTAAATGTAAAAGAACTCGTAACGAAATAATGAACGTATTTTGACAAAAGGCCATGTACGCCGTAAAAAGGCATTCCAAATGCGAAATTTGGGATGCCTTGTTTTATAATATAAGGTAATAAAGTGCAATTTCATCCAATAGGAGTTTCCTTCACCTTTTACTGGAGATAATTGAATCTGTTAATTTGAGAATAAAACTACAATATAAGGAGAAAAAAATGGTCAAAAAGAAGACAAAATTCTTTTGCAATTCATGTGGATATGAATCACCCAAATGGCTTGGCAGGTGCCCAGGCTGTGGCGAATGGAATACGATGGTTGAAGAAGTAGAAGTTATTTCGAAAGGTCCTAGAGGTGCGTTTCAGCATTCTGTGAACGTTTCGCAAAAGGCTGCCCCCATTATTTCTGTCAAATCAGCAGAAGCGCCAAGAGTTAAAACGGAACTTAAAGAGCTAAATCGCGTCCTAGGAGGTGGAGTAGTACCAGGCTCACTTGTATTAATCGGTGGAGATCCGGGTATTGGTAAATCTACATTATTACTGCAGGTATCCGCTCTATTATCTAATAAGGGTCACCGTGTCCTTTATATATCTGGAGAAGAATCGATTCATCAGACAAAGCTTAGAGCAGAACGCCTTGGTGTTAAGTCACCCGAGTTATATATTTACTCAGAAACCAATTTGGAATTTTTAAATCAAACAATCGATGAGGTACAACCAAAGTTTGTGATTGTGGACTCCATTCAAACAGTCTACCATCCAAATATAACAAGTGCGCCAGGAAGTGTATCTCAAGTTCGAGAGTGTACAGCAGAATTTATGAGAATCGCAAAGACAAAGAATATTGCTATCTTCATAGTTGGTCATGTCACAAAAGAAGGTCAAATTGCAGGACCGCGTATTTTAGAGCATATGGTGGATACCGTATTATACTTTGAAGGTGAACGCCATCATACGTATCGTATATTACGCAGTCAAAAAAACCGTTTTGGTTCAACAAATGAAATTGCTATTTTTGAGATGCTTCAGAACGGTTTAAAAGAGGTATTGAATCCATCTGAATTATTTTTACAAGAGCGTTCGCAGGGAGCACCAGGTTCGACGGTTGTTGCTTCGATGGAAGGAACAAGACCTATCTTAGTAGAAATTCAAGCTCTCGTAACACCATCAAGCTTTAATTATCCAAAACGAATGGCGTCAGGTGTGGATCAGAATCGTATATCGCTGTTGATGGCAGTGTTAGAAAAAAGAATGGGTATGTTATTACAAGCACAGGATGCCTATATTAAAGTGGCGGGCGGTGTTAAATTAGATGAACCTGCTATTGATTTAGCTATCTTAGTGAGCATTGTCTCTAGTTTTAGAGATGTTGCGGCAAAGCCAATGGATTGCTACATCGGGGAAGTAGGGCTGACAGGGGAAGTACGCCGTGTTTCACGTATCGAGCAGAGGGTCCAAGAAGCTGCTAAATTAGGTTTTAGACGAGCTATCATTCCATCATCGAACCTAGAAGGCTGGGTTTATCCAAGCGATATCGAAGTACTTGGAGTAGATACAGTAAACCAAGCGTTAAAGTTGAGTTTTAAAGAGTTATAAACTATCACAAATTTTTAAGCTATTGTCGGCTGTGCAGCTATTTTTATGAAATTAAATCGTGTTAATAGCTATTCAAGGCGTTAATCAGAGAAACTATGTATAATGAAACCACTTGGGGAGGTGCGTTAAATGCTTAAAAAAATTATTCAAATTGCGTTTCTTTTTATCGGAGGGACGATGGGTTTATTTATCTTACCGCCATTATACAAACTGATTCATTTATCTTCAAACCCATGGTTAAATAATCCGTATACTTCAGTTGCTATTGGTGCTTTAATATTATTTGGCTGTTCATTTTTGTTCTCAGATTATTTTGTAAAATTCATTCGATGGATGGAAGAAAAATTATTGAAGGCACCTAGTGGAGATTTATTGTTTGGTACTTTGGGGCTAATCATTGGGTTAATCGTTGCTTATTTGATCGGTTTTTCGATCGACAGTGTAAAAATTCCGATTATCACAACTATCTTACCGATATTACTATCAATTGTACTGGGATATTTAGGGTTCCAAGTGGGATTTAAAAAACGTGATGAATTGATTAATGTTTTTACATCAGGCAGATCCCATAATAGTTTGAGAAAAAAATCTACAGAGGAAGTGGATTTTTCTAGTTCCTTGTATAAGCTTTTAGATACAAGTGTTATTATTGATGGGCGTATAGCGGATATTTCTGAAACGGGTTTTGTGGAAGGGATTTTGGTTGTTCCCCAATTCGTATTGACAGAATTGCAACATATAGCTGATTCGTCTGATACATTAAAACGCACGAGGGGGCGTCGTGGTCTTGACGTTTTAAGAAAACTACAGGAAGAAAGAGCTTCACAGGTCTTGATCACGGAAGTCGATTTCGAAGATGTTCCAGAGGTTGATTTGAAATTAGTGCGTTTAGCTAAAAAAATGGGTGGAAAAATCTTAACAAATGATTTTAATTTAAATAAAGTATGTGATCTGCATAATGTGGAAGTGCTTAATATAAATGATTTAGCTAATGCTGTGAAACCGGTTGTTATTCCAGGTGAAGAAATGAATGTGGTTGTGATCAAGGATGGCAAGGAACACAACCAAGGTGTCGCTTATTTAGATGATGGTACAATGATTGTTGTCGAGGAAGGTAAATCTTATATTGGTCAAACAATTGTTGTGACAGTAACGAGCGTGTTACAGACTTCGGCAGGTCGTATGATTTTTGCGAAACCCAAACAAAGTGGAAGAATAGCGTAATTCAACATTTGCTGCTGTTACCTGCTATGATTGTTTTCCTCGTACATTAAATCTAGCTAAGGGGGCTAGATTTGTTGGAAGGTAAGTTATCTAATAACGGAAATCAGTTGATGATTGTATTTTTAAACTCAAAAAAGTATTGATGAAATGGACGCACATATGTAAAACTAAAAATATAAAAAGAGACAGGGCAAAAATGCCTTGTCCTTTTTATGATGAGGCGAGGAAGTGAGAGGAAACCATGCAATATGATGTTATATTACCGGCAGCAGGCAGTGGCAAACGAATGGCTGTGGGTCAAAATAAATTATTTTTAGAATTACATCAAAAGCCGATTTTGATACATACATTGGAAGTATTTCAACAAGACGAGGAATGTAAGGGAATATGGTTGGCTGTAAAATCAGAAGAACGTTCGTATATTGAAATGCTTTTGACAAAATATCATATTACAAAAGTAAAAGCGCTTGTTGATGGGGGTTCAGAAAGACAATATAGCGTTAATAATTGTGTAAAAAAGGTGGAAGATGGGAAAATTGTATTGGTACATGATGCAGCGAGACCTTTTATAACGAGATCGATTATTCATCAGCTAGTGGACACAGCATATACCAAAGGGGCAGCAATAGCAGGCGTTCGCGCAAAGGATACGATGAAACGAGTAAAAGATGGTGTTATTGAAGAAACAGTGGATCGCTCTAGTTTATGGATGATTCAAACGCCCCAAGCATTTGATTTTGAAGTATTAAAGCGTGCAGAACAACAAGCAGAAAAAGATTATTTCTTAGGAACGGATGAAGCGATGCTTGTCGAACGTTTAGGACAATCTGTATATATGGTTGAAAGTAGCTATGAAAACGTTAAAATAACTACTAAGGAGGATTTAGTAATTGGCGAGGCCATTCTAAATCAACGTATAGGAGGTTAACTATGTTTCGAGTAGGACAAGGGTTTGATGTACATGCGTTTGCTGAAGGACGTCCATTAATCATTGGAGGGATCACCATTCCCCATGATAAAGGATTACTTGGTCATTCAGATGCGGATGTATTGTTACATGCTGTAACCGATGCAGCGCTTGGTGCGATAGGAGAAGGAGACATCGGTCGTCATTTTCCAGATACTGATCCGGAGTTTAAGGATGCAGATTCCGCCAAATTACTAGCATATATATGGAAAATGGTGGAGGATAAAGGCTACTCTTTAGGCAATGTAGATTGTACGATTATGGCACAGCGCCCTAAATTAGCCCCATATATTGAGCTAATGCGAAAACGTATTGCAGAACTTTTACATGCGGAATCTTCGCAAGTGAATGTAAAAGCAACAACAACAGAAAAGCTAGGATTTACGGGTCGTGAAGAAGGAATAGCCACATTGGCAACCATTTTACTTATTAAAAATTGACTTTCTTTAATTTTTATACTTGCAGTGGTAAAATGAAAAAAGTTGAATTTTTGACCGACAAATAGGAGGATTTTAATCATGACTAACAAAGTTCGTGTTCGTTATGCACCAAGCCCAACAGGACATTTACATATTGGTGGCGCACGTACAGCTCTATTTAATTTCTTATATGCAAAACATTATGATGGGGATTTTATTCTTCGTATTGAAGATACAGACGTGGCTCGTAACATCGAGGATGGTGAATCATCACAAATTGAAAACTTGGCCTGGTTAGGTATTCACCCAGTAGAGTCACCAATTATTGGTGGTCCATATGCTCCTTACCGTCAAATGGAACGTTTAGACATTTACACAGAATATGCTCAAAAATTAATCGATAGGGGATTAGCCTACAAATGTTTCTGTACACCAGAAGAATTAGAAGCTGATCGTGAGGAACAACGCGCAAAAGGTGTTGCTGCTCCAATGTACAAGGGGACTTGTCGCTACTTATCTGCTGAAGAAGTCGCTGAAAAAGAAGCAGCTGGTATACCTTATACCATTCGTTTCCGTGTACCTGAAGATGTTACTTATCAATTTGATGATTTGATTCGTGGTGAAGTAACGTTCGAATCAAAGGATGTTGGTGACTGGGTAATTGTAAAAGCAAATGGTATTCCAACATACAACTTTGCGGTTGTACTTGATGATCATTTAATGGAAATGACACACGTATTCCGTGGAGAAGAACATTTATCTAATACACCTAAACAACTAATGATTTATGATGCTTTTGGTTGGGAAGCACCACGTTTCGGCCATATGACATTAATCGTAAACGAAAATCATAAAAAACTTTCAAAACGGGATGAATCCATTATCCAATTCATCTCTCAATATAGAGATCTTGGGTATTTACCAGAAGCCATGTTAAACTTCTTGGCATTGCTTGGTTGGTCTCCAGAAAGTGAAGAAGAAATTTTTACAATGGACGAGCTGATCGCACAGTTTGATGAAAAACGACTTTCTAAATCACCATCAATGTACGATATGCATAAATTAAAATGGATGAATAACCAATACATGAAAAAATTGTCTCATGAACAAGTGGTTGAACTTTGCTTACCATTCTTACAAAAAGAAGGCTTAGTAGCAGAAAATCCAACAGATGAAGAATTGGAATGGGCTGATAAGTTAATCGGACTGTATCATGAACAAATGAGCTACGGTGCTGAAATTGTAGAATTATCTCAAATGTTCTTTACAGAAGAACTTGATTTTAATGATGATGAAAAAGAAGTTTTAGCTGGAGAACAGGTACCAGAAGTTATGGCTGCGTTTAAAGAAAAATTAGAAGCGTTAGAAACATTTGAACCAGCAGAGATCAAAAAAGCGATCAAAGCTGTGCAAAAAGAAACAGGACATAAAGGTAAAAATCTTTATATGCCAATTCGCGTGGCAACTACTGGCGAAATGCATGGACCAGAACTAAACGATGCACTTGTTTTACTTGGTAAAGAAACCGTGCTAAATCGTGTTGGAAAATATGTAAAATAATTTTAGTTGCTTTTTTTCTACTTCACTGTACAATTAAGCTAGTAAATGATAAAAATGTTGAAGAGGAGAAGTATGTGGCACATGCTCTAAAGAGAGGATCATCACCGGCTGAAAGTGATCTGAGCCAATGTAAAACAGAAATGCACCTCTGAGTGCTAAGCTGAAATAGAAGTGGGACGTACCTCGTTAACGTTCACGAATCAGTAGGCTTTAGCCGGGTTGTTACCGTTATGGACATTAGAGTGGAAAGTGTCTTGTTGTGCTTTCAACCAGAGTGGAACCGCGTATTGAAGCGCCTCTGTCTTCGTTAGATAGAGGTGCTTTTTTCTATGTGAAAAAGGAGGCTTTTACATGTTTAAAAGAATAAAAGAAGATATTGCAACAATTTTTGAAAATGATCCAGCAGCTCGTAGTACACTAGAAGTGGTATTAACTTATTCAGGTTTGCATGCAATATGGTCGCATAGAATTGCACATGCTTTCTATAAACATAAACTTTATTTTATAGCAAGAGTTATTTCACAAACTAGTCGTTTCTTTACTGGTATCGAAATTCATCCAGGTGCAAAAATTGGTCGTCGCTTCTTTATTGACCATGGCATGGGGGTTGTCATTGGTGAAACTTGCGAAATCGGAGATGATTGCACCCTGTATCAAGGTGTAACATTGGGGGGAACCGGGAAAGAAAAAGGCAAAAGACATCCTACGCTAGAAGATAATGTATTAGTTGCCACTGGTGCAAAGGTACTCGGTTCTATTACAATTGGAGAGAATAGTAAAATTGGTGCTGGTTCAGTTGTCTTGAAACCAGTGCCTGCTAATGCTACAGTTGTTGGTATTCCGGGGAAAGTCGTGATCCAAGATGGTATCCGTGTAAATCATGAACAAAAGCTAGACCATCAAAATATCCCAGATCCCGTTGGAGATCGTATCCAGCAAATTGAACAAAGAGTCAGCGCTTTAAATAGAGAACTTGAGCAGACGAAAAAGGAGAGATAATTTCTCATGGGTATTCAAATTTTTAACTCATTAACACGTGAAAAAGAACCATTTGTACCTCTTGAAGAAGGTAAGGTTAAAATGTATGTATGTGGTCCAACTGTATACAACTACATTCATATAGGAAATTCACGTCCTGTTATCGTTTATGATACAGTGCGTCGCTATTTAACATATCGCGGTTATAAAGTTACTTATATTTCCAACTTTACGGACGTGGATGATAAAATTATTAAAGCGGCAAATGAGTTAGGAGAAGAAGTTTCAGAACTAACAGAACGTTTTATTAAAGCTTATTTTGAGGATATTACAGCTCTTGGATGTCAAAAAGCAGATGTACACCCTCGTGTAACAGAACATATGGATGAAATTATTGAATTCATTGGTGTGCTGATTGAAAAAGGCTATGCTTATGAATCTCAAGGGGATGTGTATTATCGTACTCGGAAATTTAAAGACTACGGTAAATTATCACATCAATCTGTTGATGATTTGAAAATTGGCGCTCGAATTGAAGCAGGGGAAAAGAAAGAAGATGCACTAGATTTTGCACTCTGGAAAGCGGCAAAACCTGGTGAAATTTTCTGGCATAGTCCTTGGGGCGATGGTCGTCCAGGATGGCATATCGAATGTTCTGTCATGGTACACAGTCACTTTGGTGATACGATTGATATCCATGCAGGTGGTCAAGATTTGACATTCCCCCACCATGAAAATGAAATCGCCCAATCAGAAGCTTACACTGGTAAAACTTTTGCCCGTTATTGGATGCATAACGGTTATATTAATATCAATAACGAGAAAATGTCAAAATCTCTTGGTAATTTTATCTTAGTACATGACATTATTCGACAAATTGACCCACAAGTATTACGTTTCTTTATGCTGTCAGTCCATTATCGTCATCCTATTAATTTTTCACAAGATCTAGTGGAGGCAGCAGCAGCTGGTTTGGAACGTATCCGTACTTCTTATAACAACATAAAATACCGCCTAAATGCTACTGCTAATTTAGGTGAAAAAGAACAATCTTGGTTAGATGCCATTCAGCAAGAACGTCAAAATTTTGAAGTGGCAATGGATGATGACTTTAATACGGCAAATGCAATTGCAGCTCTATTTAGCTTATCTACAGAGGCCAATAAATATCTCAATGAGACGAATACAAACGAAGAAATATTAAAAGCATTTATCCATACATTAGATGAGCTTTCCAATGTGCTAGGTATTAAACTTGAAGAAAAAGAAGAGTTGTTGGATGAAGAAATTGATGCATTAATAGAAGAACGTCAGCAAGCAAGGAAAAATCGTGATTTTAAACGAGCTGATGAAATTCGGGATCAACTAAAAGACATGAATATTATTTTAGAAGATACGCGCCAAGGCGTTCGATGGAAACGAGGTCAATGAAGT
Organism: Rummeliibacillus sp. SL167; assembly: GCF_007896505.1. Taxonomy (NCBI): domain Bacteria; kingdom Bacillati; phylum Bacillota; class Bacilli; order Caryophanales; family Caryophanaceae; genus Rummeliibacillus; species Rummeliibacillus sp. SL167. Next base: position 55,415 of record NZ_VCBM01000005.1, on the reverse strand, counting down.
GGGAGAACTTCGTCATGCAGATGTAAAACAGTTGAATGCACTAGCTTTAGCGTATATGGGCGATGCAGTATTAGAAATAGCCATTCGTGAACATTTACTTAGAGCTGGACGTGTGAAACCTAATATTCTTCATCGTGAGGCAACACATTATGTCTCTGCAAAAGCACAATCCATGGTCATTCATCAAATGATAGATGAGCATTATTTTACAGAAGAAGAAATGGCCGTGTTAAAACGCGGTCGTAATGCTAAGTCAGGTTCTGTACCTAAAAATACAGATGTCCAAACCTATAATTATAGCTCGGCTTTTGAAGCAGTTCTTGGTTTTTTATACTTAACAGGGCAACAGGCACGCGTTGATGGGATTATCCAATATGCTATTCAAATAGTCGAAAATAAGAGAGAGGTGTCGAAAAATGGCTGAATCATCAAAAGAAATCATTGCAGGAAAAAACCCAGTACTTGAGGCACTTCGATCTACAAGAGATATCAATAAGATTTGGATCGCAGAAGGTGTCAAAAAAAGTGGTATTAACGAATTGCTTCATTTAGCAAAAGAACGTGGCATAATCGTACAATTCGTTCCAAAGAAAAAGATTGACCAATTATCTTCTGAAAATCACCAAGGGATTGTTGCTTCTGTAGCTGCTTATAATTATGCGGAATTAGATGATCTTTTTAAATTGGCGGAAGCGCGAGGAGAAGATCCGTTTTTCATCATTTTGGATGAATTAGAAGACCCGCATAATCTGGGTTCCATTATGCGGACAGCTGATGCCGTTGGTGCCCATGGTATTATTATTCCAAAGCGCCGTTCGGTTAGTTTAACAGCGGTTGTTGCTAAGGCTTCAACGGGTGCTATTGAATATATTCCAACTGTGCGTGTCAACAATTTATCGCAAACGGTGGAAGAGTTAAAAGAACGTGGTGTTTGGATTGCAGGTACAGATGCAAAAGGATCTATCGATTATCGTCAAATGGATGCCACCATTCCACTTGCTATCATTATTGGTAGCGAAGGTCGTGGCATGAGCCGTATCTTAAAAGAAAAGTGCGATTTTCTATACAATTTACCGATGATAGGTCATGTTACATCATTAAATGCCTCTGTAGCCGCTTCTTTATTGATGTATGAAGTATTCCGTAAACGTCAAAAAGTTTAAGGTGACTGCTGATGAACATACTCATAGTTGATGGCTATAACATTATTGGTGCATGGAAGGAATTACAAATATTAAAAAAACATAAGCTAATAGATGCAAGAGATCGACTGATAGAGTTAATGGCAGACTATCAAGCCTATTCGGGAATGCGTGTCATCGTCGTTTTTGATGCATATCTAGTCCCTGGTACTGCAACAAAGGTAAAACAGCATAATGTCGAAATTATTTATACTAGAGCAAAAGAAACTGCAGATGACCGTATTGAAAAGCTTACAGCAGAACTAGCTAATAAGCGGAGCAAAATTTATGTAGCTACTTCAGATATGGCTGAGCAAAATGTTATATTTGGAAACGGGGCTTTGCGAAAATCAGCCCGTGAATTTGAAATCGAATTGCAAAAGGTACGTACTCAAATTTCTCAAAAAGTAAAAAAAATTCAGGTTCAAAAACCAAGTTCTAAAATACCGTTATCAGATGAAGTTTTGGAAAAGTTCGAAAAAATGCGGAGAGGGAATAAATGATCGATTGACTGATATTTTCCAATTCCGTTATACTGTTTCTAAATAGTTCGCACAATTGGGGTGATACTTTGTTAACAAGTGATCATTTACATGTTCAGCATCAAAAATTAAAAAATTTGATGGATGAGCAATTAGTAGAGTTGGCACGTAATGGCGATACAGAGGCATTAGATTTTCTAATCAACAAATATAAGCCATTCGTGCGTTTAAAAGTAAAATCTTATTTTTTAATTGGTGCTGATAAAGAAGATATTGTGCAAGAAGGTATGATTGGATTATATAAAGCGATTCGAGATTTTAAAGATGATAAACTGGCTTCTTTCAAAGCTTTTGCCGAACTTTGTATCAAGCGTCAGATTATTACTGCGATTAAAACAGCTACAAGGCAGAAGCATATTCCACTTAATTCATATGTTTCGTTAGATAAGCCCATATTTGAAGAAGAATCCGCAAAAACATTGATGGATATGCTTACGGGGGCGACTATAGATGATCCTGAAAAGTTAATGATTCATCGTGAAGAGTTTAATCGTCTAGAAGAAAAGATTAGTCAAGTATTGAGTAGTTTAGAGCGTCAAGTTTTGGCCCTCTATTTAGAAGGATGTTCTTATCAAGAAATATCTGCACGATTAGATCGTCATGTAAAGTCAATCGACAATGCATTGCAACGCATTAAGCGAAAACTAGAGCGCCATCTAGAAGTAGAATAGTAGTTTTATAATGTCAAGGGGTTAGTTGACAGCTTGTATAATAGATGATAGGCTTTTAAAAGGACAAATCTGTAAAAGGTGATAACCATGGTACAAAAGGTCGCTCTAAGCTGTGAGAAATGCGGGGCTAGAAATTATCATGTGCCCGTAGCGAAAAACAACTCAAAGAGAATGGAACTTAAAAAATATTGTTCGCATTGTAATGAACATACATTACATAAACAGACTAAATAATACAATTCGTTATAGATAATTATATTCGGAGGTTTGGTTGGATGGGGAAATTAGGTAAATTTTTCCGTGGTGTTTTATCGGAAATGAGAAAAACAAGTTGGCCGAGACGTAAAGAGTTGACGAAATATACAATTATTGTTATCACGACTTTATTGTTCATGGCTGCATTTTTCATGGTAATTGATTTAGGCATTTCTAAATTATTGCGCTGGTATTTAGAGTTATGATTTAATAAAATTAATATGTTTGGATAGCCCGTGTGTTGTAACGGGTTTTTTCATTTTGCCTTTTAGAAAAGGAGGGAAGGACGAACAGTCCTATCTATTATGGAGAAAAATTGGTATGTCGTTCATACTTATTCAGGTTATGAAAACAAAGTAAAAGCAAACCTAGAAAAACGTGTTGAAACAATGGGGATGCAAGATAAAATCTTTCGTGTCATTATTCCGGAAGAACAAGAAACTGAAATAAAAGACGGTCGCAAAAAAACATATATGCGCAAAACCTTCCCAGGTTATGTTCTAGTCGAACTAGTGATGACAGATGATGCTTGGTATGTCGTTCGTAATACACCAGGTGTTACCGGATTCATAGGTTCTTCAGGTGGCGGGGTAAAACCAACACCACTATTACCTGAAGAAGTTGAATCAATTCTACAACAAATGGGTGAAAATGAAGCAAATGTTGATTTAGATTTCAATGTTGGTGACTTAGTAGAAGTTCTAGAAGGACCTTTTGCTCATTTCCAAGGAATCGTTAATGAGATTATTACTGATAAGGGTAAAGTCAATGTAACGGTGGATATGTTTGGACGCGAAACGAAAATGGAACTTGATTTTGATCAAGTCCTAAAAGTTTAAATATAAGGCACTTGCCTTGCATTTTAAAAAGTGGTATCATTTCATAGGTCATACTGTGAAAATCTATCACATGTGATATAGTAATTTTTAATGTTATCGGATTAAGCCGACAGACAGATATTGAGTGGGAGGGGCAACCCAATTACCACATCACGGACTTAAGGAGGTGTGTCTCGTGGCTAAAAAAGTTGTTAAAGTTGTAAAACTTCAAATCCCAGCTGGTAAAGCAAACCCAGCACCACCGGTAGGACCTGCATTGGGTCAAGCAGGCGTTAACATCATGGGATTCTGTAAAGAATTCAATGCTCGTACTGCAGATCAAGCAGGGTTAATTATCCCAGTTGAGATTTCTGTATTTGAAGATCGTTCATTCACTTTCATTACGAAAACTCCACCAGCAGCAGTATTACTTAAAGTAGCAGCTGGTATTAAATCAGGTTCAGGTGAACCGAACCGTAAGAAAGTAGCTACAGTGAAACGTGATAAAGTACGCGAAATTGCTGAAACAAAAATGCCTGATTTAAATGCAGCATCAGTAGAAGCTGCTATGTCAATGGTAGAAGGTACTGCACGTAGCATGGGTATTGTGATCGAAGACTAATCCCATTACTTGATAAAGTATTGTTTTTGGAGGTTGCGATTGTTTCTTATAGTGATATTTGAAACGCGCAGCCTTTATTCGTGGGAGGTTTTAATCCGTTACAACCACAATCAAGGAGGAAATATAAAATGGCTAAAAAAGGTAAAAAATTGCAAGATGCAGCTAAATTAGTTGAACGTAACCAACTTTATACAGTTGCTGAAGCAGCTGAACTTGCTAAAAAAACAAGCACTGTTAACTTTGATGCAACAGTTGAAGTAGCATTTAACTTAAACATTGATACTCGTAAAAATGACCAACAAATTCGTGGAGCAGTTGTACTTCCAAATGGTACTGGTAAAACTCAACGCGTTTTAGTTTTCGCTAAAGGTGAAAAAATTAAAGAAGCGGAAGCAGCTGGTGCTGATTACGTAGGCGATGCAGAATATATCCAAAAAATCCAACAAGGCTGGTTTGACTTTGATGTAATCGTTGCAACTCCAGATATGATGGGTGAAGTTGGTAAACTCGGTCGTGTATTAGGACCTAAGGGCTTAATGCCAAACCCTAAAACGGGTACAGTTACTTTTGATGTAACGAAAGCAGTTAATGAGATTAAAGCTGGTAAAGTTGAATACCGTGCTGATAAAGCAGGTATCATTCACGCTCCTGTTGGTAAAGTATCGTTTGAAGCTGACAAATTAGCTGAAAACTTATCAACTTTAATTGACGTAATTCTTAAAGCAAAACCTGCTGCAGCAAAAGGTACTTACGTCAAATCTTTATATGTAACTACTACAATGGGACCATCTATTAAAGTTGATCCATTATCAGCAGCTAAATAATTTTTGATTGACAAAGTATTTATCATTTGTTATGATGGGTAGCGTTGTGAATCATCCATTTGTACCGTAGACCGTAGGGGCGATAAAACATCGCTTAATCATCCTACCGAGGTCAAAGGAACTCGGATTCTTATTTAAGATGATGAATTTCCGCCTCTTGTCTACTATGGCAAGAGGCTTTTCTTTTGTCGGTATAAATGACCCATTCTTATAGGAGGTGTCAAGATGAGCGAAGCAGTTGAAGCTAAACAAGCTGTTGTTCAAGAAATCGCTGACAAATTTAAAAGTGCAGCATCCGTAGTAGTGGTTGACTACCGCGGACTTACAGTAGCTCAAGTTACTGAACTACGTAAACAATTACGTGAAGCTGGTGTGGAATTAAAAGTATATAAAAATACTTTAGTTCGCCGTGCTACTACAGAAGTCGGCCATGAAGAATTGAATGAAGTTCTTACAGGCCCTAACGCAATTGCATTTTCTGCAGAAGATGTTGTTGCACCAGCACGCATTATCAACAAATTTGCGAAAGAAAATGAACAACTAGAAATTAAAGCTGGTTTAATCGAAGGTGCATACGCAAGTGTTGAAGAAATTAAAGCATTGGCAGAACTTCCATCTCGCGAAGGTTTACTATCTATGCTACTTTCTGTACTTCAAGCACCAATCCGCAATTTAGCTCTTGTAACAAAAGCTGTTGCAGAACAAAAAGAAGAACAAGGCGCTTAATATTTTTGACCGCTTAGTTTTGAAGAATGAATATCATATAAAATATACATTTGTATAGGAGGAAATTTATAATGAGTAAAGAGCAAATCTTAGAAGCTGTTAAAGCTATGACAGTTCTTGAATTAAACGATTTAGTAAAAGCAATCGAAGAAGAATTTGGAGTTACTGCTGCTGCTCCTGTAGCAGTTGCTGGTGGCGCTGCTGCTGCTGCAGAAGAAAAAACAGAATTTGATGTTGTTTTAACTGGAGCTGGAGATTCAAAAATTAAAGTAATCAAAGTGGTTCGTGAAATCACTGGTTTAGGTCTTAAAGAAGCTAAAGAATTAGTTGACAATGCACCTAAAGCTCTTAAAGAAGGCGCTGCTAAAGAAGAAGCTGAAGAAATCAAAGCTAAACTTGAAGGAGTTGGCGCATCTGTAGAAGTTAAATAATTTCTACTGATTGATTGTAAAAAGCTCGTCAATTTTGGCGGGCTTTTTCTTTACCTTTAGATGAGGGAGGGTATTATTCTTGTCAGAACATTATTATTCCAAAAAGCCTCAAGTAGAGAGCAAACCGCGTAGATGGAATTTTACACTTCGGGGATTTTCTTTTGTTTTTGAAACAGATGCAGGGGTTTTTAGTAAAAGCGAAGTAGATTTTGGTTCCCGTGTGTTAATTGATAGTTTTGAGATGCCGGCTGTTGCAGGGTGTATTTTAGATGTAGGCTGTGGATACGGACCGATTGGATTGTCAATTGCAAAAAGTTATCCGGATCGTATAATTCATATGATGGATGTTAATGAACGAGCGGTTCATCTAACAAAGAGAAACGCTGAATTGAACGGGGTTCAAAATGTACAGATCTATGAGAGTGACGCACTTTCATCTGTTCAGGAAGAACAAATCGCTGCTGTTTTGACAAATCCTCCGATTCGAGCAGGGAAAAAAACAATCTTTAAATTTTATGACGAAGCTCATGAAAAACTAGCAAATTCAGGCGAATTATGGATTGTCATTCAGAAAAAACAGGGTGCTCCATCTACTATAGAACATTTAAAATTAAAATTTTCGGAAGTGGAAATAGTAGAAAAGAGAAAAGGATATTGGATTATCAAAGCAATAAAATAAATTTGTTAAAACTTATGGATTGACTTGACAAAAACGCTGTGATAATATAATACAATGCAAAAATATTAATTTGAGGGCGTTTGCCTATTGACTGAGAATGTAATAGCAAGAGCTTTCGAATTTAACTTTAGTTAATCGAAAATGAGCTCAAACGAACTCGTTTTCTTTTTGTCTTTCGTTATCATACAACATTTATATGATTTCTGAAAGATCTATTATCGCTTTATGAGGGGTGAATGAGTTGACAGGTCAACTAGTTCAGTACGGACAACACCGCCAGCGTAGAAGCTTTGCGCGTATTAAAGAGGTGCTAGAACTTCCGAATCTGATTGAGATTCAAACTGCATCTAACGAGTGGTTTCTTGAAGAAGGTTTGCGTGAAATGTTCCGTGACATTTCGCCGATTGAAGATTTTACAGGAAATCTATCACTGGAATTCGTCGACTACAATCTCGGAGAACCGAAATATGATGTCGATGAATGTAAACAACGTGATGTGACTTATGCAGCACCATTACGTGTAAAAGTACGTCTTCTTAACAAAGAAACAGAAGAAGTGAAAGAACAAGAAGTATTCATGGGCGATTTTCCGCTTATGACAGAAACCGGTACTTTCATTATCAACGGCGCAGAACGAGTTATTGTCTCACAATTAGTAAGATCACCAAGTGTATACTACCATGATAAAACAGATAAAAACGGTAAAAAAGGTTTTGGTGCAACAGTCATTCCTAACCGTGGTGCTTGGCTTGAATACGAAACAGATGCAAAAGATGTCGTTTATGTTCGTATCGACCGTACACGTAAATTACCAATCACAGTGCTTTTACGTGCATTAGGCTTCGCATCTGACCAAGAAATCATCGAATTAATCGGTGATAACGAATTTTTACGTAACACATTAGAAAAAGATAATACAGATAGCACAGAAAAAGCGCTATTAGAAATTTATGAACGTCTACGTCCTGGTGAACCACCAACAGTAGAAAGCGCAAAAAATCTGTTGTATTCTCGTTTCTTCGATCCAAAACGCTATGATTTAGCCAATGTTGGTCGTTACAAAATGAACAAAAAGCTTCATATCAAAAATCGTCTATTCAACCAAACCATCGCTGAAACCTTAGCGGATCCTGAAACAGGCGAAATTTTAGTAGAAGCTGGAACATTGATCGATCGTCGTGTATTAGATCGTTTAATCCCATATTTAGAAAACGGTGTTGGCTTCAAAACGGTTTCTAAAGTTGGTGGTGTACTTGAAGATGATATTCAACTTCAAGAAATTAAAATTTACGCTCCAAATGACGAATCACAAAAAATTATAAAAGTAATCAGTAATGCTTATGTTGCTGAAGAAGTGAAACATATCACTCCTGCTGATGTAGTAGCATCTGTCTCTTACTTCTTTAATTTGTTGTACGGTGTAGGAGGTACAGACGATATCGACCATTTAGGTAATCGTCGTCTACGCTCTGTAGGTGAACTTCTACAAAATCAATTCCGTATCGGGCTATCTCGTATGGAACGTGTCGTACGTGAACGTATGTCTATCAATGATACGGCGTCTATCGTACCACAACAATTAATCAATATTCGTCCAGTAATTGCAGCTATTAAAGAATTCTTTGGTAGTTCTCAATTGTCCCAATTCATGGACCAAACAAATCCGCTAGCCGAATTAACACATAAACGTCGTCTATCAGCTCTAGGACCTGGTGGTTTAACACGTGAACGTGCTGGTTTTGAAGTACGTGACGTTCACTACTCTCACTATGGTCGTATGTGTCCGATTGAAACGCCAGAAGGTCCAAACATTGGTTTGATCAACTCACTTTCAAGTTATGCGAAAGTGAACAAATTTGGTTTTATTGAAACACCATATCGTCGTGTAGATCCTGAAACAGGTTGTTTAACGGATCATATTGACTACTTGACTGCAGATGAAGAAGATAACTATGTAGTTGCTCAAGCAAACTCACCATTAAATCCTGATGGTTCTTTTACTGAAGAAGAAGTTGTTGGTCGTTTCCGTGGTGATAACTCTGTATTTAAACGTGAAACAATTGACTACATGGACGTATCTCCAAAACAAGTAGTATCTGCGGCAACAGCATGTATCCCATTCTTAGAAAACGATGACTCAAACCGTGCTCTTATGGGTGCCAACATGCAACGTCAAGCAGTTCCTTTGTTAAATCCGGAAGCTCCATTCGTTGGTACTGGTATGGAACATGTAAATGCGCGTGACTCAGGTGCTGCAGTAGTTGCAAAATATGCAGGTATTGTTGAACACGTTGAAGCTCGTTCCATTCATGTGCGTCGTATTGAAGTCATCGATGGTAAAGAAGTAAAAGGCGATTTAACAAAATATAAATTACAAAAATTTGTACGTTCTAACCAAGGTACAAGTTACAACCAACGTCCATTAGTAAAAGTGGGCGAACGTGTTCAACCGCGTGATATTCTTGCAGATGGTCCTTCAATGGAACGCGGAGAATTAGCACTTGGTCGAAACGTAGTCGTAGCATTTATGACTTGGAATGGCTATAACTATGAAGATGCCGTTATTATGAACGAACGCCTTGTGAAAAATGACGTTTATACTTCTGTCCATATCGAAGAATACGAATCTGAAGCTCGTGATACAAAGCTTGGACCTGAAGAAATTACTCGTGATATTCCAAATGTCGGAGAAGAAGCGTTACGTAACCTTGACGAACGTGGTATTATCCGCATTGGTGCTGAAGTAAATGATGGCGATATTTTAGTGGGTAAGGTAACTCCTAAAGGTGTGACTGAACTAACTGCTGAAGAACGTTTACTACATGCGATCTTTGGTGAAAAAGCTCGTGAAGTTCGTGATACTTCTTTACGTGTTCCTCACGGTGCTGGTGGTATTGTTCTTGATGTTAAAGTCTTCAATCGAGAAGATGGCGATGAATTATCTCCTGGTGTTAACCAAATGGTTCGTGTCTATATTGTTCAAAAACGTAAAATCCGCGTTGGGGACAAAATGGCTGGACGTCATGGTAACAAAGGGGTAATCTCTCGTATCTTACCTGAAGAAGATATGCCATTCCTTCCAGATGGTACTCCGGTTGACATCATGTTAAATCCATTAGGTGTGCCATCTCGTATGAATATCGGACAAGTTTTAGAGTTGCATTTAGGCATGGCTGCTCGTTACTTAGGAATTCATATGGCAACACCTGTATTCGATGGTGCTACAGATGAAGATGTATGGAAAACAATGGAAGAAGCTGGCATGAATCGTGACGGTAAAACGATTCTTTATGATGGACGTACAGGTGAACCATTTGATAACCGTGTATCCGTTGGGGTTATGTATATGATCAAACTGGCTCACATGGTCGATGATAAACTTCATGCTCGTTCTACAGGTCCTTACTCACTTGTTACGCAACAACCGCTTGGTGGTAAAGCGCAATTCGGGGGACAACGTTTCGGTGAAATGGAAGTTTGGGCTCTTGAAGCATATGGTTCTGCTTATACACTTCAAGAAATCTTAACTGTAAAATCCGATGACGTAGTAGGACGTGTGAAAACTTACGAAGCTATCGTTAAAGGTGAAAGTGTCCCTGAACCAGGTGTTCCGGAATCTTTCAAAGTATTAATCAAAGAACTTCAATCTTTAGGTTTAGATGTGAAAATGCTAACAATCAATGATGAAGAAATTGAATTACGTGATAGTGAGGATGACGATCTTCAACCAAATGATTCATTTAATATTACTTCAAACAGTGATAAAGAAGCATCAGTAGTGTCTCCTGAATAATTTATATTTGCAGTATTGGGGATGTTGGACAGATCATTTATGGGCTGTCCTCCTTCCTGTTTTATCAATAAATCAGTCGTCGAGCTAAGAAAAGTCATTTAAGACTTCATAATAAAGGGAGGTAGGCTCCTTGATAGACGTTAATAATTTTGAGTATATGAAAATCGGTTTAGCTTCACCTGATAAAATTCGCTCATGGTCTTATGGAGAAGTCAAAAAACCAGAAACTATTAACTATCGTACACTTAAACCAGAAAAAGACGGTTTGTTCTGCGAACGCATTTTCGGACCTACAAAGGACTGGGAATGTCATTGTGGTAAATACAAACGTGTACGCTATAAAGGCGTAGTTTGTGACCGTTGTGGTGTAGAAGTAACACGTGCAAAAGTGCGTCGTGAACGTATGGGCCATATTGAATTAGCTGCTCCAGTTTCACATATTTGGTACTTTAAAGGTATTCCAAGTCGTATGGGGCTGATTTTAGATATGTCACCTCGTGCACTTGAAGAAGTAATCTACTTTGCTTCCTATGTAGTAATTGATCCAGCAGATACCCCGCTTGAGAAAAAACAATTGCTTACAGAAAAAGAATACCGTGCATATCGTGAAAAATATGGTAATACTTTTGAAGCAGCAATGGGTGCAGAAGCAATCAAACAATTACTTCAAGAAATTGATCTTGATAAAGAATCAGAAGCTCTTAAAGAGGAACTGAAAACTGCTCAAGGTCAACGTCGTACTCGTGCTATTAAACGATTAGAAGTTGTTGAATCATTCCACCACTCAGGTAATCGCCCTGAATGGATGATTTTAGATGTACTACCTGTAATTCCTCCAGAATTACGCCCAATGGTGCAACTAGATGGTGGCCGTTTTGCAACATCCGATTTAAATGATTTGTATCGTCGTGTCATTAACCGTAACAATCGTTTAAAACGCCTTCTTGATCTTGGAGCACCTGGAATCATTGTTCAAAATGAAAAACGTATGCTTCAAGAAGCAGTAGATGCTTTAATCGATAATGGACGTCGTGGCCGACCAGTTACTGGCCCTGGTAATCGTCCATTAAAATCTCTTTCACATATGTTAAAAGGGAAACAAGGTCGTTTCCGTCAAAACTTACTTGGTAAACGTGTTGACTATTCCGGTCGTTCTGTTATCGTAGTAGGTCCATATTTGAAAATGTACCAATGTGGTCTTCCAAAAGGTATGGCAATCGAGTTGTTTAAACCTTTCGTGATGAAAGAACTTGTTGAACGCGGTTTAGCGCACAACATTAAATCAGCAAAACGTAAAATTGAACGTATGCATCCAGAAGTATGGGATGTCCTTGAAGATATCATTAAAGAACACCCTGTATTACTAAACCGTGCACCGACTCTTCACAGACTTGGTATCCAAGCGTTTGAACCAACTTTAGTGGAAGGAAAAGCAATTCGCCTTCACCCATTAGTATGTACAGCATATAATGCCGACTTCGATGGTGACCAAATGGCAGTTCACGTTCCATTATCAGCGGAAGCACAAGCGGAAGCACGTTTATTAATGCTTGCAGCACAAAATATTTTGAACCCTAAAGACGGTAAACCAGTTGTAACACCTTCTCAAGATATGGTATTAGGTAACTATTATTTAACACTTGAACGCCAAGGTGCTGTTGGGGAAGGTACAATTTTCTTCGGACCAGAGGAATTAAATATTGCTTATCAAAATCACGAGGTACATTTGCATTCTCGGATCGCGATCAAAGCTTCTTCTTTGAACAACAAAACATTTACTGAAGAACAAAATCAAAAGTTATTGATTACAACGGTCGGTAAAGTTATTTTCAATGAAATACTTGACGATACTTTCCCATATATCAATGAACCAACAACTGCAAACTTACAAAATGGAACACCAGATAAATACTTTGTTCCGACTACAACTAATGTGAAAAAACACATAGCTGCTCAAGAAATTATTAAACCATTTACGAAAAAATATCTAGGTAAAATCATTGCTGAAGTATTTGCTCGTTATCATATTACTGAAACATCTAAAATGCTTGACCGTCTAAAAGATCTTGGTTTCCACTATTCTACTAAAGCCGGTATTTCAATTGGTATTTCAGATATCATCGTATTACCTGGTAAACAAGAAATTTTGCATCATGCACAAGAACAAGTAGATAAAGTAATGAAGCAATTCCGTCGTGGTTTAATTACGGAAGAAGAACGATATGATCGTGTTATTTCATTCTGGAGTGCTGCAAAAGATGAAATCCAATCTAAATTGATGGACTCACTTCCTGCGGATAACCCAATCTTTATGATGAGTGACTCTGGTGCCCGTGGTAACGCATCTAACTTCACTCAACTTGCTGGTATGCGTGGTCTGATGGCTAACCCAGCTGGTCGTATTATCGAACTTCCAATCAAATCTTCATTCCGTGAAGGTTTAACGGTATTGGAATACTTTATCTCTACTCATGGTGCCCGTAAAGGTCTTGCCGATACAGCCCTTAAAACAGCCGATTCAGGTTATCTTACTCGTCGCTTAGTGGATGTTGCGCAAGATGTTATTGTTCGTGAAGATGATTGTGGTACTGACCGTGGTTTGACTATTACTTCTTTAAAAGAAGGAACAGAAATCATCGAAACATTAGAAGAACGTGTTACTGGTCGTTATGCTAAGAAAACCATTCGCCATCCAGAAACGAATGAGGTAATTGTGGCTAGAGATGAATTGATCACACCAGAATTGGCTCGTCAAATCGCTGAAGCTGGTATCGAAGAAGTAACCATCCGCTCTGCATTTACATGTAATACAAAACATGGTGTATGTAAAAAATGTTATGGTATGAACTTAGCAACTGGTGACAAAGTTGAAGTGGGTGAAGCAGTTGGTATCATTGCTGCTCAATCTATCGGTGAACCAGGTACACAACTAACCATGCGTACATTCCACCAAGGTGGTGTGGCAGGTGCCGATATCACTCAAGGTCTTCCACGTATTCAAGAAATTTTCGAATCACGTAACCCTAAAGGGCAAGCTGTCATCACAGAAATTGCTGGGGTTGTATCTGAAATTGATGAAGTTCGCGAAGGTCAAAAAGAAATTACAGTTACAGGTGCAGTAGAAACTCGTAAATATTTGGCTCCTTACAATGCACGTTTAAAAGTACAAGTAAACGATGAAGTAAAACATGGTCAAATTCTTACAGAAGGTTCTATTGACCCTAAAGAATTATTGAAAGTAACAGATGTTTCAACTGTAGAAGAATACTTGTTAAAAGAAGTTCAAAAAGTATATCGTATGCAAGGGGTTGAAATTGGCGATAAGCACGTCGAAGTAATGGTTCGTCAAATGCTTCGTAAAGTGCGTGTTATCGAAGCTGGTGAAACAGAATTACTTCCAGGTACTTTACTAGATATCCATCAGTTCTCTGAAGCAAATGCTGAAGCCGTACAGGAAGGGAAGATCCCTGCAACATGTCGTCCGGTTATCCTTGGTATTACAAAAGCTTCACTTGAAACAGAATCATTCTTATCTGCTGCATCATTCCAAGAAACAACACGTGTCCTAACAGACGCTGCAATTAAAGGTAAACGTGATGAATTACTTGGACTTAAAGAAAATGTTATCTTAGGTAAACTTGTTCCAGCTGGTACAGGTATGCAACGTTATCGTCAAATTAAAATTGCAGAACCTAAAGAAGAAAAAACCGAAGAAACACTTGCTGCTGAGTAGTAGTTAAACTTTCAAGGAGAAGCTAATCACTTCTCCTTGAAAAAATTTTTCTCAAATCATTTATTGACTTTAAGCACTGAATAAAATTATTGACAATGGTCAATATGAATGATATTATATTTCAGGTTGATAGTTGATTGTCTATCATTTCGGAGGATATGCAAATGTCTTATGAAAAAGTCAAACAGGCTACCAAAACAATCGTTGGTATGAAACAAACAGTTAAAGCATTACAGACTGGTCATGTTACTGAAGTTTTCGTTGCTCTAGATGCAGACGTTCGAATGACCAAGCGCGCAGTGCAATTAGCACAAAATAAGGGCATTCCCGTCGTATTAGTAGACTCGAAAAGAGAACTCGGTAGAGCCTGCGGAATTCATGTAGATGCCGCAGTTTGTGCGATCGCTGAATAACAGTTTTTGCGATGATTACGCAAAGGCTTTGTTTTTTGCCTTAAAATGAACCACCTGGATGTGTGGATTTAAGAATTATGATGAAGGGAGGAAAAATCGATGCCTACAATTAACCAATTAGTACGTAAGCCTCGCCAATCCAAAAGTAAAAAATCAAAATCACCAGCATTGAACAAAAGCTATAACAGCTTTGCAAAATCATTGACTGATGTTAACTCACCACAAAAACGCGGTGTTTGTACACGTGTTGGTACAATGACTCCTAAAAAACCAAACTCAGCATTACGTAAATATGCTCGTGTGCGTTTAACAAACCAAATCGAAGTGAATGCTTACATTCCTGGTGAAGGTCATAACCTACAAGAACACAGTGTTGTTCTTATTCGTGGTGGTCGTGTAAAAGACTTACCAGGGGTACGTTATCACGTTGTACGTGGTGCATTGGATACTGCTGCTGTAAACGGTCGTATGCAATCTCGTTCTTTATATGGTGCTAAAAAACCAAAAGAAAAAAAATAATGAAAAAAAGTTTTTAACTGAAAGGAGGAAAACAAATGCCTCGTAAAGGTCCTGTTTCCAAACGTGACGTGTTACCAGACCCAATTTATAATTCAAAACTAGTAACTCGTTTAATCAATAAAATGATGGTAGATGGTAAAAGAGGTACTTCTCAAAAAATCTTATACGGAGCTTTTGAATTAGTCAAAGAACGCTCAGGTAAAGATCCACTAGAAGTATTCGATGCTGCATTAAACAATGTGATGCCAGTTCTTGAAGTTCGTGCTCGCCGTGTAGGTGGTGCTAACTATCAAGTACCAGTAGAAGTACGTCCAGAACGTCGTACAACACTTGGTCTTCGTTACCTAGTAAATTATTCTCGTCTTCGTGGTGAAAAAACGATGGAAGAACGTTTAGCTAACGAAATCCTAGATGCTTCTAACAATACTGGTGCATCCGTTAAAAAACGCGAAGATATGCACAAAATGGCAGAAGCAAACAAAGCGTTCGCTCACTACCGTTGGTAATCGCAATTTAATCTTAATCCATTATGGAAGGAGAAAGACAGCATGGCTAGAGAGTTCTCTCTTGAGAAAACTCGTAATATAGGAATCATGGCTCATATTGATGCTGGTAAAACAACAACAACTGAGCGTATCCTTTATTACACTGGTAAGATTCACAAAATTGGTGAAACTCATGAAGGTGCTTCTCAAATGGACTGGATGGAGCAAGAACAAGAACGTGGTATTACAATCACTTCTGCTGCTACAACAGCTCAATGGAAAGGTCACCGAGTTAACATCATCGACACACCAGGACACGTAGACTTCACTGTTGAAGTTGAACGTTCTCTTCGCGTACTTGATGGTGCTGTTACTGTACTTGATGCACAATCAGGTGTAGAACCACAAACTGAAACTGTATGGCGTCAAGCTACAACATACGGCGTACCACGTATCGTATTTGTTAACAAAATGGATAAAATCGGTGCCGACTTCTTATATTCTGTAAAAACTTTGCATGAACGTTTAGAAGCCAATGCTCACCCAATCCAATTACCAATTGGTGCTGAAGATGAATTCCACGCAATCATCGACCTTGTAGAAATGAATACAACATTCTACAAAGAAGGCGATGATGGTTCTCACGCTGAAATTGGTGAAATTCCAGAAGAATACAAAGCGCAAGCACAAGAATATCATGAAAAGTTAATTGAAGCGGTTGCTGAACTAGACGAAGATTTGATGGAAAAATACTTCTCTGGTGAAGAAATTACAAAAGAAGAATTAAAAGCTGCTATTCGTAAAGCTACTTTATCAGTAGAATTCTTCCCTGTAACTTGTGGTACTGCATTCAAAAACAAAGGTGTTCAATTAATGTTAGATGCTGTAATCGATTATCTACCAGCTCCAACTGACGTAGCTTCTATCAAAGGTACTTCAGTGGACGGTGACGAAGAAATCGTACGTCATTCTTCAGATGAAGAACCTTTTGCTGCATTAGCATTCAAAGTTATGACTGACCCTTATGTTGGTAAATTAACTTTCTTCCGTGTGTACTCTGGTGTTCTTGAATCAGGTTCATACGTACAAAACTCTACAAAAGGTAAACGTGAACGTGTAGGTCGTATCCTACAAATGCATGCTAACCACCGTGAAGAAATCGACAAAGTATACGCAGGAGATATTGCTGCTGCTGTCGGCTTAAAAGCAACTACTACTGGTGACACTCTATGTGATGAAAATAATTTAGTTATTCTTGAATCTATGGAATTCCCAGAACCAGTTATTTCTTTATCTGTAGAACCAAAATCAAAAGCTGACCAAGATAAAATGGGGCAAGCTTTACAAAAATTACAAGAAGAAGACCCTACTTTCCGTGCACATACGGATACTGAAACTGGTCAAACCATTATCTCTGGTATGGGTGAACTTCACTTAGATATCATCGTTGACCGTATGAAACGTGAATTCAAAGTTGAAGCTAACGTAGGCGCTCCACAAGTATCCTATCGTGAAACATTCCGTACTGGTGCCCAAGTTGAAGGTAAATTCGTACGTCAATCTGGTGGTCGTGGTCAATATGGTCACGTCTGGATCGAGTTTGAACCAAACGAAACAGGTAAAGGCTTCGAGTTTGAAAATGGAATCGTTGGTGGGGTAGTTCCTCGTGAATATGTGCCAGCTGTAGAAGCAGGTCTTAAAGACGCTTTACAAAATGGTGTACTTGCCGGATTCCCTGTAATCGACGTAAAAGCAAAATTATTCGACGGTTCTTACCATGATGTCGATTCAAATGAAATGGCATTTAAAGTGGCTGCTTCACTAGCAGTTAAAAATGCAGTTTCTAAATGTAACCCAGTTCTATTAGAACCAGTTATGAAAGTAGAAGTTGTAATGCCAGAAGAATATCTTGGTGATATTATGGGTAACATCACTTCTCGCCGTGGTCGCGTAGAAGGTATGGAAGCTCGTGGTAATGCTCAAGTTGTTCGTGCAATGGTTCCACTTGCTGAAATGTTTGGTTATGCAACAACTTTACGTTCAGCTACACAAGGTCGCGGTACTTTCTCAATGGTGTTTGACCATTATGAAGAAGTTCCAAAATCTATTAGTGAAGAAATCATTAAACAAAACAAAGGTGAATAAGATTCCATCATTTTTTGATTGAATTTTACCTACTTATCAAGTATAAATAACATGTAAGCTATGTCATCTTTAAGAAGTAGGCCTCTATTTCTTGAAGGTGCATAAGCTATAAATCAAAACTTAAAACACTGAGGAGGCAATTTTAAAATGGCTAAAGAAAAATTCGATCGTTCTAAAACACATTGTAATATTGGTACAATTGGACACGTTGACCATGGTAAAACTACTTTAACTGCTGCAATCGCTACAGTTCTTTCTAAAAAATTAGGTGGAGAAGCTAAATCTTACGATCAAATCGATAACGCTCCTGAAGAAAAAGAACGCGGTATCACTATCAATACTTCTCACATTGAATATGAAACTGAAAAACGTCACTATGCTCACGTTGACTGCCCAGGACATGCTGACTATGTTAAAAACATGATCACTGGTGCTGCTCAAATGGATGGTGCGATCCTAGTAGTATCTGCTGCTGATGGTCCAATGCCACAAACTCGTGAACATATTCTTTTATCACGCAACGTTGGTGTACCATACATTGTAGTATTCTTAAACAAATGTGATATGGTAGACGATGAAGAATTACTAGAATTAGTTGAAATGGAAGTACGTGACCTATTATCTGAATATGGTTTCCCTGGCGATGATGTTCCAGTCATCAAAGGTTCTGCTCTTAAAGCTCTTGAAGGAGATCCAAAATGGGAAGAAAAAATCGTTGAATTGATGGACGCTGTTGACGAATACATCCCAACTCCAGAACGTCAAACTGATAAACCATTCATGATGCCAGTTGAAGACGTATTCTCTATTACTGGTCGTGGTACAGTTGCTACTGGTCGTGTAGAACGCGGTCAATTAAAAGTTGGTGACGTAGTTGAAATCGTAGGTATTTCAGAAGAAACTAAACAAACAACTGTAACTGGTGTTGAAATGTTCCGTAAATTATTAGACTATGCTGAAGCAGGCGATAACATCGGTGCTTTATTACGTGGTGTTGCTCGTGAAGACATTCAACGTGGACAAGTATTAGCTAAACCAGGTTCAATCACTCCACATACTAAATTTACAGCTGAAGTTTATGTATTATCAAAAGAAGAAGGTGGCCGTCATACTCCATTCTTCTCTAACTACCGCCCACAATTCTATTTCCGTACAACTGACGTAACTGGTGTTATCACTTTACCAGAAGGTACTGAAATGGTAATGCCTGGCGATAACACTAAAATGAATATCGAATTGATTCACCCAATCGCTATTGAAGAAGGTACACGTTTCTCAATCCGCGAAGGTGGCCGTACAGTAGGTTCAGGTGTCGTATCAGCTATCGAAAAATAATTTTAGATAACAATCGATCATTATTTTTTATAAAGTCATCCCGAGTGCACACGGGATGGCTTTTTGTATGTTCAAAATAAGTTATTCCATCAATAATTTTTCAGAAGATTTTCAAAAAATGTACGTCAAAAAAAGAATATAAAATCATTGTCAAAATCAACAATATTTAATATACTGAGAAACGTGAAAACAGAGCATTAAAGAAGAGTCAAGAAAATCTCCAACATTGAAAAGAATATAGTGAAATTCCTTGCTTATTCATAATGATATGTGTATAATGATAAATGTTGGTCTTTGACTGCGATGAAGCGGGAGGTTGCCGGCACACCCGGCCGCATTGCCATGGCGAGTGTGTGGGAAATTTCCGTGGAGAATGTCTAGGAAATAGGCGAAAAGGAGGGAAAATAATGGCAAAACAAAAGATTCGTATTCGTTTAAAAGCATATGATCACAAGATTCTCGATCAATCCGCTGAAAAAATTGTGGAAACTGCTAAACGCTCAGGTGCAAGTGTATCAGGTCCGATACCACTTCCAACTGAAAAATCTGTTTACACTATTCTTCGTGCGGTTCACAAATATAAAGATTCTCGTGAACAATTTGAAATGCGTACTCATAAACGTCTAATCGATATCGTTAACCCAACACCACAAACTGTTGATGCGTTAATGAAATTAGATTTACCATCAGGCGTTGATATTGAAATCAAACTATAATGGTAAAGTAAAATAAAATGATAAAATCCACAGGAGGTGTGACGAATGACCAAAGGAATCTTAGGTAGAAAAATCGGTATGACGCAAGTTTTTGCTGAGAATGGTGATTTGATCCCTGTAACTGTTATTGAAGCTGCTCCAAACGTAGTACTTCAAAAGAAAACAGTAGAAACAGACGGCTACGAAGCAATCCAAATCGGTTTCGATGATAAACGTGAAAACCTTTCAAATAAACCTGAAAAGGGGCATGTAGCTAAAGCAAACACTACTCCTAAGCGCTTCATCCGCGAAATTCGCGATGTAAACTTAGCTGAGTACGAAGTTGGTCAAGAAGTCAAAGTTGAAATTTTCGCAGAAGGCGATGTAGTAGATGTAACAGGTGTTACGAAAGGTAAAGGTTTCCAAGGTGTTATCAAACGCCACGGACAATCTCGTGGACCGATGGCTCATGGTTCTCGCTATCACCGTCGTCCTGGTTCAATGGGACCAGTTGCTCCAAACCGCGTATTTAAACAAAAAAGATTACCTGGTCAAATGGGTGGCAACACAGTAACAATTCAAAACTTAACAATTGTTAAAATTGATGCTGAACGTAATTTGCTACTTATTAAAGGTAATGTTCCTGGTTCTCGTAAAGCATTAGTGACAGTTAAAACTGCTATTAAATCTAACTAATTTTTCGAAGAAAGGAGGAAACAGGAATGACAAAAGTTAACGTACTTAGTCAAACAGGTTCTTCTGTAGGTGAAATCGATTTAAACGATGCAATCTTTGGAATTGAACCAAATCAATCAGTATTATTTGACGCTGTAATCGCCCAACGCGCTTCACTACGTCAAGGTACACATAAAGTTAAAAACCGTTCAGAAGTTGCTGGTGGTGGCCGTAAACCATGGCGTCAAAAAGGTACAGGTCGTGCTCGCCAAGGCTCTATCCGTTCTCCACAATGGCGTGGCGGTGGTACTGTATTCGGTCCTACACCTCGTAGCTACAGCTATAAACTTCCTAAAAAAGTTCGTCGCTTAGCTCTTAAATCAGCACTATCTTCTAAAGTTGCTGAAACAAATTTCGTAGTTTTAGATGCTCTTAAATTAGAAGCACCAAAAACGAAAGAATTCGTGAAAGTTCTTACTGATCTTTCTATTGAATCTAAAGCATTATTTGTAACTGCTGATCTTGATGAAAATGTAGCATTATCTGCTCGTAACATCCCAGGTGTAACAGTTCTAACTGCTGCTGGAATCAACGTTCTTGATCTTGTAGGTCATGATAAAGTTGTATTCACTCAAGCAGCTGTACAAAAAGTTGAGGAGGTGCTTGGTTAATGGAAGCACGTGAAGTATTAAAACGTCCTGTCATTACTGAGCGTTCTTCAGAACTAATGGCAGAAAACAAATATACTTTTGAAGTTGACACTCGTGCCAACAAAACAGAAGTGAAAGACGCTGTTGAAGAAATTTTTGGCGTTAAAGTTGAAAAAGTTAACATTATGAACTACAAAGGTAAATACAAACGCGTTGGACGCTTTGGTGGTTACACAAACAAACGTCGTAAAGCAATTGTAAAATTATCTGAAGGCGAAATCGAATTATTTGAAAAGTAATTGATCGTTCAATATGAACAATAAAGAAGGAGGGAACACAAATGGCGATTAAAAAGTATAAGCCTACCTCAAATGGTCGTCGTAATATGACATCATCTGACTTTGCTGAGATTACTACTAACAAACCTGAAAGATCTTTGTTAGAATCTACAAAAAGCAAAGCTGGTCGTAATAACCAAGGTAAAATCACTGTTCGTCATAATGGTGGTGGTCACAAGCGTCAATATCGTGTCATTGATTTTAAACGTGTAAAAGATGACATTCCAGGACGCGTTGCTACTATCGAATATGATCCAAACCGATCTGCTAACATCGCATTAATCAACTATGCTGATGGTGAAAAACGTTATATTCTAGCACCAAAAGGTCTAGAAGTTGGAATGACAATTGTATCTGGTCAAGAAGTTGATATTAAAGTAGGGAACGCTCTACCATTATCAAACATCCCAATGGGTACAACAATCCATAATATTGAATTAAAACCTGGCAAAGGTGGTCAACTAGTACGTTCTGCTGGTACATCTGCTCAAGTTTTAGGTAAAGAAGGTAAATATGTAATCGTTCGTCTTCAATCTGGCGAAGTTCGTATGATCCTAGGTACATGTCGTGCTACTATCGGTGAAGTTGGTAATGAACAACATGAACTTATTCACCTTGGTAAAGCTGGACGTACTCGTTGGTTAGGTAAACGCCCAACTGTTCGTGGTTCTGTTATGAACCCTAACGATCACCCACATGGTGGTGGTGAAGGTAAAGCTCCTGTAGGACGTAAATCACCAATGACTCCTTGGGGTAAACCAGCACTTGGTTACAAAACTCGTAATAAGAGAAACAAATCCGACAAACTTATCATTCGTCGTCGCAAAAAATAATGTGATTAGACTACGGTTCAACAAGAGAGCCGTGGTAGGATCACGGAGGGAGGTTCCAAAATGGGTCGTAGCTTGAAAAAAGGACCTTTTGTTGATGAACACTTAATGAAAAAAGTAGAAGCTCAACAAGATTCAGAAAAAAAACAAGTGATTAAAACTTGGTCTCGCCGCTCTACAATCTTCCCGAATTTCATCGGTTTAACAATCGCTGTATATGATGGACGTAAACACGTGCCTGTATACGTGACTGAAGATATGGTAGGTCATAAACTAGGCGAATTTGCACCAACACGTACTTTCAAAGGACATGGTGCAGATGATAAGAAAACTTCAGTACGCTAATTTGAGAGGAGGTAAATCCTGATGCAAGAAGCCAAAGCTATTGCTCGCACAGTTCGAATTGCTCCTCGTAAAGTCCGCTTAGTAGTTGATTTAATCCGAGGCAAGCAAGTTGGCGAAGCGGTTGCAATTTTACGTCATACTCCAAGAACAGCATCTCCTGTAGTAGAAAAAGTACTAAAATCTGCAGTTGCAAACGCTGAACATAATTATGATTTAGATGTTAATAACTTAGTAATTTCAGAAGCGTTCGTTGACGAAGGTCCAACGTTAAAACGTTTCCGTCCACGTGCTCAAGGGCGTGCAAGCGCTATTAACAAACGTACAAGCCACATTACAATCGTGGTATCTGAGAAGAAGGAGGGATAATACGTGGGACAAAAAGTACATCCAATAGGATTACGTATCGGTGTCATTCGTGATTGGGAATCTAGATGGTACGCTGAAAAAGACTATGCTACATTACTTCACGAAGACATTAAAGTTCGTAAATTCATTGAAACTCGTTTAAAAGAAGCATCGGTTTCTAAAGTTGAAATCGAACGTGCTGCAAATAAAATCAACATTACAATTAGCACAGCGAAACCAGGTATGGTTATCGGTAAAGGCGGTACAGAAGTAGAAACACTTCGTAAAAACCTTAACGAAATGACTGGTAAACGCGTTCACATCAACATCGTTGAAATCAAACGTGCTGATCTTGACGCTAAATTAGTAGCTGAAAATATTGCTCGCCAATTAGAAAACCGTGTATCATTCCGTCGTGCACAAAAACAAGCAATCCAACGCACAATTCGTGCAGGTGCTCAAGGTATTAAAACACAAGTATCTGGTCGTCTAGGTGGCGCTGATATCGCTCGTGCTGAACACTACAGCGAAGGAACTGTTCCACTTCATACTCTTCGTGCTGACATTGATTATGCTCATGCAGAAGCTGACACTACTTATGGTAAATTAGGTGTTAAAGTATGGATCTATCGTGGTGAAGTCCTTCCAGTTAAGAAGAACTCTGAGGAAGGAGGCAAATAATATGTTATTGCCAAAACGCGTTAAATATCGTCGTGTACATCGTGGCAAAATGCGTGGTCAATCAAAAGGCGGCACTAAAGTAACATTTGGGGAATTTGGTTTACAAGCATTAGATGCTAGCTGGATCACTAACCGCCAAATTGAAGCTGCACGTATTGCTATGACTCGTTATACAAAACGTGGCGGTCAAGTTTGGATTAATATCTTCCCACACAAACCATACACTAAAAAGCCTCTTGAAGTACGTATGGGTTCAGGGAAAGGTGCTCCTGAAGGTTGGGTAGCCGTAGTAAAACCAGGTAGAGTTATGTTTGAAATCGGTGGCGTTTCAGAGGAAGTTGCTCGTGAAGCACTTCGTTTAGCAGCACATAAATTACCTGTTAAATGTAAGATTGTTAAACGTGAAGAAATTGGTGGTGAATCTAATGAAAGCTAATGAAATCCGTGAACTTACAACTGCAGAAATAGAAGTAAAAGTAAAATCACTGAAAGAAGAGCTTTTCAACCTTCGCTTCCAATTGGCGACTGGTCAATTAGAAAACACAGCTCGCATTCGTGAAGTACGCAAAGCGATTGCGCGAATGAAAACTGTGATTCGCGAAAGAGAAATCAGTGCACATAACTGATAAAGAGGAGGTTTGCAAGCATGACTGAGCGTAACCAACGCAAAGTTTACACAGGTCGCGTAGTTTCTGACAAAATGGACAAAACAATCACTGTTTTAGTTGAAACTTACAAGAAGCATACGCTTTATGGTAAACGTGTAAAATACTCTAAAAAATTCAAAGCGCATGATGAAAACAACGTAGCTAAAGTTGGAGATATCGTACGCATCATGGAAACTCGTCCGCTATCAGCTACTAAACGCTTCCGTTTAGTTGAAGTTGTAGAAAAAGCGGTTATTATCTAATATATTTCGGAATATACATCCGAAGGGAGGTAACCTAAGTGATTCAACAAGAAACTCGTTTGAAAGTTGCCGACAACTCAGGTGCAAAAGAAGTACTAACTATTAAAGTACTTGGTGGTTCTGGACGTAAAACAGCTAATATCGGTGATGTTATTGTATGTTCAGTTAAGAAAGCAACACCAGGAGGCGTTGTCAAGAAGGGCGAAGTAGTTAAAGCTGTTATCGTTCGTACGAAAAGCGGTGTTCGTCGTAAAGACGGTACTTATATCAAATTTGATGAAAACGCATGTGTAATCATTCGTGATGATAAATCACCACGCGGAACACGTATTTTCGGACCAGTAGCACGTGAATTACGTGATAATAACTTTATGAAAATTGTTTCATTAGCTCCGGAAGTTCTTTAATTACATGACAGTGCCAATCAAGGAGGTGCGACAGAATGCATGTTAAAAAAGGCGACAAAGTAGTGGTTATTACAGGTAAAGATAAAGGAAAAACAGGCGTGATTTTAGCTGCTTTTCCTAAAAAAGACCGTGTAATAGTTGAAGGTGTTAACATCGTAAAAAAACATGTGAAACCTAACCAACTTAATCCACAAGGTGGGATTGTCAGCCAAGAGGCAGCAATTCACGTTTCGAACGTAATGCTAATCGATCCTAAATCTGGCGAGCCGACTCGCGTAGGTTATAAAGTAGAAGATGGCAAAAAAGTTCGTGTAGCAAAAAAATCAGGTGCAGTAATCGATAAATAAGTTTAAAAGAGAAGGGAGGTACAAACATGAACCGCCTAAAAGAAAAATATGAAAATGAAGTTTCTAAAGCTCTTATGAGTAAATTTGGATATACTTCAACAATGCAAGTACCAAAAGTTGAAAAAATCGTTGTCAACATGGGTGTCGGTGATGCAGTTCAAAACTCAAAAGTTCTTGATGCTGCTGTTGAAGAATTAACACTAATTACTGGTCAAAAACCAGTTGTTACTAAAGCTAAAAAATCAATTGCAGGCTTCCGTCTTCGTGAAGGCATGCCAATCGGTGCAAAAGTTACATTACGTGGTGAACGTATGTATGACTTCTTGGACAAATTAATTTCTATTTCTCTTCCACGTGTACGTGACTTCCATGGGATTTCTAAAAAAGCATTTGATGGTCGCGGCAATTATACTCTTGGAGTGAAAGAACAATTAATCTTCCCTGAAATCGACTATGATAAAGTTTCAAAAGTACGCGGTATGGATATCGTTATCGTTACTACTGCGAACTCAGATGAAGAAGCTCGCGAGTTGTTAACACAATTCGGTATGCCATTCCAAAAATAATATAGGGAGGCGAGAACGTGGCTAAAAAATCAATGATCATTAAACAACAACGTGGTGCAAAGTATAAAGTTCAAGAATATACTCGTTGTGAACGCTGTGGCCGTCCACACTCTGTATACCGCAAATTTAAACTTTGCCGTATTTGTTTCCGTGAACTTGCTTACAAGGGACAAATTCCTGGCGTTAAAAAAGCCAGCTGGTAATCCCCTAATTTGGGAAGGAGGTAAATTGTAATGACTATGACAGATCCAATTGCAGATATGCTTACACGCATTCGTAATGCGAACATGGTCCGTCACGAAAAATTAGAGCTTCCAGCTTCTAATATTAAAAAAGAAATCGCTGAAATCCTTAAGCGTGAAGGTTTCGTTCGTGACGTTGAATATGTTGAAGATGACAAACAAGGTATTATCCGTATCTTCTTAAAATACGGTCAAAATAATGAACGTGTTATTACAGGCTTAAAACGTATTTCTAAACCAGGTCTACGTGTTTATGCAAAAACTGATGAAGTGCCTAGAGTGTTGAACGGTCTAGGTATCGCTTTAGTATCAACTTCACAAGGTTTATTAACAGATAAAGAAGCTCGCGCTAAAAAAGTTGGCGGCGAAGTTCTAGCATACGTTTGGTAATTAGCAACAAAGGAATGG
The DNA here is from genome assembly GCF_007896505.1 of Rummeliibacillus sp. SL167. Lineage (NCBI taxonomy): Bacteria > Bacillati > Bacillota > Bacilli > Caryophanales > Caryophanaceae > Rummeliibacillus > Rummeliibacillus sp. SL167. The sequence goes on along the minus strand of NZ_VCBM01000005.1, from coordinate 28,804 downwards.
AGGTGCAACATTAAATGTCTCGTATAGGTAAAAAGCCAATCGAGGTACCTGCAGGTGTTACTGTATCAGTTGATGCTGAGAACGTAGCAACTGTAAAAGGACCAAAAGGCGAATTAGTTCGTGCTTTTAGCAAAGATATCAAAATCGAACAAGAAGGTAATGTGATCACTTTATCACGTCCTTCTGAATCTAAAGAACACCGTACAATTCATGGTACAACTCGTGCTTTACTTGCTAACATGGTTACAGGTGTTTCTGAAGGATTCGCTAAATCTTTAGAATTAGTTGGGGTTGGTTATCGTGCTCAATTACAAGGTAAAAAACTTGTATTGAACGTTGGTTACTCTCACCCAGTAGAATTCACACCAGAAGAAGATTTAGAATTTGAAGTACCTTCTAACACTAAAGTAGTCGTTAAAGGTATCTCTAAAGAAAAAGTTGGAGCTCTTGCTTCAAACATTCGTGACGTACGTCCGCCAGAACCATATAAAGGTAAAGGGATTCGTTATGAAGGCGAATATGTTCGCCGTAAAGAAGGTAAAACAGGTAAATAATGCTGCTTAAGCGTTAGAAAGGAGTGAACCTTTGTGATTACGAAACAAGATAAAAATCAAGTTCGTAAAAAACGTCATGCTCGCGTACGTGCTAAAATTTCAGGTACTACACAACGTCCACGTTTAAATGTATACCGTTCAAATAAACACATTTACGCTCAAATCATTGACGATACTCAAGGCGTAACACTTGCTTCAGCTTCAACTATGGATAAAGATTTTGAAGGTGCTGCAAGCAATGTGGAAGCTGCAACAAAAATTGGTGAAACAATCGCTAAACGTGCTGCAGAAAAAAATATCAAAGCTGTTGTATTTGACCGTGGTGGTTATTTATATCATGGACGTGTAAAAGCTTTGGCTGAAGCTGCTCGCGAAAACGGTTTAGAATTTTAATAAGAAGGAGGTATACTTTTCATGGGTCTTAATATTGACGCAAACAATCTAGAACTTGAAGAACGCGTTGTTACAATTAACCGTGTTGCCAAAGTTGTAAAAGGTGGACGTCGTTTCCGCTTTACTGCATTAGTTGTAGTTGGAGATCGTAATGGTCATGTAGGTTTTGGTACTGGTAAAGCACAAGAAGTACCTGATGCTATTCGTAAAGCTGTAGAAGATGCTAAGAAAAACCTTATTGAAGTTCCACGTGTTGGTGGTACTACACCTCACTTAGTAATTGGTAACTTTGGTGCAGGTCATATCATGGTCAAACCTGCTGCTCCTGGTACAGGTGTTATCGCTGGTGGTCCAGTACGTGCCGTACTTGAACTTGCTGGTATTACTGATATTCTATCTAAATCTTTAGGTTCAAACACACCGATCAACATGGTACGTGCAACTATTAAAGGTTTATCTGAATTAAAACAAGCTGAAGAAGTTGCAAAACTTCGTGGTAAATCAGTAGAAGAACTATTAGGTTAAGGGAGGGAAATAACATGTCAAATAAACTAGAAATTACCCTCACTAAAAGTTTAATTGGTGCTAAACCAGCTCAACGTAAAACAATTGAAGCACTAGGTTTACGTAAAATGCATCAAACTGTTGAACATGCTGACAACGAAGCTATTCGCGGTGCGATTACTAAAGTTGCTCACTTAGTAACAGTTACTGAAAAATAATCTTAAATTTAAATACAAGGAGGTGCCATCTAATGAAACTTCATGAGTTAGAACCAGCAGCTGGTTCACGCAAAGAACGTAACCGTGTTGGTCGTGGTATTGCAACTGGTAATGGTAAAACTTCAGGTAGAGGACAAAAAGGTCAAAAATCACGTTCAGGCGGCGGCGTACGCCCTGGATTTGAAGGTGGTCAAAACCCAATTTTTCGTCGTTTACCAAAACGCGGATTCACTAACATTAATCGCAAGGAATACGCTATCGTAAATCTTGATGCATTAAATCGTTTTGAAGAAGGCACAGAAGTTACACCAGCTTTACTTATTGAAACTGGTGTTGTGGGTAAAGAAAAAGCCGGCATTAAAGTTCTTGGTAACGGAACTCTTGATAAAAAGCTTACAGTCAAAGCTCATAAATTCTCTACATCTGCAAAAGAAGCAATTGAAAATGTCGGCGGAAACATTGAGGTGATTTAATGTTTCGAACAATCTCTAACTTTATGAGCGTGAGAGATATAAGAAATAAAATCATTTTCACCCTTTTGATGTTGGTGGTTTTCCGTATAGGGTCGTTCATTCCAGTACCAAATGTAGATGCTGAAGTATTACAACAAACGGATCAATACAGCTTGGTTGGTTTCTTGAATACTTTTGGCGGTGGAGCACTTAAAAACTTCTCTATTTTTGCGATGGGGATTATGCCTTATATTACGGCATCAATTATTGTTCAACTGTTACAAATGGATGTTGTCAAAAAGTTCACCGAGTGGTCAAAACAAGGTGAAGTTGGTCGTAAAAAACTTGCCCAATTTACTCGTTATTTTGCAATTCTCCTTGCATTTATTCAATCAATCGCTATGTCTTACGGTTTTAACCGTATGTACAGCGGTTCATTGATTAAAGAAGAAGGAGTAATGACGTATTTAACAATTGCGATCGTGTTAACTGCAGGTACAGCATTCTTATTATGGCTAGGCGAACAGATTACAGAAAAAGGTGTTGGAAATGGTATTTCCATTGTCATCTTCGCTGGGATCGTAGCTGCATTACCTAATACAGTGAACCAAATTTATGCTCAACAATTTGAAAATGCTGGTGACCAATTGTTCATCAACATTATTACGCTTGTCTTGATTGCATTAGCAGCTCTTGCCATTGTAGTCGGAGTTATTTATGTTCAACAAGCGAATCGTAAAATTCCGATTCAATATGCGAAGGGTTCTGGTGCTCAACGTGGAGCTCAACAATCGCATCTTCCATTGAAAGTCAACTCTGCAGGGGTTATTCCAGTAATCTTTGCTGTTGCATTTCTCGTAACACCGAGAACAATTGCTACTTTCTTCGAAGACAATAAAGTAACACAATTTATTGAAAGAACGTTTGATTATTCTCAACCAGTTGGGATGATTTTATATGTAGCGCTAATTGTAGCGTTTACGTATTTTTATGCGTTTGTTCAAGTTAATCCAGAAAAAGTTTCTGATAATCTGAAGAAACAAGGTGCTTATATTCCAGGTATTCGACCAGGTAAAAGTACACAAGATTATTTAACAACTGTTTTATATCGCTTAACATTTGTAGGAGCTATTTTCTTGGCAGTAGTGGCAGTTCTTCCAATCTTGTTTATCAATATTGCCAATCTACCATCTTCTGCACAGATTGGTGGTACTAGTTTGTTGATCGTTGTCAGTGTTGCACTAGAAACGATGAAACAATTAGAATCACAACTTGTAAAACGTCACTACAAAGGTTTTATGAAATAAAGGTTGGTTTTTTGGAACGTTAATCGTTCCTAAAAACCTTCATACTAATATTGGGGGCAGTCCGTATGAATATCGTTTTAATGGGTTTGCCTGGTGCTGGTAAAGGTACCCAAGCAGACAAAATTGTTGAGAAGTACGATATCCCTCATATTTCTACAGGCGATATGTTCCGTGCAGCTATTAAAAATGGCACGGAATTAGGGCTTAAAGCGAAATCGTTTATGGATCAAGGTGCTTTAGTACCAGATGAAGTAACGATTGGAATTGTTCGTGAACGTTTAAGCCAACCTGATTGTGATCAAGGCTTCCTACTGGATGGCTTTCCACGTACTACTGTTCAAGCTGAGGCTTTAGATAATATTCTAGCGGATCTTGGTAAAAAAGTAGAACATGTGATTAACATCGAAGTAGAAAAAGAAGAATTGATTAAACGTTTAACAGGTCGTCGTATCTGTAAAGTATGTGGCTCTTCCTATCATCTAGTTTTCAACCCTCCTAAAGAGGAAGGAAAATGTGATAAAGATAGAGGAGAACTTTATCAAAGAGCAGACGATAATCCAGAAACAGTTACGAATCGTCTAGAAGTAAATATCAAGCAATCTCAACCATTACTTGATTTTTATCGTAAGAAAAATGTTTTAACGAATATTAATGGTCAGCAAGATATAGATGATGTATTTGCTGATGTTGATGCTCTATTGAAAGGCAACCGCAATTAATACCCGAGATTAAGGACGCAGATGTCTGCAACCGCGGGAGTATGCGGTAGCATAGCGAAAATTCATTTTCGAGAGCTGCAAAAGCATATTGTACCCGGTCTATGCACTGATGAATAGTTTGTATCTTGTGGATGCCATATATATCCTTGATGCATTCTTTATTCTGAAAGGGTATAATGGATTTCGTGGAAAAGTATCTGTGTAAACGGTAAGCGGGTATACAGGATCTCATCCAGGGTAGCCGGGGAGCGTGTGAGAATCAGGTAAACCCTGCACTTATATCTTGGTTCGAGAAGCGAAGCCTGATGAGCGTCTTTCGAACATCTCTCATACAAACCAAACATATGTTGAGAAGTAGCATAACTTGCAGCAAATTCCGAACGAATTTGGCGATAGTTCTTGAATTGCATATAGAAGGGAGACAGGGTCGATGGCGAAAGACGATGTAATTGAAATCGAAGGCACAGTCATTGAAACTTTGCCAAACGCGATGTTTAAGGTAGAATTAGAAAATGGTCATACAGTTCTTGCACATGTATCAGGCAAAATCCGTATGCACTTTATTCGCATTTTACCTGGGGATAAAGTAACCATTGAGTTATCTCCATATGACTTAACTCGCGGTCGTATCACATACCGTTTTAAATAATCTTTTGCACTCCGGACCACTAAGGAGGTTAGGTTAGATGAAAGTGAGACCATCTGTGAAACCGATCTGTGAAAAATGCAAAGTTATTCGCAGACGCGGTAAAGTAATGGTAATCTGTGAAAATCCTAAACACAAACAAAAACAAGGATAATTTTCAAGGAGGTGTAAATTATACATGGCACGTATTGCTGGTGTTGACATTCCACGCGAAAAACGCGTTGTAGTTTCATTAACATACATTTTCGGTATCGGTAACACAACTGCTAAACAAATTCTTGCAGACGCAGGTGTTTCAGAAGATACTCGTGTTCGTGATTTAACAGAAGACGAACAAAACAAAATCCGTGAACAAGTTGACAAATACAAAGTAGAAGGTGACTTACGTCGCGAAACTTCTCTTAACATTAAACGCTTAATGGAAATCGGTTCTTACCGAGGTATTCGTCATCGTCGCGGTTTACCAGTACGCGGACAACATTCTAAAAACAACGCACGTACTCGTAAAGGTCCTCGTAAAACTGTAGCTAATAAGAAAAAATAGTAGGTAAAGGAGGTTTATTCTAAACATGGCACGTAAACAACAAGCTCGTAAACGTCGTGTGAAAAAAAATATCGAATCTGGTATTGCACACATTCGTTCTACATTTAATAACACAATTGTAACCATCACTGACATGCAAGGTAATGCTGTTTCTTGGTCTTCAGCTGGTGCACTAGGTTTCAAAGGTTCACGTAAATCTACACCATTCGCTGCACAAATGGCTGCTGAAACGGCTGCTAAAGCGTCTTTAGAACATGGTTTAAAAACTTTAGAAGTAACTGTTAAAGGTCCTGGTGCAGGTCGTGAAGCTGCTATCCGTGCGCTTCAAGCTGCAGGTTTAGAAGTTACAGCTATTAAAGATGTAACACCAGTTCCTCATAATGGTTGCCGCCCACCAAAACGTCGTCGTGTATAATAGTTGCAACTCTCTTATGTATTGAGTACACTTTTTATACATGAATAGAATATATAGTTTGAATGATTAATGAATGATTTGATTGACATTCGATTTAAATGGAAATAATACCATATATTCGATGTTTTGAAGGAGGGTAAATTGAATGATCGAAATTGAAAAACCAAAGATTGAAACCGTAGAGATCAGCGATGATTTAAAATACGGCAAGTTTGTTGTAGAACCACTTGAACGTGGGTATGGAACTACTTTGGGTAATTCACTACGTCGTATCCTTCTGTCTTCTTTACCAGGAGCTGCTGTAACCTCAATTCAAATTGACGGCGTACTACACGAATTCTCTACTGTTGAAGGCGTTGTAGAAGATGTTGCATCAATTATTTTGAACATTAAAAAGCTAGCTTTAAAAATTTACTCTGACGAAGAAAAAGTCATTGAAATTGATTTTAAAGGTGACGGAGTTGTAACTGCTGCAGATATTACGCATGACAGTGACGTAGAAGTATTAAATCCAGATCTATACATTGCAACTGTTGCTAATAATGGTCATCTCCGTATGCGTATGTATGCGCAACGTGGACGTGGATACACTCCAGCTGATCAAAACAAACGTGAGGATCTTCCTATCGGCGTGATCCCGATCGACTCTATTTACACTCCAGTTTCACGCGTCAACTACACTGTTGAAAATACTCGTGTTGGACAATCTTCTGACTACGATAAACTTTCACTTGATGTGTGGACAGATGGCAGCATCGGTCCAAAAGAGGCGATTTCGCTCGGAGCTAAGATTTTAACCGAGCACTTAAATATCTTCGTGGGTTTAACAGATGAAGCAAAAACTGCTGAAATCATGGTTGAAAAAGAAGAAGATCAAAAAGAAAAAGTTTTAGAGATGACGATCGAAGAACTAGATCTTTCTGTTCGTTCTTACAACTGTCTAAAACGTGCTGGCATCAATACGGTTCTCGAACTTGCTAACAAGTCAGAAGACGATATGATGAAAGTTCGTAATTTAGGACGTAAATCATTAGAAGAAGTAAAAGCGAAGTTAGAAGAGCTTGGTTTAGGATTACGAGAAGAAGACTAAGCGACTTTAAAAATATGTAAGATCAGTAATTGAACAAAGGAGGGAAACATCCATGGGTTACAGAAAACTTGGACGTACAAGTTCTCAACGCAAAGCTTTGTTACGTGATTTAGCAACAGACCTAATCATTAACGAGCGTATTGAAACAACAGAAACTCGTGCGAAAGAATTGCGCTCAGTAGTTGAAAAAATGATTACTTTAGGTAAACGCGGTGACTTACACGCTCGTCGTCAAGCTGCTGCATTTATCCGTCGTGAAGTAGCAACTTCAACTGATGCTGAAGGTAATGAATCAACAGTTTTTGCACTTCAAAAATTGTTTGATGATGTAGCACCACGCTACACTGACCGTCAAGGCGGTTATACTCGCATTATGAAATTAGGATCTCGCCGTGGTGACGGTGCACCTGTAGTTGTAATTGAATTAGTTTAATTATAACAATGCGAGGGAGGGTGTACTTGTTCACTATAATTGAACTTACACCCTCTTTTTTAAAAATAAAGATTTATACGACAAATTGAAAAGCTGAGCGTTATGATGAGCGGACATCATTAGTGCTGTCTCGTTTAGCTCTACGCACCTCATTCACGTTTAAGGTATGAGCGACCTTAGAACGGGAGATATCTAATTAGCGCATTTCTCTGAGTGGGGTGCGCGCTTTTTTATTTTATCCCGCATTAACGGGCAGTAAAAATCCCACATCCAGACAAAGTAAAACAGTGGATAATAAGGGATATACTACTGTAAAAGCCTGACTGGTTCACGAATACCCAATGAGAGGTAAAGAAATCTTGCTGGGTGAAGTTTTATTTTATTTTGATAGCAGCCTAATTCGACTTTTGCCATTATGGACAAAGTCGTCTTTTTTTACCAAAAGCTATTTTCAACTAGTAATCATACATAAAACAGTGTAAGTTATAAAAGAGCAGAGCTTAGAACAGTCTAGCGAGAGGAGTTAAAACGCATGCATGAAATTTTATCACTAAATCATGTGACTTTCACATATGCGCCTGAAGAACCCACGGTAAAGAAAGCAGTAGAAGATGTTTCTTTCCATGTGGAAGAAGGTGAATGGATTGCCATTGTAGGTCATAATGGTTCAGGCAAATCAACAATTGCTCGTCTTATTAGTGGTCTGCTTTTTCCACAGAGTGGTACTGTAAATGTTTTAGGACAAACATTAAGTGAAGAAAATTTATGGAAATCTCGTTCTCAGATAGGAATGGTTTTTCAAAATCCCGACAATCAATTTGTAGGTGCTACAGTTCAAGATGATGTAGCGTTTGCTTTAGAAAATAATGGTGTACCTTATGAAGATATGGTCGAACGCGTTCATGAAGCGTTAAAACAAGTTAAAATGGACGACTTTTTAAATCATGAACCCCAACACTTATCGGGGGGACAAAAGCAACGTGTCGCTATAGCAGGTGCACTTGCACTACGACCACGGTTGCTTATTTTGGATGAGGCAACCTCAATGCTTGATCCACAAGGACGTCAAGAAGTCCTTGCGGTTGTGAGAGATTTACGTAAAAAAACAGGATTAACTGTATTATCGATCACACATGATTTAGAAGAAGCAGTTATGGCTGATCGGTTATTATTTATGAATGGTGGGAAAAAGTATGCTGAAGGTACCCCATCGGAGATTTTTGCTTTAGGTGACCAATTAATTGAACTTGGATTGGACTTACCCTTTGCCATGAAGCTTACAAAACTTTTACAAGCGGAAAGTGTGCAGCTTCAAGGTGAAAACATGACAGAGGAACAGTTGGTGAATGATTTATGGACATCGAACTTCAAAAAGTAAGCTTTGCCTATGCACCAGGTACGCCCTTTGAGAAAAGAGCATTATTTGATGTAGATTTGGCTATTCCTTCAGATAGCTATCAAGCCATCATTGGGCATACTGGTTCAGGCAAATCAACGATATTACAACATTTAAACGCATTGCTAAAACCAACAGAAGGATCAGTGCGAATTGGAGATAGAACGATTCATGCCGGAAAAAAAGAGAATGATCTACGACCGGTGCGTCAAAAAGTAGGAATCGTCTTTCAATTTCCTGAACATCAATTGTTCGAGGAAACGGTTTTAAAAGATATTATTTTTGGACCTATGAATTTTGGCGTATCAGAGGAAGAGGCTATTAATCGAGCCCATACATTAATAAAGTTAGTAGGGCTTCCAGAATCAGTTCTTGAGAAATCACCTTTTGATCTATCTGGTGGGCAAATGCGTCGAGTCGCCATTGCCGGTGTTTTAGCTATGGAACCTGAAGTTATCGTTTTAGATGAACCAACTGCTGGATTGGATCCGAGAGGTCGTACGGAAATTATGGAATTGTTCTATCAGTTACACAGGGAACGTCATTTAACGACAATTCTTGTTACACATAGTATGGAAGATGCAGCGCGCTATGCAGATCGCATTGCTATTATGCATGAAGGTCATTGTGTACTAACCGGTACGCCAGAGGAAATCTTTAGTAACGCAGAAGAATTAGAAAATTATCGTTTGGAATTACCCCATGTTGTACATTTCCAACATGAACTTGAGCAGAAAATAGGTCGTAAACTGCCAAAACTTTGTCTAACAGAAGAGGAATTAGCGAAGACGATTGCGCAATTATTACGAGAGGAGCGTGATGGTCAATGATGGATAAAATGATATTTGGTCGTTTTATACCTGGTGACTCATTTGTTCATAGATTGGATCCACGCTCCAAACTGATATTTGTTTTTGCATTTATTATTGTCGTCTTTTTGGCCAATAATACGCCAACATATATTGTCCTTTTGGCATTCACATTATTAGTCATTTTAATGTCTCGCATTAAATTATATTTTCTAATCAATGGATTAAAGCCTATTATCATTTTGATGGTATTTACTTTCTTATTGCATATCTTCTTTACAAAAGAGGGGCCATTGATTTTTGAATGGAAATTTATTCACATTTATGAGCAAGGTCTTAGACAAGGGATTTATATCTCTATTCGTTTCTTAGTATTGGTTTTTGTCACATCTATCTTAACTTTAACGACATCTCCTATTTCTATCACGGATGGAATGGAAGTGCTATTAGGTCCTCTTAAAAAATTTAAATTACCAGTACATGAACTGGCGTTGATGATGTCTATCTCCTTACGTTTTATCCCAACATTAATGGATGAGACCGATAAAATTATGAAGGCACAAATGGCAAGAGGCTCTGATATTACTACAGGTCCCATCAAAGATAGAATTAAGGCAGTTGTCCCATTATTAGTTCCCTTATTTGTGAGTGCATTTAAACGAGCAGAAGATCTAGCAACAGCTATGGAGGTTCGTGGCTATCGTGGCGGAGAAGGAAGAACTCGGTATCGTCAGTTAAAATGGAGTATAGAAGATACTGTAGCATTACTTTCTATTGTAGTGATAACGGCTATATTGGTGTATTTGCGTAGTTAAAAGTAATAGGAGCTATAACGATGAAGAGAAGAATGAAAGCGACCATCACCTATGATGGCACCAATTTTTCGGGATATCAAGTTCAACCAAAGCAAAGAACTGTTCAAGAGGAAATCGAGAAGGTACTAACGAAAATGCATAAGGGTGAGATCATCCATGTGACAGCAAGCGGTAGAACAGATGCAGGAGTTCATGCAACAGGACAAGTCATTCATTTTGATACTACGCTGTCGATTCCGCTTAATCGTTATGTGCGAGCATTAAACGTACAATTGCCTCAAGATATTCGTGTGCTAAAAGTGGAGGAAGTATCTAGTGATTTTCATGCTCGCTATAGTGCTCATGATAAACGATATCGTTATATTTGGGCATGTGAAGAAATTCAAAACCCTTTTAGACGTTTTTATACGACATTTACCAATGGCACGAAACCAGATGTTAAGGCAATGGAGGAAGCAGCACGTTATATTTTAGGAACGCATGATTTCTCATGTTTCTGTGCGGCACATACAAATGTAAAGGATAAAGTTCGTACAGTAACTGCCTTAACTTTTGAGTGGCATCAAGAGGAACTGCATATGGTCATTGAAGGGAACGGCTTTTTATATAATATGGTGCGTATTATTGCTGGCACACTTTGGGAAATAGGGATTGGTAAACGTAATTCTTATGAAATGGCCGAAATCATAGCCTCTATGGATAGAGGAAGAGCTGGTAAAACTGCGCCAGCTCAAGGTTTGTATCTTGAAAACGTACATTATGAAATTTGAAGCAACATGTCCAGGTGTTTTTCTTGAAATACTTGACTTACATTGCTATTTGTTGTAAGATGACATATGGTATTTTCATTACCCCACGAGATAAGCCCCGAATCTTACTTTTGAGGATAAAGAAAACAATTGGAACAAAGTTAATAGAAACAATTTAAAAATTGTAGGAGGATACTAAAAATGCGTACAACATTCTTGGCTAAAGGTCACGAAGTAGAACGTAAATGGTTGGTTGTAGACGCTGAAGGCCAAACTCTTGGTCGCTTAGCATCTGAAGTAGCTGCTCTTTTACGTGGTAAACATAAAGCAATCTATACACCAAACGTTGACACAGGTGATCACGTGATCATTATCAACGCTGACAAAATTGAGTTAACTGGTAATAAATTAAAAGGTAAAATTTACTATCGTCACACTCAATTTGCTGGTGGTTTAAAAACTCGCACAGCTGGCGAAATGAAAGAAAAATATCCAGTTCAAATGCTTGAATTGGCAGTTAAAGGCATGCTTCCTAAAAACACTTTAGGTCGTCAAATGTTCAACAAACTACACGTTTACACTGGTTCTGAACATCCACATGCAGCACAAAAACCAGAAGCTTATGAGCTTCGCGGATAATAATTAGAGGAGGATATAACCTTGGCACAAGTTCAATATATTGGTACAGGTCGTCGTAAAAGCTCAACTGCTCGCGTACGTTTAGTACCAGGTGAAGGCAAAATTGTTATTAACAACCGCGACGTTGAAAATTACGTCCCATTCGCATCTTTACGTGAAGTAATTAAACAACCACTAGTAGCAACTGAAACTCTAGGTAGCTATGACATTTACGTAAATGTAAACGGTGGTGGTTTTACAGGTCAAGCAGGCGCAATCCGTCACGGTATCGCTCGTGCATTACTAACTGTTGACCCTGATTTCCGTCCAGCTCTTAAATCAGCTGGTCTACTTACTCGTGACCCTCGTATGAAAGAACGTAAAAAATACGGTCTTAAAGGCGCTCGTCGTGCACCACAATTCTCAAAACGTTAATTCGACACTTTACACAAAGCCCTTCAACCCTTGCGGTTGTGGGGTTTTTCTATTTTTGCGTTCGTATAAAATAGTAAAAAATATCACACGTAATATACACATAATATACGAGCAATATACAAATTTATAGGGCAAATCGAGTGACATATTAAATCAAATCTATCGCTTTTAAAAGTTGTTCAATATCTTTATGTGTATAAACTTTGTCCGTAATATCTTTCGATGCGTGTCCCATAATTCTTTTAATAGATAGTTTATTTGCATCTGCATTGTCCATCAGTGTAGCGAATGTATGACGACAATCATGTGGTCTATGAGTCATTTCAAGTTGTCTAAAATGATTTGTTAGTATTTTATTTTTTCTCGCGCGAATCTTGAGCCACAGCACAAGATCGCACGAAAAAATAAAAACTCCAATTCTGTAGATAACTTAAAACTGTATTGAACTACGTTTAATAAACTTTTTATTATAATCTATCAGATTTTTATTTACTAAACTATAGTTTTTTTATTTCTTTCTATTACAGAAAAACTGATTAAAATAAAAAAGTAGTCATTGTCTCAAAAAATATATATATTCTTTTATGCAGTTCTGTTTTATTCTTGTAGTCTTCTTCACTAATCTCGGTTTTAGCTTGTTTTATTATATTTTTTAAGACCAATATTTATATATTGGATTACTTTTTTTCTATCTCTTCTTTGCGTTTTTTGGGTATGAAGAAAATAGTTCCAAATAACATTATTAATAATAAAATGTCGATTATATATCTAATTGTTTTTCCATCTTTGATGCTTTTATAAAGGTCTGGAAATACTAATCCTATTAATCCACCAATTATAAAAAATAATAAAATTTCCATTTTTTGTATCGTTCTCCTTTTTATATGTTAATATTTACATATATATACATATACATCTTTATATTAAATAATAACATAAGGAGATTTTATTGTGAAAAAAGTTATTAGTATAATCTTACCATTTATTTTAGTACTGACTTTTATATCGCCTTCTATTAGTCATGCTGCAGAGCCAAATATAAACAATTCTGAATTAGTAAAATTAACTGATTTAGAACCAACGATTGAGCCTGCATCTTCTGAAGAAAAAAACGAGACCTTAGAAGCTTGTTTAAGGCAAGAAGTGAAATTACAACAAACTGATGAAGAATTTAGTGGTGATATGTCCACTTATCAATTACCTGGAGACTTTACAAACTTATGTAAGGTCGTAGCAACAAAAAATATTAACAATGTGACCTATAATAATTATGAACAAAAGATACTTAAGTTCCTAATTGGTGGGGGAATAGGTGTAATTAATTACTTCACCAAGGGCGTAATTCAAAAATTTGTAACTGCAGGCGCATTTGCTGTATTTCCTTCCAAAGTTCCCAAATCAAAAGATACTTGGGTAACTACTCAACGTAGGGAATGTAAAGATTCTACTGGTATCCATACCTATTTAATTATTAAATATTACAAAGATTCAAAAAGAACTAATCAACTCTATGTTCAGTATAAAAAAGCTTAATTTATGATTGTGCAAAATTAACTTTCTAATAATTAATTATATAAATTCAAAAGTAGCAAATCCTAATGTATAAGGTTTTGCTACTTTTTTTATCACGTTACATTATATTTATCTTTTATTTTTGACTTACTAGGGCTAGTAATACCCTAGCAGGAAATACCGTTAAAAATTCTGTAAAGGCTTGTGTAAACTGGGTTACATGTAGTTTTAAATTTGCAAGTGACGTGCAAATTTTTATTTAAAAAAAGATATTAAAAAGTATTTTATCTGTATATACAAGTATATTTCTTTTGATCTATCATATGGTGGAACAGCAACAAACTTTTACCCTCATTGGTGAGGGGCTTATTGTATTCGCTTAGTTGCTGTATATGAATATAAAGATATGCATTAATTAAAAAGACCGTCAAAATTGACGATCTTAAATAGTTCTTACTATAATATAATTTAATGAGTGGATAGTAATTTATTAAAGTTTTTGAGTATTATGATCCCATTTTTAATCTCATATTTTTACGAAAACAAAGAACTAGAACGTCAAAAGAAGACCTCTTAGAAAATGGATCGAAGCACTGTAAGATATTTTTTAACGATGGATGAAAGAAATTATGAAGTGGCATTGAAGTTACAACAATATCTTGGGGAATACACTGAATTCATGAAATCAATAGCCAATCAATATGAAAATGCTCAATTTACTACTTTATTTTTTCCACCATCCGTTATAGATGTAGAACGGGTTCCGCAATTCATTCGTATTGTTAATTCTCCTTTTGACTATTGGAAACGGCCAAATTTAGATTTTATACAGATTGAAGATTACGACTGGGTGACTGGAGAAGTTAAAGCACATGAAGATGTGTTTATGCAGCCGTGGTTAGACATGGATTATGATTATAGTCAACAGCATTATTTCGCTGGATTTGTCTTAAAACATGAACGCGCAAAAAAAGAATGGCCGTTAATTGAACGAGCAGCACAACAAGCATTAGGGAGAAAATATGCAGAAGTATTTATTTGGGCTGGCACACAGATAAGGCGTGATAGTTGGGTGCCTCAATTAAATACTTATGTAACTGATTGTACTTTATATGCAGATGTGTTTATGACAAAAGAAGAGGAACAAACGCAGTCAATCGACTAGAGTTATTTTTATTGAAAATAGTGGAAATTTATCATATAATATCTACTTTATTTAGTGAGATAATTATAATATATCTTAATTAGATAGTATTCGTTAAAGGAGAGATATTTTTGAAAAATATAATAAAAATTGTATTATCATTTTTGCTTTTAGTCGCATTTACAATATCTTCTGTTAGTTTGTCAGCCGATGCTTCTAAGAAAACAAGTTATCTAATGAATAAGAAGAAATTATACACTTATTCTCAATATTCAGATGTAACTACTGTTAAATTCAAACAAAAGACAGAGTTTGGCTATGATGAGTGGGTAAACAAAAATGACATACCTTGTTTTGCATATAAAGAAACAAAAAATGGCCTTTACGATTCTTTTAGAAATAAAGATATTTCATACCCAGTAAAAAAAGGAAAAGTATGGTACGATAAATATAATAAAAACTATAAATATAAAATTATCGATTCAAAAAGAACTATTAAAACAAAAGCTGGTACTTTTAAAAATGTAATAGTTGTAAAAGAAAATAATACTAAAAGTAAAGGTTATTCTGTAAGTTATTATGCACCAAACACGGGTATTATTTTATTAACTCGCTCTGATAAAACTACTAAGTACAAAGCTAAAAAAGTAGTTGAATTAATTAAATTAAAAAATAAATAATATTAGCAATAGCACACCTTAACAGGTGTGTTTTTATATAGATTCCGAACGCATCAATCCTGGTGCGTTTTTATTATGCAGAAAAAAAGAGAGAAAAAACGTGAAAACAGATACATTATATAACTCTATCGTAGGTGGTTTAATCGCATCTCTTACTTATCTAGTAGGAGGACTTGATGATTTAGTGATCGCGTTAGCAATTATTATGGGAATTGATTATGTTTTAGGTTTATCTGTAGCCTATACAGTTAAGAAAAATGTCGATTCCAGAGTTGCTTTTAAAGGATTACTGAAAAAGACGGCCATGATTTTGATGGTCATTGTGGCTGTACAAATGGACAAAGTAACAGAAAGTGGACACTTTATGCGAACGGCTATGATTCTATTTTTAATTGGTATGGAAGGTATTAGCTTCATCGAAAATTTAGGCCAATTGGGGATTAAAACACCAAAGTTTATCAAAGATGCCTTTTCCCAATTACACGATGAAAACGATGATGAAAAGAGTGATAAAAAATGACAAAAAAATTCGTAATCAGTTCAGGGCATGGGGAAAAAGTGAGTGGGGCTATAGGTATCTTAAACGAACATAACGAAGCTAAGAAAGTAGTCAATCAAGTATATGCGATTTTAACTACTCAGTACAACGGTAGCGGCTATAAATATCATGAAACAACAGCTACAACGCAACAAAGAAATTTAGACAACATTGTCAACTATCATAATGGCAAATCTCGATCATTGGATATTAGTGTTCATTTTAATAGTGCTTCTGCAAGTGCGACTGGCTCTGAATGCTTATATTACGATGCTCGAAGTCTATCAGTTAAGATGGCTAGTGCAATGAGTAATGCACTCGGAATCGTTAATCGTGGAGCAAAAGAACGTAAAGAATTATACTTTCTTCGTAATACAACCAAACCTGCTATTTTATTAGAAGTTTGTTTTGTAACATCTAAAAAGGATGCGGCTGCATATCATAAAAACTTCGAGGATTTATGCCAAGCGATTGCCAAAGTGATTGCAGAAGAACTTGGATACAAGAAAAAAGTGACAACTGCTAGTAAATCATCTAAAGCTTCATATTATAAAAGTGGCACAGGCTTATATCGTATCAAAAAAGACTGTTATGCATACAAAAAAGTGAAGAGTTGAAGTTTGCAAAAAAAATACTAAATATACGATTGTGGACGTGATCAAGTATGGATCAGTATATAAATTAAAAACCAAATCTGGTTTATATATCACCGCCAATAAAGAGTTTGTTGAAAAGGTGTAAAATAAAGGCCATGGTTTTTAATGAGTCAGATAATTTGAATTATAGCGAATATGGATGTACATTGGTTTCAGTACTTAAATAATAAGTACTTGAGCCCTTAACGCTTATTCTTAACCATCCTCACATATCACTATGTGAGGATTTTTTAAATTTTTATGCATGAAAAAAGCTGATGTTTCCGCATCGACTTTTTAGTACCATTATTCTTGCTTACAGTACCATGTATGTACATATTAAATTTTATCCAATAATTTTGGTGCAACGAAAGATAAAATCAATGTAACAATGGATAACTTTTGTAAATTTAAGTTGACAAAGCATATTGTGTAAGGTAATTTTTACGTAAAGTAAGCTTTACATAATAGGAGGAGGGTAAATGAAAAATAATATAAAAAAGCTTCGTGCAGAAAATTATCTTACACAAGATGATTTAGCAGAAAAGTTGAAGGTGTCAAGACAGACTATTATTTCATTGGAGAAAGATAAATATAATCCTTCTATAATTTTAGCTTTTAAAATAGCTAGACTGTTCAATTGTTCCATTGAAGATGTATTTATTTTTGAGGAGGGATTGTTGTGATAAATTTCTTATTTTCAAATGATAGCAAAACAGCTAAATTTATTGCTATAATATCGGGATTATTTGCTTTTATAGTAGGGTTATATGTGAGTTATGATGACTTTTTTAATCACACAGTATCTACAGGAGTTTTTTTAATGGCGATTGGTATAATGCAACTTTGTAATTATTTTTTAATACCTCATATGTCATTAAAAGATGAACGTGCAAAGTTAATAAAAGAAAAGTCTATGAATATTAGCTATTACTTTTATTTGGGAGTAATGTTACTCGTGTTATTATTAATAGATAACCCATTTTTTGATTTCGATTTAAGTGTTAGAGAAACACTGTTGCTGTTAATTTCTGTTTATATAATATTTATCCATTTAACGATGGTCTATTTTTCAAAAAAAGTTTAGCAATTTAAAAAAAGCAGCCACTTAGTGACTGCTTGCCTTTTATAAAGGTACTATATCGAAAGTTCTAGCCCAATAAATTTTAACAAGAACTCCCTTTTTCCCTTTATTATTAGCCTTTATTCTTTTAGCTAATAGTTCGTACCAGCCTGCACTTAGTCCAAAACCACCAGCTATTATAATTGAAGGTGATGTTACAATAGCGCCCGCACCAAGTCCAATTATAGTATATTCAATCTGATCTACATATGCATTTGCCTGTTTTTTGGTGAATTTACGATCATAACCCCACCAATGATATGTCCATTTACCATAAACCGCACTAAGTTGAAGACCTAAGGTTTTAATTGTTAAATCACTATTGATTTTAATTTGTTCATTATCGACTTTTTGATTTAAAAAATCAAAGTAATTTTGAAGTTCTGCCAAATCGTATTTTTCATATTCGTCTGATGGAACAGATGTAAAACCAATGTGACCATTTAAGTTAACAGTGACATATTTTTTTACTTGTTCTAAATCACTATTTTGTTGTACAGTAGCACTTTCAGATAATGCGTAATCTTTGTTTTGTGCATTGTTTTCAGCTTGATCGTAATTTTCTACTTCATTTGTTGTTTCTTCAGCGTTTGCTTGTAATGGAGCAAATGTTGATAAAATAATTGCACCTGATAAAACTAAAGAAGTATATTTTTTCATATTATTCCTCTTATATGTATTTTTGTACTTACAATTTAATTATAACATAAAATACCACTAATAAGTTTACTAATATTTACTTTTATATCTAAAAGGATTAAAAATATATCTATATTTGAAGAGGGAGAACTGTTAATAATGTTAAGGAGTTTTGGGTTACCTGGGCTTATAATTACTATTTTGGTCTTAGTTTTAGTAATCTTCTTATTAAGAAAACTATTCAAGAAAATTAAAGTAAATGATCATGATGATAGTAAATTGAAATGATACAATATTTATTACATATGAACGAAAAAAGACCAAGACTCAAATTTAAATGGGTATATCAGGTGTGTTGATTATCTATTTTATTCCAATTAAATATAGACAAAAAAAGAGATTCCTCTTGTAAAATGTAAGTACGACCAAACATTTACGAAACGAGGAATCTCTTATGAACAAGCATACCACGTTCCAAAATATGATTCAAAACTTTCTTTCAGAAACCGAGCTACAATCCATTTTAAAAGAATTCAACTATGCAGAGACAGCGCGCAAATGCACCGTTTCTACACTCCTTTCATATCTTGTCGCAGCTGCGGCGAATGAGTGGAAAAGCTTACGACATTCGGCTGATGTAGGTGCCAGCTTTGGATTAGTTTCCGTCGACCATTCGTCCCTTTCTAAGCATATGAAGGCGCTCGATTATGCCATCATCAAGCGCATTTTTGAAGTCCTCATTGGGAAGTTGAATCGTGCTACACAACGGTCTTTGAAGATGCCGAAAACCCTTTTGTCCATTGATTCCACAACGATTACGGTGGGGAAGACACGCTTACCGTGGGCGGTTTATCACGGTGAACGTTCCAGCATTAAATTGCACGTTAGCTTCTCGAATGAAACCGGTATGCCTCTTCAAATCGTTGAAACAACAGGCTTAAAGCATGATGGACCCATAGGTAAACAACTCGAAGACAAGCGCTTTATTCTTGTCGGAGACCGCGCTTATTTTTCGATTGATAAAGTGGATTCGTACGTAAAAGACGGGCAAGATTTTGTTTTTCGTTTGAAAGACAACATACAATTTAGTCGTAAAAAATCACTCAAAGGCAGTCGTACCAATAGTTCTAACGTGACGGCTGATTTCACATGCATCATCGGTACATCACAAAAACAAACACAAAAGCGTCATCGTGTCGTTCAATTTACGGATTATGAAGGAAAAGAAATGCGTGTGGTGACGAGTTTGATGAATGTCACGGCGGAAGAAATAGCCAATATGTACAAGTTTCGTTGGGCGATTGAAACGTTTTTCCGCTGGATCAAACAAAATTTAAACGTACCTGTGTTGTTTGGCACGACGAAAAATGCGGTGTTCAACCAACTATTCGCAGCGCTCATTGCGTATGTTTTATTGAAATGGTTGTACGTTCAAGTTCGTAAACAAATCAACCGAAAACCCTTGTCACTCACAGGATTTCAGCGATTGCTTCTTTGTGATGCTTTGCCTTTTGAATGGCGGCTGACACTCAAAGAAATCATCGAAAGGCATCGTTTGGTTTATGATGAAACTGTATAATTTTGGTTAATCAACACACGTGTACTATAATATAATTTAATGAGTGGATAGTAATTTATTAAAGTTTTTGAGTATTATGATCCCATTTTTAATCTCATATTTTTACGAAAACAAAGAACTAGAACGTCAAAAGAAGACCTCTTAGAAAATGGATCGAAGCACTGTAAGATATTTTTTAACGTTTCATGTAATATACCAGTAATATACAAAAAGCGCTCTGAACTGTTGTAAAATAGGCTCTATAAATTCTCAAAACGTTAATCAATTCCTTATTGTATCAACGTTTGCAAAGGTTTTTTGGTTCAAGTTGGTTCAAATCGGCTTGAACTTCATAAAGAACTTAACAGATTTAAAGCATCAGCATCTTGCTGGTGCTTTTTTTCTGGCATTAATTCCAGATAGTAGTTTTGGGTTGTTTGAATGTTGATGTGACCTAATCGTTTTGATACATACGCAATATCTATATCTTGTGAAAATAAAAATGATGCGTGCGTATCTCTTAAGCCGTGGAATGTTGTTTTTTTAATGTTTAATTTCGTTAATAATTCGGCTAAAAGTTCTGATTGTTTAAAGCCACCAAAGCCAAAAATATAACTATTCTCTTTAACGGGAATGTTACGGATAAGCTCATACACTTCTTTGTTTATAGAAACGTCACGTTTTGCATTTTGTGTTCTTAGTGAAGTATCATCAGAAGTGGAGCTGATTGAGTGCCTAACCTTAATTCCGTACTCGTATAAATTTTTTGGTCGAATAGCTAATAATTCACCTCGTCGCATACCGCGAGTAAGACAAGTAAGCTAAATTCATCTTCTGGGTGCTGTAAAACATAATTACGAAGCATTTTAAAGTCTTTAATAGACAAAGCTTTGTTTCGCTTAGGTGGGTTTTCCCCACGTGTTTTCACCAAACGAGCAAAATCATTAGCAATATAACCACGAGCATATGCATCACGTAATGATGTTTTGATTTTAAGAAGAACCTCATGTGTTGTTTTTCGAGAATGTGTCTTGGCATACTCATCTATCTTCTTCTGAACAACAATATCATTTAAATCCTTTAATCGGATATCTTGAAGTATGTTTCTAATGACTCCTACTAAATCACAAACATAATTTTGAAAAGTCGTTTCTCTAACATCGTTTATCTTTATAAGATAAATCCAATTTTCGAAGAAGTCCGCGAAGGTTGTTGTTCTTTGAGCCAGTTATTTACCTTCTCCCTTCGCTAATTCCATTTCTAACGCCCAAAGTTTCGCTTCCTTCTTAGTCGTAAATGTTTTAGTAAGCTTTTTATGCTCTCCATATTTATATAAAGAAACTTGTGTCCAATAGGATTGTCCTCTTTTTACAATAATATCTATACTATCAATTCCCTTCAAAAATAATGTTGATAGATGCTAGTTGAATATATATTGCATTTTGAAACTAGCATATTATCAACTAAAAATAAGTTAAACAGATTGTTTTTCGATAAATTTAATTAAAGATTTCATGGTGTATCGTTCTTGTCGACCAATCATGAATTGATCAAGTTCTCTATGTGGTCGAATATATTTATCAAATGATTTATAACTTAAAGATTTATTACTTATTTTAAATATAAAAGAAGGATATTGTTATATTTATAGATAACTTATAATTTATACAAAATATTGAAAAATAGGAGGATTTATTATGCTAAAGGTGAAAAAGGTTTTTTCCCCAGTATTAATGATTTTGGCGATTTTCTGTTTCGATTTATCTCCGAGTGTTACTGCGCAAGCTGATGATACTCAAAGTATTGTTGTAGTTACAGGTGATGAAGCTGAGGAATTTGTCGATGCAACGCTACATGCGGTAGAGGAAGGTGAAGTCGAGAATATCGCTCCTATCTCTGCTTTTGATTTGGAAGAATCGAGTGTGTATACCGTAGGTGGTGGAGTAACGGCTGTTACAGTTCCTGTGCATGGGGATTATAGCCTTCCTAGTAACATAACAGTATTCTTCGATGAGAATAAGACTGCATTGCAGACAAATGAAATGTTAGTGACCAAGAATGAGGTAGGAAACTTCCAAGTTGAGACGTATTTGGATGGATTACTTGTTAAGTCTGAGGATACTGGGATTTCTTGGATCACAGATGAAGAAATGCTTGCAGAAGAGCCGGCATTAATTCAACCGATGGGTGTAAAAGCAGTGGCAGCTTGTCTTGGAGCAGTGCTTGGCGTTGGTGGTACGGCGGCTTATATAATTGCGGTTGCGTGTGGCGGATCGTGTGCAGCACCGACACCAGTGACTGCCCCGATATGTGCTGCATGTATTGGTGCATATGCAGTTATTGGTGCTGGTGGTATTGCTGGAGCGGTAGCTTGTTTCAATTACCTGTGAGGTGTGATTTATGAACAAGGTTTTGGCATTCTCAATTTTAGGAATGGGTTTAACTGGTGCCGTTTTAATCATCTCCATCGCTCTGTTGTTTGAATCTCCAATAGGAAATGTGGTGAAGATGGTTACTGCTGCTTCAACAGTAGCTTTTGTTATATTCACTGTCTCAGCTTTAGTATTTCGTCGGCGATTAGATGGAAAAAGAGAGTAATATAATTTATCACGCGTGTTGGTTAACCAAAATTATACAATATCACCTTGATTCAGTTCCCTGTGAAATTCGAGTGTTTCTCTTATGTGAATCCGCATTCAAGAGGCAAATCATCCCAAAGAAGCAGACGTGTAAAACCCGCAAAAGATAAAGGTTTGACGTGAATCAGCTTGCTCCCTTGCGTAGGAAGAAATTTGAATAAAACATAGGCTATTAAAGCCGTGGAAAGGATACAAGTGAAATCGTCTAGGAAGTTGGAAGCCTTGTTCAGACCGCCTTTGATGGATTTTTTTCGATTGATTTGTCCATTCTCTTTTAGACGAATCACAAAATCTTGGTGCTCTTTTTGGTAACGATCTACTTTATCGATGGAAAAATAAGCACGATCACACACCAAAACAAAGCGGGCATCTTCCCATTGCTCGCCAATGGGGCCGTCATGCTGTAAGCCCGTTGTTTCAACGACCTTCAAAGGCATGGCTGTTTCATTTGTCAGACTCACATGCAGTTTAACACCAGAGCGTTCACCATGGTAGACAGCCCAGGGTAAACGTGATTTTCCAACGGTAATGGTGGTGGAATCAATGGAAAGAAGCTGTTTTTTCGGAAGCGTCCATCGACGACGTGCCGCACGATTCAATTTGTTTACAATGACTTCAAATATCCGTTTGATGACACCAAAATCCAACGTTTTTAAGTGTTTAGAAAGCGAAGAATGATCCACTGAAACCAGTCCATGACTTGGACCAACATCCGCTGCATGACGCAAACTTTTCCATTCATAGCTTGCAGCGCCAAGTAAATAATGGAGGAGCGTAGAAACCGTACATTTACGGGCTGTTTCGACGTAATGGAACTCTTTTAAAATCGCTTGTAGCTCCGTTTCGGAAAGAAAGTTTTGAATCAGGGTGAAGATCGTGGTATGGTTAGTCATGAGAGATTCCTCGTTTCATAAATGTTGTGGTTCGCACCTTACATTTTACAGGAGGATCTCTCTTTTTTGTATTATTTTATTGGAAAAAATTAGATAATCAACACGCGTGATCTTTTTTCTTTTTGACCACCAGCCGACCATATTTTGATACCAGAAGCTTATATATGATTCGTTTTAACGAATTAAGACTTCCCATTTTTAACGAACGGATTCTCCTCCTATTTTTCAAGTACAGAATTACTAAATTTGGCCATTTTTAACTGAGAAAATGAATCTATAATTTTGATTATACGGAGCGACATAACCCTTCTTACACAAGCATATAGTAGTGTAAAAGGTGGTGTCTATGATTGAAACGTTGGCTCATTTGGAGTGTAGTATTAGTAGCATGTATACTCCTAGTTGTATATGAAACAAAAGCATCCAATCGTGGTTTTTTTATTTCAGAGACTTTAGGAGGAGTCAAAATCGTAGTGGATGCTGGGCATGGAGGAATGGATGGTGGTGCTTCAACGTCTGAACTTATAGAAAAAGATATAACACTAGCCATCGCCAAAAAAGTGGAAAAGCTATTAAAAGAAAAAGGTGCAACGGTAGTGATGACTCGTACAAAAGATGATGATGTGATCGCAGAGCATCAACCAGATGCCGATTATACAACGTTGCGAGAAAGAAAGAAAGAGGATATTTTCCTTAGAGAAAAGTTGGTCAATAAAACTAAGCCAGATCTTTTCATTAGTATCCATGCAAATGCTATCCCAGAATCAAAATGGCATGGTGCACAAGTTTTTTATCATAAAGATGGTCATCCAGCGGGAGAACTTTTAGCGAAAGCGATTCAAGGCTCTATTAAGGAAAATTTAAAGAATACAGATCGTGAAGCTTTGGCGATTAAACAAGTATATTTACTGAAAAAGGCTACGATGCCGTCAGTTCTTGTAGAAACAGGTTTTCTAAGCAATCCACAAGAAGCGGAGTTATTATCTTCAGCAGATTATCAACAAAAAATGGCAGAAGCAATCGTAGAAGGAATCGAACGTTACTCTGATTCTATTGTAGAATGAGTAACGTATCATACCTTTTTGAAAGCGTTATGATATACTAAAATCGAAATGATAATAAAGGAGTGTCTACAGTGATTGATGAACAACAAGTTCGAGAATTAGTTGGAGCATTAAAGGATCCTTTTCTACATAAAACATTGACTGAAACAGATGGTATCGTTGAAGTTTCCATAAAAGAAGAAAAAGAGCATGTGAGCGTAAAAATCGCGATAGCGAAAACAAATACGCCGGAACAACTTGCACTTCAAATGGAAATTGTTAATGTATTAAAGGGTGCAGGCTGCAAAACTGTTGGTATTCGATTCTCAGAACTTTCACCAGAAGCCATTGAAAAATTCCGTGGCACTGCAACACGTGCAGAAACACAGGATTTGCTTTCACCATTAAATAAAGTAAAATTTATTTCTATTGCATCTGGTAAAGGTGGAGTTGGCAAATCTACTGTTGCTGTTAACTTAGCTGTAGCATTATCTCGCCTTGATAAAAAAGTTGGTTTAATCGATGCAGATATTTATGGATTTAGTGTTCCAGATATGATGGGTGTACAAACTATGCCGATCGTTGAAGAAAATCGCATTATTCCAGTTGAACGTTTTGGTGTCAAAATGATATCTATGGGATTTTTCGTCGAAAATAACGCACCAGTTGTATGGCGTGGCCCAATGCTTGGAAAAGTGTTAAATCAATTTTTCCGCGATGTCGATTGGGGAGATCTTGATTATTTACTTTTAGATTTACCTCCAGGTACAGGTGATGTAGCGCTAGATATTCACCAAATGTTACCTGAATCTAATGAAATCGTCGTAACGACTCCACATCCAACTGCGGCATTTGTAGCCGCTCGTGCGGGAGCAATGGCTATAAAAACGGAACATAATATTTTGGGCGTTATCGAAAATATGTCATGGTTCCAATCTGATGTATCAGGTGAACGTGAATATGTATTTGGCCAAGGTGGGGGGACTAAACTAACAGAAGAACTTCGCACAGAACTACTCGGACAAATTCCTCTTGGTCAACCAGATTGGAATGAAGTAGATTTTGCTCCATCTGTATATGCGAAAAACCACTCCACTGGACAAATTTATCTAGAAATTGCTCAACGTGTGATTGATAAATTAGACAAAGAATAACGATTAAAGGATGTATCTTAAGAAAAAATATCTTAGATACATCCTTTGTTTTTTGAAGAACAAATTTTTAAAACGGATACCTCAATGAATCGTTCTTTACCCCGCTTTAACGGGCAGTAAGACTCCCACCACAAGGTTTAGAGAGAAACGAGAAAGATAGGTGGGGGATTAACTGCCCGTAAAAGCCCGATTGGTTTAGCTAACCATCAGTGGGGAATAAAGAAACCACTCACTGATGGAAGCTTCACTTTATCCGACAACAGACAAGATAAGATAGCACCACTTCAAAATGCAAGGAACAAGCAGGAAATAGGGGAATCTTATTGCTTGAAACCTCGATTAGTTCAACTAACGCACAGAGAGTGATGAAGAAATCCTCTCGCTATGCGAAGTTTCACTTTACCTTTATCCTTGATCTTTACTTCCGCCAGAGTTCTTATCACTGCCGCCTCCAGATTTATCTTCATCAGAGGATTTTTCCCCTGCTGATTGAATGAGTTTGGACCATTTTTCTTGCATCAAAGGGCTATTGATTACTTCAATGATTACTTTTTGCAAATCTTCCTTTGAACTTGCTGATTTCATTATTTTTTCTAATTGTTTTTGCATATCGGGTTGTGAGAAGAATTGTTCCAAATCTTTTTGAAAAGAAGCATCTTTCATCAAATCCTTCAGTAGATCTTGCTGTTCTTTTTTCATACTCTTGGCGAAGCTTTCGCGGAATTTAGGGTCTTCAAATTGTTTTTTCCAATATTCTTCAGCCTTTTTTGACATCATAGTGTCTTGCACAGCTTTGTTAACATCATCATGCTCTAAGACGACTAAATCCTTCATTGATGGATCCTCTAACAGTTGACGGATCACCTTTTTGCCTTCCTCCGTTTGCAGAGCATCGAGGGTTGATTTTTTTATATCATCATAAGATTGGTTCTGTTGGGGAGCAGCGGAACAACCGGATAGAATAACGAATAGAAGTGTGAAAATTATGGCTTTTTTATACATATACTTCCCTCACTTTTGCGTAAGTCGTTTCAATTATTGTTCACAATTAACGGCGGAATATGTATGAAACGAGATAAGAAATAGATTTTTTCGAAATTCGTTGTTAGAATGAAACAAGAACTTGTAAAAACGGAGGCCTTTAAGTCGTGACGATACGAAATTGGTTTAAATTTGCTTTTAGAGCACTCATAATTGGTGGCGTTGTCACTGGATTGATGAGTTTAATCGTTCGTTGGGGAGATTTCTATGCTCAACATTTTTCAAATGGTGAATGGGGAGAAGCTTTTTTAGGATTACTATGGTTTGTTCTTCTTGGTTTTACGATGAGCATGGTTTGCCAAATGGGATACTTTGCCTATCTCACAGTACATCAAATTGGTGTTAATATTTGCCGCTCATTGACTTTATGGAACTGGGTACAAATATTATTAATGTTTGTCGCATTACTGGATGTTATTTTGTTCCGCTTTAAACCATATGCATATAGCGCTAGTGATTGGCTTCTTTACATAGGGTTATTGATAGTATTGATTGCAGCCGCCATTTTAACAGCTATGAAAAAGGTGAAGATGACTGGTAAGAAGCATATTTTAATTTCTGCATTATTCTTTATGATTTTCGTTAGTATTATTGAGTGGCTCATAGCTCTATGGGTACGAACAAGTGGTGGCAATGAGTACATTACACTTTTATTATTCCCGATTCTTGCAGTAAATGCTTTTCAACTGCTTGAATTACCAAAATATAATGCTAAATCTGCTGAAGATTTGAAAAAAAGAGAAGAACGCCGAGCTGCACGTAGAGAATTAGAAGAAAAAAATAATAAAAATGCGAAGCACAAATGATCAAGAGCTAAATGGTTTTTGAAGAGAAAAAGTAGCAATAACCTTATATCTAAATCTAAGGTTGCTTGTAAGAAAGAAAAGTGGGGAAGAAAACACAAAACCCCTGAAATGTTAGCGCTTCCTACCCAAATAAGGTTTACCGGAAGGACTTGCTGGAGGAGAAATAAGGAAGATTAAAACTAATCAAAACAAACCCATAGGAACAGGCAGCAAGGAAGCCCCTCATTACAAGCCGCAAAAAGAGGGGATTGTCTGCATAAAAATCCCCGACCCAGTGAAAGTTGAAAAAGGCTCTCACTGAGTGAAGTTTTCCCTTACTATTTCTTGAAATAGAAGACTAAAACGTTATGGGGTTTTTTTGGTCTTAACGGAATAGCCAAATATTGTTTCTTCTATTGGCTGAAAAGAGTTGTTTTGTATCAGTCGATCGATTTCTTTTAATGGTAGTCGTTCTTCTTGATGATACGGTATGGAAATTATATCGCCCTTTGAGAGTTTCAAGTCTTTGCTGTCAGATAAAATTTTAGAAGCGGCTAGCATATTAATTTGTTCTTTCCATAGCACCTTAGTAACATCTGGGAGGAATACATAATCTCTTGTTCTAAACCAAAGAGGAGATTGTTTCATAATGGAATTGAAAGTACTGATATCTTTTTCAAGCTGAGAAGGATTGACTTCATAAAAATCACTATTTCTTCCTAGCAATCCTATTGGGATATTTTTAGCTTTAATGACTTTTACAAGAGTTGGAGATCTTTCTAATAAATCTGGATCGACCATTAATAAAGGATAAGGAGATTTTTCCTCGTTTAACCATTCGATAAACTTTGCATCAGCATAAGATAAATCTATTGTTAATGACATCCCAAAATTTCCCTTTATAATAATATTGGGTTCATCTGTTAAACGAAAAACTTCTAATATTGAATTTTTAGAAGGAATAAAAATTAACAATAAAGCCATCATAATAATCGTTGATACAATTATTCTTTTAAACAGTATGCTCACCTCTTGCCCTATATATATGATTGTAAAAGGTTTTTTAAAACTTTTTGCTATAAAGTATTGACATTTATATATAATCAGCGTATATTGAACAACGTTGACTCATTAAGAGAAAACAACAAAATATTTAATCTTTCTAATCTAAAAAAACATCTTGCTTTTGACTTTTAGATATGATATAATATTTAAGTCTTTTAAGTAAGGATGAACCTTGAAAACTGAACAAGCAAGACGTTAATCAATAAAATTTGTTCACTAACCTCCGTTAGTGACAAAGATAAAATAGATATCATCTTC
>NZ_VCBM01000004.1:0-335026 GCF_007896505.1 Rummeliibacillus sp. SL167 | reverse complement strand
TACACTCCTAACTCTGAAGTTAGGATTATTTTCATATAAAAGTGGCTCACTTTTCAACTGCGATGGTGGCTCAGTTTTAGCTTATCAAATACAATGGATTTGTTCATGCGTTTGAATTCTTTGGAGGGGTACCAACCGAAGGACTCTTTGATAACTTGAAAACAGCTGTCATCAAGATTCTTCAAGGCAGAGACCGATTAGAACAAGAGTCCTTTCTTGCCTTACAAACACACTATCTATTTAAAGCTGAGTTCTGTAATGTCCGATCAGGAAATGAAAAAGGACGAGTGGAAGGATCGGTTGGGTATGTAAGAAGGAATGCCCTTGTACCAGAACCAGAAGTTCAATCATTAAATGAACTGAATGATTACTTAAAGGAATGGTGTTTAAAAGAAGCTGAGAACAAAAAGGTTCCTCACTCAAAGGAAACAGTTGGCGATGTGTGGGCTAAAGAAAAAGAATAGGGGAAACGCCTACGAATCTATTAGACTATAAAGTTAAAAAGTCGAACATAGCTCAATATGAACAGTTATCAGGAGGTCAGATGAAATGAATACAGAAATTATGCTTGATCACATCGTGAAACAATTAAGAATGCCTACAATTGGAAGACAGTATCGTTCTCTCGCAAGAGAAGCCGAAGAAAGAAATCTAAGTTATGAAGGATACTTATTAGCATTACTAGAAACAGAATTACAAACAAGAGAAGAAAACCAAAGACAGAGACGGCTCAAACAAGCCTCATTTCCTGTCCAAAAAACATTAGATACCTACGACTTCGGCATGATGCCAAGTTTGAATCGAAACCGCTTTATTACTTTAGCGAAAGGAGAGTTTGTAGAAAAGAAAGAGAATCTCATTTTTCTCGGCAACAGTGGCACTGGCAAGACACATCTAGCAACGGCCTTGGGGATAGAAATGATTCAAAATGGCTATCAAACTAAGTTTATTACTGCTTCTGCACTAGTGGAAGAATTACTAATGGCTAACGAAGAGCATAAGCTTGGAATGTTTGAGAAAAAGTGGCTCAAATTTGATGTGATCATCGTAGATGAATTGGGTTACGTCCCCTTCTCAAAAACGGGGGCGGAATTATTGTTCCAATTCTTTTCAGGTAGGTATGAACGCGCTAGCGTAATGATCACAACTAATCTAGAATTTTCTGAATGGACGAATGTTTTTGGGGATGAAAAGATGACCGCTGCATTACTCGATCGATTGACGCATCGTTCACATATCCACTTACTAAATGGAGAATCATACCGTTTCCGTCAAAGTATGATGCATAAGGAAAACGTCAAGATTAATCATCGGCGCAAGGTGTTTGGGATACTTGCCCCGGGGCAAGTATCCCAAACACCCATATTCCTCCATTTATGGGGTTTAACAATATTAAGTGGCTCACTTTTGAAGTGATCGCTCTGGCTCAATTTCATATTGACAAAAACAATTGAATTCATCCATAGATTATTTAGCCTAGTATCATAATTCACTGATAATAAGAAAAATGATGTACAATGATTTTTAATAAATTATATTTGCACCAGAACCCTCCGTCTTTACATATTTATAGTTACGCTTTCTTTCTTACATCTGATTATATATAACATTTGGTTAGAGCTATCAGTAATGATCACTTTGAATTTTCCTAAAGCTATCCCTGATATCTCAAATTTTTAAAGATTATAGCAGGATTGTAGTGAAGTCTTTGCGAATTGTATTTATTAGGAGGATATGTTATGTCTGAATACAATAAATATATCGTTTATATTGGATGCATCCAATACATCAGAGATGGAGAATTTAGGGCTGTATTTTTAGTGTTATCCTATAAAAGAAAGCTCCATATTCTGTAACCTCTCAATATTCGTAATCTTACGGAAAATTTTTAAGGTAAAATAAGGTTAAAAACTTTTTTATTAAATAAAATATTATAAAGAGTTTAGGGGGATGGATTATGGATACTGATGGACTGATCATAACCACAGTAGTCGGATTGATTTGTATTTTTTTGGGATACTTAATTTGGTTTAAAAAGATGCTTTTTTTAATAGCGGGTTACAATGACTCAACTTTTGAAGGGGATAAAGAAAAATTAGCAAAAGGAACTGGGATTGTTCTTATCATATCAGGTATAGTAACGATACTTTTACCCTATTTCCTATACTGGTTTGGAAACGCTATGGGAATAATCTATTGTTTACTCATCATTATAGGGATAGTAGTGATATTTTTGGTGAAAAGTAAACGATGAAAAAACTTCATATCAACTTTCAACAACGGATTGTTTAGTTTGACTTGCGGCGCGTAGTTTTAATAGAACCATTAGATACAAGCATAGACTGAACCTTGACAACTCTGAAGTAGTGTGCAGCCTTCGACACTTAATCGGGGTCCTCCCCTCTGGACAGCTCTCTTTTTCATCTGCAATAAAGATTCACTTAAACTTATAAGTCTTCGTCTTGAGACTAGTTGACGTAATATATGAGTTAGTTGATATTTTCTTTATTCATTTAGCTGAACGGTTTATTACTCATTTACCTATTCGCCAATCCCTATTCTTCTTTATCTTAGGCTGTTTACTCACAGATTATTGCTAAATAAGGGTAAAAATAAAAACAGAGCTTGATCTATAATTCTTGTAGAATCAGTTCTGTTTTTTTACTAAATCGCCTGCTGCCGCTGTATAATAATAAGTATCTAACTTATCAACTTTTTTGGGTTGAGCTACTGATGTTATGAAGTCTACTTCCTTACGTGATATATGTCTTGTTTCATTTTCTTAAATAATGCTAGTTGCTGCTTTATTCAAATAACTCTATATTATTGAACCCTTCTTGAACCAGAATTACAGGGTACAGTTTAACTGTAAATAGTTTATTGTTATTTTTTATTCTCAACTTCAATAGAAGGGTTTAACTTTAATAATTCTTCAAGAAATTCGCCTCGATTTTTTGGGGAAATTAGAACACTCTTCTCAGAATCATAAACTATTTTTAACCGATCTAGTGAAAGAGCAGGTGAAGATAAAATATTAGTGGCTTTTTGGACAGATTGGATATTATAAACAGAGATGTTTATATGAATAAAGGCAGAGCGAATGACTAATTTTGTATCTGTAATAACATAAAAAGTCGTAAACCAAAACCAGAGGATTAAAAGGCTCACTGGAATACACGATAGTGCAATATAAATATCCATATTAATTAAAAGAATAGTATAAAGTGCTATTATTGCCCCAAAAAGAATAAAAAAAATCCACCAATCTTTTTTCGATACAAATTTCATAAAACCACTCCTTCTTTATCTTAATATTTTAATAATGATTAACAGATCCTACTAATAGCTTAATTCTAAGTGATTTCGTAAACATGCTCCTTATGAATACCACTTGGCCTGCAGTTTCTAATAAACCATTGTTTATAGACCATCCTTTAATCTGAAATACCCTTTTTTATAATTTAAACGAAACATAAGTCGCTTTAAATTTATTCTTTTTTATACACACAAGAGCTACTGTCACAATTGTTAACCGGGATAATTTTTCTCGTTCTAGCTATGTATTTATAAATACAACTTCCTATACCTAATAAGCTAGAGAGTTTAATGGGAAGCCAAAGTATCATAAATAGTGGCAACCTAGCTGTGATTGAAGCAATGGATTCAATACCTACAGTAATATGATTATTCTTTTTATTCAAACAATACATTTCCTTCTCTAGCTTTTCTAGAGGTACATTAATCGTGCCTTCCAAATTTTCTCTAATACTTTGAAGCTCAATTAAATGAAGCCAATCAAATCTTTCTATATTAATTTTTACGTTTTTACAAATAGGACACCAACTATCATAAAATACGACTATTTTTCCGAAAACATTCATTTATATCAACTCCTTTCGTCTTTATTATAATACTTAAACAATATTATAATTACTTTTTTGTTAATATTTAACTAAAATTTGATTTATTATTTTATAAAAGCAATAATATTCGAAATTAATGATTTATAGATTATAGATGGCATAGGACAGTGATGTTTTCTAATCAGTTAAAATATAGATTCCACCTGGTTTATTAACAGTAAATAGATAATTAAAGAGGTTTATTATAGTTTTTAAAAACTGAAAATTATGGCTTTTTAAGTTTTTGAATGTATATTACTTTTTTTCTAAATCTCAGCTTAAAAAATAAATCACTTTCTACTTTAAACGTAATCTTTGAGAAAATCTTTAAGAGGTATGAGATAGCTCGAAAGAAGAAGCACCAATGTTGTTTTCAAACTGGTATCTATTCATTGGTAAATTCCTCTCCATCCTACTCGACTTGCCTAATAAAATTTTTAAAATAAATCTCTAACAAATCTATTAAATAAAATAAAAAATTTATATATTTTTTACTATATATTAAAATATTTCTATAAATGTATTTTATTTTGGAGAATAAATGCTAAAATATAGAAAAAACGGAGGTGTTAAAAAGATAATTATGAATAATTCTACTTATATTAAAACTAATAAAACTATCTTTATCTTCTTTTTTGTAACTGTATTAATTGGATTCTTAGTATTATTTTATTCAATTGTATCAACACTCCCTACTTCTCCGGTTTCACTAGATAAGGAAAAAAGAAGCATAGTACAAATATTGTATCCGCAATCTTGGGGTTTTTTCAGTAAAAATCCTAGAGCCGAGTTTTATGACGTTATTGATGCTAACACTGGTGAACAAGCGGTTAAATGGCCTAATAACAGAATACGTAATGGGTTCGGATTAATAAGATATGGCAGAGGACAAGGAACTGAAATAGCAATGCTAGTACACCAAGTGAAGAATGATAAATGGGCTATTTGTAAAAAAGATTCACTTCAATGTTTAGAAGAGTTAAATACAGAAAAAATAACAATTAATAACAGCACTCCTAATCCTACAATATGTGGAGATATTGGTGTAGTAGAGTCCTCTCCAATCCCATGGGCTTGGGCAAAGTATTCAGATAAAATTAAACCCACGTCAAAACTAGTTAGGGTGAAAGTATCATGTTCGACAAGTTAAATATATATATAAGTAAATGGGCAACAGACAATAATCCTTGGACTAATGTTTATGGATTATCAAGAACTATTATGGCTTTTTCTACAGCATTAACCTTGGCATTAAATAATGCAGAAACAATATTTAAACCTGCAGTTGGGATAGATGAATATCCCGTATGTTCAAATATTGGCGCTATTAGTATTTTTTGTTTAACATCGAACGATTATTTTTGGTTAAATATTATGCGATGGATCAGTATACTTATTTTGCTAATAGTAGCTTCAGGGTGGAGACCTAGAGTAACGGCTCTTTTTCATTGGTGGATATCTTTTAGTCTACAAGTCTCAGGGCTAACGCTTGACGGTGGTGAACAAGTAGCAGCGGTTTTCACCTTATTACTTCTACCGATTGCTCTAACTGACCCTAGAAAGAGCCATTGGGAAAAAATCAAAGAACCTGAGAAAATAAAGGACAAAATTTATGCCAAAATAATGGCTTTAGTCGCTTTTAGTATTATTAGAATTCAAGTCGCATTATTATACTTTAGCTCTACCACTGCTAAGCTAACAGATCCAGAATGGATTGATGGTACAGCAGTTTATTACTATCTTCAGGATCCAATGTTAGGTCTTAATCCTTGGTTGGAAAAAATATTTAATCCTATACTATCTTCTTGGCTTATTATATTTCCAACATGGGGAACTTTACTAGTCCAAATTCTACTTATTGTAGCTCTTTTTGCACCAAGGAAACGCAGGAAATATATTTTAATCATTGCCATCTGTATGCATGAAGTATTCGCTTTTTTCTTAGGTTTAATAAGTTTTTCTCTAATAATGTTCTCTATACTCCTTTTATATTTGAGACCATATGAAGATGAGTTTAAATTTAATTTTTTGAATTTTTCAACTAGAAAGAAAATTGAAAATAAATTAAATGAGGAAAAATTGAAGGAGGTGGTTTAATCTCAATTTGGTATCAGTTTTTTCATCTAGAAGCTTTAGCAAAAGGTCAAAATTATTTAAACTAAAAAATAGGCAGGGGGAAAAAATGATCAACCATTTTAAAAGATTAAAAAGTAGATTTATATTGACTATGATAGCTGTAATAACAATTTCATCTCTAACAGGTTTTACCAACCTGGCCAATGCCGATACAACTCCAAAAGAGAGACTAAGTGGTGAAGAACTATATGCAGGTCTTATTTTTGGACAAGGTGAAATTGCCAAAAGCTTTGATACGATATGGACAAAAAAGCATTAAAAGAAGTTAATTCTAAAGAAGGAAGATTAACTACTAAACTAGTAATAGATGAAATGAATAAAGTAGATCCTGCCTTTTTTGATGAATTAGAAGCTAACGTTTACAGTTCAGATTTAGAAGGTACCCATGAAGCTTTAGTTAAAAGTACAGGAGTTCTTGAGAAAGCTTTAGATAATTTAGGAGCATCAACTAGTGATCCAGGTGATATTTCTACAAATTGTTTAGCCGCTGCTGTTGCAACTCTAGCATTGGCTTTAGGAGTGCAGGTTGCTATTGTAGGACTAAACGTAGCTGCTTTAGAGAGTGCTGCATGGGTACACAATAAAGTGTATTTCTACTCAAGTATTATAGAAGAAGGAAATACATCTACAGAACAAGAACTTATGACGTTATCACTGATTGAAAGTGCTTTAAAATATAATTAAAAGAATTATTAGAAATAATAATTGAGTGATTTCCATAGGAAATTCGATTTTTATCAGGTATTTGCTCCTGTATATGCGTTCCATTTTCTCTTATTCAACAGGATAACTAGATAGACGGCACAAATAAGGTATCTGTAGAATGGTATTTACAGATACCCCTATTTTTATGGCTTTCTGGACTGACTCAATAATACATTTTCTTGTTTTGTAGTGTTTCTTTAAAACCGTCCTATTTTTTATCGGTAACGAAGTATTAGATAAATTATCTATTTATAGGTTCTGGTGCAAATATACTTTGTTAAAAAACATCTTACATCATTATCCTTCTCATCTGTGAATTATGACACTAAGCCAAAAAAACACTAGCACATGACATGAACTATCTATACATTTAATGATATTTCCATGAAAATCTTCGTTATATTCCTTTGCTGTAATGATTTTTACATAAGGTATAAGTGCAGAGTGCATATTCAGGTATTTTCAAAAGTAGCTTTTGATCCTCAGTCCATAGACTATCAATCAGTTTCTGTTTTTGTTCCCGTTTACGATTATCTACCAACTTTTGCTTCAGTTAAGTCATCAAAATCCTTTATGATAGGAGGTACACTAAAAAAGTTATACCGAATGTAGCCAACCTTTCTTTCAACGTTTCCTTTTTCATGACCACTTCTCGGATTACATACCTGTACATTAAAACCATAATGATTTTGAAAAGCTAAAAATTCATCTGTTAATTGTGCTTCCCCTTGTGAGTTTCTTAATTTTTTCACCGCAAGTTTCGAATTATCGATGTGTATACTTAATGGAACACCTTCTGCTTGCTTAAACAGTTGTTTCCATCCACTTAAGAAACATTCTTGATTATTCAGATGGAAGGGGAACTGAAAATGCAACATTACTTATAAGGAAACGACATAACTAAGGCATGAATATCAACTCTTCATAAATTTGTTTATTGGTTCTTCGTAGTTTCTTTTTTAAACGAAGATCTTCTTCTAACCAATCACTAACCATCTCTCCCCAATGTTCCTCATACATCATCCCTTGTTTAGGGCGAATTTTAGTTGTTGGTACTTGCTCATCATCTGCATACTTTTTTAGCAGTACGCCAATTAATTTTTAGTGTTTCTGCAATCTTAGTAATTGATTATTCTTTTTGATTTCTCATTAATTTGATACAATTAATTTCAGACATTGCTAGCATTCTTTCCTACCTCCACTGTTGGATTCGACACCTTTACAGTGAGTGACTTAGGGTGGCCTGGCAAGTCTTTTTTTATGGCACTAAAAAAGTGCTAGACTCTATACAAATACATTGCACTAGCCTGCACTTTTATTTTGCAATAAACACCCGCATTAATATATCGAATTACGGCAGATGAGAATTTCAAAGAAGAGGACGCTCAAAATAAAGTTAAAGAGCAAATGGAATAGATTGCCCAATGTAATGTTGATGCCATTCTCATTACTTGCACAAGCTATAGTGCGATTTTACAGGAAAAGAAGCTCTCAATATTAGTGCCAGTTATAAAAATTGATGAACCCTACTTTGAACACATTTGCAATATACGGCAACCTCAGACAATCCTATTTACAAATCCCGCAACTGTTAATAGTACTATGAAGCGTCTCAATCAATATGCTTACAGTCATCAAAAATCTTTGGATGTAGATGTAATTGTCATTAACACTACATTTGAATTAATAATGCAAGGTAGAAAGCACGAATATAATCAGGAAATTTCCAAATTTCTGCACAAAATTATTAAAGAAGATAAAATTATCTCAGTTGCTCAATTATCTATGGTCGATGCATCCAAGAAAGTCGAATATATGACATCTAAGCCTATAATTAATCCTTTAGATACATTAATTTCTTCCATTGTTTATCAATCAAAAATAGAGAAGAAATAAAACAGCGGTAATCTGATTTTCTTATTATTTGATTGTTAAAATTGTTGTACAAGTACCCATTTTTTGCTCAACTGAGTGTAGCCCCTATCCCAAGATAACTATTTAACATGTATACGGCAGGAGAAAATGAAAGGATTTGGAGAAACAATATTTAGAGAACCATCACTGAAGAGTGCCACTTATATAGAGATTTTTAGGTTTTTAACATTTTTATGTAAGGGAAGAACCATTTTTTTAAAAGAATTAGAATAGACGACCATTTTACAAGGCTATATGGGATTCAGATTTTCACATATATAATAGAAGAAACTATAAGAAAAATGATTTTATACATAATAAAAGCTGTGCTATTTAATCCTGTTAAAACCATTCTTGTATATGGGAGATCATTTATTCAGGCTGATGTAAGAATGGTTTTTAATATTGGATGATTTTATCCCATATTAACAGGAACAAATCATCCAACAACATTAAGATTCAAGTAACAAGCAGAAGGTAAGTTGGATTCATTACATGAAAAAGCATGATTGGTTCAATTAACCTCCAATAATAGATGAAGAAACTTGCATTGTGAAGATTCCCTTTATAAAGACATAGTGATGTAAAGCTGATTTTTCAGTGTTTGTATTTGAAATAGTTAAGCTCTTGTTTCTTTTGAATATCTTCCAATTTTGCGTTTGTATTTTGAAATAGAGTGTTCAATATCACATTTTATCTTGCACTAACACAGACAGCGAATGAGTCTTCCTCAACCTTTATAGCGAACGCCCCAGTAAAAAACGGAGCCCGCATCATCTTGAACAGTCAAACTCATATATAACAAGATAATGAGGAATATCAGTATATGAAGCTTTACTTTCTACTTTTTCATTTGATTATCCTTTGGTCGTTGTAAAAAGTCGTTGAACGGCTTCTTTAATTTCCTCTTCCTTCAAGCTTGCAAAGCCGATAATAAATCCGCGCTCATCATCGGGCTCTTTGATCTCATTTAAATAAAATCGTTTTAAATTGAAAAGCTGGATTTTCATTTTTCTGGCTCGGATGGCTATTTCCTCATAACTCCGTCGTGTTTTGATCCTAACAAGAAAATGTAAGCCGGCTGGAACATCGAATATGTCGATATGATTTTGGAAAGTTTGCTTAAGTTCTTTAAGTAGTCTTTTTCGTATCATCTCAAAATGATGGGCCATTCTATTCAAATGTTTTTGATAGTAGCCATCTTTAATGAAATAATGCAGCGTATATAAATTTAATGTATTACATGGGGGTAGTAGGTAGGCAAACCTTTTTCGATAAATCTCCAAAAGTTTAGGAGGGAGTACCATGTAGCTAATACGGATACCAGGAAATAAGGTTTTCGAAAAGGTGCCGGTATAAATTGTACGATGATTATGATCAAGACTCTGAAGAGAAGGGATATTGTTGGTGCCATATTTGAATTCGCTATCATAATCGTCCTCGATGATGTAACGTCCTTCTTTTTCGCTTGCCCAGTTTAATAATTCAAAGCGGCGGGATACAGGCATGATAATACCGGTAGGAAATTGATGTGACGGTGTTGTGTAAAGTAGACCAACGTTTTTGTTTTGAATAGCTTCGATACAAAAGCCACTATCGTCGAGTGGGATCGTATGGATTGTCCAGCCTTGTTGCTGAATCAATTCATAATAGCGAGCGTATCCGGGATTTTCTAATGCAATGGATTTATTGTCACAACATAATTCTAATAATTGCGAAATGAGTGCTTGGCTAGAAGAATGAATAATGATTTGTTCTGGTTCACAACGTACCCCTCGGTTAAATCCAATGTATTGTGCTAAAGTTTGGCGAACCTCAAAGGGACCCTGTCTATGTGACATGAAAGAAAGTTCATGCTGAAAAGTTCTTAACGCTTTTTGTTCACACTTTATCCACTCTTTGGATGGAAATAAGTCCATATTGGTACTCATATGTGATAGGGAAATGGCATTTAAGAAAGGTGCATGTGTTTCTTTCAAATGTTTAGGTAATGGTTTGATTTCTTCCTCATCTGCCACATAAGGTGTGATATTCTCCACAAAATAACCTTTTCGTTCTACACTGTAAATATAACCTTCAGCTAATAATTGATCCAAGGCAACAACAACAGAGTTTGTACTAACGCCTAATTGATCTGCTAATTGGCGCTTTGAGGGGAGCTTTTCTAGTGGCTTGTAGCTACCAGATAAAATTTGTTTTTTGATTTGTTGATAAATTTTTTTGTATTTATATTCTCGCTCTACATATTGTTTTTTTAACATTTACGATCTTCCTTTCTTTTCATCTGGTCCCTAAAAAAATCGAAAATTGGTTCTTTTTTTTTCATCATAAGCTGTTCATAATTTTCTGTAAATACAGGACAAGGGGGAATGAAAAGTGAAAGTTAAAACTAAAACAGAAAAATCACCGCATAAACAACAAGAATATGTCGTTTATGTAGTAAATAATGGGGGATCAAATTTTCTAAGAGAAACAAAGGGGTAACGCTCATTGAGGTTGAAGGTCATTGGTAATCGGTGATTAGATAAAATAATCATCTTGAGAAGAGTGTGGCTAGATGAGAAACTCGTTTTGCGATAGAATATCTCGTTTTTTAACTCAGCATATTTTTATCATAAAAAGGAGCTACCCAGAAAGTAAAAAACTTTTGAACTAGTCAATATACTTACGAAATGAGACTTTGTTACTTTGATGTTTTTGGACATTTACTGTTCAATATTTTTAATAAGTAGTTGAATTTCACCTGTTTTTATTCAGTAAGATATCTAAAATTAAAGTTTTCTAAATTTTCAATAAATAAAGGTGGTGGACTATGGAGTACTCAGCAGTAAGTTGTCCACTTCAAAACAAAAGGCATAAAAGCGAGAAATCAACTCCCTGTAAAAGTCTGAGTGGTTCAATTTATAAACTGTGCGAGAAGAAGAAAACCTCACTGGATGAATTTTCGCAATATTGCTATTTGGTGCAATGACAAGATGGGAGTATGAACAAAAACAGGAATGGAAGATTATACGGAGGTGGTTGTGAATGGAGCAAATAGAATTAGATAAATCGTTAAAAACAAGACATATTACGATGATTTCCATTGGTGGGATCATCGGTACAGGGTTATTCATTGGTACAGGTAAAAATATCATGTCAACTGGACCGGCAACGATTATTTCATATTTTTTGGCGTGTATGATTATTGTATTTATCATGCGCATGCTTGGTGAAATGGCAGCAACCAAACCGGAAAATGGTTCGTTTGCTGCCTATTCAGGTCGCTTTATTGGACCATGGGCAGGATTTACAGTGGGATGGTTATATTGGATAAGCTGGGTGTTCATTGTAGGCTTAGAGGCAGCAGTCATTGGTGGGATTTTTAATTCTTGGTTCCCGATGGTGCCAGTATGGGTAGGTAGTGTGGGGATCACAGTCATCTTAACGGGTTTAAACTTGTATTCTGTTAAGACATTTGGTGAGTTCGAGTATTGGCTAGCATTTATTAAAGTGAGTGCGATTATCCTATTCTTGATTGTCGGTGTGACAATGATTTTAGGTATTAATCCTAATTTCGAGTACAAAGGCTTAGGATTTATCTCAGATGCAGGTGGCTTTGCTCCGAAAGGGATACTACCCATTTTCACTGGGATTGTCTTTGTTATTTTCTCTATCTCTGGCGCTGAAGTAGCTGCAATCGCTGCAGGTGAATCTGAAAATCCGAAACGGAATATCATTCGGGCCATTAACAATGTGGTTTATCGTTTAGGTTTATTCTTCGTTGGTTCCGTATTAGTCATGATCATGATTATACCTTGGAATGATACGAAAGCATTAGCAGCGCCCTATGCGAATATTTTGAAAATGGCAGGTTTCCCGTTGGCAGGTGAAGTGATGCAATTTGTTATTTTTGTATCTCTGATCTCAGTTATGAACTCGGCTCTCTTTACAAGTTCCCGCATGCTTTTAGGGATGGCAGAAAAAGGTGATGCACCAGCTATATTTAAACATGTTTCCAAACGCAATGCACCAACTTGGGCGATTTTGGGTAGCACAATTGTTGCTTATATATGCGCGATCCTATACTTCTTATCTCCAGATGTCATTTTTTATTTCTTAGGAAATGCAGTAGGCGCATTAATGATCATTGTTTATATCTTTATCGCAATTGCTCATATTCGTTTCCGAAGAGAATATGAGCGTACACAAACAGAGCCATTAGCCATTAAAATGTGGTTGTTCCCTTA
Source organism: Rummeliibacillus sp. SL167 (assembly GCF_007896505.1). Classification (NCBI taxonomy): domain Bacteria; kingdom Bacillati; phylum Bacillota; class Bacilli; order Caryophanales; family Caryophanaceae; genus Rummeliibacillus; species Rummeliibacillus sp. SL167. The sequence goes on along the minus strand of NZ_VCBM01000004.1, from coordinate 322,140 downwards.
CTTAACTTATTTGACAATTGCCGTACTTTTAGGGGTGTATGTTTGTCAAATATTTATTCCATCGTTACGGGCACAATTTTATCTAAGTACAGCATTTTTTATAATTACTGTCGCTGTATTCTTCTTTAAGGATAAAAAAATCAAGGCTTATCAATTGGGCAATCCCTATCAACATGCAGATGTGGATAATGGGACAAAGAGTCAAAATATGTGATCAAATAGGTCCCACATTCATTTGCGGAAGAGTAGGTCCACGATAAGTTGCAAGGAGCGGATCACATGCCTGTCAAAAAGTTGGTTGGACAACTAACATAGAGTGAAGATCAAGGAAACTGATGCTTTGTGTGAAGTTTTGCTATATCGAATGAATTTATCTGGTACCTAAAAAAATAAAAATTTGGTTCTTTTATTTTCACCAGATGGTGCCATAATTTTCTGTAAATACAAAACAAGGAGGAAATGAAAATGAAAGTAACGACTAAAACAGAGGAATTATTAGAAAAACGACAAAAATATGTTGTTCGCGCAGTAAGCAATGGGTCATTAAATTTTGCAAAAGAAGCAAAAGGAGCTACAATTATTGATATCGAAGGAAATGAATGGATTGACTTTGCGGCGGGGATTGGAATGATCAATGTAGGTCATAGTCATCCAAAAGTAGTAGAAGCTGTAAAAGCACAGGTGGATCGCATCATTCATCCTAGCTTCAATGTTGTCATGTATGAAAACTATGTAGAACTAGCAGAAAAGCTTTGTGAAGTTACACCAGGGACACATGATAAACAAGTCATTCTTCTTAACTCTGGTGCTGAAGCTGTAGAAAATGCTGTGAAAATTGCCCGTCGCTATACGAAAAAATCAGGCGTCGTAGCCTTCACACGTGGTTATCATGGTCGTACCAATTTAACAATGGCTATGACCAGTAAGGTGAAACCATACAAAGAAGGTTTTGGACCATTCGCTCCAGAAGTTTACAAAGCGCCATACCCTTATTTATATCAAAAACCAGCCGGTGAAACAGAAGGGGAATATGTAGATCGTATCATCGCAGAATTTAAGGACTTTTTCATCTCAACAGTGTCTCCTGAAATGGTTGCTTGTGTCGTAATGGAACCAGTACAAGGCGAAGGGGGTTTCATCATACCTCCGAAAAAATTTGTACAAGAGGTCGTGAAATTCTGTCATGAAAACAATATTGTTTTCATAGCGGATGAAATTCAAACAGGCTTTGGACGTACAGGTACATTATTTGCCATTGAACATTTTGATGTGGTGCCAGATTTAATCACTGTATCCAAATCATTAGCAGCGGGTATGCCACTATCCGGTGTCATTGGACGTAAAGAAATCATGGATGCTTCAGGACCAGGGGAATTAGGCGGTACTTACAGTGGTAGTCCAACAGCCAATGCAGCGGCGTTAGCGGTCATCGATATTATGAAAGAGGAAAAATTACCAGAGCGCGCTGAAATAGTTGGGCAAAAAATTGAAAATAAATTAAAAGAACTGCAAACAAAATATCCTGAAATCGGGAATATCCGTCGTTTAGGTGCGATGGTAGCGATGGAAATCGTCAAAGATCCAACGACACGGGAGGCAGATAAATACCGAGTAACAGATATTACTAGTTACGCAAATCAACATGGATTATTATTATTAACAGCTGGTATTAAAGGGAATGTGATTCGCTTTTTACCACCGCTCGTTATCACAGATGAAGAATTGGCAAAAGGCTTTGCTATTTTAGAAGACGCTTTTGCGAATAGCTAAGGAGGAAATCGGCAATGTCTACATTCGTAGTAACCAACCCGGCAACAGGTGAAAATTTACAAGAAGTAACTGTTTCAAGCAATGAGGAAGTTCTTGCTGCACTTAAAGCAGGTCATAGTGCTTTTAAAACATGGTCCAAAGTAAATGCACATAAACGTTCAACACTGTTATCCAAATGGGCCGATTTAGTGCGTGCACACCGCGATGAAATCGGTGAATTGATCACACGTGAAAATGGTAAGCCGCTTGCGGAAGGAATCGGGGAAGTTGATTATGCTGCAAGTTATATCGATTGGTACGCTGAAGAAGCAAAACGTGTTTATGGCCGTACGATCCCGGGACATCAAGAATCCAAACGTTTACTAGTGATTAAGCAACCGATAGGGCAGGTAGCAGCGATTACCCCTTGGAATTTCCCAGCAGCGATGATGACAAGAAAAGCTGCTCCGGCACTTGCAGCGGGCTGTACATTTATTGTGAAGCCAGCAGAGGAAACACCACTTACAACAATTCGTTTGATCGAATTGGCACATGAAGCAGGTATCCCAAAGGATGTTGTACAATGTGTCAATGGTGATGGACCTCGCATCGGCAAATTATTTACAGATAGTCCTTATGTACGCAAAATTACATTTACAGGATCAACGCCGGTCGGCAAGGAACTTTTGCGAAATTGCGCAGATACGATGAAACATGCGACGATGGAACTTGGCGGTCATGCACCGTTCATCGTTGCAGAGGATGCAGACCTTGACCTAGCTGTACAACAAGCTATTAACGCTAAATTCCGTAATGCCGGTCAAACCTGTGTTTGCCCGAATCGTCTACTTGTGCAAGATCGAGTGGTCGACGCGTTCACAGAAAAGTTTGTAGTAGCAGTGAAACAATTAAAATTAGGAAACGGGTTAGATGAGGGTGTAACAGTAGGCCCCATTATTAATAAAAAGGGATTCGATAAAATCGTTCATCAGTTGAAAGATGCTGTATCCAAAGGTGCAGATATTGCGTGTGGAAATGAATATGATTATGACGATGAAAAGGGATATTATTTTGTTCAACCAACAGTTATTACAGGTGTAAATGATACAATGAGAATCATGCAGGAAGAAACATTTGGACCTGTAGCACCTATTATACGGTTCCATACATTAGAGGAAGCAGTGGAGATTGCCAATAGCACACCATACGGTTTAGCAGCATATTTCTTTACAGAAAGCTACAAAACGGGCGTTTACTTAAGCGAAAATCTTGAATTCGGTATTGTAGGATGGAACGACGGTGCGCCATCTGGAGCGCATATCCCATTTGGCGGTATGAAGGAAAGCGGCATCGGACGTGAAGGTGGCTTGGAAGGAATCGAACCATACCTAGAAACAAAATATATTTCTACAAAAATATGATGAATAGACAAAGTTAAATTTTATCCCGCGTTAGGTAAAAGAGAGCGAATGACAAATATTATTTCGCTCCTTCATTTGCCATCTGAGATTAAACTGGGCTTTCAATTGATAGCTCACAGATGATATGGATATAACAAATGAATGCACATAAAGAAACTGGTCTTTAAAGTAGCAGCTATTAGTGAAGTACAAACGCTTTTTTATCGGTCTTCCAGAAATTAAGGTAACAAGTTAAACATAAAAGAAGGTACTCATTATTGGGGAACCTTCTTTTTTAATTCTCATTAGTTGCGAATAATACAGTTTTGGCTCCATTGACTTCCTTCAGAATTTGAAACCTTATGCCCATCTAACTCGTAGAAAAAACAAAAGAGTATTGAGAAGCCGGTACAATGCATAGCATTTTTCAATTAAAAGCAGAAAAGAGTGGATCTGATGGATAATAAAGCGTATATAGAGTTGTTACAGGAAAATTATGATAAAGTCGTTAATGGTTTAAGTTGGACGGTAGATAAACGAATTATTTTAATGCTTGCGAGCCACTATAGTGCAGCGGGAAAAACGTTTTCCTTTACATCCTTTGATGAAATCGTTAAAGAAATCAAGGGTCAAACAAGCTGGTTCTCAACTTTACGTACAAGTAGCAGTCTTCTTTATGGTGTAGCTATGCTACTAGATGGCAAAAAAGAGCCGCAGCAGGCAGTAACCGAATTGATCGAAAATGAAGAAATTCTTAAACAAGCGAAATTCAAACGTTCTGTATATAGCTATATTTCCGCCCTTTTCTTAACAGATGATTCCAAACAAAAACAAACACATGCTGAAAGTGCGAGAAAATTGTATACTGCTATTCGCAAACATCATCCTTTCCTTACATCCTATGAAGATATGCCATATTCTGTTTTATTAAGTAGTGAAGAGGATGAAAATTTAGAACATCGTGCACAAACGATGAATCGTTATTACACCGAATTACGAAAACATCATTTTGTGTTGGGGAATCAGTTGCAATGGCTTTCTCAAATTTTAACTTTTCCAAGTGCTGATTATGTGGAAAAAATGGTGCCTTATGTTGTTCAAATCCGAGATGAATTCGTACAAAGAAACGTTAAAGTGAAACAAGAGCATTACCCTCTATTCGGTTTTTTAGCTGTGGCAGGCGCAAAGACAGAGCATATCGACCAAATTGTAGCTCTTTACGAAGAGTTAACAGAAGTGAAAAGATTCCGTTGGTATAAAAGTATGGTGCTTCATATGGCTTTGCAAAAGGTTCTTCACGAATTTGCCCATTTAGACGATTCATTGGATATGAGTATGATCACCAATTTAGAAATGTTGATTCAAGCGGAGCAAGCGTTGGTGACGACTACGACCTTAGCAGCAGTGGCAGCTGCATCGAACACATCCGGTGAATAATAGAAGGGCAAGCCTTTAAGATTCAAGCTTTCCCGTGGAATCTGAATAAACTTCACTGAGTGGGCATCGGTGCAAATATTTCGAGGAGTCGCCGTTCTCACTCTGCAACGATCAAAATGACCCATCATTCAATTTTCGGATTTACAGATTCGACTGATAAAATAATCTCAAACCAATGATAAGGAAGTGTCTTAATGTTAAAAAAAATCTTCTTATTAGGAATGAATACTTTAGTAACTTTTACATTACTTGCCGCTTGTAGTAATGATGGAGGAGAAACAATAACTAGCAGTAAACCAACTGCTCAAGAAGTATTAAAAGAAGAACCAAATGCTGACATTATTCAAATCAATGGTACGATTTATAAAACAAATATTAAAAGAGTAGATGATCTTAAGGTTACGAAAGATAAAGAAATTACGATCATTCAAAAAACTTCAAAGAAAGACTTCGAAGATGGAACGGCCTCAAAATTACCAGTAAAAACAAAAATTTTTTCAACTAAAGAACAAAATGATGTAGTGATTGCAGAGATAAATGGAAAAATAAAAAAGTATATCGCCTTAGCAGAAGGATAAAAACAACCATTTTTCATTTTTTGAAATCTCAACTTTCGGCTATTAAAAAATTTAATGAACTTTAACTCGCTAAAAGCTTAAAACAATTGGATAATTTGACTTATAAATATTTTTATAAAATTATAATTCTTTTAGTTTATTTTTTATCCTTAATTTTCCATAAATTGATTCATTATAAGGAGCAATTTTTATAATTATCCTTCTCCCCTCATTTGAATTTCTAATAAATATCATTTTTTTACTTAGAAGAAAAGCACCTCCAAATCTTTTTTCTTACTTTCATTCACATTTTATTTAAAAGCTTTTTGGAAAATAAAGCTAGCCCAAATTAAAATAATCTTATCAAAGCATCAATTGAAATAGTTATTTTAAAATAATAATAACAAGGAATAGAATAACATTGTTGAGATTGCATTAACAGATAGAAGATCCTCGTATTAAGATTGAAGTAAACTTTCAACCCACTTTAAAATTTTTGTGAGAGGTTATTTCAAAAAAATCTATTCAATGTACCAAGAAAAAACAAATAATCTGTAGCAGAAATCACAGTATTATTTTGGACAAAATTGTATAATAATTATGCCCCATCTTTATATCAAAAACAGGTTCTAATGTTATTTTTAATTAAATTATTATTTTCAAATAATTAAATGAAAAGAAGTTATAAATGTGATATATGTGAAATTTTCGTGTGTATAATGTTACAATATTGTGAATTCCTTATAAACCCTTGAAAAGGATGTAATGATTTGTAAAAATGGAATGGTAATAATTTGATTGAATTGAAAGGAGGTGGAAAATGTGAAAAGTTATCAGAAGTTTTTTGCTTACCTACTATCTGCATCCGTTATATTTGCAATGCCAACGATGGCCCAGGCGGCTGAATCGGGAGATACAACTGGAGGATCGGCTTCTGATTCTTCACTCCAAGAAAACAATGCTTTAGAAGAAACGGCAATTGATCAAAATCTTAACGATTTCAATAATCTTGAAGATTCTAATAATCTTGATGAGCAGACTGCTGTAGAAGAAAATCAACAAGACTCAGAAACTAGTCAAGAAGCGACTTTAGTAACAACTGAATCTAGTGAAACAGCAAAAGAAAATGAGATTCAATCTAACAAAGATGAAGCGCTTTCAACAGCAATAGCTGAGTCTAATGAAACAGTAAAGGAAAATGAAGTTCAATCCAATAATAATGATGCAATAACTTCAGCTAGTGATATAAACGCTGAATCAAACCCGAAGATAGATGAACAAGAACTTGCTAACAAGCAATCTTCTAAAGAAGAGGGCGTATTAGTAGCCGCTAATCAACCAGAACAAGAATCCGTTGTTGTACAAAACGTCAGAAAACAATTACCACTTAGTATTCGGTTACTGGGAGATAGTAATTCCAGTCAATCTTCAAAAGGTTTAGCATCAAATTTATTAAGCATAGGATTGAATTTACCTGTTATAGGAAATATCAGTTTGAACCTTCTTTCAACATCAACAATCGTTTCTAAGACAGGTCATACTTATGTCGTACCTACTGGATTATTAGGTATTGGTATTACAAATTCATTATTATTAGGCAATTTAAATCTTGGCATTTTAGCAGGAAGTATACAAGATAATAACAACTTTCAAGGCGGAATTGTAACATTAGATACCGATAACTTATTGGGTAAAACACATTTGGGTATTATTGAAAACCATAAATCGACTACTAACGATGAACAAAGCTTTCGAACAGGTTTATTACTTGGGGATTTGAAAGATACACTACTTGGGGACGCCCATATCGGTGTTGCGGAATTAAATACCCATACAACTGCTGAAAGTAATTCTGTTCAATCTGGATTACTACTAGGAGATCTTCATAATTCTTTACTAGGAGATCAACATGTTGGTGTAGGAGAATACCGCCAAACGGAAACGGCTGACAGTAAAGAAACCACAGCAGGATTAATCCTTGTAGATTCAGAAAATACGCCAGTAGGAGATTATCATGTTGGTGTAGGGGAATATCATCAAACAGAAACAGCTGATGGTAAAGAAATCACAACAGGCCTAATTATCGTAGATTCAAAAGATTCATCAGATGGAGATGATCAAGCTGGTGAGGAAGAACCTGATCAATCCCAACCTGATGAAGAAAAACCTGATCAACCACAAGTTGATGATAGTTCTGATAAAAACGATGAAGGCGTAACGAATGATAATGGAAAAACAAGTGATTTACCTACTACTTCAACAGAACCAACTAACACTGTACCCCCAACTATAAATCCAGATGGCAATGATAAGTCAGAAAATGTTACAGAACCATTCCTTGACGGTCCAGATGCATCAGGTCAAAATGCATCAAGTCAAAATGCATCAAGTCAAGATTTAGTTGCAAGTACAAAAGATTTAAGTTCAGGTGTAAGTGAAAAAGTAGAAAATCAAAAAGAAAGCACGCTTGTTCAAACGATTAAAGAGTTGATCAAAGCTGGAAATAGCACAATATTAAATGAAGAAATTGCTGGATTGTATGATAAAGATGTACAAAATATATTCACAAAAGATAATCAAGCAAACAATTCTTTAGCTGTTACATCTTATTCAAGCACAACAGTTTCAAGCGGTGGCCCATCATCAGGACCTGGAGCCGCAAGTTCTTCCGTTTCTAACTCAGATTCTATACCAAGTTATCTTTCTTCTGAAAGATTTAATCTAGAGGTGGAAAATTATTTAGGTAGTTCCATTGTAAAAAAACTAGCAGATCAGTGGAAAGGCGATCCTTTAATAGAGCCGCCAAAATCTTCTTTCTTCTTAAGCGCATAAAAAAATATTAAGAAGAAGGAGATTTATAATGAAAAAGAATATTGTTGTAAATTCACTTAAAGGTATGGTTTATGCAAGTACTTTTGCGATTGGACTTTCAGTTTGGGGAGGAAATGCATTCGCTGAAGAATTAACAAAAGATACGACTAATGTAGAGGCACAACAAGTAGTATTAGATTCTGCTAAGACTATAGAAGTTTCAAAAGATACTGCATCAACAGCTGCTAAAACTAAAAGTAGTCTTACAAATAATTCTGAAGCAAATCTTTCAAACCAACAATTAGCAGGTAACAATAGTGAAACAAAGGCTAAGGAAGAAGTAGTAAAAGAGACTGTTTCAGATAAAACTGCTTCAAAGGAAACTGAAACAACACCAGCCGTTTCAAATACCGACAAAGAAGCAACTGTTTCAAAAGAAGCTGAAACAACACCAGCCGTTTCAGATGCTTCAAAAGAAACAACTGTTTCAAAACAAACTGAAACAGCACCAGTTGTTTCAAATGCCAAAAAAGAAACAACTGTTTCAGGCACAACTACTACTCCTAATCAAGAAACAAAAAGTAGTAATAAAGAAACAAAGTTTTCACTTATTGATATTCAACTAGGAGGAAGTCTATTAAAACCAATTCTTGGTGATGTAGACATTAATGTTTTAGGTGGTAAAAAAACTGAAAATGCTACAGGTTCAGATTTTTCAGGTGGATTAGCACAAGTAGACATTAATGATTCTGGTCTTTTAGGCGATGTCCATGCAGGTGTTATAGAAGGAAAACATAAAAAAACTGCAGACAGTGAGTATACTTATGGAGCTCTTGTCGATGCAGATGTTTCCAATCAAATTCTTGGTGATGTTCATGCAGGAGTTGTAGAAGGGGAAGTATCAAAGACAAAAGAAGCTACTACTATTCATAGTGGTTTGGTAATTGTTGACACAAACGATACACCTATTTTAGGCGATCTTCATGCAGGCGTTGGTGAATTTGAAAAGGTTATAACAAATGAAGTAACAAACCCAGGAACGGATGATCCAACAAACCCAGGAACAGATGATCCAACAAATCCAGGAACAGATGATCCAACAAATCCAGGAACAGATGATCCAACAAACCCAGGAACGGATGATCCAACGAATCCAGGAACAGATGATCCAACGAATCCAGGAACAGATGATCCAACAAATCCAGGAACAGATGATCCAACAAACCCAGGAACAGATGATCCAACGAATCCGGGAACAGATGATCCAACGAATCCGGGAACAGATGATCCAACGAATCCAGGAACAGATGATCCAACAAATCCAGGAACGGATGATCCAACAAATCCAGGAACGGATGATCCAACAAATCCGGGTACTGACGAACCAACAAACCCAGATGGAACGAATTCAGACAAACCAGATACAACAAATCATTCAGATAATGTAACAGATTCTAATAATGACAACGCAACAACAAACAATCATCAAAAAGATGTAACAACTGTAGCTAAAAACATCACAAATGGTGCATTAAACGCATTACCAACAACTGGTTCATTCTTCAGCTCAACAATGCTTTTTTTCATGGCTATTATGATGTTATTCTCAGGGGTTGCTATTAGAAAATATAGATTTGAATAAGTCATAAACGTAAGACTAACTAATCTAAAAACAAACAATTCTATTCAAGTTTTAGTTTTAAAAAAAGGGGGACTGATCACCCTCCTTTTTTTTATCTCGCGTTAAAGACAGTAAGACCCCCAACACAAAGATTGGAGAGAAAGAGAGCTGGGGATTAGTTGCTCGTATGCGCCCGATAGGTTCGGACCAACATGATGTTGGTCACTCAGGTGTTGCCATAGGACTCGGCGTTTTTAACCTAAGTTCTTCTATTTCAGTGAAGGATAGTCCCACGCGGATGGAAGCTTCACTTTATCTCATATGAGCGGCCGTGCTGACTGATATTTTTCACAAACGTTCAAATGGCAAAATGTTTTTTCTGTATATTTGACCTGTTGTTGATTTTTCCAAGAATGGATGAAGTAAATAGAGCGTATGAATCCTTCAAGAAGAAAATCATCAAGAAAAAAACAAATAGTGAGTTTACTAATAAGGAAACGTCCAATAAGCTATTTCACGAACAACATCATGAAACTTATGAAAAGAGAAAAGGTATCGAGGAGGAAATAGGATGAAAAAATTAAGCAGCATACTCATTTTTTTAGGATTGGCTCTAATTATTTTTGTTGCGTATACAAAAATTCAAACGTATATGGAACAAAAAAAATTAGTAGAAGAGTTCAATGCGTTAACATTTCCTAAAGAAACGGAACAACAAGCAAAAGCGGCAAAATCGAAGCCAAAAGATGGAGAAACACTTGGCATTTTAAAAATTTCCAAAATTGATTTAAAAACTCCTGTTGTAGAAGGTGCCACACAAGATGATATTAGATATGCTGTTGGACATCTACCATCAAGTGGCTCAGTAGATGATTTAGGAAAAGACAATCAAAACTTTGCAATTGCGGGGCATCGTTCTTACACATATGGTCAATTTTTTAATCGACTAGATGAATTGAAAAAGGGAAATAAAATTATTTTAAATACGAAAGAGAGAAAATTTACATATAAAGTTTTTAAAAAGAAAATTATTAAACCAACAGATGTGGAAGTGGTTAAACCCATCAAAGGCAAATCTATCATCACGCTTATCACATGTCATCCCAAGAATTCAAATAAACAAAGATTAGTTATATTTGCAGAGTTAGCGGCCGATTAATCTTCTTTCAATTTTCCAAATGCCAATCACCTATGAATCTGGTGTATGATGTAACTGGATTCCCATGACTAGAAGGAGTTTTAAAATGAATGGCACAAGCATTGAGATAAAAAAACAACAAGTTGAAAATGCGGCGATTTATAAATTATCGCCTTTTAAAGCATTATCGGATGAGCAAATGAGGCTGAAGGAAAAAATAATTACTTTTTGTAAGGAAAATGTGAAAAATAGCACACCTACTGTACTTGTGATCCATGGAGATGCAGGAACGGGAAAGAGTGTATTGTTAAATGCCGTGTTTTATGAACTTCAAACGCTATCTAGAAATAAGGTAGATGATCCTCTTTATCATACAAATAATCGTTTTATCGTGAATCATCCGGAAATGTTAAAGCTTTATAAGAATATTTCAGAGGACTTACCGTATTTTAGAAAAAAAGATTTTGAACGACCTACATCATTTATCAATCAAATGCATAAGCAAGGGGAAACGGCAGATATTGTATTGATCGATGAGGCGCATCTTCTCCTCACCAAAAGTGATAAATATAATCGATTTTATCAGGAGAATCATTTAGAAGAGATGATCAAACTTAGTAAGGTTGTTATCATCGTTTTTGATGAAAAACAAATGTTAAAAATGAAAAGTTATTGGGACAAGCAGAAGCTATTTGAAATTATCGATCAATATCCAAATACGTCTTTTCATCTTACCAATCAATTTCGGATAAAGGCGGATCAAGATGTTATCGAGTGGATCGAACAATTTGTGCAAAAAAGGATACTTCCTCTGCCCCAAAAACAAGACTTTGATTTTCAAATTTTTGATGATCCAGTAAAAATGTATCGGACAATAAAAGAGAGAAATGCAACACATCAGCTTTCCAGAATAGTTGCTACATATGATTATCCATATAAATTAGATGGAAAAGATTATTTTGTTCAAGAGAAAAATTTTAAGCTGCGGTGGGATCGTTATCAGCCAAATGCTAAATATGCTTGGGCTGAAAGAGCGGATACTATTGATGAAGTCGGTTCCGTTTATACAGTCCAAGGATTTGACTTGAATTATGTGGGCGTGATTTTAGGCCCATCGGTTTCTTATGATGAAGAACATGATCAAATTAGGATTAATAGTGACAAATATGAGGATCAAGCGGCTTTTATTCTCAGAAAAGATGTTAAAAATCCTGAAGCGATAAAGGAGCAAATCATTTTAAACTCTATCAATGTCCTTATGACGCGAGGAGTCCATGGCTTATATATCTATCCAAGCGATGCAACATTACGAAAAAAATTGCTATCTTTATCCCGCATTAACGGGCAGTAAGATCCCCATCAAGGTTTAGCGAGAAACGAGAAAGATGGATGGGGGATTAACTGCCCGTAAAAGTCCGATTGGAGGCTTATTATATCAATTGAAGATTTCATTAAGAGATACAAATAATCATGGAGCTACAAAAAATGACATATAACTGCACCGTTGGAAAAGGATATTATAAAATTAATTAGATATTTTGAAGAAAGTATTAGACTATCTTTTTAAGATTTTTTTGACTATAGATTACAGATATATTATTCCGTAATTACTCTTTATACCAATTTTCAATCAATTGCGGGTTTAATACTTTTTTCTAAAAAGTTATCCCAAAGTGAATGAATCCAATTCTTCTCTCTTAGTAAGAATATTTATAAACTTCATCTTTATTCAAAAGTACCTATCAAGAAGCGATGATGGATTAACTTTAGAGAAATGTTAGCTGAATTCTCTGGAAGGATAAAGGAAAAGACGGGATGTATTATAAAAAGACTATCTGTTAAAGTAGATGGTCCTTTAAGAGATAGAAATCTGTTGTTGTGCAGAGTCATAAACGATTTTTCCATCATCTAATTTAATGATTCGATCGCATTTTTGTGCAATTTCCATATCATGAGTGACGATAATAATTGTTTTTCCTTCCTTATTTATTTGCATTAGGAGATTTAGAATCTCTTCACCAGTCGTTCGATCTAAATTTCCAGTTGGTTCATCTGCTAATATTAATTCGGGTTCGCCTACTAATGCTCTTGCGATGGCGACTCTCTGTTGCTGACCACCAGATAGTTCATCAGGAGTTTTATACATTTGCTCTTTTAAGCCTACTTTTTCAAGATATACTTGCGCTTTCTTTACTTGCTCTTTATGGCTTGATTTTCGATAGGTTAATGGCAATATGACGTTATCAAGGACTGTATATTCTTTAAGTAAAGCAAAATATTGAAAAATAAATCCAATCATTTGGTTTCTAGTTTTATGAATTTTATTTTTTCGGATTTCCTTTAAAGATTTTCCATGTAAAAAATATTCACCTTCAGTAGGAATATCAACTAATCCTAAAATATTTAATAATGTGCTTTTTCCAGAGCCGGAACGTCCTATGATCGAAACCATTTCCCCTTGTTTAATGTTTAAATTGATCCCATCCAAAGCAAAAGTTTGAATGTTTTTATGATAATAGATTTTTTTTAAATCTTTTACATCAATAAGTTCCATCATTCCATTCCTCCAATCAAGGATTTTGGTTCCAACTTTTTGAAAAATATAAATATAACAAAATTTGAAATTAAAATAATAATAAATAAAAACATAAATACTAGAAATAATATAGGCATATTAAATTTAAAATCTAGTACACTTACTACATTCAAGTCATGTGATATTTTTAATAATTTTTGGTACTTCCATATAAAATAGAAAAGTGATAGGATTGTCCCAGCAATGCCAATGAGTAAATTCTCTAAAAAGATTTGATAAAATAGACCAGATTTGCTTTCCCCAAGAACTAATTTGATCCCAAATTCCCTCTTTCTTATGATGATGGAAAGGATGGTGGTCATGACAATCCCAGTCACTGAGAAGAAAATAAAACATGCGCCTAATAAGATTTGAGGAATTTCAGAATAGGTACTATCAGTAATGTTTTGATGGATATCTTGACCTAAATTTTTCAAATACATCTTCAAGGTATCACCTTTTAGTTGGACCAATTGATTTAATGCATCTATGTCTGCATTTGGACGCAGTTTTAAAACGGTAGATTGATGAAATCTTAAAAACATATTGCCATAATCATTGTATATATCTTGTGACATAGGAATGATTGCCGCTTTGTCTAATTTTAAATAAGTATTTGTTGAATTATTATTGACAATATACTTATCCTTCGGTAAAAATCCAATAATTGTATACTGGTTATTAATGACATCACCTAAACGAAAATATTTTTTAAAATAGGGACCTACTAAAATATTTATTTTCCCATTTCTTTTAGAGGTAAAGCTTTTTTTCGAGAAATTCTTTCCTTCCTCTACCTGTAGATTTAAAAGCCGATTGTAATTTTCATCTATGACAATCGCATTAATTTCCGGCTGATTGAGGCCAAAGATTGTTGTTGTCAAATCGGCAAGCATTTTTTTATTCAGTGTTCTTGTACTTGTACTGATGGGAATCTTATCTTCATAATAGGTGCCATATGAAATGACATCTTTATGTTTTTGAATCTTATCGTATATTTGGTTAAGTTGATCCCTATTAAATTTTTCCTCAAAGGTTTTAATAGTTGGATCATAAGAAGTTAGTAGATAAGTACTGGATAGATCTAATAATGAATGATTGTGCAAAGAAAAAAAGTTATAAAAAATATTGATAGATCCAGTTATTATGGATAACCCAAATGTAAATTGTATTAAAAGCAGTAGTGAAATAAACCATCTATTTTTTAATGCTTTCAAAGCGTTTATTGTTCTCATTTTCTGTTACTCCTTTAACGCTTTAGCAGGTTCAATTTTCATAATAAAACTAAATGGCATAATGGAAGTAATAAATGAAATAACCAATGAAATCAATATACTCAAAGTAAAATGCAGAGGGCTTAGACTGATGTTATAACTTGTAGAATTGAGTATATGGTTGTTGAACTTACTTAGTAGCCATTGTATAAAGAGTGAAAAGATAGCTGCTAGCACGGTACATATGAATAATTGACTATAAATAAATGAAAATAAGTTTAAATTACTTGCTCCTAAAGCTTTTCTTAAAGAGATTTCTTTTTTCTTCAGATAAATCCAAAAATAACTGACAATCATGCAATTGATCAGAGCGATTACAAAAAGTTTATAAGGATAACTAAGTACTTCTGTAACTCCTCCTCTAGTGTTTTTTTCTTTTTTGTAATTGTTTTTTTCATTGACAATTTTTAAATTTACTAATTTATTTTGTTGTTTAATCTGTGAAACAAAATGGTCGATTTCTTTAGTAGGATCTTGATTTGATCGGACAATAATTTGAAGGGCATTTTGTCTGCTGATCTCTTCTGTAATTTGAGCAGGTAAATGATTGAGAGAGAAAAAAAGTTTATAGTTATATTCATCTCCTGTACTTTTTCCAGAGATTCCATTGATATGATATTTTTTGTTAAATACTTTTAATGTACCAACATGGTCACTAATTTTTTTTCCTACAATAATATTCGCAGACGTGTTAGGTGTTAATTTTTCACCTGAAATTAGAGGAGGAGACCAATTATTATAATTCAAAAGCCCAACAATTGTAACTAATCCTATTTCGGGAACGGTCAAACTCATATCACCTGTAATTACACTAGAGTTGGCAAAATTAGATTCTGCTATTTCCTGGATGCTATGTAAATCAAAATGATCTATTTTCGTCATATGAATAGAATAATAATAATGAAAAAAACCATTTTTGGAGTCATAAAATCGATCATCATAATAGCTTTTGGTCGAGAGAGCAATCAGAATGGGGATAATCGTTAATAAGAATCCTAAAAAAAGCAGAGTAAATATTTTTTTGCTTACGAATATACTTTTTACTATATGCCTCATATTGTCCTCCAGTTATTAGAAGCGTGAATAAGGTTGAAAAACCTTATCCACGATTTTTACTAAACATTAATGGATATCCATAACTTTGTGTACATTTCCAGATTCGCCCTTCATAACCCACTCATGGTCTGAAGATCCACTACTTATTGCACCTTTAGTTGTAAAATTTACATAAGCAGTATCTGTGCTGCTTGCAGGATTCTTTGTTTTATGTCTAGACGATCCATCATTTGTTCTTGCAGCAACTGTTATTTTGTAATTAGCCGATTCGTTTTTCTGACTCGTATAGGCATATACATTCGCCTTTCCTCCTGAACCAGTGTAAGTTGCGTCGGAATCCCATGCAATGGAGGCGTGTGAAACAGTAGCCAAAGAACCAACTATGCTAGCTGCCACTCCAAGTGATAAGATTGATTTTATTAATCGATTTTTCATAAAATATCATTGCTCCTTTTTAATATTTCGTTAATTAGTTAAGTACTGCTAAGTTTAACTTCTCATATTTTTTTCTTATAAGTCTATATTTTTCCACATTATTTACATATAATTTACAAAAAGTTATAAAAGAAATTCTATTAAGGTGATTTTCCAACAAATTTTATATTTCAACTGTGAAAGGATTAATAAATAGGATTTTTGTTATAAGCATTTATATAGTTAAGTAAGAAGGTGGAAAACAATGAGTAGTTTGTAATTGTGTCCATCACATAAAAATCCCTTATCCAAACAGTTATTATCCGTTTAGGTAAGGGAATAGAAATTTTATCCCGCGTTAACGGGCAGTAAGAACTCCACCTCAAGGTTTAGAGAGAAACGGGAAAGATAGGTGGGAGATCAACTGCCCATAAAAGCCCGATTGGTCGGGCCAACAAGATGTTGACCACTCAGGTGTTGCCACAGGACGTGGCAACACCTGAGTTCCTCTATTTCAATGGGGGACGAGGAAAACCTGCACTGCTGGAAGCTTCACTTTATAAAGCATTTGGAATTGTTATAGTCTTTTTAAAAACGTAAAATAGAATACGCTCTTGCTCTTCTTCTATTTCTATTGGATGTACATTTTAAATTGATAGGAAATAGGCAAAAAAATTTAATTTAGGATTCAATTTTTGAAAAGGCACATCTATGTTAAAACAGCTTGATATTCCTGTTTTTTTGTAAAAAACTTATTTTTTGTCTATAATACGACAAAGATTTGTCGGTAAATACATCTAGACATTTCGGTGGAAGTTATTTTAATCTATAGATGTAAGCTATTAGGAGAGTTGTAGATTGTTTAATTTATTGAAAGTTTAAAAACTTTTTTGGAAAAAAGAGTAAATAAAATTACTTTAATTATGTTTATAGTAATACTTACAATATATTGTTTTAATCCATATGTTATTAATCCAGCATAGATCACGCTTTATACAAAATATTTAATTCCAATAGGTGCTTAGTAGGGGGATGGATTTGGATACAACTTTGGATGGCAGATGAGCAAGTTCTGCCTACTGAACATCCAGTTCCAATATGTTAAGATCACAGTAAAAAGGAGAATGGGGATGCGGTGGAAATGGTTATTTCACTTTTATAGTAAGCAATTTATCAAAAGCAAGTTGTATATGGGGGCAAGTCTAGCACTGATTATTCTTGTCATCAGCCGGATCATGTTGCATAAATTTGATCAATTTCATATCCAGAATTTTGGTAATTTACCATCAGAAATCAGCGGCATTGTCCAAATTGTCTCTATTTTTTATATGATTTATGCCTATCAAATCGTTTCCAATGAGCTTCAATATGGGATTCAGACGTTTTTTACAGATGGGCATCGGATCATGGTCGAAAAAATTTCAGCAATGGGTGCGGTGCATAGCCTTTTTCAACTCGCATTAGCCATTATTACATATGGATTCTATAGTTTTTATTTTTTAATCAATGGGCTAGGCATGACTTTTTTATATGCCGAATTATTTCGCTTTATCATGACTTTTTTATGGGAACCGATGATTCTCTATTTCTTTATGGCGATTCTTATCGCGATTATTTGTGGCAAGCGTAAAATCAGTTTCTTTTTTATTGCGGTTGGGTGGATTATCACAGGCGGGATGAATACAGAATTTTTAGGGACCATTTTCAATAACATCCCGGCAAAGGATTGGAAGATTCTGCTTTCATTTAGCATGAGCAACATATACAGTGCTTATGAATCATTTATTGGTTATGATATTAGCTTGGCATATGAATTACGCTTTCTATTTTGGCTGCTTTTATTGGGGGAATTCTTTTTTCTTCTCTCTCTTCGCTGGGCACAGGATTTTGCTTTACGAAAGCGGATTCGAAATCTGCTGATTGTTCTTCCAATAGTGTTACTGCTTGTAGGGAAAATGGCAATCTTATGGATGCCGAATATGTGGAATAATGCGGATTACAATCAAGAAGTTAAATATTATCAAAAGCTCTCCCATTCAAAAAGCCAGACAAATGAAGCATATGATATCCAGCAATATGTGATGCATCTAGAGGGAGATCAGCTACAAGTAACAATGTCGCTAAAAAATATGAAAACAGTACGTCCTACTTTTCAACTTTATCACGCATACGCCATTCAGTCGATCACCAATCATCATCGAGCGGTTTCCTATGATCGGTATGGGGATTTGATCACTCTTCATTTAAAGAAACCTGTTGATCAATTGCAATTTACCTACACCTTACGTTCAACAAATTTTTATCCTGTTTTAAGAAGTCGAAAGCTATTGCTTGGAAATATGGCTTGGTATCCAAAGAAAAATAGTGATCAAATGTATCGTATAAGTAAAGATGGAAGGGGTGTCGATTTTATTCCCGATGACCCTACCAAAGCAGTAAAAATGACCGTCCAAACGAAAGACAAGCTATTATTTATCAATTTACCGAAAAAGAGTGAGGGTGTGTATGAAGGACAGGCTCAGGCGGTCACATTGATTATGGGGCAGGGAAAAACGTTGGAAACAGGCGACTATCACATCACGTATCCGAGTGATTGGCCGGATCTTACAGAAAGTGCGCCCACCTTTCTTGCTTTTCAGGAAAAGTTATTGGCATATGCCCAAGAAATCGGTCCAACTGTTGTAAGTCGAGTGCCCTCGAAAATTGTGTTAGCTCAGAATATCACTAATGGAGTAGCGAAATTAATAAATGAGGATCATTTCGTTTATGATACTGGGTCATTGTATCCATTAGCATCTAAGGATACTTTGGAAGGAATTCCTACAGAGATGATGCCGATTATCATTGCACCGAAAAAAAGTCCATTCTATACTGCTTGGTGCCTTGCAGCAACTAGTTGGATGAATCGTAAACTCCATGTATTAGATCAAATTCACTTCGACTCAGACTTACCTTTTTATTCGGATTCAGATGATGCACCTGTAAAAGAAGGTACGAAAGTTTTAGAGGAATTTCAAGGAAAATCATTGAAAGAGCAACAGGAATTTTTGAAATACTGGTATGCCCATATGGAGGAAGCGACTACATGGAAGGAAATTCATAGTTGGCTAAAGGGGAATCGAAAATAATGGACCTATATATTAAAGACCTTTCAAAAAAGATGAAAAAACAAACGATATTATCGCAATTATCCCTGCATATAACGGGGATTTATGGCCTCTTAGGACCAAATGGAGCAGGGAAAACAACCGTTATGAAAATTATTGCAGGACTATCCAAGATGGATGATGGCGAGGTTTTTTTAAATGAGGAACTCATAAGTAGAGGAACTTATGTCAAACGGGTAGGTTCCATTGGTTATCTGCCACAAGACTTTCAGTTTTATCCGCAGCTAACGATTTTTGAAGTTTTAGAACATATTGCAGTTCTACAGGGAATTGTCGATCCGTCTCTTATTGCAAAAGAAATCGATGAAGTATTAGAAGTGGTCAATCTTTCTGAACAAAGGCATAAAAAAATTCATGAATTGTCTGGAGGGATGCGCAGAAGAGTGGGAATTGCTCAGCTTCTGCTAAGAAAGCCATCTATTTTGATATTCGATGAACCAACAGCAGGGCTAGATATTGAGGAACGAATTCGCTTTCGCAACTTATTGAAAGTATTGGGTGGCAATCATACAATTATCATTTCCTCACATATCGTAGAAGATATTGAATTCTTATGTACGAAAATCGGTGTCATACGAAAAGGAAAAAAATTATTTGAGGGGGCACCGGATGCGTTAAAAAATTATGCTAAACACAAAACATTCGATCTGCTAATTTCAAAAGAAGACTTGGATGATTTTATTCTAAAGCATGAGGTTGTCTATTTGGAGGAACAAGAAGAGAAAATTCGTGTAAGGATTTTGAGTGAGGAAGATAATATTGGGAAGCCAGTTAGTCCTCGTTTGATGGATGGATACCTAGCGTTATTACAAGAGGATTCGCTATGAAGAAAATTTCCTACTTATTCAAGTTTGATCTAAAATTACAGCAGTTTTTCTTCTTCCTTCCATTTATTGCATATGCTTTAGCCATTGTTTGTATCTATATATCTCCAGATGAGAATCGTGACTATATTTTTTTCCAAGTATTAGCCGTTAGCGTTTGCGGAGTCCATTTACTCTTACATTATAGTTATTTATTTGAAGAGGGAGCAAGTGAAATTCTTTTGCCCTATTATCGTCAAACTGCTTGGCTGGATCTTTTACGTTATGGGTTAGTAGATGGGCTTTGTATAGCGATTGTTTTTTGTTTTGTCGATCCCTTTTTTCATACCCCACAGGTAGTGGCCCATACGATTCTTTTAGCATTATGCTACTTTTTAGGAAGTAGTGCGTTGCTTATGATCATAAAAAACTTAGAGATTACTATTTCCTGCATATTGGTTTATACCATCATGGAAATTGGTACACAGGGGAGCTTTATGCCATGGCCTCATATTTTCTTCTTTGTCTATCCTTATGTCGATTTATGGGTGAGATTAACGTATATCTCACTTGTCATCGGTTTAATTCTTGCAATTGGTATCATTAGTCGATTTTATATAACAAGAAAGTAAAAGATGGTATGTATTTGATTAGAGAACATGCTTATTGTAGGCTTCCTAATAAATATGTTTTTTGATATAAAATGAATTTATTTAAGTCATTATCATTACAATTCCGATCATTGGCAATATTATTTTGAAATAATTGAAAGTTAGTAAGATTATCCCTCATACAAGACAAAAGGAATTCTCAGCGGTAGAGAATTCCTTTTTGTATTTAAAATAATTTGCGAATCGGTGAACCTGATAGATAAGCCTGAATATCTTCGAGTGTTTCATGATAATATTTACTGTAATTGCCTCTTGTGACGTAACCAAGATGTGGTGTTGCTAAGACATTTGGAAGCGTGCGGAAAGGATGATCCTCATCTAAAGGCTCTATCTCAAATACATCAAGTCCAGCACCTGCAATCAGCCCCTTTTCCAATGCATGGATAAGGTCGTCCTGATTAACGATCGGACCTCGTGATGTATTGATGAGATAGGCGGATGGTTTCATATGCTCAAGTTCCCGCAATGTAATTAGGTTTCTTGTACGATCGCTTAATACAAGGTGAATGGAAACATAGTCGCTATTTTGCAAAAGTTCTTCTAAAGAAGCTGCCTTTTGTACCCCAAGAGGCCCTGTTCTTTCAGTTGTTAGATTTTGGCTCCAAGCGGTTACTTCCATTCCAAATGCTTGGGCAATGCGCGCCATTTTACTGCCGATTTTTCCGAGACCGATTAATCCGAGGCGTTTACCGCATAAATCTTCACCAACGGAAATTTGCCAAGGACCGTTATTTCGTAAGGTGAGATTTTCTTGCGTAATCTGACGAGCTAAATTGAGGATTAATCCCCAAGCAAGTTCTGTAGGTGGTGCTGAATCACTGGCTGTCCCACAAACGGTCACATGATGTTCTTTAGCCGCTTCTAAATCAATTGCTGCGTTTCTCATACCCGTCGTAACTAATAGTTTCAGTTTAGGAAGATGTGCGAATAATGATTTTTGAAATGGTGTACGTTCACGCATAATAGCGATAATATCAAAATCCTGAAGAACTTCTATAAGTTCATCTTCATGATTAAAGTGCTGGTGAAAAGCTGTTACGTCCACTTTTTCTGAAATGGATGACCAATCTGCTAAATCAAGTGCTACTTTTTGATAGTCATCTAAAATGGCACATTTAAGTTTCATATTCTCTTGTACCTCCAAAATAGTTTTCTTATGGTGAATTTTATCAGTTTTATATAATAAATGCATATATATTTGTCACATTTTGGATAAAAATGTGTTTTCCCCTATTTTTAATGCTTAGTTCTGTTTAAAAGATTTCTGTATGAATTCATTTTTTCATAATGAAACAGATGTGCTGATTGGAGAAAAATAGGTGATGAATTTGGCGTAATTCTAAAAAACAGGTATTTTTAGCTCCATTTATGTAGAATGCAGATCTTCGCCACGGCTAGCTCGTTTCTTTCGTGCAGTTCATATTTGGTGAAGACAATCCAATGTCCCGTGGAGAGAGCGAATAAACTCCGAGAGAGCAAATAAAATCTCCGAGAGAGCGAATAAATCCCTGGAGAGAGCGAATAAAGTCTCCGAGAGAGCAAATAAATCCTCCGAGAGAGCGAATAAATCCCTAGAGAGAGCGAATAAAGTCTCCGAGAGGGCAAATAAATCCCCAGAGAGAGCGAATAAACTCCGAGAGAGCGAATAAATCTCTGGAGAGAGCAAATAAATCCCAAGAAAGAAAATGACCTGTTGTCCAAAGGAGGCTTAAGCCACGCCCGCAGGAAAGAGAGCGAGCCATAGCGGAAATCAGCGAATACATCATATCTTGTGGGAGAAATCGGATAATCAACACACCTAATAATAAAATTTTTAATTCAACAAATTTTGGCATCTTCCTACAAAGACATTCATATCATAGTATTTAGGTATGCTTTTTGTGCTATATGTAAATAGTTTTAAATTTTAAAATATAGTTGACAGATAGGAATTGTATAGTTAAAATCGAATAAACGCTCAAAACTATTACATGAAATACTATTTATGGAGGGAATCTTATGAGCAAAAAGCGAATCTATCTAAATGCATTTGATATGAACTGTGTCGGTCATCAATCACCTGGGCTTTGGCGTCATCCAAAGGATCGGTCAAGTACGTATAACACAATCGAATATTGGGTAAATCTTGCTAAGCTATTGGAAAAGGGAAAAATTGATGGCTTATTCATAGCAGATGTGATCGGGCTTTATGATGTATATCAAAATAGTCGGGAAGCAACGGTTCGTGAAGGAACGCAGGTACCAGTGAATGATCCTGCGATGCTTATATCTGCGATGGCTTATGTAACGGAGCATCTTGGATTTGGTTTGACGGCATCCACTACATTTGAACACCCTTATACATTCGCACGTCGAATATCGACACTGGATCATCTAACAAAAGGCCGTATAGCATGGAATATCGTCACATCCTATTTGGAAAGTGGCACAAAGAATATAGAAATCGGCGATAAGTTTGAACATACAAAACGCTATGATATTGCAGATGAATATTTAGAAGTTTGCTATAAACTATGGGAAAATAGCTGGGAAGATGGCGCAGTAGTAAAAGATGCAAACAAAGGTGTGTTTACAGAACCAGCAAAAGTTCATGACATTGCACACCATGGAAAATACTTTGATGTCCCTGGTATTCATCTATGTGAACCTTCACCACAGCGTACACCAGTACTTTATCAAGCAGGAGGCTCTCCACGTGGTATCCAATTTGCTTCAAAGCACGCAGAACTTACCTTTATCTCAGCACCAGGGAAAGAAGCGACTTTAAAGTATGTCAAAACCTTAAGAGAAGAAGCCAAAAAACATGGACGTGATCCTGAATCATTAAAGGTATTAGCGCTTGCGACGGTTATTGTAGCGGAAACTGAGGAAAAAGCACAGGAGAAATATGATGATTTAGCTCAGTATATTAGTTATGAGGGAGCTCTAACATTATTAAGCGGATGGTCAGGTATTGATTTTTCACAATTTGATCCAGATGAAGAACTAAAGTATATTGAAACGAATGCTATTCAGTCGATGCTAGAAAGTTTGACAAAAGCAAGCCCAAATAAAAAATGGACACCGAGAGAGCTTGCTAACTTTGCAGGCATTGGAGGTTTGGGACCTGTATTTGTAGGAACACCTGAGAAAATAGCAGATGAATTTGAGGAATGGATTGATGATACCGATATAGATGGTTTTAATCTTGCATATGCCATTACTCCAGGCACTTTTGAAGACATCGTAGAATTCGTCATTCCTGAATTGCAAAAACGGGGCATTTTTAAAAAGGAATACGATGAGGGGACATTGCGTGAAAAGCTTTTTGGTGAATCATCTTATTTGCGTCCAGATCATATTGGACATAAATATAAACGTATTCCGGAAAGTATAAAATAATTTTCATTAAATACCAAGTAATTAAATGAAATTAGGAGGTTTTACATGACGGTGAAGACAAAAGCCATTCAATTTGGTACGCCTGAATTTGAAGAGCTGCTTTCAGCTATTCGGGAGGATGCAAATAGAAGAAGAAAACTTCCGGTATTAGAGCATCCGTTTTATGCGATCCAATTGATCAAACAAACAAGATTGGGTGCTTTAAGATTACCAGTCGAACAAGGTGGTGGCGGGGCTACCATACCAGAATTATTTGAAGCCTTGATTGAACTTGCTGCGGCAGATCCAGATGTGGCACATATTTTACGGTCGCATTTCTCACAAGTGGAAACGTATTTAATGGATGTTGAAAGCCCTGAACGGACAGTGTGGCTTGAAAGGATTGCTGAAGGTGTGATTTTAGGCAATGCCTATACAGAAATTTCAAAGAACAATGTTGGAAAATTGGAGTTTAATACGACACTTCTTCCAGATGGTAAGGATTATGTACTCAATGGTTCTAAATACTATAGCACAGGTACGTTATATTCAGATTATATTTTTGTAACAGCAGCAGATCAGAATCATAAGGTAGTAGCGGTAATTGTACCAGCAGATCGAGAAGGTGTTGAAATTGTTGATGATTGGGATGGCTTTGGTCAACGTTCAACAGGGAGTGGGACGACACATTTTAGAAATGTTCGTGTTACAGAAGGCGAATTTGAATTAATGGAGGCAAAGACACCATTCAATTCATATGCACAATTATTCTTACAGGCTGTTATTGCAGGAATTACTCAAGAGATCGTGCAAGATGCAAAGAAAATTATTTTATCAAGAAAACGTACTTTTACATTTGCAGTCGCGGATGTACCTCGGGAGGATCCACAGCTTCAGCAAGTAATCGGTAAGCTTGTAAGTAATGCATATGCTGCAAAAGCAATTGTACTAAAGGCTTCACATGCTCTACAGAGAGCGGTAGATCATGTGCAAAATGGCGAGGTGCAGGTAGAGGATTCTCATCAAGCAGCCTTGGAGGCAGCGGAGGCAAAGATTATCGTGGATGAACTGGCCTTACAATCAGCAAGCTTATTATTTGAAGTTGGCGGCTCGTCTGCAGTCCGTGAAGAGAATCATTATGACCGTCATTGGCGGAATATTCGAACAATCGCGTCACACAACCCGAATGTATATAAAGAGCGTCTGATAGGTGACTATGTATTAAATGATCGAGATTTACCAATCAATGAAGTTTACTTCTAGGAGGAATGGAAAATGGCAATTGCTACTGAAAAAAATATATATGACCGTCAATATTTACAAAAATTGCGTGAGGAGATTACTGCTTTTGTAGATGCTAATGTTAAACCGAATGTGAAGATCAATGACGTAGATGGATTTTTTCCAAGAGAGAGTATAAATGCATTAGGAAAAGCTGGATGGAACTCTATTTTATTTGATGAAAGCTTAAAAGGTTTAGATTTAGGCTATACGGGATTTGTCATCGTAACAGAAGAAATAGCAAAAGCAGATGCATCGACAGGCCTTGTTTATGCGATGCATATTGCGGCATCAGAAAAAATTTATATTTATGGTACGGAGGATCAAAAGAAACGTTGGCTTTTACCCGTACGTGATGAAGGGAAAATTACCACTTTTGCAATTAGCGAAAAGGCGACGGGAGGTCATGTTTGGTACAATTTAAGCCGTGCGATTCAAGATGGCGATGAATACATTTTGAATTTTGAAAAATCCTTTACAACAAGTGGAGGAGAGGCGGATTTCTATGTCGCTCAAACAGGTACAGCCAATACGACAGAGCCAAGTGCACAAAGTTACTTTATCGTTGCTGGGCAGCAAGAAGGGATTATAGCGAAGCCATGGAAAGCACTAGGTGTTAGAGGAAATCAAAGTGGACCATTAGTATTCGAAAATATTCGTGTTCATAAACGTGATTTACTAGATGCTACACCTGAGGATATCTATCAAAATTCGGCAGCAATCATCGGTCTAAATGCAGTATGGTTGGGTGTTGCACAGGCCGCATTGGATGCAGCGATTGATCATGTCAAGAAAACAGAAAATAAAGGTTTTCATAATAGTTTAGCCGATCATCAGATTTTACGTGTAAAGCTTGCAGAAGTGGTCATACGTATTAAGTCTTCACGTGCATGGTTGCTCGATATTGCTCGTCATTTAGATGAGTTAAAAGAAGCCGGTAAGCCATTGACGGAAGCTACACATGAAATCAACGAGCTGAAAGTACAAGTAACAGAATTAGCTGACTTTGCTGCACGAACAGCTATGGATGTTGCAGGAGGCTATGGCTATCATGTTAGTATTTTTGAAAAATTATATCGTGATGCAAGAGGCGGCATACCAATGGCGCCATCTAACAATATAGCTCTAGATCAAATTGGAAAAGGCTTAGTCGGTTTACCTATTGAATTGTGGGAAAAAGGAAAGTAAAAAATTGATAAGCACTTTTTGCCCGCGGGAAAGCAAGTAAGCCGTAGCGGAAATCAACAGGCTCTCTCATTTTTATGTCAAGAACAGATTTTGGTGTGGAGCCTTATTTTTTAATGAAAAACCTCCTGTATAAAGCCAGGGCAAATTGTAAATTCTGGTTTTAGTAGGTTATGAATACAGGAGGGTGCTTATGTATATGCAGAGTGATCATAAAATCATCTATTGCTACAATTGTAAAACACATACCATCTATCATCATCGAGATACTCATGGTAACAGTTATGTAGAAAGTCATTGTTCTGAGTGTGGGTGGTTTGAATGGCAAAATAGAGCTGTAGAGCGTGAAAAGCAAAAATGGATTGCCTATAATATAGAACAAAGTATAGAAATACCTATACTTAAAAGTAATATTCGATTGAAGGATTCAAAAGCAAAATTTTAAGACATATTAGAATTGGTCACATAAATTTTTGAGAATTATTATTCTTCTGACCAACTCAAACTACATTTAAGGACTCTAGCAAATTGTCAGGGGCCTTTGTTTTTTTATAAAGTGAGTGGTTTATTGGATAAGTCATTTCTATCATGTAATTTACATATGTGTATGCTGAAGGTATTTTTAAGGAACGAATAGAAACATCCGTTAAATTAGCATTAAAATGATTTTTCATTTAGCATAAAATCGATTGCTCCACTCGCTTTTTTAATAGAGTATTTGGTAAAGTAAAGGGTGGATATATAAATTGATATAGGAGATATGCATATGAAAAAACGCCCACCAAGATTGCACAAAGGGGATACAGTAGGGATCATTGCACCATCAAGTCCTCCTAATATAGAAAGGCTAACACAATCACTCGCTTTTTTAGAACAATTAGGTTTACATTATGTGTTAGGAAATACAGTACAGCTACATAATCATTATCTTGCGGGAACAGACAAGGAACGTGCTGAAGATTTGCAAGAAATGATTGAAGATCCAAATATTAAAGCCATTTTCTGTGCGAGTGCTGGATTTGGGGCAGCGAGAATAGCGGATCAAATTGATTATTTATCGATAGAGGAGAATCCAAAGATTTTCTGGGGCTTTTCTGATATTACATTTTTGCATACGGCTATTGGGATGTATGCAGATATCGTTACATTTCATGGACCTACCTTGTCAAGCATCGGACGTGATGATGTAACAGAACGTACAAAGCATATGTTTGAGCAGTTATTTCAACCAGCAGAAATTCACTATGATGAAAGTATTTCACCATTGACGACGATTTGCAGTGGAGTGGCTCGTGGTGAAATAACTGGTGGGAACTTGACTTTGATCGCCAATAGTTTAGGAACGAAATTTGAGATTAATACAGCAGGGAAAATTCTACTTATGGAAGATATCGGATTAGAACCGGCACAAATTGATGCCATACTCAACCAACTAAAACAAGCGCGCAAATTCGAACAAGTAAAGGGAATTGTGATGGGTGATTTTGCAGAGATTCATCCACGAGAATATGAAGATTCTCCTCACTTAGAAGAATTATTTGAATTTTATTTCAAAGATTTGAATATTCCTGTTGTAAGTGGGTTTAAAATCGGACATTGTGAGCCCAATGTGGGAATTCCATTGGGAGTCGATGTTATTCTAGATGCGGTGAACAAAGATTTAGCAATATTACCTGGTGTAGAATAAAATTTTAAAAAATAGAATCTAAGCAGTCGAAAAGAGGAATCCACTCTTTTGGGCTGTTTTTTTATGGATCAGGTGATCAAAAAAGAAATAAATCCTTTCCATTGGAGCATATGTTTTATTATCAAAAACATTTTACATTTTGGGGCTCTACACCAAAATCTGATCTTGACATAAAAATGAGAGAGCCTGTTGATTTCCGCTACGGCTCGCTTTCCTGCGGGCACGGCTTGAGCCTCCTTGGGGTAACAGGACGTTGATCACGAGTCGTTACCAATAGGAATTGGCGCATTACAATTCCGTTCCTTAGTTGTTCATGAGGGGTCTCAACTGTTCGCTTTTCCGTGGGACATTGAATTTATTTCTTGAATCTACACCGCATGAAGGAAATGTGCATTCATTTTTGAGGACTCGAGCAAGTCACAGCGAAGATCTATCTAAGCAAAGTTAAAACTACTATTAAATCCTATTTTTATTAAATCTTCATATTCATTTTATCAAGCACATGTTTTGAAAAAGACACCATTTTTTATTTAAAAAATATTTATTGGAAATTAATTATTTTTATGCTAAAATAAGTTAATGTTAGTTTTTGCCACATTATTACCATTTCGATTAAAAATTCAGAATATTCGTAATGATTAATCAATAATGAAACGGTAATGAGGGAGGAGAGAGGATGAAATATTTTCTTTCAGTAGATATGGAGGGGATCACAGGCTTATCGGATTATACATTTGTTACATCTTCAGAGCACAATTATGAAAATTCAAGAAAAATCATGACACAAGAGGCGAATGCGATTATTGAGTCTGCCTTTCAACACGGTGCCTCTGAAGTGCTAGTAAATGATAGTCATTCTAAGATGAATAATTTACTAGTGGAAGAATTGCATGAAGATGCGACATTGATTTCTGGTGACTTCAAGCCATTTTCGATGGTACATAATGTTGACCCAACTTTTGATGGTGTGTTGTTTGCGGGGTATCATGCAAGAGCTGGAATGCCAGGAGTAATGAGTCATTCGATGACGTTTAGCTTCCGAACGATTTTCATAAACGATGTTGAAATCGGAGAAATTGGCTTTAATGCATATGTAGCAGGTTATCATGGGGTACCTGTTATTTTTTTAGCAGGTGATGACTGCGCATGTAGAGAAATAGAAGCCCTTATCCCAGGCGTTGTTACGGCTCCAGTGAAAGAAACAATTTCTCGTTCCTGTGTTAAAACACTCCATCCGAAAAAGGCAAGAGCATTAGTTACTGCAAAAGTAGCAGAAGCGATTGCGAAAAAGGATCAGATTCAACCATTAATCCCACCTGATAATCCCATTTTGAAAATTGAATTTACAAACTATGGGCAGGCTGAATGGGCTGCCTTGATGCCAGGGACTAGAATTATAGAAGGAACGACAATCATAGAATTTAAAGCAAAGGATATTCTGGAGGCTTATCGAGCAATGCTCGTTATGGCCGAATTAGCATTCCAAACACGCTATTGTTAAAGATATCTAAGAGAGGGGGAACCTGTATGGTCAATTATGTCATCAAACGCTTTTTTATGATGATTGGAACAGTCCTGATTATCGCGACTTTAACATTCTTTTTAATGCATGCGATTCCTGGATCACCATTAGATAGCGATCGTACAACAAATCCAACTATTCAAGCAAACTTAGAAAAATTTTATAAGTTGGATCAACCATTGTCCTCCCAATATATTAGTTATTTAAAATCGATTGTAACATTTGATTTTGGTCCTTCGATCAAAAAACCAAACGAATCAGTTAATAGCCTAATTGGTAGAGGGTTTCCAATATCATTTGAGCTCGGCATGGTTACCATTTTGGTCGCTGTTATTTCGGGAGTGGTTTTAGGCACGTTAGCAGCATTGAGACATAATGGTGTCATTGATTATTTGGCGATGACTTTTGCGGTGATCGGAATCTCTTTACCAAACTTTATATTGGCAACTTTGCTTATACGTATTTTTGCAGGTGAACTTGGTTGGTTTCCGGCAGCAACGTGGCAAAGTCCAATGCATATGGTACTGCCAACACTTGCATTAGCGACAGGTCCAATGGCGGTGATAGCAAGATTAACACGAGCTAGTATGCTAGAAGTGTTGACGCAGGACTATATAAAGATGGCTAAAGCCAAGGGATTGACACCTTGGAAAATCATCGTTCGATATGCATTGCGGAACGCGATGATGCCGGTTGTGACAATTATGGGAACCATGCTAGCGGGTATCTTAACAGGTACTTTTGTAATTGAGAAGATCTTCGCCATTCCGGGGATGGGGAAATACTTCGTTGAGAGCATTAATAATCGTGACTATCCTGTTATTATGGGAACTACCGTATTTTACAGTGCTTTTTTAGTGTTCATGTTATTTCTGGTAGATATCGTATACGGTGTTTTAGATCCGCGTATCAAATTGCATCAAAAAGAAGGTGATCCATCATGACGGATTTTCGTGAAATTGAAGTAAAAGATGAATGGTTTCAACCAAGAGCAAAAAGTACGGGAAAGGCGGAGGTTGTTGTACGACCGTCCCTTTCTTATTGGGCAGATGCATGGAGACGTTTAAAGCAAAACAAATTAGCCATGTTTGGGTTATATTTTTTAATTTTCTTAGGGCTAGCTGCTATTTTGATCCCGATGTTTTCATCTCATTCAGTAACAGCCACAGATTTACCAAATCAAAACAAAGCGCCATCTATGCAACATTGGTTTGGCACAGATGAAATGGGAAGAGATGTATTTACAAGAACATGGTATGGAGCGCGTATTTCCTTATTTGTTGGGCTAATGGCGGCTTTAATCGATGTCACGATTGGAATTATTTATGGCGGCATTAGCGGCTATAAAGGCGGAAAAGTAGATTTAGTGATGATGCGTATTATTGAGATTTTATATGGTTTACCACATTTGTTGGTTGTTATTCTCCTTTTAGTTGTGATGGAGCCAAGCTTAACGACAATCATCATTGCTTTAACCATAACTGGTTGGGTTGGTATGGCACGGATCGTACGAGGTCAAGTATTACAAATCAAAAATTATGAGTTTGTGACGGCGTCAAAATCATTTGGGGCTGGTACTTTAAGAATTATCCGGAAGAATTTATTACCGAATACGATGGGACCGATCATCGTTCAAATGACTTTAACAGTACCAAGTGCTATTTTTGCAGAAGCCTTTCTTAGCTTTTTAGGTTTAGGGATTCAAGCACCATTTGCTAGTTGGGGTGTGATGGCAAATGATGCATTGCCTGTTATTTTATCGGGGTATTGGTGGAGATTGTTCTTCCCAGCATTATTTATAGCTATGACGATGTTCGCATTCAATGTTTTAGGTGATGGTCTGCAAGATGCACTTGATCCAAAACTTAGGGGGTAGGAATATGACCATACAAGTACAGCAGAATGATGAACAGCATCAAAATCTCTCCATAGTAATTGGAAAGAAGATTTTAGAAGTACAGGATTTGCATGTAACTTTCCAAACTTATGGAGGTGAAGTTCATGCTGTTCGAGGGGTAACATTTGATTTACACGAAGGAGAGACATTAGCAATTGTTGGGGAATCAGGATGTGGCAAGAGTGTTACGTCAAATGCCATTATGGGGTTAATCTCACAGCCTCCGGGTAAAATTTCAAATGGTCGGATTTTTTTCAAAGGAAAAGATTTAACCAAACTAGATAAAAAGGCTGCACGAAAAATTCAAGGTGTAGACATTTCGATGATATTCCAAGATCCTATGACAGCACTAAACCCTACTTTAACTATTGGAGAGCAATTGACAGACGGTCTTAGAACACATAGATCAATCAGTAAAGCGGAAGCTAATAAAAAAGCTATTGAGATGTTGAATCTTGTTGGTATTTCAAATCCGAGAGAACGACTAAAACAGTATCCTCATCAATTTTCCGGTGGGATGAGGCAACGAATTGTGATTGCTATTGCCCTTATTTGTGATCCAATACTATTAATTGCGGATGAACCAACAACTGCTTTAGATGTAACGATTCAAGCGCAGATATTGGAATTGTTTGAAGAGATTCAAATAAAGACGGGCGTTTCTATTATTTTAATCACGCATGATTTGGGCGTCGTTGCGAAAATTGCAGATCGTATCGCTGTGATGTACGCAGGTAAGATAATTGAAATCGGTACGAAACGCGAAATTTTCTATACACCAACACATCCTTATACAAAAGGATTGTTGAATTCTGTTCCACGGCTGGATCTAGCGGAGGAAGAATTAGAATCGATCGAGGGTACTCCTCCAGATTTATTTGCACCACCAAGGGGATGTGCA
Source organism: Rummeliibacillus sp. SL167 (assembly GCF_007896505.1). Classification (NCBI taxonomy): domain Bacteria; kingdom Bacillati; phylum Bacillota; class Bacilli; order Caryophanales; family Caryophanaceae; genus Rummeliibacillus; species Rummeliibacillus sp. SL167. Next base: position 289,634 of record NZ_VCBM01000004.1, on the reverse strand, counting down.
TTTGCAGCAAGATGTCCTTATGTGATGGAGGTATGTGACTATGTGCAACCAGGGACAACCTATTTAACGACTAGTCATTATACGGACTGCTGGCTGCAAGATGAAAGAGCAAAGGGATTATTCAATGATTAGGTGATGAGCATAGAATGCTTCACATAAATATAAAATAAAGCTTTACTCAGTGTAGGTTTTCTTATCCTAGGTATTCGTTGAAACAATCGGATTTTTACGGGCAGTTGATGTTCCCACATATTATCTGCTGTTGGTTGGTTTGGGTCTCAAAAAGTGGGGAGCTTACTGCTCATCAGTGTGGAATAAAAAGGAGAGAGCCGCAGTGAATAAGCCCAAGCGCATGTTGCTTACTGCTCATTCATGCAAGATAAAAAGGGGAAAGAGGGGAAAATGTATGAAGAAAAAATGGCTTTCACTAGTATTTCTTTCATTGCTGATGCTTTTACTAGCGGCCTGTACAGCAAATAAGGATGCAGGGAAAGAAAATACAACAAGTGATGATACAAAAAAGGGAGAAAAAGTATTGCATTTAAATAATGCGGTCGAACCAAACTCATTCGATCCATCTGTTGCATTTGATGCGGTATCATGGGCACCTCTCAATAATTTGATGGAGGGTCTTGTACGATTAAATGACAAGAATGTGCCAGAACCAGCGACAGCTGAGAAGATTGATGTATCGGAGGATGGTTTAACGTACACCTTTACACTACGTGATCATGCAAAATGGTCAAATGGAGATAAAGTAACAGCAGGCGATTTTGTATATGGATGGAGACATATGCTAGATCCTAAAACAGCTTCCCCAGCAGCATTTTTAGCTTATGTGATCGATGGGGCAGAAAACTATAACACTGGGAAAGGAAAACCGGAGGATATTGCTATTAAGGCAAAGGATGATCGAACCTTTGTTGTCACATTAAAATCTCCAACTGAAGCATTCTTAAACATTATTTCAAATCCAAGCTTCTTCCCGATAAATGAAAAAGTGGCAGTTGAAAATCCCAAATGGTTTGCAGAAGCGGATTCATTTGTTGGAAATGGACCTTTTAACTTAAAAACATGGCAGCATGATTCAAAAATGGTATTTGAAAAGAACGATCAGTATTGGGATAAGGATACAGTAAAACTTGATAAAATAGAATGGGCTATGGTCAATGATACAAATACAGAATATCAAATGTATCAAAATGATGAATTGGACATTGCTACTGTTCCATCAGAACTTGCCCAAGATTTAAAAGATAACCCAGAACTAAAAAATGAAGATCAAGCGGGTATTGCATTTTATCGATTCAATGTAGATAAAAAGCCATTTACAAATGAGAAAATTCGTAAAGCATTTGCGTTAGCTGTAGATCAACAAAATATTGTCGATTATGTCACAAGACAAGGTCAAAAAGCTGCACATGGTTTTGTAAGTTACGGATTAACCAATGCCAAAGGTGAGGACTTCCGTGAAGTGGCAGGAGATCTAATCATATTCAATAAAAGCGAAGCGAAAAAGTTGCTTGTGGAAGGGTTGAAAGAAGAAGGTTGGACCAAGCTTCCAGCAGTAACATTAACTTATTCTACAAGCCCTGATAATCAAAAAATAGCTGTCGCACTTCAAAGTCAGTTCAAAGAAAATCTGGGCGTCAATATTAAACTAAAAAACGTCGAATCTGGTGTATTTATGACAGAACAGAAAGAATTGAAGCATCAGTTATCTCGTTCTTCTTTCTTATTTGACTATGCAGATCCTGTCAATGCAATCGAAAGCTTCGTAACAGATTCCTCTATGAATAGAACCAATTGGTCAAACAAAGAGTTCGATCAGTTAATAGCTGATTCTAAAAAAGAGACAGATAATGATAAACGTTGGAAATTGCTTCAAGATGCAGAGAAAATTTTAATTGATGAGGCGCCAGTTATTCCATTGTACTTCTACAATCAACTTACTTTAGAAAAACCATCTGTATCAGGCATCGTTCGCCATCCAGTGGGTTACTTGGAACTTAAATGGGCAGATAAAAAGTGATTTTATCAGGTGTGCTGACTAGAAAAAGCAGGATAATTATGAGGCGAAATAATGAAAAATCGCAGAGAGATATGGATTGAAGCGAGGGTTGCTTGTCTTCCAAAAGGAATTTGGCGCGTAAGATCCCGCCGACTCGTTTTCTTGATGCTGTTGCGTTGCTTGTTTTCCAAAGAAAATTCGAGCAATCCGTAGCAAAGATAGATTAGCTCCATCTATTTTCATGAATTATTTAGATCATCAACACATCTATAATCTTTTATCAATATCGCTATTGAACAAGTATTTCTAACTTGAAACTATAAAACTAGAAAAATTATGGTTTGTGTGATTCCTGTAAGCGAAATGATGAACTATGTAAGAAGATATGGATGGTTTAGGTAGTCGAACCTTCATGAACAGGCGGTAAGTCCCTCACTCTAAGATTCAAGTAAAAGTAAGAGAACGAGTGTGGGACCAACTGTCAGTAAAATCTTGATTCCTTCAAGGAATATCCAGTTAAGATGAAGTAACCCCCTGTGTGAAGTTACACTGTATTGTTTATTCTCGAGGAGTGATTTATTTGAAACGTCAACCGAAAAGATTGAAACGAGGCGATACAATTGGTATCATCGCTCCTTCAAGTCCCCCTAACCAAAAAAGTCTGGAGAGGTCACTCATTTTTTTAGAAGATCTAGGTTTAAATTATAAATTAGGAGAATCTGTAAATCTAATGAATGGCTATTTAGCGGGTACCGATGATGAGCGATTAGCGGACTTACATCAAATGTTTGCAGATCCGAATATAGCAGGAATTATTTGTGCTTGTGGAGGATATGGAGCCGCCCGTTATACGGATCGTATAAACTTTGATCTAATCGCACATCATCCCAAAATTTTCTGGGGATATTCAGATATTACATTTTTACATACGGCAATAGGAAGGTATTCTGATTTTGTTACATTTCATGGACCAATGCTAGCTTCAGATGTGGGAAAAGATACTTTCCAAACAAAATCAGCGGAAATGTTCGAGCAATTATTTGAACCGATAGTACTTCAATATAATGCATCATTTGGATCTATTGAAACGTTCCATCCAGGGCAATGTCAAGGGGAATTAACGGGCGGAAATCTTAGCCTATTATCAAGTGGTATTGGCACGAGTTTTGAAGTGAACACAAAAGGAAAAATTTTAATCATGGAAGATGTGGATGAAGAACCTTATCGTGTGGATGGTATGTTAAACCAATTGCGTCTAGCTGCTAAATTTGATGAGGTTGCAGGAATCATTATCGGAGATTTTAGTAATGCCAAGCCATCAAAGCGAAAAGTATCTTTGACACTTGATGAGGTATTCGATCATTACTTGGGTAAGCTTTCAATCCCCATTGTAAAAAATGTGAAGATTGGGCATTGCCAACCACACTTTGCAGTTCCACTAGGTGCCAATGCTTTTTTAGATGCAGATGAAAAAACAATCACTATACAGCCGGGGGTTCAATAACAAAAGGGAGTGAAGAAATATGATCATTCGTACAGTTGAGACATTTCGAGTAGCCATCCCTTTAAAAAAACCCTTTAAGACCGCATTACGGACGGTCAATGTCGCAGATGCTATCTATGTGCGCATTCAACTAGAAGATGGCAGAGAAGGTTACGGGGAAGCGCCACCTACACATGTGATTACAGGGGAATCCCTAGCAAGCATCGAATTTGCTATTGAAGAAGTTTTTAAACCTTTATTGATTGGAAAGGATTTACGCTTTCATGAATCACTTTTCCAATCCTTACATCATGCCATGACTCATAATACAAGTGCGAAGGCAGCCGTTGATATGGCATTATATGATTTGTTGGCCCAAGAAGCAGGATTACCGCTTTATCAATATTTAGGTGGTGCAAAATCAGAGTTGACGACTGATTATACGGTGAGTGTAAATGCGCCTACTGAAATGGCAAATGACGCTGTTGGGTATGTTCTTAATGGTTTTCATATTTTAAAAGTGAAAGTGGGTACAGGTGAAATCGTAGATGATATTAAAAGAATAAAAGCGATTCGTGAAGTGATTGGACCAGATATAAAACTACGATTAGATGCTAACCAAGGTTGGACACCCAAAGAAGCAGTAAGAGCCATTACACAATTGGAACAGGAGAACTTCAATATAGAATTTGTAGAGCAGCCAGTTTTAGCGCATGATATTGAAGGATTAAAGTATGTAACCCAACACACTTTGATACCCATAATGGCAGATGAAAGTGTCTTTTCCATTCATGATGCGAAACGTGTGATCGAGATGCGAGCGGCAGATTTGATCAATATTAAGTTGATGAAAGCAGGAGGCATCTATCAGGCATTGAAAATTGCTTCCTTAGCTGCAAGCTATGATATGGATTGTATGACTGGAAGTATGATTGAAACAAAGCTGGGGGTTGGTGCAGCTGCACATTTTGCGGCTAGTCAAACCAATATTATCTATTATGATTTTGATGCACCATTAATGCTGAAACAGGATTTGATCCAAGGTGGGATTCAATATGAAGGGGCAAAAATAACATTTAGAACTGCCCCCGGGTTAGGGATTGAGCGAGTAAACAAAGGAGGAATTTAATATGACAATTTCTAATAACCTTTGGTGCTGCGCAGTTCCTGTCGCGACTGTATGGACTTCTACTTCATCTCCCCGAGAAATTGATAGACTTGCGATTGAAAATCCAGTATATCTTATCAAGTGGCTAGAGGTCTTATCGTATAAGGAACGATTAGATTTATGTACCACAAATCGTATTCAAACTCAGCTCCTTTATGGGGAGGAGGTCATTGTGGATGAAATTGTCGATGATTGGGCGAAAATTATTGCGATACATCAACCTTCTAAAAAGGATCGAAGAGGTTATCCAGGATGGGTCCCGATAAGACAATTAAAAAAAAGAAGACACGAAAATTACCAAAAGCATGTAATCGTTACAGTAGATAAAGTTCAGTTATGGAGCGAGGATGGGGCGCCTTTAATGGTCTTACCGTTTAATACAATTTTGCCTTTGCAACATGAATGTTCACAATTTTATCATGTTGATACACCACATGGGACTGCATGTTTAAATAAAAAGGGAGTAGCTATCACACGTAGCAGCACTGTTGGTAATCCAACGCCCATGGAGCAAGCTGTTGTAAAAGGAACTGCATTTCTCGATTTGCCTTACTTATGGGGAGGAATGTCGTCATATGGTTATGATTGTTCAGGATTTACATATAACATGGCAAAGGCATCTGGTAGGATCCTTCCCCGTGACGCAGGAGATCAAAAGAATGTTGGTCAACCTATAGATCCAGAAAGGCAGGACGAATGGAGAATAGGAGATTTACTATTTTTTGCTGATAATTTTGGGAAAGATCCAGTTCGTCATGTTGGATTCTATTTTGGAGAGGGGAAGATGATTCATTCTCCTCAAACAGGAAAAACAGTAGAAATTATTACATTAGCAAATACACAATTCGAAGTAGAACTTTGTGGAGTAAATCGATATCAGTAAAATGGGGGTGGTGCTATCATGAAAAGGGAAGTATTACTATCTGTAGAAAATCTAAAAAAACATTTTGATCTAGGCAAAGGAAGTACATTGAAGGCTGTCAATGGTATCAGCTTTGATATCTATAGAGGGGAAACATTTGGGCTTGTTGGTGAATCGGGATGTGGAAAATCTACTGCTGGTCGTACGATTTTAGGTTTGTATAATCGAACCAATGGAAAAGTTCTGTTTGAGGGAAAAGATGTGCATGCTCAATTAGGGAAGGATCGTCATTATATGCTAAAAAGTATGCAGATGATTTTCCAAGATCCATATGCTTCCCTTAATCCACGTTCAACAGTTTTTGAAATTGTTGCGGAACCAATGGAAGTCCACAAATTATATCAAAATCAAGAAACTTTGCGAAACCGTGTCTATGAATTATTAGAAGAGGTTGGATTAAATAGTGAACATGCCAATCGGTATCCTCATGAGTTTTCAGGCGGGCAAAGACAACGAATCGGGATTGCAAGAGCTTTAGCACTCGAACCTGAATTTATCATTGCAGATGAACCTATTTCAGCATTAGATGTTTCTGTGCAAGCCTCTGTAGTCAAGTTATTACAGCGCTTGCAGAAAGAAAAAGGATTGACCTATTTGTTTATCGCTCATGATTTGTCGATGGTAAAATATATCTCTGATCGTATCGGGGTCATGTATCTTGGGCAAATGGTTGAGCTGACAATTTCTGATCAATTGTATCATGAACCTCTTCATCCATATACACAGGCATTATTATCGGCAATTCCTATACCAGATCCAGATATTGAAGAGCAAAGAAAAAGAATTATTTTAAAAGGCGAGTTGCCCAGTCCTATCCATCCACCTTCAGGATGTGTTTTTCATACACGCTGCCCAATGGCAAAAGAAGTATGCACACATATCGAGCCAAGATGGCTTGAGAAGCGACAAGGACATTTTGTTGCCTGTCATTTATATGATGATCAAATAATAAGTGCAGAAAAAGAGGCCTCTACGACAACGGTATAATCATAAAAGGTAGAGTTTCCTAGTGCCATTCTTGGGGCTTCAGATGCACCTCTACGACAATGGTATATCACAGGAAGGGGCATCTATCTAACTAATTGGGAGCATATCAAAATAAAACTTTCATAAGCGATTGTTCCCAACCTATACATAAAGAGTTTTTTGCACGGAAAAAACAGAGGATAAGCGTGGAACAGCCGCTTATAAAAGCATGATTGGATCAGCGAACAATCGAGAAAGAAAAAAAAACTTGTGGGGAATTTTATTTTATTCAAAATAGCATTCTTGTTCTGCTTCACAATAAGAGGTTTAAAATTATTCACGTTTTTATCTAGTATAAACGGGCAGTAAGACCCCCACCTCAAAATTCAGCAAAAGGAAAGAAATTAGGTGGGAGATAAATTGCCGCATGTACACGATTGGTTCGGGTGGGCAAGATGTTGATCACTCAGGTGTTGCCAAAGGACGTGTCGCTTTTCACTTCCGTTCCTCTAGTTCAGTGGGGGATGAGGAAAACTCCTACTGATGGAAGATTCATTTTATTTCTAATATAATAGGTCTTTATACTTCTACTTGACTATGGTCTTTTGTGATGAATGCGATACGATAATCGCCACCATGAATTTGTGAGAACATTTTTCCGGCAGCATTCAATAGTGCTATACTTTCTTCCTCTGAAAAAGATGGACGAAGATAAAATAATTGGATCGCATCCGTTGTTTCTTCTGTAACAGCAGTACGTTTCGAATCAACGAAGGGGCTTCCGAATGCGCCTTTAGTATCTTTTGAATAGGCAATATTTTTTAGCTTATTGTAGCGACCGTTTAATCCCTCATAGCCTGTTTCTTCATGACCGAGTGTAATGGTAATATCCCCCTCTATTAAATTCGCATCGTAAATACCAATAGGAATTTCATATTGCAATGAGAAGAAATTATTCAAATCGACTGCAGAGTGGAAGGGTGTCAAATAGTTTTGCTTGGCTATTCTTCGCATCAAGCTTTCTGCAGAATGTCGATAGCGGTTTTGGTCCCCTCCTAAGACTTTCCAAATAGTACGCCATTCCTTAATCCCTGGTCTTTCTGTGACAGGTTGTTGCTGTAATTCTAGATAAAGGTTTTCTTGATATAATCGTGTTCTCCCTTTGATCATTTGAGGAGATTCTCCAACTGTAATTTTGGTATAATGGATAATGCCGATTTTAAAAGTTGGTACTAAATTGGTTAATGTTGAATCCATTATAATTTTAGTCATTGTACATCACCTAATCATTATATTTTTTCCAGTTTATCATAGAAGAGGGAGTGAAACCAAATGAATATGGCTGAGCTAAAGCAGGAGCTAATCACTTATGCACATAGTATTGGTATCGATAAAATTGGTTTTACTTCCGCATCCCCTTTTAGTGAATTAAAGAACTGTCTTCGTCGTCAGCAAGAATTAGGGTATCAATCGGGTTTTGAAGAATCAGATATAGAAAAGCGGACAAATCCTAAACTCTTACTAGAGGAAGCTGCAAGTATTATAGCAATTGCGATTGCCTACCCATCGAAAATGAAAAATCCACCACAGGGAAAGAAAGGCGCAAGACGTGGTATCTTTTGTCGTGCTTCTTGGGGAATGGATTATCATACTATATTACGTGAAAAACTAGCATCACTCGAAATCTTTCTCCAAGAAAAAGTTCCAGGATGTCGCCTGCGTTCCATGGTAGATACCGGTGAATTATCAGATCGTGCTGTTGCTGAAAGGGCTGGCATTGGATGGAGTGCGAAAAATTGTGCTGTCATTACACCTGAATATGGTTCTTATGTTTATCTAGGTGAAATGATTACGGATCTGCCATTTGAATCGGATGATCTGATGGAAGATCAATGTGGAGATTGTCGTCTATGCTTGGATGTTTGTCCTACAGGTGCACTTGTTCAAGGGGGGCAACTAAATTCACAAAAATGTGTCGCTTATTTAACACAGACAAAGGGATTTTTGCCGGATGAATATCGGACAAAAATTGGCAATCGTATTTATGGTTGTGATACATGCCAAACTGTTTGTCCAAAAAATAAGGGAAAGACCAATTGGATGCATGATGTCTTTCAGCCTGATCCTGAAGTAGCCAAGCCACTCCTTGAGCCATTATTAACCATTTCAAATCGTGATTTTAAACAAACGTACGGTCATATTTCGGGTTCTTGGCGGGGAAAGAAGCCGATCCAACGGAATGCAATTATTGCATTGGCGCATTTTAAAGAAGAGGCTGCTGTGCCGACTTTAATAGAAATTTTTCAAAATGATGAGCGCCCTGTAATAAGAGGAACTGCTGCATGGGCACTTGGTAAAATTGGTGGCGAAGGTGTGAAAGAAATATTACAAGAAGGATTACTTCGTGAAAAAGAAGATTCTGTTCGATTAGAAATTCAAAAAGGTTTATCCCGCTTTAATGGGCAGTAAGACCCCCCATCTTGAGATATAGAGAGAAACGAAAAAGATAGATGGGGGAACAACTGCCCGTAAAAGTCCGATTGGTTCGGGCGGGCAGGATGTTGGTCCCTCAGGTGTTGCCACAGGACGTGGCGCTCTTCACTTAAGTTCCTCTACTTCAGTGGGGGATGAAGAAAACCCCCACTGATGAAGTTTCACTTTATCATTATTAATAGAAAAATAAAGGAAGTGTCGCGAAGTGTCTTTACACATCGTTTTATATCAACCAGAAATTCCAGCAAACACAGGGAATATTGCAAGAACTTGCGCGGGAACCAATACACATTTACATTTGATCCGACCATTAGGATTCTCGACAGATGATAAAATGTTGAAAAGAGCAGGATTAGATTATTGGCCTAAAGTCAATATCACCTATTACGATTCGGTAGAAGAATTTTATGAAAAAAATGCAGACGGCACGATTTACTATATCGAGACATTTGGTACGAAAACTTACTCAGATTTTGACTTTAGTAATCCAGATGAAGAAATCTATTTTATGTTTGGAAAAGAAACGACGGGTATTCCAAAAGTATTAATTCAAGATCATCAAGACCAATGCTTACGTATCCCACAAAGTGATAATGTCCGTTCTTTGAATTTATCCAATACGGCGGCCATTGTTATTTTCGAAGCTTTACGTCAACAAGGTTTTAGAGATTTACTTTAGTATATTTTGTCTCGCATTAACAGGTGGTAAGCTTTCCATATCAAGAATTCAGTAAAAAAGGGTGTCTATTGGGTGGGACAAGCCCTTGTAGTAAAATAAGCATCTAAAATGGGACCTAAATATAAAAAGAGGACAATGTTTATAAGTTGTCCTCTTTTTATATGAAAAATTATTTTTCAGAACCTGGCTTGTCTTCATAACCAGCAGTGAAGATTGCAGTTAAGAAAGATAGAATAACTCCAAGGATTAAAAGTAATTTCATGGAAGTACCCTCCTAATAATAGATGAAAAAGTTCTCTCTTCAGTATAGCCTAATTATATAAAAAATGAAACGCCATTTCTTTATGAAAATATGGCGGAAATCGATCAATATTTATCCTGTATCAATAAGACAGTAAGTTTTCTATATCAAAATGCCAAAAAAGAAGACTGTAAGTAAAGAAACAACAGCCAGATCGATGTCATTAACATCCTGCGGGATAAAGTTATTGGGAGAAGTTTCGCTTTATCTCGTATGAACTGGCAGTGAGTCTTCCTATTAAGCCACTATTAAGAAGAAGGAGGAGACAAAAGAGAGGCACATCAGCCTGTAAAAATCCAATTAGTTCAACTAACCTAAAGTGAGGATAAAGAAAATCCTTACTGAGTGAAGTTTTATTCTACCCTATTTCCAAACGCATACTTTTACTATTCTTGGGTATAGTTAATGTCAACTGAGTGATAAAGGTGGTCATAAAGATGTCCAAAGATAAAAAACAACAAGAAAATGGCTCGATGGCAACGTCATTTGAAGAGGTGCAAGAGCTTGGTAAGCAAATGGAGAAACGCCGAGAAGAAACGGAATTAGAAGAAGTGGGGAGGGAACAAGACCCTGAACAATTCGATGATGAATAAGAGAAATTGGATACTTATTACCTAACGACTAACGCCGAAAATAAGGACATAAATTGCTGGAATAGCAAATACTATTTAAAACAGAGCGAATAAATCTCGGGGTAGCGAATAAATCTTCGGAAAGAGCGAATAAATCGTCCCAATGAGGGAATAAATCCGTTGAGAGAGCGAATAAATTTATTGAGAGAGCAAATAAATCTCGGGGTAGCGAATAAACCTTCGGAAAGAGCGAATAACTTCCACAACAAGAGTCAATCTTCAAAATGAGCGGATCATTCTATAAAAGTACACACCTTCTCACATAAAAGACCAATTGGTTCCATTCATCCCAGTGAGAATCGTTCATCCTCGAACCAATAGGCTCAATCAAAACAATGTGATGAAACAATGCCCCATTAAATGCGCCATTAATAGAAAACTTGTGCTAAAAACAACATACGCACATAGAGTTTTTAAACTGTCATATTCCCTTCAGAAAAAGTCGTTATTCTCGAAATGATTTGACAATGTTTGTATAATAAGGATTACCCAAAGGAGGTAATAATATGTATACAATAACGTCAACAAAAACATTACATAACGGTATTGAGATGCCACGCTTCGGATTAGGAGTTTATAAAATGGATGATCCAAAAGAGGCTTTCAATGCTATCATAAAAGCATTGGAGACTGGGTATATCGCAATCGATACAGCAGCTTTTTATAAAAATGAACAACAAGTTGGAGAAGCACTTCGAGCATCTGGAAAACGTAGAGAGGAAGTTTTCATTACCTCGAAAGTCTGGAATACTGATCAAGGATACGATGAAACATTAAGAGCATTTGAAAAAACATTGACAGCTCTTAATACAGACTATGTAGATTTGTATTTAACGCATTGGCCTGTTCCGGAAAAATTTCCAGAAACTTATCGTGCTATTGAAAGATTGTATGATGAAAAATTAATTCAAGCAACAGGAGTCTCAAATCACGAAATTCATCATCTTGAAAAACTTTTTGCTACAGCGAATATTAAGCCGATGGTCAATCAAATTGAATTACATCCATATCTTTCACAAGTAGAATTGCGTCATTTTTGTGAAGAAAACGATATTGCTGTCACTGCATGGTCACCACTTGGTAGAGGGCGTGTACTACAAGACGAAACAATCGCAGCTATTGGTGAAAAATATGGTAAATCCGTTGCTCAAACAATCATCCGCTGGCATTTACAAAGTGGTCATATAGTTATCCCTAAATCAGTGACACCAAGCCGTATTGAAGAAAACGCCAATATATTTGATTTTGAACTAACGGCAGAAGATATGACAGCTATCGATGCACTAAACCGCAATGAACGCTTCGGCTCACACCCAGATCATTTTGCTTACTAATGAGTTCGAATAAATCTTATCACACGTGTTGATTTTACAAAAATCAGGATACCTGTTTGGCATAGTTTTTGAAAAACTCTGTATTTTCAGGACCATTTATATAGATTGGAGTGGAGGCTTGCTCGGCTCCTCGAAAATGCACGCATTTCCTTCGTGCGGTGTGGATTCAGGAAGTCAATTCAATGTCCCGCGGGAAAAGCGAATAGATGAGGCTCAGCATTCGCCCGCAAGAAAGCGAGCAAGTCGGAGCTGCAATCAATGAATTCCCCTATTTTTATGGATTAAATTGGATAATCAACACGCCTGAAATCTTATATCTCTATCATTTTACGATCACTCTAATAGCTAAAATTTCCTTCTATGAAAAATGAATTTTTTATGTAGTTGTCATTAATTAGTAGTATTACTAGATATTTCGTTGTAAGATGAAAGTAATAAATGACGAAAAAGGAGTGTAATAATGGAACTATTGTTAGATCGTGTACAGCATACAAGAAGTGCTTTACGTGAGCACATGTTAGAAACGATATTCAACGAATTTGATGTAGAATGTATGGGGCTAGATGAAGAAAAAAGGAAGATTAAATATCATGAAATGATGGAAAGCCCATTTCGTTTCTTTCGGGGCAGTGCCTATCTATTTTATTATGATGTGACGAAAATTCCATTCCCTTATCATACACCAGCCGATAAACCTGCTTGGATTCAAGGGGACTTACATATGGATAACTTTGGCTGTTTCCAAAATGAAGCAGGAAAAATCGTATATGATATCAATGATTTTGATGAAGGGTATATTGGCTCGTATCTATATGATATTTTACGAATGACGGTCAGCATTGCTTTATATACGGATGCCGAAGAGCTTGGTGAGAAAGAGCAAAAAAAGCGCATTGTTCATTATTTACGCAGCTATTATAAGCAACTTCAACGTTTCAAGGAAGATAAAGACGATCCGTTAACGCTTACCTTCACAAAGGAGAATACAAAAGGTCCCGTAAAAAAAGTATTGAATAAGTTGGGAAAAAGACAGCGTCATCATTTGTTAGCCGATATCACGTCTATCAATGAGAAAGGTGAACGTACTTTTAATTGGGATGAAGAAATCAAACCTGTTACAGATGAAGAATTAGGGAAAATCAAAGAGGTTATGCAGCAATACTTCTTAACAATTGATGCAGAGAATAAGCAAGATCCTTCTCACTATCAAGTGAAAGATGTTGCACGAAAATATGGTACAGGCACAGCTTCCATTGGTCTAAGCCGCTATTATATTCTAATAGAAGGTGGGCAAGAAGCAGGTGGCACGGATGATTTAGTGTTGGAAATGAAGGAAGTGCGCACTTCTATTCCTGCCTACTTTTTACCATATAGTTCAGTATTTTGGGAAAAACATGCACACCAGGGTGAACGAGTAGTAGCAACTCAAAAAGCAATGCACCATTTAGAGGATCCTTATTTAGGTTATGTAACAATGGATGATAAACACTTTTATATTCGTGAACGTTCGCCTTATAAAAAGAAAGTCAAAGCGGAGAACTTTACAACATTAAAAGATTACGACCAAACATTAAATATAATGGGACGTGTTACTGCAAAAATTCACGCACGTGCAGATGCAGACATTGAATCTACACTATTAACACATCACAGTGAAGTCGAAATTCTTAAAGCAATCGGTGATGATGTCGATCAATTTATCCACCATATCACATATGTAGCTGTGAATTACAAAGAACAAGTGAAATATGACTATACATTATTCTGCAATTGGGTAGAAGAAAATTTTGATAAATAAACAATTCATCACCAAAATATGTGGTCGATGATCAGAAAGTCATTTTAAAAAGAATTGTGCACAAAAGGGACAAACAAATATTCCTACCTATAAATTTAAAAATACACGAATGCAACTCATTAGCATTCGTGTGTTTGACTTTTAAGGGTTTTTTTCTCAGAATAGTTTACTTTTAAAGCTACTGTTGTTCAATTATTCCCCATGTTTATCCAAATCTCTTATCGAGCTTCCATCAAAAATAAGGTTATAAATGAATGGGAAGATAACCATGAAATAAATTGAATTTCACAAAGTAAGGATCATATTGTCCCCGTTCATGCGGGATGAAAATCTGATTAGTGATATCTATTTATCTTTCAATATGGTCTCTTCAAAGAATTTCTTGAAGGTATCCGCTGATTGTTCACCCACTACACGTAATTGTTCTTTGCCATCTTTATAATAAACAAGGGTTGGTGTGCCTTCAATATTGTACTGTTTCCATCCTTGTTCAAATTCAAGAAGATTATATTGATCGATATGAATCCCCTTGTCTTTGGCTAAAGGCATTAAAACAGGAGTGATCTTTTTACAGTGAGGGCAGTCAGATTGAAAGAAATAAACGATTTCTTTGTCACCACTTGCGATTTTCTTTTCCAATTTATCAGGTAAAATGATATTTTGATAGTTTTTATCTTTTAAAATATCAATTGTTGCTTGATTTAAATCATCTTTTCCATAAGGATTATTTGCCAGCTTTCCCTCATTCGACTTGTTATTGATAAAATAGAGAACTACAAAGGCAGCAATAATAATAAAACCAATGATCAATAAAATAGTCAGTCTATTGTCCTTTTTCTGTGCAGCAGCTTTTTTGGAGTTTGCCAATTATTTTTCCTCCTTAAGTGTTTTTAACATATAGAAGCTTGTACCAGCGATTAGAATGAAAGCCACTAAGGATAAGAGTGGAATGGTGATAAATCCTAACCAGTTAATATAATCTGATGTACAAGGGACTCGTCCACATGAAATAGCGGATTCTTGTAATGCAGGCACTTTTTGAATGCCATAATGATACAATGCGGTACATGTTCCTAAACAGGAGAAGATAGCACTTGTCACTGCAATACGAGCGTTCTTTTGAACATATGCTACAGCTAAAATAATGACTAGTGGATACATGAGAATGCGTTGATACCAACATAATTTACAAGGTTCGAAGTGTTGAACCTCTGAAAAAAATAAAGAACCCATCATGGCGATTAGTGATACAACCCACATAAAAAGGAGGCTATTTTCCAGTTTTTTTGACATAAGAAATCTCCTAATCTTAGTATATTTTTAATTATAGTAGGGATAAAAATAAAAGTAAAACATGAATACATAATAGTGGATTCTGTAGCAATTTTATCATAGTCACGAAATCTCATAAAGTAAGGTGACCTAAAAATAGGAAATTATATTCTGCCCCGCGTGAACAGGCAATAAGTTCCCGCATTAGGATACAAGCAAGACAAACAGAGGATAGGTGAAACAACTGCCACAGTTCAACTAACCAAAGAAAATCCCCACTGATGGAAACCTCACTTGATCTCCATGTTTTTTCTTCTCACCCCTTAATCCGCAAATTATATCCGTCGAATTACCGAGATTGTCAATCATGCCGATAAAAATAGTCAGTGGTATGATAGAAGGAAGAAGGAATTGGACATCCAAGACGGGAGGCAATTAATGAATCCTACAGATCATTCAAATGTTAGCTTATTAAAAGAAATTGCAGAATTATTAAATGAAGGAACAGAAATGCAGCCGATGCTTCAAGTTGCGCTCCGTAAGTTTTTGGAAGGCACTAATTTCGAGACTGGTTGGATTTTTTTTGTCAATAAACGTGGTCGCCATGAGCTCATTGCACATGAAAATCTACCTCCTGCATTGGAACATAATGGTTGTCATTTTCTAGCTAAGGGTGGTTGCTGGTGTATTTCGAAATATCGAAATGAGGAATTATTAAAGGCATCCAACATTATTGAGTGTCAACGTATTGAAAATGCTACTGCTGCTTGTGCTGGTAATTGTGCAGGGATTACCCATCATGCGACTGTACCGTTGCAATCTGGACAAGAACGATTTGGATTGCTAAATGTAGCTTCTCCTAATACAGTTTGTTTTACAGATGATGAACTTGCTTTGCTTGAATCAGTTGCTTTTCAAATGGGTTCTGCGATAAAGCGGATTCTATTAACAAAACAAGAACAGCAAATGGCGCTTGTACAAGAACGCAATCGTCTAGCGAGAGATTTACATGACTCCGTCAATCAGCTGCTATTCTCTGTTACTTTAACTTCTCGAGCTGGTATCGAAATGACAGATCAGATAGAGATTAAAGAGACCTTTAAAGAAATTCAAAGTTTAACACAAGAAGCATTAACAGAAATGCGGGCACTTATCTGGCAGCTTCGTCCAAAGGGGTTAGAAAGTGGTTTGATAGAAGCGATTAAAGGATATGCTGAAATGTTAGGGTTGCAGCTAAAAGTGAAAGTATCTGGTGTATTGCAGCTACCATCGCGTATTGAAGAAACGCTTTTCAGATTGACACAGGAAGCGCTCAATAATGTTCGAAAGCATTCAGGTGTAAAAGAGGCAGAGATTTTTATCACGATTACGCAGACAGATGTATTGCTAGTTATTAAAGATGAAGGAAGAGGCTTTCAGGTTGATTCACTCGTAAAACTGCCTTCAATTGGGCTACAAAGTATGCGTGATCGCACAAAAGCATTGGGTGGCTCAGTCGATTGGGTGAGCAACTTAGGGAAGGGGACTGAAATATTGATCCGTCTACCTTATTGAAGGAGGTATAGATATGATTAAAGTGTTAATAGCTGATGACCATCATGTGGTGAGGAGAGGATTATTATTTTTCCTCAAAACACAAAAAGACATTGAAGTCATTGGAGAGGCTCGTAATGGAAAAGAAGCTGTAGAACTTACGACAACATTACATCCTGATATTGTATTGATGGATTTAGTCATGCCTGAAATGGATGGTATTCAAGCTACAAAGCGTATTAAAGCGCAGTTTCCAGAAATACAAATTTTGATGCTCACAAGCTTTTCCGATAGAGACCATGTCGTACCAGCCATTGAAGCAGGAGCGGCAGGTTATCAGTTAAAAGATATTGAGCCTGATGAATTAGTATTAGCCATCCGCCGTATCATGGCTGGAGAAAATATTATGCATCCACAAGCAACGACACAACTCATAAAAAATCGTGAACTCATGGAAGATCTTCCGCATGTCAAGCATCCTCTGACAAAGCGAGAGCAAGATGTACTGGCAGAATTGACAAAAGGAAAGAGCAATAAAGAAATCGCAGCTTCTCTTTTTGTAACAGAAAAAACGGTCAAGACACATATTTCTAACATTTTTGCTAAGCTTGAGGTACAAGATCGGACCCAAGCTGCATTATATGCGGTGAAGTATGGTTTGACGGAGGGGAGTGGGGAATAATATTAAGAAGACCATACCACTCGAATTGGATGAGGAAATCTCGAAGATTGAAATGTATACAAGTAATTAAATGGAACTGCTCACAAAGTGTGAACGGTTCCATTTTAATATGAACATTTCATAAGATACTTCCTAAGCTATTTTGTTGCATGAACGGCAATCAGAATCTTCAACAAAGGATTTTATAGGTAGATTCATTAAATTCATTAAACGAAGTAGCGTGATCGAATCATTGCCATAAGCTTGTTTTCAATTGAGCGTGGATTTGAATAGATAAAATATACGGGAACGGTTGGCAGCTCAAATAAATCGAAATCGGCAATATTAAAACGGCCTTCCATTTGCTCCTTTCTTAAAGTGACCATTGGTAGAAAAGAAATACCTAAGCCATCTTTGATAAATTGTTTAGCAACATAGGATTGTGATAATTTGATTTGTTTGCAAAAAGGAAAATATTTTTTTATATCCTTGGATAATTGTTCCCAGATATACGGATGATGTCCAGTAAATATAGGATATTGATGAAATACCTCTTCTAATTCTATATATCCACCTGATTCATCATCATATGCGTCAAAAAGTGTAGAGTATCACTGATTTCCGCTCGCTTTCCTGCGGGCGAACGCTGGGGGCAACAGGATGTTGGTCACGGAGTCGTTGCCACAGGACGTGGCGCCCTTAGACTCCGTTCCTTAATCGCTTGCGCTCCGTGCAGGGTCTCATCTGCTCGCTCTTCCCGCGGGACATTGAATGGACTTCCTGAATCCACACCGCACGAAGGAAATGCGTGCATTTTCGAGGAGTCGAGCAAGCCGCAGCGAAGATCTACATAAATGGAGCAAAAAATACATGTTTTTTAAGGATTATGTCAAATATATTTCCTGATTTCTGCCTAATCAACACGCCTTTCAAGAAATAGTTTGTATAAGATGTGGTAAAATCGTTTCAACCATCATAGGTGTTATCGCAATCATACATTTATCCCGATATCCTTTTTGTAAAAGATGAAATCTTTCTAAACTGTTTTCCAACTGATTAGAAATTTCTTCTGCCTCTATTAAAAAGGCTTTACCGGCCTCAGTTAGTCGCACTCGATTTTTCTCACGCTTAAAAAGCTTAACTTGTAGAAAATCTTCTAGTTGATGAATATGTACCGTTATACTTGGTTGGGAAAGATTCAAATGCTCTGCGGCTTTCCGAAAATTACACGTTTTTGCTGCGACAATAAATGATTGAATCCAAAGATAATTCATCCTTCTCCCCCTTTGATTAATGATTTTAATCGAATCATTTAAAAATCTTTAATTTACTAAATTATACAATAATTATATAGTTTAAATAAGATGTACATCCAAAATTAAACAATTGAAGGGATGAAAGACATGAATAGAAATATAAGAGAAATTTTTCGCCGCTTTGCAAAAAATGAATGTGAGAATTCAAGTGAATTATACGAAACGCTTTCTTATGAGATTTCAGAGGATAGTGATTTGTTAGAATTAGCTTGCTTTATTCCCGAAGGACAGCCAATACCTAATTTGTTTTTTGCTGCTGTCCAATATCTCTTGATGGACACACAAGATGATTTGAAAAGATATTATGTTTCTTTTACAGAAAGTCCACTTCCAGTTCAGGACGCATTCCCATATTTCAAAAAGTATGTTTTATCCAATGAAGAAGAGCTTAAACAACTCTTTAGATCAAAACTTGTCCAAACGAATGAAGTGCGTCGATGTGCATATTTATATCCAATGTTTACAGATATTTATGAAAAACATCGAATGCCATTAGCGCTAATTGAAATTGGCGCAAGTGCAGGCTTGCAGTTAGGGATAGAGCAATATCGTTACATTTATAACGATAAATTAGTAGTAGGTAATTTAAATAGTTCACTGACGATTCATGCTCAAAATCGAGGAAAGGAACTACCACGCTCGATTAAAGAGATTCCTGTGGTTGAAACAAGGATTGGTGTTGATTTAAATCCGATCGATTTACAAAACAAAGAAGAACTGAAATGGCTACAAGCCCTTATTTGGCCCGAACATCAAGAAAGAAAAAATTTGTTGAATCAGTCTGCCTCGATCATAAAAAATTTAGATATTCAGCTAATCCGTGGTGATGCCGTAGAGCAAATTGAAGAAATCTGTGACCAGATTCCGTTAAATCAACTTATTGTCATATTTCATACGCATGTTGCCAACCAACTCCCAATGCATTTAAAAGATGAATTGATTGAAAACTTAAAGCGTATGAGTGCAAAAAGATCCATATACCATTGTTATAACAACATGTATGATACGCTCTTGCATCAAGATTACATGGCCGACAAAATCGTTCATTCAAAAAGAGTATTGGGAGAAACAGATGGCCATGCAAGATGGTTTACATGGCAATAAGCTTGTAAGTTCAGAGGATAAAGTAAAGTGTGGTTTTTCTTCATTCTCCCACTGAACTAGAGGAACCCAGGTTAAAAGCGCCGCGTCTTGTGGCAACATCTGAGTGACTAACATGTTGTTGACCCGAACCAATCGAGCACATGCGGCAGTTGATCTCCTACCTTCTTCACTTTTAAAGTGGGAGTATTACTGCCCGTTACTGTAGGATAAAGTAGAACTTCAAAGCCGAGATATAAGTTGAAAATTAATCGATTTTAGTATAAATCATAAAAATAAAACCACATGGAATCATAGCTTGTGCATTTGATTTCATGTGGTTTATTCATGATTAAAAGGGTTTTGTCCAGTACGTATCATTACTCAAAAATATTATGCTCATGCTCACGGTTTAGTCCTTCTGGTTCGATATGAACAAGTACGACTGCAAAAGGCTTTACTTGGCGAATCGTTGCTTCTATTTCTTCTGTAATATGATGACTTTGCCAAACATTTAACTCAGGATTTACCGTAACAGTCAAATCAACAAATATTAGATTTCCATGATTTCGACCTTTGAAATCTATTAGTCGAATCACACCGTCTACGTTTTTAACAAGCGCAGACAAAGCCTCTAATTCTTCTTCATCAAATCCATCTGTCAATGTATGTACTGCCTCGAAGAAAATATCATAGGCCGTTTTTAAAATGAGACAGCCAACAATTATGGCAGTAATGGAATCAATAATAGGAAAGCCGAAAATAGCGCCAAAGATACCCACTGAAGTCCCGAAGCTGACCCATGCATCTGAGCGATTATCATAAGCTGCTGCTTTCACTGCGGAACTCTCAATACGATTCGCTAGTTTTATATTGAAAAAGTAAACCAAATACATGATAATACCACTGCCGAGTGCCACAAATGCTGTCAGTAGTGAAGGTGTAGGATGATTGTGCTCAATCAGGCTTTTCCCTGCATTAAATAATACTTGGATACCTACCATCGCCATAATAAAGGAAGCAATGAGAGAAGAAACAGTCTCAGCACGCAGATGACCGTAATGATGATCCTTGTCTGGTGGCTTTTGCGAAATTCGTAGTCCAATTAGGACAGCTATAGATGCAATAATATCGGTTGTATTATTTAGACCATCTGCTTTAAGAGCTGTGGAATGTCCGATAAAACCAATCGTTAATTTAGTAGAACTGAGTAAAAGGTAGGTTAGTATACTCAACCAAGCTCCTTTTTCCCCTTGTCTTAAATTTGTATATAAGTCCACAATGTTTCCTCCTTGCAAAAGTTTCAGACAAGCGAAAACGACGCACCCTATTGAATAATAGTGTGCGCCGTTCTCTGTCTAGTTAAACCAACTGTTGATTAAAGTTCAGTTGAATTATTTTCTTCATCATCTAAAGCTGTTTTTTCTATCTTGTCTGGTAGTTTGATGACTTCTAGATAAAGAATATGATGGCCGTCTACCTCTTTAATGATAAATTCATAACCTTGCTCAGTGATCTTTTCACCTTCTACAGCATCAAAATCTTTTGTCATGAACCAACCACCGATTGTGTCAATATCATCCTCTTCGATATTAATCCCTAAGAAGTCATTGACGTTTTCGATTAACATTTTGGCATCTAGGATATAGTGGTCATCTTCAATTTTACGAATTTCAGGGACTTCATCTTGGTCAAATTCGTCGCGAATATCACCAACGATTTCTTCAATGATATCTTCAATTGTGACGAGACCTGAAGTACCACCATATTCATCCATTAGAATGGCCATATGGATGCGTTCACGTTGTATTTTTAACAGTAGATCACTTAGTGGCATTGTTTCAAAAACACGAATAATCGGTTGCATATATTCAGTAACAGGCTTAGAACCATTTACTGTTGGATTTTTAATATAAGCTGTTAAAAGATTTTTCATGTTGACCAAACCGATGATATGGTCTTTGTCTCCATCTACAATTGGATATCGGGTATATTGTTCTACACCCATTACTTCAAATACTTCTTTTAACGTTAAATCTTTATCAATTCCAATAATTTCAGTACGAGGTACCATGATTTCTTTGGCAATACGATCGTCGAATTCAAAAATGCTATTCACATATTTATATTCGGATGGATTAATCTCGCCGCCCTTTAAACTATCTGATAAAATAATTCGCAATTCTTCCTCTGTCATTGCGACTTCGGACTCTTTCATTCCTTTTAGACCAAACAGAGCAGCTAAGGCATTAGCTGAGGAATTTAAGAGTTTGATGAATATAAACATCACATTATGGAATAAGATTAAAAAGCCGGAAATATTGAGTGCTACACTTTCAGCTTTTTGAATCGCCAATGTTTTTGGTGCTAACTCACCCATAACGACATGTATAAATGTTACGATTGAGAATGATAGGATAAATGATAGGAATGACGTAATACTAGCATTTAAGTCAAGTAGATTGAATAACGGGGCTAATAGTTTGGCAACCGTTCCTTCTCCTAACCAACCTAAACCTAAAGACGTAATCGTAATCCCTAGTTGGCATGCGGATAAATATTCATCTAAATTTGTAATAACCTTTTTAGCTTTTAAAGCTTTTTTGTTACCTTCAGCAATAAGCTGATCAATTCTAGTTGTTCTAACTTTTACGATAGCAAACTCAGTTGCTACGAAAACTGCCGAACATGCGATCAAGACAGCAAACGCTGTCAATCGTATGGCTATGTCCAAAGACTTCCTTTGTTCCAAACCCAAATGAGGGGGAGAACAAAGTGTACACCTCCTATAGTAATAAAAATGTTTAAGACAATCATAAGATATTTTTCGACAAAAAACAAATGATCCAAAGGGTTTTGACAATTTTTCTCACAATTCTTGTCCAATTCATTCAGTCATAAGTATGGGGAATAGGATGAACGAGAAAATTATCTGGATAAAATTTTCAAAAAGTATTGACAATTAAAAAACTATAATGTTAATATTTAGAAACACTAAATAATTAAAAGAAAATGGAGGTATGGAGCATGACAATTGTTCAACATTATTCAATAAGTAGAGAATTTCATAATGCATCCACACCTCAATCCTATTTTCTTCGTCATTGAATGAATACAGGTACGGGTGTGTCCCGTACTCTTGAAGATTAGCGCATGCTCATTTTGGGGTATGCGCTTTTTTGTTGCTTTTATTCAGAAAGATTTAGTGTAAAAAACAAAAAGGGAGAGAGTGGATTATGTACATTCGAAAAATGAGAAAACAATTGAACAAGGATTCGATTGAAGATGGCTAGCTAGATTCGCAAAATAGAAAGGAAGGTAGCAAAATATGTTTGATGTATTAATAAAGCTTCAATGGTTTTTTAAAGAAAATTGGAAACGATATACGATTGCTGTTGTACTGCTGATTATTGCCAATACACTAGAGGTTATTCCACCGTGGTTGATCGGTGAATCTATTGATGCCATCCATCGCGGGACGATAACGACTACATTATTACTGCAATTTATCGGTGCATTAGCAGCAATATTGGTGGTAGCATATGTTGTCAATTTTGTTTGGCAATATCAATTGTTCGGAGGTTCCAATGTAATTGAGCGGAAATTACGAAAAAATTTGATGGCACAGTTTTTAAAAATGTCACCCCCTTTTTACGAGCGTAATCGAACGGGGGATTTAATGGCTCGTGCTACTAATGATTTGCGTGCTGTCTCTGTCACAGCCGGTTTTGGTATTATGACACTTTTAGATTCAACATTATATCTTGCTACGATTATATTAATGATGGGCTTTTCGGTATCATGGAAGTTAACGTTTGCATCTATTATTCCATTGCCAATCCTAGCCATCACGATGCAGATCTTAGGAAAGAAAATTCACGAAAAATACATGATTGCTCAAGATGCTTTTGGTCAGATGAATGACCGTGTCCTAGAAGCTGTTGAAGGTGTACGGGTTGTTCGAGCATATGTACATGAAAGAGCAACAGAAAAGCAGTTTGCTGATATGACAGAAGATGTCTATCAGAAAAACATGGATGTAGAAAAAATCGATGCATGGTTTACACCAATAACACGGGTTTTAACAGGGTTAAGCTATATGATCGGTCTTGGTTACGGGGCCTATCTGGTATCGATTGGTGATATTACTTTAGGAAATTTGGTATCTTTTAATGTTTATCTAGGAATGGTAGTTTGGCCAATGTTTGCTATTGGTGAATTGATCAATGTCATGCAACGTGGAAATGCATCACTAGACCGTGTACAAGAGACATTAAACGAGAAAGAAGATGTAGCGGATCCACAGGCTCCAGCAGTTATCGAGAAACCTAACTCAATCGTTTTTCATGATGTAACATTCCAATATCCACAATCACAGTCCATTAACTTATCTCACTTAGAAGTATCTTTAAAAAAGGGTCAAACGTTAGGGATCGTAGGGAAAACGGGTAGTGGTAAAACAACGGTTGTGAAGCAATTATTACGAGAGTACCCTACAGGTGATGGAACACTAAAATTGTCCGGTGAGTTGATCGAAGCACAAACAAAAGAACAAGTACGCAACTGGATTGGTTACGTACCTCAAGACCATGTCCTTTTTTCACGAACAATACGAGAAAATATATTGTTTGGAAAGCCAGATGCGACAGAAGAGGAATTACAAGAAGCCATTCGAGTGTCGTGTTTTGAAAAAGACTTAGCAATGTTACCAATGGGATTAAATACACTAGTTGGTGAAAAAGGGATCTCTCTATCAGGTGGTCAAAAACAACGAATATCTATTGCACGTGCATTGATACGTGATCCTGAAATCCTCATCATGGATGATTCACTGTCAGCTGTTGATGCGAAAACAGAAAGTACAATCATCAAAAATATTCAACAAATCCGTGAACATAAAACGACCATCATCGTAACACATCGGTTGTCAGCGATTATGCAAGCCGATTCCATTATTGTATTAGAAGATGGCAAGATCATCGAAGAAGGTACACATCAACAGCTTATTTCACAAGATGGTTGGTACAAAGAACAATATGATCGCCAACAGATTGAGGGGGCGAAATAATGAGTACAACCAAAAGACTTTGGCGTTATGCATTACTTTATAAAAAAATATTAGTTACAGGGCTTTTTCTTTTAGCGATCGCAGTCGCAGCAGATTTAGCAGGTCCATTAGTAGCGAAGAAAATTATTGATAATCATATCGCAAAAGCTGCTACACAAGGTTTAGAGTTTAAACCAATCGCTATATTACTTTTCGTATTCTTTGGTTTAGCAGTGATAACGGCCATTTTCCGATATGGTCAGTATATTCTATTGCAAATGGGTGCCAATCGCATTATTCAAAAAATGCGAAATGATGTTTATCAACATATACAAACACTCCCGATTCGCTATTTTGATCGATTACCCGCTGGAAAAGTGGTATCACGAGTGACCAATGACACAGAGGCTATTCACGATTTATTTGTTCAAGTATTATCGCAATTTGCGGCAAGTTTTATGACCATATTTGGCATCTATATTGCGCTATTTTTCCTTGATTGGAAAATGGCTTGTATTGCGCTACTAGTCATTCCTTTACTTATCCTTTGGATGATCCTTTATCGTAAATATGCGGCAAAATATAATCACATCACACGTAGTAAATTGTCTGATATGAATGGGATGCTAAATGAGTCCATTAATGGGATGACCATTATCCAAGCCTTCGGACGTGAAAAGCAGATGGAAGATGAGTTTAATGAGTTAAATGATGAATATTATAAATATCAAAATAAGTTGGTATTGCTAGATTCAGCTACCTCACATAATTTAGTAGGAGTGATTCGTTCACTGACATTTATCATGTTTATTTGGTATTTTGGTAGTGCTGAGTTGGCGGGTGATCGTGCTATTTCAATCGGGATGCTCTATGCATTTGTGGATTATATTACACGTTTGTTCAATCCAGTGACGAATGTTGTCAATCAACTTGCTAACTTAGAAAGAGCAAATGTTGCATCAGAACGTATCTTTAATCTATTAGATCAACCGGGGGAAGCAGTCGATGATACAAGAATTGATCGTTATCATGGAAATGTAGCCTTTCATCATGTTTGGTTTGCTTATAAAGAAGAGGAATATGTTTTGAAGGACATTGATTTTGAAGCTAAGCAAGGGGAAACCATCGCACTAGTAGGTCATACGGGTTCTGGAAAAAGTTCAATTATGAACTTATTGTTCCGTTTTTATGATGTAACAAAAGGTTCGATTACCATTGATGGTATGAATATTCAAGATCATTCTCGTCAAACGATCCGACAACATATAGGAATTGTACTGCAAGATCCCTATTTGTTTACAGGCACAGTGGCTTCCAATGTTAGCTTAGAAGATCCGAGGATTTCACGTAAAATGATTGAACAAGCTTTAAAAGCAGTAGGGGGAGAGCAGGTTTTAGCTAATTTGCCTGGGGGCATAGATGAACCAGTTATTGAAAAGGGAAGTACCCTTTCATCGGGGCAACGCCAATTGATTTCTTTTGCGAGAGCACTTGCATTCAATCCAGCCATTTTAATATTAGATGAAGCCACCTCGAATATCGATACGGAAACAGAAGAAATCATCCAGCATGCAATGGAAGTATTGAAAAAAGGGCGTACAACATTTGTCATTGCGCACCGACTTTCAACTATTAAAAATGCCAACCGTATATTCGTACTCGATCAAGGAGAAATCGTAGAACAAGGTACGCACGATGAACTTCTAGCTCTAGGTGGAAAGTATAGTCAGATGTATAAATTACAATCTGGAGAAATGAAATAAAATTTAACAGTAGATAAGGATAGGAGGTAAACTTGATATATTTCGAGTTTGCCTTCTTAGTTTTTGAAATAGATTTTCTTACATATTTTAGGGAGAAGGATATTTGCAATGAATCTATGGTTTCTTGAGGGCTGCATGATCCTAGATAAGGAACATTTAGGTTAGAGAGGGATGCTTTTCATGAATATAACAGGTGCAGAACGTGTTTTTGAATAGAATCAGATGTAAGAAAAAGTTTAAGATAATATTAATTTGTAAATATATGGAAAACAAGACGAGGGAAAACTTAAATTGTCGAAAGAGCGAATGAACTCGTTGGAGGAGCGAATAAGTCCGTCGAGAGAGCAAATAAACTTTCTGAAGGAACAAATAAATTCATTGAAAGAGCGAATAAATCTTGGGGTAGCGAATAAATCTATCGAGAGAGCGAATAAACCTGCCAAGAGAGCGAACAAACTTTCTGAAAGAGCAAATAACCTATTCAAAGGAATAAATAAAACTACCAATAGAGAAAATAGCCCCTCTCCTCGAATCGACAAATCATTTCCTAGAAATCCCCATATATTTTATGGTTTTATCACTTCACCTTAACTCGAAAACTGATATGATAGATATTAGTTTGTTTTTCATTTTCCAAAAGTTATTAGTTTCAGTTCATAACATTAAAAGAAAGGAAGGTATGTTCATGGTACAAGTTGCAGCTATGCCTGCGGTGATACGTACAAACTTAATATTAACGAACAAGGCGCGCGAAGGTATTTTAGCATGGGCGAAGGATGAACATGCTTTTTTTCATCTTCAAAAAACATTTGTTGTACATATTGAGCATGTTCAAAATACAGCACAAGACGAAATGGCTGTTACTTTATATTTTGATAACGTAGAAAATCCAGTATTAGCTGAAAAATTGGACGGACAAGTAGTGGTGATGAATGGTGTTGTAAAATATGAAGGTTTACTCGTGACAAATTTTCGGGTGTTAAGTAATCGAGTACCTGTTCATACAAATCGACGTTTTAAAACCAATATGCAGTTTGCTACCAATGCTAGTAACACAGTTGGTATGCCACTTGAATTGCATAGTAAAATTCGAGAACTACCGGTTGCAGAGGAGCGTTCAAAGTATGTTCAAAAGCGTATTTCAAGCTGGGAAGGATATTTAAAAATCCAAGAGCGTGATGCGACCATCGATGATATGAATGTTTCCTTCTCTCACTATGAATTCAATGAAGATTTTAGTCGAATGATATTTCAGGTTAGCGGTTTAAAAGAAAACGAATGGAAAAAGGTCATAGGATTAAGTGCGAAGGTACAAGGTTCTAAAGATGAACTAGGATCTGTATTAAAGGCGCAATCTTCAAAGAAAACGGTTGAAATCGAATTACGCCCATTTATACAAGAGCAAGTTCGCAAAAATCGATGGCATCCCAAAACAAAGGAACTGGTGTTTAGCAATTTTGCAACATTGAGTCAGATACGCCGATTAAGAAAGGGATTTAGTGATCTCGAAAAAGGATTAGCAGCGAATGCTAACTTAGAAAAAATCCTCTTCGAAGAACGTCCACGAATCCAACAGCCTAAAAAAAGAGCTCAATTACAATTCGATAATCGTCTCAATGAGTTCCAAAGAGAAGCTGTCGTTGGGGCTATGTCAGCGGAGGATTTATATGTTATTCAAGGTCCTCCAGGTACGGGAAAAACAACGGTCATATCTGAAATATGCCAACAAAACGCCAAAGCAGGCTTAAAAACTTTGGTCGCTTCGCAATCCAATTTAGCTGTAGATAATGCGTTGAGTAGACTTTTAGCCAACAAGAATATCCGGATTCTTCGCTATGGTCGCACAGAAAGTATTGAAGAAGAAGGAAAAAAATTCATCGAAGAAAATGTTGCACTGTATTGGCGTGAGCAAACCTTGCATGATTTGGAAGCGGAGTTAGCCATTCATAGAGATCGGACGACTGAATTAGAGCATGCGATTGATCAAAAAGAAAACGAGCTCCAAGGTTTACAACAGCAACTAAAAGTATTGACAGAAAAAATAGCTGAACAAGAACAAGCCGAAAAGGATTTTGTAATTGTTGAAGAGGATATTAAAAACTTAAAGAAATCACTAGGATCTTTACGAAAAGAACTGCGTTTACTAGAAGAGCAAACGGCTGAACTATCGTCCAAAAAAGTACATGAAGCTAAAAAAATCGAGCAATTCGAAGAAATATTATCAGAATATGGCTCGTTGGAAAAACTGGAAGAAGCTGAACAAGAAAAGCAAAGAGCAGTGATAAAACTTCGCCAACAAGTTTCCTATTTGATCGCAAAAGATGGTTTAGTCCAGGCGAAGGTATCATTCAAAAATGCACAGACTGCTTATTCAGAATGGTTAGTCAATCATCAACAACTTGAAACTTCTATGGAAAGCATTGAAGCATGTAAAAAGATTCAAGACTTAACGACTTTTATGGAAGAGCATCATATTCAAGCCAATACGAAAATTGAATGGCAACGGAATTCCTTTGAACGCATTCAGATGCAAATGGTTGGCTATAAAGAATGGAGAGAGGTTCGCAAGCGTTTAAATGGCGCAATAAGTTTTTTAGAGGAAAAAATTGGTGCATTTGATAGCGAGAAAATTTTACATAACGTAGAAACTCAAGTAGCAAGTGGTTATTCTTCATTTTCCATTCGTGAGATTGATTCAGCCATTGACCATTTTAAAAAATTTCTTTTGGAAACGCCTGATGTTTATGTCCATCAGCTATATGTTTATCTGGAGCGCTTGTATAATCGACGCTTTTTTGTTGAGGAACAATTTGGAATGCTTGAAAATCAACGTCAAGAAATTATGCGCCTATTCCAAATGATGAAACAAGAGGTAAAAGCACAAGTTTCCTATATTTTAAGCACATCCAAACAGCACGAAAGCGGATTATTAAACATAAAAAATCGTTGTAGTGCTGAAGTTGAACAGTTAAAACGAAAATTGGAGAAATTAAATGATTCTGCCCAAGTAGAAGAACTTAACTTAACACTATTGGAACTTCAAAACAAATTAGCTCTTGAAGAAAAAGAAGTCCAACAGATTGCACAACAAAAGCAAACGGTGGCATCTACTTTACCAAAACTAAAACAAATGCAAGATGATTTTGCTGTGATGGAGAGAGAGGAAAAGGAAGCATTAGAACAACTTGCACAAAAAGAAATCCAAGTAAAAGAAGTCAATGCAAAGGGCCTCTCCCAGGAGAAAAAATTAAAAGAGCTAGAAAAGATTCTTCAACAAGATTTAACAAGACAGAAACAATACACAGAAGAAACGATAACGAGTGTGGAAAGAATAATCGAAAAGCTTTACCACGACAAGCAACAATTACCGATTAAACAACAGTTACAGCAACAATGGCATCAATTATTACTACAGGCAAGTGAGCATGACTTAGATGAGATCCGTAAGCTCTATGTCAATCATGCTAATGTGATTGGGACGACTTGTGTAGCATCTGCACGGAAAGAGTTTATGGATCATTACCCGACATTCGATGTGGTGATTATTGATGAAGTATCAAAGGCAACTCCCCCTGAATTGCTGCTACCTATGTTAAAAGGAAAGAAAATTATTTTGGTAGGAGATCATCATCAATTGCCGCCATTAATCGGTGATGACACATTAGAAGAGACCTTAAAAGCAATCATCGATGAGAGTGAAGATGTTCAGGAAATTCATGAGCTGAAAAAACTGCTGAAAGAATCATTATTTGAACGATTATTTAAAAACTTACCAAAATCAAATAAACAAATGCTAGCTATTCAATATCGTATGCATGAAAATATTATGCAAACGATCGCACCGTTCTATGAAAACGAAGACAATCATTTGCAGTGTGGATTAGATAACTCTGATCAAGTACGTGATCATCATTTAGAGGGACATTATGTGAAGCGTGAGGATCATTTAATCTGGCTTGATATGCCAAGCAAAAAACCATATTTTGAAGAACAAATGAAAAATGGCAAGAGCCGCTTCAACCCAGGCGAATTAGAGACGATTCGATACACATTATTGGATCTAGATCATGCGACGGAAATGGCTATTGCAAGTGGCAGCCTGCCAAAAGGATATAAGAAAAGTGTAGGGGTCATCAGCTTTTATGGGGAGCAAGTAAAGAAAATCGACCATCTTGTACAGCAAGAATTGAAATTGGATCACTTGCATCTTCGGACAGGTACAGTAGACCGTTTTCAAGGCATGGAGATGGATGTTATTATCGTGAGTATGGTTCGTAATACAGAGCACAAAGGCGGAGATATTGGGTTTGCTAATGATTATCGACGGTTGAATGTGGCATTGTCTCGAGCAAGAGAACTGCTGATATTAGTGGGTAGTGTTGAGATGTTTACAAAACGAGCTAAAAAAAGAGAATCACGTGAAATGTATGATCGTTTGTTTGAAGTGGTTAAATCTCAAAATGGTCTTCGCAATGAACAAGGAAATCCAAAATAGAGTTGGAAGGGGGTTCTGCTATGAATGCATTAGAAAAAAAGCTGACCAATAAAATCAAACAAGATCCCAAAACGAATATCTTAGCCACTTCTAGCTGGTGTTTTCCTATTCAAACAGTAGAATTTAACTATAAACCAGTAAAGAGACTAACGATGGATATCCTGATGAAAATGATTTTACTAAGCTGCAAACAAGCAGAAATAGCCGATTCCAAAGAACTCAGTGATCTATTATTAGTAGAAAAATTATTTATTCAAGATTTACTCCAGAATCTCCAGAATAAAGGATTAGTCGAAAAAACATCCTATTATCAACTAACAACTAAAGGTGAAAAACAGCTAGAAAATGGAATTTATGAAGAAGAGCAGGAAGAAGAAACGCAACATCTTTTTTACAGTGCCACTCATCAAAGCTTTCTCGCTGGGGATTTAGAAGCTTCGGATGATTTTGAAAACTTACCAGAAACTTTTGCCTATGCTTCTGAGGAGTCGGTAAATATAGCAGAGGAAATCATTTTCAAAGCTTTGCAAGAGAATCGATCAACGATGGAAAAGGAAGATTTGGATCAAAATTTGGTTCAGACCTTTATCACATCCATTGAATCGCAAAAAACGATACAGATCAATGATATCCCTTGCATACAATTTATCATCTATAACGAGGAGAAAGATTTATTGTATGTACGTGTTTGGAATACTTTCATAGGGCATTGGGATGAAGCATTGGAAAAAATATTGATGGAAAACGAATTGGTCAAATGGCGTGAGGAATATTTAGAGGGAAAAGAGTAAGCTGATTTGAATAGTGGGAAGAATATAATCAAATTTCTTCTATATGTCGAATAAGATTCTAGGAAAAGCAATAGAGAGCTAAGGTTATGTTAATTCCCATTAAAATATAGTTAACGTTAAATGGTGTGAATTACATTTTATACTATTGTTTATTTTTACCGGAAAATCAATTAGAGGGAAATTATTTTCTTCTAATTGAATCAATTTCATAAATCATTTTCTTCTTAAAAAATACGAACATTTAATAATAACTAATTTTGATAATTGTGGAGCGGAAGACGGCGACTCCTCGAAAATGCATGCGCATTTCCTTCGTGCGGTGTGAGTTCAAGGAGGCTTATTCAAAGTCCTACGGGAAAAGCTTGAGCTGAAAGCCCCGCAGGAACGTTTTAAGGGACAAAGCCTAAGTTCGCCACGTCCTGTGGCAACGGCTTCGGGGTCAACATCGTGTCGACCCGAGGAGATTGAAGCCAAGCCCGTGGAAAGCGCCGTCTGGAGTGGAACAAAAACTTCTGAATATTAACGTTCATATTGATTAGAAATGTTCGTGTTTTTCATCTGGATTTTGCATTATGAAATTGATTCAATTGATTTTTAATTTTTTGGACTTTTGGATGATTTATAAATTGGAAATTTTTGGAATGTTAAGTGATATATAAATCATGAAAAGGAGATGTTGTATTTGATAAAGGGAATATACGAAGCACATTTACCAGTGAAAAATTTAGATACTTCACTTGATTTTTACCAAAAGTTAGGCCTTAAAATTGCTTGGAGAGATGAGAAAATCGCTTTTTTGTGGATAGATGAAGGGCGAAGTTGGTTGGGTTTATGGGAAGGGGAAGAGTATAAAATTCCATATCATGTTGCTTTACGCCATATTGCATTTGAAGTTTCATACGAAGATTTAAAAAATTCTTTATTTTGGTTAGATACTATTCAAGTCGAGGCTGTACCTAAAGGGAACAGGGAATCTGTGGAACCTTTTGTTCGACCATATCAAGGCAATGGCTCAGTCTATTTCAAAGATCCCGATGGAAATAGTTTAGAGTTAATATGTTATGTGGAAGTCCCTGATCATTTAAAACATATTACGGATAAGCTATCTTTTGAAGAATGGGAAGAACTAATTTCAAAATAAATGATGATGATTAGGTACTATATAAAATAAGAAAAGGGAGTTTAATGAATAGATATTTTTAAACTTTTTTATCCTGCTTTAACGGACAGTAAGACCCCCATCTCAAGATATAGAGAGAAAAGAAAAAGATAGATGGGGGTCTTACTGCCGCATGCGCCCGATTGGTTCGGGCCAACAAGATGTTGGTCACTCAGGTGTTGCCACAGGATGCGGCGCTTTTAGCCTGAGTTCTTCTAGTGGGGGATGAAGAAAACCCCACTGATGGAGTTTCACTTTATCCATCTAATTCTTTAAAATTATAAAAATCATTCAGTCATACACATGGAATAACATTAATTCATGTATCATCTTTTTTACATCATCTTCATCAGGTGGAGTTTGATCGACCCATTTGACCGTTCCGTCCTGTTCGTAAATCGCTTCATAGTGCTTTTGTTTATAAAAGAAGTTGACCGACCAACTGGGTAATTGCTGGTGTTTAAACAGTGGTTTGAAGCTGAAATGTTGAATCATCTGATATTCCCCCTTGTACATAATTTTATCTGCAATACCAGGCGTGTTGATTAGGAAGCAAATGCACAATATTTTTAAGGATATAATTGGATAATCAACACGCCTGCTGAAATACTTATTTCAAGACGTAAGGAAACTATTATAGTGTGCCCAATCCCCCGTAAAAAGTTTTTTACACTAAAAAATCAAGATGAATATCAAGAAGTGGCTACTCATTTCATAAAAAGGAGTGGTTTGCTATAATAAAACTTAGAACTGTATTATTACAGTATACTATAAGAAGATAGTAAATACGTTGGAATACTTGGCGTTGGGGAGTCAAAATGTGAATTAAATCGATTACGATAATTGGTTTCTTAGGGGCAATTAGTGTCATATAAGGGCTATTCGTTAACATATTTTTAGTAAATGGCTTGTGGTTCCACTGACTTTAGGAAGCACGCTTAAACTTATAGAAAGTAGGGAAATGAATTGATTAATATTTACAATGAAATTAATGCATTGGAAGGTGCATTTCGTAAAACCAATGAATATTTAGCTTTACAACAAGCAATTGAAACAGTAAAAGCGGATGAAGATGCAGCGAAACTATTTAAAAATTTTCGCGATGTCCAATTAAAATTACAGCAAAAACAGGTACAAGGCCAACAAATTGAAGAAGATGAGTTGCAATATGCACAAAAAGCTGCACAATTAGCGCAACAAAATGATAAAATCGCCAAGTTGCTTCAAGCAGAAATGGCTTTAAGCGGATTAATCGAAGAAGTTAACCGAGTGATTGTAAAACCAGTCGAAGCATTATATAAAGAGTTAGAGGATTAGAAGAGCCAGCTATAGCTGAAGAACCCTCAAGTTATTTGCAAGGCCACTGAAAATTGATAACATCGCCATTTTTATTGATAAAAGTCATCTTTTCTTTCGTTTTATAAACTAAAGAGGCTACTTTTTATCATAGTTTGGAGATGAATTGATTTTTTAGTGCCTTTGTTATTTGCTTGGGGGTGTTTTTGTATGAGGCTGTCGTTCAGATTCTCCTTTTTAATAGAAAGTCCGTCTCTTTATCATCATCTTGGAATGTTCTGCCTTATGTAATTTATTCGATAAAGCGATTTAATTTGTTCGTCCAACAGATTTTTCGTGATTTTCATTATAATTTGCTACAATAGATTCGATATTGAGTGGATGCTTCATTAGCGCATGAACAGGTTTGTAAGCTTTCATATCAAGATTCCAGCGAAAATAGAGGAATCAACTACTGTAAAAGTCCAATTAGTTTTGGCTCGGGCCAACAAGATGTTGATTACTCAGGTGTTGCCACAGGACGTGGCGCTTTTCACTTCCGTTCCTCTAGTTCAGTGGCGGATGAAGAAAATCGCCACTGGGTGAAGGTTTACTTTATCCCGCTTTAACGAGCAGTAAGACCCCCATCTCGAGATTAGAGAGAAATGAGAAAGATGGGGTGGGGGATGAAAAAAACCCCCACTGATGGAGTTTCACTTTATTTTGATGAGAGTTTATGCAACTATAGAGTTTTTTAGAGAGAAGTGATTTTGACTGATGAAAATTTTAAAAATAGATCAAGCATATCCCCAAGATTTTATGAGAGTATTTCATCATATCGCTAATTTGTTTTTTGAAGATACAAAATTAGCGAAAAAAGATATGGTACCAAATTTAGTAGCTCACTTCGAACATCATACAAATAAAGATTATACGGTCTTTGCAGAAGGAACGCTTCAAGCAGAAGGTCAAATTTTTCAAAGTCATTTTGAGCAAACTTATGACTTGGAAGGAACAGAAAGAGAACAACGAATACGTGTGAAACGTGCTCTCTCTCATATTTTGCTAGATACGCTTGAACAATTAACAGGCATTCATCAACAATGGGGGATTCTCACGGGGATTCGTCCAACGAAGCTGTATCACAAATATAGAAAGGCGGGTCTATCGGATGAGGAAATCTATCATAAGCTGGCAACTGAATTTCGCTTATCTGATGATAAAATAAGTTTGTTAAAAAGAATCGTGAAAACGCAGCTTCATACGATTCCCGATTTAGATACAGTCGGAAATGAGGTAAGTATTTATATTGGCATTCCTTTTTGTCCTACAAAATGTGCTTATTGTACATTTCCAGCCTATGCAATCCAAAGTAATCGTAAACAAGGTCGAGTAGCAACTTTTTTAGATGGGCTCCATATTGAAATTGAGAAAATGGGAAAATGGTTGACGGAGCATGACATGAAAATTACATCTGTCTATTTTGGTGGAGGAACACCTACATCGATCGAGGCAGATGAAATGGATGCTTTGTATCAAAAAATGTTTGAATCTTTTCCACATACTGAAGGCATTCGTGAACTAACTGTTGAAGCAGGAAGACCCGATACGGTTACCCCAGAGAAATTAGCTGTTTTAAAAAAATGGGGAATTGATCGGATTAGTGTTAATCCACAATCCTATACAGATGAAACCTTAAAGGCAATTGGACGCCATCATACAGTGCAAGAAACGATTGATAAATTTTGGATGGCACGCAAGGCTGGTATGAATAATATTAATATGGATCTTATTATTGGTCTTCCCAATGAGGGTATCGCTGAATTTGAGCATTCTTTGAATGAAACGGCCAAAATGATGCCGGAATCTTTGACAGTTCATACGCTTTCTTTTAAACGTGCTTCAGAAATGACCCACAACAAGGAAAAATATAAGGTAGCCGATCGAAAAACAGCAGAAGCCATGATGCATCGTGCACATGAATGGACAGCAGAGCACGGCTACAAGCCCTATTATTTGTACAGGCAGAAAAATATCTTAGGTAATTTGGAAAACATTGGTTACTCATTACCTGGGGAAGAAAGCATTTATAATATTGTGATCATGGAAGAGGTTCAAACGATTATTGGATTAGGCTGTGGTGCATCTACAAAATTAGTAGATGCGAAAACAGGAAAAATTTCACAATACCATAATCCAAAGGAACCTGTACAGTACATCATGACATTTGAAGAGGCCATTCAGAAAAAGATCGAAGCGCTTAATGAGTTATATGGTTTCAAAGTGAGTAAATAAATTAACATTCTTGTTTTTGATTTCTTCTTTATCCTTCATTCACAGGCAATGATCTCTCTACTTCTAGGGAGAATTGCCTGTAAAACCTCAATTGGAATACCCAGTAAAAGATAAGATGAAAAAGGCCTTCCTGCTTGAGTTTTCTCTTTATTTATATTTTTAGAAGCTATATGGGTTTTTTACGATTAATCAGGACAAATGTACATAACTTGTTTTTTTATAACATAAGATGAAACAAATATCAGCATCAGACAACATGTGTTTAGAATGCTATAATAATCATAACAATACAGAAGAATTGACATATCTGTAGTTGCTTAAAAATATAGCAATATGTCGATGAAATAGTCGTATTGGAGGTTTCTGTTATGGATGAACAATCATTACAATCACGATTAGTGGATATTCAAAATGGAGAAAGCTCATGGCAGGAGAAAAATGTGCCAGAATTAGTAGAAGCCATGCTTGAACATATTGGCTCGCCTAATCCACAGCTTAGAGATAAATTGATTTATCAAGGATTTGATCATTTAATTCTAAAAGAGGCGCTCATGACAAATGAAACACTCGTCAATTTGCTAACAAGAGCATTAGGGGACGAGTTTTTATTTTATGAAATAGGAGATGTCGGTACTGATCATATTTTTAAACGATCATTCTCAGTGCTCTTAATAGCCCTTATATTAAAAAAGGATTTAGAACATTCATTGATTCCATCAACATTATTAGATCGAATAAGAAATGAATTACTCCTATATTTGGATTTAGAACAGGATGTAAGAGGGTTTGTTCCAGAAAAGGGCTGGGCGCATAGTATAGCCCATACGGCAGATGCTATAGATGAGCTTGTAAAAAATCCTAGATTGAACGCGAAATATTTTCCTGTTATTTTCCAAGGGTTGATAAATAAAGTTTTTACTTTTACAGATGTTTATGTAGCAGGTGAAGACGAACGCTTATTAAAACCTATTATGACAATGCTTGACATTGGCTTACCTGTAGAAACGTTGGATGAATTATTTGAAAAGATTCCTGTATATATCAAAAAGCAAAAAGTTAAACTAGATGAAGAAAGATTTTCTAAGCTTTATGAAAATTGTAGAAATTTCTTGAAGAGTTTTTATTTTTATGCAGGAATTGACGAAAAAAATGCGATTCTCCAACCAAAAATTAGTGATTGTTTACGTCAATTATAGAAGAAAAGAAAGTGAAATCTCTCTCAGCGGAGTTCTTCTTTCCTTATTTATTGTTAGTTGAACCAATCGGGCTTATATAGGTACAGGCAGTCGGTCGGTCCTACGCTTTAATCGCTACTTTTCACTAGTATCTTAAAGTAGGGGCTCTTACCGCTCCATTTGTGCGGGAATAAATAATTGATGGCTTAAAAAGCAGTTGGTTGAGATGAATTTTTAAACTGTATCCCAATCGTTAGATTGTGTCTAACAATTGGGATATAGTTCATTTTAACCCTGCTTTTCATCTGTAGAAATACTTAAAAAACATATAGAAAATGAAAAGAAAATTCCGTTTTTTATAAGTAATTATGCTACCATAAGAATACAGTATTTTATAAGGAGCGAACAACAAGTGACAATTTCAACCGTAATTTTTGATTTAGATGATACTCTATTGTGGGATAAGAAAAGTATTGCCACAGCATTTGCTTTAACATGTCAGAAAGCTGCTTCGATCGTTCATGTAGATGCAAAGCAATTAGAGGAAAAAGTACGTGAAACGGCTCGAGATTTATATAGTACATATTCTACATTTGAATACACAAAACTAATTGGTATCAATCCATTTGAAGGGCTTTGGGGAACATTCGATGATCCTACACCGCAATTTCAGGAACTTAAGAACATTGTTCCTACTTACCGTAAAGATGCATGGACAGGTGGATTAGCAAAGCTTGGAATACATGACGAGAAATTGGGAGCAGAGCTTGGAGAATACTTTGTTCAAGCAAGAAAAGAAAGTCCTTTTGTTTATAAAGAAACATTCGAGGTGCTAGATGCTTTAAAAGGAAAGTATCAACTCGTATTATTGACAAATGGTGCACCAAGTTTACAAAATTTAAAATTGAAAATAACACCAGAAATCGTTCCTTACTTTGATCATATTATCATTTCAGGGGATTTTGGAGAAGGAAAACCAGCTGCATCCATCTTCCAACATGTATTAGAAGTAGCAAAAGTTCATGCGGATGAAGCGATTATGGTAGGAGATAATCTAATGACCGATATTCTCGGTTCTTCTCGTGTTCAAATGCGCTCTGCATGGATCAATCGTGAAAATAAACCACATGTTGAAGGGATAATCCCTACTTATGAAATTCACTCTTTACATGAGCTTGTGCAATTATTAGAAGACATTTAAGTTGAATGTGAAATTTTGAAAAGTAAACTTTCATGAGTGATTGCTTCCGACTTGTATATGAAAAAAAACTTTTGAGGGATCTTGGCCTTTTTAGAAAGTGAAAGGGCGATGATTCTTGCAACAATCAGGGCACCTGCACATAATAGTGAGGGGCTCTGCTTTAGGTTTGACGTAGAAAATATCCTCATGGAGGAAATCCGTATAAAAGTAGTATTAGAAAGCAAAGCTAAAAAGACGTTCACATCGTAGGGAAGGAAATGAAGCTGTGAAAAAGTTTTTGAAAGATCCGATGATGCTCATTGCAGGTATTTTAACAATAATCTTAGTGATTTATCGATTATATTTATAATAAGAGACGTCCATGTCCAATAAAACAAAGAAGTTTTAGCAATGTAACAAATGCAAAGAGCACAGATGCTGATCGAACAGCATTCTGTGCTCTGTTTTTTAGTGAGAAATGTTATATTATAGATTAATCGCTTTTGCTTCAAAGACGCTTTCTTGAGTAGTTAAAAATTCAAGGTTTTCCACTGCGTTATCTACAGAAAGCATCATGATCGCATTTCCACCTTGGTTTGAGCGACCAACTTGCATGGTTGCGATATTGATATCTTTACCGGCAAGAAGTGTACCAACTCGTCCGATTGCACCAGGCTTGTCTGTATGTTTGACAAAGATTAAGTGACCTTCTGGCACAACATCTACCATATAGTCATCCACTTGAACGATTCGAGCTCCAAAACCATTTAGTAATGTGCCCTTCACTTTATGGGTTTCGTTTTTGGTTACAAGTTCAACTGAGATAGAGTTTAAAAAAGCTTTTGCTGTAGTAGATTTATGTTCGTTGATCTTAATTGCATTTCGTTCAGCTAAGTAACGAGCATTTACATTGTTTACATGATTCCCTAAGTTACGAGTAAGCACACCTTTTACAGCATTGTTTGTTAATGGACGAACGTCAAAGCCAGCAAGTTCACCAGAATAATATACATTGATTTCTTCAATGGCTTCATCTGTTAAGTTAGAAACAAATGCACCGATTTTATTGGCAAGTTCAAAGAATGGTTCCACTTTAGCGATCATATCTTTTGAAACAGAAGGCATATTCACTGGATTGCGGACTGTTCCTACTTTAAAGAAGCTTAAGATGTCATTACTTACATCAATGGCAACAGATTCTTGAGCTTCAACCGTTGAAGCTCCAAGGTGAGGAGTAGCAATAACTTGTGGCAAGTCAAGTAGACGGTTCCCTACGAATGGTTCATCTTCCATTACATCAAGTGCCGCGCCTGCCACTTTGCCTGATTCTATAGCATTGTATAAAGCTTCTTCATCAATGATACCGCCGCGAGCACAGTTGATAATGCGAACGCCGTCTTTCATAATGTTGAAAACTTCTTCATTGATCATATGACGAGTAGAGTCTAGGAGTGGTGTGTGAACAGTGATAAAATCAGCTACACGTGCCACATCTTCAACGCTTCCATAGTCAACGCCAGCTTTTTCAGCTTTTTCAGCAGTTAAGAATGGATCATAAGCAATAACGTTCATACGGTTACCTTTTGCACGATGAGCAACTTCTTGACCAATACGACCGAAACCAATAATTCCTAATGTTTTGTTTTTAAGTTCAACACCAACAAATTTTTTACGATCCCAGCGTCCTTCTTTTAATGATAGGTAAGCATGTGGGATATGACGAGCTAAAGACATGATCATCGCTGTTGTATGTTCAGCAGCTGAGTTCGTATTACCGTCTGGTGCATTTACGACAATAATCCCTTTTTCAGTAGCAGCATTTAAATCGATATTGTCGACACCGACACCAGCGCGACCGATCAATTTCAAGTTATCAGCAGCTTCAATAATTTCACGTGTTACTTTTGTTTGTGAACGGACAAGTAATACATCATAATCCTTAATGATTGCTTTTAATTCTTCTGGTTGAAGGCCAGTGTTGATCACAATATTTAAATCTAGTTCTTGTTCTTGGCGAAGAGGGTAAATACCATCTTCGCTTAGTGGATCACTGATTAAAATGTTAATAGCCATCTGTACATTCTCTCCTTATTGTGCAACTTTTTCTGTAGTATTTTGTAAGTAAACTGCTTGAGCTGCGGCAACACCAGCACCAAGTTGAATCTTTTTGCCGACTTTCACAAGTGCGATTTCCATTGCTGCTATATATTGAAGTACATCTGTTGGTGCGCAATAGCCCATATGACCAACACGGAAGATTTTTCCCTTTAAAGTTTGTTGACCACCAGCAATTGATAGGTTAAAGTCAGCTTTCAATACTTTTCGGAATGCTTCTGGATCAAAGTCATCCGGTTTTACAGAAGTAACAGTTGGAGAACCGTCTTCATCTGAAGCAAATAAAGGAAGATCTAATGCTTTAAATGCTGCACGAGTCATATCACGCATTAATTGGTGACGAGCATATATATTATCTAGACCTTCTTTTTCGAAGTTTTCAAGTACTTGTTCTAAACCAAATAATAGTGATAAAGCTGGTGTGAAAGGTGTAGTATCTTTCGCAAGATTGTCACGATATTTTGTAAGGTTTAAATAGAAACCTTTTTGCGGATTAGATTCAATCACTTTCCATGCACGTTGGCTAACTGCGATAAAGTTAAGTCCGGCTGGTAGCATAAATGCTTTTTGAGAACCAGTTACGACTACATCGATGCCCCATTCGTCCATTTTTGTTTCAACACCGGCCATGCAAGATACACCGTCAATAATAACTAATGTTTCGTTATTTACAGCGTGGACAGCTTGTGCTAGTTGACCGACAGGATTTAATACACCTGTTGAAGTTTCACAATAAGTAGAGAAAACAGCTTTGATGTCTGGGTTTGCTTTTACATAGTCAGCAATTTCAGCTGGTTTTAATGAAGTTCCCCATTCTACCTTATATTCTTCCACATTGATATGGTATGCTTCACAAATTTTAGTGAAACGATTACCAAATACTCCTGTAGCAACTACTAACACTTTATCGCCTGGTTTTACTACGTTAACGATTGCAGCTTCAAGTCCTGATGTACCACTACCAGTTAACATCATGACGTCCCCTGTTGTTCCAAAAACTTTTTTCAGTCTAGGTTTAATATTTTGAATCATTTGACTAGTTTCACTACCACGATGGCCAATCATCGGTTTAGCCATTGCTCGTTCAACGCTTGGTGGGATTGGTGTTGGTCCTGGAATGCGTAATAATTGGTAATCTTGTAACATAAAAATTTGCTCCTCTCATTTTTAGAAAATATCTAGCGATTTGAGTTTTTCAGCGCTTATCACAACTGAATAATTCTTTTCGCTTTTAATTAAAAAAGCTTTTCACACCCTTACCGTCGTAAGGGGCGAAAAGCTTGTATGAACAATCGCGGTACCACCCTTGTTTTACTGCCCTCTTATGATGGACAGTCTTTACTATATGCGTAACGTGCATGATCCGGGTAAACCTACTTGTTTGTGTTCAGAATACCTACTCAGAAGTGGAACTTATCGCTGAAATCACTGATTTGCACCAACCATCAGCTCGCTGTGGGATTTTCAGATCGTTAAGCATGTCTTCGTCGTTGTATTTTTCGTCGTATTGAATTTAATCCAATATTAAAGCCATTAACATCGAATGTCAACTATATTTTAAAAATTTCTTAAAATTATTGTTGTATGACATCTATAAACTAGCTTTAACACGAACTTTTTATATGAAATTAATTATAATGTACGTCTTTTTGGAGAGTACAGGTTCATGTCAATGAGCGAAGATAGAAGCATAGACTATGATTATTTCGATATATCAAAATATTTTAGAAATAAATCTATTATACAAAACTATGTTAAAAGCTAAGAATACATAATTTATGGAGATTAAAATTATTTTAATATAATTATATGGTTGTATACCGCAAATAAAATGAGAGCCTTTTATCGTGAAAACGATTAAAAAACTCTCATTACTAAGATTTCATCCAATGGAAATTTACTTCCGTTTCCCAGTAGGTGATAAGTTGGACTAATCGTGCATATATAGGTGGGTTGTATCACATATCTTCCGGATCGTTGCTAGAGTCTAGAAGAGAGGTTTTCTTGTCTATTCATGCAGGATAAATGTTTAAAATTTAAGTTTGCATCATAATTCTTGAAAGTATTTTTACACGTGAAATAAGATCAATTTTCCGCTGGAGTTCACAAGACGATGTGTCTTTTCTGATAAACCTAATTGTTCGATCTTCTTTTCCCCTTGTGATTTTGCAGTTGCTTCATCTGAGAATTCCCATGCCTCATCTTTAATGATCTCTCCAGATTTTTCGAAAGCTGTAAAACGAAACGTTAGCATAATCCTCACCCCTTATAATGAATGTACATTCATTATACAAAAATAGCTTAGTTTTTGTATATAAAAATGTGAGGAGTAAGATTAAAACGCTATAAATAATTGGAAGTTTATGATAAAATAAGAACAAATATTCGTATTCAGAAAAGAGGGATTGAATGTCTTCGATTCGATTTTTCCATACTGCGGACTTGCATCTGGATAGTCCATTTAAGGGGATGTCCGATTTACCGGATAAAGCATTTGAACAATTGCGTAACAGCACGTTTGAAGCTTTTGCGACGTTGATTCAAAAGGCGATTGAAGAAAAACCTGATTTCATCCTGATCGTTGGGGATATTTATGATGGAGAGGATCGCAGTTTAAGGGCACAAAAAATTTTTCAAGATGGTATGAAACAGCTAGGGCAACATAAAATTCCTGTCGTCATCAGTTATGG
Source organism: Rummeliibacillus sp. SL167 (assembly GCF_007896505.1). NCBI lineage: Bacteria > Bacillati > Bacillota > Bacilli > Caryophanales > Caryophanaceae > Rummeliibacillus > Rummeliibacillus sp. SL167. The sequence goes on along the minus strand of NZ_VCBM01000004.1, from coordinate 246,000 downwards.
AAATCATGATCACTTGAAAGGAAAGTGGACCCGATTTTCTTTACCTGAGAATGTATATGTTATGCCTCCAAAAACAACGACATTGGTACTGAATATTCGTGATGTACAAGTGAATATATACGGATTTAGTTATCCAGAGCGACACGTGACACAATCAATGATCGATACATATCCTGTTGCTACAGAGCAGGATGCTGTACATATTGGGATGTTGCATGGCAGTTTGCAAGGAAACACAACGCATGATGTATATGCGCCATTTACAGTTGAAGAATTACTATCGAAAAACTATGATTACTGGGCACTGGGGCATATTCACAAACGCCAGGTTTTACACATCGATCCTCCGATTATCTACCCTGGCAATATCCAAAGTAGACATCGTAAGGAACAAGGAATAAAAGGATTTTATGATGTTACCATGACCCATTTTGCTGCTGATTGTACATTTATCCCCACTTCAACTATTGTTTATGATAATTTGCAGGTAGACTGCAAAAATTTAATTCATGCCAATGAAGTACTAAAGGCATGTGCACAAGTATTAGAAGATTTTCGTAAACAGTTTGGCGCAGGGGTCGTCTGGCTTCATCTAACGAATATTGAAGAACAAAACATGTCACTGTTTGAAGAAACATCCATGTTAGAGTGGCTTGAGGTAATCCGTGAACAAGAGGAAGATAACACGCCATTCATATGGGTTCATTCACTTGAAGCAGATAATCATACAGTTGTTAAGTATGAACCAACATTAGCAACAACATCCGTTTTAGAAGTTTTAGGTGGCTGGGACGAGCAACAGTTGAAAAAAGTAGTGAAAGATTTATATCAACACCCAAAAGGAAGCCGCTATTTAGAAGATTTAACTTCTGAAGATTTAAATAATCTTGTTTTGGAAGCAAAGCAATTATTTATACAAAAAATCAGTATGACAAAAGGATAAGGGGGTGTTGGCAATGTATATAAAAAAATTGGTGATTTATGGGTTTGGACAACATGAAGATATAACAGTTGAATTATCGAAAACCATAAATGTTTTTTATGGTTTAAATGAAGCAGGTAAAACAACGATTCAACAGTTTATCTTACAAATTCTTTTCGGTTTTCCTCAAAAAAATCAGCAACAACTGCGATATGAACCCAAAAAAGGTGGTCAATATGGTGGACAGGTCCATCTAATAGATGATGAATTTGGTGAATGTATGATTGAACGTGTGAAGGGGAAGGCGAGTGGAGATGTTACCATACATCTGTCGAACGGAGAAAAAGGCCATGAAGATTTATTAGCAAAAATTTTAAGAGGGTACAATAGACAAAGCTTTGAAGCGGTATTTTCCTTTTCAGTTCATCAACTACAACAAATGGAAAACTTATCTGAAGAGGAGTTAAGTCGAGTTCTTTTAGCCTCTGGTACAACAGGAGCAGATCAACTTTCAAATGTAAAACAGCAATTAGAAAAAAGACAGCAAGAATTATTCAAAAAATCGGGGAAGATCCCAGTATTAAACCAGCAAATAGTAGAGTTATCGAAACAAGATCAGAAAATAAAAGAAGAGCGAAAAAAATTAGATGACTATGAGCCGTTTATAAAACGGATAGATGATATACAAACAGAACTAACAAATCTTGATCAACAAGAACAACAACTTCAGTTGAATATACACCAGTTAAATGAGTTACGCCAACTTTCACCATTACTAGATAAAAAGCAAAAATTAGAATCAGAACTAGCCGTCGTTATGTATACAACATTTCCTGCCAATGGTGTACAGCGTTATGAACATTTACAAGATCGTCAATTGACAAATGATGCAGCATTAAAAAAAGTCCAACAAGATTATGAACGCTTGTTAGAACAACTGCATGTAGAATTTGATGAAAGTCGTTTAAACAACTTAAAGGAACTTGTCGAGCGTGACAACGAATGGCGTGAATGGCAAAGCCAGATCCATCAACTAGAAAGAGATATACAAGCCATTGAACAAGAGATGGCTATTCAATTTCAACTATTAGGAATTACGCAAAAAGAACAGCAGCAAGCAGTTTTGCAAGCTGAAGTATCTATTCAGCAAGATGATCAATTCCAACGTTTAGTTCAACAACTTGAAGATCAAGAGGAACAGTATCGATTTCAAGAACGAGTAGCTAATCGATTACAAGAGGAGATTCAAACATTATCGCAAAAGCTGGATAAGCTATATGAAAGTATGCCTACGGAGCAAGATCAAGAACGCTTAAATGAATGGTATAAAGAAAAAGAAGAAGCTGCTGAAGCAAAAGTATTATTGCAACCATCACATGATTTGAAATCAGGACAAATAGCAAGGGTTTTAAGTTTTTTACTTGCAATCGTTTCGATCATTTTAGGTATTATGCAAGAGAAAATAATGATAAGTATTTTTGGGATAATAGCGGCAGTTGTTCTTTTTATGTTATTTGGCCGTCATTCAAAAGATGTAAAATCGGACGGGCACATAGAGCGCTATAAAAGAAAATTGGAAAAAGTGCATGGAATGAAAGCTGAGATGGAACAATTGGAGCAATCGATCCGTCTTTATAATGATCGTGTGGCTTTAGTCGAACAACAAGTAGAGGACAAAGAAAAAGAACAGCAACAGGTCTTGAAATTGCTAAGTAAATTGACTATGTTTACAGAGCAAAGCAGAGAGCAGTTGAATGTATTTTTAGCGAAATTTCAAATTACAGGAGATATCCATCCTAGCGTTCTAAATGAAATATTTAGGAATGTCCGCCAACTACAGCAATCGAATAACCGCATTAAAATGATGGCAGAGCAAAAGGCACAGCTACTAGCACTAAGTGAAGAACGATTACAAAAAGCTTCTCAAGCTTGCAAAACTTCTTGTACTTCAGAAAATATGTCTACGATCGTTCATAATAGCTATCAGCAAATGTTAGAACAAAAACATTCCATTAATCATTTAACTGAGAGAAAAAAACAATTACAGCAGCAATTAGCAGAACTTAGTCTGCTCCAAAAGACGTATCAGGAAGAAATAGAGAAATTATTACAAGAAGCACAAGTGCAAACAACAGATGAATATTACACAGCTGCTGAACAATATACACAACTGGTGAACATCCATACTTTATTGAAGCAGATCAATGCTCAACTTAAAATGTTTGATGACAAATTATACACCAGCAATTTGTCCATTCAAGATATCATTAATCGGTTGGATCAATATAAGGAGCAAGAGTTGCAGCTGCAACAGCAAAGAAATATTTTGCTTAAAGAGCAAGCTACCTTGCATGCACAAGTTGAACATTTACTGGAAGATCAACAATATGCTTATCATCTTCAGCAATTTGAACAGCAAAAAGCAGCATTTAATGATCATGCGAAAGAATGGGCTATATCTAAACTCATTTCTACGGCCATTCAAGAAACCTTATATCGGTTAAAAGAAGAAAAACTTCCTGCTGTCCTACAGCATGCAGAGCACTATTTTAAAATACTGACAAATAATCGCTATGAATCACTTTATATGAATATAGAAGGGCGATTTGAAGTATTATCAGTAGAAGGTATTCGCTATTCGATTGCAGAGTTATCGCAAGCAACAAAGGAACAAGCTTATATCGCATTACGGTTTGCTTTAGCAGGCTCATTGAAACAATCTGCACCATTTCCGATTATCATGGATGATCCATTTGTCCATTTTGATCGTTTACGGATAACTTACATGGTACAATTAATAAAAAGCATATCCAAGGAACATCAGATACTCTATTTTACATGTCATGAAAACATGCTTAATCAGTGGGAGAAAGCAAATATCGTCCATGTAGCAGAACTTAAAAATGAAAGGGGATTGACTTCGGTATGAATGGGGTAACGACATTACAAGCAGGAGCACCAGTCGATCAGTATTTACTTATTAAACAAGCGACAAAGGGTGTTACAACAATGGGAAAACCATTCATGACACTCGTTTTACAAGATAAAAGCGGAAGCATTGAAGCAAAGCTTTGGGATACAGGTGAAGAACAAGAACGTTTGTATCAAGCGGGCGGTATTGTCCGTATTGGAGGGGAGATTCACGATTATCGTGGTAAATTACAATTACGCATCAAAACCATTCGTCCAGTAAATTCAGATGAAAGTATTTCAGTAACAGATTTAGTGCAATCCGCTGAAACACCAAAAGAAGAGTTGTTTGATCAGCTGATGGGATTTTTCTTTGAAATAAAAAATCCTAATATTTCTCGTATTACTAGATATTTAATCATGGAAAATCAACAATCTTTTATGACCTTTCCCGCCGCAACGAAAAACCATCATGATTATGCTTCAGGATTATTGGACCATGTTGTGTCCATGCTAAAGCTTGGTAAAGCAGTTGCAGATTTGTATCCTACGTTAAATAGAGATTTACTCTATGCGGGAATTATCTTGCATGATATTGGTAAAGTAGTAGAATTATCAGGTCCAATTTCAACTAGTTATACAGTAACAGGTAATATGCTTGGACATATTTCAATCATGGTGACTGAAATTGCACGTGCTGCTGATGCATTGAATATTGAAGGCGAAGAAGTAATGCTCCTTCAACATATGGTCTTATCCCATCATGGTAAAGAGGAATGGGGTAGTCCTAAAAAGCCAATGCTTCAAGAAGCTGAAATGTTACATTATATCGATAATATTGATGCAAAAATGAATACTTTAAAACGTGCACTTAGCAAAACAAAACCTGGTGAATTTACAGAGCGTTTATTCCCATTGGATAATCGTTCTTTCTACAAACCAACGATCGAATAATAAGAGTTATCACGTTCAAGCTGAATAGCATCGAAAAAGGGTGATCCCAAACGAAGAATCCTTGGTTTGAGGTCACCCTTTCTATATGCTCTTTCAAGTGGATACTTACTCTAAATGGCACAGTCCAAAGAGCAGCTTTTAGATGGCTTAGCGAGAATCAATGGTATTAAAGAATCCATTCACTCACCAAATTCAAAGGAACGTCCGAAAAGCAAATAGCAAGGAAGAAAGTTTTTTTGGCAAAGTGAAATGTTTTTTAAATCTTTAAAAGACTTTTAGGGTCACTACGTGAAGTTTCAGATTAGGATATCGTAAAACACAGCAAAAATAAAAAGGGATTCAAAAAGTCTGCTTTGATAAAAGACTTTTTGAATCCTCCTGATTTCATAGAAATATTATTGTGCTGATGAATTAGTGAATTGAGATAAAGCATCTTTTAAGTCTTTGTCTTTAATTTTTACATCTGCGTCTTTGACTAATTTAGATACTTTTGTTAGTAATTGAGATTGATCGGCTTCTTGAAGTTGCAATTTTTTCTTGATTGCAGCTTTATTGTCTTCATAAGAACCGCTCACTTTAGCAGCACGTTCATCTTCTAATTTAATGATATGGTAGCCATAAGTGGATTTGACAGGTTCACTAATTTCACCTTTTTTTAGTGCATAGGCAGCTTTTGTGAACTCGGGAACCATTTTATCTGGACCAAACCAACCTAGTTCTCCGCCATTAGCTTGTGAACTTGTATCAGTTGAGTATTTTTTAGCTAATGTAGCGAAATTTTCGCCCTTATCTAATTTAGCTTTTACTTCTTTAGCTGTTTTTTCATCTTTAACAAGAATGTGACTAGCTTTTACTTCTTTTTTCATTTCTTCAAAATACGCTTTCATATCAGCTTCAGATACTTTTACGCCATCAGCTAATGCAGCTTCTTGTAATAGGTTTAATTTAATACTACGTTTAAATGATTTTTCAGTCATGTTTTGAGCTGCTAAAGCTTGTTTAAAGTCTTGCCCTTGTTTTTCTATATCTTCTTTTTGCTTTTTGTATTCAGCATTTACATCTTTATCAGCTACTTTATATTTGTCGCCCAATACTTTTTCGATAATGATTAATTGTAATGCTGAGTCACCAACTGAATCTTTCATTTCTTTATATAGTTGATCCTTTGTTACATCACCAACTTTTGATGTAGCAACTTTTTCATCGCCACTGTTACCACAAGCAGACAATGCTAGTACAGATGCTGCAAGTGTCAATGATAAAAATGTTTTTTTCATCCTTTTTCTCTCTCCCAACTTAAGTCACTTCAACTTATGTAACTATACCATAGAACGAAAAAAAATGGAAAAGGTTGCAGCGAAAAGCGCCTAAAGATGAGTCGAATATGTGCATACGATAGGTAAGAAAGGGGGTGACAGACATGAGTGGAGGTTACCAAAATAACTACGGTTCTAGCTCCTTTGCACTTGTGGTGGTTCTATTCATCTTGTTAATCATCGTAGGGGCAGCATTTTTAGGGTACGGTTACTAATGAAGTGAAAGACCATTTATCATATCGTAAATGGTAAATGGTCTTTTTTATATAGTTTTATACAAGGCACGAGGAACATCATGACCATGTACAACCTATTATCTTATATAGTAAACATCATTTCTAAATAAAATGAAATCAATAAAATGGTGATGAGCACATTAATCGTGCGGTAAACTTTAGGTTGCTTTTCCTCGGGAATTTCTTTCTGTGCGCACAGAGCGTACGTCATCCGGTTAATTTGGAATAGATAGAACACCGAGAACAAGACGACAATAGCAATGATCAAGTCTTTTCCTCCCCTCTATATACCCTTCTAGCATATCAAAAAAAGGACAGGAATGACAAGTATAGGTATCATTTGTTTGAAGGTAAAATTAGGATTTCAAAGCCCTTATCTGTCTCTTCTATCAATGCCTTTTTAGGTGAACGAATGAGCTGCTTTACATAAAGTAGATCCACTACACATAATCCACAATGGTATGCTAACAAAATAGCGAAATAATGTCTAAAATCAGGAAAAATAATAGCGAATGTGATGAATGTGCTATTCAATACAATGAAAGGTATTATAAGCGCAATTACATAACGCGATTTTAAAATAGGTTCATGAATACGCATAGCTAAAACAGGAAAAAGCTTAAACTGTTTCTCAATCGAAAAACGTAAACGATGACGATAATGGATCAATGGCAAAAAGTGTAGAAACTTATGAACAGGATAGATCATTAAAAGTACTAAAACAAATAATGGAAATAATCGATCAGATACTGGACAGTCTTTATAGGCGGTTATGGAAATATAAAAAATTGAAAAGACCATCAGGACGAAAATAATGGAAAATAAAAAAATACGATTATGACCATATTGTCTTTGAACATTAATGGTTTTCCAGCAATGCAACTTATAGCATCTCCACTTCTAAATTAGAATATCGATACATAACAATAAAGCTTTTTATAAAGAAAATCAAGCTTAATTTTTGGGGACAAGTTGCCTTACTTTGTAAACATACTTTTAATGACGGTTTTTCAATGATTTTCGTGGATGGTGAAACTGCACATAGGTTAAAAAAGCTCCAACATCAATTTGTCAAAAATTGTTTGATGCCGGAACTTCCAATCAGTTTTCCATATTTTTTAGAGAGTCTTCAAAAATATCCATAAAGTCATCTCCGTAAATATTACGGATTAGTGCAACCAATTCTAAAAATTGTGGAAATTTACCATACATTTCTTTCAGAGGAAGAGAGCCTTCAATAATACTATGTTTAGAATAGTTGAAGTTTTCATATAACTCTAATAGCAATGAATGACCTTTCTCGGTGAGCTCAACATATGTATTTCGTTTATCATCATCACGTTTAGAGAATGATAGCAAGCCACGCTCTTCCAGGTTTTTTGAAAAATTAAAAGCTGTAGATACATGCATCACTCCAAATTTAGCAATATCAGAGATGGAAGCACCTTTTAAATTATTAGCAATTAGTAATACATGGTGTTCATTAATATTCAAATCATAGGGTTTGATCCATGCTTGCCAATCTTTCTCCACGGCTTTCCAAAGAGCTTTTGATAATTGAGCAATACGTTGTGAGTAGAGCATGGCTTCTTTAGCCGTAATTAACTTTTCAGACATAGCTATCACCACTTTCGTAATTTCTTAATATTATATCATTCTCTTACAAAAATATACAATAGAATAAAGAAATGTTATGCAAATAAACTTTATTGTAATAATATTTACATACTGATATCAATTTACTTTTTTACTTTTCTGTTTTGAAAATGGCTGATTTGTTGTTGAATTTCTTCCACAGAGCTTTGTAGGGCCGATATTTCTTGTTGAAGCTGCTGACGAATAGGAGCTGTTTCTTTTTTCCACTCGGCAACAGAAGCTTTTGTATCTTCTACGAATATGGGTAACGTTTCTTTGACTTCTGATTTAATAGTACTAACAGAATTTTTAATGTTTGTCACTTGTTGCTTTAAATCTTGTACTTGGTCGTTCGCATTTTTTTTAATTGCTTTGATAGATGAACGTAATTCCTTTCCAGATTGTGGTGTTGTCAATAATACAGCTACAGCACTACCTAATACGCCAGTTGCTAATCCTAAAAAAAAAGTTGAAGCTTTCATCATTTCAGTCTCCCTTCCTTCTAGTTGTATCCTTCTTATTACTATATTAAAACAAGATATTAAAAAAATAAAAGAGGATAACTCGTAAGTTTTGATAATGACTTATGAGTTATCCATTCAATAGGTCAAAATTGAAAGAAGTTGATCTACATTTGTGTAGACCAACTCTTTCTTTACGACGTTATGCTTGGTTTAAAGCTGTTTTAAATTTAGAGCGTTTGACAAGACTTATAATTATTGGATAAATAATGATAAACGCTACAATATTAATGGCTACAGCAGGTAGTACTACTGTTAAGAATAATGCACCGAACGGAATGTCAGCACCTATTACCAAAATGGCAGAACCTAAAAATACGCTTCCTGAAATAATTGTACCGATACCTGCAAGAATTGCTGCTACAACGACTTTTTGAGCCGTTTTTTTCAATAAGACAACAACAGCGAAAAAGATAAAAGCTGTAACAAATTTATCGATAATATTCGGTACAAATCCACCAGGGAATGTAGAAAATAGTCCTGAAATGATGCCAGTAGAAATAGCAAGTAAAAATACTTCTTTTACACTGGGAAATAGTAAAATTCCGATAAACATCATCGTCAACATGAAGTCCGGCTTCATACCACCGTTAAATCCAGGAATAACAATATATAATGCTGCTCCAACACCAACGAGTAGTGCCATTAATACTAAATTTTTTGTATTCATTTCTCATCTCTCCTAATTTAGATCCTAAGCTAAGCTCTTGTTTTCCTCCCGTATTCTAGTATCCGAAAGCGAAAACTTATAATGATTTTACAGTTTAATTGATAGAAAGGCAAGAGGGTCTAGCCTGCTATATAGCATATCCAAAAATTACTATTTCAATGTTTGAAATCTAGTTTCTTCTATATTAGTGGATAGTAATTCCACTATTTCAAGACATAAGTAAAAAAGAATAAGTATGTGGATCAACTACTTGTCAATCCTCGATCGGTTCAATTAGCACCTAGTGGAAAAGGAAGAAAGTCTTCACTTTGTTATATGCCAATAAGGTCACAAAAATTTTCATCAGAACTATGCATAGCCACAGTTATATTGATATAGTACGATTTCTGACCGTTTGCGTAAGGACATAAATGTATAATTTACTTCTCCCATTTCCCACAATTGCTTTAAAGATTGCTCATATGTTTTAATAAAAATGTTTCTTAGAATTTAAAGGTATATAAACAGCGCAGAGAATTTCTGCGCTGTTAGGTAGATTGCATAATATGAGTATTGATTACTTTTTTAAGTTAGCTTTAATTTCTTCAGCTAGTCCTTTTAGAATTTCAGGAGTATACTCATCTTCTTTTGTAATCCAAGTAGGTTTATAGCCATCTGTTTCATCATATCTTGGTATAAAGTGTAGATGAAAATGGAATACACTTTGACCAGCAGGTGCACCATTATTATTTAATAGATTCATACCTACAGGTTTGAAAGTATCTTTGATCGCACTCGCAATGCGTGGAGCGACTTTGAAAAGATTAGCAGCTGTTTCTTCGGACATTTCAAAAACATTCGCTACATGTTCTTTTGGGATTAATAATGTATGCCCTTTTGTTAATGGGCCGATATCCATAAATGCATAGACATAGTCGTCTTCGTAAATTTTTGTGCTGGGGATAGAACCGTCGATAATTTTGCAAAATAAACAATCGCTCATATAAAAACACACCTTTCACTATTTTGCTATTCATTTTACCACATAAGAACTGCTAGAAAGAGGAATTTTTGATAAACTGTAAGTAAGAATGGGAGTGACTTTGATGACGGTATTAGAATTACAATCAGTAACAGGTGGTTATACCCGAAAACCTGTTATTCATGATTTATCTTTTGCAATTGAACCAGGTGAGCTAGTAGGATTGATCGGATTAAATGGTGCAGGTAAAAGTACTACGATTAAGCATATTATTGGGTTAATGACACCGCAAAAAGGAGAAATTTTGTTGAATGGTATGTCCATTAAGCATAATATGGATCAATATCGTTCTTCTTTTTCCTATATTCCTGAAACGCCAGTTCTTTATGATGAATTGACTTTAAAAGAGCATTTAGAGTTAACAGCGATGGCTTATGGAATTGATCTTGAAACAATGGAAGAAAGAGTAACGCCACTACTAAAAGAATTTAGAATGGAAAAACGATTAAATTGGTTTCCCTCTCATTTTTCGAAAGGGATGCGCCAAAAAGTAATGATTATGTGTGCCTTTTTAGTCAATCCTTCTTTATATATCATTGATGAGCCATTTTTAGGACTCGACCCGTTAGCTATTCAATCGTTGTTAGATCAAATGGATGAAAAGAAAAAAGAGGGAGCCGCTATCCTTATGTCAACACATGTATTGGCAACGGCAGAAAAACACTGTGACAAAATCCTTTTATTGCATAATGGACGTTTAAGAGCATATGGTACGATGAATGATTTACGCCAAAAATTCAATATGCCGAATGCAACACTAGATGATTTATACATTGCGATGACAAAGGAGCAAGATCATGAATAGCTTGCAAGATGTTTGGCGTACGAGGTTTACCCATTATATGGGAGAAGTACAGAAATATATGCGCTTCGTCTTCACAGGACATTTGGCCATTGTTATTATGTTCGTTCTAGGTGCAGGTGGTTATCAATACAGCGAATGGTTAAAAACAACATCCAGTGATTTTCCTGCCATCTGGTTAGCTGCTGCTATTATGGGGATTGTCCTTGGGTTTAGCCGACCAGTTACATTGATTCGAAAGCCAGATGAGGTTTATTTATTACCTCTTGAAACGAAATTACCTCAGTATTTTGCAAAAGCATTACGATATACATTTGGCTCCCAAGTGATCGTTGTGATTCTTTTTTATCTGGTCATATGGCCGATGCTTCGGCAAGTAGCGGGGCTTGAGCCAATAACGATTATCATCGGGTTGATCGCATCCATCTTATTGAAATGGTGGAATATCAATAGTGAATTCACTTATAGATGGGCCTATAAAGGTCACAATGTATGGATGGATCGAATTGTTCGTATGATAGGTTCATTTGCATTACTTTTATCGATTTTAAACGTTCAATTTATCCCAATCATCATTATGATTTTAATCATTGTTTGTTATCCGATGTCATGGAAAAAGAAAGTAAAAGAAACACCGTTCCCATATGAACATTTTGTAAGATTAGAAGAAAATCGTATGATGGGGATTTATCGATTTGCAAATTATTTCACAGATGTCCCTAATATTCATGGAAGTATAAAACGCCGTGCATGGTTGGACTGGATGTATAAAGTAATCCCATATGCGAAGAAAAATACACAAGAATATCTCGTATTCCGTTCTTTTGTCCGAACAGATGATCATTTCTATTTGTGGCTTCGTTTAACAGTGATCTCTGCATTGGCTGCCGCATTCGTTCATATTCCGATCGCCATTGCTGTAGTTGTCGCTGCCCTATCATTTGCGACCACTATTCAGCTAAAACAAGCTTTAACATCATCTAACGATTTTCGAATGGACATGTTGTACCCTTTACCGAAGGGTGCACGTAAAAAAGCAGCAGTGAAAATCGTGCGTTACACGATCATTGTACAAGCCATCATTGTGTTGTTCGCAGGATTGGGAACACCTTATTTCTTTGCACAAGGCTTTGTCGTATTCATCATTGGAGAATTGACGATACGATTAAGTAATTAATCTCAAACAGTAGTTGAGCCTTTAAAGTATGTAATTGCTTTAAAGGCACTTTTTCTCTGATACACACCGCCTTAGCTATATTTTTAAATATTAAAAGATGATGGGGGAGTCAAACCATGAATGGTCAAAAGAAGAATGTGGCTGTTTCTGTATTGGATTTAGTAGCGGTATTAAAAGATCACGATGCATCTCATTCGTTCCACAATAGTTTAGAGCTTGCACAAAATGTTGAAAAGCTTGGATACAAACGTTATTGGTTTGCAGAGCATCATAATAGCCGAAGCATTGCAAGTTCAGCTACTTCACTTTTAATCGGTTATATTGCACAAGGAACTGAGAAGATTCATGTTGGAGCAGGGGGCATTATGCTTCCCAACCATGTTCCTTTGGTTATTGCAGAACAGTTTGGTACTCTAGATGCGTTGTATCCAGGAAGGATTGACTTAGGTTTAGGAAGAGCTCCAGGAACTGATTCTATCACAGCACAAGCGCTTCGTCGAAATCTACAAGGATCAGATCAAGAGTTTCCAAACAGCATATTAGAACTACAACAATATTTAAGTGATAATCCTGATGGTCGTGTACATGCCTATCCAGGAGAAGGATCTAATGTGCCATTGTATATACTGGGCTCTAGTTTATTTAGTGCTCGGCTTGCTGGAATGTTAGGCTTACCATATGCATTTGCTGGTCATTTTGCTCCAACTTATTTAAAAGACGCGTTTCGCGTATACCGAGATTCGTTTCAACCTTCAAAACAATTAAAAGAACCCTATACAATAGCTTGTGTCAATGTAATTGCGGCCGATACGAATGAGGAGGCTCAAAAGACAGCCACTAGTCTATACTTATACTTTTTAAATGTTGTAAGGGGGACAAGAGATCCATTACAACCTCCAGTGGATGATTTGAACTCTTATTGGTTTGAATCAGAAAAACAGACGGTCATGCAATCTCTTTATTACACATTTACCGGAGATCAAGCTGCCATCACGCATCATTTAGGAAGATTTATCGAAGATACTGGTGTTGATGAGATCATGGCATGTTCTCATATCTATGATCCAAGTGCACGTATTCGTTCTTATGAGATCTTAGCATCTGCTATTAAGGAAATTTAAAATGAAGAAAAAGAGATATTTTTAAATTATAAATGTGTTAGTCGGATAATCAACACGCGGGATAAAAAATAAAACTATGCATGGACTTTGTGGTTCATACATAGTTTTTTATTTATCCCGCTTTAACGGGCAGTAAGACCCCCACCTCAAGGTTTAGAGAGAAACGAGAAAGATAGGTGGGGGACCAACTGCCCGTAAAAGTCCGATTGGTTTGAACCAACAAGATGTTGGTCCCTCAGGTGTTGCCACAGGACGTGGCGCTTTTAACCTGAGTTCTTCTAGCTCAGTGGGGGATGAAGAAAACCCCCACTGATGGAAGCTTCACTTTATCTATTTATTTTTCAGTATGATAGAGGATCGCAGCGGTACCAAGTGTTTTGGCTGCCACTATCATGGCTTGTTCATCAAAGTCAAATTTTGCATGATGATGTGGATAGGCAGTACCTTCTTTTGGTTTAGCTCCAGTGAAAAAGAAAGTACCAGGGATTTTATCAACATAGTAGGCAAAATCTTCTGCTACCATAATCGCGTCCATTTCAGCTACATTTGTTACATCTGGAATGGTTTCTGCTACTTGTGCTAAGAAGGCAGTTTCTTTTTCATGATTGATCAGAGGGATATACCCTTTTAAATACTGAAATTCGTATTTGGCATTTGCTGCTAGGCAAACGCCTTTGACGACTCTTTCTATTTCTTCAATAATTTTTTCTTGAACTGCAATATCAAAAATCCGAACAGTACCAGATAGTTTAGCTTCTTCAGCGATAATATTGGGAGCACTTCCAGAGTGGAAAGTCCCCACTGTTAAGACTGCACGAGAAGTGGGATTGATCCGTCTTGAAATAATTTGTTGTAGTTGAACGACTAGGCTTGCAGCAACAGTGATGGCATCCACTGTTGTATGTGGAGCAGCACCATGTCCTCCACTTCCGATAATTTTGATCTTAAAAAGATCTGCTCCTGCCATCATTGCCCCACTTCGATAGTTAATAGAGCCAGAAGGAAATTGCGACCATAAATGTGTACCAAATATAGCGTCAACACCATTTAAACAGCCTGCATCAACCATTGGTTTAGCCCCACCTGGAGCAACTTCTTCTGCAAATTGATGAATGAATACGTAGGAGCCGGGTAATTCTTCACGATGCTTCCATAATATTTTTGCTAACACAAGCAACGTTGCAGTATGCCCATCATGTCCACATGCATGTGAGACACCTTTAACAGTTGATTTATAAGAAACTTTCTTTTCATCTTGGATCGCTAATGCGTCAAAATCAGCTCTAAGTGCAACCGTTTTTCCAGGTTTTCCGCCTGTTATGCGTGCAACAATACCATTCCCTCCAACATTCGCTTCAAAAGGTATATCTAATTGTTTATAAAAATTTTGTATATATGCAGCCGTTTTATGTTCATGGAAAGAAACTTCTGGGTGCATATGTAAATAACGACGGATCTCTTGCATTTCGGCAAATGAATTTTCAAGCTCTTGATAAATCGTTTGCAATAATTGATTTGGCAACATAATCACTCCTCGTATAATAAATTTTAAGTTAATAACTCGTATAATAAATTTTAAGTTAATAACTGTTCCTTGAAAATTGAATAGTTTTTATCTTCAGGGCTACATCCAAAAATGATAGATGGAAAACTTTCGTCTTGGATACTGGGGGATTTCCTTAGATAATGGATTTATGGAAATGGATCCATCGGGAATATGCTTTTCACTCCTGTAGTTTAACTACGTTGAAAGACTGTGACCCAGACCCAATATTGCACTGCATACGCACAAGCTGTATCGATTTCCTTCACTTACCTCTCAGAGTAGTGGGAGGGCAGCTTAGGGGAAGGGAATCATTGAATACTCATACACGAGGTTGTGGTATGTTTGGGACTCTAGGGAAATCCCACAGTATCCAAGCTATTTCTAAATATCATCTAAAGAAAGGAGGTCCTTTCCATGAAACTATTCGTAGGTATTGATGTAAGCTCTGAAAAACTTGATGTATGTTTTCTTGATAGTCATGACACCGTTTTGAAAGAAATCTGTCTTTCAAATGATGTGAATGGGGCCAGTGCCATTCAGGAAAATGTTCTCCATTTTCAGCAGTTGTACCATTATGAAAAAATTGTCATTGGCATGGAGTCTACTTCCATCTACAGTTTCCACCCTGCCATGTTTCTAGCAGAAGATAAGGAACTGAAGAACTTAAATGTTGAAGTAGTCGTGCAAAATCCAAAGGCCATCCATCGGTATAAAAGATTGTTTGAAGAAGATAAGACCGATAGAATAGATGCTTTTCGAATTGCCGATTTTTTACGCATTGGGCGTTATAATAAGTCTCTTATCAAAGAGGAAAAATATGTTGCCCTTCAACGTTTAACACGCTCCAGATATCAACTCGTTCACCAACTAACAGAATGTAAACAACACTTTCTGGAAAACCTTTACTACAAATGTAATACACTATCGAAAGAGTTAAATACGTCTGTTTTTGGTGCAACGATGATGGAAATACTTTCAGACTCCCTTTCGTTGGACGAAATCGTAGAAATGGAACTGGAATCACTCGCTACCCTTCTTCAGAAAAAGGGGAAAGGCCGCTTTAGTGACCCAGAACAATTAGCGAAAACCATTAAGAAAGCCATACGTGATTCCTACCGGCTAGGTAAGGTTGTTCAAGACTCTGTAGACGTTGTATTAGCCACTTATGTGCGATTGATTCAAACCTTGAAAAAGCAAATCAAAGAGTTAGAAAAAAGCATTGCCGCCTTATTCGAAGCTATTCCAGAAGCCAAATGTTTAACAAGTGTTCCAGGCATTGGCATCGTATACGCGGCAGGAATCATCGCGGAAATTGGACAAATAGAACGCTTTGAAAATGAAGCCCAATTAGCCAAATATACCGGTCTTTACTGGAAAAAATCGCAATCTGGAAATTTTGAATCGGAACGAACACCCCTGACACGAACGGGAAACCAGTATCTTCGTTATTACATGGTTGAAGCTGCCAACTCTGTACAACTTCGTGAAGCTACTTACCGTTCGTATTATTTAAAGAAATATGATGAAGTTCCGAAATACAAACATAAAAGAGCCCTTGTCTTAACTGCGAGAAAACTAGTGCGTCTGGTGGATGTGCTACTACGCAACCACCAACTCTACATGCCAGAAAGGAGTGTGTAAATCAAAAGCTAACCACTGCTTTTGATATCCTTTCAAGATAGCTTCAGAAATAAGAACAAGTGTTTGTTTTTTCTGAAGTTTAGTTTCTTGTGCTCTTTTTTAGAAATTCTTCTCTAGCTTTTATCAATCCTATACTTGACTTAATACCACAAGTCTGTCTAAAATGAAAAAACTAGATATAAGTAATCTTATTAATTTACTCATATTTATGTAAATAGAGTATAACAAAAAAAGCCGAGTAAATCACTCGACTTTTAGAAAATTATGCATTTTCATCTTCTGGGCGTTTTGTTGCAAATGTTTTAACATAAGGGGCACTTGTAAATATATTATTGCGGTCGACTCCATTAGTGTTTTCATTTTCATGGACAATTTTGTAGGTATTCGATGCTTTCCAGGCTTCAAATGAATGAGGACCAGTCCATTCAGTAAGCGCAATATAGGTTTCATCTTGCAATGGTCTTAGTAAACGAAAGGCGACCAGACCAGGTTCTTTTTCGATCGAGCGAATGGTATCTAAAAAGCGGTCTTCAAATAATTTTCGACTATCGCTTTTAACAGGGATATAATTCATGACGAAAAAGCCATGCTCGCCTAATTCGTTGATCTTCCCAAGAATTTCATAACTTCTCGGAGTCGTAAAGACACTTTTTTTGTCGGATTCATGGAGAAGAACTGTATTCCCTTCGCCATATAAAACAATCATATGTTCTTTTGAATATTTTTTTTGCAAGTTTTCCATAAATTCTGGTGTTCCAGAAGTTAAATATAAATACATAAGAATTCCTCCTATTGTAAATTCAGTAGAAAACATTCATGAATTCAATCCTGCATGAACTACTGTATGTGAAATTTACTTTATCCCGCTTTAACGGGCAGTAAGACCTCTCAAGATGTAGAGAGAAACGATGGGGGATCAACTGCCCGTAAAAGTCCGATTGGTTCGGGACAACAAGATGTTGGTCACTCAGGTGTTGCCACAGGACGTGGCGCTTTTAACCTGAGTTCCTCTTTTTTAGTGGGGGATGAAGAAAACCCCACTGATGGAGTTTCACTTTATTTCAGGTATATAACGAACTGTATAAATATTGCCAAAGAAAGTCAATAATAGTATATCCTTAAAATTAAAAAAAATCATAATTAGACACTTGTCAAAAAGATGTCATCATTTTATACATTTTTTTAACAATCAGATTGTTGAACTATACAACTCTTAAAGAAACGTCTATTATGAACAATGGATATGAATGTCGAATTAAGGATTTACTGAATTGATGAAAGGAAGGTTTACTGTTCATGGGAACATTTAATGATACGCTTTTACGCGCAGCACGAGGTGAAAGGACAGCCTACACACCAGTTTGGTATATGCGACAAGCAGGTCGTTCACAACCTGAATATCGTAAGATTAAAGAAAAATATTCATTAGAAGAAATAACACATCAGCCTGAATTATGTGCGTATGTGACCTATTTACCAGTACAAAATTACGGTGTGGATGCAGCAATTTTATACAAAGATATCGTTACACCACTGCATGGTATGGGAGTAGATGTGAAGATTAAAGGTGGACTAGGTCCTATTATTTCTAACCCTATTCGCTCGGCAAAGGATGTTAAAAATCTTCGTCAATTTGATCCAGAGGAACATGTTCCTTATGTACTAGATACGATTAAATTATTAACCGAAGAACAATTGGATGTTCCTTTGATCGGGTTTGCCGGAGCGCCTTTCACTTTAGCAAGTTACATGATTGAAGGCGGTCCTTCCAAAAACTATGCATTAACAAAATCATTTATGGTATCGCAACCAGAAGCTTGGTTTGTTTTAATGGATAAACTTGGAGACATGATTATTACTGATTTAAAAGCACAAATCAAAGCAGGTGCAAAAGCCTTTCAAATTTTCGATTCTTGGGTTGGTGCTTTAAGCCAACGTGATTACAGCATCTTTATCAAACCTGTTATGGTACGTATCTTTAATGAATTGAAAGATGAAGGCGTGCCGATGATTTTATTTGGCGTAGGTGCAAGTCACTTAGTATTAGATTGGCAGGATCTTCCTGTAGATGTTGTTGGATTGGATTGGCGTCTTCCTATTAAAGAAGCACGTGCAATAGGTGTGACAAAGCCTATTCAAGGAAATTTAGATCCTACATTATTATTAGCAGATTGGTCAATTCTTGAAGCTCGTGCAAAAGAAATTATCGATCAGGGCTTAGAAGTGCCAGGACATATTTTCAATTTGGGGCATGGAGTATTCCCATCTGTTGATCCAGAAGTTTTAAAACGATTAACATCATTTATACATGAATATAGTGCGAAAAAAATAAAGACGCATTCATAATACTTTCTGAGGTGATTTAAAATGAAAAAACAAATCGGACTATTAGTGATGGCGTACGGAACACCAAAAACCGATGATGATTTAATTCCTTACTATACACATATTCGTCACGGGCATCGCCCAAGTGATGAACATATTGAAGATTTGCGTAGACGCTATAAAGCAATTGGAGGAATCTCACCACTTGGTGAAACAACTGAAAAACAGGGGAAAGCATTAGAAGCACGTTTAAATGAAATACAAGATGAAGTTGAATATAAATTATATATTGGTTTAAAACATATTGCTCCTTTTATCGAAGAGGCAGTAGAACAAATGCATAAGGATGGCATTACAGAAGCGGTATCACTTGTTTTGGCACCACATTTTTCTTCTTTTTCAACAAAATCATATAATATTCGTGCGACGGATAAAGCAAAAGAGCTTGGTGATTTAACCATTCATACGATTGATAGTTGGTACAAGGAAGAAAAATATCTTCAATACTGGACAGAAAAAATTAATGCAGAATTTGACGCTATGTCTGATGAAGAACGCGAAACAGCATGCTTAATCGTATGTGCACATTCACTGCCAGAAAAAATTATTGCAATGGGTGACCCGTATGCAGATCAGTTACATGAAACAGCTGACATCCTTAAGCAACGTACTGGCGTAAAAAATATGGAATTTGGTTGGCAATCTGCTGGTCAAACAAAGGATCCATGGCTTGGTCCAGACGTTCAAGATTTAACTCGTGATTTATATCATCATAAGGGTTATCGTTCATTTGTTTATACACCGGTTGGCTTTGTAGCAGAACATTTAGAAGTCCTTTATGATAATGATTATGAATGTAAAACAGTATGTAAAGAACTAGGTGCAAAATACCATCGCCCTCCAATGCCAAATGACAATCCGTTATTTATCGGCGCTTTGGCAGATGTTGTGCGAAAAACATTAGCTCATGCCTAATAGAAAGTGATGATTGATGTGACTGAACAAAAGCGAAGGGTTGCCGTTATCGGTGGTGGGATTACGGGCTTAACAGCTGCGTTCTATTTGCAACAACAGGCAAGGAATCAGAAGTTACCACTAGAGATCGTACTGATTGAAGCAACTCACAGACTAGGTGGTAAGATTCAAACATTACGAAAAAATGGCTTTATCATTGAGCGGGGTCCAGATTTCTTTTTTGACAAAAATCAAGTAATTGAAGATTTATCAAGACAATTGGGTATTGCTGATCAGCTGATTAGCAATGTTCCTGGAAAAACTTATGTCGCTGTAAATAATCAACTTTCTGTTATACCAAAAGGTTCAGTTTTAGGAATTCCGACTGAAATTATTCCTTTTGCTAAGTCTGATGTTATCTCATGGAGCGGTAAATTTAGAGCTGTCTGCGATTTGCTATTACCTCCATCCAACATGCGTGAAGATCAGTCGTTAGGAGCGTTTTTGCGTAAACGATTTGGGGAGGAAATGGTTGAAAATTTGATCGAACCCGTGTTAACTAGAGCTTTTTTAGGTGATATTGATCAACTAAGCTTACATGAAATGCTTCCTAATTTAGCTGAGGTTTATAAGAAACACCGTAGTGTGATCAGGAGCATTCAAAAAGGTTCAGCCAAGCTAAAAGAGAGTAGT
Organism: Rummeliibacillus sp. SL167; assembly: GCF_007896505.1. Taxonomy (NCBI): domain Bacteria; kingdom Bacillati; phylum Bacillota; class Bacilli; order Caryophanales; family Caryophanaceae; genus Rummeliibacillus; species Rummeliibacillus sp. SL167. The sequence continues at coordinate 225,556 of NZ_VCBM01000004.1, read as the reverse complement.
ATGGATCGGACTTGTAGAACTTTAAGGGGCGGTTTAGAAAGCTTGATAACTGCTTTAGAGAAATCATTAGAAAGTGCCATTATTTACAAGGGTGTTCGGGTAGAAGGAATCTCAAAAGTTCAGAATCGTATGATGGTATTATTAAACAATCAAAATCCTATCCCTGTTGATGGGGTAATTGTCGCAACCTCACATCAAGCAGCGACGAAATTATTTGCACGGGAAGGAATTTTGAAAAGTTTGCTTGATATACCTGTCAATACATTTGCGACTGTATCAATGATATTTCCTAAAAACTCCATCAAGAGAAAGTTTGATGGGAATGGTTTTTTTGTATCTCGAAATAGTGAATATTCAATTACTGCTTGTTCCCTTATCCATCGAAAATGGCCGCAGATGATACCTGAAAATTATGAAGTACTTAAAAGCTATGTTGGACGTACAGGTGATGAGTCCATTGTTGAGCTATCTGATTCAGAAATTGAAAAAGTTGTACTACAGGATTTGCAAAGTATTCTTAAAGTTGATGGAAAGCCCATTCATACAGTGGTGTCTCGTTTTAAAGATGCGATGCCAACTTATACAATAGGGCATCGAAAAAAGGTGGAACAGGCTAGAAAAGAATTACGTGAGTTATATCCGGAGATTTGTCTTGCCGGGAATTCTTACGAAGGTATTGGTCTTACCGATTGTATCTTACAGGGAGAAAATGCAGCGTCAGAAATTTTGGCATCGATTTTCCAAACAGAACAAGGTTGTTCCCAAAAGGGGATTTCTGCAAAATAACTTAGAACATTAAAAAGCACGAATGCTGTTCCATAACATTCGTGCCTTTTTGCTTTGGTACATAAAAATGAACAAGTGTATTTGTATTGTTAGATTAACGCTATTCTTTGTTCACAATCTCCCTAAATATATTTCATTAATATTTCACAAATACAAAGTAAAATAGAAAAGGGGTGATGCTTGTGAGTTGGAAAAAAATTTGGACTCTATTTATATTAAGTTTTGCAATGATCCTGGGAGGCTGTCAGGAAGCTACATATCCTGCAATCCCTGAAACGAAAGATTTTGTCGCATCCGTTAATATACAAGCACCATCAATCAGTTTTATCAATGAACAAGGAAAAGTATTTACAACGTGGAAATTAGAGGAAGGGTATACTGGTGCTACATTGATTCATCATCAATATGTACTGCTTTATGGGTTCCAATTAAAAAAAGCTGTTGTTTACAATTTATCGACAGGAAAACAGGTATACACAATTGATACAGGACTTGGTGTTACGAATGCTATTTATGATGAGAAAAATAAAAAAATCTATTTAGCGAACGGGAAAACCAATCGAGTCGAAATTTATAATGAACATGGAAAATTACTGAAGGATCAAAAAGTAGGCAATTATCCTATGTCAATGATGCTTTATAACAAACAACTATATGTTATCAATTATAAAGATACAACATTATCAATTTTGCAAGTCGATACATTAAAGCCGGTAAAAAATTGGACTATCGAAAAATCATCAAATGGTATGGTGATCGTTGAAAACAAACAACTCTGGATAGGAGGACATGGTGAGGGGATTAAACCAAATTCCACAGTCGATATTTTTGATCTAAACAATGGAAAGAAAATGTCGCAGATAAAATTACCGATGATGCCAGTTGGATTTGACAAAAACGATCATAAGGTCTATGTGATCAGTCATGGGGATAGTGCACTTTCGGAAGTAAGTTTTGATGGTAAAGTACTGCGTAAAACAGAAGTTGGTGCTAATCCATTTACTGTAAATCTATTTAAAGATTATGTAGTAGTGGCTGGTTATGACGATCATCATGTATATTTTCTGCAAAATGGTAAAATAGTTAAAAAGATCAATGTAGATAAAGGGCCTTTCCAATTGCTTGTAAGGGGGAAAGAAGAATGACGAAAATACTTATCGTAGACGATGAACAAGATATGAGAAATTTAATTGATGTGATGTTGCGCCAATCTGGATTTCAATCACTTCAAGCAAATGGAGGGCAAGAAGCACTTAAACTATTAAAAGAACAGCATGTGGATTTAGTGATTTTAGATGTCATGATGCCGCAAATGGATGGTTTTACCGTATGTAAGGAAATGAGAAAAGTTACTGCTGTACCGATTATTTTCTTGACAGCCAAGGATGCGAATGAGGACAAGGTAAAGGGACTAACGATGGGTGCTGACGATTATGTTGTAAAACCTTTTTCATCATCAGAGCTAGTAGCACGGATACAGGCTGTACTTCGTAGAACTGAAGGAGAAGTTATAGAAGAGCCTCAAAAAATGATTGTTAAGGGCCCTATTGAGTTAGACGATGTTTCGCGGAAAGTTTATGTACAAGGAAAGGTAATCCCATTAACGTTAAAGGAATTTGAGATTTTGCGTTTATTTATGAACAATGAAAACGTTGTTTATACGCGCGATCAACTATTAGAAATTATTTGGGACTTGCATTATAGTGGAGGCACAAGAACCGTTGATACACATATTAAAACTTTACGCTTGAAATTAGGTGATGAGGCGGGAAAGTTTATACAAACAGTTTGGGGATTGGGGTATCGATTTGAGGTTTCAAAATGAAGAAATTATCCACTAGAATTTGGACAGTAATTGTGGCTTTTTTAGCGCTTACCGTATTATTTATGTATGTTTTTACAGACTTCCTTTATGAAGGGCTTTATGTGAAAGACGCTGAAAATTCAATGGTTGAAATTGGCGAAAAGTTGTCAACAATGTATACAGGCGGCAAAGTAACAGATGACTTCATCGCAAAGATTGAAAACTATAATGAGTACTCCAACATGAATGTCTTTGCAGTCCGAAATCCTAGAGAACTAAGTGCGTGTGTACCATTTGATATCGACTATGATACATTAATCGGCGCAGATGAAAGACAGCAACTTTTGAAGGGGAAAACGATTACCAAAAAAGGTTATGAGAAGCGCTTTGATCGTCAAGTGATCTCAGTGATTATTCCATTGACAGATCAACAGCGATTGGAAGGCATTATCTATATTTACTTCCCACTTGCCAAAATAACAGAAATGGCTTCAAAAGAAGTCTTTATCTTATTAGGCAGTGCAGCCATTTTTATTTTCTTGATCGGATTTGGTGTATTTAAAGGTATCAAGCATATTATGAAACCATTAAAAGAATTACAAAACGCAGCAGAAAAAATGGCGGAGGGGGATTATGAAACACGCGTTGAAGTGAAATCTAAAGATGAAATCGGTCAGCTCTCTCAAACTTTCAATAAAATGGCTACTTCGATTCAGCAAGAAGATGAAGCGCAGAAGCAATTTTTAGCTACTGTTTCCCATGAATTGCGAACACCGATTAGCTATGTGAAAGGATATGGTGAAGCATTGGAGCACGGTTTTATCGAAGAATCCAAAAAACAAGAAACCATATCTCTCATTGTCCGTGAAGCAAATCGATTAGAAAAATTAACAAATGAGCTATTACAGTTATCAAGAGCTGTCAATCAAACGGAATCCGTCACTTTATATCCGTTACCACTGGCTGAAACAATGCGGGAAGTTGTGCAAATTACAGAGCAACAAGCAAGTCGGAAAGCAATTCGTATACGTGCAGAAATCGATGAGGAAATTATTATTAACGCAGATGAGGAAAAAATAAAACAGATTTTGATCAATCTAATTGAAAACGCTCTTCGCTATTCTGAAGAAGGAACTGAAATGATTCTAAGCTCAAAGAGAGAAGAGAATATGGCCATTATTACAGTACAAGATCATGGTATGGGAATTCCAACTGAAGATTTACCGCATATAACTGAACGATTCTATCGAGTCAATAAAGCTCGTAGTAGAAGTGATGGTGGTAGCGGTCTAGGGCTATCTATTGTGGATCAACTTGTAAAATACCATAAAGGAATATGGCATATTAACAGCGAATTAGGTATCGGAACGACTGTGACGATACAAATACCAATATTAGAGGAGTTTTAGTCATGAAAAAAGTATTAATTAGTTTAGCGGTAGCGGCAGGGGTACTTGCAGGCTGTAACAATACAGATACATCTAAAACAGATGATTCGACATCGCAAAATGAAGGAACTACGGTTGAAGTAAAAGTAGATATCCAAACACCTGAAAAAGTAGAAGTTGGAAAAGACGTAAAATTGATTGCTCATGTGACACAAGGCGGAAAAAATGTAGATGATGCTGATGAAGTAAAATTTGAAGTTTGGGAATCAGGTGACCGTGATAATGGCAAAATGTTTGAAGGAAAATTAGACAAGGACGGTCTCTATCAGGCAACAACTAAATTTGATCATGATGGTGTTTATTATATGTATGCACATACAACAGCTCGAGGCTTACACACCATGCCGAAACAAAAAATCATTGCAGGAAATCCCGATATGAGCAAAGTTAAAAAAGACACGGATGATGGAAGCATGAATATGGATATGGACGATTCTGCAAAAGATGATCATTAATCGATAGAGTGAAATTTCATCTAGTCGGGAATTCCTTTCCTTATAGGATGTTAGTTGAACCAAACAGGTATATACAGGCAGTTGTTCTTCCATTTCTCTGGCTTTTATTGGATTTTTGAAGATGGGATATGATTGCCTGTTATTCGAGATAAAAATAACTTGCGACTAAAAAGTGATTAGTGTAAAATAAATGACCAGATGACCAAAAAGGTTTTTTGGTCATTTTTATAAGACGAAAGTGGGTGAGAACCAACATGGACCGGAAACAAGAGATTCTAGAAGCAGCATACAAATCCTTTTCCCTTTTTGGATACAAAGCAACAACAATGGATCAAGTAGCGAAAATCGCAAACGTTGGAAAAGGTACAATCTATACTTTTTTTGAAAATAAGGAAATCCTTTTTCAAGAAATTGTCCTTAGAATGATTTCTGAGATGATATTGGCAGCAGAAAAAGAAATTGTACCGAATTGTCCATTTCAAGAAAATGCACATAATGTTCTCATGAAAATCTTACAATTTAGAGAAGTACACCAACTTTATGCGAAATTAGTAGAAGAAGAAAAAGAACTTCGTACACCTACTGTTAAAACAATGTTGGCGCGTGTGGAAAAAGAAATTGTCTCCTATATTGCGGAAAAAATAAATATCGCTATCGATAAGAAAGAATTACGTCCCTGTGATTCAGAACTTGTAGCATATCTGTTATTTAAAGCGTATATTGGATTTGTAGCTGATTGGAGTGCAACGCATGATTCGGAATTATCCGAAGAAAGAATCGCAGCATTGTTTCGCAATACTATTTTAAGAGGTCTCTTACCATGAGTCTTTTTTTATAGAAAAATGACTGATTGACGAAATTAGTCATTTAGTTTTAAAGGAGGAGTAAATCGTGATTAAAGCAGAATGGAGCAAAATCTTTCATTCTAAAAAAATATTAGTTGCTATAATTGCTGTTTTATTTGTCCCTGTCATTTATGCTGGTATGTTCCTTTGGGCATTTTGGGATCCTTATGCACACTTAGATCAACTGCCAGTGGCTGTCGTCAATAATGACGAAGGTGCCACAATTGACGGTGAGAATAAGCAACTTGGTGACGATCTTATAAAGAATTTAATCGATAGCAAAGAATTTAAATTTAAAGAAGTATCGCAAAATAAAGGAAGTAAAGGATTGGAAAAGCGTGATTACTATATGGAAATTGTCATTCCAAAAGATTTTTCAAAAAATGCAAGTTCTATACTAGAAGACAATCCTGAACAAATGAAAATTATTTATAAACCAAATGAAGGCTATAACTTCTTAAGTGGGCAAATTGGTAATTCAGCAGTAGAATTGGTCCGCAAAGAGGTAAACAAACAAGTATCAGCAACTTATGCCGAAACATTATTCGCTAACATAAAGAAAATGGGGAATGGTTTCGGAGACGCCGCTGATGGTGCAGGTAAACTAGCAAATGGTGCTGGTAAGCTTGATAAAGGAGCCAATCAATTAAATGATGGTATTCAATCTGCCAAAGATGGTGCAACAAAGTTAGCGGATGGGGTAACATCAGCAGCAAAAGGCTCGAATGATTTAAAAAATGGTATTGATTCAGCGGCAACAGGGGCTGGTCAATTAAATGATGGAGCATCATCAGCAAAAACAGGCTCTGAAGATTTACAAAACGGTATCAAATCAGCTAAAAGCGGTTCCAGTCAATTACAAACAGGTTCAGCTGATTTAAAAAAGGGAACGGCAACGTTTGTTTCTGGACTTGAAGGGAATACAACGAAAATCAATGCATTAAATAATGGTGCGCAACAAATAAATACTAGCGTTGGTACATTAAGTGCTAGTTTAGGTAAATTGGCTCCGGGTGCCAGTCAAGTATCAGCAGGTGTTTCACAATTAGTTGATGGTTTAGGTGAAATGCCAAAACAAATTTCATCTTTACAAACGGGTGTTGCCAGTCTTAATAGTGGCGCAACTGATTTAACAAAAGGGACACAGTCGCTTGCAGCCGGAACAGAACAATTAATCACCCAAATTAAAGCGATGAATCTTCCAGAAGAGCAAGAAAAAGCATTACTTGCAACTGCAACAGCTATCAATACAGGCGCTACTAATGTTAACGAAGGTGCAAACAATCTAAGTGCTGGTACTACACAACTAAATCAAAGTGTTGCCAACATGAATGCACCTACTTCAAAAGATTTAACAGTTTTAAAAGAGGGCGCTGCGCAAGTATCGACAAATTTAGATAAGATGAATACATCTGTTGCCAACCAATTAGCCCCTGGAACAAAGCAATTGGCAGCAGGCACCAAAGAACTAGCTTCTAAATGGAGTGCTTCCGTAGAAGGTGCCAAAAAATTAGATGCGGGAGCTGGAAAATTAAATACAGGTCTTGTTTCGCTTAATGGCGGTTTAGGACAATTACAAAATGGATCTAGTCAATTAGCAACGGGCCTAGGCACATTAAGTAATGGTACTCAATCTCTGGTAACTGGTCTTGGACAATTACAAACAGGATCAGGACAACTAGCAACTGGCTTAAATACATTAAATAACGGAACACAATCATTAGTAAGTGGAGCCTCACAACTTGCGGATGGTTCAAAACAACTTGCAGATGGTACAACAAAATTGAAAAATGGAGCCGGCACGCTACAAGGAAAATTAGCAGATGCACATGATACAGCATCAAGTGTCAATGCAACCCAAAAAACATATGATATGGTCGGTGAGCCTGTTGATGTAGAGAAACAAGAAATCAACAAGGTACCAAACTATGGTACAGGATTTGCTCCATACTTTATCTCACTTGGCTTATTTGTAGGCGCATTATTAATCTCTATTGTATTCCCATTAGTGGAACCAGCGATAAAACCTAAAAATGGCTTCGCATGGTTTGCAAGCAAAACGGCTATATTAGCAGTGGTTGGTTTAATCCAATCATTAATCGTTGTTATAATCGCATTATTTGCCTTGAAAATCGAAGTTGCTAATGTGGGAGCATTTATCTTGATGGTATTAATCACAAGCTATGCATATCTAGCTTTGATCCAAGCGTTAGTTTCGCTATTTGATAATCCAGGACGATTCCTAGCTCTTGTTATTCTTATACTTCAACTAACGACAAGTGCAGGTACATTCCCATTAGAAGTGATACCGAAATTTTTACAAGGATTTAATAGATTCTTACCAATGACTTATTCAGTTCAAGGCTTCAAAGCGGCTATTTCAACAGGTGATATGGGCTTCTTTGGTATGAATAGTGGAATCTTATTCATATATATGGTCGTATTCTTAGGGATTAGCTGCGGCTATTTTGTATTACTTTATACAAAACGCCACTCAAGAGAAGCAGAAGCAAAATAATAAAAAAGATAAAATGGATTCGCTTATAAATTTGAGACCAGAAATTTTTCTGGTCTTTTTTTATCATTTAAGTTACTTGACATAATTTAATAACTAAAATAAAGTTAGTTACTAAAAGTAAGCTAAAAGAAGTCATTTTTTTGAGCGTTTTGAACATAGAATGTTTATAGAACAATCGTAAAAGAGAAAATAGAGGTGGGATATCATGGAGTTTGGCATATATACATTAGCTGATATTGAAACTAATCCACAAACTGGAAAAACAGTATCAGCCAAAAAACGAATTCAAGAAATACTAGCAGCGGCAAAATTGGCAGATGAACTAGGATTACAAATCGTTGGGGTTGGGGAACATCATCGTTTAGATTATGCGGTTTCTTCTGTCCCAGTTATACTAAGTGCTATTGCTCAGCAAACTAAAAATGTTCAGTTAATCAGTACTACAACTGTATTAAGTACAGTTGATCCAGTTCGATTATACGAAGATTTTGCAACATTAGATTTACTTTCTGATGGTCGTGCTGAAATCATGGCTGGTAGAGGGGCATTTATCGAATCTTTTCCTTTATTTGGCTACGACATCAAGCATTATGATGAATTGTTTGAAGAACATTTAGAGCTTTGGCAAAGATTAAATAAAGAAGAACGGCTCAGCTGGCACGGTAATTTTCGAGCACCATTAGAGAATGCAGAAATTTCTCCACGTGCAACAAAGGAAATCCCGACATGGATCGGTGTTGGGGAAACACTAGAAAGCGCGAGGAGAGCCGGACGATTTGGTACAGGTTTAGCACTTGTGATACTTGGTGGAAATCCACAGTATTTTCTTCCACTGATCGAAGCTTATAAACTAGAATTTATCGCTGCAAAACATCCAATAGAAAACTATAAAGTGGCTATAACTGGTCATGGCTTTTTTGCGGAGGATGGTCAAAAAGCTCGTGATGAATTTTATGCTTATTATAGAAACTATTGGGGAAATGTCAATAAACAACACGGTATGGCTTTTCATATGGATCGTGAAGATTTTGAAAAGGCGACGAGTCCCAACACACCGCTATTTGTAGGAAGTCCAGATGAGATCGTTGAGAAAATCCTGAAACAACATGAGTTATTTGAACATACTAGGTTTTTAGCACAATTAGACATTGGAGGACAGCCATTTGAAACGGTTGCTCGGTCTATTGAATTATTAGCGTTAGAAATTATGCCGAAAGTCAATCAATATATAAAATAATTCAGTTTGTAGTTTGGGGGAAAATAATCTCTCTTTAATGATGTATTAGCCATTGTATCAACTTTGTGAACATCCTCTAGCTTAAAAATTTGTTCTTATTATAGGTCTAGGTCTCGGCTATATAGGAAATTGCTAATGATTGTTATCAAACACAACTTTCATACTTAGTGAGCACATAAAAAAGCGGAAAGAGTTGTTCAGGCTCTTCCCGCTTTTTTGTGTAAGCGATTTACTTATAAGTTCATCATCTGCGGTTCGGACAGTGATGAGGAGTGAGTAATCAACTAAATGGATTTTTTATGAAACATTTAGGAAAAGATTAAAGGCTGTTACAATGCTCGCAAGTGTTAGTGTAGCACTCACTTTGTTCTTCGATTTTTTCACCACATTCTGAACAGTGTTTGTCAGGTAAGTTTTTGAAAAACTCGACAACATTTTCTAACACAGAGAATCCCTCCTTGTCGGTTCTGTTATATTACTGTTTCTTTATTGTGTATTGTATTATAACACGGACACATATGTCAATACAAAATTTCAATTTTAAGTTAAAATAATGGATGACTTATATTTTAGGAGTGAAAGATATGTATTTTATTGATAATAAGGGAATCACTGATCCACGCATTAACTTAGCGATTGAGGAGTATGCGTTAAAAACGTTAAATGTTGAAAAAGATTCTTATCTACTTTTTTATATCAACCAACCTTCAATCATTATAGGAAGAAACCAAAATACGATTGAAGAGATTAATACAGATTATGTGGAAAAAAATAATATTATTGTTGTTCGTCGTTTATCTGGGGGTGGGGCTGTTTATCATGATTTAGGAAATTTAAATTTTAGCTTTTTAACAAAAGATGATGGTGAATCTTTCCGGAACTTTAAAAAGTTCACACAACCTGTAGTAGATGCGATGAAAAATTTAGGCATTGATTCTGAATTATCTGGTCGAAATGATATTCTTGCAGAGGGACGTAAAATATCTGGAAATGCTATGTTCACTACAAAAGGACGTATGTTTAGTCATGGTACGCTAATGTTCGATTCTAATATAGATTCAGTTGTGGCTGCATTAAAGGTGAAAAAAGAAAAAATCGAATCAAAAGGGATTAAATCCGTTCGTTCTCGTGTAGCAAATATTGCAAATTTCATGGAAGAACCTATTACGATCGAGGAATTTAAAATGGAAATATTAAAATCCGTTTTTAGCGGAGAAGAGAATATTCAATATTACGAGCTAACAGAAGAAGATTGGAACCATATACACAAATTATCTGAAGAACGTTATCAACAATGGGATTGGAATTACGGTCAATCGCCGAAATTTAATGTTCAACGTACGAAGAAATTCTCTTCTGGATTTATCGATTTACGTTTAGAAGTAAACAGGGGTATGATGGAACAAGTACGTATCTTCGGTGACTTCTTTGGTGTAGGGGATATGGCAGATATCGAAAATGCACTGAAGGGTAAAAGATATGAGCCTCATGAGATTTCTCAAGCTATCCAAAATATTGATGTTTCTACATACTTTGGAGGCGTTTCAAAAGAAGACTTTATCAAACTGATTTATTAGTTCCATGTGCAATGCACATAAAAGATGGAGGGTGACAGAATGGTTATACATCGGATTTTGATCGTGGAAGATGATGTAAAAATCGCAACATTATTGGCGGATACGTTACGTAAGTATCACTATGATGTAAAGACAGTGGAATCCTTTGATAATATTCTTGAAGACTTTCAAGCGTTCAATCCTCATCTTGTTTTGCTCGATATTAACTTACCTTCGTATGATGGTTATTATTGGTGTCGTCAGCTAAGACAGTTGACGACTTGTCCAATCATTTTCATCTCAGCAAGATCTGGTGAAATGGATCAGATTTTTGCTTTAGAGAATGGCGGAGATGATTTTATCACTAAACCGTTCAATTATGAAATCATTTTGGCAAAGATTAAAAGTCATTTACGAAGATCCTATGGAGAATATGCGACCAAGCAAGAAGAAAGAACAATCAAACAAGGTCAGCTACAATTATTTCTTGAACGTATGGAGTTACATACAAAGAATGCTGAAATCCCCCTTCAGAAGAAGGAATGCGTCATTTTAGAATTATTGATGAGGCAAGCACCAAAAGTGGTATCACGCGAGAAATTATTAGAAGAACTATGGGATGATCAGGCTTTTGTAGATGAAAATACATTAAATGTCAATATGACGCGTGTTCGTAAAAAGCTTTCGGATTATCATGTTCGATCTACTATCGAAACAGTGCGTGGTGCAGGCTATCGATTTGTTCTGTGTGAAGAGGAGCAATAACAAATGGAATCTGTTAAACTTTTTTTAAAAGACCATAGTGGCTACATTGTTTTTGATATATTTCTTGTGTTATTTATTCTTTTATTATATTGGTTAGATGGTTTCCGTAATGTTGATACGGCCATTTATTCTATTATTATTTCACTGATTTTAACGATTACTTTTTTATGTATACGTTATATTATGCAACAATCATACTATAAAAAAATACTTCAACTTCCTAAGTCGATGGAGGATGCATTACAAAAAAATGCAAAAACCCCGGAACATATTGCAACAGAAAAGTATATTCACGAATTATATAAAATTTACCAACTAGAAGCTCAATCGTTATATGCACAACAAAATCGTCATCTTCAGTTTATGAATCAATGGGTGCATCAAATGAAAACACCGATTAGTGTGCTAGAACTCCTCCTGCAAGAAGATGGAGAGTTGGATAAAGTCAGTGTCCAAGAAGAAGTGGATCGGCTAAAGCATGGTCTTGAAACCGTTTTGATGAATGCACGTCTAGATACTTTTGAAGAGGATATGAAAATTGAAAAAGTAGCATTACGTCCATTAGTGAGTGCGATTGTCAATGAAAATAAACGATTATTCATCACGAATCATGTGTACCCTAGTATTGATATCGCAGAGGATTGTATCGTACCTACAGATCCTAAATGGATGAAGTTTATCATCGGGCAATTTATCACCAATGCAGTAAAATATACTTTTGAAGACGGTAAGAAATTGTATTTATCTGCGGTAGTCAAGGATAAGCAAGTGATACTGACGATTAAAGATGAAGGAATAGGAATTCCTCCATCTGATTTAAAACGGGTAACAAAAGCATTCTTTACGGGTGAAAATGGCCGCAAAACGAGTGAATCGACTGGTATGGGGCTATATTTGGCGAAAGAGGTTTGTGATAAACTCGGTCATCAATTGGAAATAGAATCTGAAGTGGGACAAGGTACATCGATTCGGGTAACCTTCCAGCATTCTTAATAGAATTGAGGTAATCATATATGTCGATTTTAAAAATTCAAGACGTAACGAAAGTATATGAAGGAAAAGTTACACATCGTGCGATCAACCAACTCAGCTTTGAAGTAGAAAAAGGTGAATTTCTAGCAGTGATGGGACCATCAGGGAGTGGGAAAACAACGCTCCTCAATATGATTTCCACCATTGATACTCCAACATCAGGTGAGATTATCATAAATGACATAAAACCTCATGACTTAAAGAAAAACGATTTAGCTTATTTTAGAAGACGTCAGCTAGGGTTTGTTTTTCAAGATTTTAATTTACTTCAAATGCTTACGGTAGAAGAAAACATTGTTTTGCCTTTAACACTTGATGATCAGGATCTTGAAACGATGCAAGCAAGGGTTAAGGATGTTGCACATCAGTTAGGTATTGAAAATATTCTTGAAAAACGCCCAAATGAGATATCTGGAGGACAAGCTCAAAAAACAGCAATCGGCAGAGCGATCATTCATAAGCCCTCGTTGCTATTAGCAGATGAACCAACGGGCAATTTAGATTCTAATTCATCTAAAGACGTTCTTGGCTTATTGGGCAGGATTAATAAGCAAGAAAACACAACAATCGTAATGGTGACACACGATCCGATTGCAGCTAGTTATTGTGATCGTGTTCTTTTTATCAAGGATGGAGAATATTTTAATGAAATTTATAAAGATAATCACCGCCAAACCTTTTTCCAAGCGATTTTGAATGTGTTGAGCTTACTAGGAGGTCATGTCGGTGACTTTTCGACAGTTCGCCTTCCGTAATGTGATAAGAAATCGTCGTATTTATGCGACATTCTTTATATCTAGTGTGGCATCCGTTATGGTGTTTTTCATCTATTCTATGCTGATGTTTCATCCAAGAGTGGAAGATGAATTTCTGCGAGAGATTGCCTTTCAAGGAATGTTTGTCGCGGAAGTCATTTTAGTTCTCTTTACATTGTTTTTTTTGTTTTATTCGATGCGGGCATTTTTAGAGGCACGTTCTAAGGAATTTGGAATCTTACTTCATTTAGGGATGGAAAAGAGACAACTCAATAAGCTGATTTTATTTGAAACCATGATCATTGGGTTTGCTGCAATTGTTGTCGGAATTATTTTTGGTTATGCATTTTCAAAGTTTTTCTTTATGATTGTAAGAGAAATTTTGCAAATTGATAGTTTGCCATTGTACTTTTCTTGGAAGCCTTTTGCGTTGACCATTGTAACGTTTACGAGTCTATATATCATTATTTCATTTGTCAGTGTCATGTTTATCAAGGATGATAATTTAGTTAGTCTGCTGAGAGGATACTGGCACAATGAGCAAATAGCGAAATACTCTGTGTGGAAAGGAATTGCAGGATTACTATTGTTAGTTGCAGCGTATGTGATGGCGGCAAATATTAATAAAGAATATCTTGTCGTATTTGTAACGTTGATACCGCCATTTGCTATGATAGGAACCTACTTATTTTTTACAGATTCTGTTCCTTTCATATTATTCCAAATTCGTAAACATAGAAAATGGTATTGGCATAAATATCGGATCGTTTCAATGGCTAAAATTTCATCTGTTATGCGAGAAAACTCTAGAATGTTTTTCATCTCGTGTATGGTCTCTACATTGGCTTTTTTGGCCGTTGGCATTTTAAGCTCAATGTCGACATTTACACACCAATATCATCAATTGAACCCTTTAGGATTAGTGTATTCGAGTAAATTAGATAATCCATATGAGAAAGACCATATATCTGGATTAATCGATGAACTAGAGGATAAAGGGCTTAGTTATCATCTATATAAATTTGATGTAAAACGTCAAACATCCTCCAATACACAAAAAACGGTAAAGATTTTAACACAAACAGATATTAATAGACTTGCACTTGTGTTTGGCTATCCAGTAGTCAGCTTGAAAGCGGGTGAAGCAATGTTCCTACCCTATTCAATGGATTCCATTGATGAATTGAAAAGGAAAAAAGTGACAACCGTTTTACAGGAAAACAGCATCCCTTTATCTATTAATAAGGTATATCCAAAGGTGCTATTTTCACCAACTGAACTTGGAACAAACGTCATAGTGGTCAGTGATGAAGATTTCCGGTTGATTAAAGAGCCAATGGTAGGCGCTAATGCCAAGCAGTCTACGAATCATATCTTTGTATTTTCTGTACCTGAGTGGACGAAAACAAAAGATATTGGTCAAAATTTAGATGCTTTAATGACAGAAGCGTATATGACCAATCATGAAAACGACCTGCCTTTCTATTTTGAAAATCCGGGGTTGGATTATTCCTTTATACGTTCAACCTTTGCGCTGTTATTATTTATCGGCTTATTGGCTGCTACCGTTTTTTTCCTTGCTTCAGGGAGCTTTATTTACTTTAAACTATACGCAGGGCTAGAAGAAGATAAAAAACAATTTGATGCATTGCGTAGAATGGGGATTACAGATAAGGAATTACGCAAAATCGTCAATAGTCAATTGATCCCACAATTCTTTTTACCTTGGGGATTAGCCATGTTACATAGCACCTTTGCATTTATGGCATTACAAGTATTTTGGAAGGGAATTGCTGATTTATCGATAATACGAGAGATTTTCCTTGTATTAGCAGCTATTACATGTGTGCAATTGTGTTACTTCTACCTAATCCGTTGGCGTTATTTAGCCCATATAAGAGCCATATGAAAATGGAGATGATACTGCCTGTTCATATAGAATAAAAGCATTGCAGGCGTGTTGATTATCCAATTTTATCCATGAAGATAGGGAGAATTCGTTGATTTCCGCTACGGCTTGCACGACTCATGCGGGCGAGCGCTGAGCCGCTTCCTTCGCTACGCTCGTGCAGGGTCTCAACTGTCTCGCTTTTCCCAGCGGGAGCAAACCAGCCGCCTCTGCCTTATGGATAGACCGAACGAAGGAATGTACGCGCTAGACGCCAAGAGACATGGGAGGGTACGTCATCATAAGCATCGCAGAGATCTAATGTGCATCAAATAATGGCAATAGAGTTAATTCATTTCCAATTAGCTTTAGCGTAGCGTACACTGACATTGTTATTTATTTAAACAAATGGAAATATCAAACTAGTTCTCACTCTATCTTGGCCAAGAAAAAATTTTTTCACACGAAAAAACTCTAGCAAACGTTGATATAACAACATTTTAAGAGGGAGTCGAGCAAGCCTCCTCTCCAATCTACATAAATGAAACGAAAAATACATGTTTTTTTAAGAATTATATCAAAAATATTCCCTAATTTCTTCCTAATCAACACGCCTGAAAGCATTGAGAATGAATGAAAACAGCAGATAGCTAAAACGGCTGTCTGTTGTTTTATATTTCTAATTTTTGTATAATGTATTTGGATGGAAAATGAACCGCCATTCATTTTATTCTTACAAAGGGGTTGAGAATATGAATTTAGTTTCAGAGGTTTATAGGACATCTACAGAACAAGCAGACAAAGTGGCGTATCATTTTATGGGGAAGGATACGACCTACAAAGAGTTTGAGGATTCAGTTTCTAGATTTGCAACTGCATTAAAGGAATTAGGGGTGGAAAAAGGGGATCATGTTGCTTTTTTATTGGGCAATACACCACATTTTATCATTTCTTTATATGCAACAATGAGGATTGGCGCGACAGCTATACCTATCAATCCACTTTATACAACAGATGAGATTACATACATTGTCCAAAATGGTGATGTGAAAGCAGCAATTATTTTAGATGCTTTATTACCTTTGGTAGAAGTGGGGTTACAGGTATTTCCTGATGTGCATTCTTATGTAGTTTGTGAAACAAAACCTGATACGTTTGAAAAAATGCAAGCGCTGCCATCAAATGTTAAGGAAAAAGTGCATTCTTTTCATCAATTACTGATCCAAACAAAACCAGAAGTAAAACCAACGATGATGAATGAAGATGACACAGCCATTATTTTGTATACATCTGGCACTACAGGTCATCCAAAAGGCGCAATGCTAACGCATAAGAATCTATATTCAAATGCACGGGATATTGCGAAATATTTACAGATCCGTGCAGATGATCGTGCGGTTACAACATTACCAGTGTTTCATGTATTTGCGCTAACGGTAGTTGTAAATGCACCTTTATTAGCTTCAGCGCAACTAATTATTGTACCACATTTTAGTCCAAAGGAAATTTTTAGAATTGGCAGGGAACTTCAGCCAACTGTTTTTGCCGGTGTACCGACCATGTTCAATTTTTTGTATCAATTTTCTGAAGGAGATCCGAATGATTTAAAATCACTTCGTCTAGTCGTTTCAGGAGGATCTTCCATGCCGGTTTCCTTACTTCATAACTTTGAAGAGAAATTTAAGGTTAGAGTGTCAGAAGGGTATGGATTATCCGAGGCTTCACCAGTAACATGTTTTAATCCGCTAGATCGCGAACGAAAACCGGGGTCGATCGGTACAAATATCGTCAATGTTGAGAATAAAGTGTTTAATGAGCTGGGAGAAGAGGTGCCTGTTGGCGAAGTAGGAGAACTTGTTGTCAGAGGGCCTAATGTTATGAAAGGGTATTATAAAATGCCTGAAGAAACGGCGGCAGCAATTCGTGATGGCTGGTTATATACTGGCGATCTAGCAAGAATGGATGAAGAGGGCTATTTTTATATTGTGGATCGCAAAAAAGATATCATTATTGTAGGCGGATATAATGTGTATCCACGTGAGGTAGAAGAAACTTTTTATAAAAATTCAAATGTTTTAGAGGCGGCAGTTTTAGGAATCCCTGATCCGAATTTAGGTGAAGCGGTTCTAGCGTATGTAGTATTAAAAGAAAAATCTACTACTGTGGATGAATTACATGCATTTTGCAAAGAACATTTAGTCAAATATAAATGTCCAAAAGAAATCATCATATTAGATGAATTGCCAAAGAATGCAACTGGCAAGATTCTACGTCGCAATTTAAAAAATCAAGCCCTGTCGCGTGCGTAATTGATAGAAAAAGTAATGTTATCGAAATATGGACTATAGATGAACTCGACACTTTTCGATTTTGCCTATAGTCTTTTTTTACAGCCAAAAACAACAAAAGATATTAAGAGATGTTCTCTCAATATCTTTTGTCGACACTTGTCTTACCGATCATGCTGGATGGATAAATTTTTACGAACCTCACATCAACAGATAGTTAAGAACCCATTTTAAGATTTCAGTAAAAAACAAAGAAATCAGAAAAAACAGAACTGTGTGTCGTTTCACTTTATGCTTTTTTATATTTTGTATAGTAAAAAATAATTAATAAAAGGATCCAAACCGGTCCAACCTCTAGTGCAATTCTTGTATCTGGAAATACTCCCATCAGGAAAACAACTAAAAGCAGAAATGCAATAGCAAAGTATGAGCCAAGTGGATATAAAAATGCTTTATAAGTAAGGTTTGAAATTTGTGTTTTAGATAATGTTTGGCGGAACTTTATTTGACTGATTAAAATAATAAGCCAAGTCCAAATGGCACCAAAAGTTGAAATACTGGTGACCCATATAAACACTTTCTCTGCCACAAAATAGTTTAAAATAACGCCTATTAATAAAACAAATGCCGATGCGATAATGGCGGTCGTCGGTACACCACCACGTCCTATTTTCTTGAAAATAGCAGGTGCTTGACCTTGCTCGGCAAGATTAAACAACATACGGCCTGTACTAAATATCCCACTATTACAGCTTGATAATGCAGCCGTTAGTACAACAAAGTTGATAATACCTGCAGCATATTTTAAACCAACTTGATCAAACATTAAGACAAATGGACTGTTGTTTGTATTGATTTCGTTCCATGGATAGATGGCCATAATGATTGTTAATGCACCAACATAAAATATTAAAATCCGCCAGAGCACTGTATCAATCGCATGAGGAATAACCTTCTTAGGATTTTTTGCTTCACCAGCAGTAATCCCGATCAACTCAATTCCTAAATAGGCAAACATGACAATTGGCAATGACATGAGTATGCCTTTAAGCCCATTTGGCATAAATCCACCGTGACTCCATAAATTACAAAATCCGATAGCAATGCCGTCATTACCGATCCCAAACAAGATGATTCCTAATCCCACCACAATCATAGCGATGATTGCGAAAACTTTGATAAAAGCAAACCAAAATTCAAATTCGCCAAATGCTTTTACAGCAATTAGATTAACAATAGTCATCATAACAAGTGCTGCAAGTGCCCACATCCATTTTGGTGAACCTGGGAACCATAATTGCATGTAAATACCTATGGCAGTTATTTCAGCCATACAGGTCACAATCCATAGAAACCAATAGTTCCACCCAGTGATAAATCCAGCAAGCGGTCCTAAATAATCCTTAGCATAGCGACTAAAGGAACCTGCGACAGGGTTTTCAACTGCCAATTCACCAAGCGCACGCATAATAATGAAAATGACGATACCGCCAAGAAGATAAGCGATTAAAATAGCAGGACCAGCTAATTGAATCGCTCCTGCAGAACCTAGAAATAATCCGACTCCTATGGCAGCACCAAGCGACATTAACGTAATATGTCGCGACTCTAGACCTCTTTGGAGCTGTGATTTCTTGTTCGTCATAAAAAACCCCTTCGATGTGATAAGATTCAATTGCAACTTTCTAATGGTATCACAAAAAACAGATAATAAAAAAGGATTTAAGACTCTAACGCTATAAATATTCTGAATAATTACATTTTAATAGATATAACATTTTTATACTTCATTAACAGACAGTAAGGCTCTTACATCATGATGCAAGTATTGAGCAAAGGTTGAGTGAAAGAACAATTGCCAGTAAAAACCCGACTGATTTAAGGAGTATCGAATGAATATAAAGAAAGCTCACAGTGAGTGAAGTTTCACTTTGTGCTATAATATATGATTCATAATTGTAAAATTTGCCGCTAATATGAAAAATGTATTGGGACAAGTTGCTATCCTATGTTAGGCGTGTTGATGACAAAATATAGGAAATAGCAGGGAAACAGCTGCTAGTATACATACGTTTGGTTTGACTATCTACCAGTTGAGGATGAAAAGCCTCTATTGTGTGAAACATGAATTGCTAGTACTCGGTGAAGACAATCCAATGTCCTGCGGAAAGAGCGAATAAAGTCCCTAAGAGAGCCAATAAATCCTCCGAGAGAGCGAATGGCCCCACGGCTCCGCAGAAACGTTTTAAGGGACAAAGTCTAAGTTCACCAAGTCTTGTGGCAATGGCTTTGGGGGCAACATCGTGTTGAATCGAGGGATTGAAGCCCAAGAACGTGGAGAGTACCGTCTTTAGCGGAACACACAAATCTGAATATCGAAAGTCCGTGTTTTTTATCTGTATTCTGCATTATGAAATTGATTTAAATGTATTAAAACTAGCAACTTTACCTCTCATCGAATCGTTACAATTAAAGTATTCCATCAGGCATGTTGATTAGGAAAAAATTGGGATAAATATTTGGTACCATTTTAAAAAATGCTGTATTTTTAGCTCCATTTATGTAGATTGGAGTGAAGGCTTGCTCGACTCCTCGAAAATGCACGCATTTCCTTCGTGCGGTGTGGATACAGGAAGTAAATTCAATGTCCAGCGGGAAAAGCGAGCAGATGAGACCCTGCACGGAGCGCAAGCGATTAAGGAACGGAGTCTAAGGGCGCCACGTCCTGTGGCAACGACTCCGTGACCAACATCCTGTTGCCCCCAGCGTTCGCCCGCATGAGTCGTGCAAGCCGTAGCGGAAATCAACGAATACCTAATATTTCTATGGATATAATTGGATAATCAACACGTCTGGTATTCCATTTTTGTTTCGTGACAGAAAAGCGATAAAACAGTATGATGAATATAATAAGGAAAGATTGTGAGTGTAGTGAATGATTGATTTTGTAAAAGGTTTGATTGATTTTATCATGCATATTGATGTGCATTTAACAGAGATTGTTTCCCAATATCATGGGTGGGCATATGGGATTGTATTTTTAATCATATTTATTGAAACCGGCGTTGTCATCATGCCTTTTTTACCAGGTGATTCGCTATTGTTCGCAAGTGGTGCATTAGCTTCTTTAGGTGCATTAAATTTGTGGATATCAATCATTATATTTTTTGTCGCTGCTGTTATTGGGGATTCCTTAAACTATGAGATAGGGCATAAGATAGGTAAGTCAATTCCTGAAAATAGTTTTTTAGGACGAGTAGTCAATAAAGAACGTATGCAAAAGGCGCAAGATTTTTTTAATAAATATGGCGGCAAAACGATTGTTATTGCACGATTTATGCCATTGATCCGGACATTTATTCCATTTATAGCTGGCGCAAGTAAAATGCATTATAGATATTTCATCATTTATAATGTCGCAGGAGCATTATTATGGGTATTAGTTGGTGTATTCAGCGGTTATTTCTTCGGCAATATCCCATTTGTAAGAAATAACTTTTCAACCGTTATTTTAGCTATTGTCGTTGTATCGGTTTTACCAGCCATCGTCGGCATGCTAAGAGCAAAATTTAAAAAATAGATTTGCTAATGATATAAATATTTTCAAAAATGTTAGAATAAATGTATATTAATATAAAAGGAGATTTGCTCAATGGAAAAATTAAATGTGGAAAGTTTTAATCTTGATCATACAAAAGTTCAAGCGCCTTTTGTCCGTCTTGCAGGTGTTAAAAAAGGGATTAATGGAGACGAAGTATATAAATACGATATTCGCTTCAAACAACCTAACAAAGAGCATATGAATATGCCAGCATTACATTCGATTGAACACTTAATGGCGGAGAATATTCGTAATCACACAGATCATGTTGTCGATTTAAGTCCAATGGGATGTCAAACAGGCTTCTATTTATCCCTTATAAATCATACAGATTATGATGAAGTGCTAGATATTATTGAAAAAACCTTTAAGGATGTACTGAATGCGACTGAAGTACCTGCTTGTAACGAAGTCCAATGCGGTTGGGCTGCAAGCCATAGTTTAGAAGGAGCCAAAGAATTAGCAAAAGAAATGCTTGCCAAACGTGATGAATGGAAAACAATTTTTGCAGAAGAAAAATAATAATGCTTAGGGATATTGCTTAGAAATTTATCTTGCAATATCCTTTTTTGTTGTAAAGCAAAGCTTCCATACGGTGAAGGATCAAGCAATGCCCACTGTCTGGGGGTTCTCTTATTTGTTTCAGGGATCTCAATAAATCCTTTTTTCAAAGAGGGTATTTGTATTCATAGCCAAGCAGTCCGTAGCGGAAAACAATAGATTCCCTATATTTTATGGTAAAAATAGGATAATAAATATATCCATTATATCAAGTACAAATCTTGGCATTGAATCCAAATGATAAAAGTTCTTTTTTTACTATATAAAATGCTGAAAATGTTAAAATAGTTCAACAACATCTTCCGAAAATTGTTATAATAATAGTAATAATGTATGAAGGAGAACACAAATGGAGATCTTTATAGGGAGACAACCAATCTTTAATACTAAAGAACAAGTCTATTCATATGAATTATTATATAGAAACGGTATTGAAAGTAATCAATTTCCAGAAATTGATTCAGATTTGGCTACAGTTGATGTGATTGTCAATTCTTACTTTTCTATTGGGTTTGAAGAATTGACGAATGGCAAACCTTGTTTTATCAATTTTACTGAAAATTTATTGATGAGTGATATTATTGATCAACTAAATCCAACACAAGTCGTCATTGAAATTCTCGAAGATATTCCAATTACTGAAGCATTGATACGACGTGTAAAAGAACTTAAAGTGAAAGGATTTCGATTTGCTCTAGACGATTTCATTATGCAAGATGACTATTATCATATTTATGATGATTTATTTCCTTATATAGATATTATTAAAGTCGATTTCTTTATTTCTACAGATGAAGAGAGAAAGAAAATTGAAGACCGTGTTAAACATTCATTTCCTCATATTATTTTACTTGCAGAAAAAGTTGAAACAAGGGAACAATATCAAGAGGCCATTCAGAAAGGGTATACCTTATTCCAAGGCTATTTCTTTATGAAGCCACAAATCATTCGAGGTAGTGACATTTCTTCTAATCTATTACAATATTATCGTGTGATTGCATTATTACGTGCGGAAGAACCTGATATCGATCATATTGCTGAGGGAATCGAGCATGACGTTGCTTTATCATACAAACTTATGCAATTGATCAATTCTTCATCAAAACGTTCAAAGTCAAAAATTCGTTCAATTAAACAAGCAATACTCCATTTGGGATTAGAGGATTTGAAAAGATGGATTTACATACTGACATATCGTGAATCACAAAAATGTAAGCCGGCTGGTACGTTCAATGAGCTTGTGAAAATTTCATTGAGCAGAGCTAAAATGTGTGAATTGCTGGCAAAATACAATAGAAAAAGAAATACTTCCGAATACTTTTTAGTAGGCATGTTTTCATTGATCGATGCGTTATTACAAAGACCAATCAACAGTATTTTGATACAATTGCCGTTATCGGAAGAAGTAGCCGAAACCATATTAGGTAATGAAACAATCATGCAACCCTATCTACAATTGGCCATCGCTTTAGAACGAATGGATTTTGAAAAAGTCAATGATATTGCACATGAATTACAAATAAATATAGATGATGTTTTTGAAATATTTAAAGCTGCAAACAAATGGTCTGATGGTATTTCATAGTTAGCGTAAAACAGTCACAAATATTCTACTTTCTGGCGGTTTAATTTGTTATTGAATTTGTTATACTTACTATGTAAGCTATTACAAATTTTTATAGGAGGGTCTACCATGAAAAAAGTTCTACTTGCAATGTTATTCGGTTCTGCTTTAGTATTAGCAGCCTGCGGAGGTAATGATGATGATAACGCAGCAGATAATAACGACACAAAAACTGAAACAACCGATAACACAACAAATGACACGGCAACGGAAGAAAAAACAAATGAAACAGCGACAGCTGACGGTGAAGCAATTGCAAAACAAAAATGTATTTCATGTCATGGCAATGATTTAACTGGTGCTATGGGACCGGATTTAACAAAAATCGGTTCTAAATTATCAGAAGATCAAATCAAAGATGTTTTAAACAAAGGTAAAGGGCAAATGCCTGCAAAACCAAGCAATGGATTACAAAGCGATGACGAAGTAAATGCTGTTGCAAAATGGCTTTCTGAACAAAAATAATATTTTAAAACTAGCTTTCATGAGGGGAAAGCTAGTTTTTTCATTGGATCAAATCATAACAGCCGAGTAAGGAAAGTCTTACTCGGCTTGTTGAATCTTATTGAAAGAAAATGATTTTACATAGTAAGTTAACCGATTGTGTCCCATACTTAAATTTATGCTAAAATATGTTCGTATTGTTTTATCCCGCGTTAACGGGCAGTAAGGCTCCATCTCAAGGTTTAGAGAGAAACGAGAAAGATAGTTGGGGATCAACTGCCGCATGCGCCCGATTGGTTTGGGCGGGCAAGATGTTGGTCCCTCAGGTGTTGCCACAGGACGTGGCGCTTTTCACTTTCGTTCTTCTATTTCAGTGGGGAATGAAGAAAACCCCCAATGATGGAAGCTTCACTTTATCTTAATTCAGTAGAAAAGCTCAATTGCTGTAAATAACACCCCATTCAACTTATACAGTGCGGGATAAAAAAATCTCAGAAGTTGAGTATTATTTTATGTTTATTGGAAAGGTGGTATGATGATGCCTTTGGATCAGGTTTGTACGAAAGATGTAATGGAAGTATTGAATCTGAAGCTAATAAGTGGTGAGGAAGGAATCGGACGGCATATTTTAACGAGTGATATTTCACGTCCGGGGCTTGAGATGGCAGGCTACTTTACACATTATCCTGCAAAACGGGTACAACTTTTAGGAAAAACGGAACTATCATTTTTTGAAATGTTATCAAGAGAAGTACAATTCGATCGGATGAATAAGCTTTGTTCTCAAGAAACCCCGGCTATCATCATCTCACATGATATGGAAGTTCCAGAGGCTTTAATAGTAGCTTCCGAAGAACATCATGTACCTGTATTGACAACAAAATTGACAACTACTCGGTTTTCAAGTTTATTGACAAATTATTTAGAGAGTCGTTTAGCGCCAACAACAGCAGTGCATGGCGTATTGATGGATATATACGGAATTGGTGTTTTAATCACTGGGAAGAGTGGAGTGGGAAAAAGCGAAACTGCACTCGAACTTGTCAAAAAGGGACATCGTTTAGTGGCAGATGACTGCGTTGAAATTCGTCAAGAGGGTGAAAGTACGCTGGTCGGTAATGCACCACCTTTGATTGATCATTTACTTGAGATTAGAGGAATTGGCATTATTGATATTATGACATTGTTTGGTGCGAGCGCCGTGCGGAAACATAAACGAATTTCACTAGTCATCGATCTAGAAACATGGGATTCAGAAAAAACATACGACCGTTTAGGGTTGGACTCAGAAACCATGAAAATCATCGATACAGAGTTACCAAAGTTGACAGTTCCCGTAAGACCAGGTCGAAATCTATCGGTTATTATAGAGGTGGCTGCTATGAATCATCGTTTAAAGAATTTAGGCGTAAATGCTGCAGAAGAGTTTTCACGCAGATTGGATAGCGTCATTGAAGGAAATGACGAATTCTAGATGAAAACAGTTATAGCGTAGAGGCGAAAGGAGATTATTATGGATTCAATTTTAATGGCAATTAATCCAGTAGCATTTACACTTGGCCCCATATCAGTCCGTTGGTATGGAATCATCATTGCTTGTGGAATTATCATTGCTTATTTTGTAGGGCAAAGAGAAATGATTAAAAGAGGTTTCAATGAAGAGATATTAACGGATTTATTGATTTGGGCAGTGCCTATTTCTATTATTTGTGCCCGAATTTATTATGTAACCTTTGAATGGCCATATTATGCAGCACATCCCGATGAAATCATTCAGATTTGGCATGGGGGTATCGCCATACATGGTGCACTTATTGGTGCCTTTGTGACAGCGATTATTTTCTCCCACAAAAGAGGGATTAGTTTTTGGAAAATAGCAGATATATTAGCGCCGTCACTTATTATAGGTCAAATTATAGGTCGTTGGGGCAATTTTATGAACCAAGAGGCATATGGAGGTGTAGTAGAGCGTTCGTTTTTAGAAAATCTACATTTACCGAATTGGTTGATTGAACAAATGAATGTCAATGGATTCTATCATCATCCAACATTTTTATATGAATCTGTTTGGAACCTAATTGGATTGATCATTTTATTGGTGCTTCGAAAGGTAAACCCACAACGAGGGGAAATTTTCTTAACCTACATTATATGGTATTCATTTGGCCGTTTCTTTGTTGAAAGGATGAGAACGGATAGTTTACTAATTGGTGATTTACGTATGGCACAGATTGTGTCACTAGTGGGCCTTGTGCTAGGTGTTATTATCCTAATCTACCGTCGATTAAATATTAAACCACCTGTTCAATATAAGGATCAATAGAAAGATCAATGCGCTTGCGTGTTTCCGTGTCTTTAATGGGGCATTTTGAAACAATAGGATACAGTAGCATTCATATTTAAGTCAGCTATAAATTTGTAGTATATCGCCGACATTGCTTTGGATAATAGATTTAGAGAATTTAAGTTTCCATAGTGATGCGGCGATTCCTTTAATAGCAGGAAATTATTAATGCTGTTTCAGATTTTAATTAGAGTTTGTAATGATAGTGCTGATTATTTTTTATGAAAGAAAGATGATAAAGTGAAGATTCACGCAGTGTGAGTTTTCTTCATCTCTCAACATGATAGTTGAATCAATCGGGTTCAAAGAGAGTGATTCCAATTTTATAGGCATATACTCATGCCTGAATTTCCCGGGAAATTCACAAAAGCCGACATGATTCCATCTATCGTTTTGAATCGAATCAAATCATTTTCGACAAGTGATTTTTCAAGAAGCAAGTGGTAGATTCATTGTTATATATAAATCTAAATTTTCAACAGCATGGCGAATATGAAATCGTATGGCCGCTTATCAAAGATGAAGAACTTGCCCGAAGTTATCATAAGTATGGATAGAGTGAAATATGTCAAAACTATTTTAGAGCCTAGATCATTAGAAAGAACAAAGTGTATAGAAAAAAGTATTTTATCGTGGTGATAATTTGCATGGCATTTTAGGAAGAAGAATGCGTGTGTGAGAATAAATGGTCTATTTTATTTGTTGAGAGAAAGAACTTTTAATGCAGCTAAATTGGATCAATACTATATGTTGATCTGAAAAATCGTAGAGGAGCATGCTATGCGTAGAACGGAAAGATACCCTGTAAGAGGTTCAACATCACTTTGGCAAATATATAAAACGGTTTCTTTTTGGAAAGTCGTGAAATGTTTCATCATTATTGAAATGGCTCGTTATACGCCATTTCTTGCAGTTAAAAATTGGCTTTATCGTACATTTTTAAAAATGGAGATTGGTGAAAAAACATCGTTTGCATTAAAAGTAACACCAGACACAATGTTTCCAGAACGCATTAAAGTGGGAAAAGATACGATCATTGGCTTTAATACAACGATCCTTGCGCATGAATATTTAGTAGATGAGTATAGGCTAGGAGATGTTGTGATCGGCGATCGGGTTATGATTGGTGCCAACTCGACTATTTTGCCCGGTGTCATGATTGGAGATGATGCCATTATTTCGGCAATGACATTAGTGAATAAGGATGTCCCTGCTGGGGCATTTGCTGGCGGCAATCCTATGAGGATCATTTATACGAAGGAAGAAATAGCTGAAAAAGAATCAGTTAATTCTAAAAAATCATAACATATACACATATTTTCTTAGAACACTTGACTTCATGTTTCTCTTATTATAGAATACTTTCATACATCATCACTCTAGCACGTTAAAGTATATAGATTAGGAAGTGTAATAATGTCACCAATTCGAAAGTTTGAAAAACCGCTTGGAATGCGCGATACATTTCCAAAGATTTTTGAAAAGAAGGAGATTATTCGACAAACAGGACGTGAATTTCTTCGCTTAAGAGGATTTGATTTTATCCAAACGCCAACACTTGAATATTACGACACTATTGGTAAAGCTTCTGCTATTGTTGATTCTTCGCTATTTAAACTGGTTGATAGTCAAGGAAATACATTAGTGTTGCGTCCAGATATGACAACACCTATTGCACGTGTTGCGACTTCAAAATTATTAAAAGAGAAAATTCCATTACGCTTAGCTTATTTTGCAAGTGTTTTTCGGGCACAGCAACTAGAAGGTGGTCGTCCAGCAGAATTTGAGCAAATGGGCATTGAGATTATCGGAGATTCTTCCGTCTATGCAGATGCGGAAGTCATTTTAACGGCTATTCATTTGCTAAAAGCGTTAGGAATCGAAGAATTTAAGATCACAATTGGAAACGCTGGTATTTTGGACGCCATCATTAAGAAAAATGTTCAAGATGAAAAACAATTTGAGGAATTACATAGCTTATTGGTACGCAAGAATATTGTCGGTTTTGAGGAAGCGGTCATTTCTTATCATCTACCAGCTGAAAAAGAAAAAACATTATTATCATTTATCGAAGATGCAACAGAGATGAAAAGTATCCGAGAAATTGCAAAATATTTATATGAAAAAGATGCCTTTATCTACATGGAACAGCTAGCATCGATATTGGAAATTGCAGATGCCACTTCATACATTGCGTTCGACTTTACTTTAGCAAGTCATATGAATTATTACACAGGGATGCTATTCGAAGTATTTGCAACCGGCTCTGGTTTTCCAATTGGTAATGGTGGTAGATATGACGGTTTACTTCAGGTATTTGGAACAGAAGTTAGCGCTATTGGTTTTGGCTTACGAGTAGACCATCTATTAGAAGTGATCCCGCAACAGTCTGATGAAAAAAACGAAGTACTTGTACTGTTCGTAGCAACACAGTTGGCTGAAGCACTGAAAACAGCTGAAAAACTTCGGGCACAAGGAAAACGTACTACCTTGCAATCGATAGAAGGATTAGAAAATCTAGCAGCATTTGAAAATCATTTTGCTGAAATTGTACGGATTGGACAAGGGGGTAACGTCCATGAATGAGTTAACAATTGCTATGCCAAAAGGACGTATTTTCGAGGAAGCCTATGAAATGCTGATCGAGGCAGGCTTTGAATTACCAGAGAATGTTGAAATGTCACGTAAATTAATGATTGAAATCCCACAAGAGAAAATTCGCTTTATCTTAGCAAAGCCAATGGATGTGCCCACTTATGTAGAACATGGTGTGGCGGATATTGGCATCGCCGGAAAAGATGTATTGCTTGAACAAAATCGTGAAGTACATGAATTATTAGATTTGAATATTAGTAAATGTCATATTGCATCTGCGGGATTACCAAATACAACCTTGAACGAAATTGCACCTCGTATTGCAACAAAATATCCAACCGTTGCATCGGATTACTATCGCGAAAAAGGAGAACAAGTAGAAATCATTGGATTGAATGGTTCAATCGAGTTGGCCCCGATGATTGGTCTTGCAGATCGAATCGTAGATATTGTATCCACTGGTCAAACATTAAAAGAAAATGGGCTTGTGGAATATGAATTCATCACAGATGTTTCATCAAGATTAATCGCTAATCCTGTGAGCTATCGGATGAAAAACGAACGAATTTTAGATTTAGTAAAGCGCCTCAAAAAATGTGTAAAATGAGAGAAGGATTTGCTATGAAAATAGAAGTATTAACAGATGATATTTCATTAAAAAGACCTTTGGAAAGTGGTAATGAAGAACAATTAAAAACGGTACGCCAAGTATTAAAAGATGTTCGTGAAAAAGGAGACGAGGCTGTTAAAGCATACAGTCTCAAATGGGATGGTTTTGCACCAGATAGTTTACGAGTGACACAACAGGAAATGGATGAAGCTGTCGCATCATTAGATCCTCAGTTAGTACAAGATTTAACCGAAGCAGCTGCCAATATCCGCTTATATCATGAACAACAAAAACGTGAAGGCTATAAGTTGAAACTAGCAGATGGTTCTTGGTTAGGACAACGGATTTTGCCAATTGCCTCTGTCGGTTTATACGTTCCCGGCGGTTCAGCAGCTTATCCATCTTCTGTTCTAATGAACGTTATTCCAGCTCAAGTGGCTGGCGTTAAACGAATCGTACTGGCATCGCCAAGTGATAAAAACGGTCAATTACCTGCTGCTGTATTAACGGCAGCATCTATCTTAGGAATCGAAGAAGTTTATAAAATGGGCGGCGCACAGGCTATTGGGGCACTTGCATATGGGACGAAGACAATTCAAGCTGTAGATAAAATTACAGGACCGGGGAATATTTTCGTGGCATTAGCGAAACGCGAAGTTTTTGGAGAAGTCGCTATCGATATGATTGCAGGACCAAGTGAAATTGCGATTATTGCAGATGAGTCAGCCTATGCGGATGAAGTTGCTGCAGATTTATTATCACAAGCAGAGCACGATCCAATGGCATGTCCAATTCTTATTACAACGAGTGAACGCTTAGCTGAAAATGTACAAATGCATGTGGAAGAACAGTTGAAATCTCTTCCTCGTGAAGCAATTGCTAGACGATCTGTGGAGAATTTTGGACATATTTATATTGCTGAATCTATTCAACAAGCAACAAAAGCGATTAATCAACTAGCACCTGAACACTTAGAAATTGTCACGGAAAATGCAGAGAAAGTTAGTGAACAAATTGATAATGCCGGAGCGATTTTTTTAGGACGCTATAGCTCTGAACCTGTTGGCGATTATTTTGCCGGAACGAACCACGTTTTACCAACGAATAGTACAGCGCGCTTTGCAAGCGGGTTAAATGTCGATGATTTCATAAAGAAAACAAATGTCGTTTACTATACAGAAAAAACATGGTCTGACAATGCACCCAAAATTGCCCGCCTAGCAAGACTTGAAGGATTAGAAGGACATGCAAGAGCAGTGGAATCAAGGGGCTGGGATAAAGGAGAGGAATAATTTGGCACGTTACGCAAAAATAGAACGTAAGACAAATGAAACACAAATTGCGATTGAAATTGATCTGGATGGTGAAGGAATAGCAACTGTTAACACAGGTGTACCATTTATGGACCACATGCTCGATCTTTTTATGAAACATGGTCTTTTCAATGGCCAAATCATAGCGAATGGCGATACAGAAATTGATGATCATCATACGACCGAAGATGTAGGGATCGTACTTGGTCAAGCAATCAAAGAAGCTCTTGGTGATAAAAAAGGTATCAAACGTTATGGAAATGCATTTGTACCAATGGATGATGCATTGGCGCAAGTTGTCATTGATTGTTCCAATCGTCCACATTTAGAATTTCGTGCAGAAATTCCTTCCCAAAAAGTTGGTACATTTGATACGGAACTTGTACATGAATTTTTATGGAAATTTGCATTGGAAGCACGGATGAACGTCCATGTTATCGTTCCTTATGGTCATAATACGCACCATATTATAGAAGCAATCTTTAAAGCCTTAGCGAGAGCAATAGATGATGCCGTGCAAATCGATCCACGATTGAAAGGAAAAGTACCATCAACGAAGGGGTTGTTAACATGAAAATCGGCGTCATTGATTATGGTATGGGCAATCTTTTTAGTGTGGAGCAAGCTCTTAAGCGTTTAGGCTGCGAAGTGCTTGTTTCCGCGGATCAAACAAGCTTGTTAGCATGTGATGCGCTTATATTGCCGGGGGTCGGTGCCTTTCAGGATGCCATGAAAAGGCTTCATGATACAGGGCTTATAGCATTATTTGATAAAGTGGTAGCAACTAACAAGCCTCTTCTTGGTATTTGTCTAGGCATGCAACTGCTATTTGAAGAAAGTGAAGAAAATGGTCATTGGCAAGGATTGGGGATTTTTAAAGGGTATATCAAACAATTTTCAGGAAAAGATTCTTTAGGAAAATCCTACC
The DNA here is from genome assembly GCF_007896505.1 of Rummeliibacillus sp. SL167. Taxonomy (NCBI): domain Bacteria; kingdom Bacillati; phylum Bacillota; class Bacilli; order Caryophanales; family Caryophanaceae; genus Rummeliibacillus; species Rummeliibacillus sp. SL167. The sequence goes on along the minus strand of NZ_VCBM01000004.1, from coordinate 194,159 downwards.
GAGTACCACATATGGGGTGGAATGATTTGCAATTTGCCAAATCCCCAACATGGTTAGACCAATTACCAGAAGAACGTTATGTCTATTTTGTCCATTCTTATTTTGCAACAGAAATGGATGAGGGAGATTTAATCGCATATGCAGAGTATGGCGATGTGAGAGTCCCTGGGATTGTGCAAAAAGGGAATGTGACAGGCATGCAATTTCATCCAGAAAAGTCAGGCGAATGTGGTGTCTATTTACTCCAACATTGGCTTCGTGCAGTTGAGAAGGGAGTAGCTACTTTATGAGTTCCATTCAAATTTTTCCAGCTATCGATATGAGAGGCGGCAAATGTGTTCGTCTATTCAAAGGCGACTATGCCAAAGAAACCGTTTATGCGGATTCACCTTTTGAAATGGCAAAAAGTTTTGCAGAGGCAGGCGCAAGTTATGTACATATGGTCGATTTGGATGGCGCCAAAGATGGTAAACGTGCACATGCGGATGAAGTCATTCGGGTTGCAAAGGAATTACCTCTAAAGGTTCAAATCGGCGGAGGGATTCGTTCGGAAGAAGATGTTCGTTATTATTTAGAAAATGGTGTGGATCGTGTGATCATTGGTAGTCTGGCTATCCGTGAACCAGAACTTGTAAAGGGATTTATCAAAGAGTTTGGTTCTGAACGAATTGTCATTGGTATAGATGCTAAAGACGGTATGGTCGCGACACATGGTTGGATTGAAACTTCTGATCAATCAGCGATTGAAGTAGGGAAAGTTTTTGCAGAAGCGGGTGCAAAATATTTTATCTTTACAGATATTGCAACGGATGGAACACTAGCTGGCCCCAATATTGAAGCAAATCTATTATTAGCGCAGGCAACTGGCGCTCATATCATTGTTTCAGGTGGGATTAGTGCATTAGAAGATATTGCTAAAGTTAAAAAAGCATCACAAAGCTCAACTGTCAGCGGTGTCATCATTGGCAAAGCGTTATATGCAGGCCGTTTTACACTACAAGAGGCACTAAGGGAGGCGGAATAATGTTAACGAAACGAATTATTCCATGTCTAGATGTCAAAGAAGGCCGTGTCGTAAAGGGAGTACAATTCGTTTCTCTACGAGATGCAGGCGATCCTGTAGAATTAGCTAAATTTTACAACAAACAAGGTGCAGATGAACTTGTATTCCTTGATATCTCTGCTTCACATGAAGGGCGTGAAACGATGGTTGATGTTGTGCGCAAAACAGCGACCGCACTTGCTATACCATTTACAGTAGGTGGTGGTATTCGAACATTAGAAGATATGAAGCGTTTATTGCGTGCTGGTGCTGATAAAGTATCGATCAATTCTTCTGCGATTAATCGTCCTCAACTGATTAAGGAAGGCTCTGATTATTTTGGCGCACAATGTATCGTCGTTGCCATTGATGCAAAGTGGAGTGAAGAAGATGGCACATGGATGGTTTACACACATGGAGGAAGAAATAAAACAGAAAAAAAAGCGATAGCTTGGGCAAAAGAAGCTGTTGCACTTGGTGCAGGAGAATTGCTTGTAACAAGTATGGATCAAGATGGGGAAAAGAATGGCTTCGATTTACCACTAACGAAAGCGATTCGTGAGGCCGTTAATGTGCCAATCATTGCAAGCGGTGGTGCAGGTAAAGTAGATGACTTCTATGAAGTACTACATGATATTGACGCGGATGCAGCATTGGCCGCTTCAATTTTTCACTATAAAGAAACAAGTGTTGCAGAAGTAAAAGCAAGTTTAAAACAGCGAGGAGTAGCAGTGAGATGACTGAAAATTTAAAATTTGACGAAAACGGTTTAATTGTATCAGTTGTTCAAGATGCAAGAACAAAAGAAGTATTAACGGTAGCTTATATGAATAAAGAATCTTTAGAAAAAACAATTGAGACAGGTGAAACATGGTTCTTCAGCCGCTCGAGACAAGAACTTTGGCATAAAGGAGAAACGAGTGGAAATACGCAAAAAGTGGTTGCATTGCGTGTGGATTGTGACCAAGATGCGTTGGTAGTGGAAGTTTTACCAAATGGTCCAGCTTGCCACAAAGGGACCGTTTCTTGCTTTAGTGAAGTGATCAAAGAAAAAGAATCATCCATAGGCTCTCTCGACATTTTAGAAACATTGAAAAATGTTATTAAAGATCGGGAAGAAAAAATGCCGGAAGGTGCCTACACAACCTACCTATTTACAGAAGGTGTAGATAAGATTTGTAAAAAGGTTGGTGAAGAAGCAACAGAAGTCGTCATTGCTTCTAAAAATCGCGATGCCGAAGAACTAAAATGGGAGGCAGCGGATTTAATTTATCACTTACTAGTACTTTTACAGGAACAAAAATTAGATTTGTACGAAGTTTTGGGTGTTTTGCAAAAACGTCATGAAAAGCACTGATTTATGATATAATATTAGATACGATGTCTAAGGAACGTACAACAGCGTTCCTTATTATTTTTGGAGGAAAACTATAGGATATGAATAGTGAACAAAATACTCGAAAAAATGTTGTATTCTTTATTCCTAATGGTGAATTTTATTATAAAAAAGCAGTACAAGCATTGAATCGTGATCAAGTAGAAAAAGCACTTAAATATTTGAGAAGAGCGGCTGAACTTAACCCAGAGGATTCATTGATATTGTTACAATATGCCATTGTTGAATTGGAAGCGGGTCGCCTCACCCATGCGTTAGAGTTATTGAAAAAAGCAAACGAGATCGATCCAAATGAGCCTGAAATCTTGCTGTTTTTAGCGGAAGGCTCTGCTCAAGCCGGATTCATGGAAGATGCAAAATATTTTGCAGAGGAGTATTTGCGCCTTGATGAAATGGGGGAGTATGCAGATGAAGCAATGGATATTATAGACTTTGCTTCATCCGTGGTGGGTGATGTTCCTTCTGATAAATCGGTGAGTCAAGAAGCCATTTATCTGCAAGAAAAGGCAAGAAAACTGATGGAGAAAGGTAAGCTCGATGAAGCAATCGTACTTTTAGAGAATATCATTACGGACTATCCTGACTTCTGGGCAGCTTACAATAATTTATCTCTCGCCTATTTTTATAAAGGCGATTCCGAACAAGCTAGGGCCTTGTTGCATCAACTATTGCAAAAAAATTTTGGAAACTTGCATGCGCTTTGTAATTTAACGGTTATGGCTTACTACGAGAAGGATGAGGAAGAATTACAAGCGTTAACAGCGTTACTGGTCAAACTTTGTCCATACTCTTTTGAGCAACGCTATAAACTTGGGGCAACATTAGCATTGATCGGTCGTTATGAAGAAGCCTATAAATGGTTGAAAAGTATGAAAAAACATGGTTTTGAGGGAGATACAGGCTATTATTTTTGGTTATCTCATGCAGCGTATTTTTTAGGCTTTGAAGAAGAAGCAAGAATGATATGGGATAAGCTACTTGAGATTGCTCCTGATAAAATAGGCTATGAACCTTGGACGATTGAGCACAATCAATTTCAAGCAGATTCAATTGAAAAAAATCGGAATTTTATTGTTGAAAAGCTAGAAAGTAAATATAGAAGCGAACGGTTATTAGGGATATTTTTATTGGGAAAATCCCCTTATCAACAAGAAATCCTTGCTCATCCCAGTTGGGTTCAGATCGACCGTTATACGCCCATCGAAAAATTATATTTAGCCTATACATTAGATCGCAATTTTCTAGATAATGATCGCACATTAAAGTCATTTCTGCGTTCAGCGGAGGTTGCTGAAATTTTGTATGGTGAGGCTAAGCCGCTGCAATTGAATGATACTTTTTTATTTCAAATGTGGTTCGTTTTATGCGAGCGTGCACTGGATAAAGATTATCCATTCAAAAATCCGAATGCGCTTGCAGCTGCAACTGAATATATGTATAAATCATCTCGTCTAAAGAATATTACCAAAAAAGAAGTAGCAGATTATTATGGCATTTCTACTGTTACATTGACAAAATATGTGAACGAATTGATACAATTTTTGCCTCTTTTTGATAAGTGATTTGTGGATTCATAAGCAGATATCTTGTCATAAACAATGGCAATCCTCTAAGATTAAAGCAAAATGAACTGATACGACTTAGGAGGAACAGACATGTCAGAAGAAAAAATTTATGATGTTGTAATTATCGGTGCTGGTCCTGCAGGCATGACTGCTGCAGTTTATGCTTCACGCAGTAATCTCTCTACTTTAATGTTAGAAAGAGGGATCCCTGGAGGACAAATGGCGAATACAGAAGAGGTTGAAAATTATCCCGGCTTTGAATCCATCTTAGGACCAGAATTGTCGACCAAAATGTTCGACCATGCGAAAAAATTTGGGGCAGAATACGCTTATGGTGATGTTACTGAAATTATCGATGGGGAAGAATATAAAACCATAAAAGCTGGTTCAAAAGAATATAAGGCACGTGCTATTATCATCACTACAGGTGCAGAGTATAAAAAGATGGGGATACCTGGTGAAAAAGAACTTGGTGGTCGTGGTGTCAGCTACTGTGCTGTATGTGATGGTGCATTCTTTAAGAATAGAAATTTAATCGTTGTTGGTGGAGGAGATTCTGCGGTTGAAGAGGGAATATATTTAACACGATTTGCAGATAAAGTAACAATCGTCCACCGCCGTGATCAATTACGCGCTCAAAAGATTATTCAAGATCGTGCGTTCGCTAATGAAAAAATAGATTTTATCTGGAACCATACGGTAAAAGAAATCCACGAAAAAGATGGGAAAGTAGGTAGTGTAACTCTTGTTTCTACTGTAGATGATACTGAACAAGAGGTCCAAGCTGATGGTGTATTTATATATATTGGTATGCTTCCATTAACAAAACCTTTTAAAAATCTAGGCATTTTAAACGAAGCTGGTTATATTCAAACGAATGCAGAAATGGAAACCGCTGTTCCGGGTATCTATGCTGCGGGTGATGTTCGCGATAAAACGTTACGTCAAATCGTTACAGCAACTGGTGATGGAAGTATCGCAGCACAAGCCGCTCAGCATTATGTGGAAGAACTAAAAGGAAAATTTCCTGTAAAATAATTCAATTTAATAATTCCTTAATACAGTTGTTATTAACCTGCAACAAAGATTGTGTATAGTGAAGAATGTAATAACCCCTTTTAAATAGAAATATTGTTAGGTTGTTTCTGTCGGTTTTCTCGACCGTAGGAAGCAACCTCTTTTTTATCCCGCGTTAACGGGCAGGGGCAGTAAGACCTCCGCCTCAAGGTTTAGAGAAAAACGAGAAAGAAAGGTGGGGGATCAACTGCCCCATGCGTCCGATTGGTTCGGGCGGGCAGGATGTTGGTCACTCAGGTGTTGTGACGGGACGTGGAACTTTTAACCTGAGTTCCTCTATTTTAGTGGGAGATGAAGAAACCCCACACTGATGGAGTTTCACTTTATCCCGCATGAACAGGAAGTATCCAATAGTCTCGCATAAGATTCAAGTAAAAAGCAGAGGATGTGTGGATCAACTGCCTGTAAAAGCACGATTTGGTTGAACTAATACTCAGTGGAGAAACATCCCTTGAGTGAAGTTTTACTTTATAGCAATAGGAGAATTTGTGTTTTTAGATTATTCTTTTGGATTCAAGTAGTTGAAAACGGTATAATAAATATGATAAGAATTGTTAGAAATGGGGTGTCGTGTGTGCAAAGAATCGCCAATTTATTAGTAAAAAAAGACGACCAAGTGCTTTTGTTGAAGAAACCACGACGCGGTTGGTATGTTGCACCAGGTGGAAAGATTGAAAGCGGAGAGTCGATTTTCGAAGCGGCAAGTCGTGAATTTCGAGAAGAGACGGGCGCTACAGCCATTAAGCCACATCTAAAGGGCATTTACACAATGGTTATAAAACGTGGAGAAGAAGTGGTGAATGAATGGATGTTATTCACTTTCATAGCCGAAGATCTGCAAGGGATACCCTATAAAGAAACCCGTGAAGGAGTATTAGAGTGGCACCCGATTGAAAATCTAAAACATTTACCTATGGCAGAAGGTGATCGCACGAATTTATTATTTGCAGTTGAATCAGTAGGTACACAATATGGAACTTTTACATATACAGAGGATTTTCAATTGTTAGAGGAAAAAATTCAGATGTCGTGCGAAGGGGATGGAAAGAATGCCTAGTCCACAGTCAGTGAACGAGTTAATTATCATAACGGGAATGTCTGGAGCAGGGAAAACTGTAGCTATTCAAAGTTTTGAAGATCTAGGTTTTTATTGTATAGATAATTTACCCCCAGCATTACTGCCAACTTTTTTAAATTTAATGAAAGAATCTAAAAAAGAAATTTCTCGTATTGCAGCTGTAATGGACCTACGAGGGGGAGATTTTTTCTCTTCATTAATCGATGCATTAGATCAGATTGAAAGAGAAGATCTTGTTGCCACAAAGATTTTATTTTTAGATGCTGATGACGAAACATTAGTCAGACGTTATAAGGAAACTCGCCGCTCACATCCATTGTCTGAAAATGGCTTACCTCTTATGGGGATCAAGCGTGAGCGTGAATTATTAGCAGATGTAAAGGAACGTGCCCAATTTATTTATAATACATCAAGTATGAAACCGAGAGAATTACGCCAACGAATTATTGCCCAATTTTCAGACGCGGAATCTCGTACTTTCACCGTAAATGTGATGTCATTTGGATTTAAACACGGTATGCCGATCGATGCGGATTTAGTATTTGATGTACGTTTTTTACCAAATCCATACTATATTGAACTACTTCGTTCGAAAACCGGATTAGATGAAGAAGTTTCATCATATGTATTAAAATATGATGAAACAAGAGCTCTAATTGAAAAGTTGATGGATTTATTTGAATTTATGATACCGTTGTATCAAAAAGAAGGGAAAACACAGTTAGTCATTGCCTTTGGATGCACAGGTGGTCAACATCGTTCTGTCACTTTAGCGGAATACTTTGGTAACCACCTAGATAAATATGCACCAACAGTGATTACACATCGTGATATTGCCAAAAGAAAGGGATAACTTAATGCCAAAAAGTCAAACGAGAATAGTCATTATTGGTGGCGGTACAGGGCTTTCAACATTACTGCGGGGATTAAAAAAATGCCCAGTAGATTTGACTGCTATTGTAACAGTTGCCGATGATGGTGGAAGTTCGGGACGGATCCGTGATGACTTTGCGATTCCGCCGCCAGGAGATATTCGCAATGTTATTGCAGCACTTTCAGAAGTGGAACCGTTAGTTGAAGAAATGTTCCAATATCGTTTTAAAGGAAAAGAAGAATTAGGTGGACATTCACTTGGAAATCTAATGTTAACAGCATTGACAGAAATAACAGGGGACTTTTCACATGCTATACGTGAGATGAGTCGTGTGTTAAATGTCCATGGTAAAGTTTTACCAGCTGCCAATCAACGTATTACGTTATTAGCTGAATTAGACGATGGCACTATTGTACAAGGCGAGTCGAAAATTCCAACGTTCGACACTAAGATCAAGCGAGTATTTTTGTCACCAGCAGATGTACAGCCATTACAAGAAGCGGTCAATGCCATCTTGAATGCAGATATCATTATTATTGGACCGGGAAGCCTATACACTAGCATTTTGCCAAACCTATTGGTAGAAGGAATCAAAAATGCAGTATTAGAAGCAAAAGGGCATAAAATATATATTTGTAATCTAATGACGCAGGCAGGCGAGACCTCAAACTATACAGCTGCTGATCATGTGCAAGCGCTTTATGATCACGTTGGTGAGGATTTTATCCAAACGATACTCATCAACAAAGAGGAAGTGCCAAAAGCGATCCGGGAAGCCTATAGTAAAGAGTTGGCAGAACCTGTAAAATTTGATGTGGAACGCTTAGAAAATATGGGGCTTGAAGTTGTGAAAAAAGATATTGCTACGATCCATAATGGCGTTATTCGTCATGAAACCAATAGAGTTGCTGCATGGATAGTAGAATATGCGACAAACTATCAACAAAAGAAGCAATCGTGGTCAAATTAGCGTAAAATAGATTATTGAAGAGAGGGGGAATCGAAATGTCATTTGCTTCGGAAACGAAAAAAGAACTTACTCAAGTTGAAGCAGAAGATGCGAGTTTGAAAGCAGAACTATCTGCCCTTATCCGAATGAATGGTTCTCTGTCCTTTGCTAATCACCAAATAAGTCTTGATGTGCAAACTGAAAACGCAGCGATTGCTCGTAGAATGTATACCATTATGAAAAAATTATATCAGCATCGAATTGAATTATTAGTACGTAAAAAGATGCGGCTAAAGAAAAATAATGTGTATATTTGCCGCGTGCGTGATGGAGCAAAAGAGCTATTGGAGGAATTATATATTCTTTCTGGTAATTCTTTATTCGATCATGCCATCGCAGAAGAGTTGACCGATACGGTAGATCAAAAAAGAGCATATTTACGTGGAGCCTTTTTAGCAGGTGGCTCTGTGAATAATCCTGAAACTTCTTCCTACCATTTAGAAATTTATTCTTTATATAAAGAGCATGGAGAAGCCTTAATGAGTTTAATGAATTGCTTTGAACTCAATGCCAAAACGATAGAACGCAAAAAAGGCTTTGTAACGTATTTAAAAGAAGCTGAGAAGATTTCAGATTTCTTAAGCCTTGTAGGTGCTCACCAAGCCATGCTAAAATTTGAAGATGTACGGATTGTACGAGATATGCGAAATAGTGTCAATCGTTTAGTTAACTGTGAAACGGCTAATCTGAACAAAACAATTGGTGCTGCGATTCGTCAAGTTGAAAATATCCGTTATATCGATAACATGATCGGTATCGATCAATTACCAGAAAAACTACGTGAAATCGCGCGGTTACGGGTAGAATATCAAGAAGTAACACTAAAAGAACTTGGCGAGATGGTATCAACAGGCGTTGTAAGTAAATCAGGTGTCAACCATCGTTTACGCAAAATCGACGAAATTGCCGATGCGCTCAGAAATGGCGAAAAAATAAAAGTTTAATTTAATGATTAAGATAAAACCATGTAAGTTGTAAAAAATCATCTTTTTATCCCGTATCAACAAGCGGCAAGTCCCCCATCATTTTATGGGGGATAAAAAGCCTGATTGTTTCACTCATACATAATGGAGGATGAAAAAACCCCCTCACTGTGTGAAGTTTTCATTGATTCTTTTGGGATGAAGAAGGATTCAAAATAACAGATGGATTTTATCCCGCTTGAACGGGCAGTAATACACCTCTCTCAAAATTCAGCGAAAGCAAAGAAGGTAGGCGGGAGAGCAACTGCCCGTAAAAGCCCGATTGGTTCAACTAATCATCAGTGGTGGGTGAAGAAAACCCCCACTGATGAAAGTTTCACTTTATATGTTCATTTCATTCAAACTGTTCTAACTTAAAAGGGGAGGATCCATTGTGGTAGAAAAACAAGTAAAAGTCAAACTAAAATCAGGATTACAAGCGAGACAAGCGGCATTATTCGTTCAAGAAGCGAATCGTCATTCGGCTGACGTATTCCTTCAAAAAGACGATAAAAAAGTAAATGCAAAAAGTATCATGGGGATCATGAGCTTAGCGATTGCAAGAGGAACTACTATTATTTTAAGTGCAGAAGGTAATGACGAAAAACAAGTATTAGAAAAACTGGTTAAAATAATTGAAAACGAAGATTAGTTAAATAGATAAAAAGCGCTAAGGAGCAACTCGATAAGATTGTTCCTCAGCGCTTTTTTGTGTTTGAAAAATTCTGTATAGAAAATCGTTGATCATTCTCAATCGTAGTGGTACTGAAGCGATCGTTTTAAGAAAAAACTGATGGATTTAAATGTAGTAGAGGATTAAGAAGTGCTTACTATTCGTCTGGAAAATTTATTCTAATAAGAGAAGAAGAAAAATAATTTGACTAATGCATAAAATATATTTGAATAGCTATTTAACATTTTAAACATATATTTTATATTATTGCACTGAACAAATATTGAACAAAAAATAAACATAATCTAAACAGTATGATGCTTTTTAAATATTTATATATCAATGAATGTGATATTTTCGTGAATTTGAATTTTTTTTTGAAAATGATAGAAAAGTAATGGTGTGAGTTAGTGTATTTGTAATACATTTAATATTTTAAAATAATAAAATAAGAAGGAAATAAAATAGAGTATTCGAGTTTCTAGGTATAATTCAATAAAAGTATGATGAAAAAGAAAAATATATCCCATTTTTTGTTATACAAAAGATAGTTTGTTGCTGAATTTTATATACGAGATACAAATAAGCGAATTTTAAAAACGAATAATAAAACTCTTTTTATATCAAAAAAATATCATTTAACATACATATAAGTCAATAAAGTATTATATGAATAGTTCTATTATAATACATAAGGATAAGGGAGAATTTGAAAGAATATATTGATGGTGATATATTCCCAATGAAAAAGATTTGGAATTAATGGGAGTAAAAAATTTTTTTCAAATCTTATGAAATAAGCTGATCGGAGGGATAAAACATTGAAAAACTAAATAGAAGATGTTCGATTTCCCTTTGCGATTTTAGCTTAAACAAGTTAATAGAAAGGGGAAATGACATACGTGAAGAAAAAACTAAGTGCAACACTGATGGCCTTCATGCTCGTGCTCCAAGTACTTTCTTCTGGATTCTTGATGCCTATGAGTGCGTTTGCGGCAACAAACGATAATACCGCAACCACTCAAACAGACACCAAAACCCAAGTTGGTACAGAAGCGGATAACACCAAAGAATCCACACCAACCAATGCAACTGCTCAGGACGAAGATAGTAGTAAGGCTGTGGAGGAAGAAGCTAAGCAGGCAGTGGACTCACTGTTCACAAACAACCAATACACAGCCCTTGCAAAAGATGTTACGGAATGGCATATCAACACAGTAGAAGTAACCGTCCACAAAGTAACAAACGACCAAGTCAAACAAGACTTACAACACAAAGTCGACTTGGCAAGAGCTTTCGTAGCGGTGAATGCCCTATTCACCCCAACAAAGGATCAACTGGCTAAAGGTGTAACACAGGCTGCCATTGATGCGGCTGATGCGAAAGTTAAGCAAGTAGATTCATCACTTGTAGCAGGAAAAGCTGCATTAACACAACTCATTGCACAAGCTTCAAAACTTGCGAAAAATGAGGGTGCAGAAGAAAAGGCAAAAGCTGCTGAGGATAAAGTAGAGAAATCTGATGAAAGTACCAAAGCTAAATTGCAAACAAAAGCTTTGAAAAAACTGGCAATCAGTTCATCTTTAGCTGATTATATTACAGATATTCAATTAACTTCTGGAATTGATTCAGCAGATCCATTGCCAACTGATCATCAATTTAAAATTACAGATGATTTTGGTGTATTAGTGAGTTTTGAATTTCCTGAAGCAGTCCCAGCTGGAACTGAATTTACTTATACCCTTCCAACTGGAACGTATGTCAAACAGGGAGATAGTACTGATGTAACTTTAGCAACAGATGTAACGGGTGATCTATCTTGGAATACAGACGGTACTGTAAAACTTAAAGTAAATCAAGATGTTCCAGCAGGTTCATCTGGTGGTCTAGTATTCCGAAGCTGGTTTGCTGAAAGTATAGATGAGACTCCTTATACTATTCACTACCCTATTCAAGGTGGTGCAACAAAAGATGTTGATGTACAGTTGCAAGAAGCACCAAAACCAGCTCCAGCTATGAGTAAAACAGCGGATAATGGTGGAAAATCATTTGATACCAAGGAAATTCAATATAAAATCATATTTTCTGGAGTAGAAAATGCTGCGAAACTATTGGATGAACTGCCAGCAGGTTTATCAAAGGACTCCATTGTTTCGGTTAAAAAATATGACTACAACAAGTTTACAGGAGAATTTAGTACAGAGCCTTTTGATGATAAAGCGAATTGGGAAGATAATGGTACAGGTACAACATACTCTTTACAACGTACAGGTGGTATTACATCCGATAAGTATGAAATTGTCTTGAAAACAACAGTAGATGATACGAATGCATATGGTGATGGTAGTGGCTTACCAAATACCATTGAAGCTAATACAGCTAAAATGGTAAAATCAGATGATTCAACGATTTTAGAGAAATCTTCAGGGAAAGTCACAATAAAACACAATGTACCTTATGTAAAAAAACAGGTAGCATATGACTCTAGTACTCAAACTGTTACTTGGCAAATTCAATACAATATTAACGAGCGTGACTTAGTTGCACAAACCATTGTTGATACCTTTAATACAGGATTTACTTTTGGGGATTTAAAAATATACAATGCAACTTTAACGACAAATGGTGATGGTAGTGCACATGTTGAGAAAGGGGCAGAAGTAGACATAAGTGCTTCTGGTTTTACAGTGGAATCACAAATTCCTAATCCTACTGATAGCAATAAACAACAAGTAAGCATCTCTGTACCAGCAACAAATAAAGCTTATGTCATTGAATATACGACAACAGCTGATGATGTCATAACAGGTGGCGACATTACCAATACAGCCACTATTGGCAGCGTTTGGACAACTACTAATACGGCTAGCTTGTCTTTATACAACACGGCAGGTGTTAAATCAACTGTTCCAGATGGTGTTGACTATGTCAATAAAACAGCTGATTGGAAAATCACATTAAATACAGCTACCAATGTAGGGAATCTAAAAGGTGTCACAGTAACGGATACGTATGTTACAGGAAATCTAACACTTGATGAAAGTAGTATTCAAGTAGATGGTCAGCCATTAGCAACATATGATTCAGGTGCAACTGTTACTAAAACAAAAGATGGAGCTGACAAAGAAATTGGATTTACGATTCAGTTTTCAGCAAGTAAAGAAATCGAACCTAACACCGAGATTACTTATACAACAGGGTATAATCTTGTAGGAGCAGGTACAACACTTAAAAATAGTGCAGCGATTGATTATACAACAGCTAAAGATGTAACAAAAACAGATGTTTCAATTGGCTCATCTCAATATAATTTGACACCAGAAGCAGATACGGATGGGAATAAATCGGGTGTATACAATCCAAAAACGAAGGAAATTACATGGACTGTAAATGTCAATTACTACGCGAACTCGGTTACAAATCCTGTGTTAATAGATACAATTGATGGTGATCAAAACTATGTTGCTGGTAGCTTAAAAATATACGATGCTAGTGTTGATTCCAAAACAGGTGTTATTAGTCGAGGAAATGATGTAACTAGTGATTGGACACCTTCAGGATTTGAAGATACAAGTAAGGAATTTACTTTATCAAAAGCAGGTACCATTAATAGTGCTTACCAAATTGTATATAAGACAAAAGTAAACACAGATTTAATTCACGCTGCATCTACGTATACGAATACAGCAAAATTTAAAGGGGATAATACGTCTCAAATAATACTAGATTCTACGCCAACAGGTTTAAATTATGGCGATGAAGTAGTTGAAAAAGAATATACAGACCGTACGGGAAAGGTACAACATAATTGGAAAGTACTTATTAACCGTTCACAATCCAATTTAAATAACGTAAAAATAGAAGATAGTGCGACAGGTGATATGGCTCTTAAATTAGATTCATTTAAGTTGACAAGAACCGATTATACTGACGATGAACATCCTACTACTTCAAGCTCAACAGATATTACGATTACACAACAAGCTACTGCTCCAACTAGTGTAGCTGAAGATACAGCGATTCTTGTACCAAACGAGGATGGTAAAAGCTTTGAATTATATTTAGGAGACATTACGCGTAGCTATACATTAACGTATTCTTCCAATTATACGGGAGATCCGAAAGCTGAGCTTAACTTTCCAACGAATACAGCAGAAATTTCTGCAACAGATTTAAATGCATCTGTAAAAGAAAGTGGTTATACTTTAACAAAAGCTCAAATTGGCTATTCTACAGCATTAGCTTGGTTAAATTATCAACCAAAACTCAAAATTCATAAAATTGCTGCTCAATCATCAAATGGTGTAGACGTGAAAGTTCAAGATTTAAGCGGCATTACTTTTAAATTATATGATGAATTAAATAATACTGTTGATACAGCCACAACGGATCTTAATGGTGAAGTAACGTTTACAAAGACACTTCCTACAGGCTATTATTACTTAACTGAAGAGAATCAACCAGATGGATATAAAACATTTGGGGATGGTTACACGGGTGATGGATATGCAAGTGGATATGTAAGTAATCAAGATACTTCGACTCCATTAACCAAAATCATCAATGGAAAATCGGCTATTCGTGTAGCGATTTCAGGAGATACTGTTAATCCATTGATTCCTAATCAAGTTGATTTAACTGTTAAGAACTATTTACAAACACCTACAGGCTGTTCAACAACCTTCATCAACAAAGATGGCGAAACAGTTCTTCAAGGTTCAGAGTATAAAATAACTGATAAAAATGGAAACACAGTAGTTGAAAATATCAAAGCGGGTAGTGATGGTAAGATTGTAACACCACAATTACCAGCCGGAGACTACACATTAGTTCAAACAAAACTTCCAGATGGTGGCTATGATACTTTTGCTAAACCAACAGACTTTAAAGTAGTTGAAGGAAGTTGTACAACAGCAGATATCGTTGTCAAAAACTCAAAACTATGTAACACAGTGACGGTGAATTTCAATGCTGTTGATCCAAGTGATATGGCAGGATTCCGGAACGGCTCTAAATTCAAAGTAGTGGATAGCAATGGCGATATAGCAAAAGATAAAGAGAATAATGAGTTAAAAGATTTAACACTTGATGCAACAAATAAGCTAACGTTGAATAAGCTTCCAGATGGTGAATATAAGATTATTCAAACAGATACACCGAATGGCTATGTCAAGATTGATGATATTTCATTCAACACAACTGATTTTGATGATGCATGTCAAAAAATAATACCCGTTACAATTGAAAAATGCGACACCTTCGCTAATTTCGAAGTAGTCGGTGCAACAGGTCAACAAGCTACAGATTTGGCAAACCAAGCTGAATTTAAAGTAGTTGATTCAAATGGTGATGATGTAGCAGGTGCAACAGGTCTTAAAGTGGTTGATGGGAAAGTAAATGTTCCAGACTTAAGCCCAGGTACTTATAAACTAGTACAAACAAAAGCACCAGCTGGATATTATGCTGCAAGTCCTCAAGAATTTGTTGTGTCAACAGATACTTGTACTTCATTAATTCCAGTGAAAAACTACCCAATCCCACCAACACCGACTTGTCCGATCGAATTCAACGTAGTGGATTCAAAAACGAACAATGGTATTGGAAATGCTACATTCGAGATAAAACAAAATGGTGTGACCGTTGCGACTGTAACAAGTGATGCGTCTGGGAAGGTTTCATTGCCTGCATTGACAGTGGGCGATTATCAACTTGTTCAAACATCATCGAAAGCTGGTTATGAATTTAACAAAGAGCCGATTTCATTCTCAGTGAAAAATGATAACGGAACATGTACTGTAACGATCTCAACGGTGAAAAATGATCCAAAAACATGTCCTGTAGATATTACAGTGATCGATGCAGATGCTACGAATATCAAGGTAGCAGGTGCGACATTTACCATTAAAGATAAAGATGGAAAAGTCGTTGCTGAAAATGCTACTTCTGATAAAGATGGAAAAATCATTGTAAAAGGGCTTGTAGCAGGTGATTATACATTAGTACAAACTTCTGTACCAAATGGTTATGAGAAATCTGCGGATGTTTCATTCACTGTGAAAACAAAAGAAGATGGTACATGTGAAAACACAGTAGTGGTTGTTAAAAATGTACCGAAACAATGCGATGTTGTCTTTATCAATAAAGATGAAGAAACAGGAAAAGTTGTCAAAGGTTCTTCTACTTTTGTTGTAAAAGATCAAGATGGCAAAACAGTGACTACTGTGACTTCAGATAGTAACGGTAAAATTACGGTTGCTCATCTAAAACCAGGTACTTACGAACTAGTTCAACAAAAAGCGCCATCAGGTTATGAAGAACAGTCAGGAACAATCACATTTACTGTGAAAAAAGGCGAATGTGGTCCAAATATCGTCATTGATAATGTGAAAGTGGATGAGCCGAAAGATCCTAAAAATGATAACAACAAAGGAAATGGCAAAACACCAAACAAAAACAAGGACGAAGACACAACATCTCCTAACAATAACAAAGCATCAAAAAGTGGTAACAATAGTGCTACTTTCAAAGTAACAGATAAAGACCATGCTCATAAATATAAAGATGATGTCTATAAATTGGTTGACGAAAACGGTAAAACCATTGCAAGTGGTTTGAAAGTCAACAAAGATGGCAACATCGTGGTGGAAGGACTTCCTGATGGTGATTATCACTTAGTAAAATTACCTCAAACAGGAGTTCAAACCTCTTTATATGCAAGCTTAATGGGACTTGTATTAGTTCTTTTAGGTGGTTACGCTATTTATCGTGGTCGCCGTAAAAAGAGTATAATGTAATTTCGAAGCGGTTCCCCTTTGGGAGAGCCGCTTTTTTCATTTTAGAAGAAAAAAGACCGATTTCTTGAAATTGATAGTGCTTGAAATTATTCATCCACGGAAGAAGAAGTTCTATCCACGGAAAGAGAGGTCCATCCACGGAAGGAGAGCCCCAATCCACGGAAGGAGAGCCCCAATCCACGGAAGGAGAGGTCCAATCCACGGAAGGAGAGACTCAATCCACGGAAGAAGGTTCCATCCACGGAAAGAGAGCCCCAATCCACGGAAGGAGAGACTCAATCCACGGAAGGAGAGCCCCAATCCACGGAAGAAGAGGTCCAATCCACGGAAGAAGGGACCCAATCCACGGAAGAAGGTTCCATCCACGGAAGGAGGGACTCAATCCACGGAAGGAGGGACTCAATCCACGGAAGGAGGGACCCAATCCACGGAAGGAGAGACTCAATCCACGGAAGAAGGTTCCATCCACGGAAGGAGGGACTCAATCCACGGAAGGAGAGACTCAATCCACGGAAGAAGAGTCCTAATCCACGGAAGAAGGTTCCATCCACGGAAGAAGGTTCCATCCACGGAAGAAGAGGTCCAATCCACGGAAGAAGGGACCCAATCCACGGGGAAGAAGGTTCCATCCACGGAAAACATCCTCCAATCCATGGAAGACCCTATTCAATCCACGAAACAACAAATTGTATCCACGTTTAAAACTATTTACGTCTTCCTTTCCATCTCCTTCCTTTCTTTTATACCTTCTCTCCTTTTCTTCTCCCATAACCAATCTAAAAGAACTCACTCGATTTTCTTCTAAAGATTGTTCCATGCAACTGTCAAAACCAACGATCATTTTAACTATCCAAAATAACTTTTCATATAAAACTCTGTACAAAAAGCCTTTCACGCAGAAAAAAACGACAAGACTCTTCTGAATAAACGAGTCTTGCCGTTTTGTTTTTGAAAATGCCTATCTTATTTTTTTAATTCATTGCGATCCATGATGTGGTCGATTAGGCCGTATTCTTTTGCTTGTTCAGCAGTCATGTAGTTATCACGGTCTGTATCGCGAGCGATGACTTCGATTGGTTGGCCTGTGCGTTCAGCAAGGATGCCGTTTAATTTTTCACGTGTTTTTAAAATATGTTTTGCAGCAATTTCGATTTCTGTTGCTTGACCTTGTGCGCCGCCTAGAGGTTGGTGAATCATGACTTCGCAGTTTGGTAATGCATAACGTTTACCCTTTGTGCCTGCTGTAAGAAGGAATGAACCCATTGATGCGCACATACCCATACCAACTGTTTGGATGTCTGGTTTGATGAATTGCATGGTATCATAGATAGCCATACCAGCTGTTACGCTACCACCAGGAGAGTTGATGTAAAGGTAGATGTCTTTTTCTGGATCTTCAGCTTCTAGGAATAATAATTGAGATACAACAGCGTTTGCTACGTTGTCATCAATGGCACTGCCAAGCATGATGATGCGGTCTTTCAATAAACGTGAGTAAATATCATAGGCACGTTCACCGCGATTTGTTTGCTCAATAACTGTAGGGATTAAATTCATGTAAATAGCCTCCTCAAATTAATAAGGTAATTTCGTGTTCATACGCTGAAAGTTTATCTATCTCAGCTGTAACTTTATCATACACATAATGGTCAATAAAGGTCAAATATTACGATTGTTTTTTTCTCTTATTGAATTGTTCCCATTTAATTTGTATAATAGATAAGTCGCAAATACTTTTTGCCTCCGTAGTTTAATGGATAAAACATAAGATTCCGGTTCTTAGGCTGGGGGTTCGATTCCCTCCGGGGGCATACATAAAATTGACTACAAGCTTCGATACACAAGTATTTATAGGTATCAAGGAGAAAACAACGGAGCATAGAACTCCTCTAAATAATCTCCAAAATTTGCCTATATTATTCGCCTTCTCAAAAAAAGTGAGTTTAACAAAATTCACTGACATGAGGAGGTTTTATTTTTACTATAAAAAATGGGGAAGATCTACTTAGTATAGACACAAAAATCCCACATTTATTTAACTAAAATATCCAAAAAAGTAACAACGTATTGATTAGAGAGGATGTGCTGATTGTTATGAAAGATGCGGATAAATGGATATCGCGAATGTATCCATTAACGGTATACGCTGAACATCTTCTAATTAGAATTATTAGTATTAAATATCTTAGCAAGGATGGAAAGAGTGAGAAGAAAAGTATGATTTTGATTATATAGTTAACGTATATTGAAATTTTAGAATCAGTAAAGGAACAAAGAAAGAAGGAAAGTGGCAACATTAATGTTAAGCGATAAATATGTTAATTAGATGAAGAGACTTTATTAAACTCTCTATAAAAGATTATCAACCTATTCATCATGAAAATATTTACAACCGGTTGGTTATATAGTATAATAATAAATGGAAACAACAGCATATTTTACTGGTAAAAAAGAGTGAGAACATGTATTTCGCCACATGCTCTCTCTCTTTTTTTGAAGGAAAAAGCAACGATGTTTTTACAAATGGATAATTGCATTAAAAACGATTTCTCCCAAAAAAATCCCCTATTAACTAACCATATCAATTTCATAAACTATTTTCATCCAGATCCCGCGTGATGAAATGGATCATTTACATAAACTATTTTCATCCAGATCCCGCGTGATGAAATGGATCATTTACATAAACTATTTTCATCCAGATCCCGCGTGATGAAATGGATCATTTACATAAACTATTTTCATTCAGATTCGCATGATGAAACGGACTCATCTACATAAATTATTGTATTAAGACCGCCAAAAACCCCTCAAGTCAATATGTTTTTACGAATGGATTGTTTTCATTATTTACTTATATTATCCTAAATTTTTGTCAAAACTCACCTTATCAACAAATGTTAGAGGGTTTTTATAATGAAGAGTACTGGATCCATTAGTATACTGCACACCCTATTATTGGTAATGACGTTCATTGGCTTAAAAAATCATGTAACCATTATTCCATCCATTATAAAGGCGGCTGGAAGAGATGGTTGGGCATCGGTTTTAGCTGGAATGTTTGCATCATTTATATGGTTGTTTCTTTTGGTTTATGTCCATAATAAATCTAAACAGCAACCTTTAAATGATTGGTTAAAGCAAAAAATAGGAAAAGTTGGATCTTCTATCATTTTGTATATTACGGCTTTTTATTTAATCCTTTTGGCTGCGTTCACGATGAGAGAAACGTTACTTTGGATATCTTCCGCTTTTTTACCGAAGACACCAATGATTTTTTTGTTAATCGTTTATGTCATACTTACTTTTTATCTTGCTACTTCAGGCGTGGAAACCATTGCAATCGTTAACACATTTGTTTTATTTGCCGTTATCATTTTTGGCTTTTTTGTTTCATTTGTCAATATAAAGATGAAAGATTATGAATTATTATTACCCATGTTTGAACATGGATTTAAACCGGTCCTTAAAGGAATGATCTATCCCACTTCTGGTTTTATTGAATTACTAATCCTACTTTTTCTTCAGCATCATATCAAAGAACGTATGAAATGGTATCATTTTGCAATGATGCTAGTTATCCTAGTAGGATTAACAGATGGTCCGCTTATTGGTGCGATTACAGAGTTTGGTCCAGTTGAAGCAGCAAAGCAAAGATATCCGGCATATGAAGAATGGGGTCTAGCAACAATTGGGCGTTTTATCGAACATATCGATTTCTTCTCTATTTACCAATGGTTAACGGGGACATTTATAAGAGTAGGATTTCTTCTATATATTTGTTCAGATATTTTGAATATGGCTGAAGATAAAAAACAAGTTTGGACTAGGCTTGCACCACCATTCATGATTGTATGCTTATCGTTATTTCTTATAAAAGATAATATTTTTCAAAAATGGAATGAGCATTATTTCTTGATTAGTACGGTTCTCTTCTTTCTCTTTCTATCTGTATTCTTTGCAGTTGTTGCATGGATGCCAGAAAAATCATCTTCAAAAGATAAAAATGATAAGAAAAGTGGTGAACAGCCATCGAGCCAAACAAAAAGTCAATAAATCTGAGTGTGTTACAGGATTTGTTTAAGAATTCTGCGGATGTAAAATTTCAAAAGTATACATTTCAAGAACAGACAATACATCTAATCTTGTGTGAAGGAATGATCGATCAGCAGCTATTAAATGAAGTGATCGTCCCACGTGTTGGTTTTTTATGTAGTCATTTGGTCGATGAACCATTAGAAGAACAAATCATATCAAGGTTATATGTTCCAGACTTAAAAAAAGTAAATGAGGAAGAGGAGGCCATTTCACTTGTATATACAGGTTCTGTCCTGCTCTATTTTGAAGAAGCAGCATTGCTCTTTTCAAGTAATGTTGAAAAAAAGCCCAATCGTACGCCTGAAGAAACACGTACAGAAATTACTGTCAAAGGACCAAGAGATAATTTTATCGAGGACGTATCGATCAATATTGCTTTACTGCGAAAGCGTTTGCCTACCAATTCGTTGAGTGTGGAAAAATTTGAAGTAGGGAAACGTTCCAAAACGAAAGTAGCTCTTCTTTATTTTGAAGATATTGCGAATCAAGAAATTTTAAATGGCATAAAGGAACAGATAAAAAAAGTGGATACAGATACTGTGTTTAGTGGCGACGTATTTATGGAAAATATCAATAAGAGTGCTGTTCTTTTTCCGCGCCATGAATATACAGGGAGACCAGATAATACGGCTCAAGCTCTGTCTAGAGGACGTTTTGTTATATTTGTCGATGGTATTTCCTATGCCATTGTTTTACCTGTTAATTTATTCTTATTATTAAAGACAAGCGAAGATAATGAATATCCCCCATTATTCAGTTCAATCGAACGTATAATGCGAATATTCGGCACATTAGTTGCTACGTTTCTACCTGCTTTTTGGCTTTCTTTAACCACTTTTCATCAAAATCAGATACCTTTTCAATTACTAGCCACTGTTGTACAAGCGAATACAGGACTCCCTTTGCCGACAGCACTTGAGATGTTTTTGATGCTTGGGATGTTTGAATTATTCCGTGAAGCGGGATTACGGCTTCCAACCGTACTAGGTGGAACGATCGGTGTAGTAGGTGGACTGATTATCGGGGATGCAGTTATTCGAGGAGGGATGACAAGTGCCACAATGGTCGTCATTATGGCTACTTCCGCTATTGCATCATTTACATTAGTCAATCAATCCATTGTAACGGCTGTCAGTGTATTGCGTATTTTTTCGATTATACTTTCTACATTCTTTGGACTATTCGGCTTTTTTGCATCCGTATTTTTTATACTCATTTATTTATCAAAAATACGTATATTCGGTGTTCCTTACATGAATATAGCAACAGAATTGAATTGGGCAACCATAGCAAAATCGCTATTCCGATTGCCGGCCAAAAAATATTCTAAACGTCCAAGCATGTTAAAGACGCAAGATGATACAAGACGTAAAGAGGTTAAAAAAGATGAATAAAAAACTGGTAATGCTTTTGATACTGTGTACAGTCATTCTCTCGGGCTGTTGGGATTCTAAAGAAGCGGGGAGAATGTTTTATATTTATGGTGTTGGTGTAGATTTTAAAGATGATGAGTATCACTTATATGCCCAACTGATCGATTTTGCCAGCATTGCGAAATCTGAACAGCCACCTAATCCAGATATTATACAAGCAGAAATTGGACATGCCAATGCAAAAACTTTAAATGAAGCATTTTTTAAATTATACCAATCATTAGATGAAGAATTGTATTGGGGGCATCTTACGTATCTTGTTTTTTCTGAGGATGTATTGCATGCTGGAAAGGTGAGTGATATCATGAACACCTTTACTCGTTTTAATGATACACGGTACCAAACTTGGGTGTATGCGACAAGAGATTCTATAAAAGATGTTATGCTGACAAAACCGATACTAAATAAAGCCATCACATTGTCTAAATTGTCGGATCCATTAAATTCTTATAAACAATATTCTTTCATCGAACCGATAAATATTAGGAAATTAATCGTGAGTATTGATGAACCCAATTATGAAGTAAGACTTCCTTTAGTAACACTTACTAAAATCTGGAAGTCAGAGAAGGGTTCTAATACAGAAACAGCGATAAATGGTATTGGTATTGTTACACCACATTCTTTCAAAGGTTTTCTTACTAACGAGCAGATAAGCGGACTACAGTG
Source organism: Rummeliibacillus sp. SL167 (assembly GCF_007896505.1). Taxonomy (NCBI): domain Bacteria; kingdom Bacillati; phylum Bacillota; class Bacilli; order Caryophanales; family Caryophanaceae; genus Rummeliibacillus; species Rummeliibacillus sp. SL167. Next base: position 171,489 of record NZ_VCBM01000004.1, on the reverse strand, counting down.
GCTTTCAAATGAAACAATAAGAACTGGAATCAGTATAGATTTAAAGCCAAATAGTTCAAGCGGAAATGAAGAAAAACGTCTTTCTGTTGTCCTTGAAAAAAATAAAGTGAAAATAAAGCCAATTGATACGAATGGGGATGTAAAGTTTGATATTAATGTGGAAATGGTCGCAATCGTCAGTGGATTCCAAGGAAATATTTCAGAGCCTGAAGTACAAAAAATAATAGAGGGAGAAGTTAAAAAACAAATTAAAAAGACTTATGAAGAAGGATTAAATATCGATGCTGACGTTTATCAACTGTCTAACCAACTATATAGAAAAGAAGCTAAAAAGTGGAATGAAATTCAAAAGGGTGGGGATATCAAATTAACAGATGATTCAATTCGAAATATTCATGTAAAGGTTAAGGTAAATTCAGGTAGAAAATCATTGAAGGAAACAATTGGGAAAAAATTAAGGTAAATGGGAAGATAGAATTTTTAAACGTTTCTAATAATAAAGAATGAGACGGGCGATATCAAGTATCATTAGAAAAGATTTTATTGGAAACAAACAGCTTCAACAGTAGAAGGTACGAATATTGACTGAACAATATTCGTGCCTTTTATTTTTGAAGTTCTCGAGGACGTTCTGTCTACACAACAATGCTCCCACATCAAGAAGCAAATAGCAAACAAAGGATATGCTTTGAGGATATCTACCAGTAAAGTCCGATCAGTTTAACTAACTCACAATAGAAATGGAAGAAAATCCTCCTCTGTCTTAGAGTTTTGCTTTACCCTTCTAGTTTATGATTTTCAACTTCGATCAAATGCCAGATATAATTGGCGATTTCTCTAGCTTCAGCTGCATGAGCGGTATTAGAAAATGCTTTACGGAAAGGGGTAAGAAGTGCTTTGATCACATATAGTTTTATGTCTTCCCGTTGTAGTTCCTTTAAGATATAACTTGCGTATTCAGTGCCATCTTTTGGATCAGCCTTTGATAAACCTTCGATAAAACCATTTAGTTGGTGGATAATCATATCCTTATCTACTACTGTATGGTCTACACTGTTTTTTATATATTGAATAGTTGCAGCATCTATTAGGATTTCTTTTGTTTCTCGCATACGCGGAATGATCGCATCAATATTTCGAAGTGCCATCATTACTACAGATTCTGGTTCCACATGGTGTTCTTTTGCAGCAAATAGTGTACGAATCGTATGTTGAATCATAGCAAAAACTTGTATAGAACATTCATAGCTCATGAAACTAATTTCCTCGCCATATACTTCGACCAATCTGGAAGAAAGCCATTCGAGTTCTTGGAGATGATGCTTCATAATTACTTTTTTGATCGCATCATCATTTGAATGATAAATGGATTCAAAAATTTGCAATAGGTTTTGCTCACGGTTAATATGCATAAGTACGGCTATTTGTTTTGCAAGAATATGAATGTCTTTTGGATCTTGACCAAAGATCAACTCATGTCTACGATTACTAGCATCTTCGCGGCTTTCTTGCAATATAGCTATTAAACATTCATTTTTGGAAGTGAAGTAATTATAAAAAGTTCCTTTTGAAATTTGTGCTTCATGAATAATATCTATGATTGAAGTTTCATGAAATCCTTTTTCAATGAATAGGCTACGTGCAACGTCTAATACTTTTCTTTTTCGCGTATTCATATTGTCACCTTTCCGATAATTTATACTATCATTCTAACCTATAAATGCTTTTATATCAACGTTTTAAAGATATTGAATTTTTTTGATTGAAAAAATTGGACTGTCGGTATAAAATATAAATCACCGCTATAAAAAGATAATCTTATAGAAAGAGTGAGGGAAAATTTTATGGGAAACGAAACTTTGAAAAAACCACCTTATGCAATGATTGCTATTTTATTTGTCGGTGCATTTGTTGCTTTTTTAAATAATACATTGATGAATGTAGCATTGCCTACAATTATGAAGGATTTCGATGTTACTTATTCACAAGTACAGTGGTTAACGACAGGCTTTATGCTTGTAAGTGGAATCTTAATACCGGCTTCAGCCTTTTTTGTTGTGAAATTTAAAAACCGTTCTTTGTTTATCGCAGCAATGTCTCTATTTACAATAGGAACGATTATTGCAGCTGCCGCTCCAAACTTCTGGGTTTTAATTGCGGGACGTATGGTTCAAGCTGCCGGTTCAGCAGCATTATCACCATTATTGATGAATGTCATGCTGACAAGTTTTCCAATTGAAAAGCGTGGTTCTGCCATGGGGATGTTTGGATTAGTCATGATTTCTGCTCCGGCAATCGGTCCAACATTATCAGGCTACATTGTAGAACACCATAGCTGGCGTATGCTTTTTGAAATGATCATTCCTTTTGCCGTATTAAGTCTATTATTTGGTTTTTGGAAATTAGAAAATGTAATGGAAACACGTAAAGTTTCTTTAGATTATACTTCTTTAGTTCTTTCAACAATTGGTTTTGGCGGGCTTTTATATGGCTTTAGCGCTGCGAGTGACAAAGGCTGGGATAGTCCTTGGGTATATGGCACAATAGCAGTCGGTGCTGTTACATTAGTGATCTTTATCATGAAACAATTGAAGATGGATGAACCATTACTAGATGTGAAAATTTATAAATATCCGATGTTTGCATTAGGTTCTGTCGTATCAATGGTTATCTCAGTTGCTATGTTTTCAGGTATGATTTTAACGCCGGCTTATGTGCAACAAGTTCGCGGAATCTCTCCTTTCCATGCAGGTTTGATGATGCTGCCAGGTGCAATCGTGATGGCCATCATGTCACCGATTACCGGTAAATTATTTGATAAAATTGGACCGCGCATTTTAGCATTTACTGGTTTAAGTATCATGACGATTTCAACTTATTTCTTAACTCGATTACAAGTAGATTCTTCATATACTTATATTATTACAGTTTATACTGTTCGTATGTTTGGTATGTCTATGGTTATGATGCCGATTATGACAAATGGATTGAATCAATTGCCAATGGATAAAAATCCACATGGTACCGCCATTAATAATACGGTTCAACAAGTATCAGGTGCAATTGGTACAGCTATTCTTGTCACAATTATGGATAACCATATTAAAACAAGAGCGACTGAATTAGCAGCTGCCGCAAAAGCGAAAGCTGTAAAAGCAGCAAAGGCCGCTGCAGAAGCAGGTCAAACGCCTTCTTCCCCAACAGCGGAACAACTTGCTCAATTAAAAGCACATATTACACAAACCGCTTTATTAGATGGCATTAATTATACGTTTATGGTAGCAACAGTTATTTCAGGCGTTGCATTAATTCTTTCATTATTCCTAAAAAGAGTTAGTATAAAAGATAGAATACAACCGGGAAAATAATAAGGAAAAGCTCTTGAAACGTAAAGAGAGTTATGGTTCATTATTTGATTGATACCTAATTTATAAAAACACAAAAGGCATTCAGAGTAGTATTTATTCTGGATGCCTTTTTAGACAATATGAATCATAGTTGATTGCAAAAATGCAATCATACATATTTTTTGCTTATTTGTTTTCAAAAAAGCCTTTTCCCTCTTATTCTTATTGCACTAAATTTAAAATAAAAATCAGTAAAAATGTAATGACGAAGAAAAAAATGATAAAGTAACCAATGTACTTAATAGGCTTTGGCATATTTTTAAGTTTTGCATCTGTAGGGGCAGTAACATTCCCCTCAATTTTATGAAGATGGTCTATTACATCATTAAATGATTTCTTTTCCTCTTTTTCGTCTTTCATATCATCACCCCATTTAATCATTATTATATACTTCTAGTATGATTTCTAAAAGAAGGTATTCATTTTAAATATTACTTTATATTAATGTTATATAAAAAATATGTTATTTAATGTAAAAAATAAGATAATTCGAACTATTTATTTTTTTGAACTTTAGGCAAATAATAGAAGTATATAAAAGAAGGAGGGATATTTTTGAAATTAAAATCTAAAATATTAAGCCTAATTTCAGTAGCTGTACTTACTTTTTCTCTACCAACCTTAGCCTCTGCATCAACTCATACCAACACTTCTAATGACACGGAAAGATTTGTTGTATATGCTGCATCAGGAACTGTACTGGTTCCCTTTGCACTAGCCATAACTATGAAAATGGATATTGTAGTAAGCTATCTTGGCAAATATATTACTTACGAATCAATGTATACAACTGTTCCAGGAGGAGCACAATTACCATTTAATGCATCAGTGAATGCCGGAAACATAAAATATTATAAAGATGGTGAATACAGAACTACACATTCATTACCTTTGAGCCCAAGCTATTATAAAAACCCAAGTGATTTAACTGATTTAAATGCCGGTGAACCTAATTCTAACTTGGCTGATTCTAGTACGTATAAAGCTGTTGGTTATGCTACGTATATTAGTTCTAGCACAACACCAGCTGCTTATACAGGAGATACAACTGAAGGAGTGGTGGATTAAAGTATGAAGAAATCAAAAAAAATATTAGTGGCATCTACTTTAATTATAGGGCTTGGCTTTTCTGCTGTATTTTATTTTTCTTCAAATACAAAAGCAGATCAGACGGTGAGTCAACATGTTTTTTCAAGTTTAGCGCAAGAACACCAAAATGGAGAATCTAAGCAAGAGAAACCCTTTTTAAAGATTAATAATAAAACATATTCAAACAAAGATTTTCTTGCTTTTAAAGAAAGTAAAAATGTGATTCAAAGAAATAATGGTCAACAAGTTTTAAGTGATGAGCAAATCAAAGCTGAATTCATTAAAGAAGCTGTTTCAGAACAAGAAGCAGATAAGCAAAAGCTGAATGTGACTGAAGATGAAGCAAAAAGATTTGCTGATGAGATGAAACAGGCTGTTGCTGAAGCACAAGACCCACAAACACAACAATTTCTTAAGGATTATATTGCAGCTTTAGGTATTACAGAAGACGAGTATTGGAATCAGTATGCAATTCCAGCTTATCAACAGGCATTAAAAATTGGAAAATTGAAACAAAAAATATTTGACGCAGAAAAAGTGAAGAATGCAAGTATTTCTGATTCTGAATTAAATGAAGTGTGGGAAAAACAACAGCAAAAATTAGTAACAGAGGCAAACATTGAGTCTCTTCAATAATTAAAGTATCCGTATGAAAATCTGGATGATAAGTATAAGTTACCATTATTATTTAAATATTCGCATTTTGAAACTAAAAACAGATTTATCCCGCATTAACGGGCAATAATACTCTCACCTCAAAATTCAGCGAAAGTAAAGAAGTTAGGTGGGAGATAAACTGCCCGTATAAGTCCCATTGGTTTAAGTCAACAAAATGTTGGTCACTCAGGTGTTGCCGCAGGACGTGGCGTTTTTAACCTGAGTTCCTCCACTTCAGTAGGGGATGAAGAGACCCCCACTGATTAAAGTTTCACTTTATAAAATTGATTTAAATAATAATCTATATCTTGTTGCTTCGCTTTCATCGAAAAAACTGCTCATTTCTAATAATTAGAATGAGCAGTTTTTTACTAACAGGCGAAGCATTATTTTGTTGAATAGGACTTTTTAGAACATCCCTTATTGCGTATTTTTAGTTGAATCGGGAAGGTTGATGAGTAGTCCCTGTTGTAGCTTCAGCAAAACCGTTAGTGATGGTTACTGTATCTTGAGAAGATAATTGTGGAACTTGATAGTAGCCCTTACGATTTTGGTAGATAGATATTTCGTAAGCCATTTCGATACAGTTTGGAATCGAATCAGCCAATACACGACGAACAACTGGGTTTGTTGTTTCGAGTGCCGCAGCTGTTTTAAGTGCTGCAGCCCCTTTATGCCAGCTAAGGATATATCCTGAAATAATTTCATCGTTTATCTCACTGGCTTGTGTAATTGGTTTTTTCGGTTGACCAGGTTGTACGCCAAAAGTAAACTTGTTATTCTCAGTCATTTCATAATGACCTGATGGATGAGAAGGATCTTTACCAGTTTTAAATGATTCCACCAATACATTGTAATCATCTAGTGCAAATTTATACTGACGATCAACAATGTTGCGCAATTCATTATCTTGAATTTGATCACGCAATAACACACATTGGTTTAGACCGCCGATCATTGCACCCAATACTTCATGCAAGTCCATTATTTCATGTCCACCATGATTAAATTTTGCTGAATCTACATGATACATGGGATCATTTTTCATCTGGTTTTGTGGTTGTTGTTGCAAAAATAGGACCTCCTTTTTTTATATCGCGCTTGTCACGCAAAATTAGTATGTTCAGCGAAGCCATTTTAATGCATGTGAAAAATTTTCCAAAAAGCATTTTGGATGTTAAATCAAAATTTTGCGTTTTATTATACTGAATCAGGAGATAATAAATGACAGAAAGCGCTGTCTGGAGCGAAACATCAAAAATGAATCATTATTTTTGATGTAAATTCTATATGATGAAATGGATACAAAGAGAAAATTTTTGAAAAACCCTGAAAATACAATTACACTGATAATAGCTGTTCCACAATGAAGGTAATCATATACATAAGAAGATCATGCATCCTTAAACTGGATGTTGTTATTAAGAAAGGCGGCAAGTATCAGTGATGGAAATTATCTATTATGGAAGACCCAATTGCGAGCTCTGTGAAGAAGGAATAAGAACGCTTAATTTAGTACGCGAAGATATCCCATTTGAAATGACAGAAGTCAATATTGAAGAGGATGACGCCATTCATGAAAAATACATGCTGATGATTCCTGTTGTTGAAAAAGATGGGCAGATTATTCAGTATGGTGCTTTAGATTATGTTACTTTGTTAGAAGGAATCCGCTCTAAGTAAGACCGATTTGAGTATTTTTTCTACGCTTATTTTCAAGTGAAATTTTGTTGCAACCAATAATAGAGAATTGTATACTGGGCGTAGGAAATATTTTTTTGCAGCATGTGGGACATAAAATGATTATATGGGATAAAAAATGCCCCATAAAAGGAGAATGAATGACATGGCTACATTATTGGAAGCACAATTGAAAATAATGCCTGAAATGTCTGAGCTTCTTCATACTCGATATCGCTTTTTGCAAATGATCGATACGCTAGGACCTATAGGAAGGCGGGGGCTTGCAGATCAACTTGCTGTAGCGGAGCGGGAAATCCGTAAAGAAACGGATTTACTACGTGAACAAGGTTTAATCATAGCCGATCGTTCTGGTATGAGGATTTCTGAACTGGGAATGGAAGTATTAGAAGTTTTAAGACCACTTGTTTATGAATGGTCAGATCTACCTATATTGGAAAAACAGTTAACTCGTATACTTGGAATTCAAAAAGTGATCATTGTAGATGGTAATCTGGATGAGGTGCCTTCCATCAAATCATTATTGGGGAGGGAAGCGGCAAAACAACTGGAATTAGCAGCAAAGCATAGCAAAATCATTGCTGTAACAGGTGGCAGTACAATGGCGGCTATAGCTGAGAGTCTTACACCTTCAGAAAATTTAACGGGCTTGAATTTTATCGCTGCTAGAGGCGGTATGGGAGTTGAAATGCGATTACAAGCGAATACTATTGTGGCGACATTTGCCAATCATACAGCCAATCAATATCGCACTTTATATTTACCAGAGTATTTAAGCGATACGGCTTATCAAGCAATGGTTCAGGAGCCAATCGTTCAGGAGATGATACGGCTTTATGATCAAACAGATGTCGTTATTCACGGTATCGGTTCTGCTTTAGAAATGGCAGTAAGACGCGGATCAAGTGAAGAAGTCAAACAAGCATTGCTTGCCAATGGTGCTGTCAGTGAGGCTTTTGGTTATTATTTCGATGAGCAGGGCAATATAGTGCAAAGGATTCGCACGGTTGGGATTCAGCTAGAGCAAGTAAATAGATGTAAAAGTATTCTTGCAGTAGCTGGCGGGAAAAAGAAGGCAAAAGCCATCCTTTCTTATTTTAAACGCGGGGCAAAACAATCTGTTTTAATAACAGATTCAGCTGCTGCCGAAGAAATGCTTCGATTAGTACAATAACATTATGATTCATGGAGGTATGGATGATGACATTAAAATTAGCGATTAATGGATTTGGGCGTATTGGACGATTGGTATTTCGTACAGCTATCAAACGACAAGATATTGAAATCGTTGCTGTAAATGATTTGACGGATGCAGCAATGCTTGCACATCTTTTAAAATATGATTCCATTCATGGTGCATTTGATGCGGAGGTAACATCTGAAGGCGATTACTTAGTAGTTGATCGCCAAAATGTTCGTGTTTATGCGGAAACAGATCCTGCAAAACTTCCATGGAGAGAATTAGATATTGATATAGTCGTTGAATCTACAGGGCGATTTACTAGCTATGAAGCAGCACACAAACATATAGAAGCGGGAGCTAAAAAAGTTATCGTATCTGCTCCAGGAAAAAATATGCCAACCTATGTAATGGGGGTCAACCATGAAAAATACGATCCTCAAACAGATGATGTAGTATCAAATGCATCTTGTACAACGAACTGCTTAGCTCCAGTTGCCAAAGTGTTAGATGAACGATTTGGCATTAGACGTGGCATGATGACAACTGTTCACTCCTACACAAATGACCAAAAAATCTTAGATCTCCCGCACAAAGATTATCGTCGGGCTCGTGCTGCTGCTCAATCTATGATTCCGACTACTACGGGAGCTGCTATTGCGGTAGCCAAAGTCTTGCCACAACTTAAAGGAAAATTGGATGGTATGGCTATTCGTGTGCCTACTCCAAACGTGTCTTTAGTTGACTTAGTCGTCGAATTAGAAAAAGAAGTCACTGTTGAAGAAGTGAATGCTACATTAAAAGAAGCTGCCGAAAATGAATTAAAAGGAATTTTATCCTATTCAGAACTTCCACTCGTTTCGATTGATTATAATGGCAATATTGCTTCTTCTACGATTGATGGTTTGTCCACAATGGTGCTTGAAGGAAATCTTGTAAAAGTACTAGCTTGGTATGATAACGAGGCTGGTTATTCCACTCGCGTAGTTGATTTGGCTCAATACATGGTTAAACAAGATTTGTAACTCAAAAAACGTAGCAATATAGGTTTTATACGTATATAATGAATAAGGGTAAAACAGGAGAAGCGGTTTTGTACTTCTCCTTTTTTTATGAAATAAGTAAGTGCTTTATTGATCATAACATCATAATTTGACATTATAGTTTTTCTACATAACAATCTATAGTGGCGGTAATGTCAATATGATCTGAAACATGGAAGTGGTTATATTTGTTTTATCATAATATAAGTGAAGTATGATGCTTATTTTCTATAATAATTGATAAGGTATGAACAATTGGGAGGCACGATGATGTATCAAAAAATGACGATGAAAGATATCGATGTGACAGGAAAACGCGTTTTTGTACGTGTAGATTTTAATGTCCCTATGGAAGATGGTAAAATCACGGACGACACTCGAATTTTAGCAGCACTTCCTACGATCTCTTACTTAGTTGAAAAAGGGGCAAAAGTGATTTTAGCTAGTCACCTTGGACGTCCAAAAGGCGAGGTGAAAGAGGAACTGCGATTAACAGCAGTGGGAAAACGTCTTGCTGAGCTTATTGGAAAACCCGTCCATAAACTAGATGAGTCTGTTGGTAAAACCGTAGAACAAGCTGTAAGTAAGATGAAGGATGGCGATATCGTTTTATTAGAAAATGTTCGTTTCCATAAAGGTGAGGAAAAGAACGATCCAGCACTTGCTAAAAGCTTTGCCGCTTTAGCTGATTTTTATATTAATGATGCATTCGGTACTGCTCACCGCGCACATGCAACGACAGCTGGTGTTGCAAAATATTTACCAGCGGTTTCAGGATTTTTAATGGAAAAAGAAATCGAAGTTTTAGGGAAAGCGCTATCAAATCCGCAACGACCATTCACCGCAATTATCGGCGGTGCCAAAGTAAAAGACAAAATAACTGTAATTGAAAACTTATTAGACAAAGTGGATCATTTAATCATTGGTGGCGGTTTGTCTTATACATTTACAAAAGCACAAGGCTATGATATTGGTAAATCATTATTAGAAGAAGATAAAATCGAATTAGCCAAATCGTGTATCCAAAAAGCTATTGAAAAAGGTGTAAAACTACATATGCCTGTAGATGCTATTGTAGCGAATAAATTCTCCGATGATGCAGAAACAAAAGCTGTCGATATCGATCAAATTCCAAGTGATTGGATGGGATTGGATATCGGACCCAAAACAGTTGCAGAATATGCAGAGGTCATCAAAAATTCAAAATTGATCATTTGGAATGGACCAATGGGTGTATTTGAATTGGATGCATTTGCAAATGGTACAAAAGGTGTTGCAGAAGCAATGGCAGAAACGAAGGGCTACACGATTATTGGTGGCGGTGATTCAGCTGCGGCAGTTGAGAAATTCCAAGTAGCAGATAAAATGGATCACATTTCAACAGGTGGCGGCGCTTCTCTTGAGTTTATGGAAGGTAAAGAATTGCCTGGAGTTATCGCACTAAATGATAAATAATTTTTAGATGGAGGTTTTCACAATGCGTAAACCAATTATTGCGGGTAACTGGAAAATGTACAAAACATTATCTGAAGCAGTTGACTTTGTACAAGCGGTAAAATCATCTATACCAGCTGCAAATCGTGTAGATTCCGTTATTTGCGCACCAGCATTATTTTTACCCTCTCTTGTCAAAGAAGCTGAGGGGTCAAACTTGGCAATCGGTGCTCAGACAATGCACTATGAAAACGAAGGGGCATTTACAGGTGAAATAAGCCCATCACAATTAGAAGATATCGATGTTCAGTACGTTATATTAGGTCACTCAGAACGCCGTCAATATGACAATGAAACAGATGAAAAAGTCAATAAAAAAGTACATGCAGCTTTTGCTCATAACTTAATTCCTATTGTCTGCGTTGGCGAAACATTAGAAGAACGTGAAGCAAGCAATACAGTCGTCAAAGTTTCTTCTCAAGTAGGAGCGGCTTTAAAAGGATTATCAACCGAACAAATTGCTCAGACTGTGATTGCCTATGAACCGATTTGGGCAATCGGTACAGGTAAGACGGCAACTGCTCATGACGCAAACGAAGTATGTAAAGAAATTCGTCATACAGTAGAAAAAATAGCTGGCGATGTTGCTGCAGAATTGATTCGCATCCAATATGGTGGTAGTGTGAAACCAGAAAACGTAGTAGAATTATTATTGAAGGAGCATATTGATGGTGCTCTAGTTGGTGGAGCAAGTTTAAAACCAGATTCATACTTAAAATTATTGGAGGCTGGGGTAAATGCCAAATAAACCAGTAGCATTGATCATTTTAGATGGGTTAGGCTTACGCGATGAAGTATTTGGGAATGCAGTAGCGCAAGCAAAAAAAACAAATTTGGATCGTCTTTGGAACACTTTTCCTCATAACACATTAACAGCATCAGGAGAAGCAGTCGGTCTTCCAGGTGGACAAATGGGCAATTCAGAAGTAGGACACTTAAACATCGGTGCCGGTCGAGTTGTTTATCAAAGCTTGACCAGAATTTATAAAGCGATCAAAGATGGCGATTTCTTTCAAAACAAAGCTTTGTTAGATGCTGTTCAACATGTCAAACAAAATCATTCAAAGCTGCACATTATGGGTCTTTTATCTGACGGTGGCGTGCATAGTCACTACGCACACTTATTTGCCTTATTGAAATTAGCAAAAGATCAAGGGCTAGAAGAAGTCTATGTTCATGGATTCTTGGATGGCCGTGATGTAGGACCAAAAACAGCCATAGGCTATATTGAAGAAACAGAAAAACAAATGGCTGAGATCGGTGTAGGACAATTCGCTTCTATCAGTGGTCGCTACTACGCAATGGATCGCGATAATCGTTGGGATCGTGAAGAAAAAGTTTATAAAGTATTAGTAGATGGACAAGGCATTGAGGCATCTTCTGCCGTAGAAGGTGTTGAAGCATCTTATGCAAATAATGTAACAGATGAATTTGTTGTACCATTTGTTATTAAAAAAGATGGTAAACCAGTTGCAACGATTCAATCAAATGACGCGGTGATTTTCTTCAACTTCCGTCCAGACCGTGCCATCGAATTGTCAACAGCTTTTACGAATCCTGCATTTGATGGCTTTACATTAAGTGAAAACCATCCGCAAAATTTGAAGTTTATCGCATTTAAAAAATATAGCGATAAAGTCATCAGTGAAATTGCTTTTGAAGACGAAGACTTGAAAAATACAATCGGTGAAGTTTTATCCAAAAATAATCTTCGTCAACTACGTATTGCAGAAACAGAAAAATACCCTCATGTGACATTCTTCATGAGTGGTGGACGTGAAAAAACTTTCCCAGGAGAAGAACGTATTTTGATCAATTCTCCAAAAGTTGCAACGTATGATTTAAAACCGGAAATGAGTGCATATGAAGTGACAGATGCACTTCTTGAAGCAATTGCAGCAGATCGCTTTGATGGCATTATCTTAAACTTTGCAAATCCTGATATGGTGGGCCACAGTGGTATGTTAGAACCTACTATTAAAGCGATTGAAGCAGTAGATGAATGTCTTGGAAAAGTAGTGGATGCGCTCCTTGCAAAAGGGGGAGCAGCGATTATTACAGCCGATCATGGGAATTCAGATGAAGTGGTCACACTAGATGGTCAACCGATGACAGCTCATACAACAAACCCAGTCCCTGTTATCATCACAAAAGAAAATATTGTGGTGAGAAATGGAGGGATTTTAGCCGATTTGGCTCCTACCATGTTAAAATTATTAGGAGTGGAACAACCACTTGAAATGACAGGAAAACCATTATTTTAAACTGAGGAGAGTTAAACAATGCCAATTATTACAGATGTACAAGCTCGTGAAGTATTAGACTCACGCGGTAATCCAACAGTAGAAGTAGAAGTATATACAGAATCCGGCGCATTTGGACGTGCCATCGTACCATCTGGTGCATCTACTGGGGAATATGAAGCAGTAGAATTGCGCGATGGCGACAAAGCTCGCTACCTTGGAAAAGGTGTTTTAAAAGCAGTTGATAATGTCAATAACGTCATTGCTCCAGAACTAATTGGAAACTATTCAACTCTTGATCAAGTATCAATCGATGAAATGATGATTAAATTAGATGGTACAGAAAACAAAGGTAAATTAGGTGCAAATGCTATTCTAGGTGTTTCTTTAGCGGTGGCTCGTGCAGGTGCTGATTATCTTGAAGTACCACTTTACCAATATATTGGTGGGATCAACGCAAAACAACTCCCAGTTCCAATGATGAACATCTTAAATGGTGGCGAACACGCTGATAATAACGTTGATATCCAAGAATTTATGATTATGCCTGTTGGTGCTGAGTCTTTCCGTCATGCACTTCGTATGGGTGCTGAAATCTTCCACTCTTTAAAAGCGGTTCTTAAAGAATCAGGCCATAACACAGCAGTAGGAGATGAAGGCGGTTTTGCACCAAACTTAACTTCTAATGAAGAAGCATTGTCTACAATTGTGAAGGCTATTGAACGTGCCGGTTATAAACCAGGCGAAGAAGTTATGCTCGCTATGGATGTCGCATCATCCGAACTATATTCAGATGAAGATGGTAAGTATCACTTAGATGGTGAAGGCGTTGCTAAAACTTCTGAAGAAATGGTTGCTTGGTACGAAGAACTTACTGCTAAATATCCAATCATCTCTATTGAAGATGGTCTAGATGAAAACGATTGGAAAGGTCACAAAGTACTTACTGAACGCATTGGCAACCGTGTACAACTAGTAGGTGATGATTTATTCGTGACAAATACGAAAAAATTATCTCGCGGTATCGAAGAAGGTGTTGGTAATGCAATCCTAGTGAAAGTAAACCAAATCGGTACTTTAACAGAAACTTTAGATGCTATCGAAATGGCCAAACGTGCAGGTTATACAGCGATCATCTCTCACCGTTCTGGTGAATCAGAAGATACAACAATTGCAGATATCGCAGTTGCTACAAATGCTGGACAAATCAAAACAGGCGCACCATCTCGTACAGACCGTGTTGCAAAATACAACCAATTACTACGCATCGAAGATCAATTGTCTGATACAGCTCAATTTAATGGTATTCAATCTTTCTATAATATTCATCGCTAATACGCTAATGAATATGAAAGAAAAGTGATTTTCAGGTAGTGTTATTTCAACTATAGTACGTATCATAAAACGCTATTTTCCTTATAATTTGTAAGGGAAATAGCGTTTTTTTTTATCCTTATCCTGCTTTAATGGGCAGTAAGACCCTCATCTCAAGATACAGAGAAAAATGAGAAAGGCAGGTGGGGATCCAACTGCCCGTAAAAGTCCGATTGGTTCGGGCCAACAAGATGTTGGTCACTCAGGTGTTGCCACAGGAAGTGGCGTTTTTCGCTTCCGTTCCTCTAGTTCAGTGGGGAAGAAGAAAACCCAACTGATGAAGTTTCACCTTATCAGCAGCCAGAGAAAAGAGTGGAATGACCGATTAATTGTGTTGATTAGACTTTTTTATCGTCAAAATACATAAGAAATGATAAAATAATAGAAAAGTGTGTAATTGATCTTATATATACAGGTGGTAAGCACCTATTACATGAAGATGTGAAGCTACTGAAATTCAATAATATCGCCATTTTTATCTTGATTCAGCAGGTATAAATGCTTGGGGGAATAGAAGTTTAAAGCCTAAGAGCATCGCGTCCATGCGGCAACAGGTTCATGACCAACATCGTGTTGCTCCCAAGGTTTCTGGCGATTGATAAAAATCTATCTTTTCTTTCATGATTGAAAAAACGGATTTTTATCGCAGAGGAATTGATGATTTTTTCAATGACATTTTCTTTTAAGATGCAAGTAACAAGCAGAGATGAGTATGAGATTGGTTACCTATTAAAGCCCGATTGATTCAAGCTTAACGAATACATAGTGAGGACAAAGAAAACTATTTTCACTTTCATGGCTTGAAAACGGATTAAATGTATAACTTCATTGTTATTACGTACAGTTTTTGGTAAGATAAGACTATTGTGATGTTTCGAATCAGGAGGTGGAACATTATGCATGCAGCGATTATGGCTTTACTTCTTATCGTGGCTATAGCATTGATTATCGTGGTATTGTTGCAATCTAGTAAGAGTGCTGGTCTTTCAGGAGCCATCTCTGGAGGAGCTGAACAACTTTTTGGAAAAACGAAAGCTCGAGGAGTAGATTTAATATTACATCGTATTACTGTAGTATTATCGATTTTATTCTTTGTACTAGCTATAGCAATCGCAAAAATCTAATGCACACTAAAAGCCGCCTGACCACTGTTGGTTAGGCGTTTTCTATATTTTGCTTTATAATATTAGATATGAAGGCGTTCATTTCAAAAAGTTAGCTAATGGTGCTTTATGACACCTGTTGAACCTGCATTAATAGGATCTCCAAAGGTTTAATACAACTTGAAAGCGTCTAACTTTTTAACAAGGGATTGATTGAGAGCGGAACATGCCTGTTAAGCTATTCAATTATTAAGTAGGAGGCAACATCATGAACCCTATTTTACCAGAACCATTTTTCTTCGAGGCTGGGCCTAGAGCTGTTTTACTGTTACATGGATTTACTGGAAATTCAGCGGATGTACGTATGCTTGGACGGTTTTTAGAGAAAAAAGGGTATACATCGCTAGCCCCACATTATAAAGGACATGGTGTGCCACCGGAAGAACTCATACATACAACTCCACAGCAATGGTGGCAAAGTGTACTTGATGGCTATCAAAAATTGCAAAATGCTGGATATAAAGAGATTGCCGTTGCTGGATTATCACTTGGTGGTGTTTTTTCATTAAAATTAGGTTATTCTTATCCAATTAAGGGAATTATAACAATGTGTGCACCGATGTCGATGCGATCAACCGATTTAATGTTTGAAGGTGTCATTCAATATGCAGAACGGTTTAATCAGCAATTTGGCAAAAGCAAGGAAGAGTCTGAGGCGATTTTGGCATATATCAAAAAAATGGGAATGCCATCATTAACTGAATTACGAGAGTTCGTATATGAAGTAAGAGAACATGTGGATGAAATATATGCGCCACTCTTTGTTGTACAAGGAAGAAAAGATACCGTTATTGATATAAAATCTGCTGAGTATATCTATGAACAAGCAGAGTCACATGAAAAATATATTAAATGGTATGAAGAATCTGGTCATGTGATTACATTGGACAAAGAACGAAAAAAATTGCATGAAGATATATACGCTTTTTTAGAATCACTTGATTGGCATGAGTAAAAAAGCACTGATTGCAAATGCTAATAGAAGGAGGGAAGAATGATGGATTTAGAAGGGTCGACACTAGAAGCAAGATTATTGAAATTTATGAGAAAAGAAGCATATAAGCCCTTAACAGTTGCAGAGCTTGAAGAACAATTCGGTTTTCAGGATGCGGAAGAGTTCAAGCAACTTGTAAAAACGCTCGTAAAGCTTGAACAACAAGGTGATGTTGTCCGTACGCGTACAAATCGATATGGTTTACCCGAACGTATGAATTATTTACAAGGGCGTTTTATCGGTCACAGTAAAGGCTTTGGATTTGTAGCGCCTGATGAGGAAGGCATGGATGATGTTTTTATTCCTCCAACAGAAATCAATGGTGCTGTCAATGGGGATCGAGTGCTTATCCGCGTATCCAATACATCTTCTGGAGAAAGACGTGAAGGTGCTGTTATCAAGATCATTGAACGTGGAACCACTAAAGTCGTAGGTACTTTCCAATCAAATAAAGGCTTTGGATTTGTTGTACCAGATGATAAGAAATTATCAATGGATCTATTTATTGCCAAAGAAAATACATTAGGCGCCATGGATGGCCATAAGGTAGTAGCAGAAATCACGGAATGGCCAGGTACTCACCGTTCTGCAACTGGGATCGTAACGAAAATATTAGGTCATAAAAACGATCCAGGTGTAGATATTCTATCGATTATTCATAAGCATGATATAACGGTTGACTTTCCACAAGAAGTATTAGATGCTGCAGGTGCAGTGTCAGATGAAGTTTCTGAGAAAGATCGAGAGGGCCGCAGAGATCTACGGGATCAAACAATTGTGACCATTGATGGAGAATCAGCTAAAGACTTGGATGATGCTGTGACGGTCACCAAAAATGAGGATGGCACTTATAAGTTAGGCGTGCATATTGCGGATGTGAGCTATTATGTAACAGATGGTTCTGCCTTAGATCGAGAAGCGTATGATCGTGGAACAAGTGTATATTTGACGGATCGTGTTATACCGATGATTCCACATCGCCTTTCCAATGGAATCTGTTCTTTGAACCCGCAAGTTGATCGCTTAACACTTTCTTGTGAAATGGTTATCAATGGAAGTGGACAAGTTATTCATCATGAGATTTTCCAAAGTGTTATTCGCACAACAGAACGTATGACCTATACAGATGTCTATAAAATTTTAGAAGAAGACGATGCAGCATTAAAAGAACGCTATGCACAGCTTGTGCCTATGTTTGAAGATATGAAAGAATTAGCCAAAATTCTTAATAATCGCCGTATGAAACGCGGTGCTGTTGACTTTGATTTTAAAGAATCCTATGTGATCGTCGACGAAAATGGCTGGCCGACTGATATAGCTCTGCGTAATAGAACTGTAGCGGAACGTATCATAGAAGAATTTATGCTAGTTGCGAACGAAACAGTTGCAGAACATGTCTTTCGCATGGACCTACCGTTCATCTATCGTATACATGAAGAACCAAAACCAGAAAAGTTACAGCGGTTCTTTGAGTTTATCACGAATTTTGGATTAGTTGTTCGGGGTACAGGAAAAACAGTTGAACCAAGGGCCTTACAGGAAATTTTAGATTCTGTGAAAGATGAACCGGAGTATCCTGTGATTTCGACCATGATGCTGCGATCAATGCAGCAAGCAAAATACAGCCCAGAATGTTTAGGACACTTTGGATTATCAACCGATTTTTATACACATTTTACTTCTCCCATCAGACGTTATCCCGATTTAATCGTTCATCGATTGATCCGTACGTATTTGATCAATGGTGATCAAAGTGCCAAGACCATTAGCTATTGGGGCGCTCGCATGGATGAAATCGCTGAGCATACCTCCAATCGTGAACGCCGTGCAGTAGATGCGGAACGAGATACCGATTCGTTGAAAAAAGCTCAATATATGGCTGATAAAATTGGTGAAACATTCACAGGTATCATTAGTTCCATTACGAATTTTGGGATGTTTATCGAGTTAGAAAATACAATCGAAGGCTTAGTGCATATCAGCAATATGACGGATGATTATTATAACTTTGATGACCGTCAAATGGTGATGATTGGCGAAAAAACAGGACGCATCTTCCACATTGGAGAAGAGGTAGAAATTCGTGTACTAGAAGTGAATATTGAGGAATCCTCCATTGATTTTGAAATTGTTGGGATGCCAAAAGCCCAACCTCGTACTCGCCGTCAAGCACCAGTGGTTATTCGTGCAAAATCTAGAAGTGGTAATCATGATAGAGGGGAAAAGGACAAAAACAGTAAGAAACGTAAATATAAACCAAGTGGACCAAAAGTAAACGGTAGAACACGTAAACAGGAAAGAAAGACTGCTGGCAAAAATGGAAAAGGTAAAAAAGCGTTCTATGAAGGAATCGCTAAGAAACAACAAAAACGCCGCAGAAAGAAAAGATAAGAGAAGAGTCTTTCACTCTTCTCGACCCTATTGTGAAGAGGTGAATCGATATGCCAAAAGGGACAGGCAAAGTTTTAGCACAAAATAAAAGAGCAGGATTCGATTACTATATCGAAGAAACCATCGAAGCAGGGATCGTTTTAAGTGGTACAGAAATCAAATCTGTTCGTAAAGGAAAAGTTCAATTAAAAGATTCTTTTATATTGATCCGTAACGGAGAAGCGTGGATCTCCAATATGCACATCAGTACGTATGAACAAGGAAACATCTTCAACCACGACCCACTTCGCGCCCGAAAATTATTGCTACATAAAAAGCAGATTATGCAATTGAACATAGATGTCAAACGCGATGGTTATACAATTGTACCGCTTAAAATGTACATAAAAGATGGTTACGCAAAACTATTGATTGGTCTAGGAAAAGGTAAGAAAAACTACGACAAACGTGCGGATATAAAGAAAAAAGAAGCCAAACGCGAAATGGCACGTGCTGTCAAAGCAAAAAATCAATACTAATATATACCACTTGAAGAATGACTCCATTTGTCATATACTTTAGCTATAGCAATTAAGCCAGTTCACAGTATGCCAATCATACTGATCCGAAACGCTGAGCAATCAGCACCTTAATGGATTTGTGTGTATACGATCCCGTATATAAAAATCCGTCCTTGCTGAGCGAGATACATCTTTACGAACTCCTCACAGGAGAATTTTTAGACGCAAGTAATACGAGGAAGCAAATGAGAGAACACCGGAGCGTACTAAAGTACGTGAGGATGTGAACGAGTGAAGCTGACGAAGTAGTACGCCGCGGATAAAAATTCGATATTAAGGGGACGTTACGGATTCGACAGGGATGGTCTGAGCTTGAGTTGCGCGTCGGAGGTCTCGGCTTCGTCACCAACGGAAGTTATATAATAACTGGCAAACAAAACAACAATTTAGCTTTCGCAGCCTAGTCTGCTAGCTGCCTCCTCTCTCTATCGCCCATGTAGCGGGAACGAGGCTCAACTTCAGTGGGATACGGTTATAGATGCCACCTTAGTCTATAGCAGGAGACTCCAAGGTTAGTGCACAGGACGCCTGTTTGTCGGCATAATGCTGCACGAATTGCAAATAGACAAACTACACGCGTAGTAGCTGAAGTGTCAGAGTTTCTGGACGCGGGTTCGATTCCCGCCGTCTCCATATTAAAAATACCGTCATTTGCACGGTATATTAACGGTAATTAAATACTCGGAGCTTTATACGTTTTCTATACGCAAGCGATAAAGCTATACAATCGACCTTCTAATCTTAACGGATTGGGAGGTTTTTTGTTTTGGCTAAAAATAATCGGCGTCATGGCGTATTTGCTGTAGATCAACGTTTTGCTGATGTCGCGCTAAATTCAAATGAGGATAGGCGTGATTCTTTAACGATTGAGAAGGCGCTAAATATCATCTTTCGTCAAATGGAGATAACCGGAAGTAGACCGCGAACCATCGAAAGTTATTCGTATGTATTCAATGATTTCGTTGAGCACACAGGCTTAATTTATGTCGAGGAAATTAACGCGGATAGTATTTATGATTATTTGAACGATATAAATGTCGCTAAGACTACTAAGCTATTGCGTTTGAAAACGATTAAAGCTGTTTTAAGTAGGTTCTTCGATAATCGCTGGGTTGAGTATAAGTTTTGGAAGAATATTCAAATAAAAATAGACAAGCAAGTAAAGCCGGCAGCGAAAGAAAGCGATATAGAGGTTTTACTAAAGTTAATTGATCGTAGCACGTTTATTGGATTTCGCGATACAGTTGCAATTTTACTTATGTATAAGACGGGTATCCGCATTAGAACACTTGGCGAGTTGAGGGAGCGTCATATCGACTTTGATAATAAAATGCTTAACTTAGAAGGCGCAGTCCTAAAGAATCACGATTATTTAAAACTACCTATAGACGAGCAATTAGCGGAAATGTTACAAACGCTTATTCTGCAAAATGCAAAGATACGTAGGAAGTATAAAAAACGCCATGACTATGTTTTTATTACTCAGAATGGTCTCGGTATAAATCGCAGTGACTCATCTTCAAACGCTATATCTAAGCAATTATCGAAATACGCAAAGCTTTACGGGTTAAAGAATATCAACGCACATGCCATACGTAGAGCATTTGCTAAAAATTTGCTCAATAAAGGCGCCAGCGTAGCTCTAATTAGTAAAGCGCTCGGACATCAAGATTTATCAACTACGACTCAGTATCTCGATTTAAATAAAGAGGAAGTTGCGAATAGTTTGCGTGATTATTTGTAAATAAAAAGCCGGTAAGTGCGCTAACACCTACCGACTTCTAACTGAATATAACTAACACTACCGCCTAACAAGCACAAGTGTATTTAATGCTATTTTATCGCCTTTTTCAAAAAATGACAAGTAAAAGGCTTATTTAAGTACGCCTATTTTAGTGATTAGTTCGACGAGGATTCGCCAGCCAATTCGTCGTTAATATAACCCTGGAAGGTTATCGCTTAGCCGTCGCAATAATTAAGCGTAGGCTACAATACGAGCGCTCCCTATTGCGCTTAGTAGCTGAATGTGGCTGACGCACACAATCGGTCAGGAGTGGGAGGCATTACGTATTACGGTACGTGCTGCAATCGCCATATAAGCGTGTTTAGTGAGTTCCGCATAAGACGGATAGCTATTAACTTTATATTGCCATGATCGGCGTATAAAGACGCGTGTAACCGCCAAGGGAATGAACAGGCGTTGTAGGCGATTGGATTCGAAAGAGTCGCGACTAATAGGGGCATACGGATAACTCAACTTACATGACGCTTAATGAAGTCGCTTGTCTTTGTTTAGTAGATTCATATTTTTTGATTCCGCTAGACAAGGCAAGCGAACTTTGCACCGTGAGCCTAAGCTTAGCAATCAGCTTAATGCCAAAGTTCAAAAGAAAAAGCAAGAGATAAAAGAGCTAAAATACATAGAAAGAATCGAATATGCGCGAGATTGTCGGAAAGGCTCAATCTGAGCTAGGGAGAGAATTGAAAGAGGCTCAGGATAAACTTGCGGGAAGTAGATACGACGGTGTTTTTGAGAAGTGGTACCGTAGCATGGGATTTACGAAGACAAGCGTATATAACTATATTTACTACTTCGCCGAAGTTCAACGATTGAACTCCAAGAGTGCTATAGAAACATTTGAGGAGTTACCGAAAGGGTTAGCATATGAAATAGCGAAACCTTCCGCAGAATCAACGATAGCTAAGTCGCAAGCTAAGGCGGAAGTACTTGACGGTAAGATTGATACTTTAAAAGCGTATAGGCAACGCATACAGGAGCTAGAAACGCAAGCTCAGCTATCAGAGGAAAAGCGAAAGCAAGCCGAATCATTGGCGGAATCAGCGCGAAAGAATGCTGAAATAAAAGAACGCCAGCTAGAGCGCACACGGGCGGAATTAGCAGAAATATCATTTATAAAGCTATTCGTGATTTTGGGGCATATACTGCAATCTAAAAAAGACCAACGATCACCGCTAGTCTTTTTCAAGTTTCAATATGTCGCATATTCCAACGTCTAAGCCTTCGCAGAGTTTAGCGAGAGACTCACGTTGGTATTGCATAGTTGTATCGTTATACAATCGACGCACGGTTTCCGGTTGTAAATTACAATTCCTTGCGCACTCACGAATAGTCCATCCTTTTTTATCAACTATTGCCTTTAAGTCACTACGTACGTGCATATGTGCACCGCCTTTCTGCTAGAACAATTATATAAAGTTTT
The DNA here is from genome assembly GCF_007896505.1 of Rummeliibacillus sp. SL167. Taxonomy (NCBI): domain Bacteria; kingdom Bacillati; phylum Bacillota; class Bacilli; order Caryophanales; family Caryophanaceae; genus Rummeliibacillus; species Rummeliibacillus sp. SL167. Next base: position 148,972 of record NZ_VCBM01000004.1, on the reverse strand, counting down.
TTTGAAATTGTCACGTTTTGTAGTTGACTACGATTCGTGACGGTGTTATAGTTAGTATATAAATAAATCGGAACAATAGTACACCATATTTTTTTTGTAAAGGTGTCACGTTCTGTAGTCAATAGGGGGATATATGAAAAGAATTAACTATTACTTTTTCTGTGAAGAACATATTTCACTTCATGACGCTTTATGGTTCTACGGCGGAATTACAGCAATGGTTTTAATAGCATTAATCACACTATTATAGGGGGCAATAATTATGCAAATCAAATATGTAAAAACAATCGTAGGCTGGTATAACATTTACAACATCGAAACCGGCGAAGTAATCAACGTAACTCCGGAACAATTCGCGGAACTTTGCCCGGGAGTATCACGCAAATCACGCTTAGGATGCTTAAAGATTGACGTATCAAATACTAAACCGCTATTTGCAGCATAAGAATTAATCTTTGCGGATGTTTAGGCGCATTCTACTAGTGGCGGCGGAAAATAAACCTATAGTCTATTATCTAAAATAACGTGCGCTATTAGGCGGATCCTAAAGCGCGAAACGGATGGCAACATAACGCCAGTCGTGCGTTGCAGCGCAAAGTAGGTAGTCGATACATTTGGAGGTATCTAATTGATCGTTATTGGCGTAACAATCGAACGTAATTCAGACGTCGGCAAACGGATGAGCCTATAATTCATGGTGAGTAAGCAGAAATACGCTGAAAGCATTAAATTGACGAGATTAAAAGTAAAGAGCGGAGGCTTAGCGGCTAACCCTCTTTTACTATTTAGGAGGCGAAATTATGGAAAATAAATGGATTGGCTGTGAGAAAAGTGTAAATGGTGTAGAGGTTCATTGGTTTAACGGTGATTCTTACGTTGATTTGCGCGAGTACAAAAAACTCCTTAAAGAATTAGAAGATTTAAAGAGAAAAGAAGAATAACGATTGAGCGACCGTATTGCTGCGGTTGCTTTTTTATTTTTTTGCGAAAAAGTGTGTTAAACCGAAATTTACTTCGTACTAGTGAGTAGGAGGTTAAAAAAGTTTATAAAAATATGCCCATTTTTCTGCGCGGAATGTATAAGAAGTAATGAGTGGAAAAAGTTACGAAAATAATCGAAAGGGTGAACGCGATGGCGAATTTGACGCTAGATTTAAAAACAATTGAATCCGAGATCAACGCATACCAACAACAAGCCGGAGAAGCTATTTTTGAAATCGGCAGGCGCTTGAAACACGTTAAGGAGAACGACTTGGCGCATGGTGAATGGACGAAGTGGCTCAACACTATTGATATAAAGCCACGCCAGGCACAACGATTTATACAGGTTTTCGATGAACTTGGAACAAAAGCGACGGAGCTGACGCATTTCTCTTTTACAAAGTTGCTGACGTTATCGCAAATTGCTAGCGAAGTTGACGACATTAGCGAGGTTATCGAGAAGCCTCACGTGCTACCGAGCGGAGAAACGAAGAAAGTCGATGATATGACAACGCGAGAGCTAGAGCAATTAAAGAAATCATTGGCGCAGTCAGAGGAGAGAGCGGATTGTATTCAAAGACAACTAGACGAATATCAAGACGCTTATGGGCCGATTAAGCCTGAATCTGATAGAGTCCGAGCAACAAATAAAGACGATCTAACAACGTCAGTCATCGCACTAAATAAAACTATTCGCGACATGATTAAGCGTTACAGCTTTATGAAGCATTATAGCGGAACAATCGGGCAGCTAGATGTCATAACTCAGCAAGAGTATCGCGACAGTATTAAAGCGTTGAAGGAGTTTGCTGCGGAATTTAAGGATGTGCAGGCGGGAGACATTATCGACGCGGAATTTACAGCTTAAAGGCGTTGGTTAGCGTTTATAAGAGGTAGGCGCGGAATTGCCTTTAAATGCACCTATACGCGGGAATGACCGCCAAAATGGCGTAAAACGTAGACTAGTAAGTGAGAAAGCATAAACGTGTCAATGCCGGTTATTTAACGTTTAACTACACCAATTTACGCCGTTTTGTATCTATACATTATAGGACGGTGATAAAATTGGCAAAATTGTATCCTTTAGTGTGAACAAAAGAAATTGCTCTCAGATTAACCTTACAAATGCGTTTCTGCTCACCTATAAAAGGGAAATAGCACACCTACCGCAATAATTAGCGTGCTTTGTATTATATATAGCGAGGAGATACGACTATCTAGCGGGTACTTATAAAAACGCTGAAATGTCTGTCCTATAAATTAGAAGGCGATCATCGCCATTCTTTTTATTTATCACATTACTAACAAAAAGTTAAAAGGGGAGCGAAGTAATTGAACTTAAAACACATTCGAAATTACTATGGATTATCTCAGAAGTCACTAGCGCAGTTACTCGGCGTTAGTCGTTCATATGTGGCGCAAATTGAAGGGAATTATTGCGATATTAGTGAGCCAGTGGAGCGACAGGCTAGGGCGCTATTTGACGTTAAGGCAGCTGAGAAAGATGCACTAGAAAGAAAGGCACGAGCTTATCATTTGGTGCCGGATTAGTTGAAAATGCACACACTTGTTACTAAATATATCTAGTAGCATTTATGTGCACTTTTTAAGCGGTAATATAAAACATCTGCATGAGAGCGGTCTTTGCTCGAATGCTAGTCTTTTAAAGTTAGGCGTTATGAGCGGTTTACTTGAATGGACAAAGTGCAAGAGCGTCCATTGTGTTCGAGCAAGCTCTCACACGATTAGCGTTAATAGACAGGCGGGAATATTATTACTTACCGCTAGGACGCTTCTTATATATATATTCAACGCTGAATTAAATACCTGTAAGAAATAAAACAATATACTAATCCGGCTCAACGTCGGAACTATGAGAATGGGGAGATTGAAATTGACGAATACATTAGCTGAATTACAAAGAGAGACACGCAAGCCTTTACAACTTAGCGGAAATATTGACACTGATAAACGTAAAATGGCTCGCGAAATGGCAGTCGAGTGGAAATGCAAACTAAAGAGCAATGGCGCCGAGCCTACAGAATCTGAAACGGAATATGTCACTAATACATTCTACACATGGCAACAAACGCAAACAATTGATAAGCCGGTCATTATCGCTGCCCCGCCTGCCTTCGGTAAGTCTACAATGTTAGGCGTATTTCTTCGTAATATGTGTCGCCGGGAACACAATCATTTTTCCGCTCTCGTCGTCAAGGAACGCATAGAAGATGTAAACGCACTAGTTAAAGAAATAAATGGCGACGTAGTAAACGGTAAATATGCTTACGCAATCAGAGGTTTCGATAGAGAGACTATGACTCGCGAAGAATACGCCGAGCAGTTTAACAATTTTGTTTACTATAACGTAGTAGTCATGACGACGAAGCAATTTGAGTTACAAACGCTTAAAAATAAGCTAAGAAACTTTATGGATTTTACTAACGCGTTAAGGCATAGCCTTCCGCGTCGCCTACTCTTAATCGACGAAAAGCCATCGCTAGTTATCAATCACGCATTAACGACTCGCGACTTAAATACGTTCTTAGCGGATGTACAAGAGGCTAGTCGAGCTCGTAATGGTAAACTTGCGCCGTATTATGTTAAAACGCTAGAGCTCGTTAATGAAATCCGCACTATTCTCGAAAGTGGCGAAGAAATGCCAGCTCGTAAGTTTCCGGCAATTAAGCCCGGCTATCGAGTTCCGCGTGTTATGGAGCGTGACTATGCAATGGTACACGGACACGAACAAATGGCGCTATTAAGAGCTTTTGAGCGTATTGTATCATTTGGCGGTATGTACGATTTAAAGAATACAATCGGCACTGTTTCAACAACGCAAATAGTCCACTATCAATATACGCTGTTTAATACGTTCATTTTAGATGGGACCGGCTCAAAGGATCCCGACTATGTAACGAATGACTTTTATTTATCAATGCCGGAAGAAATGCCGACATACGAAAACGTTACTTTCCACGTATGCGACGCCTACAATCTATCCCGCGCTTCATTAACCAATAAGCCGGAAGAATTGCAAAGCATAGCGGATATGATTAAGGAGATTGCACGCAAGAAGAAGGCGCCAACGCTAGTCGTAACATATAAAACGCATAAAGATACGCTCGCTAAGTTGCTAGAAGGTGAAAACGTAATAATGAAGCATTTCGACGGTGGTCGAGGCTCTAATGCTTATACTGCCGCAGATACAGCCGTTTACGTCGGCAACTTATTCAAAGGCTCCGCTTACTATTCATCTACAACGCAAGCAGTCGCAGGCGATCGCTTAGGTATTGAGATTAGCGGAGAATATGAATCAAACAAAGCGCATGGCATCGTATTTAAAGAGGAAATAGTCAACGAATATCGCGATATTGATATGGCGGTGAACATGGTGCAAGAAACTAATCGCCTTCGCGCAAGTCGTAAAGAGCAGAACGTCGATATATACGTATTTAATAAATCCGGCACTATGCTAGAACACTTAATCGGCTCTTATCCTGGCGCTAAAGTATCAGAGTTTGTCCCGGTACAACGCTTAACGGGGAAAGAAACGAAAGCAGACGCCATTATTAAATACTTTGCGGAAATGCCGGAAGGCTCTAAGGTAAAAGGGGCGTCGATTCAAAAGGCGCTAGATATTCACCGTAATACTTTCGCTAAAGAATTAAAGAATCCTAGAGTAATAGAGGCAATGCAATTATACAGCATCACTAAAGAAAAAACTTCATTCGTTAAAAGCGCATAAAGTCAGTAATACAACGGTTTAAAGGGTAAAAATCCTCGTTAATAGTGAGAATAAAGGGGGCGAGGAGATGGCAGTAGGGAAGGCGCTACAAGGCGCAAGAATGATGGTTTTAAACTATTTACAGGCAACGAGAGAGCTAAACGTTGTTAAGACGCAAATTGAGCTAGGTGACGCACATAAAGCATATAGCGACATCTTAAAAATGATTAGCAAGCGCACCAACTTAAAACGCTACTATGCAGCTTTAATAAAATCAATAGAACGCGAGCTAAGTATTATTGACTCGCTTTTTATAGCAAGCACACAAACAAAGGACGCGAGGGCGTTTATGACAGCGAGCGACACGTACCTTAATAAACTGCAAGGGGAGATTGAGATTGAAAACGAATGTAGCCGAGAAATTAAAAAAGAAAAAGCATGTAGTAGTCAAGTGTGATTATGAGCGTATCAAGCAATTAAAACACCAATATACACTTGCGGGAATGACAGACTTTGAAGAACTAGCGGAAGAAATAGAAAGCGAGATTTACAAAGCACTAGACTCAAAAGTTGACGCGGATCGTATTAATCGTAAGCAGCTCGAATATTTTGGCTCAATGCTCGATAGTGTAGCGCTAAACATCGAACGCAAAGCGGAAATGCTCGAGATACAAGAACGCTCGGCAGAAGAATGGCGCCAACTAGAATATGAATACGCTAGAGTTAAGCCTGGCGGATATTCAATGCTAACGCTAGAGCACATTAAGGCTCCGCATATCTTTGCTAAGTATCAAGAGTGCGCGCATCGCTTTTGTATAACGGGATTTAGACCGGCAAACGGCAAGCAAAAATACTGCTGTCCGGAATGTGCCGAAGCTGAAAAGAACGCTCGAAAAGAGTTCAAGCGCACGTCAAAGCTATACGCTAACGGTACTTATTTGCCAGTCCTTGCGTATAAATCACGTACATTACAGCACATGGACAAGCAATATAAAGATCATGAGCGAGTGTTTGGAATTAGCGTACAGGAGCGCACAACTAAGCCTAATAGACGAAGTCGTGAGCGTGCTATTAGGAAACAGCAGATAGAACGCGAAGCAACTTGCGCGGTGGGTAGTAAAGTAACAACGTACAAATTAAGCGATATGTCCGACGCCGAGATTAAAGAGAAGTTCGGCGATTCTTTTTTAGCTAGTTTACGTAAAAAAGCATAACATACGCCATTTTAAAATTATTATATATGAATGAAGGAGCGAAGTCAAATGGAAGTTACATTAAAAATTAGAACAATTGATAATCAAAAACGCGAGGTGACAGTTACTAGCGATGAAGGAACTTCTAGTAGCTATTACACAAATACAAACGCGATATTCCCCTTATATAAGGAGCTGATTTACTTTTGTAGAGATCATCAAGGCGCTGAGCTAGATATTTATAGTAATAGTTCTTCATTTGTTGCAGAATTAAAAAGCTTTGAAACAAGTGGTAAACGTCTTGCAGTAATGCTAAAAGATACATTAAGTGATTGTGCTTGCAGCATTAAGTCTGTAAAGCAAAGTAGCTAAAAATAGAAATTGAGATTGATAAAGAGAGGGAGATTGAGAATGGTAGATTTAATCCAACAAATAGCAATGATAACTAACTTTACTTGCGGAATTTTATTAATAGCGTTTTCCGTATTTTTCGGAGGTGAATATATCTAATGCCACGTAAAACATCATCCGATATTAAGCACTCAGACGACTGGCTAAAAGACGTTGCCGACGTAATCACCAAAGAACGAATAACAGCGACTTTATTTATTGAACGCGCTAAATGTACGGACTCAGACACTTATATCACGTTCACATATGCCAATAAGACCGAGATAATCGAGGTTGGGACGTTATACGAGGGAACTAGAGCGCCTCTAGCCGTCAATTTAGCGCTTGAACAGATGGCTGATGAGATAGCGCCGGGCAAGGTTTTAGTTATATACGCTACCAATGCAAAGCGTTTTATTGAGGATATTATCGACCGCAAAGGCAATATGAGCCGTCGGACCGCTGAGCGCTTGGACCTGCTAGACGTTGAGTTGCAAGTCGATTTGGGGAGGAGATAGCGATATGACTAACGTTAATCTTTACCATGACCGCGTTGCTAATAAGCTCTATATTGACGCTGGCACTAAGCAAATAGCGATAGACGTCGATAGAGACACCTTAACCGCGACAGAGCTGGCGTTCATCATCGCTAGCCCTACCGTCAAGGACATTATAAGGGCGGTGATTAAATGATACTTCGTGTATATGCGGATAGTGTCGCCCATGACTTACGCTATGCTACTTGCCGGTGCATTGTGGCAGATGCGGAGACGGGCGAAGTGGTGCGAGTGTTAGAACGCGAACATATTAACGAGGAGCCGGGCGAGTTACTTGAAAGAACGATGAAAGAATTGACCGCGGAACTAGAGGCGGAAGGTTACTCGATACTATGAAGCGATTTGCTGAGGTAAACGTTGAGCTTAAAATTGACCTGAAGGGGAGTAGATAGAATGGCACGTATCAAGGTTTGCAAGGAAGAATATAAGGAAGCTCCTTATAGTATCGCCCGATTAATCGCGTATAACGCTGAGACATTAGAGAAAGTAAAGTCATTACGGGTAGAAACTTGTGCTGGAGATGCTGACGAGTTACTAGAGCGTCATCGTTATAAGGAATGGTTTATTAAAGAATTAGAGAACGAAGGTCATTCAGTGATATGAAGCGATTCGCTGAGGTAAACGTCGAACTATTACAGGGCGTTCCGATGCTCGCTATGCTTATTTACGTTAATAACGAGCTTGTTTCGACAGTCGCCCGTCCTTTTACGAGTTATTCGGATATTGTAGACGAGCTGGTCCTTTACGAAGTCGATAACGCGGAGACTAGCACACAGGCGCTATATGCGTATATCGTACAAAATCAGCTAGGAGACATTGTTTACAAGCGCGATTTAACGTCAACAGAGCGCTTTATTAAGCGCCAAGAAAGCGAGCTAATGCAAATATACGGAATTAATCTAAAGCCAAAGCCTCCGCGGTGGATGGCTTTTTTATATACGCAAACTAAGAAAATAACAACAAAATTTGAGGAGCGATATGACTATGACAATTAAAAAATTACAATTTAAACCATTAGAACAATATCAAAAACAAAACGAGGAGTACAGCATTAAGGTGGATGAGCAACAGGCTAAATTAGACGAGGCAAAAGACGCGTACCAAAAAGCAACGCAAGCCTATGAGAAAGCCTTCACCGAGTCAATAAGAACTGGCAAGGACGCCACAGCAGAACTCGCTAAATTAGATACTGAGGTAGATGAAGCAAAGGCGGCATACGAAAAGGCAGCCCGCGATACTAGTCTTGCGTTAAGCGCTATAAGTAAGCCTGATTTCGATACGGTGGCGCTTGTAGACGAGTGGAATCAATCGTTCACAAATGAAATCGCAGAACAGCAAGTTAAGCCTATTGAGGAACGCTTAGAGTTAGCGCGGGACCTTATTTATTCCGCATTACTCGATTACCGAGAGGTTAAGTCGTTATACAACAGTGAAATCGAAGAATTAGAAGGCATTTCTCGTCAAAACAAATTGCTGGGTAAAACTAGCTCGCTTTATATGATCCACAATCCAATTAGCAAATTTAAAGTATACGGAAAGCCCGGCGTCAATACCGCAAAAGGCTATATGAATGTATTAGCCGAGGACTATAACGCTTTAATAGGTGGCGACGGTAGTGGGTTAAAGAAAGAAAATATAAATTATATCGCATCAATCAAAGATATTAAGGGGGCGAAATAATGTTAGTAACAAACTTACGCTACCAACAATCTAAGTTAAATCAAAAGCTAGAGCTTGGCGAAGAAATTACAGCGGAAGATATGGAACTAGCTCGTGATATAGCACGGAGCTCCGGAGATGATGGCACTCGTGTTTTATTCGCAAAATTAAAGCGGAAGTATATGGAGAATCCGGTTGAGGAGACAATGACAGCTGAAAAGCTCGAGCAACTGGCGGATAAGGCTCGTAAGACAGGGCGGTTAGAGGATCGCGTTGCTTATAGTCGAGCTAAAAAAGAATTAGAAGAAATACAAAATGTAGATACAGATGGAGAATAGCGTCCTTCGGGCGCTTTTTTATTTGACGAAAGGAGAGCGATAACATGGCAACACTAGACGATTTACAGAAAATCAATGAACTACAACAAACGTTTTTGCCGGTTTTAAACGGTGGACTTCGAGACGAATTGGCGCTTAGAAGAATGGTAGACGCAATGCCAGCGGTCAAGGAGATTAAGCGCGACAGTCAGGTCTATATCGCAGCTGCATTAGTATTACGGGCTGCAAAAGCGCTAAAAAAGGCGCAAGATAAGAAAAGCGTTTGGCAGACGCTTAAAGCACGGGGGTTTATGGAAGCAGCGCAGAAAGAAATACAAAAACTGTATAAATGAATGCAGAGCCGTCCGCTTGTAGCGAAAGAGAGAAAACGCTGCAATGACGGCTTTTATCATGCAGAAAAGGGGATGAAGAAATGGCAATAGATTTAAAAGCGATACTACGCTTGGATGACCGGCTCAGCAAGCAGTTAAAGAACGTTGACCGCGCTATTAGCACAACCGCAAAAAACTCCGGGCGTCTAAGCAAGGCAATAGGAGACGTAGGGAAGCACGGTACAAGCGGGATGAACAGCGTTACGAGCGCAGTTGGAAAGGTTTCTTTAGCGCTAGGAGGTGCGGTTTCAGCTGCGAAATTGTTCCAATCTACAATCGGAGAAGCCATGAAATTCGAGCAAAGCTCCGTGCTAATCGAGGCTATGTTCGATGATAAGAAACTATCGAATCAATACAACGCTATGATTCAAAAAATGGCGCAAGACAGTCCGATTATGAACACTAGCGATATGATGGGCAGCTCGAAGGCATTTATCGGGATAACTAAGGATTTACCGGCACTTAAACAAGCGTGGAAAGTTGCGGAGAAATTATCCATTATGGATCCTGAGCAGGGGCTTCAAGGCGCTGTATACGCTATGAAAGAGTTAGCGTCCGGTGACGGAGTATCAATGGCTGAGCGATTCGAGATGCCAAAATCCGTAGTCAACGACCTGAAAAAACTCAGCTTTGAGGACCAATTAGCGGGAATCCAAAAGTACCTCGATAAAGCCGGTATAACGAATAAGACCGTGGATAAGATGGGGACGACAACCATGGCGAAGTGGAATCAGGTTAAAGAACGCATGAGCTCGGTCTTTCGGAACATGGGAACTGACGGGAATTCAGGCATAGGAAAGGCGCTTGATGATGTACTCGCGAAGATAAATAGCCCGGCATTTGATAAGTTCGCTCAGACAATGAACGTAAAAATAGGTGGAGCTATTACAAAAGCGACCGAATACGCCGTTAAATTCGCTTCATACGTCCAAAACAACTGGGGAACGATTACAAGCGTTGCAAAAGGCGTCGCCATCGCATTTGTCGGACTTAAATCGCTATCGTTTCTAGTCAGATTATTCTCAACGATTACAACGGTTGTCGGTGCTGGCGTTAAGGTGTTCCGGGGATTATGGAAGGTAGTCGGCTTTGTGCGAAAGGCGTTTACGTTGGTACGGCTCGCTATGATGTTGTTCCCAGGCTCTTGGATAGTCGTCGCAATTGGCGCTGTTATTGCTGCCGGAATTTTGCTATACAAAAATTGGAACAGGGTAAAAACCGTATGGTCAAGCGTTTGGAAATCCATTAAACAAAACGCAGCAGACTCAGTAAATAGCGTAATCGGCAAAATCAATGCGCTTATTGGCACAATTAACAAGATTCCTGGCGTAAATATTCCAATCATACCTAAAGTAAATTGGGGTGCATCGGAAGTAGCGCCGGCTAAGAAAATATCGAAAAGCAATCCGCAACTCGGCTCAATGGTCAATTATGCGCCGAAGAATTATGGCGGATTGAACTTAACAGGACACAGTCATAAAGGCGGACTTAACCGTGTACCTTATGACGGATATGTTGCAAGGCTCCATGCTAACGAGAAAATTCTTACAGCAGAACAAGCTAAGACGTACGACTCCGGTAATGGCGGTGTATTGATTACAGGTAATACGTTCAATGTTCGTCAGGAAAGCGATATTGAAGCGATAGCAAGCGTATTGGCAAGTAAAGTTTACTCAGCTGCAGGACGAGGAGCTTAATGACGAAAGGAGAGCGATAAAATGGACATCGACATTGAAAAAATAAAGCGCAGACTAGCGGAAGTCACTCGCGACCTTGAAAAGGTAAACGCAGAACGGGGCTACTGTATGCTTAAGCAAAAGCGGATTGATCCGGAGCTTTGCGCCAATGCAGCCGCCATGGTAGTAGACGAAGCAACCGAGTTTATTGTCGCAGTTGCCGACTTATTGCTAAAGACAAACGAATTTCCGGACTTGCGCTCGGATGCCGAAATTGTGGCGAAAATAGAGCGCTGGATTGACTTGCTAGGCGTAGCCATGCGAATGGATTCGCTACATGATAATGAAGTCTATTGGCGCTATAAAAACGTAGACGGCGATTGTATATTGTTATCAGCCTCTTTGCATTGCCTAATCCGTGATAAAGCGGAGAACGCTAGACGGGGCTTCACTCCATTATGTGAGGCAAACTATCTGACTGAATCATTAGCGGAGATTATCGCTAAAACTAAGGGTTTTGAGTGCTTTGAATACGACTATAGCGCGATTATTGCAGAGAATAAAGAGTGGAGCAGATTAGCGGAAGGGGAACGATAGTATGAGAACAGAATCAGAATTAAAGGCGCTACTTACAGCGCAAGAACAGCACGCAGTTTTATTATTAGTTGAGAACCAATTTGCGCCGAAAGGTAACAAGCGGACACTAGAGGATATTGCGGAAGAAGTAGGCGTCTCAGCGCGCCAATTATACAACTATCGCAAGGACAATCCGGCATTTAATGAGTATAAGACGCTAGTGGCGAATCAAATGCTTTTAAGTAAGCGCGAGATTGTAGACAGCCAGCTTATGCGATTAATCGAAGGAACGTCAAACAACGGCAATGGCTCGATTAAGGCGATTGAGCTTTATTACAAATTGACTGGCGCATTGAAGGATAGCGTTACGATTAATAGCGAACAGTCAAAAACGCAAGTCAAGGCGGAAGATGTGGCGGCAAATATCGAGGCATTACGAGCTACATTGAAATAGAACGGATTACAACGGGCATGATCGCATAACTGCGGTTGTGCCTCTTTTTTTATTGCTCCGGATTAGTTGAAAATGCACACACTTGTTACTAAATATATCTAGTAGCATTTATGTGCACTTTTTAAGCGGTAATATACAACTAGCTCATTGAACGTAGTGAAATGAAAGGCGTTAGCCTTTGAGATTAAGCGTTAATGGCGGAATAGTAAAAGGCTCTACAAAGAGCGAGCCTTGTCGACGAGCAAAGCTCTTACGACGATTAGCATTAATAATACAACGCATTAATACATAAGGGCGCCATCCTTCGCTAATACTCGCTATATCATTTATCGCTGGGGTTTCGTTAGTCTACGAAAGAGAACCATATACTAATCCGGCTCATTCCGGTAATTTCCGAAATAAAGCAATTCCGAGGGCTTACGCTTATTTCACCTACTCGAGACGCCTGGCGTGTGCCTACCCGTGAAAACTCGGGGGCTCAATCGCATAAACGGTATCATATATTAAAGTATTTGACACCGATAACGCAACATGATACTATCGGTATATCAAACGGTATCATATATCGGTATCACTAAAGGAGACGGTGTCATTGACTAAGTACGGATATGCGCGAGTATCAACGCTACATCAATCGCTAGATGAACAGGAACGCCAGCTAAAGGCAGAAGGCTGCGAAACTATTTATGCTGAGCACTATACCGGCACAACGAAGGAGCGCCCGCAGTTCCAAGCGCTATTGGACGTAGTAGAAGGCGGAGACACTATCGTAGTAACTAAGCTAGACCGCTTTGCTCGTTCAGCTACGGATGCAATAACGATTATACGGGACCTTTTCGCTAAGGGCATACGCGTGCACATACTTAATATGGGCGTTGTAGAAGATACGTCAATGGGCCGTCTAATGCTGACAATGCTCGCTGGCTTTGCCGAGTTTGAGCGGGATATGATTGTTGAGAGAACGCAAGCAGGACGCGAAGTTGCGAGACAACGCGAAGGTTATAAAGATGGACGAAAGCCAAAGTATTCACGCAAGCAACTCGATCATGCAATGAAGCTGAAAGAAACGCATAGCTTTACGCAGGTCGCTGACATTACCGGAATTTCAATCGCAACTTTAAAAAGAGAAAGCGCAAAAAGGAAAGCAGAAGGCAATCGCTAAGTAATGGCGCTTGTCTTTTTTTTTTTTGCGTAAAATCCCCTCAAGCGCCGACCGTCATAGGGCTGTCGTCTGAGCTCCACCACTTGCGGATAATATTTTTTAATCTCGGGGGGTAAAATTTTGCGTAATATTTTTTTAATTCCGGGGGCTAATCCGGTCTACAGTACGGACAAGTAATAGACGAAGCTGTCGCAGTTTTTTACGAATCAACAGTCGTTGTTTTCGGGTAATTCCCGCCTTTACTTTTAATGAAATATACCGTATGATTAAACATAAGAAGTTCGATTGTACCGAGTATGCGAAAGGTACGACCATTTGCACGTTATATTACCGCTAATATTACCGCTAGCTTTGCCGAGGTACTAACGTTTAGACTAGCGCTTTCTGGACGCGGGTTCGATTCCCGCCGTCTCCATACAAGAGAGACTGCTAATCGCAGTCATATTAACGATTACAAAGAGAGGGATATTGAACGGGAGTTGAACTCTTGCGAAATTTCCCTCTTTTTATTTTATCCCAATAAAATTTTACTATTTATAGTACTAGTTCATGACCTTCTAAAAATTTTTAGGAGGTTTTTTGTATGGTTAAAAATAATCGTAAACACGGAATCTTCGCAGTACCGGAGGAGGTGAAATCTGTAGATTTAATTTCCAAATGCGTGGTCTCACTCCACCGTCTTTAGACGGTATCCGCTTTTAGCCTTCCATTAAGATATCCATACTTTAAAAGAGGGGAGGAAGTATGGACGGATATCGAAAAAACAGTCATACAGTTCATGATATAAAGTATGACGTGATCTGGGTAACCAAGTATAGATATAAAATGCTTCATGGAAATATTGCATATAGAACAAGGGAATTAATCAGGCAAGGTTGTGAGACTAGGGGAATTCAAATCATACAAGGAAGTGTTGGAAAAGACCATATTCACTTGTTATTAGCATGTCCACCAAGTATGGCGCCGAGTAAAATTCTGCAATATTTGAAAGGAAGATCCTCAAGACTGCTACAGGATGAATTTCCTGAACTCAAAAAAAGATTTTGGGGCCAACATTTGTGGGCGAGAGGCTATTTTTGTGCGACAGTTGGAACAGTAACCGAAGAAATAATTCGCAATTATATTGCAAATCAATTTAATGAAGGGATAGATGAGATATTCAAAGTTGACACTGTAGCGAATGTATTAAATTATACATAATATTAATGAAATGTTATATTTCAAAGGGATAGGAATTATTTGAGTTGTGGAGTTTTATCAACAGAATGCAGAAGTACAAATTATGATTAGATAGCAGATGTCTTGTGTAGGTCAAAACGGCATAATTAAGTGAGGGATAAATATAAAAGGACATAGTATAATAAGGGAATCAATAATTGACCCATTTCACTATACCATGTCCGTTCTTTGCATTATTAGTTTATTCAATTATGTTTAGTATGATACCAAATATCTAATTAAATTATATATCTCTATTTAAAAACTGTCAATAAAATTAAATATGTGGATCTACGTCAAGTTTCTGGACACATAAAAGTTTATTTTTTTGTTCTGCGCAACCTCCATTTTGGAGTGTTCCACATCCCATGTAGCCCGTCAAAGTGAAAAGAGCCTTTGACCGCCTACTTGAGATGTGAAGCGGATAATTCATGGAAGTTGCGCCCCAAAAATATGGAAGGGTGGTTAATCAGCCGCCTTAGTTTTTACGCCGAAAGTGTCGGCATATCTTTTCGAATTCATCTGGCGTGAGGTAACCAATTCCACTATGAATTCGTTTCCGATTATACCAACCTTCGATATATTGAAATAAGGCGATTCTTGCATTTTCAAAGGTTGCATATCGTTTTCTATAAACCTCTTCTTTTTTGAGGGTTGCGTGAAAAGATTCAATACAAGCATTGTCATAAGGGCATCCTTTACGACTGACCAGAGCGATAAAGCTCTACTACTGTTTGTTTAAATTCGTGGTTGTATCGTTTTTGTTTCATATTCCGGACACGTCCTCTCGTTTGTTCTATCATATTAATTTAACTAGAGTGTGTCCATACATCTATACTACATTCAATGTTGTTCTATGATATAATATTTAGAAAATTAATCAAGAGGTAAATTTTATGGAAGATGCAAAATTGTTAGGTGGTCAAAGGTATTTTATAAGTAAAGTAATAGAATACTTTGATCCACAACATTCTTATATTTTTACTAAAGTCTTACAGGATAAAAGGTATGATAGTATAAACTTAATGCTAGAAGAATTTCTAGAAATTAATAGAGATATCAAAGAAGGAACTAGTGATAAAACGAAATTGAAAAATAGTTTAAATAGTTCCTTGAAGTGCATTTTATTTCATTGTAAACAGAATCCATTATTGATAAAGGGGAGTCTTTCTAGAGATATCAGTTATCTAATTACAAAAAAATCCTATATATAAGGGTATAAGGGTTTTGATACTTTTTCTATAATTAACGATTAACGAAATATGTGCGTCAAAAATATATTTAAACCTAGATTATATTTTAAAAAGTACCACTTTGCGAAAGATCGAATAAAAAAATTACATTTAGCAGTGAAATTATTTGGGGGATTTCAAAAGAAAACAAATCCCAGCGTGAGAAAATAAAGATTTATACACCAAATTATTAATAAGAGGGGATAGCATTATGGCATATGTTGTTTTAGGAAAGCAGAGTGAAGTATTGGCTATTTCTGATACTATTAATCATTAAGAAAACGGGAATGTATGATTAATAATGATTCAATGGCGATTGCAGAGTCTTTGGTGAAAGATTATGTCTTAGTAGATACAATACCAGAAAATATACAACCATTAAAATACTGTTATGATACATCAATTGTTTTTTCACTCAATCCTAATTGGATAGAACCAGTTGATGACATGACAACCATGAAAAACAAATTAGACTTATATGAGAAACAGTTGCAAGAACAGGCAGGAGCCATCGCAGAATTAACTACATTAATCGAAGCAATGAGCGTCTAAAGTGCTTAGGCGTTTTTATTTTGCTTTAAAACTATATTTTCCAATGAAAGGTGGTGATTTCATGACATTCACAAAAAACAGTGGGCTGTAAAGGTGTGGGTTGGTCTAGTATTGACTGGCACTTATGAATTGGAACAAGTGCCAACATTATTCAATTTAAAAGAAGTAGTAACTGAAGTGGCAAATGGTACTGTTGAGTAGAATAGGTGTGAAGCCTTCTCTATCTTTTTTCTAACTTGAAGTATGATGATTGTGGATTTTTCTCTCTATCGTAATTTGTAAAGCAAATACTTTTGAACGTTTTACCTATCAATGGACAATCGAATTGTTCATTTAAGATTCTGCAACCTTCTAGCCTTGCTTTCTTTAATGGAGTATTAGAATCATTTAATACTTTGATGGGGTCAAGATCACTGATTTTTAATAAGTAATATGGTGAAGTTTTTTCGCCTTTTGTGATTATTGGATAATTTTCCGCAAGATTAAGCTCCTCCTGAGTAAGATCACTTTTTCTTAGCATGGTGATTTTGTATTCATTATAATTAAACATTAAAAACCTCCTTTGTTAGCTTATTATATAATGGAGAACGTACGAAAATGAAAAGGTTTCATGCTTTTTTAACACATTAGGAACCTGATGCGACACAAACGCAGTCAATCGACTAGCGTTATTTTTATTAAAAATAGTGGAAATTTGTTAAAGGTGAATTCTCCTTTTGATTGAAATTTATAATATATGCTTAAAATTTTATTCAAAAGGAAGGATGATTCAATGACCGAAGTGATAAGATCAACAGATTACTGCGATTTACTTAAGCAGGCAAAAGTAGAGGAAGGTAATTCTGTTTATTCGTTAGAGAAAATAATTGTTAAAGATAAAGAAACAGAAGAAATAAGGTTCTCTTATTACAAAAAGGATGCAAATGGAAAAGAGAATTTCGTACCAAGACCTTTAGACTTGGGAGAAGAATATTTAATTTCACTTTTAAGCGAAGGTATAAAAGCAAATGTAATATCAAAAGATTTACTAATAAAAGCTTTATTTGAAAGCCTTCCACAGTAATTGTGGAGGCTTTTCTTATACAAAAATTGAAGCCTTTTACGCTTCGAAAAGAAGGTGCTATATGCCAGAAGAGAATAAATGAATGCTCGATATTTATGAGCGATTAGGCGGCATTGACGCAAAGAATTGGCCTCTCAAGTGGGTGCGTCACGACAAACAATAAGTGCAATCGAAACTGGGCAATTTAACCCATCAGCTAAATTAGCTTTGATTTTGTGCATAGCATTGGACAAAAAGTTTGAAGAAATAGTTTATTTTTAATAACAAAAGTAGCTTTAGTCCATTAAAAGCAAAAATCAAGTTGAAATAAGTAGATAAAAGCCCCTCGCCTGTGTAGGTAAGGGCTTCATTTTTTATATAACTCTATCGTAGGTGGTTTAATCGCATCTCTTACTTATCTAGTAGGAGGACTTGATGATTTAGTGATCGCGTTAGCAATCATTATGGGAATTGATTATGTTTTAGGTTTATCTGCAGCCTATACAGTTAAGAAAAATGTCGATTCCAGAGTTGCTTTTAAAGGATTACTGAAAAAGACGGCCATGATTTTGATGGTCATTGTGGCTGTACAAATGGACAAAGTAACAGAAAGTGGACACTTTATGCGAACGGCTATGATTCTATTTTTAATTGGTATGGAAGGTATTAGCTTCATCGAAAATTTAGGCCAATTGGGGATTAAAACACCAAAGTTTATCAAAGATGCCTTTTCCCAATTACACGATGAAAACGATGATGAAAAGAGTGATAAAAAATGACAAAAAAATTCGTAATCAGTTCAGGGCATGGGGACAAAGTGAGTGGGGCTATAGGTATCTTAAACGAACATAACGAAGCAAAAAAAGTAGTCAATCGAGTATATGCGATCTTGACTACTCAGTACAATGGTGCGGGTTATAAATACCATGAAACTTCTGCAATTACTCAACAAAGAAATTTAGATAATATCGTAAACTATCACAACAGTAAATCACGCTCATTGGATATTAGTGTTCATTTTAATAGTGCCTCTGCAAGTGCAACTGGATCTGAATGCTTGTACTATGATGCTCGTAGCTTATCAGTTAAGATGAGTGAAGCAATGAGCAATGCACTCGGAATCGTTGATCGAGGGGCAAAAGAGCGCAAAGAGTTATACTTTTTACGCAATACCTCAAAGCCAGCCATTTTATTAGAAGTATGCTTTGTAACATCTAAGAAAGATGCAGATGCATATCATAAAAACTTCGAGGATTTATGTCAAGCCATTGGGAAAGTGATTGCTGCAGAACTTGGATACAAGAAAAAAGTGACAACTGCTCGTAAATCATCTAAAGCTTCATATTATAAAAGTGGCACAGGCTTATATCGTATCAAAAAAGACTGTTATGCATACAAAAAAGTGAAGTTTGATAAAAAAATCGAGTTGAAGTTTGCAAAAAAAATACTAAATATACGATTGTGGACGTGATCAAGTATGGATCAGTATATAAATTAAAAACCAAATCTGGTTTATATATCACTGCCAATAAAGAGTTTGTTGAAAAAGTGTAAAGTAAAGACCAGGACTCACATTTAAATGGGTACCTGGTCTTTTATATAAATTCTTAATAATTAATTATAAATCTTTTATTCTTTCAATAAATGGTTTTCCATCAATTATCCCATGTTTGAAGAGTTCTTCTGCAGTTTTAAATGCCTGAGTGTAGGAATCTCTTGAACGTGTGAGTAGAAAGCTTTTTTCTTCAGGTACTCTACTAATCCACCATTCTTCATCTTTATAATCGAATGCTAATTCTTGCCCTTCTTCTATGGCTTCTTTAAATTCTTTCCAAACTTTTTCATCCATATTATCCCTCCTAATACCATTCAGTTTTCTTTGCCCATTTACCTTTAGAATTATATCCCCAGTCATGACGATGTGGAACTTTTGGGTGCTTTTTGGCATTTCCGTGGTTTGTATAATGTATATCTACTTCGGCCTTACCATCCTTTTTATAATATCTTCTAGTATTTAGCTTACCATCTTTATATAGATCTCTTGAAGAATAGCCTTTTTTAACTTTACTAGGAAGGTTTCTTAGTTTTTTTGAATATTTATATGTAGAATTTCTACCTTTAACTTTAATCACTTTCTTTTTTGCATCTTTATAGAGCTGAGCTTTTGTTTTCTTCTTCTTCTTCTTGGGTGTTGGTTTTGGCTTAGGTTTTGGCTTGAAAATTGGGAATAACCCTTTTGCTTCTGCAGTTTGTTTGTTAAAAGATATAGTGCTTGCTTTTTGGGATTCTTTATTCACTGGTTTTTGAATTTGATATGTTGAGAAAAACATTGCCAATGCAAATATACTAGCCATAATAATTTTTATCGCTTTTTTCATTCATAATTCTCCTTTACTTTATTTTAATATCAATATTAACTAAAAAATAAATATAAATTAAGCAAATTTAGTAAATATAAGTAAAAATATATATGTAAAATGAGATAAAAGTCTTGTATTACATACATAAAAAGAGGATATAATACTTATTATATAGAACTAAAGTTGTATGACGTCTATACAGGGGTGTAGTGGATGGAAGAAAAAATCATGCAGATTAAAGAAGAGTTGCAACGGCTTAGTGAGGAATTGCGAAAGTTGAAAAGGGAGATTATTGAGGTACTTGAAAGACCATAAATATAAATAAATGTTAACAATGGATTCAGTATAATCTGCAAAATATGGATAGTATAAGAAAACGAAAGAAAACGAAAGAAAACGAAAGAAAATTATTGCATAAATGTAACAAAAGTTGTTTAATGAAAGTATAGAAAAGTTTAAAACAGACTAGTTATAAATGATTAGTCATAAATAAAAATGAAGTGTATAAGTTGTCTGCGTGAGCATAATATAATATCAGGGGTGATAGCAATGGCGACTCAAAGCTTTCTTACCGATTTTAAATTCACGGCAAAGTCAGGCAAAAAAATTGTCAGTGCAATTGAGAATTCGAAGACGAGTGAACACGTTATATCTCAAAAAGTTGATTTAGTAAGAAGTACGACTAAAATTAACAATTTAATGGATGCCTTTTTGGGAGCTCGTCGGTAGATAGTATATGGCTTTAGATATAGTACAGCTTAAAGACGTTTTGAATACAGGTAGAAGTGAGGAGGAGATTCGTCAAATCCTCCTCACTTTTTGTTCACGCCCATGTAAAGATCCAGAAAAGGTTCATGACGTTGAAAATTTTTTACACCATAAAGCTATAGAATTTGAAAAAATGGATATTGCACGTACATATTTAGTCTTCTCTACATATAAAAGTATTCCTGTTTTGGTCGGATACTATTCGTTATCAAATAAACCTCTTGTAATTAGTAAGAGAAATTTTGCGAAATTTAGTAGTTCATTAAAAAGAAAACTTATGGGGTTTGGTCATAAAACGGATAGTGAAAATTATGAAATAAAAGGTTATTTATTAGGACAACTAGGTAAAAATTTTTCCGAGAATGCTTTAGCTACTAGTTCAGTATGTGGAGCTGATTTATTAAAGATGGCAACCGATTCTATGATGAATGCTTATAGAGCTACCGGGGGTAGAATTTTTTATCTTGAATGTGAAGACGAACCAAAATTAAAAACATTTTATACAAAACAAGGTTTTAGAGGAATAGAAGGCTATAAATCTCAAAATGATTTATGTATTTTTGTTCGAAGAATAGCATAGATTCATTTAATTGGCTGAAGTCATTACTCTGGTCTTCTGAAACAAAAGAACACATTTTCTTTTTTAGAAAAGGCAACACAATGCAAAATATACGCCGCTCATAAAAAGTAAAAATGAGCCCCTCGCCTATGTGGTAAGGGGCTCATTTTTTACTTTTTAGGTTCAGGTCCATACCATTTTTCCATCGCCCTAACGGATATAATCCATTCGCCGCGTTTTGCATTAGGAAGTTTAAAGTACTTAATTAAACCTTCCTCTTTCATTTGCTGTAATTCCACAGCCATTCTATTGGTACGGCCTTTCAATCTCTCTTGCATTGTTGATGTAGGAAGTCCCCACCGGAAAGCAGCTTCAGTTGGAGTCATATAATGATCAATTTCCATCATCCATATCCTTTCGTCGCAAAATTTCTTCACGTTCTTTTAATAACTTTTTCTTTTGACTTTTGTAGTACCACACGCGTACTTGTAAAAGAAGTATAGCGATCCAAATGATTGCCAGCATTATAAAAAAGATTTTCATGACGGTTATGGTATACTTAGTAATGAGTGAGGGGATTAACCCCCTCTTCTCATTTTTCTATTTTCTAGCCGTATCTTTTCAGCTTCTTGTTTACTCTTCGTTCCATTGTGCCAGATTTTTCGAAGTGGGACTAAGCTGGTAAGTACGGCTATTGTTGTTACTAAGTATTCCATTTGTTCACCTCCTTTTGATATATTAATAATAACGTGTTATAACATGTTAATCAATAGATTTATTAATGTTTATTTGAAATTTTTCCATTATTTTTTATTGAATAAATAAAGACCACCTTAATTGGTGATCTTTATTTAATACTCCATGAGGGATGAACAAAATAATCTTTTGAATATTTTTCATAACTTTCTATTGGGAAGTTTTCAAAATCAATATCGTCCATTGAATCACGATCCATACTAACTTTAACAACTGGAATCTCTGACTTGTTTCCCTTATCGTCAATTGCGGTCTCATACCACCAGATAGTTATTTGTTTCGCATTTTTAAATTTTTTCAATTCTTTCATAACATCGTTGGTATCATACAGAATTTTTTTTGCGTCCGTAGAAGCATCTGCATTTAATCTCAACATGACATAATTGCTACTATCCACTTTGGTTTTAATAACTCTTTTTTTATTATCGTGCCCTGTATCACCAACCGAATTATTAATAGCAGCAGATAGATTTTCATTATTAAGCTTTGAATAATTAACTTCTTTCTTATTATTCGTACAAGAAGCTACAACAATCCCTATGATGATAATAAATAGAATTGGAGACAAGCAACCAATTAAAATTATACGTGATGTTTTTTACTTTTTTCTATTTGATTATCCATTTTTATGTAATCCCTCCTTAGTACAAAAATACTATAAATTGTAATCAGAGGAAATATGCAATTTAAAAAAGACCGCCAAAAAGACGGTCTACAATGATGGATAAAATGATGATTTTGTGGTAACAAAAAGTGAAATTTATATAATTCAAACGAGAAAATTCGATACGTTAGAATGGCGATATGACGGGGTTTGTTATCCTTTGATATAAAATATTATCATGGTTAATATACTCCCGCCGTCTCCATAAATAAAAACGTCCGATGAAAATCGGACGTTTTTTAACTATAATATGGGAGGGAAAACTTGTGAACAAAATAACAATGCAATCAAAATCCTATCAACATGTTAAAAAGAATTTAATGTTAGAAAATTTTTCTATCAACTCTGAATTGGCACAAAGGGCTATTGATCTCGTAAATAGTAATAAAAAAATTACACTAAGTGTAATTAAAGAGGCATTATGGGATGCCAAAATATAATTTTGGAGAAAATGAACAAGACTTATTAGCACAAAACATACTTGGAATTGATAATCTGGAGCAATTGGAAAAAGCAGAGCAATTTGTTTTTTCTATTCGTGCCTTAGAATTTGAAGTCGGGATTTATACTATTAAAGGATTAACAATGGAGGGATTGTTAGATCTACATAGACATCTGTTTCAAGATATTTATTAATTTGCAGGAAAAGTAAGAAATGTTCAGTTAATTAAAGAAACAACTAGATTTTGCTAATTTCAATATATTGAATCTTGTGCCACAGAAATCTTTGAAGAAATGAATAAAGAAAATACTTGGTCTACTAAAGCAATAGCAGTAGAACGTTTAAGCTATTACAAAGCAGAGCTTAATTTACTACATCCATTTCGTGAAGGAAATGGTAGAACTATACGTATATTTATTCAATATTTAGCAAAAAAGAAAGGTTATTATTGGGACTATACAAAATTAGAATCATCAATATACTTAAAAGCCATGAAACTTTCCATATATGATACAAGTTTATTACAACAAATATTTGAAAATACATTAGCTCAAAAAACTTTTTGATCTTAGATTGTAAGAACTAGTGATTAAAAAGTTTTTTGATTTGGAAAGTAAAAATTATCATCCTCAGTATTAGGCCTCTACAAGAGTAGAAGATTAAATAATAGAAGATATTATAAAAAAGGAATAAAACTAATGTAGATAAATTATACAAACCATGGTGATCCTAAAAACTTCTAGAGTATCCTTTTGATTTGAGATATAATTTTTCCCAAAAAAGTGGGTATAGAATAATAAGCACTCAAGAGAAATAGATAAGTGAAAGGAATAGTGGATGAAGAACGAGAATTAGCCTTTTTATAAACTTGAATGTGATCTGAGTATAAAGCCATCAAGACGTCTAAAGGAAATAGTTGCATTTTCTTCGTAAACTATCCATACTGAAGGTAACTTATAGGAGAGGAGGGTACGTTCATGCACAGTATCCGTCTACGCTAGTATCGCAATAAGAAAGCGACCTCACAAAATGTGGAGGCTTTTTTGTTGTGCTTGCGAAGATGGGCTGAGCGAGGCGTATCCTTTTTATGGATGACGTTTTTTCGTCGCTGTCAAAGCAGGCAACTTCTACATTTTTGTGGATGCGACCTGCTTTTTTATTGCCTTCCAAAGTATTTTTTTTGGAGGATGATGGGCGTGCAACTATTATTATTCTTTTGATATCCATCGTTGACCAACGCATGATATAGGGCAACGATTGGAGGAATCCTTAGGTGGATATACAATTTAAACTGGAAAATGTAGATGTAACGTATTTTGAAAAGACTATTTTGTCAATTGATTATTTGGCGATACACCAAATGGATCGTATTGGTATTGTAGGAGAAAATGGGGCAGGGAAAAGCACTTTATTGAAGTTATTAGCAGGTGTTATTGAACCAACAGCTGGTCATATTACAAGACCCGTACGCTTTGGATATTTAGGACAAAAGGAACCTCCGAAAGCGATGCCGGTTGAGCAAGAATGGTTAAGTCGTCTTCATGTTCCACAGCATGATGGATTAAGTGGTGGTGAGCAGACTCGTCTCAAGATTGCACAACTATTTAATACGTATCAAGAGTCACTTTTAATGGACGAACCAACAACGTATTTGGATGTGGAGGGGATTCAATGGCTTCAAGAGGAGTTACAGTATTATTACGGTACACTCATTGTTGTTAGTCATGACCGTGCGTTATTAGATACGCTTGTGACGATGATCTGGGAGGTATGTGATGGTCATGTGCATATTTACAAGGGAAATTATAGTGATTATGAAGTACAAAAGCAACGAGAACTTGAGTCACAGCAGCTTGCACATGAGCAATATCTGAAGGAAAAGACGAGACTTGAAAAGGCTGTGCAGGAAAAGGTAAAGAAGGCCGCAAAGGTTACTCAGTCGAAGGCAAAAGCAAAAGGAATGTCACCAGATCGATTGTCAGCTAGAAAATCGAAAGATACTGTGCAAAAAAATATGCACAAAGTAGCTAGGGCTATGGAACGCCGTATTGAGCAACTTGAGGATGTTGAGGCTGTTGTTCGAAAAGCAGCGATACGATTCCCCACCCAAACAGAACAGCTTGCATTGCACAACAAAGTGCCGATTTTAGCAAATCACTGGTCACTTGGCAATGTACTTGAAAAAACGAGCTTTCAATTTAACTTAGGTGAGCGTATTGCGATTACTGGGAAGAACGGGAGCGGAAAAACGACGCTATTGAATGCGATAGAAAGTCGTGCGGATGGTTTAGTCATCTCACCAAAAGTGAAATTCGGTTGCTTCCGCCAAATGAGTTATCAATTTGAGGATAATGAAACAGTTTTTGATTTTGTAAAAAACCGTTCAGAGTATGATGAAACGTTGTTATATTCAGTACTATATGAATTGAAATTTACAGGCAGTGATCTTGAAAAACATGTATGGGAATTGAGCGGTGGAGAGGCTATTCGTCTACGTCTTTGTGAATTATTTTTAGGATGCTACAATATTTTACTATTAGATGAACCAACGAATTTTTTAGATGTACCCACGATTCAAGCCTTAGAGTGCATGATGCTGGGATATGAGGAAACCATTTTGTTTGTCTCTCATGATCAGACCTTTATTCAAAACGTTGCAACTGCCCATTATGAAATCGTCGATAAAAAATTAGTCAATGTGGGGATCTAGTCATCTAAATAGCTAAAAGCAGTGCCTGAAAAAATAAATTCAGTTATTGAAAAGTACATATGAATTTAAGTAAAAAGAAACAGTGGGCGTAATAATTATAGGTGCCAATTACCTGAATAATTTAAGTAACAAATTGATATTATTTTGATGAAGAAATGATACATTTGGTAGACTTAAATTGTATTGGTGACTGGCATTTTATTAATCGTTGATGCATCCGATTTTTTTAGGCATGAAAAGTCGGATGAATAGTCCTTGTTTTATTTATAGTATAGGTTGAAGGAGATAAAATGATGGAATGGCTGGAAAGAATGAATAGGGTGTTAGATTATATTGAAGATCACTTGGAAGAAAAAACGGATTATAAGAAAATAGCACAAATCGCTTGCTGCTCGGAATATCATTTTTCAAGAATGTTTTCTTCTATAACAAGAATATCACTTTCCGAATATATTAGAAGAAGACGCTTAACGCTGGCTGCATTTGAAATACAAAAAAGTAATCACCTTATTACGGATATAGCGATGAAATACGGATATGATTCTGTTGATTCTTTTACAAGAGCGTTTAAAAAGACGCATGGTTTAACACCAACTGCTGCCCGTGAAATGGGAACGTCTTTAAAAGCCTTTCCGAAGATCTCTTTTCAAATATCTATAAAAGGAGATACAGAAATGGAATATAGGATTGAAAATGTAGATTTTGAGTTGAGAATTGTTGGAAAAGGGAAAACAGTAAAAACAAGTAGAGCCTTTAAAACGATCCCAACGCTTTGGAGTACTGCTAGAAAAGATGGATTGATGGATAAACTGATAGACATGTCATGGGAAAATCCTAAATGTATGCTTAAAAGCCTTTTAGGCGTTTGTGGAAAAGAAGCAGCAATTACAGATGAACATTTTACTTATTTCATGGGTGTTCGCTATGATGGTGAATCTCCAGAGGATCTGGAAACATTAATTATTCCTAAAAGTACATGGGCTGTTTTCCCGAATATTCCTGAAGCGTGGAAAAGACTGTATTCCGAATGGGTGCCTACTTCCGGATACGAACTTGCTGATCTGCCATGCATAGAATGCTATTATCCGCCCAAACATAAACCAAGACATGAACTTTGGGTACCTATCATACCGAAAAAATAGTAGAAATGATGGAACTAAACTGACTAATAAGCGAATAACCATTGAATAACAGAAATGCTAAGGATAAAAATGATTCGACTGATAAAACTTTATCTTCTTAGATATAAGCGATTAAAAAAGAATATGGTACGATTGAAAATGATTAAATTCGAAAAAGAACAGTGGAATATACGAACCGCTGTTCATAGATGAGGTGTTGAAGGCATGGCAGATATCAAATTTGAAATAGTCGAACATATTGGAGTCCTTTCCGAATCAGCAAAAGGATGGACCAAAGAGTTGAATGTCATCAGCTGGAATGGCAAAGAGCCTAAATACGATTTACGAGATTGGGCGCCAAATAAGGAGAAAATGGGGAAGGGCATTACACTATCGAATGACGAATTTGAGGCGCTAAAGAATTTAATAAAAAAATCTATTTAGAGAGAGGCAAAAAGTCATCTCTCTTTTTGTAAAAGTGTGATTTTGTAATAGCCTAAATATTGGTACCTATTGCCGTATTTTCAGGGTGTTTCATTAACAGATTATATAAATTTGAATACATAGTAAATCAGCATTTTTTAAATGTACATTGTTAATTGTGACCATCAATTGAGCTAAAGCATTTTTTCGCCTCTCTTTATATTTAACGACACTTCATTTCTGGTAGATAATCAACATGTAAAAATATGTAGTGTGTTTCAGCATCCTTTAATGGATAATTTTGTTGTTTTGCTTGCTGTTTGTGTTCTTCTATAATTTAGCTATGATAAAATCAAATCAACAGAATTTATAAAATGAGAGAAAGGAGTTTTCAATGGAAATTATCAAAATTCCAGCAAATGCTGTTCAAATTATTAGTACGTCGAGTAAAGGCAACCAATCAAAATGGCAACTTGAAGAACGGTGGATTAAACAGAATACACGTGGATATGAAGGACAAGCAGAAGTTTTAGCCTCTCTCATTCTTCAATGTTCTACACTATCTTCAAATAATTATGTGAAATATTATCCTTGTAAAATTGAATTACCTGATGGAACAAGACAACAAGGATGCTATTCTTACGACTTCCGAGGAAAACTACAAGAAGTAACATTAGAACATTTATTTGAAAGGAACTTTACATCAACAGATGCTATTTTAAATAGTCAAGAGTCTGCAACACGAAAGTTTGAACAATTGATGAGTCAAGTGGAGCAATTTACCGGGATGAATGTACGGGAAGATATTGCGCGACTTTTCGCATTCGATGCATTGATCTTAAACGAAGACCGTCATACGAATAATATTTTATTCCTTTATGATCCTATTCATCACTCGTGGCAACTTGCTCCAATTTTTGATAATGGACTAAGTTTGTTATCCGATGAAAAAGATTACAAAATAGGGACTCCTATTAGCGTTTTAATTCGCCAAGTAAAAGCAAAACCTTTGACCTCTTCTTTCTCCAAACAATTAAGGCTTTACACAGGCGAACCATTCATTGATAAAGCAAAATTATTAAAGCAGTTAGAGGAAACAGATATAGATTTTGGCAGGGCGAAAGAGGTGTTGCTTGCACAATTGCGAAATCCGGCTTTTGCTCACTTATTTATCCCGCTTTAACGGGCAGTAAGACCCCCATTTCAAGATATAGAGAGAAACGAGGAAGATAGATGGGGGATCAAATGCCCGTAAAAGTCCGATTGTTTAGCTAACCATCAGCGGGGGATGAAGAAAATCCCCACTGATCTGATGGAGTTTCACTTTATAGATGGAGATGATCGTAATGATTGATTACATGACGTTTGATGTGATGTGGATGGATAAGGTAATTGCTCATGTAGAGCTGAAACCAAAAGATGGTGGTTCTCCATATGTCATCAATTATATTCATGATTTTAATAAACAGTTTTCTCCGAATATGGAAGGACATATTTCTCTTGAAGAAATGGAGCGTTGGTTAAAATGGCGCGTATTTCCTCCTACACGGGCAAATGCAGATGAATTATTGGCTTCGCTTGGTCTGAATAGCTATAATCGTTGGGCGATTGTTCAAAAAACACATGGTGTCATGGCAGATGACGAAATTTGGCTTCGATTCAAAGGTGAAACTTTAACACACAAAGATGTTTGTCTTCGCCAATATCTCTACTATCCTAAATAAGCATAACCATACTTGAAGCATTTATTTTATTAAGGCATATTAAATGAAATCGGGATGTAGTCTAGGGGTGTCACTTAAATATTGTGTATACCACTGCTTTTTTGATGCCCATGCAAATCTGATACGCTTGATCAAGTTACTTAAATATTATGTATACTGCTTCTACATTCGCAATGACATCAATTTTGTTTTTATTTCATAGTATAGATTTGAGGTGAATAGATGCCAAGAGTCAAATACAGAAATTCAGATGTGGATTTAGTCGCGAGGATGATGAGAGCAGAGGCAGAGGGTGAAGGAAATCAAGGAATGTTGTACGTTGGCAATGTGATCGTCAATCGCCTTGTTGCAAATTGTTTGGATTTTGAAAATTTAAGGTCCATTGATGATGTCATTTTTCAGATTCAAGGTGGAAATTATTCGTTTGAAGCGGTCCAGAAGGGGAATTCATTTTATCAAAGGGCAAGGCCAAATGAACAAAGATTAGCAAGACAAACTTTGGATTATTGGCGAGATCATCCAGCCAAATATGCTCTCTGGTACTTCAATCCATATGCACCATGCCCGCCAACATGGTATGGTCAACCTTTTACAGGCCAGTTTAAAAATCATTGTTTTTATGAGCCAGCCGCTGGCACATGCGAAAATGTCTATATGGGGTAGGTTATTTAGAAATTATTATCAATGCTGCATTTAGATTTTACTGCATATATAAGCCTAATTTTTGAAGTGGGTAGGACAGATTTTAGCTAAAATAAGCAAAGACATTTCTGTTTGAAAACTTTTTCAGCTAATTATTAGTCGCATAACAAAAATAGATGGGGCACAAAGCTCTATCTTTTTTGTTGTTTAAATATTGGCGCACATGATTTAGAACGCTTAATGCCCATTATGGATCACGTAGAGAGTGATTTATTGACAAAAGAGAAAGCAGATGAATAACTAAATTTGTCCAATCCACGAGAAATGCAATCCAATCCATGAAAGCCCCCCTTCCAGTCTACAGAGAAATAATTCTAGCCATGGAGAATCTATTCCAATCCACGTCAAAAAATAGTTCTATCCACAGAGAAATGCTGCCAATCCACGTCAAAAAATAGTTCTATCCACAGAGAAATGCTGCCAATCCACGAAAAAAACAGTTCTATCCACGGAGAAACGATGTCAATCCACGAAGAAAACAGTCCAATCCATGGAAAACCTATGCCAATCCACGCCCAAATGAATTTTATCCACGAATGAGAAAATTTAAGTCCTCACTTCATTCAATTTTTATTTCAAGTATTCAACGAACGGGTGATTCGACCAATTCTATTTTATAAAACAACCCTATGATCCTAATAAATAGAACAAACAAAAAATTCCAAAAGCCCATTGACGAACCTATCATTATTTACATATATTAGAATAGATACTAGGAACTATATGAGGTAGTATGCTAGAAATTTAGGAAAATATCACATGCTAATAAATTCGGTATGGTCTATAACAAAAATAGGATAAAAGGTGATTGAATGAGTGAGAAAATGAATAAACAAAATATTCGCTTACTAACGCTTTTCGATAAATTGAAAAGTGGAAAATTCTTTAGAAAGTCAGATGAAGCCACTCGATTTAATGTAAGTGAAAAAACGATTCAACGAGATATTGATGATATAAGAGAGTACTTAGGGATTGAATATCCTGGAAGTTATTTAGATTTTAATCGAAAAGAAAAATACTATTTTATCAATCGTCAAAAACCCAAATATATTTCATCCCAGGAGCTGCTGGCAATCGTTAAAATCTTAATGGATTCAAGAGCTTTTCCAAAGGAGGAAATGCATCAAATTATTGATCGCTTACTCGATTTATCTGTCAATGAAAACAAAAAACTAATTGAAAGTATTATCAGCAATGAAAAATATTTATATGAAAGCCTGCAAAATAGTAAATCGATCTTTGAAACACTTTGGGAGTTAGGAAAATCGATTGATACTAAAAATGTCATTCAAGTATCGTATAAAAAGGAAAATGAAGATCTTGCCAAAACAAAAATGTTGAAACCAGTGGGTCTCATTTTTTCAGAATTTTATTTTTATCTCATCGCTTATGAAGCAAATGAAGATCTCGATTTTCCAAAAACTTATCGTGTTGATCGAATCGAGGATATTACAATACTGACCACAAAGTTTAAAGTCCCTTATAGCGATCGCTTTCAAGAAGGCGAATTCAAAAAAAGGGTTCAATTCATGTACAGCGGGGAACTATTACATATCAAATTCAGATATACGGGCTGGTCGCCACAAGCCATATTAGACAGACTGCCAACCGCAAAAATTATTCAGCAAGATGCCACAGGCGTTTACTTTACAGCAGAAGTCTTCGGGGAAGGCATCAAGATGTGGTTATTAAGCCAAGCAGAATATATAGAAGTACTCGAACCCGCACATTTTCGAGAAACGATAGCCCAAACTATTAGAAAAATGCATGATTTGTATGAGGAACAATAGAATTTTATGAATGAGAAAATCCACTAGTTTTTATAGACAGGCTACTAATCTATATAAATTTTGTAAGAAAAAATTGATAGCAATAAGAAGATGGACATAATCTGTCCCTAACGTTTGATAGGATGAATAATGAAAGAAGGATGGAGTGCATATTTAAAAAATACTCATCATGTAATGGAGGAATCTGAAAATAATTAAAAAAGGGATGAAAAATGCATACTAGCAAAATGAATAATAAACGATTCATTTTTAGAAATGTGAATAGGTGTGGATTCCTTTTTTATTTTAATGTAAATAAATATAAAATATGTACTATTTATCCTTAAAAATTTTTTCAAACATTAGGAGGCAAGTATATGAGTAAAATCATAAAATTGGTTGTTGTATCTGCGTTATTAATGGGTATTTTAGCTGCTTGCGGTGAAGCTGAGGTCAAACAAGTGGACCAAAGTGAAAAAAAGACTGAAAAGGAACAGAAAAAAGCGCCGGCATTTTATCATATAGGCGATACAGTTTCTGTTGATGGTATGGAAATACAATTAATTTCTGCAAAATTTGTAAAGCCAGCCGAATATTCCGAACCTGAAAAAGGAAAGGTTTTGGAGATCGAAGTAAGTGCTAAAAATAATAGCTCGGATAATGGCTTTGTAGATGACACAGAATTCACCATTTCAGATGCAAAAGGCAATATGCATGAAGAATATTTTGGATTCGACTACACTTTTAGCGGAGAAGTCAAAAAAGGAAAAACAATGACAGGGAAAATTGCTTTCGATGTCCCAAGCTCCACTGAATACGAATTATATTATGAACCATCTTTCTCATTAAAAAACAATGCCGAAATCAAGTTCAAACTCAAAAATTCAGAATTAAAATAAAAGTTTTAACCAATTAGAAGGGAAGAAAGAAACATGAAAGTTTGGGTAGCAGTACTAGCCATTTTAGGTGGATTATCAGGGTTAGCAAGCGGCTTTCTAGTAACCGCTTTTGGAGCAGGATTCGGAGAAGAAGCAATGGCAAATGACGGCGCAACCGTTTTCTGGTTATCCGCACTAGCCATCTTTTTAGGATTCATCACATGGAAATTCAATAAAATCGGCGGCATCGGACTTATCCTAATCTCAATTTACGGCCTATTCGCAAATGGCCTATTCTTCATCGTCGCCTTCATCTTCTTAGTGATTGCAGGGATCTTGGCGTTTCGGATTAGAGCAACCGTTTGATGGGGAGAAATTTTGAAAGCATTAGATATGAAGAACTATTTGAAAATAGCTAGTAAATCAAAAGGAATCTCATTTAATAGTATTTTTAGTTTTGCTGAAATAGGAAAGGGGTGTTGGGTTTTTGGATGTGGAAGATATCGAAATAACATTTTCGTTTCGAAAAGATGAAGAGCTAGATATGATGAATGGACATGGAGAAGTGTCGTTGATTACAGAAGAAGACCTAGTGAAAATTGGTTTAATTCACTTTAATTATTACAACGGATATGTCTTTGATAGATCTTCAAATAATTTCGGATGCCATCGGCGGAGATGAACTGTATATGCTATCAGAATTGACAGAAGAGCAGTTACTTGATGGAAGTCAATTAATCACTTTAGATCGAGTGATTATAGAAAAAGAATTTGAAAGTGAAGAAGTGGAAAAAGATATTTTAAAGAG
This sequence comes from Rummeliibacillus sp. SL167, assembly GCF_007896505.1. Lineage (NCBI taxonomy): Bacteria > Bacillati > Bacillota > Bacilli > Caryophanales > Caryophanaceae > Rummeliibacillus > Rummeliibacillus sp. SL167. Next base: position 116,160 of record NZ_VCBM01000004.1, on the reverse strand, counting down.
ATTTATAGAGGATTGCCGCTATTTTATGTTTGATACGATACTCGTTATTGCGATTAATCCTATTAATCCTTCAAAAGATCAAAAGGTTTTAGAATTTCCAAAATATAAACTTTATTCAGAGTTAAACTTTTATCCTATTGGTGGATCCGATAAAAAAACACTTGTGATGTTGAAAAACTTGCATCTTAAAGGGTAGTGATGAGATGTGCTTAAGAAATTTATACTTAGAACTATTAAAAATTATTGATAGACTATAAGACTCCAAGTGCCAAACACCAAAACAATCCAAAAAATAGGCTACAAAATCCGTCCTTAATCTCTTCAGAGGTTAAGGATTTTTTCTATAGATAGCCTTAGATATAGGTACCAGTAATTAGTTTATATTTCCTATTTTGTATTGATATAAATAGGCAAAAATAATCTTAATAGTATGTTTTTTACATGGTATAATTGATAAATATTAACATGCAATATACTTTATTTTAATGGAAGATAGTTACTGAATAGATAGGAAATGATGATGAAATAGTTATAGAGTGGTAGATATAGCGGTTGCTTTAACTAACGCTCAGTGAAACACAAAACGACATTAAGTTGAACGAAACGTAAAGGAAGGTGGATCGCTATTACAAAAGTACTAGATGTGGCAGGTTTACAGAATGGCATCGAGAAAACGCTCAAGTCCTTAAAAAATAAACAAACTGAGATGGCGGCGATTGAAAAAGCGGTACAAGGGATACTGGCGCTAGAAGATGCTTTTAAAGGAGAAAGTGGGGAGGCAATTCGAGCCTATTATCAAGAAGTACACCTGCCATTTATCTCCTATTACCAAGCTTTTATAGAAGATTATGAGCGTCAACTAAAAGCTATGGACCATGAATTACAAAAGCTAGAATCCGCCAAAAATGGCCGGATTGACGAAGCTTTTTTAACAGAAGACTTAAAAAATAGCCTCCAAAACACAGCCAATCGTACCATCAATCTTACAGATGAGGCCAATCAAACGATTCTTTCCATCCAAGATATTGTGGCTACACCGTCATTAAATGATGCCTCTTTTTTGGAGGAAGTGACGGACGCTCAAAAACAGATTCAGACGACAGTAGAAAAAGTTCACCGATTTGATTACAATCAAAGTAAAGCTTTTGAAGAATTATCCAATGATGTGTCGAATATGCAAAACTACATAGATGGCATCCAAGCGCAGATGAAGAGTGGAAAGCTGCAACTAGAAAACTATACAAGCGGCACATTAAGCAAGTATCAGCTAGATAGCTGGTTGAAGGATGAGGTGGGAAGTACCTGTTCAAGAGTAGAGACAGAAGAAGTGGATCGCATCGAAGAACTGCAAAAGAAACTCGCAAAAGCTTCCACGCCAAGTGAATATCTAAAAATCGCGAAAGAAATAGGCATTGAAAATCTCGATGATGACCAAAAACAAATCGTCACTATGCTGGAAACCGCGGAGGGCATCTCAAAGGGTCTCCTTAAAGCGGGAAAAGACTTTGTAAAAGGAATATTTGACTTCGCCATTCATCCCGTAAAAACAATGGAAAGTACAATGGATGCCATTGCTCATCCCATCGAAACGTACGATTATCTTTCGAAATCCATCGCTGATTCTTTTCAGCGGGATGTCATCAATGGAGATGCCAAGTCACGTGCCGAGTGGATCTCCTATGCATTAGGAACCCTCGGATTATCCGCAGTGGGCACCAAAGGATTAGGGGCTGTATCAAAAACAGCCAAAGCGACTACCAAAGTAGGCGTCCACAAAGTAAAGGGTGCAGCCCAAAAAATCCCGACGCTCGACCTGTATCCGTATGCGCCCCAACATCAATTAGCCAGTGTAAATGCAGGTATTGTGCCTTATAATACGGTGAATAGTGTTGGGCTGAGAGATCAGTTGATTTTTATGGCGAAGATGGAGGCGAAGGGGAATGGTAAGGGTACGGGTAAATATCAAGTTGGAGCTTATAAAGATATTAAAGGAGTAGAGGGACTTGATGCACATCACGCAGGACAGAAGGCAGCAATGAAGAAATTAGTAGATAATTATGATTTAAATACTGCACCTGCAATAAATGTTCCAAAGGTGGGTCACACCATTAAAGGGCCTAATGGAATAGTTTCAAGAAGTACAAAAGGAATAGATAATCCTAGACATTTATTGGCAAGAGATATTTTGGAACTTAGAAGAGTCTATGATGACATGCCGAATTCAAAGTTAAAAGAACTTATTGAGTTAAATAAAAAAATGTATCCAGAAATGAGGAAATAATATGAATGAAATTTTTGTTAAGTCACTTTATGAGTCTGTAGTTAAAGAGAACCTTCAACTTTACAAAAATTTGTATGAGACAACGATTGTTACTCCTAAAACAGATAGTTATTGGAAAGAAGCTATTGGTTTTTACAATAGTTTATCTGATGAAAATAAAGATATATTAATGACGGTAATTGAACAAACCATGATTGATACCATTTCAAACATGCTAGGAATAATTGATGGAAGCTCAACTTTAAAAGGTTGTTCATTAGAACCAAAACTACTGCTTGATTCTATTGATACAGAGGGAGAACTACAAGATTCGTTTTTAGAATTCATAGAAGAAATAGATAGTAATAGCTAATTGGAATTTTATAACAGATGTTTGCATAAAGAGCACATAAAAATATTTAAATAGTTTAAATGAATTCTATTACCTTGATTGTGGCTAAGTGCCTTTGAAGTTTTGGTGACAGGCATTCAAACAATTTCAGGCACTCAAACAATTCTGAAAATAAGATACAAATAAAGTCTTTAATCTCTACAAAGATTGAAGGCTTTTTAAATCCGAATTATTTTAATTGGATTCATTAGCATTTCAGTGGGATGTCATCGATGGGGATGCGAAATCGCGTGCCGAGTGGGTATCCTACGCATTGGGAACCTTAGGATTATCTGTAGTGGACACCAAAGGGTTAGATGCTGTAACGAAGACAGGAATGACCACAGTAAAAGAAGCCAAGTCAAGTCCAAAGAATTGTGTAAATTAAAACACAAGGTTACAGTTTAAAAGTTCAAGTGACAGGCACCCACAAAATTCTGAAAATAAGATACAAATAAAGTCTTTAATCTCTACAAAGATTGAAGGCTTTTTAAATTCGAATTATTTTAATTAGATTGAGAAAGCTTCCACGCCAGATGAGTATTTAAAAATCGCGAAAGAAATAGGTATCGAAAATCTCGATGATGACCAGAAACAAACCATCGCTATGCTGGAAACCGCGGAGGGCATCTCAAAGGGTCTCCTTAAAGCGGGTAAAGACTTTGTAAAAGGCATATTTGACTTCGCCACTCATCCCGTAAAAACAATAGAAAGGACAATGGATGCCATTGTTCATCCCATCGAAACGTACGATTACCTTTCGAAATCCATTACTGATTCTTTTCAGCGAGATGTCATTAATGGGGATGCCAAGTCACGTGCGGAATGGATCTCTTACGCATTAGGAACCCTCGGATTATCTGTAGTGGGCACCAAAGGATTAGGCGCTGTATCAAAAACAGGAATGACCACAGTCAAAGCCACTACCAAAGTAGGCGTCCACAAAGTAAAAGGTGCAGCCCAAAAAATCCCGACACTCAACCTGTATCCCTATGCGCCCCAACACCAATTAACTGGTGTAGATGCAGGTATTGTGCCTTATAATACGGTGAATAGTGTTGGGCTGAGAGATCAGTTGATTTTTATGGCGAAGATGGAGGCGAGAGGTAGCGGTACTAAGGGTACGGGTAATTCTGAAATAAAGTATCCTTTAAGTTCAACAAATAAAAAGCATATTAATAAGCATAATATTGAATCTATAAAGCAACAATCTAAATATTTATCCGATTCTCAATTGGCTGATAAATTAGAGTCTAGTTTCTTTAATCCAAAGTGGAGTCAAGAGGATATAAATAAATATGCTGAAATTGCATATAATGATTTGAAAAATCAAGGGAAAACTGGGAATTTGACATATGAAATAGGTGGAGAAATAATAGATGTATTTATTCATCCAGATGGTCAATTCGGGAGTATATATGGAAGACATAAATTTGCAGTTGAAGATATTAGAAAAATGACGAAATAAGGGAGAAAATGATGTTTAAAATTAGTTTTAAAATATTTGAAAATGATAGTGTAGAAGAAATGGAACTCAATGGAGCAGATGGATATTTCCAATTTGAAATTGATAATGAAACTTACGGTATTTTTATCCCAGAAGATATTGATGAATTTTCAGTTTCTGTTTATTGGTGGTTATATTATTTTTTAAAAGCGGTGTTAATTTTGAAAACTGAAAGTTATGTTTTAATCAGTGATATTGAAAAACCTAAGATTTGGATTGAGCTAATAAGAGAAGAAAATACCGTGAAAATAAGTAAGGTTACTGCTGATAAACCTGAAGGAAGTGGAGCAATAGAAACAAAAGAAATGCCTAACCTAATTCATCAGTATTGGAAAGATAAGCAAGTTAGTTATGAAATCTTCAAAACAGAAGTAGTAAATAAAGCTAAATTATACATCGAAGAAGTAAGAGTATTAAACAATGAAGCTAATAAAGATATTTTAACATTAGAAAGTTTGATACTAGAAATAGAAGGATAAGTTCAAGTGACAGGCACCCACACAATTACAGGCATCCACACAATTCTGACAATAAGCTACAAATAAAGTCTTTAATCTCTACAAAGATTGAAGGCTTTTTAAATCCGAATTATTTTAATTGGATTCATTAGCATTTGAACGGGATGTCATCAATGGGGATGCCAAGTCACGTGCCGAGTGGATCTCCTACGCATTAGGAATCCTCGGATTATCCGTAGTGGGACCAAAGGATTAGGCGCTGTAACGAAGACAGGAATGACCACAGCCAAAGCCACTGCTAAAGTAGGCGTCCACAAAGTAAAAGGTGCAGTCCAAAAAATCCCGACGCTCGACCTGTATCCGTATGCGCCCCGACACCAATTAGCTGGTGTAAATGCAGGTATTGTGCCTTATAATACGGTGAATAGTGTTGGGTTGAGAGATCAGTTGATTTCTATGGCGAAGGTGGAGGCGAGAAGTAGCGGTACGGGTACTAAGGGTATAGGAAAAGGAGAACAAGTATTAGATAAGGTCAAAACATATGAACAAGCTAGGAATGAGGCGTTAGACCTTATTGGGGATTTAGGCCCAAACTCACAGCCATATACAGGTACTCTTAAGTCAAGTGCTGGATATGGTCAAGTTGTTGGTAGACAGTCTGCTGATGGGAAAGTAAGATGGAGATTAGATTATGACCCTGATAAGGGAACGCATATAAATATTGAAGATTTTCGTAAGGGTAAAGGGGTTAATGCCCGAAAAATCGCTATCCCGTTTGAGGGTAACGAAAGTACTTTTAAATCTTTATTAAAAAATTTGAATAAATGAGGGGACTTTAGATGAGTTTATTTGATGAGTGTACTGAAGCGCTAGGTGAAGATGCACATGTCTTTTGTGATAATAATAAAGAGCAAATATTAAGCAATTTTGAAAGCTCTTTTCCATTTGCTGAGTGGGGGCGTATTGAATGGGAGAAAGTGCCTGATCATGTTGAAGTGAATACAGTTGATGAGATAATTTCCTTTTTACACCAGAATATAAATGAATACAGTAATATTGTTTACGTGATTTGGGATGAAGGGACATTACCAATAATTCAATCTACTTTAGATAAAGTATTTAAAGTTATAGATGATGTTACTGCTGTAAGTTTTGATACATGGATATTTTCACCATCTTCGGGATATGTTATTGAAATATTTCATGATGGTGGGGTAAAAGTAGGATTAAAGTAAAATGAATTTAACCTTCAAAAGAAAATTAATGGTCCTCTTTTGAAGGTTTTTTAGTTAATTTTGATATCAAGCACTCAATGTTCCGAAGACTGGTAAAATTTTGGTGCCAGGTACTCAAAGAATTAAACTTAACCAAAGGTCAGAAACAAGAACTTTTAAAGAATTTACAAAAAGCTGTAGATTGGTTGAATAACGAGGAGGGTATTATGAAATTTTTTTAAAAGTAAATGATAAGAATTGTCTACCTAAAGTAGATGAGTTAGTAGATATTATGTGGGAAAAAGGAGTAAATATATCTAGGGTAGGACAGCTAGATAGTTTAATAATCGGTACTTCTCTTACATTATCGTGGGATAAATGGTTGGATGAAATATCTCTATTTTGAAATAGAGTCTATCAATAATGAACAACAATTATCAATTGAGATTGATGAAGATGCGTGTTTTGTTGATTTTAGGGCGTTATATAAAGCGATTGAATTTATAGCAGAAAGATGTAATACATTAATTGGTATAGATAGAGGTAAATGGATGTAGCTAAATGAATACAGGTTAAAGTTCAAGTGACAGGCACCCACACAATTCTGACAATAAGCTACAAATAAAGTCTTTAATCTCTACAAAGATTGAAGGCTTTTTAAATTCGAATTATTTTAATTGGATTCATTATCATTTGAAAGGGATGTCATCAATGGGGATGCCAATTCACGAGCGAGATGATCTCCTATGCATTAGGAATCCTCGGATTATTCGCAGTGGGCATCAAAGGATTAGGGGCTGTATCAAAAACAGCCAAAGCGACTACCAAAGTAGGCGTCCACAAAGTAAAGGGTGCAGCCCAAAAAATCCCGACGCTCGACTTGTATCCGTATGCGCCCCAATATCAATTAGCCAGTGTAAATGCAGGTATTGTGCCTTATAATACGGTAAATAGTGTTGGCTTGAGAGATCAGTTGATTTCTATGGCGAAAGTGGAGGCGAGAGGTAGCGGTATTAAGGGTACGGGTAATAAAACAGATAAGATTACAGATGGTGTTATTAGAGAAGGAAGTCATATGAGTACGGATGGTGCTTTGAAACCGAATGTTAAGTATAAAGTAGGAGAATATGAGTATTTATATGAAACTGACAATATGGGGAGACTTAAAGAGTTTAATGCAGATGATTTAAAATTAACAGAAAGAGATAGTAGATTACCACATAAATCAAACACGCCTGGAAAAGAAACGGGTGACCATGCTGGACATTTAGCTGGTGATAGGTTTGGGGGCTCTCCAGATTTAGATAATCTTGTATCTCAATCAAGTAATGTGAATTTGAGTAAATACAAGAAGTTAGAAAATCAATGGGCTACAGCCATAGAAGAAGGGAAGAAGGTTTCCGTTAATGTTAAAGTCAATTATGACAGAACTGGATTAAGGCCGACAAACTTTGAAATAAAATATAATATAGATGGTGTTATTAAGAAAGTAAGATTAAAAAATTAGGGGTGATAGACTTGAGTAAAGTATTTGAAGATTATTTTTCTGAATTACAAGCGGATATGGTGGCTATTTGTTTAGAATACGTTGAAAATAAAGCGGAGGATATTTACATTTATTGTTCCTATGAGCCAGAAATGTATGTTTTTGACGTATTTTTTAAAATAAACAGTCAATTTGTTTTTAAGCATAACTTAAATGATGCAGTAAATAGCACAAGCACGATAGGTAAGAAAGCATTGATTTATGATACCTCTGAACAAAGGCAAGAAGCTGTTTTAGATATTGGACTTGAAAATTTAGAAAAAATTCATGAAAAATGTAAAGAATATGGAAAAGAAATGCCTACAGAGATAAAGTTACATTATAATGTGAAGCAGAATAGTTTAAAAGGAAAATATAGATATGATTTAGTTTATTCAAATGACGAAGAGCTTTTACCAGATGATATTTTCAATTTTTGGTTTGAAGAGGTAAAAAATAGGAATTACTGAAGTGGAAATGTCTTAATTAGTATAAGAGTTCAGTAGGATTCAGGATTATGTTTTAGAAAGTTCAAGTGACAGGCACCCACACAATATATGTTTAGCAATTCTGTAGATGAAGTGTTAAAAGCAATATAATTAAAACCACCTTAATGATGTGACCCCAACTCGCAAAAGCTTCCACGCCAAGTGAATATCTAAAAATCGCGAAAGAAATAGGCATCGAAAATCTCGATGATGACCAAAAACAAATCGTCACTATGCTGGAAACCGCAGAGGGCATCTCAAAGGGTCTCCTTAAAGCGGGGAAAGATTTTGTGAAAGGCATATTTGACTTCGCCACTCATCCCGTAAAAACAATAGAAAGGACAATGGATGCCATTGCTCATCCCATCGAAACGTACGATCATCTTTCGAAATCCATCGCTGATTCTTTTCAGCGGGATGTCATCAATGGGGATGCCAAGTCGCGTGCCGAGTGGATCTCCTACGCATTAGGAACCCTCGGATTATCCGCAGTGGGCACCAAAGGATTAGATGCTGTATCAAAAACAGCCAAAGCCACTACCAAAGTAGGCGTCCACAAAGTAAAAGGTGCAGCCGAAAAAGTCCCGACACTCAACTTGTATCCCTATGCACCCAACATCAATTAGCTGGTGTGAACGCAGGTATTGTGCCTTATAATACGGTAAATAGTGTTGGCTTGAGAGAGATCAGTTGATTTCTATGGCGAAAGTGGAGGGAAGAGGCACTGGTAAGGATACTTTAGAGGTAAAATTTGTAAAGGAACAGCTTGCTACTAAGCCGCTATATGAGCCTGTTCCAGAGAAGTGGATAAAAAAGGGTGGACTATGAAGATAGATGAAGATGGAACTTGGGTATATACAAATAAGAAGGGACAGACTGTAAGGTATCCTGATGGTTATCCAGACTTTGCCGAATATTCACATCCAACTATTAAGCCTGTAGAAATTGAAATTGCAAGTCCTACAAATCGTCCTTTAGATTATAAAAACGCAAATATAAAGGCGGGATTGAATAAAGATTCTGATCCGCCAGCTGCTTCTTTAAATGAAGCGCCTGAAGGGGTATACTTGGGCATATCATCATCAAGATGGAAAAACAATGATTCTTGTTGATAAAAAGGTCCATAGAGAATTTACTCATGCAGGTGGAGTTAGTATTGTTAATGGAAAATAATTAGGAGGATATATATGGCGAAAATTTTTGGTTCACATGATAATCTTTCGTTAGAACAAATAGAAAAATTTGAAATTGAAAATAATGTTAAACTGACAGAACTATATAAGAGCTTTTTACTAAAATGGAATGGGGGAAAAGTAATACCCAATTTATTTATGGTATCTAATGAACAAGGACCAAGTGTCTTGAATGTTTTTTATGGTATTGGCGATATGTATGATAATTTGACAGATTTTATAGATATAATGGATGAAAGATTACCATTAGGATTTATTCCAATTGGAGATGACCCATCAGGAAATGTTGTATGTTTAGGGACAAAGGATCCTTATTATGATAAGATTTATTTTTTGAATCATGAGCAAGAAACAGAAGAACCCGATGATATGAGTAATATGTATTTTTTAGCAAATAATATTGATGAATTCTTGGATAATTTATATGAAGACACTGAAGAATAAAAAGAAATATTAGCAATGGATTACATAAGTTGAAAGTGACAGGCATCCACACATGTTTATTGCAAAATAAAAGTGCAGACTTATGCAGCATATTTGTGCAGAGTCCCGCACTTTTTTTAGTGCCATAAAAAAAGACTTGCCAGCCACCCCAAGTCACTCTACTGTAAAGGTGTCGAATCTTAACAGTGGAGGTATGAAAGGATGCTAGCAATGTCTGAAATTAATTGTATCAAAACATTACGAAATGAAAAAGGTTTATCTATTAGCCAAATAGCGGATACTTTATCAATAAATTGGAGAACCGCAAAGAAGTATGGAGATGAAGATCAACTTCCTCAAGAAAAGAAGATAATAAAAAAAGGAATGATGTATAAAGAACGATGGGGCGAAATTATTATCGATTGGTTAGAGGAAGATTCTAAAATAAAGAGAAAGCTACGACGAACAAATAAACAAATGTATGAGGCTTTAGTAACTATGGGATTCTTAGGCTCTTATCGTACAGTCTGCGACTTTATAGCTGATTGTAGAACGGCAAGGGAAGATGCAAAATCAAAAGGATATGAACGTTTAGAACATCCAGAAGGAGAAGCCCAAGTAGATTTTGGTGTAATGGAAGCTGTTCATGAAGGTGAAATTGACCCGAAAATACATTCAAAAATAACAAATGAATGGAGTAAATGGGATAAGAAGCTAGGTAGAACACCTACCTCTCAAGATATAATGGATTTCGCAGATACCATTGAAAGTAAATATAGAAGATACTGGTACGATAAATAGGAGGAGTTTCAGTGGAAGAAAAAAAGCAATTATTTGAGCATTTAAAATCTATTAAGGATTATTGGGTGAAAACTTCAGTAGAAAGTTTAGATGAAAACGCTGACTTAATTTGGTCTGATTATGAAGAAGAGTACCATAAATTACAATGTTTATTAAAAAATGATGAAGAAAAAGAAGCATATGAGAGAGTATTAAATGAACTAATAAAAGGTGTCCTTCACTCAATATTAGTGATGGTAGATGGCGGAGATGATTTAGCAGACAAGTATACAGTTGATTTAATAGCAGAGAAGCACAATAAGTCATTGAAAATGAATGGCGCTTTACATGAAGAGTTTTATGATTATTTACTTGATGTGGAAGACTAAAAGGTTGTTCATATCCTGAAGAAGCTCACCAATGCGAATGATTATGGGGCCACTACAGATCTTTATCGGTAACAAAGAATGCATGTACGTGTTTGATCGAGGGTATTTAGACTGTGATCGATTTAATCGAATGACAGAGCATGGCTAGTTTACGAAAAAGCGCCGCCAAATGAGTGATTCAAAGGTGCTATTCGAAGATATGTAATAGTGTTGGGGTGAGAGATCAGGTGATTCTATAGAGATGATGAAAAATAGGTGATCCTAGAACAAGATTGCCAGAAACGGTTAATAGAAAGGTGAACCTGATTATTCAAATTCAAGACTTCTATCTGGTCAAAACAAACTTGTTGATATTTTCAGATTCAAATACAGATTTTTAAAAGCTCAAGTAACAGGCACCCACACAATTCAAATCTGCGTATAAGTACTCTACGGTTTCCGCTGAATCAATTTGTTTCTGTCCTTGTAGTTCTCTTGCTACTAGCAATATTAGATTCTTCCCATTAAAAAAGAAGAAGATTGATGAATAGCTGTAAACCATCTTTTGCTCTGTCCATATGTTATTCGAATATACAAAGGAAAACATAGTGACACCAGATTTTTTAGCCTAGGTGCTATCACTAAATAGTTTCCAAATTCAAAATATAACACGTTATGTTATATTTTATAACATTATAGCTCTAATAAAATAAAATTTTATATTTTTGTTGATTGTTGTGTTAATTAAGTTGACATTGAAAGATCTCTGATTTAAAATCTATATAAATCCACAATAATACAGATTAATTTTGTGGATTGTTGTTGTTTTTTATGGATGGAGGATTCGGCATGTCATTATCTTTTGAAGAGAGAAAAGTCTTACTATTAGAAATGTTGCAACTACAAGGAAAAATAAAAGTAACAGATGCAGAAAAAATGTTAAAGGTTTCAGGGGAAACGATACGCCGGGATATGGATCGTCTAGAAAAGGAAGGTTTTTTAACGAGAGTATATGGCGGTGCTATTACATCAAAAGATAAAATTGAAAAAACATTTCATCAAAAACAGTTAATGAACATTGAAGAAAAACGCTCCATTTGTAAAAAAGCAGCATCTCTTATAGAAGAAGGTGATGTTATTTTTATCGGACATGGTACAACGGCATATGAATTGCTCAACTATGTTACCGTAAAAAATGTAACTGTCATTACCAATTCATTTCCAATAGTCAATCTTTTTGGAAATGCATTTAAAGGAAATTTTATTTTCCTTGGAGGTGAATATAATCAAAGACAAGAATTTTCCAGTGGACCTTTTGCTTTACAAATGCTTGAGCAATTAAGAGCAGATAAAGCTTTTGTTCCAGCTGGTGGAATTACAAAAAAAGACGGCATTACGGACTATGATATTCCAGGAGCAATGATTTGTCGCAAAATGATTGAACGTGCAGATAACACAATTTTAATTGCAGATAACTCAAAGATTGGTGTTTCTTCCTTTGTGAAAATATGTAATGTACAAGATATTTCAATCATGGTTACTGACAGTCCTTGTTCTACACAATGGAATGAATATTTAAGGGTAAATAATATTGAATTGTTAATTGCAGATTGAATCGAATGAGGTGTAGATAATGAATTTTAATATGACGAAAAAACAGACTTTTGAAGATAGTATTCATTACTGGAATCCCGGTAAAACAAAGCAATGGCTGAATGATGGAATAGACTTAATTATGGGCAAACGAGAAGGTTACTATTTTTATGATGTAGATGGGAAGAAAATGATGGATTTACATTTAAATGGGGGAACATACAACCTGGGCCATCGTAATACTGAGATTATTCAAGCTTTAGTTGAAGCAACAGAATATTATGATATTGGAAATCACCATTTTCCTTCTACTGCAAGGGCACAGCTTGCTAAAAGACTAGTTGAATTAACACCTTCTAATCTAAAATACACAATTTTCTCATCCGGAGGCAGCGAGGCTATAGACACTGCTTTAAAATGTTCACGCTATGCAACAAAACGAAAAAAGTTTATTTCTATTAAAAACGGCTATCATGGTCATACGGGTTTGGCAGTATCACTTGGGAATGAACGCTATTCGAAACCTTTTTTAAGTGAAGGTAATCCTGAAGACTTTATTCATGTGCCCTTTAATGATTTAGAGACAATGGAACAAGCATTGAAAAATGAAGATGTTGCCGCTGTAATTATTGAAACCATCCCGGCAACTTATGGTTTCCCCTTACCGGAACCCAACTATTTAAAAGAAGTGAAAGCATTATGTGAACGATATGGTTCATTATATATTGCAGATGAAGTACAAACAGGTCTTATGCGGACCGGAAAGATGTGGGGTATTGAACATTATGGCGTAAATCCGGATATTTTGGTAACGGCGAAGGGATTAAGTGGCGGTATTTATCCGATTACTGCAACAATTGTTAGTGAGCAAGTGGGCGGGTGGATGCACGAAGATGGACTCGCACACATTTCCACTTTTGGCGGTGCAGAACTTGGCTGTGCAGTGGCAATGAAAGTATTGGAGTTAACAGCCAGCGATGAGGTCGAAAAAAATGTTCATTTTGTCGCGAATTATTTAAAAGAGGGTTTAACATCTATTCAACAAAAATACCCGGATTTCTTTGTCGGAATACGTCAACTCGGAGTAGTGATGGGACTTGAATTTAAATTTGAGGACAGTGCGAAAGATGTAATGCGAAATTTATATAATGAAGGTGTTTGGGCAATTTATTCAATGCTTGATACAAAAGTATTACAATTTAAACCAGGCTTACTATGTACAAAGGAATATTGTGATGAACTACTAACAAAAGTCGAGGCAGGTATCAAAAAAACAGTTAAGGAACTAGCATTTACGAAATAAAAATGAGGTGAGTATATGACAGTATTTGAAGTCGATTCAGAGTTGCAAAGATTTCAAACCGTAGCAGAAGAAGCCATGGAGCTTTATAAAGAACTCAAAGGGTTCCATTTGAAATTTTTGGACTATTCTGAGAATTTCACTTGCTTAGCCTACAATGATTCCGGTCAAAAATATATTTTAAGAGTCAATCGACCTTTTTATCATGAAAAACATCAGATCAAGGCGGAGATTGCTTATATTCAGAATATTGCTAAGCAATCCCCAATTCAAGTCGCGTTACCAATTCAAACAATTAACGGTGCTTACGTTAATGAACACAAAATTGATAACAAAATTTATTATAGCACATTATTTACATTTTTAAACGGATCCAAACCTAATGAAAATGGAACCGAAATCTTCCGACAATTTGAGCTACTTGGTCAGATTACGGCAAAAATGCACAAACATAGTATTGAAAATGCGGTGTACTACAATACTTTTGATCGCATGTCATGGGACGAAGAAATGATTCTCGGGGATCATCCTAAATGGGGACGTTGGCAGGATGGAAAAGGACTAACAGATTCGAGAATTGAAAAGTATTCCCTCGCAGTGGAGCTTATCAAATTAAAATTAAAGGTTTATGGAAAGTCAACAATGCGATATGGCTTAATTCACGCAGATCTTCGACTCGCTAATTTACTCGTTGCAGAAGATGGTATAAAAGTCATTGATTTTGATGATTGTGGATTTGGTTGGTATTTATATGATTTAGCAACCGCTTTAAGTTTTATCGAACATTTGCGACACACCCCACAGTTAATTTCCGCTTGGATTAAGGGCTATGAAAAAGAACGTCTATTAACGAGTGCAGATAAATCGATGATTGAAACATTTGTGTTAATGCGCCGCCTGCAACTGATTGCATGGATTGGTTCACGTGATAATGAAACCACGCAACAACTGGATGAACAGTTTACCTTTGAGACAGATCCCCTAGTTGACGAATATTTAATAAATCACAGCTTCCATCAATTAGGGGGGATGCGCTATGGAAACTAAAAAAGATGAAGTAATTATTTTACGAAAAACATTAACACCTATACATCTTTGGGCAATTGGCGTTGGAATTGTCATTTCTGGAAACTATTTTGGATGGAATTTTGGCTTAGCAGAATCTGGATATGTTGGCATGTTGATCGCGACGATTATCATGGCACTTATGTATTTAACGATGTCACTTGGCATTGCTGAACTTTCAACTGTGATCCCCCATGCAGGTGGTCCTTATGCATTTGCGCGTCGAGCAATGGGACCTTATATTGGATTTATTACAGGGATCGGTGTTGTTTTACAATATGTTATTGCTGCACCAACTATCGCAATTGGGATCGGTGCTTATATTTCATTCCTATTCCCTGAAATTTCTACATTAGTGGCTGCTGCAATTGTTTATGCGTTTTTCATGGCTGTTCATATTATTGGATTGAAAGAGTATGCAAGATTAGAAATGATTTTAGTATTTGTTGCTGTTGGATTATTGATTCTAATGTATTTTGTCGGATTACCACAAATTAATCTCAATAATTTAGGAAAAGTTGACGGTTCTTTCATTCCTAGAGGGGTTAGCGGTATCTGGGCTGCACTTCCATATGCCATGTGGCTATTTTTAGCAATTGAAATGCTTCCGATGTTAGCAGAAGAAACTCGAGACGTACAAAGGGACATGCCAAAAGGACTGCTTTCAGGTATGATGACACTTCTCGTCTTATCTTTATTCACTACAACAGTATCCATTGGTCTTGCCGGTATTGCAGATATGTCAACGGCAGATAATCCACTTCCTGCTGCCATAGCTGCGGTATTTGGAAATTCATATTGGCTGGCACAAGTACTAGCTTCTATTGGAATTGTTGGTTTAGTTGCAAGTTTTTCAGGTGTAATGCTAGCATATTCCAGACAAGTATTTGCTTTATCACGTGCAGGTTATTTACCGAAGTTTTTGTCTTTAGTTCATTCGAAACGGCAAACTCCTTATATGGCCATTATTGTACCGGGTTTAATCGGTCTGGCTCTTATCATGTTGTTCAATCCAAATGATCTAATTTTGATCGTAACGTTCGGGGCTTTAATTTCTTATATTACGATGAATTTATCAGTCATCATTTTACGAAAAAAAGAGCCGAATTTATCACGAAGCTTTAAAACGCCACTTTATCCATTTACACCTATTATTTCTGTAGTTTTGTGTGTTATTGCGATTTTTGCAAGCTGTTTTTCAAATATTACAATTTTCTTTGTTTCCATCGGTATTTTTGTCTTAGCGTCCATTTATTATTTCTTTTGGGCTCGTCACAAAATTAATGTTGCTGCACCTGAAGAAAAATTCGCGAAAGAGGGAAGCGGGATGTTAGACTCGATTCCATCTAATAAAAGTGAAATAACGCCATGATTTCTCAAGTCCATTGTATACTTTGTGAAAAAGATGGTACATTGTTTTACCTGAAAAAATGTGAATTAGTTAGAGTATTCATGTATATGATTATTTAGCGTCTTATGCATCTACTATTTGAACAAAACAGGAGAGAAAGTGGGAAATAGATTTAGGGCTTCTAAAGTATTTCAAAATGATAAAATATCCAATTGTTAGATGAATGACTGTGTAAAATCCATGAGGAGTTGTGAATTTCAACAGAATAGTTCTTTTAAAATGTGAAATGCTTGCGAAAGAATGGCTGAAAAAATAAATCGAAAATTAGATTTAGCTGAAAATTTAGCAATAGTTGGAATGAATAAATGCGGTAAAGATTCTAAAAAAAGTTTGGATGTACACATTTACAGATCCAAATACGACTGCAGCAAAGGTTTCAGATATACTTGGTATTTCTCAAAATACCGCTCGTACAGCATTAAAATCTCTCGTCGAAAAGGAGTTAATCTACACAGATCAGCAGTCAAAGCGAAACAAAAGATACAAAAATTACGATTTAATACGGATTTTAAATTAAATCCCAATAGGCTTCGCCAACTTAGCAAGATCAAGTGCCGATTGCCAACCTAGATTTGGCGATTTCCTACAGTTGAAACTCTAACTAATTAAGCACATATGGAAAGAGGATGTCTCCATCGTGGTGACATCCTTTTTTGCATGTTCCTTATATTGGGGTAAAGCTCAAGTGACAGGCACTCACACAATTATCCGTAGTGGGCACCAAAGGATTAGGTGCTGTAACGAAGACAGGAATGACCACAGCCAAAGCCACTGCTAAAGTAGGCGTCCACAAAGTAAAAGGTGCAGCCCAAAAAATCCCGACGCTCGACCTGTATCCGTATGCGCCCCAACATCAATTAGCTGGTGTAAATGCAGGTATTGTGCCTTATAATACGGTAAATAGTGTTGGCTTGAGAGATCAGTTGATTTCTATGTCGAAGATGGAGGCGAGAGGTAGCGGTAAGGGTAACTTTAATGATCTATACATTGGGGTAAAACAAGCATCAGAATATTTAAAATCACAAGGAAGTACCACGTCAATTCAGAAAGACTACATTAGAATCATTTGAAATCGGTACAATTAGGCTTGATGTTGCAGGTTCAAATACTTATGGATTAAGATTTTATGATAATATTAATGCCTATCCAAGAGGAAGATATTTGTTTGAAACATTTTCACCACAAGTTAACAGAAGTAATTTAGCACTTCCACCAGATTGGAACAGAATGACAGGTATTCAACAATGGCAAGTTAAACCAGACACAATTATAATTAAAGGAAAAGCAGGTCCGCAGTTTCAAATGGGAAATCAATATATTGGAGGCGTAGAACAATGGTATATAACGAACCTAGACAGCCTAATAAAACCGTAAACTTTATAAATGAAGCTGAAAAAGTGAAAATGGAGTTAGAGTGTGAAATGAAAGCTCATGAATTAGGTCAAGGTAAAGATGGAACGATAAGTCAACTTAAAAATTTCTATAAAGATATAGAACTAATGATTGAAAGCAAAAGTCATATTCCATCATATCCAAGAGCTATTACAGATTCGTGGGATTTTAATAGCGAACTTGGAAAACAATTATTAGATTTATATGAAATATATAAGAAGTAAAGTTCAAGTGACAGGCACCCACACAATTCTGACAATAAGCTACAAATAAAGTCTTTAATCTCTACAAAGATTGAAGGCTTTTTAAATCCGAATTATTTTAAATGGATTCATTAGCATTTGAACGGGATGTCATCAATGGAGATGCCAAGTCACGTGCCCAATGGATCTCCTATGCATTAGGAACCCTCGGATTATCCGCAGTGGGCACCAAAGGATTAGGCACTGTAACGAAGACAGGAATGACCACAGTCAAAGCCACTGCTAAAGTAGGCGTCCACAAAGTAAAAGGTGCAGCCCAAAAAATCCCGACGCTCGACCTGTATCCGTATGCGCCCCGACATCAATTAGGTGGTGTGAACGCAGGTATTGTGCCTTATAATACGGTGAATAGTGTTCGCTTGAGAGATCAGTTGATTTCTATGGCGAAAGTGGAGACGATGGGTAGCGATAAGGTAAGTATCACTAAGAATGCTGAACATGTGGGTAAATTAAAAGGTAAAGAAGTATTGCTAAAGGACATCTTTGAAAAAGAAGTAATCTATACTAAGCGTGATCGAGAAGAATTTAAACAATTGAGAAATAAATTTAATAGTTCTGTTAGAAAAAACTTTCTACAAGATCTAGTCAGCAATGAGAAAAAAATTAAACAACTCATAAAGACAGGTATTCTAGAAACAGATGTTAAAAATCTAAAAAAGGGATTGGTTCCAGATGGATATCAGATTCATCATAAACTTCCTTTAGATGATGGAGGAACAAATGATTTTAAAAATCTAATACTAATTAAAAATGATCCATACCATAAAGTTCTTACTAATTCACAAAAAGATTTGACTAAAGGCTTGAATGTTGAAGATTCAATAAATATTAAGTGGCCAATCCCAGAAGGATTTATAACCCAACAACTAAAAAATAGAGGTGAAAATATGGTTTTAGAATTATTAGAAGATATTGAGAAAATTAAAAATCAAAATGGAAAGTCCATTATGTTACCTGCAAGTGATAAAAATATTCAATCCATAAAAAAGTGGATTTCAAAAAATGTACGTGAAGATCTATGGATAAAAGAATACGAAAATTTATTAAAAAAAGTAGATGGTTTAGAATTTAATGGATTAGTTATCTACAATGCTCAACCTAATGATAAAAATAATGGTTTTATCGGAGCAAATAAAATTTGGAGAGATAGGGAATGGGATAACAATTATTTGTTTTTTGGAGATTCAAGTATTTCTTGGTACTGTATGGATATAGATAAGGATGTGTTTTTTGAACTAGATAAGCCAAGTGGGGATATTGTTCAGGAATATAACGGCTTTGAAGAAATGATTAATGAAGCATTGAAGAGTGTATTATAAAACATTAAAAGTTCGGTGTTAGGAGGAGCGACCGAACTTAAGTCGTATTGAATTACTGAAGAAAGGAAAGGCCCCTTATGCAAAAGATGGTACAAAGATTAACTTGCATCATTTGATTCAAGATGAGCCGGGGTCTATGGTAGAGATACTTGGAAGCCTGCATCAAGAATATAGTAAGATATTACATGGTTTAAAAGAAAATGGAGAAAGTTTTAGAAACGATCCAATTTTAAAAACTCAATATGATAACTTTCGAGATAGATATTGAAATGGAGAGCTAAACAATTCGAAATGGAAAACAAGTGAGGCGAATTATATGGACTTTATTACTGTCGAGAAATTTATCGAAGAATTTCGTAAAGAAAAAGATTTTACTGGAGGTATTGATGAGGAAAAGATTAATTTCATTGAAAGACAGCTTAATGTTATATTACCTGAAAGTTACAAATGGTTTTTAAGAAAATATGGGTCAGGTGGAATCTTTAGTATAGATATTTTAGGCTATGATTTTGTAGGAGCATCAGTAGTAGAGACTACTAAAGAGTATAAAAAATATTATGGTCTATCTGATGGAATTGTGGTAATTGTTGATGTAGATGCTTTCGCATATTGTTTAGATACCAATAAGATGAATAACAGTGAATGTCCGGTAATATCATGGGATGTTGATAGCGGAAGTTATGACTCCGAAGAAGCTAGCAATTTTTTAGAATTTTTTTGGAATTATTTAAACGAAATGAAAGAAAACTGGGAGGAAGATGAAAAAGATTGGTGATTAGATGCCATACCCCCTTTCCCAGACACTAGATTCCAAAAGTTCAAGTGACAGGCACCCACACAATTGGAATAAAGAATTACTCCCTCATCAAGGAAGGCATCCCAATGCTTATCATGAGTATGTTCTAGAAAGATTAAGGACATTTGATAAAATTGCAAAAGGAGATAAAGAGAAGTTTTTGAAATTATATGAACAGTTAAAGCAGAAAGTTAGAGAAAATCCAGATATGCTATATAAAGATTATTGGAGGAAACAATGAAATGAGATACTTTAAGTTGCTAAAAGACTATTCTGATGAAAATGAGGTATATTGTACTTGCGAAAACACCTTGGGATGGGAACAATATGAATTATCAGAAGGAAAGCAAATTAGTAATTGGGATGAAAAAATAACCTTCCATTATAATCCAATTGAAGGTAGTCATATACCAGATTATATTCATAATAATTTATCATGGTTTATAATTTCTCCACAGTTTCAAATGATATTAAACGAGATAGATAAAGATGGGATGCAATTTTTGTCAGTAAATATTAAAAATAAAGAAAACGATAGTTCGATAGTTGGATATTCAGTAGCAAATGTGATAAATGTAGTTGACGCTATTAACTATGAAAATTCAACGTATAGTATATTTGAATTGGATGATAAAAAGTTTTATGATATCACCAAATATGCGTTAATTGAGAATAAAATAAATAGTAAACATATTTTTAAGCTAAAGAATGATGAAATTCCCATATTTATATCTGAATTAGTAAAAGAATTAATTGAAAAAAATAACATTACTGGTTGTGACTTTCTTGAAGTTGAGATAACTTTCTAAACACCATTTTAAAGTTCAAGTGACAGGCACCCACACAATATACGAGGAGTGAATAAATTGTCGATAAAGTTTAGCCAATATGATAACGAGCTAGTAGTAGAAAATAATAAAATAGTTTTTGACCACGATATACGCTATGTAGTAGAAGTAAATGACACTTTAATCGTATTACTTGAAATACCTAACAACATTATGTATCTAAATAATGTATTTGGAATTAATAAAAATGGGGAAATAAAGTGGCGTATTCAGAGTGTTGGTGATGTTTTCCCTGTAAAAAACCAGTTGCCATTTGAAAACCTAATGGTGAATGGTACTGATGTTTTTGTGTCTGATTTTTACGGCAGAAGGTTCTCATTAAATCCAATTAATGGAGAGATACTTTCAAGTGATGTTGTAAGATAATATCAAGTTTATTTTTGACATCATGGGATAGCACAAAAAATTACTTAGTAGTTAATTTATTTCCTTTTTTAGCTTCATAGAACCTTGAATGGCAATATGCTTTCAAGCTTCCTTTTTTTGTTGGTGAGGATACTCAGTGACGAATAGTTCATTTTTTATACAGAGAATATGAGTAACTCCAGTAAGTTCTATATCAAAGTTCAAGTGACAGGTACCCACACAATTACACCTCATAATGGTGGAAGGACAAAAGGTATGTGGGCCGATGCTCCAAGATAATAATATATTGAGGAGGTATAGAAATGGAATTTAAGGATAAATCAATAATTTATCCCTTGCCGGATGATACTTTGCTTTCAGAAAAGGAAGGTAAGTGGAGAATTAATTTGCCAGAGACGTATAAAGAATTTATAAAAAAATATAATGGTGGTACTCCTATAAAGGATAGTTTTAAGTGTAATAATCATATTTATGCAATTGATAGGTTTTTATGTATTTTAAAAGTAACTGGGGAAAGAGATGATGAGTATTACGATATTGGAGTAGTCAGAACTCAATTAGACGAAAGAATTGTTTTTGACGAAAATTTAGTAGGTACTGAACTACTACCAATAGCTGTCTTATTTGCAGGTGATTTTGTTTGCTTAGACTATCGCAAAAATGTTGAAGAGCCTATTGTATGCGTTTGGAATCATGAAGAGTCTTCAGATTTAAATCCTGTAACATATATTATAAGTAATAGCTTTGAAGAATTTCTAAATATGTTAACAGAATAGATACTAAGATTGATGCTAAGCACTCAAGCAATTCCGAAAATAAGCTGCAAATAAAGTCTTTAATCTCTACAAAGATTGAAGGCTTTTTAAATTTTGTTTATATTAATTAGATTCATATGAACGAGATATGGTGAGTGGTATAATTCCTATTCACGTGCCACCTACGCATTAGGAACCCTCGGATTATCCGTAGTGGGCACCAAAGGATTAGGCGCTGTAACGAAGACAGGAATGACCACAGTCAAAGCCACTGCAAAAGTAGGCGTCAGCAAGGTAAAAGGCGCAGCCCAAAAAATCCCGACACTCAACCTATATCCCTATGCGCCCCAACACCAATTAGTTGGTGTGAACGCAGGGGGTGTGCCTTATAATACGGTGAATAGCGTTGGCTTGAGAGATCAGTTGATTTCTAAAGCACAAAAAGTTTCTAATACAAGCAGAGTACCATTCATAGGAAAAAGCATATCAGTACCATGGTTGAGTGATAAATACAATGCTGTCGAAATAAAAGGGAAAGTTAAAGCTAAGGGTAAAATAAAAGATATTGATAGAAGGGTTTATACACTAAAAGATTTAGATTTAAATCAAATCACTCGGAAAGGAGAGACTAACATTGAATTACTGAAGAAAGGAAAGGCCCCTTATGCAAAAGATGGTACAAAGATTAACTTGCATCATTTGATTCAAGATGAGCCGGGGTCTATGGTAGAGATACTTGGAAGCCTGCATCAAGAATATAGTAAGATATTACATGGTTTAAAAGAAAATGGAGAAAGTTTTAGAAACGATCCAATTTTAAAAACTCAATATGATAACTTTCGAGATAGATATTGAAATGGAGAGCTAAACAATTCGAAATGGAAAACAAGTGAGGCGAATTATATGGACTTTATCACTGTCGAGAAATTTATCGAAGAATTTCGTAAAGAAAAAGATTTTACTGGAGGTATTGATGAGGAAAAGATTAATTTCATTGAAAGACAGCTTAATGTTATATTACCTGAAAGTTACAAATGGTTTTTAAGAAAATATGGGTCAGGTGGAATCTTTAGTATAGATATTTTAGGCTATGATTTTGTAGGAGCATCAGTAGTAGAGACTACTAAAGAGTATAAAAAATATTATGGTCTATCTGATGGAATTGTGGTAATTGTTGATGTAGATGCTTTCGCATATTGTTTAGATACCAATAAGATGAATAACAGTGAATGTCCGTTAATATCATGGGATGTTGATAGCGGAAGTTATGACTCCGAAGAAGCTAGCAATTTTTTAGAGTTTTTTTGGAATTATTTAAACGACATGAAAGAAAACTGGAAGGAAGATGAAAAAGATTGGTGATTAGATGCCATACCCCCTTTCCCAGACACTAGATTCCAAAAGTTCAAGTGACAGGCACCCACACAATTATTGTCAGCAAAGTTCTCTTTATAAAATTATTACGTACAGTATGGGGTATGGATCTCATTTTCAAGAATGTTTTGAGTTAGATCCAGAAGCAACAACTTATTTACTTTCAGATATAGGAATAAGAATTTATACCAATACTACTGATTTAAGTGATACAAATAGTCTAAATCATTTGTTAAATGAAACCTACAATAATAATTGAAAAGAAGAATCGTATTGACTCTTTTAATTGCACCCCTTCTATTTTACATTTATTTCTAGATAGTAACATAACCTTAACCGTTATAATGGACTATATAAACCTTTTCAAGAGCTTACTTAATGCAGTAATTTATGACATGACCATCTCACCGGGCCAACACATTATATGATGGATCCCCTCTACTATCACGAAATATTTACATGAAAATCATTTCAAACTATAGAGTTACATGGTGAAGCAGATGAATTATTATTTAAGCAATTTTTTAATGGGCTATAAAGAGGAATATATGATAAAAAATGAAAGCTAAGTTACGCTAACTCAATTCTCCTATTGTTCCGATGATGAATCAGACGAAGAAATAAATGTAGAAACATCGCGATTATTATTTTTCAGGCGTGTTGATTAGGAAATATAGATGTAGATATAGATGGAGATGCTATATTAGTATTGTCAAATAGTAATAGCTTATCAAATATAAAAGATTTAATGGTTAGCCTGCCAATTGGTGTTCAATTCAATTTTAATGAAGAATGATAAAATATCTTCGCAGAGAAAAATGGCTCGCTTGCTAATGAAAACTACGTTTGGGTCATTAAACAGGAGAAGTATTATGGATATAAAGTTTAAACGCTATACCAATTCGACGAATCATTGTTGATATGTTACAAGAATAAGGAGAAATATGGATAGTACAACCTACAACATAATTTTTGGATATAAGTTCACATCGACTAAAAATGATATACAAAGAGTAGCTAGTGCCGCTTCCGCGTTTCAAGTAGAAGGCATTTTGATTATAAAAATAGATGATATTGTTTTCTTTAGTGAGGACATACACTAATGGGTTTTAATGAAATTCAAATTTAATCTGATGGGAAGAAGGATAAGATGAGGAAAGAGGAAAGAGATATGAACCACCCTTATAAAAAGTATGAAAAAACTGTAATATGGAACTCTGTCTGGATGGCGATTGAAGATTTAGTCGAAAATAATGACTTAGAAGAATTGACACCTAGAGAATACATAGTTGGATCTATTTGTGAAAAAATTGCAGAAGAAAAAAACTGAATGATTGATCAAGTCAAAGTAGGTGGATTCATTTTATAATTATAGTTCATAAATCGGAAGTATTTTTTGTTACTCATGTTGCAGGAGGGTTCTTAATCACATTTAGAGCCATTCAGCGTTGACGAACATAGGAGTGGAGTTTAAATTTATTGCTCCAAAATTCGACTCCAAACCTATTTTCAATTGAACAGGATTGCTGAAGGATTTATGTATCACAGAAGATGCATATATTCCTTTTATTGTAAAATAAGTATGTTTCATTGAATATAAAGAAATTCAGCTAATGACTTATTCAATGCTCAAAGATTAAATTTCGCAGCTAGAAAAGGTATAATAAGTACTAAATATTATAGGAAACTTCGAGGTGAGCGAATTGGAAACTAGAATGATAGCTAAACAAGATGTATTTGTTATATCGGATATTCATGGTCATTATGATGAACTTAGGAAGTTGTTGGAATATCATAAAAATGGGCTGATCTTATTTCTTGGGGATTACATAGATAGAGGGAAGCAATCAAAAGAAGTTTTGGACTATGTAATGGAGTTAGTTGGGCAAGGGAAAGCGATGGCGATCAAAGGAAATCATGAAGAATTGTTTTTAGATTTTCTCACGCACCCATTGCTAGGGAAGGCCTATATGCTCGGTACAGGAAGTAAAACGATTCAATCCCTATTAAGCATAACTCCTGATGAATATACGGATGCAGTATTGGTCGCAGAAAAAATAAAAGAAGAGTATTCGGAACAAATCGAATTTATTCGAAATTTGCCTGTCTATATCACGATGGAGGAATATGTATTTGTGCATGCTGGTATTAATCCACATTTGCCGCACTGGAATGATTCAAGCGAAGCAGATATGTTATGGATTCGGGAAGAGTTTTTTCAAGTTCCCAATAACACAGGAAAAAAGATCATTTTTGGACATACACCTACATTTAAGATACGAGGCAACCAGGATTCTTCCATTTGGCAAAGCACAGATGGGTTAATCGGCATCGATGGCGGTGTGGGATTTGAAAAGCAATTAAACGGACTTTATATAAGTAAGAGTGAGGAAAAGCGCGTATATTATGTAGAGGCCAATCGAACTATCCAACAAAAATAATGAATGCCGATATGATGAAGCTAGATAAATTTACGATGCATAGTTCCTCCATTTTTTAGATGAAAAATTTTAAGAATAATCTAAATTTAAAGGTCGAATGTTATGAATTGATCTAGATTATCCAAGTGCGAAAATAGAATTTTTGTGTTAAAAATTGTATAATTTAAATTGAAATGGAGATGAAAAGTGAAATGAATTGGTTAATACTTAAAGATTTTAAGACAATGTTTGGGTTCATCGTCTCGAATTTATCCCTCATTAACGGGCAGTAAGACCCCGCCCAAAATTTAGAGATAGGTGGGGGGAATAACTGCCCGTAAAAGTCCGATTGGTTCAACTAACCAGCCGTAGTGGAAGAAATCCCACGGCAGGAGTTTCACTTTATTTGCGGTGACGTCCATCATATTGGCTTCAAGCAATAATGATTACTGGGTATTTTTTGTTTTTCTTGCACTAATATTCATGTTTTTCAGTACATATAGAGCGGATAAAATATATAGGCAAAACAACGTATAGAAACAACAAATGTTGAACAATTGTGTTTCTTTATTAAAGAAATAACTCCTTTTTAGAGCGGTTAATCATCCTTCTTTTGCATTCTTTTTATGAGCTTGTCATGCAATCGCGCAAAAAGAATATAGAAAACAATTGTCCCGAGTAAAGCCATTGTCATATCCCATTCTGAATCCCAACGATCTCCCTGCATCCCCAAAAAGCCTTTTGCTATTTGAGTACCTTTCGCGATTTTATAGGAAAGCATTTCGATGATTTCATACAAAGCAGCAATCATCATTAAAATACTAAAGCTAAAAAGGAATAGCCAAGCCCCCTTCTGAATTTGCGTTTTTCGAATGATGATTTCTCTAACAATGATTACAGCCATTCCTTTTATGAAATGTCCAAATCGGTCATAATTATTTCTTTTTAAATCATACTCGTCCTTGATCCAATCGAATAATGGGACTTTTGAGAAAGTATAGTGGCTTCCGATAAATTCTAAAATGGCTAAGATAGTGATAATAATATAAGAAAGTGTAGTCAGTGGGAATTTGCGATATGTGGCAATCACAATGATTAACCCGATGACAACGGGAATCCCTTCTGCTGCCCAACTAGAATAACGATGCGGCTTAATCAGTGACCAAACGAGAACTGCTATTATGATGAATAATAAAAATAAATGAAATTTTGGGTATCTAGTCCTGTTTTCAGTCACTTTATGTCCTCCCTCTATAAATGTTGATATACCAACGGCTTGAACGCTTTTTATAATTGGAAAAATCTTTAAAGATGTTCTTGTAAAGCCATTCTTCTTTTAGTATTTGACAATGATATATTTTATATACAGGATTCATCAGAAACTGGATATAATTGAATCATTTCCTTTGATTTTGCATGGGCAGGAAGTAAGAACTCCACTTCAAGACATAAGTGAGGATAAGTATGGGTGTAAAAGCATAATAGGTTCCGACTCATCCCACAGAGGAAAATGACAACATGCATATGGATTTCCTGTTGAATCCAACTTACATATAGTAATAAATAAAGAAACTCATCTTTTTTGAGGCTACTGAAAAGTCAATTTATTGGGTGTATTGATTAGAAAAAAATTAGATAATCAAAACGGCTGTTAATTTATCTTCAAAAATATGATAAAAATTAGCTTTTTCAGTTCATGGAATAAAAATGGTCATGCTATAGTTTTTCAGTGGTTTCTTCTCTCTTTATAGAAGCTTTTTCAACTTCGTATTCTCATCCATTTTTAACTTGCCTTAGGGAGGTTTGCTTATTGTGATGAAGTTTTTTGGAACAATCGAATCCTTAGTACCGTCTTTTATGTAAACAGTGTATATGTATTATGTTATGATAGTATGGCATAATCTGTTTGAACAGAGAGGAAAGAAGTAGAGTCACTACTCTAAATAATCCTGTTGATAAGTATTATGAGGTGAACTGAATTTGAACAAACGAAAACGTTTATTGCAAGGAATTTTAGTGGTATCTGTCATTGAAATCTTATGCTTTTATTTTATAGGAAAAGATTATTTATTTATTGATGGGTTAGACGATATGATCACATATGTGGTGGTAGGGAATGTTTTCTTCTTTATCAGTTACTTTTTCTTGGTGGAAGTAAGCAATTTTCGAAAAAAAACTATTTTAATCATGGTTGCTTACGGACTATTAGTCATAGCGCCATTTGTTTATAAAAGTCATATTCCTACTTTTAATGTTGAGGATGCAACGGAAATTATCCATCGAACAGAGGGTGGAAAAGTTGTGAAAGATCGAGTGTTTGGGCAAACAATGGTAGATTATAATGGACAAGAAGTATACATTATTACTATAAAGAAAAATAAAAAGATTGAACGCTTTGCATTTGATCCCAAGACAGAGAAGTATTTTTCATTCGCTAATTAGAAAGGGAGATTTCAAAATGGCAGAACATATCTTCACTTTAACTGCATCTTGGCCGGGTGGACGGAATTCGGTAGGAGAAATCGCATCAGGACAACTTCAAACAAAGGTGTCCATTCCTCCTGAAATGGATGGACCAGGAATTGGTACAAATCCAGATGAAATGTTGCTTGGTGCTGCGGCGACTTGCTATATCATTACGCTTGCTGGCATGTTTGAAAGAGCTAAACTGAAACCAACAAAATTGACGATGGTTTCTAAGGGGATTGTTGATGTGACAAATGGTGTTTTGACCTATGTAAAAATTACCCATAAGCCAAGAATTGTGATCCCAAGTGATTATACAGAAAAAGAAGAGCGACAAATTGTTCGCCTTGCTGAGAAAGCTGAAGAGACATGCATGATCAGCAAAGCTGTTCGCGGCAATGTGGAGATGAAATTAGAAATCACGATTGACTATGAATAGCTTTTTAATGATGAATGACGATCTTTGAAGCTGCGTAAATATAAATTTTGGTATAGCTGAATGGAAAATATATGATAAGTTGGATGGGATTATAATAGATTTAGGAGACAATTATTTTTTCATGAAATAGAATTAAAATAGCTACACGAATGTCGAAAAAAATGGCATTCGTGTTTTTGTTTGACCTTTATTGAACAGAAGATGCCCGAAAAATCTAATCATCGGGATAAACAGTGAGATGATCAATCCCAGTAAAAGACATGAATTGTTGAAGGAGCAAATAAATCGTTACAGAGAGCGAATAAAGCCTCCGAAAGAGCGAATAGACCTCTTCTATTATAAAAGAAGATTCTTTTTAATGATCTTTCTTTTATTGAAATCTATTTTTGTTATAATAGTGAGTACTAGTTTAGAAATGGAGCGAATTTTACTTTGGAAACTCAACAACCTCATATATTAGTTATTGATGGCATGGCTCTTCTTTTCCGTTCATTTTTTGCAACGGCGCCTATGCATCAGTATTTTAGAAAAGCAGATGGTACGCCTACAAATGGTGTACAAGGTTTTGCAAGACATGTTTTGAGTGCACAATCGATCGTACGTCCTACGCATTTAGCAGTTTGTTGGGATATGGGGGTTCATACATTCCGCAATGAACTTTTTGATGGCTATAAAGCAAATCGACCAGCACCGCCAGATGAGTTAAAGCCGCAATTTGATATGGCACGGGAAGTATCAGAAATGATTGGCTGGAAAAACTTTGGAACAGTAGGAATGGAAGCGGACGATACCATTGGTTCCATTATTCACAAATGGAAGGATGAAGCGAAAATCACAGTAGTTAGTGGTGATAAAGATCTGCTTCAATTGTTGAATCCTTCCACAACAATTGCCTTAACAAAAAAAGGATATACGGAATACAACATATATACAGATCAACGCTTTAAAGAGGAATATGCGATCGAGCCGTCATTATTTGCAGATGTCAAAGCATTTATGGGTGATACAAGTGATGGTTATCCGGGTGTTAAAGGAATTGGACCGAAAACCGCACTAAAACTGATTCAATCTTATGGCTCCGTAGATGGCGTTTTACAGGCGCTTGACGAATTAAAGCCTGCACAACGTAGCAAGATTCAGGAAAATGAGGATATGTTAAAGCTGTCATTACAATTAGCGCGTATCCACACAAATGTGCCGATCGATGCGGCGATTGATGATTGTGCATTGCCTATTTGGGACCGTTCTAAATTTGATCAATTAACAATGGAAGGGTATTCGTTGATTTCTCGTCATGCTCAATCATTGATGCGATGATTTTGGAGCAACTTTGATGAAGCTTAGGATTTTACGATTTTTTTCATAAGAGATTTCTCGAGTCATACTATCTCGAGTAGGGCTACCATTATCTTGGATGATTAAAATAATATCGTCATTTGTACGTTCGAAACCAATGAGTGGTACCCAATGATAATTGAAATCTCCCTTAATGAAGAAATGAAGAGAAAAATACCGATCAAATTTCATCGCAACAGGACGACCTGCTTCCAGTTCAAGAAGTGCATCATGTAGACGACAATTGCCAACCTTATAAGCGGGACCAAGAAGTTTTTTCAAATTGCGAATGAGGGGATATGAAAACAAACCGATTTTTGTACAACCAAGTAATTGATAGAGTTGATTGATGCTCTTTTGCTGGGATGTAGGCTGAAGATAACGCAGTAAAACAAATACAGTCGTAGGACCGCAAGCAGAGCTTTGGTAATTTTTATGAACCGATGTTGCATACTGAGATTGTGGCTTGACGGGCAAAACAACACGCATAAAATTCCCCCTTCTTTTATAAGAGGCCACTGAAAAACTATAGAATCTCTATTTTCATTGATAAAAATCCATCTTTTCTTTAATTTTATGAACTAAAAAAGATTATTTTTATCATTTTTTTGAAGATGCATTGACTTTTTCAGTGTCCTCCTTTTATAAATGGCAGTAAAAGATGGCTGTTTCGAAGCGAAAAGCAGCAAATGTATTGATTAGGAAAAAGTAAAGCCCCACATATGGAGCGCAATTATAAAATCTTTGTAATCTATTATTTTAATTTGAAATATATGGATATAGATGAATTTAGATCATCAACACGCTTGATATTTTATCCCGCGTTAACGAGCAGTGAGACCTCCACCTCAAGATTAGAGAAAAACGAGAAAGATAGGTAGGGGATCAACTGCCCGTAAAAGCCCGATTGGTTCAGCTAATCATCAGTGGGGGATGAAGAAAACTCCCACTGATGGAAGCTTTACTTTATAGTTCAAAAACTATAAAAAAATCATAAATCCCCAGACATCATTCTAAAATGTTTAATCTGCTTTAAAGAAAAAGCCTGCCACGAATCGAGAACACTGAGAAAATCCATTCATCTCCCAAACATGATAAAATCCGCTTTTTGGTTCATAAAAAATGGATCGTATCTATAAAAGGTGATGCTATCGTTTTTCAGTGACCTCCAACAAATCGGCAGGCTCTTCTCCGTCAGCTTATTTTTGTGCTGCTAAAAAAGTCGTTACATCTTGTGGTGTTTTTGCATTTGCACTATGCAAATGAGCAAGCTTTTCACCATCTTTGAAGATTAAAAGGCTTGGAATGCCTAATACTTGATATTTATCCGCTAATTCTGGAAAATCGTCACGATTGATTTCATACCAAGTGTATTGATTGTATTCTTCGATGATTGGATCGATGAACATATTCAAACGTGAACAATCAGGGCACCATCCAGCAAAGAATTTAACAATCACTGGTTGAGAGGATGCGATCACTTCATTAAATTGTTCTTCAGTTGTTATTGATTTCATTATAAATCCCTCCTACTTATTTTTAGTCTACACGTTCATAGGGTTTAAGCGCTAGTAAATTGTTTGCAAAAAAATCTACATGCACTATTCCAGCAAATATATCTATTAATATAGCTATTTTGGACGTTTTTCTGTAAGAATTAGATTTTTTCGTTGCGGAAATTTATAAAATAGTTTAAAATGAATTCCATATAAGGGAGCTTTATTTTTTTGATTATAAAATGAATGAACATTCATTCAAAAGTTAAGGGAGGATTTGTTCATGACTTATCGCATTCGAAAGGCAGCTGTTATTGGTTCAGGTGTAATGGGATCTGGTATTGCCGCCCATTTAGCAAATATCGGAATTCCAACTTTACTGCTCGATATTGTTCCAAAAGAGCTTTTACAGGAAGAGAAAGCAAAGGGGCTAACCTTAGAGGATTCTAGTGTGAGAAATCGTTTTGCAGCTAATGCAGTGCAAAAATTGCTGAAACAAAAACCAGCTCCATTGACAACGAAGAAAAGTCTAAACCTTATGACGATTGGTAACTTAGAGGATGATTTAGAAAAATTAAAAGACGTGGATTGGATTATTGAAGTTGTAGTAGAAAATCTTGCTATTAAGAAAAATTTGCTTGAGAAAATCGATGGGGTACGTAGACCTGGTACAATCGTTAGTTCCAACACATCAGGTATTAGTATCAATGCAATGATAGAAGGTCGTTCTGAAGATTTAAAAAAACATTTCCTAGGTACACATTTTTTTAACCCTCCACGCTATTTAAAGTTATTAGAAGTTATTCCAGCACAAGATACATTACCAGAATTGATCACATTTATGCGACAATTTGCGGAAGAGCGTTTAGGAAAAGGGGTCGTACTGGCAAAGGATACACCAAACTTTATTGGCAATCGCATCGGCACGTACGGTCTGATGGTGACATTACAGGTAATGAAAGAAAAAGGTTATTCAGTCGGTGAAATAGACTCTGTCACTGGTCCATTGATTGGACGACCAAAATCGGCAACACTCCGAACATTAGATGTGGTCGGCTTAGATACATTTGTCCATGTTGCTAAAAACGTTTACGATCATACAACTGGTGATGAACAAAAGGTGTTTGAAGTTCCTGAATATCTTCAAAAGATGGTCAATAACGGCTGGCTAGGAGCAAAATCAGGTCAGGGATTCTTTTTGAAAAAAGGAAAGGACATCACAGAACTAAATTTAGATACATTCAAATATGAACCCGTTAAACAATTAAAAACCCCTTCTATTGAAATAGCCAAACAGCAAAAAGGTCTAGCTGCTAAAGTGAAAACGCTAACATATGCACAAGATCGTACAGGGGAACTACTTTGGAGTATATTTGCACCTACTCTTATTTATTCGGCACAGTTAGTCGGCGAAATTGCAGACGATATTGTTGCCATTGATAATGCGATGAAGTGGGGGTTTGGTTGGGCGCAAGGGCCATTTGAAATCTGGGACGCTATCGGTGTGAAAGAATCTGTAGAAAAAATGCAAGCAGAGGGATATGAAATCCCTGCATTGACAAAAGCATTGCTCAATAAGGGAAACACAAGCTTTTACTCGGAAATTGATGGAGAACTAGCTTATTTTGATGGAACGGGATATAAGAAGGTTCCGTTCAATGAAAAAGTAATTGATTTAAAACGTTATAAGAAAAAGCATGGCGTTTTAAAAAGTAATGCGGGTGCTAGTTTGATAGATTTCGGTGATCAAGTATTGTTGTTAGAATTTCATTCAAAATCAAATGCACTTGGCTTAGATGTGATGCAAATTTTAAACTATGCTTTGGATTTGTTAGATGACTCTGATTACAAAGGGCTGGTAATTGGCAACCAAGGCAAAAATTTTTCTGTCGGCGCAAATCTAGCCATGATTTTAATGGAAGCACAAGATGATAATATTTTTGAATTAAATCATATTGTGAATACATTCCAGCAGGGCACATTACGTATTAAGTATTCCAATAAGCCGATCGTTACAGCACCATTTGCCATGACACTTGGAGGGGGCGCAGAGATTTGCTTGCCTTCAGCACATATTCAGACTTCTCCGGAAACTTATATAGGCTTAGTAGAAACCGGGGTTGGACTCATTCCTGGTGGTGGTGGCAACAAAGAACTCTATATCAAACATATAAAAGGTTTACCAAAAGGCGTTGATATTGACTTGCAAGCGATCGCCAATAAAGTATTTGAATCGATCGCAATGTCAAAAGTCTCAACGTCTGGGGAAGAAGCAAGAGAAAATAATTTCTTAGACTTTACAGATGGTATCAGTGTCAATCCAGATCATCAATTATATGATGCAAAACAAGCAGTCTTATCCTTAGCAGAAGCTGGTTATAAGCCTCCTGTACGTGAAAAAGTGCCGGTTGTTGGGGAACCAGGTTATGCAACGTTATTACTTGCAGCGCAAAACTTACTGCAATCAGGTTTTATCAGCGAACATGATTTATATATTGCTAAAAAATTGGCCTATGTGATCGCAGGTGGCAATGTTCCATATGGCACATTCGTAGATGAACAATATCTTTTGAATATTGAAAGAGAAGCCTTTATTAGTCTTATACAGCATCCAAAGTCACAAGCGAGAATGCAGCACATGTTGATGAAAGGAAAACCATTACGCAATTAGTTTTTGTGTAGTGAAAGGGGGAAATCATATGCGTGAAGCCGTAATCGTAGCAGGTGCAAGAACACCAATTGGCAAGGCAAAAAAAGGATCATTAGCAACCGTTAGACCGGATGATTTAGGGGCATTGGTTATTAAGGAGACATTAAAAAGATCAGGATATGAAGGGCCAATAGATGATTTAATCATAGGTTGTGCGATGCCCGAAGCAGAACAGGGTATGAATGTGGCGAGAAATATTGGTGCATTAGCTGGTTTGCCAGATACTATTCCAGCTATTACCGTCAATCGATTCTGTTCATCAGGCTTACAATCCATTGCGTATGCTGCGGAACGAGTTATGCTTGGTCATTCACAGGTCATTATTGCTGGTGGTATTGAATCGATGAGTATGGTGCCGATGATGGGTAATGTTATTCGCCCGAATGCCAAGCTAGCAGAAGAAGCACCACAATATTACATGAGTATGGGGCATACAGCAGAAGAAGTGGCGAAGAAATATGGTGTCACAAGAGGGGATCAAGATGCCTTTGCTGTTCGATCACATGAACGTGCCGCTAAAGCTATTGCAGAAGGCAAGTTTGTTGACGAGATCGTCCCAGTGGAAGTGGAAAAGCATTATGTAGATGAAAATAATAAAGCGCAAGTCAAGAAACTTACTTTCGCGATGGATGAGGGGGTTCGGGTAGGTACTTCTGTTGAAACACTAGCTAAGTTACGTCCTGCATTTTCGGTAACAGGAAGTGTGACAGCAGGAAATGCTTCACAAACTTCAGATGGTGCGGGAGCAGTCCTTGTGATGAACCGTGAACAAGCGGAAAAAGAAGGGCTTCAACCATTGGCAAAATTCTTAGGGTTTGCAGTCGGAGGCGTGCCACCAGAAGTGATGGGAATCGGACCAATCGTAGCAGTACCCAAAGCCTTGAAGATTGCCGGATTATCCATAGAAGATATTGATTTATGGGAAATCAACGAAGCTTTTGCATCCCAATCGATCCAAGTTGTACGTGAATTAGGAATTGATTTAGAAAAGGTAAATGTCAATGGTGGTGCCATTGCTTTAGGGCATCCACTGGGTGCAACTGGTACGATTTTAACGATTAAACTAATCCATGAGTTAAAGCGCCAAGGTAAAAAATATGGTGTTGTTACGATGTGCATTGGTGGCGGCATGGGAGCAGCTGGCGTGTTTGAAATTTTATAGAATGAGGTTTTTTTAATACATTCACCGATTGTTAATGAACCAATCAGGTTTTTACGGGTACTTAACGCCCGCTTGTTTCCTAGTTTTATGAAGGTCTTAGTGTTTGTTAATGAGAGATAAAATTCATCAGACAAAGGGGAGAATTTAAAATGGCAGAAAATACTTTAAAACTTATTAAAGGTGGCAGTTTTTTAACAGAAGATATTGATGCTGGACGTGTATTCACTCCAGAAGACTTCACAGATGAGCATAAAATGATTGCTAAAACAACAGAAGATTATGTACAAAACGAGGTACTACCAGTTGTTGATAAATTAGAAAATCATGAATTTGAAAATTCTGTTCGTTTATTGAAAAAAGCTGGGGAGCTTGGGCTACTAGCAGCCGATGTTCCTGAAGAATACGATGGTCTAGGATTAGATAAAATTTCTTCAGCCTTAATTGCTGAAAAAATGTCTCGTGCTGGCGGTTTTTCGATTACTCATGGTGCGCATGTAGGTATTGGCTCACTTCCAATTGTTTTATTCGGTAACGAAGACCAAAAACGCAAATACCTTCCTAAGTTGGCTTCAGGTAAGCTGATCTCCGCATATGCGTTAACAGAGCCGGGATCAGGATCGGATGCTTTAGGTGCGAAGACAACAGCTAAACTCAATGCAGAAGGAACTCATTATATTTTAAACGGTGAAAAACAATGGATTACAAACTCAGGATTTGCGGACGTTTTTGTTGTTTATGCTAAAGTAGATGGCGATAAATTTTCAGCATTTATCGTAGAACGTTCATATCCAGGTGTATCAACTGGTGCGGAAGAGAAAAAAATGGGGATTAAATCTTCCTCAACACGTACGCTTATTTTTGAGGATGCTGCTGTACCTGTGGAAAATCTATTAGGTGAAGTAGGGCGTGGGCACGTTATCGCTTTCAATATTCTCAATATCGGCCGTTATAAACTAGGGGTTGGGACGATTGGGGCTTCAAAACGCGCGCTTGAGTTGTCGATAGCCTATACGAATCAACGTCAACAATTTGGAACACCCATTTCATCCTTTAATCTAACAAAAGAAAAACTAGCAACGATGGCTTCTAAATTATATGCTTCAGAATCTTTGATCTATCGTACGGTTGGTTATTTCGAGGATCGTATGAGTCAGTTAAATGAAAAAGAAAAGAATGACGGAAAAGCGGTTGCAGCATCAATCGCTGAGTATGCAATTGAATGTTCGATCAATAAAGTATTCGGTTCTGAAACGTTGGATTATATAGCAGATGAAGCCGTGCAATTACATGGTGGTTATGGATACATGCAGGAATACGAAGTTGAACGTATTTATCGTGACTCTCGTATCAACCGTATTTTTGAAGGAACAAATGAGATCAATCGTCTAATCGTTCCTGGAACTTTTGTAAAAAAAGCTTTGAAAGGCGAATTACCACTTCTTCAACAGGCGCAAAGCTTACAAGCGGAATTGCTATCGCTGGTGCCAGAAGAAATTGGGGATGAACCATTAGCACAAGAAAAACATCTAGTGAAAATGGCGAAAAAAATTGCATTACTAGCAGCAGGTACAGCAGTACAACGTTTTGGTCAAAAACTAGAGCAAGAACAAGAAATCTTAGTGAATATTGCCAACATCGCCAATCAATTATTCGCAATAGAATCTGTTGTTCTCCGCACGGAAAAGGCACTTGCGCGTGATGGCTTCGATAAATCGGCACAAAAAGTTTTGTACACAGAGATCTTCGTACAAGAGGCTTTTGCAGAAATCGAAAAAGAAGCAAAAGAAACAATTATTGGTTCTGTAGAAGGTGACGAAGCACGCATGCTACTATCTGCATTGCGTAAACTGACACGTTTTACTCCATATAATTTGATCGTGAAAAAACGTCAAGCTTCTTTAAAACTGATTGCTGAAGAAAAGTATACGGTTTAATGTATAAAATTTGCATAAAAACTAGAAATCCGGTCATGATAAATGGTGATCGGATTTCTTGCTTGTACACGGCTGTCACACTACAATGAAAGAAAACAATAAAAAACCGTAAAAAAAGGAGCATCCATATGACGATCAAAATGATTCACTATCCCAAGTGTACGACATGTAAAAGAGCGCAAGCATGGTTAAATGAAAATGGCATTGAGTATACTGCACGACATATTGTAGAAGAAGCACCCACAAAAGAAGAACTAACGAATTACTGGAAATTAAGTGGGTACCCTTTAAAAAAATTTTTTAATACATCTGGAAAAAAATATCGTGAGCTTCAATTAAAAGATCGTCTAAAAGAAATGTCAGATGAAGAACAGCTTGAATTATTAGCCTCAGATGGCATGCTTATTAAGAGACCAATTGTGACTGATGGACAAAGAATTACGTTGGGCTTTAAAGAAGATGACTTTGAAAACACATGGAAATAGTAAAGGAATTAGCTTGTTTTTGTATAGGGAATATGTCAAAATTAAAGTGAATATTAATACATATTTGGAGGGGTAATAATGAGCATACCAGCAGATTTGCGTTATTCAGAAGAGCATGAATGGGTAAAAATAGATGAAGGTAAAGTACGCATTGGTATTACAGAATTTGCACAATCAGAACTAGGGGATATCGTGTTCGTTGAACTACCACAAGTAGGGGACGAAGTAGTAGCAGACGAACCATTTGGTAGTGTTGAATCTGTCAAAACTGTATCAGAAATTTATGCGCCGGTTTCAGGAAAAGTTGTTGAAATCAATGAGGAATTAGAAGATAGTCCAGAATTCGTGAACGAATCACCATATGAAAAAGCATGGATGGTTGTAATAGAACCTACGGATAGTTCTCAAATCGATAAATTACTAACAGCTGATCAATATAAAGAGCTAATCGAAGAATAATTTTTACTATAGAGGCGCCACACTTTTGTGTTGGCGTTTTTATGTACAATTTCAAGTTGGATTGAGTGAAACTTGTCACAGTGGGCGATTCTTAGCCCACTGTGAGTTAGTTGAACCAGTCGGGCATATACAGGCAGTTACTCACTTTATTCCAGAGAGCAACCCTTATAAGATTACTGCCTGTTTATGCGGGACAAAGTGAAACTTGTCACAATGGGTGTTTCTTAGCCTATTGAGAGTTAGTTGAACCAGTCGGGCATATACAGGCAGTTACTCACTTTATTCCAGAGAGCAACCCTTATAAGATTACTGCCTGTTTATGCGGGACAAAACTGTAAGGAGTGATTAGCATGTCTGATAAAGTGCTTATTGTAGAAGGTAGGCAAGATAAATTGCAAATTCAACCCTTATTAGCAGAAGATATTCCGATACTTTGTACAAATGGAACTATTAGCGCAAGTAACCTTGAAGAACTGATTTACCCCTATGAAGAATATGATTTGTATGCTTTTTTTGATGAAGATTATTCAGGTGATTGTTTACGAGCTTTGATGAAAAAAGAATATCCAGAAGCATACTTTTTACGAACGCGTACTTTATATAAACAAGTTGAAGCGACACCGAGAAAATATTTAGCTAGAATATTATTAGCTGCGAATTTTAAAGTAAACCCAGCTTATCTTATAGAATAAGGAATGACATATCATGCAAGAATGGTCTATTGAACAATGGGAGAGTACAAAGGAAAGCCAATCATTATGCGCTTTCTATTTATATACCCCGATGTGTGGTACATGTAAAATTGCATCTAAAATGATGGCAATAATAGAAGAAACTTTTCCAGATGTTCCAATAGGAAAAGCAAATATCAATTATATTAAACAGATAGCTATTGATTATGAGATTGAAAGTGTTCCGTGTTTATTGATTGCAAAAAATGGGGAAATAGAAGATAAAATTTATGCATTCCGATCTGTTTTATATTTATTTGATAAATTTCAGAAAAAAGATTGACGATGCTAACATAGAGTGGTAAAGTAACAGACATAAATTAAATAATTATTTACGTTGTCTTATTTAGAGTGGTGGAGGGAAGTGCCCTATGAAGCCCGGCAACCGTCACAATGTGATATGGTGCCAATTCACGCAAAGTGAACAACTTTGGGAGATGAGAGAACGGTTTCGTAATTGCACGTGAACCCTTCTGTTAGTCTTGCAGAAGGGTTTTTATTTTGGACTCCTACATAGAACATTGCTGATACACTCATACTTGAGTGAAAGGTAGCGACTTCTTGCAAGAAATTGTATAGATCTTACGGTGAAGCCATTTCTGCAATAAGCGGTCTCAGGAGCATGTTTTTTCTGCGACGAGTAACCGCAGGAGCAAATTCTTTCTGCGACGAGTAACCGCAGGAGCAAGCGGGCTGTTGAGGAATATCAGCAATATATTAAATATGGACAAGGTTAAGAATGAAATAGTTTTTCTAATTCGACAAACAAATGTATAGTTACATTCACATGTCAGTCGCTTAAAAATAGAAGGTGGTTTTGATAATGATTCAGTTAGAAAATGTCGTAAAAAAATACAAAACCGCTAATGGGTATCTTACTGCAGTTAATGATGTTAACTTATCAATAAATGATGGCGAGATTTTTGGCATTATCGGTTATAGCGGCGCTGGGAAAAGTACAATGATCCGATTACTCAACGGTTTAGAAAAACCTACATCAGGGAAAGTTATTGTAAACGGACAAAACATTTCAGCGATAAGAGGAAAAGAACTTCGAAATGCTCGTCATAAAATAAGTATGATCTTCCAACATTTCAACTTATTATGGTCAAGAACAGTAGAAGAAAATATAGCCTTTCCATTAGAGATTGCGGGTATTAGCAAAGCAGAACGTCAAAAACGGGTGCTTGAACTAATCGAGCTAGTTGGTTTGAAAGGAAGAGAAAAATCTTATCCATCTCAACTCTCTGGTGGTCAAAAACAACGGGTGGGGATTGCTCGAGCATTGGCCAATGATCCAGAAGTATTGCTCTGTGATGAGGCTACGTCAGCTCTTGATCCAGAAACGACGGATGCAATTTTAGATTTACTTGTAAGTATCAATGAAAAACTGGGGTTAACCATTGTATTAATCACTCATGAAATGCATGTCATTCGTAAGATTTGCCATCGCGTTGCAGTAATGGAAGCAGGAAAGATTGTGGAACGTGGAAATGTTCTCGAAGTTTTCCAATCTCCAAAAGCAGAAATCACCCAAAAATTTGTTTCCCAAGTAACGGAAACAGCAGGACATAAAGAATCTATTTCACAAATGCTGGAAGATTATCCAAATGATCAACTGATTAAGTTATTCTTTGTAGGTTCTAAAACAGAACAACCTGTTATTTCACAACTAATACGTGAGTTCAATGTTGACGTGAATATTGTTCACGGCAATATCTCACCTACGAAGAGCGGACCTTATGGTACATTAATTGTCCGGATTGTTGGCGATACAGATCATGTAGCGAAAGCTATTCAATATTTAGATATACAAGGCATTAAATCGGAGGTGATCAATAATGCTGAATGATCTCTTTCCGAATGTCGATTGGGAAATGATGTGGGAAGCTACTAGAGAAACCATCTATATGACAGCTGTTTCCACACTTCTTACATTTATTTTAGGACTAGTTCTTGGGATTGTATTGTTTTTAACAAGTCCAACACAGCTTTGGGCGAATAAGATTGTCAATGTATTAACAGGTTCATTTGTTAACATTTTCCGATCTATTCCATTTATCATTTTAGTTATTCTTTTAATTCCATTTACAAAATTCTTATTAGGTACTATTCGTGGTGCCAATGCAGCTTTACCAGCTTTGATTATCGGTGCCGCACCTTTTTATGCTCGGATGGTTCTGATTGCTTTGCGTGAGATCGATAAGGGTGTTATTGAAGCCGCTCGCTCGATGGGGGCAAAAACTTGGACAATCATTTGGAAAGTTTTAATACCAGAATCTCTGCCAGCTCTAATCTCTGGTATTACGGTCACTGCGGTAGCATTAGTTGGCTACACCGCAATGGCAGGCGTAATCGGTGCAGGTGGTTTAGGCAATTTGGCATTTATGGATGGGTTTCAACGTAGTCGTAACGATGTAACCTTGGTCGCTACCATATTAGTGTTAATCATTGTATTTATCATTCAATTTATCGGGGATTTCATCACATCGAAAACGGATAAACGATAATTGGTGTATACGTTGTTTCAACGTTCACATAGAGAAAAAATAGAAAAGAGGTTATTTTATGAAGAAACTAATAGCAGGAATCCTAACAGCTTCACTAGCATTAAGTTTAGCAGCTTGCGGAAGCAATGATAAATCTGCTTCTGACGATTCAAAAAAAGATGCAAAAGAAACAAAATTGGTAGTAGGTGCTTCTAATACACCACATGCTGTCATTCTTAAAAAAGCGCAACCAATTCTTAAAAAAGAGGGCGTTGACTTACAAATCGAAAAATATCAAGATTATGTATTACCAAACAAAGATCTTGATTCTGGTGATTTAGATGCAAACTATTTCCAACACATTCCTTATCTTGAACAACAAATTAAAGATAATGGATATGACTTTGTAAATGCTGGAGGTATTCATATTGAACCAATCGGTATTTATTCTAAAAAATATAAAACTCTAGATGATCTTCCAAAGGGTGCAACTATTCTTATCAGTAATTCTGTAGCTGACCAAGGTCGTATTTTGACATTATTAGAAGCTAAAGGTTTAATCACATTGAAAGATGGCGTTGATAAAGCATCAGCTGAAATCAAAGATATTGCTAAAAATCCTAAAAACATAAAAATCGATACAAAAACTGCCCCTGAAATGTTAGTACAAATGTACGAAAACAAAGAAGGAGATGCAGTTGTTATCAACTCTAACTTCGCAATCGATGCTGGGTTAGTCCCAACAAAAGATGCAATTGCTCTTGAAGATAAAGATTCTCCATATGTGAATGTTATAGCTGTGAAGAAAGAAAACAAAGATAATGAAGCAGTGAAAAAATTAGTAGACGTATTACATTCAAAAGAAATTCAAGATTTTATCAATGAAGAATGGAAAGGTTCAGTAGTACCAGTATCTAAATAATTAATAGCATAAGCAAAATAAAATTTCACATAGTGGTGTTCATTTTCTTCTATGTGTTAGTGAAGTTTGAAACAAAAGACTTTTCTAGGCAGTGATTTGTATGTCTCATTGTCTGCTTGTACTTAAGTCTTGCGGTTGGAACTTCTCGCTTATCAATGCAAGAGAAAAAGACGCTAGAACATTATTTGTTTTAGCGTCTTTTTGTATTTAGAAACATAAATTTTTTATGCCGGTTTATGGAAAAATCAATGATTGTAATCCATATGCAAAAAAAATGATGGTCAATTGGATCGGGACAAGAGAAAAAATGTTTACGTATAGAATTTTATTTTTTTCAAAAAATATATATAATGATTTCACATAGATTTATTCTTGAATATGATATGATGGTACGTGAATTTTATTTGAATTGAGATAACCTAGTAAAGAATTGACTCACAAAATTCAAGAAAATTTTTTCAGATGGTGCTAGTTCTCGATTAACAGGATAAATCACACCAACATTACGTGTAAATGGTGGCTCAACAAGAGCTAATTTTTTTGTGCGCCGAGGAGTCGAATCGTAAAACGCACTTTCCGGTAGGAGCGTAACGCCTATGCCTGCTGCCACCAAACCTTTTAAAGCGTCCATATCTTCTCCTTCTGAACTAATTTTGGGGCTAAAGCCAACAGATTTACATGCTTCTACCACTACTTTGTTTAAGATGTACCCATCTGGGAATAACACGAATCCTTCATTACGCAGGTCTGCTAATTGGATCTCTTCTTTTGTGGCAAGCTG
The DNA here is from genome assembly GCF_007896505.1 of Rummeliibacillus sp. SL167. Taxonomy (NCBI): domain Bacteria; kingdom Bacillati; phylum Bacillota; class Bacilli; order Caryophanales; family Caryophanaceae; genus Rummeliibacillus; species Rummeliibacillus sp. SL167. The sequence goes on along the minus strand of NZ_VCBM01000004.1, from coordinate 73,242 downwards.
GTGTGATGCGGGCACAAGAGCCGCAATATTTTCTGTAAACAGTATTTTAGTATTGATCGCGTCATCTCTTGCAGGAACAGGTCCTAAAAAGGCTAAGTTTAGTTCACGTTGTTTGACGGCATTAATGAGATATCGGTAGGAACCTTGTCTTAAGTGAAAGGAAACATTTGGATGCTCTTTTTTAAATGCCGAAATGACGGTAGGCAAAAGAAAACTTGCCAAGCTTGAAGGGAAACCGATTTTTATCGTCCCTTTTTCAGGATTCAAATATTCATCAACTTGCTTTTTAGCAAAATCAATGGCTTGTAACGCAGCGATTGTATACTCAAGAAAAGTCTTACCAATCGGTGTTAGTTTTACGTTACGACCTACTCTTTCAAACAATTCGATACCTAATTCTTCTTCTAAATTGGCGATTTGACGACTAACAGCTGACTGCGCTACATGTAAATTTTCCGCAGCTTCAGAGATATGTTCTCTTTCAGCAACTGCTACAAAATATCTTAATTGTCTTAGTTCCACGCCATGTCATCTCCTATTTATCTATTTTATAGATTAATCCTATCCAAATTATATATTGTTTATATCAATTTGAAAAACTAAAATATATTTAAGTCACTTTTTATATATAAAGGAGGGAATCGTATGACATTTCACAAAATTCCAACAGCACAAGGTTTATACTCTCCACAATTTGAGCATGATGCATGTGGTATTGGACTTTACGCACAATTGCAGGGTAGACCCACACATGACATCGTGATGAAAGGCTTAGAAATGTTATGTAGATTAGATCATAGAGCTGGACGCGGAAGTGACGGCAAAACAGGAGATGGATCTGGACTAATGGTTCAAATCCCGGATGCCTTTTTCCGCGAAGTTTGTATAGATTGGACATTACCTGCTGTCGGACAATATGGAGTAGGAATGTTATTTTTTGATAAAAACAGTAAAGTGCAACAAGAAATTGAAACGAAACTAAATGATTTCATCGTGAAAGAAGGGCAAGAATTACTTGGCTGGCGTACTGTACCGGTTAATCCTGAACCATTGAGCGACATTGCCAAAGAAACGGCTCCAGTTGTTCGTCAAGTGTTTATAAAGGCTGTAAATACAAATGATTCTCTTGCTTTTGAAAGAAAGTTGTATTTGATTCGGAAACAAACAGAATTATGGGCAAAAAAACAAAATAAAGATTTTTATTGCGCAAGCATGTCAAGCCGTACAATCGTATTTAAAGGTCTATTAGCACCGGAAGAAGTAGTAGAATTTTATCTAGATTTACAAGATGAACGCTTCACATCAGCTTTCTCTATGGTCCATTCACGTTACAGTACAAATACTTTCCCATCTTGGGAACGTGCACACCCTAATCGCTATATTATTCATAACGGTGAAATTAATACGTTACGAGGTAATATTAACTGGATGAAGGCGCGTGAGCAACAATTTATTTCTGAAGCTTTCGGAGAAGATCTTGAAAAAGTCCTACCAATTACAGATCCAAATGGTAGTGATTCATCGATGTTAGATAATGCATTTGAATTTTTCGTGTTAGCTGGTCGTACACCTGCCCAAACAGCGATGATGATGATTCCTGAACCATGGACAGAAAATCCGCATATCTCCGCTGAGAAAAAAGCTTTTTATCAATATCAAAGCTGTCTAATGGAACCTTGGGATGGACCAACGGCTATTTGTTTCACGGATGGAAAACAAATTGGTGCGATATTGGATCGTAATGGCTTACGACCTGCACGTTATTATGTCACAAAGGATGATTACATCATTTTCTCATCAGAAGTTGGTGTAGTTGATATCGAGGAAGAAAACATTGTTTATAAAGAACGACTAAGTCCGGGGAAAATGCTGCTTGTTGATTTAGAACAAGGACGGATTGTTTCAGATGAAGAATTAAAATCTGAAATGGCACAGGCAAAACCATATGCTAAATGGTTAGAAGAAAACCTTGTTGTGGTTGAGCCTTCAGAAGAAAGACCGGAAAAAATAGATGACCTATTATTTAGACAAAAGGTGTTCGGTTATACGCATGAAGATGTTCAGAAATATATAGTTCCGATGGTGGTTGGAGGAAAAGATCCGCTTGGTTCAATGGGAAATGATGCGCCATTAGCAGTCCTATCTGATAAACCACAATCGTTATTCAATTATTTCAAGCAATTATTTGCTCAAGTAACAAACCCACCAATTGATTCGATTCGTGAGCATATTGTGACTTCAACAATGACTCTTCTTGGTGCAGAAGGTGATCTATTGCATCCGACTGCCGAAAATTGTCATCGCATCTTTTTAAAAACACCTGTGTTGACGAATAGTCAATTCCAAAAGTTAAAAGCGCAAAAGCAATTTGATATAACTACTATTGATCTTGCAATGTCAGAAGATTTGGAAAAAGATTTGGCAAGACTAGCAAAAGAGGCAGATGAAGCGATTGAAAAAGGTGTTCAGCTACTTGTTTTGTCTGATAAATCATTAAGCGTAAACACACCTGTCATTCCTATTTTACTTGCAGCAAGTAGTGTTCATCAACATCTTGTACAAACAGGGCAACGTACAAAAGTAAGTATCATTGTTGAAACAGGTGAAACAAGAGAAGTACATCATTATGCTGCATTGATCGGATATGGTGTAGATGCGATATATCCCTATTTAGCCTTTGCTACTTTGGCAAAAGCTATTGAAGATGGACATATCAGCTACAGTTACGAAGAAGCTGTTCGACGTTACGCAAAGGCAACTTCAGAAGGTGTCGTTAAAGTAATGTCAAAAGTGGGAATTTCAACAGTTCAAAGTTATCGTGGAGCCCAAATTTTCGAAGCCGTTGGAATCAGTAAAGATGTGATTGAAAAATACTTTACTGGAACTGTATCCAAACTAGGTGGTATCGATTTACCAACCATTGCGAAAGAAGCTCTGAAAAAACATGAAGAAGCAGTTCAGTCCATTGAACGTGTTTTACCACCAGGTAGCAACTTCCAGTGGAGAAGTTCAGGAGAACATCATGCATTCAATCCAAAAACGATCCATACATTACAGCAAGCTACACGTAATGGTGACTTTGGCTTGTTCCATCAATTCACTGAAATGGCAAATGAAGAACAAATCGGCTTCTTGAGAAATTTATTAACTTTCAAAAAGACGGAACATAAGATTCCATTAGAAGAAGTAGAGTCTGCTGAATCCATCGTTAAGCGATTCAAGACAGGGGCTATGTCTTACGGTTCAATTAGTCAAGAAGCACATGAAACATTAGCTATCGCGATGAATCGAATTGGAGGCAAAAGTAATAGCGGTGAGGGTGGTGAACATCCAAGTCGCTTTGTACCGGACGAAAATGGTGATAATCGTAGAAGCTCGATCAAACAAATTGCTTCTGGCCGATTTGGCGTTAAGAGCCATTACTTAGTCAATGCGAGTGAGTTACAGATTAAAATGGCTCAAGGGGCAAAACCTGGTGAAGGTGGTCAACTTCCAGGCAATAAAGTTTATCCTTGGGTTGCTGATGTAAGGGGTTCAACAACAGGTGTAGGACTTATTTCACCACCACCACATCATGATATTTATTCAATCGAAGACATGGCTGAATTGATTCATGATTTGAAAAATGCGAACCGTGACGCACGTATCAGTGTGAAACTCGTAGCAAAATCAGGGATCGGTACAATTGCTGCTGGTGTAGCAAAAGGTGCAGCAGACGTGATTGTTATTAGCGGTTATGATGGTGGTACTGGGGCATCACCCAAAACAAGTATCAAGCATACAGGTCTTCCATGGGAATTAGGATTATCAGAAGCTCATCAAACATTAATGTTAAATGGACTTCGTAATCGTGTAACGCTTGAAACAGATGGTAAATTAATGACAGGGAAAGACGTTGTAATGGCAGCATTACTTGGTGCAGAAGAATTCGGCTTTGCAACTGCTCCATTGATCGTACTTGGCTGTGTCATGATGCGTGCTTGCCATTTAGATACATGTCCGGTTGGTATTGCTACACAAAACCCTGAACTTCGTAAAAAATTCATGGGTACAGCAGACCATGTAGTGAACTTTATGATGTTTATAGCAGAAGAAGTTCGAGAATATATGGCAACACTTGGTTTTAGGACTTTTGAAGAAATGGTTGGACGTACAGATGTATTAGAGGTAAGTGAGCGTGCGAAAAAACATTGGAAAGCTAGTCAATTAGATTTAGAAGCGCTCCTACATCAAAATGAAGGACCAAGAACAAAACAAGTACAACAAAATCACAAACTTGATGAATCGCTTGATCTACGTGAAATTTTAAGTAAAGTAGAAGAATCTATTATAGAAGAAAGACCAATTTCACTACATTATCCTATCAAGAACACAGATCGAGTTGTCGGTACGATCGTTGGTAGTGAAATTTCAAAACGTTATGGTGCGAGAGGACTTGTGGACGATACCATTACATTGAACTTTACGGGTTCAGCTGGTCAAAGCTTTGGTGCATTTATCCCAAGAGGAATGTTAATGCATGTTGAGGGTGATGCAAACGATTACTTCGGTAAAGGGTTGTCCGGTGGTAAAGTTGTGGTTAGCTCACCGGTACGAGGACAAGCAGAAACGAATGTTATTGCCGGAAATGTATGCTTATATGGTGCAACTAGCGGCGAAGCCTATATTAATGGTCGTGCAGGAGAACGTTTTGCCGTTCGTAACAGTGGCGCTAATGTAGTGGTCGAAGGTATCGGTGATCATGGTTGTGAATATATGACTGGAGGTCGAGTAGTGATCTTAGGTGATGTAGGTAAAAACTTCGGAGCTGGTATGTCCGGTGGGATTGCTTATGTGTTGCCTCAAGATGCTGAAGATTTCAAAGACAAATGTAACAAAGAAATGATTGGTTTTGAGAGCGTTCATTCTAAAGAGGATGAAGCGATTCTCCAACAATTACTAGAAAAACATGTTCACTACACTGAAAGTACAAAAGCAAAACAAATTTTAACGAACTGGTCAGATTATGTAGGCCACTTTGTCAAAGTAGTCCCTACAGATTATAAGAGAATGTTAGGCCGCATTAGTGAATTTGAAGCACAAGGATTGTCAGAAGAACAAGCAACGATGAAAGCATTTTTGATCAATTCATCGAAAAAGGATTTAGTGCTTTCCAATAAATAAGGAGGGGTTCTAGATGGGGAAGAAAACTGGATTTATGGAATATAGTCGAGAAAAAGGGAAAGAACAGCCACCACTAGAGCGTATCAAAAATTGGAAAGAATATGCTTCACGATTAACTGACGAAGCTCTTCAAATCCAAGGTGCACGTTGTATGGATTGTGGTACACCGTTTTGTCATATGGGAATGGAGATCCGTGGTTCTGCCGCGGGTTGTCCGATCCATAATGTAATCCCTGAATGGAATGATTTAGTCTATCATGGAAAATGGAAGGAAGCCCTTGATCGGCTATTATTAACGAATAATTTCCCAGAATTTACGGGAAGAGTTTGTCCTGCGCCATGTGAAGGATCATGTACATTAGCCATATCAGATCCTGCAGTTTCGATTAAAAGTATTGAACGTGCAATCATCGATAAAGGATTTGAAAATGGATGGATAACACCTCGTATTCCTGAACATCGCACAGGTAAAAAGGTCGCTATCGTTGGTTCAGGTCCTGCTGGCTTAGCGGCTGCTGACCAACTGAATCAGTATGGTCATTCTGTTACTGTGTACGAAAGATCTGACCGTGCAGGTGGTTTACTTACTTATGGTATTCCGAATATGAAATTAGATAAGAAAGTTGTCGAAAGACGCGTGCAATTGCTTGCAGACGAAGGCGTTCATTTTATCTTGAATACGGAAATTGGTAAGGACGTAACAGCTGATGAATTGAAAAAAGAATTTGATGCTATCATTCTTTGCACTGGTTCAACAAAGCAAAGACATTTACGTATAGAAGGTAGTGAAGCTGAAGGTGTTGTTCTAGCAATGGATTATTTGACATCTACTACAAAAAGCTTGCTAGATTCCAATTTCGAAGATGGTCAATTTTTAGATATGAAAGGCAAAAATGTGATCGTTATTGGTGGTGGTGATACAGGTGCTGACTGTGTTGCTACATCTCTTCGTCAAAATTGTAAATCTGTATTTCAATTTGGTAAGCATCCACAATTGCCTGAACATCGTGCAGCTGATAATCCATGGCCAACAAATCCGCATGTCTATAAATTGGATTATGCTTATGCAGAAGCAAATGCAAAATACGGTCGTGATCCTCGCGAATATTGTATCCAAACCAAGAAAATTGTTGCGGGTAGCAATGGGCATGTAAAAGAATTGCATACCATCCAAATGGAAAAAGTCATTAGTGATGAAGGGTATGTATACTTCAATGAATTACCAGGAACTGAAAAGGTTTGGCCTGTAGATTATGTATTTGTAGCAATTGGTTTCGAGGGTACCGAACACGGTGTTGCAGAACAATTCGGTGTCAAAATCACCAATAACCGTATTGCTGCAAGAACAACTAATTTTGCAACAAATGTGGAAAATGTTTTTGCTGCAGGTGATGCAAGACGTGGTCAAAGTTTAGTTGTTTGGGCTATAAATGAAGGTAGAAGTGTGGCAGAAAGTGTCAATGAATCTCTTCGTACACAAGCAATAGCTCAATAATTCCACTAGTACATGTATTTGTAATATAAATAATCAGGCGTGTTGATTAGGAAAAAATAGGTAATAAATTGGACGAAATTCTAAAAAACCATATATTTTTAGCTCCATTTGTGTAGATCTTCGCTGCGGCTTGCTCGAGTCCTCGAAAATGCATGCACATTTTCTTCGTGCGGTGTCGATTCGATGAAGTCAATTCAATGTCCCGCGGGAAAGCGAGCAAGCCGTAGCGAAAACCAGTGAATACACTTATATTTTGTGGAAAAAATTGGATAATCAACACGCTTGATAAATAATAAAAGCTATCTTCTAATTTAGGCATTCCTTGATGAAGGAAATGTTAAATAAGGAAGATAGCCTTTTTTATTTTGCTAGGAATTTTCTTCATCTTTATAAGCAGTTATCATACAATAATCTCTATTCGTTAGTACATCTTGATATTAGAACACACGGCCTGTTAAATTATGTGAGTTGTACATAACGTTTGAGTATATAAAATATCTGAAAAATGATGTTTTTAATGTTTCTGTAGTGAAATCGATTCTCAATTAGAAATCTTTTATTGAAAATCAATGGATTTTCAATTAATACTTAGAAATAATGTGTTAAATGAGTTTCAGATTATATATAAAGCATCCTTAGAATAAATTGAGAAACATTTTCAAATGATTTGCAAACGATTTTTTTTTAAGCTAAAATTAGAATGATATTAAATTAGAAATGGTTATGCATTTCATTCACTGAATTAAACGGAGGTAATAGAATGTCAACATTAGTCATTAAAGATCTTCACGTTGCTATTGACGGGAAAGAGATTTTAAAGGGTGTTAACTTATCACTCAATACAAACGAAATTCATGCAATAATGGGGCCAAATGGTACAGGTAAATCCACTTTAGCGTCCGCTATTATGGGACATCCAAAATACGAAGTTACTTCAGGTTCTATCACTTTAGACGATAAAAATGTTCTTGAAATGGAAGTGGATGAACGTGCAAAAGCTGGTCTGTTCTTAGCCATGCAGTACCCATCAGAAATTTCTGGTGTAACAAATGCTGATTTTTTACGTTCAGCTATCAATGCACGTCGTGGAGAAGGTAACGAGATTTCTCTTATGAAATTTATCCGTGAACTAGATGACAAAATGGAATTTTTAGAAATGCCTGAAGAAATGGGTCAACGTTACTTAAACGAAGGATTCTCAGGCGGCGAAAAGAAACGTAATGAAATTCTTCAATTGATGATGTTAAAACCTAAATTTGCAATCCTAGATGAAATTGACTCTGGTCTTGATATCGATGCCTTAAAAGTAGTGTCAAAAGGGATTAATGCTATGCGTGGTGAAGGCTTTGGTTGTTTAATGATTACTCACTATCAACGTTTACTTAACTATATTACGCCTGATCATGTTCACATCATGATGCAAGGTAGAGTAGTTCGTTCTGGTGGTCCTGAATTAGCAGAAAAACTAGAAGCTGAAGGTTACGACTGGATTAAAAAAGAATTAGGGATCGAAGACGAAGAAGAAACATCAGGACAAGAAGCATAATAAAGGAGGATGAGCAAACATGACGGTTGAAACAAAATTAGCAGTAACCGCTCAAGATGTACGCTCTTTCTCTGAAGCGAACAATGAACCTAGTTGGTTGACTGAGCTTCGTGAACGTGCATTAGCGGACGTAGAAACGCTACCAATGGTAAAACCAGATAAAACAAATGTTGAAAAGTGGAATTTTACAGAGTTCCCTGCACATACAGTTGAAAGTTCAACATATGCTAGTCTTGAAGAACTTCCCGAAGAAGTAAAGGCAATTGTTGATGCTGAAGGTCAACACAATATTTATATTCAGCATAATAATACACCAGCATACTTACAATTATCGAAAGAGCTCGCTTCAAAAGGTGTCATTTTGACGGATATTTTAACAGCAGCCCGTGAACATAGTGATTTAGTTCAAAAATATTTTATGACGGAGGGTGTAAAAATAGACCAACATAAACTAACTGCTTTACATGCAGCATTAGTCAATGGTGGTGTATTTGTATACATTCCTAAAAATGTCATTGTGGAAGAACCGATACAAGCTGTTTTTCTACATGATAATGAGGATGCGTCATTATTTAACCATGTATTAGTTGTTGCAGAAGCCAATAGCTCTGTTACGTATGTAGAAAACTATCTTTCTACTGTTGATGAAGCGAAAGGGCAAGCGAATATTATCGCTGAAGTCATCGTAAATGATAATGCTAACGTTACTTTTGGTGCCGTTGATGTTCTAGCTAAAGGTTTCACGACTTATGTCAATCGCCGAGCTATTTTACATCGTGATGCAAAAGTCGATTGGGCGTTAGGTTTGATGAATGATAGTGATACGATTTCAGAAAATATCACATATCTAAAAGGTGACGGCTCTTATGCAGATACAAAATCTGTTGTCGTCGGTCGTGGAGAGCAAAGTCAAAACTTCACTACTGAAGTTCGACATTGGGGGAAAGCATCAAATGGCTATATCTTAATCCATGGTGTTATGAAGGATTCTGCTCGTGGTATTTTCAATGGTATTGGTAAAATCGAACATGGTGCAACAAAAGCAGATGCTGAACAAGAATCACGTATTCTGATGTTAAGCAAAAACGCTCGTGGCGACGCTAACCCGATTCTGTTAATCGATGAAGATGATGTAACAGCAGGTCATGCTGCTTCAGTAGGTCGCGTTGATCCTGTGCAACTATATTATCTAATGAGTCGAGGTATTTCAAAAGCAGAAGCTGAACGATTAATTATACATGGGTTCCTTAACCCAGTTGTTAATCAGTTACCTATTGAAGGTGTTAGGAAGCAATTAACAGAGATCATTGAAAGGAAAGTGCGCTAATGATGAAAACAGATATTCGAAGCTATTTTCCAATTCTGAATCAGGAAGTTAATGGACACCCACTCGTTTATCTTGATAGTGCAGCTACATCACAAAAGCCAACACAGGTTTTGGAAGCTGTTAAACACTATTATGAATACGATAACTCTAATGTCCATCGAGGTGTGCATACATTAGGAAACCGCGCAACAGATGCTTATGAAGGAGCGCGTGAAAAAGTCCGCCAATTTATTAATGCAAAGTCAGCTGAAGAAGTTATCTTTACAAAAGGTACTACAAACGGATTAAATATGGTTGCTGCTAGTTTCGGTCGTGCAAATGTAGATGAAGGTGACGAAATCGTCATTACTTACATGGAACACCATTCCAATCTAATCCCATGGCAACAATTAGCAAAAGAAAAAAATGCAACACTTAAATATATTGACATGAATCCTGATGGTACACTATCAATTGATCAAGTAAAAGAAGCGATTACAGATTGCACTAAAATCGTTTCAATTGCTTTTGCTTCAAATGTTTTAGGTACTGTCAATCCTATCAAAGAGATTGCAGCTATAGCGCATGCACATGGTGCAGTGATGATAGTGGATGGTGCTCAAGGTGTGCCACATTTTCATACAGATGTCCAAGATTTAGATTGTGATTTCTTGGCATTTTCTGGGCATAAGATGTGCGGGCCAACTGGTATTGGTGTGTTATATGGTAAAAAAGAGCATCTAGAAAACATGAGCCCAATCGATTTTGGTGGGGAAATGATTAGTACAGTTGGCTTATATGAGTCAACATGGGCTGACCTACCTTGGAAATTCGAAGGGGGTACACCTAATATTGCTGGAGCAATCGGCTTAGGTGCTGCGATTGATTTCTTAGAAACAATAGGTATGGATGCGATTATCGAACATGAACGTAACTTAACTCGTTATGCGATTGAGCAACTAAATGCAATAGATGGGGTATCTATCTATGGTCCACAAGATCCTACAAAGCGCTCTGGTCTTGTTACATTTAACATAGATGGTATCCATCCACATGATGTTGCAACAGTACTCGATATGGAAGGTATTGCTGTACGTGCAGGACACCATTGTGCCCAACCATTGATGAAATGGCTTAAATGTACAGCAACAGCGCGAGCAAGTTTCTATCTTTATAATACGGAAGCCGACGTTGCTCGACTTATTGAAGGATTGCGTTCTGCGAAGGAGTATTTTGCCGATGTCAATGAATAAACTAGATCAACTATATCGTTCTGTCATTATGGATCATTATAAAAAACCGCGCAATAAAGGTGTTATTGATAACTCTAATGTGTCAATCGATATGAATAATCCAACTTGTGGGGATCGTATTCATTTATCTCTACAAGTTGAAGATGGTGTCGTTGTAGATGCGAAATTTGAAGGCGAAGGCTGTTCCATCTCTATGTCTTCTGCTTCTATGATGACGCAGGCGATTAAAGGCAAAACAACAAAAGAAGCTGTTGAATTGGCACATGTCTTCTCAGAAATGATGCTTGGACATAAACATGATGATTCAATAGACTTAGGTGATGTAGAAGCATTATCTGGTGTTTCACAATTCCCGGCACGTATTAAATGTGCTACACTTTCCTGGAAAGCAATGGAAAAGGGTATAAAAGAAGCAAACCTATAATATAGATGAAAATCTAGAATGGAGGAGAAAAAATGGCTAAAAAAATGCCTGAAATTGGCGATTACGAGTATGGCTTCCATGATAAAGACGTATCGATCTTTCGTACAGAACGTGGGTTGACTCCTGAAATCGTTAAAGAAATATCTAAAATGAAAAATGAGCCACAATGGATGCTGGATTTCCGTCTAAAATCATTAGACATATTCTATTCAAAACCTATGCCACAATGGGGTGGCGATTTATCTGGACTTAACTTTGATGAGATTACTTACTATGTAAAACCGTCTGAAGCAACTCAAAAGTCTTGGGATGAAGTGCCAGCAGAAATCAAAGCAACTTTCGATAAATTGGGTATTCCAGAAGCGGAACAAAAATATCTTGCTGGTGTGTCTGCTCAATATGAATCAGAAGTTGTTTACCATAACATGAAAGAGGACCTTGAAAAACTAGGCGTTATCTTTAAAGATACTGACTCCGCTCTTCGTGAAAATGAAGATATCTTCAAAGAATATTTTGGTAAAGCAATTCCGCCAAATGACAACAAATTCGCGGCCCTTAACTCAGCTGTTTGGTCTGGTGGATCATTCATCTATGTACCAAAGGGTATTGAACTTGAAACACCGTTACAAGCCTATTTCCGTATTAATTCTGAAAATATGGGGCAATTTGAACGTACTCTTATTATTGTTGATGAAGGTGCAAGCGTACACTATGTTGAAGGATGTACTGCACCAGTTTATACAACAAGCTCACTACACAGTGCAGTTGTAGAAATCTTCATCAAAAAAGATGCATATTGCCGTTACACAACGATTCAAAACTGGGCAAACAACGTTTATAATTTAGTTACAAAACGTGCAACATGTGAAGAACGCGCTACAATGGAATGGATAGATGGTAATATCGGTTCTAAATTGACGATGAAATACCCAGCTTGTATCTTGAAAGGTGAAGGCGCTCGCGGTATGACCTTATCTATCGCTATTGCTGGCCGTGGTCAAAACCAAGATACAGGTGCGAAAATGATTCACTTAGCACCTAATACCTCTTCAACCATTGTTTCTAAATCTATTTCAAAACATGGTGGTAACGTAACATATCGTGGTCAAGTGAAATTTGGTAAAAAAGCAACCAATGCACGTGCTAATGTTGAATGTGATACGTTGATTATGGATAACCAATCTACATCTGATACAGTTCCATACAACGAAGTCATGAATGACCAAATTGCTCTTGAACATGAAGCAAAAGTTTCAAAAGTGTCAGAAGAACAATTATTCTACTTGATGAGTCGCGGTGTTTCTGAACAAGAAGCAACCGAAATGATCGTCATGGGCTTCATCGAACCATTCACAAAAGAACTACCTATGGAATATGCTGTCGAAATGAATCGATTGATCAAATTCGAAATGGAGGAGGCTATTGGTTAGAAGCCATTCATTATTCCATTTTCCTAAAACCTGAAAATCATGAATTATGATTTTCGGGTTTTTTAGCATTTTTTATAAAAAATGTATATTAATCAATAAAAACATGTTATTATGAATTAGTTAAAAAATTGTTCTGATAATTCTCAGAACGAAGATGTGAACTCTTTATAATGAGGTGTAGCGTTTCTTATGCATTTACTATCATCTGTAAGTGTGCTGCTTGTTTCAGATATTGAATTGGCTAAATTCTTTTATCAAACTGTATTAAGTTGTGAGGAGATTGAAGGCATCTTTTTTCAGAAAGAATGTGGACTAGCTATCAAGTTAGTACAAGCAGAAAAAATCGAAGATGTCAAGCCTAATCGGAATTTGTGGAATGTTTTTAGTTATGTAGAGAGTGAAGAAAGATTAGATAAATTATTCCAAAAAGTAAAAAACAAAGGTGCTCTTTTCGCCTATTATCCGAAAATAAGAGAGATAGATGGTGAAAAGTTAAAAGAATTTGCGATTCGCGATTTGGATGGTTATTTAATCGGTTTTGGAACAGTGATTAATTGATAAGTTGGGATATACACGGCAATGTATTATTTGCAGTTATATCTCTTTTTTATTTGGTGCGCATAAATTTGAGGGATCTATATGAATGGCTAGTGCGTGTTAAATATAAATTTGGAATAGTATTCGAATCCATTTCATAAATCATTTTTCATCAAGATTGTGAGTTAGGAAATGGATTCATTCCTATTATTGAAAATCTTTCTTTTTTGAAACGATTTCAATGCAATACAATATAGTTCCTCCCCGTAGCTATGATATGATGGATGTACTTAACAAACAGGAGGGAGAATCATGATCTATATAGGATTGACAGGTTGGAGTGATCACCCAAGTCTATATCGTTCACCTTCAGCATCTAGAGATAAACTATTTGATTATAGTGGTCACTTTCCGATAGTTGAATTGGACACTTCTTTCTACTCCATCCCTTCCGTAGCCAATGTTCAGAAATGGATAACAGAAACCCCTGATCATTTTCAATTTGTGGTGAAAGCATATCAAGGAATGACAGGGCACTTGCGCGAGGAAAATCCCTATGAAAGTGCTAAAAAAATGTTCGAAGCTTTTAGAGAATCCATACATATATTTCAGGAGGCTGGAAAATTAGCGCTGGTACTTGTCCAATTTCCGCCGTGGTTTGACTGCCAGCAAAAGAATGTTCAGTATATCCGTTACATTAAACAGCAACTTGCAAATTTCCCTGTTGCTATTGAATTTCGAAATCGCACTTGGTATAGCGAGGATTTTATGGAAGGAACATTGAACTTTTTAAGAGAGCAGCAACTCTTTCATACAGTTTGCGATGAACCGCAGGCAGGAGAAGGGTCAGTGCCTTTAGTGCCAATTCCTACAGGAGACAGAGTTTTACTTCGAATTCATGGGCGAAATATACATGGTTGGCATAATCCTGGAAATAACGAACAATGGAGAAAGGTTCGATTTTTATATAATTACACAGATGAAGAACTAATAGGATTAAAGAAAGTGGTAGAAAAATTGCAAAACACAGCAAAAGAGGTCTATGTATTATTTAATAATAATTCAGATCATCATGCAGCAGGAAACGCAAAGACATTGCAGAAAATGCTTGGTATTGAGTATCAATATTTATCTCCAAAACAATTGGATTTATTTGAAGGAGATTAGTGATGGAATATATTTTACTAGCAGTCATTGGTGTTTGCTCAGGGGTAATTGGTGCACTTGTCGGTCTAGGAGGCGGTGCCATTCTAATTCCTGCTACATTATTTATCGGTACAACGCTTGGAATGATAGATGATTTAACACCACAAAAGGTTGTAGGTCTTTCTGTCATCATGATGATTGCAACTGGATTGGCGTCTACATTATCATATATGAAAGCAAAAATGGTTGATTATAAGAGTGGTTTTATCTTCTTTTTAGGGAGTGCGCCAGGAACAATTGTAGGTGCTTATATGAATAAGGGCATAGATTTGCCCTCTTTTAATCTATACTTTGGTATATTACTGATTATTTTAGCGATCATATTACTTGTTCGTGACCATATGAAACCAATCAATTGGTTTGTAGAACATGGTAAGAAACAACAATTTTATCATTCCAAAGACGATAAAGAGTATATATACGGTTATCCCATTTGGTTTGCTGTTTTACTGACGTTTCTTATTGGGATGGTATCCGGATTATTTGGAATTGGCGGAGGATCGATGCTTGTACCAGCTATGATCATTTTGTTTGCATTTCCACCACATGTTGCCGTTGCAACGGCTATGTTCATGGTATTTTTATCATCCATCGTCAATTCGATCAGCCATATTTATCTTGGACACGTACCTTGGTTATACACACTTCCAGTTGTACCGGGTGCTTATATTGGTGCAAAATTAGGTGCCGCTTTCAATAAAAGAATAAATTCAAATACCTTGGTATTTACATTACGAATTATATTATTGCTACTTGGAATACACTCTATTTACGAGGGATTGTTCTAAGCTTAGAGAGGTGTCTTCATGTTAGAAACAATTCATTTATATCATACAAATGATGTGCATAGCCATTTCGGTTATTGGCCACGAATTCAAAAATTATTGACTGAACGCAAAGAATGGCATAAAGAGGTAGGCGATAGTTGCTATATTTTTGATATCGGTGATTTTATGGACCGCTCACATGTATATACAGAGGCAACAGCTGGTAAGGGGAATATACAGATGTTGAATGACGCGCAATATGATGCAGTCACGATTGGTAACAATGAGGGAATTACATTATCTAAAGCCGATTTGAATGAGTTGTATCATGATGCGAAGTTTGATGTGATTGTGGGAAATTTAAAAACTGAAAATAAAAATCCTGAATGGGCAAAGCCGTTCAAAATATATACAACAGCACAAGGTACAAAAATAGGTGTTATTGCTGCAACTGCAGAATTTCGGACATATTACGAACCACTGGGGTGGACAATTGAAGAGCCATTATCTGTACTAAAAAATGTGGTAAAGGAAATCCATCCTTTCGTAGACATATTGCTTTGCATGTCACATTTAGGTATTCATATGGATGAGCAGCTAGCCATACAATGTCCTGAAATAGATGTCATCTTTGGATCTCATACACATCATGTTTTATATGAAGGCAAATTGGTGGGAGATACATTGTTAACGGGTGGTGGAAAATTTGGATTCTTTGTAGGTCATACGGAGATTCAATTTGATGATCAAACCAATAAAATCGTTTCTAAAAAGACTGAATTGTATAGAACTTCTGATCTGCCTCCTGTTGATGAAGAAGAAAAATTGGAATCAGAATTATTTCAAAAAGGGAAGATGCTTTTAAGTCATCCAGTATTTGAAGCAGATCACTATTTAAATAAAGAATGGTATCATCACTCTGCGCTATCTCGCTTTTTTGCTAAAGGATTGTTGCAGTTTTCGAAAGCGGATTGTGCGATGTTCAATGCGGGTATCTTTTTAAAAGATATTCCTAAGGGTACAGTCACAGCATTCGATGTTCATCAATGCTTGCCACATCCGATTAATGCTTGTGTGATCGAATTGACAGGTAAAGAGCTTAAAGAAACATTAGAACTTGCCCAGCAATCCATTGAGTGGCCGAGAAATGAGGTAAAAGGATTAGGATTTAGAGGTGTAGTTCTTGGTAAAATTTTGACATACGGTTGTTCCCTTAATTCAGCAGGAGAATTGATTATTAATGGTGAGAAAGCCAGTAATGTAAAAGTTTACAAGTTAGTGACGCTAGATATGTTTACGTTCGGTTATTTCTTTCCAGAGTTTAAAAATTTACCAAAAACATACTTGTTACCACAATTTTTACGTGATATTCTGATGTCATATGGAAAACTTTATAATAAAAATGATAATCATTAAATTCATCCTTTAGGCATTTTGATTCTTAAACGGATTGGGGAAAAAGTTATGCGGTTGATTTCAACGAAAGTATTACAGATAGATATGGTGATTGGCAGGACAATCTGGAACGAAGCTAGTAGACCATTACTACAAAAAGGTGTAAAAGTAACAGAGCAGATTATCCAGAGATTGCAAGACCTGAGTGTGCAATATGTATATATCGATGATAGTATTTCAACAGATATTGAAATTAAAGAAGTGATGCCTAGAGCGGTGCGCCAACATGCAATCGATCGGATAGTATCATCTTTTAACGAGCTAAAAAAACTTAAGGGAAAAGATATTACTTATTGCTTAGATCAGCAGTCTAAACATTTTGTTGCGATTATTGATGATCTGCTGGATAATATTACAAGTAACCATGAAATTTTAACGGTATTAAGTGACGCTTTTCTTTATGACGATTATATTTACCAACATTCACTACAAGTTGCCATTTACTCTATCGCGATTGCGAAGGAAATGCATTATAATGCCGTTGAAATCCGCCAAATCGGTATTGGTGCAATCCTTCATGATGTAGGAAAGATGATGATTCCTCAAGAAATTCTAAAAAAACCTGGTCGGTTGACAAATGAGGAATATGAAATCATGAAATTACATACCAAATACGGTTTTGATGTTTTGAGAAATTTACATACTATTTCACTATTGTCTGCGCATTGTGCTTTTCAGCATCATGAGCGATTAGATGGTAGTGGTTACCCTAGAGGACTACTTGATTTTGAAATTCATCCATATGCCAAAATTATTGCTGTAGCAGATGTATTTGATGCAGTCACTTCTAATCGTGTATATCGTAAAAAAATGCTTCCTTCAGATGGAATGGAGATTATTAAAGAAGGAAGCGGTACATTATATGACGAGAAGGTCGTAAATGCTCTTAAACGTTGTGTAAGTTATTATCCTAATGGTACTGTTGTATTATTATCAGATGGACGTAGAGGGATTGTTTGTAAGCAAAATAAAGAAAATACAGAGAGACCTTGGGTTCGAATATTTGAAGAAAACGGTGAATTGCTAAAGGCTACCTATGAAATATTCTTAGCGGATGAAATAGATATATCAGTCGAAAAAGTTGAAGTCGAATACTTAACTTAGCGCCAGTCGAATAATGACGCTCTCCTAATCATATAAATGATTAGGAGGTATCTTTTTGCGATTAATGAAAAAAAGAAAGTCACTATTTAAAAGATCAAAATTATTGCCTGTCTTTTTGGTTGGTCTTTTCAGCTGTGTTCTATTGCTTTTTTATTTCATTAATATTCAACTCAAGCCAACCCTTATGCAGTATGCAGAAGTTGAAACCAATAAAATAGCCTCTTATGTGATCAGGCAAGCAATCAATTCTCGTACAACCAATGTTCTTGATAGCAATGAGGTAATAGAGAGTGTAGGCGATGGAGAAAGCCAAAGCTTGGTGGATACAAAGTTGAATACGGAAATCATTAATCGAATTATGGCTGAAACCCAAACGCTTGTACAATCACATTTAGAAGAAGCAGAAAGAGGCAATCTAGACCATCTTCCGAAATATGGAGACATTGAATATGATGTAGATACCATGCAGCAAGATGGGGGAATCGTTTTTTATGTACCAATTGGTCTGGCCACAGGTATGCCACTACTTGGAAATTTAGGCCCCAAGATTCCGATTCGTTTTCATGTTATTGGCAATGTACAAATTAATGTAGAAGAGGATATTCACGAGTTTGGTATTAATAATGCTGCGGTCAAATATAGTGTACTTACAACTGTGAATGTGCAAATAATCGTACCTTTTGATAGTAAATCGGCGAAAGTTGAACAAAAAATCCCTGTAGCTATAACCTTATTAAAGGGAAATGTTCCATATATTTATTCTAGTGATGCTTCATCCACTCAGCCATCAATCGAAGTCCCATTGCCAGCGACACCACCTAATTCCTCAACCACATCACCGGAGACACCTCAATCACAAACACCATCATCTCAGACACCATCATCAGATAATAATTAGGATATATGCCATTTGTGAGTAACCCAAGGTTGAGAGAAAACCTTGAATATGTTAAATTGACAACAGTAGGGGATTTACTCATTTACCTAATTGATAGGAGTGACTTATCGTGACATCACGTAAACCAACAAAAGAAGAATATATTCGAAAACCAGATTGGCTAAAAATTAAACTCAATACAAGCGAAGAATATAAAGGTTTAAAAAAATTAATGCGCGACAAAAATTTACATACGGTTTGTGAGGAAGCAAAATGTCCAAATATTCACGAATGTTGGGGTGCACGTCGTACAGCCACTTTTATGATTTTGGGGAATGTATGTACACGTGCATGCCGCTTTTGTGCAGTTAAAACAGGTCTTCCAACCGAACTTGATCTAGCAGAACCCGAACGTGTGGCTGATTCGGTACAACTGATGAATCTAAAACATGTTGTAATTACTGTTGTAGCACGTGATGATCTAAAAGATGGTGGCGCAAGTGTATTAGCAGAGACTGTTCGCGCGATTCGTCGTAAAAGTCCATTTACATCCGTTGAAGTTTTACCTTCTGATATGGGAGGAGTCAAAGAAAATCTACAAATCTTAATGGATGCAAAGCCAGATATTTTGAATCATAATATAGAAACAGTACGCAGGTTAACGCCAAGAGTCCGTGCACGTGCAACATATGATCGTTCTTTAGAATTTTTGCGCCGTGCAAAAGAAATGCAGCCAGATGTTCCGACAAAATCATCCTTAATGATTGGCCTTGGCGAAACAGAAGAAGAAATTATTGAAGTAATGGATGACTTACGCGCAAATAATGTAGATATTATGACGATTGGTCAGTACCTACAACCAACGAAAAAACATTTACAAGTGAAAAAATATTATTCTCCATTGGAATTTGGCAAACTTCGTAAAATAGCAATGTCTAAGGGTTTTAGTCATTGTGAAGCAGGTCCATTAGTTCGTAGTAGTTATCATGCAGACGAACAGGTGAATGAAGCAGCTAAACACAAGCAAGTGTATTGGGAAAATGCGTAATCACCAATAACAGATGGATGGTGATCAAATGATTATTGCAGATCAATCAATGTATGAAATCATTGAGAATGTAAAAGATGGATTTAAAAATGAAGATTTCAACAATCGGTTTAGCGATATTTTATCTAAATATGATTATATCGTTGGGGACTGGGGATATGGTCAGCTTCGTTTAAAAGGCTTCTATGAAGATAAAAATCAAAAAGCCACTTTTGATACAAAGATTAGCACATTACAGGACTATCTATATGAGTATTGCAACTTTGGCTGTTCCTATTTTGTATTGAAGAAAGTGGGAAAAGCAACTGTGAGCGATGTTCCCTCGGTGAGTATGGCAGAAAATAAGGTTGAAGAAGAGAACGTTTCTTGGATAGATGAGTCGGAAAATTTGATGTAAAAAGTATTTCAACTAAATAATTAGAATATCCTAAAACATCGAGTAGGGCTTCAAGTTGCCTCCACTCGATGTTTTTATATGGATGAAGGAGTTTTTCCTCTTTGTTATAATCACGATTTCTGAGTCAAAAGTGTGATCAATCGGAATAGAAAGAGAGAATATAGACATTACTCATCCAAGTAATTCATACAAATATTCTCTTATCTCCTGTGCTTCCTCAGGTGGTCGTTTGTAGACCTCTTCTAAATAACCTGGCTCATCTAAATCATCTGTTCCTATAATTGCAAAACGATTATGTTGCATATCTAAAACAAGCACTTTTCCATAAAAGCGTGCACTTTGTATAACAGCTAAATCATAACGTTGGTTTTCACCCATAAAACTGACGAATCTTGCCTTATTTTCTTCTAGCTCATCATATAAGAAAAATCTATCCATTATTCATAACCCCTTCCGATTCTAAAGTTATGGTACTATAGAGGAGAATAAAGTATCAACCTTTTCAATTCGAATGGAGGAAACAAAATGTATTTTGTTGATCGAAAAAAAATTATCAATAATCTTGAATATATGGATTCTCTTATGAATACTTTTCAACAAACAGAGGATTGGTTAATAGATGATGTGCATAAATTAGCTGCAGAACGTATTGCAAATATATTAATAGAAGCCATTATAGATGTCGGCAATTCAATGATTGATGGATTCATTATGCGTGATCCTGGCAGCTATGAGGATATTATCGATATTTTAGTGGATGAAAAAGTAATTACAACTGAAATGGATCGCCCATTAAAAACCTTGATTGGCCTTCGCCGCGGTCTTGTACGCGATATTTTAGAAGTGAACGATGAGGAAGTAGTCGATGTTTTAAATACTCATTTAACGACTATTCAAGAATTTTCTCCTTGTGTCAAAAATTATTTAGTCAACGAGTTGGGACCTGTTTCTGCATTTCTCCCTGAGGAATAATCATGAGGAAGTATAAAGCATACTGCTTCGATCTCGATGGGACCGTGTATAAAGGTTTGAAACCTGTACCCGAAGCAAAAGAATTTATTGATTACTTGCAGCAGCAAGGGACCGAGCCCTTCTTTGTAACGAATAATGCAAAGATGACTAGTATCCAAGTACAGAGTAAATTGCATAAAATGGGGATCGAAGCAAAGAGCGATCATATTATGACTTCTGCGATTGCTACCGCAAGATACGTTTCCGAACACTTTGACCATAAGAACGTCAAAGTTCTAGGTGACGATGGACTAAGACAAGCGCTATCTGAAGTAGGGATGAAAATTGTCGACCATAACCCAGACGTTCTAGTGCAAGGGATGAATACAGAGATAACGTATCAAATGTTAGCGGATGCCTGTTACGCTATTGAAAATGGAGCAGCATTCGTTGCAACGAACGGTGACTTAAAGTTTCCAACCGAGTATGGATTTGCACCCGGCAATGGGGCAATGGCGGAGCTGATCCATAATGTAACAGATATTGCCCCGATCTATATAGGCAAGCCAGCACCCTATATGCTTGAAATCATTCAGCAACAATTCCATTTACAAAAAGAAGAAATGCTCATGATAGGTGACAACTATGATACCGATATTCTTGCAGGGATTCATTATGGAATCGATACATTACATGTCAATACAGGTGTTACACGTACAAAGGAAGTTCTAGCAAAAGATAGACCACCAACATATACGATAGACTCCTTACGAGAATGGATAGAATGATATCGGACCATCTGAAAAATAAAATCAGCCTATGAAGAAAATAGAGCACAGCATGCTAGCTGAAAAGCATGCTGTGCTCTTTGCCTTGTAGTAGCTTTATCTTCTATTCTTAGAACAAAGGATTTTCTTCTATGAATTGATAAATTTTTTTCGTTAATTCCTCTGGCGTATCGGCCTCAACAAATTCTCCATTGACGAGTGCATATAATTTTTCAGAGCATCTAGAACAATAGCTTAAACAACCATATTCTAATACATCTATATTAGGGTCCCTTTCTAGCACTTCTAATGCATCTTGGGAGCCGTTAGCCAAGTTGCTGACGCAAAATTCAACAAGTGGATTCATCAAACGTCACCTCACCCTTCGAATGCTACTATTATTTTTTTTATTCGTCAATTCTTCTACTTAGATGAACTTTCTACTTGATTTG
Organism: Rummeliibacillus sp. SL167; assembly: GCF_007896505.1. Lineage (NCBI taxonomy): Bacteria > Bacillati > Bacillota > Bacilli > Caryophanales > Caryophanaceae > Rummeliibacillus > Rummeliibacillus sp. SL167. The sequence goes on along the minus strand of NZ_VCBM01000004.1, from coordinate 51,064 downwards.
TGAAATTTATCACAAACATATTGTGAAAGTTCTCACAATCAGCTATACTCATTAATGAAAGAATGATTGTGACAAAATTGTTAATAAGGGAGATTATGATGAGACGATTAGTATTATTAGGTGGTGGTTATGGTAATATGCGTATTTTACTTCGCTTATTGCCAGATAATTTTCCAGAAGATGTACAAATTACGCTCGTGGATCGTACACCATTCCATAGTTTGAAAACAGAATTTTATGCATTGGCTGCTGGAACGACACCTGAAAAAGAAATTCGAGTTAGTTTTCCTGAAAATGAAAAACTTTCAACCGTATATGGGGAAATTACCAAAATTGATTTAGAAAATAAAGTAATTCTCCTCGATAACGGCACAAAGGTTGAATATGATGATTTGGTCATTGGACTTGGATGTGAAGACAATTATCATGGAGTACCAGGCGCAAAAGAGTTCTCTTATGGTATCCAAACAATGGCGAACTCACGAATTACTTACAATGGATTAGCAGGCCTACCTTCAGGCTCAACTGTTGGCATAGTAGGTGCAGGGTTAAGCGGGATCGAATTGGCAAGTGAATTACGGGAAAGTCGAGCCGATTTAAAGATCAAGCTATTTGACCGTGGACCGCGTATTTTAAAAGATTTTCCAGAACGCTTGAGTAAATACGTTAAGAAATGGTTTGACAATCACGATGTTGAAGTCATCGCAGAATCGAATATCACAAAAGTAGAAGAGTATGTCCTTTATAATCACGAAGAAAAAATTGAATTGGATGCGGTCGTTTGGACTGCGGGTATTCAACCAGTACAAGTTGTACGAGATACAGGGCTAGAGTTAGATCATGGGCGAGTTGCCATCACTCAATATATGAATGTTCCAAATGACGAACATGTCTATGTTGTGGGAGATTGCGCAGCATCCCAATTCGGTCCGAGTGCACAGCTTGCTGAAGAACAAGCAGAGCTCATTGTCAAAGTCTTAAAATTACGTTGGAGCGATCAACCACTACCGGAAAAGATGCCAGAGATCAAGTTAAAAGGCTTTATGGGGGCCCTTGGTAAAAAACAAGGATTCGTCTATTTAGCAGATACAACTGTCACTGGAAGAATCGCACGCTTGATGAAATCCGGGCTACTGTGGATGTACAAACGCCACAACGGGTAAACGATGGCTAGAAACGTTGATGTATCAATGTTTCTAGCCTGTTTTTTATGAATCCATTTCCTTTCACAACGGTCTCTTGAAATCTGCCTCTTCCAAATAGATAGGCTATTTCCCTCAATCCTCGCACGTTTTAAACATCTTTTTTTGAATTAAATATTCGTATAAAATAGTTCAAAATCGATTACACTTTCTAAAAATAAATTGACTCATATTTTACAACAACATCATCCTAAATATTGGAATGGTATAGGTAAAACAGAATATTCTTTTTTTGATCCAGATTTATCAATCAAAACCATCCAAAATTATATAAAACAAACAATTAACAACAATCAAAAAGTAATTTCAAAAAATCTAAAATACAAAGTTGATATTTCTGTTACGAAAAAAATAAATAAAGTCACTTATCGAATAGTTTTAAATTCCAATGGAACAAATAAAAAGGGATCGGTAACAACATTTTATCCAGTATCTTCTAAGAAAAAAGAAAATAAACAATAATTATAATTAAAGTTTTTATTAGGGAGGATAAAAATATGAAAAATATTACATTTGAAACTTATTATATTAATCCGTTTTATGAGGATAATGATGATGAATATATAAATTGTGTAAATTATGTAAATTGTAGAGATGATAAAGAATTTCAAATTTATAATGAATTGTATTATAGTTATTCTGGATATGTTCCTGGTACAATTAATTTTTGTATCGATGAAAAAATATTTTCAAAACCAATCGAGACTGTAAATTTACATATGACGTGGCGTTCCTACACCTATTTATTAAAACGAGAGAAAAACTTTAAAAAGTTTTATATCGCCTATGATTGTCCATTTGTAGAAACTTATTTTGAAAAACATCCAACAGAAAAGATGCTACGCTTTGTCTATAATGATCAAAAGACAGAGTATTTTTCAATTGAAGCAATCAAACAAGCTATTGTAAAAGGCTTTATGGAATTTATGTCACATACAAATAGAAATGTAGAAAGTTTAAAATACATGGATCAAGAAGATGATGATGAAATAACAGAGGAAATTTTAGAGGCAAATGAAATATATGAAAAGATGCTTAGTGATAGTAAGAAAGGAAAACCATTGTATTAAATAGTGTAGAAAATCCTAGAAAATGTTTCTTATTTCTAGGACTTTTCTAAAAAAATGATGATCAATTTCATCATTGGTAAGATCCTATTCTGCCGCGTGTCTGTCTATCTGATACGTCGATTGCGACAAGCAAGATATAGAAAAACAATGGAAAGAACGACCAAAATCAGTCTATTTGCCAAATAATATGTAAGAGAAGTATTGTAAAGAAAATTATTGGTATTTGCCCCTAGTGAAAAGATCTTAAATAATCGAGCATCTGATAGCAAATCTCCTATAAAATAAGTTAAAGTCATGAAAAGACCAAAATAAGCGTTTTTTGTTAAGGAAATCATACACAATAAAAAAGAAGAAAGAAAAAGAATATTTGGGATGAATCGAATACTTAGCCCAATATCTGTTAGATTCAGAAATCCCATATTACGATAGTAAAACAATCCAATGATGAATGATCCTAAACAAAAAATCAATGTATAAATCCAATAACGAATAAACATCAAATCATTGAATTTCCGTTTATTTAAAAACATATAAAACTGATACGTATAATTTTTGTAATCATTATAAAAAACAAGAAAAATAACAAGAGCCGATAATAATGGAATCGTATAATCGAATAATTGATCGACACTTTTTAACGCTATTTGCTCTTTTATCGAAGAAAGATATCCTGAAATCGCAGGATTCAAGAGTGAATAGATGAAAATAATCAGTAAAATCGATAGGGTTAATTTAATCTTAGCTCCTTTTATATCGTATATTTTAAAATAATGCTCTCTCACTGTTTTATTTCTTTTGAAAATAGATATAAGCATTTTCTAATGAGATCTCCTTTTCTGGATGATTCACGACATGTTCCTCATCCTTTTGAATATATCGAATGCGGATTTTATCTGAACTCATTCTTTTTTGTTCAATAATGGTGAATTGATTTTTTAATTGTACAAATTGATCTAGTGTGACTTCCATTGAATGAATATGCTGTTTACTTTCTGCTATTATGTCATCGATGGAACCGTCATAGCCGATATGTCGATCTTTCAATATGAGAATTTTATGACTGAATAACTCGACATCTTCAATAATATGAGTTGAAATAAGGGTAATAGCATGATGACTGATTTCAAAAAGATAATTTCGAAACTCTGCCCGTTGCTCAGGATCTAATCCAACAGTAGGCTCATCAATAATGATCAGGGACGGTTTTCCTAGGACGGCCTGCGCAATCCCTAGTCTTCTTTTATACCCACCTGAATAACTTTTGAATTTTTTATGGATGACAGCTGCTAGATTAAATTTTTCGATGACTTCATCGATCTCAATTTTTTTGGTATGATGATCGAACCCTTTTGTATCGTAAACATGTGACAAAAAGTCATACCCCGTAATGTTATCGTAAATATCGAATTGCTGTGGTAAGTAACCTACTAAATGAATTGGATATTCCTTGGCGTGTGCTAAATCAATGTCATTTAAGTGGATTTTCCCTGTTTCCCCTTGTTTTAATCCTGTTAAAATATTGAGTAAAGTCGTTTTTCCGGCACCATTATTCCCTAATAATGCGATAATTCCATCACTACAAGTAAACGATACATCCTGTAAAATTGTATTTTTTCCATATGAAAAGGATAGATTTTCAACAACTAATTGATTTGTCATCATAACACTCCTCCGTCTAAAAATTTAATCCATTTACAAAGAGCGTATCATTGTTCAAAAAAACGTATCGCTCATATCCAGGCCAAAAACCAACAATGACCTTTTGATAGTTTTCAGCTTTTATGTTCGCAAGCTCCTCTTTTGGATATTCTTTCTTTGAAAGAGATTGCAGCATGTCATCTAGATTTTCAGTGAATCGATGAAAATCAGTTACTTTCGGAATGATATACGCTTTGCCGTTATGATTGATTTTTTTATATTCTCCTGCAACAAAAGAAATAGAATTAGTAGTCCCTTCATAAAGGCTAGATGTTTTTTGTTGTAAATTTGTATAAAGCGGTATTGAGCTTTTCGTTTTAATGGTAAATTGACTTTTTCCTATTGTGGGAACAGTTGGATACCAATAGAAGATATTCCCTGGTAGATTGATTGCCTGTTTTGTGACATAAAAAGTAGGAGCTCCTACATCATTATTCATAAATAAGTGACCATCATAGAGGATATCAATTTTCACCTCATCACCCTTTTTTTGGAAAGTATGAAGGATAAGTTTATGGTTAGTGAATGAATAGGAAACAGGTAAATGATTGATCGTTATTTTTTTTATATGAAACACCTGATCCAATAATAAGACAATATGGTCGATGTTGTTTTCTATTTTTAGATGAAGGGTTGCTTGATTTTTAAAATTTTTTGAAAAATCAATATCCATATCATAAGAAATGATTTTATATGATTGTGCTTTCACATCTGGATATTGAGAAGTAAAAATTTGCTCGGATGTCTTCAAATAGTTGGCATTCAAACCTATTATTCCAATACATCCTAATCCAATAGCTAAATAGAGGAATCGCTTTTTGGTTTGACGATAAAACCCTACAAAACTGATGAATAGAAAAATCAATAATACAATGAATAGTTTGTCAAGTACATAGGGAACATTAAAGATGACACCTAATATGTTATTGGATACGATTCTAATATTGTCATCATAAATATTGAACATTTTTTGAATGGCATTGTTTTCATCGCTCATAGATCGCCATATAAAAATACTATAACTAACAATTGCTATTGGTAATGCCCATATATTCTTTAGTATGCTACCTATAGTGGTCCCCATTGTTGCAGATAGCAAATTTGTTAAAATCCATAAGACTGAGAAATGCAAGATTCCTCTCATCATGATATAAAAATTCGAATCATTACTTTGAAAGCAAACAATAAATAGGATAGGAATGAATAAAAGAACTATATTTATCCAAAACGAGGCTAATAAAATCGTATATTGCTTTTTCAATGGATTTCGTTCTAAATAATTATGTATCTCAAAATCTTTATTCGTAGTGGTAGTGGTTGTAATTAGGAAAAATAGATTAACAATAATAAAACCATAATAAAAATGTTTTACAAAATCAAAGATCGAAGTGCTGAACGCTTCTTTTGTGAAAAAAAGCATAACTATTAAAAATGGGATAAGAAAAAGAAAAAGCGGATTTTTTAGCAAAACTTTTGAGTAATAGAAAGTGGATTTTAGCATGGCTAACTCCTCTCTTAATTACACGATGAAAAGAAGAATCTTTCCATCGTGCTACTGTATCAATTTATAGACATTAAATAGTTAGTCAGTAATTTTTAAATTCGCACTAGAATTTGAAGAGTTACCATACCAACGAATATAGTAGGATTGATTGTTACCAGAACTATTGGTAGCATTAGCATGGAAAGAAGTTTTTCCAGTGGCTCCTTTTTTTATAGAAAAATTTGCTACTGCTTCATCTGGAAAGTAAGGAATTATTCTCATGGCATAGGCGTTTCCTGTTCCATAGGTACCGGTTCCTTTTAAGTATCTTGTTCCATTTCCTAATACTTTGTATCCGCTTTCTGCATTTGTACCAGAAAGTGATTTAGAAATATAAGTTGTTGCTTCAGCTGAAACAGAAGCTCCTAATACCGCTATGGAAAGACCAAAAGTTAATATTTTTTTGAAAGACATGATGAAACCCTCCTATTATTATAAAATTTATTACAGTAATATTTAAAAATATTAGCAAAATTATATATGCATGCCTATATAATTTCAAAAATTACAATGTAATTACAATTATTACTGCAAATTAATGGTAACATTATTATTTTTAAGGGTCAATCAATAATTTACAAATTATGTATATGCTATCTATTTAATAATTAAAATTATTGGTATTTTGATTTTTATATTAAATAAATGCAATATTTTGTTATTTTTGAATATGATTTTGCTAATTCGTTAAAATTAATATGAAATTTATATTTTAAAAGTGTAATTTTTAAATATTTTATCAGACGTATTGATTATCCAATTATATCCATAGAAATATTAGGTATTCGTTGATTTCCGCTACGGCTTGCTCGCTTTCCTGCGGGCGAACGCTGAGCCGCTTCCTTCGCTTGCGCTCCGTGCAGGGTCTCATCTATTCGCTTTTCCCGAGGGATAGCGTACATTAACATTGTTATTTATTTAAACAAATGGAAATATCAAACTAGTTCGCACTCTATCTTGGCCAAGAAAAAATTTTTTTACACGAAAAAACTCTAGCAAACGTTGATATAACAACATTTTAAGAGGGAGTCGAGCAAGCCTTCGCTGTAATCAACGAATTACCCTATTTTTATGGATTAAATGGGATAATCAACACGCCTGCTATCAATAAAAACTATAAAGAATTATATTAAACAAACCATTAATGCAAATTCCAAGAAAATTAATAAAAGGCTGAAGTATGGGGAGAATATTGAGGTGTATAAAAAAATTCATGGAATCACATATAAACTTATTTTAATGCCTACAAAAAATCATAAATCCGCAACAATCACTACATTTTATCCTGTATCTAAAAAATAGGAGTGAATATATTTGATGAAAGTTTATTTTAAAACATTGGTATACAATCCATTTCCAAAGAATGATGATGATTTTGAATTACTTGATTTAGCTACTGATCGACATTTCGAAATATATAATGAAAGTTATTATAGAGATGCTGGGTTTATTAGAGGAATGGTTGATTTATATATTGATGATGGCTTGTTTGTCAATCATATTTATACAGATAATATCCATTTGACATGGCTATCTTATTTAAAAAGCGTTTTAGGGGAGATGCACCCTAAAAAATCATTTATTGCATATGATGGTGAAATGGTATCTACATATCTAGAAAGAGATTCTAATGGAGAAAATTTAAGATTAATTTATGGAAATCACAAAACAACCTGGATTCCATCGAATCAACTAAAACAAGCTATTGTAAAAGGCTTTATGGAATTTATGTCACATACAAATAGAGATGTAGAAAGTTTAAAATACATGGATCAAGAAGATGATGATGAAATAACAGAGGAAATTTTAGAGGCAAATGAAATATATGAAAAGATGCTTAGTGATAGTAAGAAAGGAAAACCATTGTATTAAATAGTGTAGAAAATCCTAGAAAATGTTTCTTATTTCTAGGACTTTTCTAAAAAAATGATGATCAATTTCATCATTGGTAAGATCCTATTCTGCCGCGTGTCTGTCTATCTGATACGTCGATTGCGACAAGCAAGATATAGAAAAACAATGGAAAGAACGACCAAAATCAGTCTATTTGCCAAATAATATGTAAGAGAAGTATTGTAAAGAAAATTATTGGTATTTGCCCCTAGTGAAAAGATCTTAAATAATCGAGCATCTGATAGCAAATCTCCTATAAAATAAGTTAAAGTCATGAAAAGACCAAAATAAGCGTTTTTTGTTAAGGAAATCATACACAATAAAAAAGAAGAAAGAAAAAGAATATTTGGGATGAATCGAATACTTAGCCCAATATCTGTTAGATTCAGAAATCCCATATTACGATAGTAAAACAATCCAATGATGAATGATCCTAAACAAAAAATCAATGTATAAATCCAATAACGAATAAACATCAAATCATTGAATTTCCGTTTATAAGAGAAATGAATGAAAGAAAAAGAGAATGAGAAGATGAAGATTGTAATAGGATTTGTTTACGTAAATAATATTTGAATACATATTACTTCTATTTCTAATCAAGTGTGTCGATCAGGCAGAAATCAGGAGATATATTTAACATAATCTATAAAAAACCATGTATTTTTAGCTCCATTTATGTAAATTGCAGCGAAGGCTTGCCCGCAGGAAAACGAGTAAGCCATAGCGGAAATCAGCGAATACACTATATATTTATGGACAAAATTGGATAATCAATACATCTGATTTCTAATCTGTTAAATATTCAAAGACATTCAGAATATAATGTTCTGGATGTTTTTTAATTTAGATAAAATAGAATAATGCTTTAAAACTAATAATGCATAGTTGACAAATAAGAATTGTAATAATAACATTATGGGTACATTATAAAAATGAAAAATTCGAATTTTACAGAAAATTTGTGATTTATTTGGAGGTTTAGTATGAAGAAAACGAATATTTTATTATTAACATTCATATTGCTAGTTGTTGGGGTATTACAGGCATGTGGTAATGGCAAAGCGGCTAAAAATGAGGAATTAAAAACAGTGCGTTTAGATTATGCCTATTATTCTCCGACTAGTTTAGTATTAAAGAAATTTGGCTGGTTAGAAGAAGAATTTAAAAAAGACAATGTAAAAGTAGAGTGGACATTAAGTCAAGGAAGTAATAAGGCATTAGAATTTTTAACAAGTAACAGTATTGATTTTGGTTCAGCCGCAGGGGCAGCAACATTAATAACCAAATCCAAAGAGGTACCGATTCAAAATATATATGTTTTATCACAACCGGAATGGACGGCATTGGCTACATTAGATAAATCGATCAAAACCGTTAAGGACTTAAAAGGAAAAAAAGTAGCAGCAACATATGGGACAGATCCTTATATTTTCTTGTTACGTGCATTAAATGAAGTAGGTTTGACGGAAAAAGATATTCAATATATAAATCTACAACATAATGACGGTTATCAAGCCTTAGTAAAAGGGGACGTTGTAGCTTGGGCGGGACTTGATCCGATCATGGCAACTGCGGAGCAAGAAGCCCATGCTAGGTTATTTTATCGAAATACAGCATTCAACACATACAATTTTTTAAATGTACGAGAAGAATTTAAAAAAGCACACCCAAAAGCGGTGGAGAAAGTTATCCAGGCATATGAAAAGGCACGCAAATGGATTCAAGAGAATCCGGATGAGGCGGCAGAAATCATAGCGAAAGAGGCGAAAATTGATTTAAATACAGCAAAGATCCAACTAAAACGTACTAATTTTGACCATCCGATTCCGGGAGAGGATCAAGTGAACGCGTTAAATGCAGCTGGAGAAGTGCTACAAAAATCGAAAGTGATCAAGCCAGATGTCGATGTGAAAAGAACAACGGATGATCTGATTGATCCATCTTTAGCGAAAAAAATAATTCAGCAATAGGGAGGAATTTAGATGGCGAAAAAAATGGTCGAGCTTTCACAATCAATCGCATATGAGGATGAAACGCCTACAAAAAAGAAAAAATCAAATCGAAAAGTCACCCAAATTGCATTAAGCTTATTGCTCCCTGTTCTTTTGTTAGTTTTATGGATTTTTGTAACAGCGACAGGAAGAGTGTCATCTTATCAACTTCCATCTCCATTAGCGGTTATTGAAACAATTCAAGGATTGGCGGTAGATGGGACACTTTGGGGACACTTAGGGATAACTGTATATCGAGTATTTGTAGGTTCATTTATCGGTACGGTGCTGGCTGTGGTGCTTGGTTCGATTGTCGGTTTTTACCGTAAGGCTGAGCGTATTTTTGATCCGATGATTCAGGCATTTAAATCAATTCCATCTCTTGCATGGGTTCCATTATTTATCCTCTGGATGGGAATCGGAGAGCCTTCCAAAATTAGCTTGATTGCAGTCGGTGTATTCTTTCCAGTGTATTTAAACGTTGTCAGCGGCATTTTAAATGTGGATCGTAAACTAATAGAAGTTGGAAAGGTTGCGGGTTTTAGCCATTATGAGCTGGTTAGGCGTATTATTTTACCAGCAAGCCTCCCCTCCTTTTTTACAGGTCTTCGAAGCGGCTTAGGGTTAGGATGGATGTTCGTCGTTGCTGCCGAATTAATGGGGGCAAGCAAGGGGTTAGGTTATCTCTTGGTGATTGGGCAAAACTCATCCGCTCCTGATTTGATCATTGGCAGTATTATCTTGTTCGCTATTGTTGGAAAATTAACAGATTGGCTTATTAAACTTGTTGAAGATCGTGTATTGAAATGGCGAGATAATAGTGTGATAGGAGGCTAATAAATGGTACTAGAGGTTAAACGATTATCGCGTATATTCGATAATCAAAACGGGGTAAAAAACGTATCTTTTTATGCGAATGAAGGCGAGACGATTGGCTTAATTGGTAAAAGTGGATCTGGAAAAAGTACGATATTACGTACAATTGCGGGGCTTGATAAAGATTATAATGGCGATATTGTCATTGCAGGTGATAAGATCAATGGACCACATCCAGAGGTAGGGGTTGTCTTTCAGGAAGCCCGATTATTCCCATGGTTAACTGTTTTAGAGAATGTCACCTTTACTTTAAAGGGAGATCCAAAAGGTAATAATGAGTTAGCCAAAAAATTATTGAAGCAAGTAGGGCTTAGTGGAGCTGAAAATTTATATGTAAAGGAATTATCAGGTGGTATGGCTCAGCGTGTTTCTATCGCACGAGCAGTTGCGGCAAAACCTGGATTATTATTAATGGATGAGCCATTTAGTGCCCTAGACGCCTTCACCAAAATGCAGCTACAAGATTTGATGCTCGATATTTGGCAAGAGGAAAAAGTGACGACTGTTATTGTTACACATGATATTGATGAGGCACTTTACTTGTGTGACCGCATCATCTTGTTATCTGGAAAACCTGGCGAGGTGGAACGTGAATTTGTTATCGATGAGCCTCGACCAAGGGACAGGGCTAGCGAGGAATTAGCAAGTATGAAAAAGAAGATTTTGCAAACTCTACAAATTGAAGCAGTTCGAGTATAGTTTGATAAAATAGAGTTGTGATGAATCAATAAAAGGGCTTCCACCGTTTAAACGGATTGGAAGCCAAGCTTTTCAAGTTCTGTATAAATTGGTTTTAGCTGTATATACCCTTCTCCTATCACCTGATTATTAATCAATACGAGGGGATAAAAAAATTCATCATTCAAGATTCGTTGTGCCCATTTCGCATGGTGCTCATTCTCAATTGGTTGCTCAATATCGATATAAGTGATATTGTAAGGCGTGTTTGGATATTTTCGGTCAATTGCGGCTTGAAGCCATTCATAAGTATCTTTTGAAGATGGTGCATTCACACAGCTTGCACAGTGCACATTGGCTCCGTATATTTCGATTGACACGGAATTACTTGCCATGATCGATCAACCTCCGCATTCTATAATGGATTTTTTATCTTATAGACATTATAATAATTTTAAGGAAAGGAGTCGATAAGTATGACAGAATCTGTTTCAGATATGAAAGCCCAAGTACAAGAAGTATTAGATAAATTACGCCCATTTCTTCTTCGTGATGGAGGGGATTGCCATTTAGTAGATGTAGAAGATGGTGTTGTGAAATTACGTTTGTTAGGCGCATGTGGTAGCTGCCCAAGTTCAACCATTACTTTAAAAGCAGGTATTGAACGTGCACTTTTAGAAGAAGTACCAGGTGTTGTGGAAGTAGAACAAGTTTTTTAATACAATCGAATGGGCTGACCAAAAATTGTGTAAAGCAATTGGAAGGTACAGCCTTTTTTTATCCCGCGTTAACAGGCAGTAAGCCCCCAACTTCAAGGTTTAGAGAAAAACGAGAAAGATAGACGGGGGACCAACTGCCCGTAAAAGCCCGATTGGTTCAGCTAACCAGCAGTGGGGGATGAAGAAAACCCTCATTGATGGAAGCTTCTCTTTATCCAACGATTCTTTTGTCCTTTATACTTATAAAGATTCTGATTGTTTCAATGAATACACAGTGAGGGAGGAAAAAACGATCACTGTGTAAAATGCCTCTTTATAGTTATAAAAATGCTAGAGTCCCTATTCTTCGGTGCGTTCTTTTTCATCTCGCATTTGTTGCCACTGTTCTTTTGCCATTTCGATGATTTTTACTTCATTTGAATTTCGTTGCATTTCAATGACTTTTGAGAAATAGCGTATGGCTTGATCACGCTCATTGATTCGGCGAGACAACTCGGCAATTAGGTAAATAACTCGGATTTCTGTCATGGAAGTTCCCTTATAATCTTCCACAGAGTAGGAGTCAATATATTGATTTCGCGAAATCTCCATAAACCGCTTTTCTTGTTCTTCATCGCCAATGGATCGATATAACCATGCTGTGCGAAGTGCAAGTCCAGCTAAGGTAATATGTTTTTCTTTTTTTATATTTCCACATACAAGTCCTAGTTTATAGGCTTGTAGTGCATCAGAAATGGTTCGTTCCCCTGAGAAATCGTGTGTTTTCCAATGTGAAGATATTTTTTCATCGATTTTTTCTTTTATTCCCGGAGCAAAATATTTCGAAAAGTCTTCTGTGAATGAAAAGCCGCAATGTTCACAAACGAAGACATTATAAAGCAAAGGATTCACATCGTTTTCATAGATTGGATGAAAGTCGCTCTCTGTTTCTTTGATTTTAACAAAATTCGATCTTACTTTCATAGATTTGAACTTTTTCTTACAATGTATACAGTCAATTTGCTTCTCATAGTAGGGAGAAACTTCCATAAAATTAACCCCGTTTCCTATAATGATTATAGGAAAATTATATCATATAGAGTTGAGAATAAAATTGATTTTTTTGTGAGGATTTGTTGTTTTACGCAACATTAAAAAATTTGTTATGATGGATATAGGAAAGAGGTGACTCGGATGACACAAGTTGTTGATATTACAGAAGCTGCAGCATTTCATATTCAAGAAATGATGCGTAACAATGGAGAAGAAGGTTCTTATTTACGTGTTGGCATAAAAGGTGGCGGTTGTAGCGGCCTTTCATATGCGATGGTCTTTGATCATGAAAAACAAGAAGATGATGAGGTTTTTGAAGAACATGGTTTACAAATTGTCGTATCAAGCGAAGATGCCCCCATTCTTCAAGGAACTAAAATTGACTTTAAACAATCTCTAATGGGTGGCGGCTTCACCATTGACAATCCGAATGCCATTGCCTCATGTGGATGTGGAAGCTCTTTTAGGACAGCGAAGAATGCTGGTACACCAGAAGAATGCTGATGAGCAAGTGAGTAAAATAAGTTTGGAATGTCAATAGATAGGATTATAAATTACAAGGAAAAATGTGAATGTACACAACCCTGAAAATGTATAATAACAACCCTAAAAGTTGTGAAATTGGATTGTGTTCTACCTCTTTAATTCGTAAATGTTCGTTAAAACATTATGAATTGAGGAGGTTTTTTTGTGGTCTTAAAAAAGAGAAAGCGTACTCCAATAGGCAAAATGTCTAACCAAAAGGTATATCCAAAATTAACATTTGAACAAGCTATCGACTTAGTTGTATCAGGTAAGAGTGCAGAAGGGTTAAGAGAACGCACATTGAGAGATTATCGTAAGGATTGGGGTTATTTCGTTAAATGGTTAAATGAAAACTATGAGATTGAAACAGTTGATGAATTATCACCACAGATATTTAGAGATTACATTAATTATTGTAAGTATGATGCCCCAAAATATGATGGACATAAATACATTAAAGGAGATAAAGGGATAGGGTTATCAGATACAACAATCAATATTCGATTAAGAGTATATAGAGCAATGTTCAACTTCCTTGAACGTGAGGAATTAATTGCATTTAATCCTATGCAGAATGTTCGTTTATTAAAGCAAGATATTGACCTTACAAACTGTTTAACTGATGAAGAAGTGAGGGATGTATTTAAACAACCGAACTTGCGTGATTATGTAGGATTTCGTGATTATGTTGCAATGACTTTACTTTTAGATTGTGGATTAAGAGCAGGGGAATTACTTAGCTTGAGAATTACTGATGTAGATTTTCAAACTAGATTTATTACACTAGGCGGAGATAAGAATAAAAATAGAAAACCTAGATATGTTCCTCTTTCTGCTCATTCAATTAAATTACTCTTACAACTAATTGAAGAAAATAAAAAGCATTTTACAACTGATCGAATTTTCTTATCTCAATGGGGAGAGCCATTAGGTCAGAATCATTTTAATAAACGATTAAAGTATTATGCTGAAAAAGCAGGAATTGAAGGTAAGAAAGTTACTGCTCACGTCTATAGACATACATGGGCAAGAAAAATGACATTAAATGGATGTGATGCTTTTACACTTCAAAAAATGGGTGGGTGGTCTGATATACGTACAATGCGAAGATATATACAAATGGATACAGATGATTTAAGAAAATCACATGATACTTTTTCTCCCGTAAACACTTTATACAAAGGTGGTAACAAAAAATGAAATCATATACATCATATTCAATTAGTTCTTTTTCTTCTGTTTGCGACTGTCAGATGATTTTAGACGAACTTAAACATGATTTACAAGAAGTATCACTATCACAAGAACAATTACAAGCTATTGCAACAATATTAGATAACAAAAAAGTAGAAGTTGAAGAACGCTATAAAAAATAAGCAAATAAAAAGAGGGTTAAGTGATTACAGTCACTTTCCCTCTATAACTGAATAAAACTAACACTAATCGCCCAACAAGCATAAGTGTTTATATAACTACTTTAACATTTTTAAAAAATGAGGTCAAGTGGTTGTATTAAATTCGCACTTTTTTAGTGTAGTTCGTCTAGGTTGCCCATTAACTGGACGTTAAACAAAACTGGTCAAGTTATGACTTAGCTACTGCAATAATTAAGTCTAGCGTACAATATGTCATTTTCTCATTCGTGACAGTACGTGAATGGTGCTATCGACCAATTGAACGGATAGGAGTGGAAGGTCTGAACGTTTACGGACGTTGTAGGACAAGTCATAGAGTATATGTTTAGTGAGTTCCTCTTTAGCAGGATAACTATTTACTTGTATAAGCACAATCGCTTATATAAGACATATACAAACTTTTGGGGGCAGAAGTAGAAAGTAGACTTGTTGTGTAGAGATACACGCAACTGAATGAGAGCATACAATACTCACAATACACTGTGACGCTTTATGCTATGAGTTGTCTGTCTTTGTTTCTACGATTCTATTTTTTAGTTTTGTAGCAAACAAGGCAGACAAACTTCGCACCAAGCCTTCAATTCCTGCTCTGCTTTATGCCAAATTGATAAACAAAAATCAAATTAGAAATAACCACTTTTATAAAACTCTCGTATCCCTTGTGGGAGTAGGGGGTTCAGATTCGATTACAAACCATATATATGGAAGGAGTAAGCAAAAGAAAATCAAGAATGTCCAAAAATAGAAAACGATGACGAGCCTTACTCTCCCAACAGTTTCAATAGTTGATAAGAAACAACTGTAAAATTACATAGTCCTCAAAACTCAATAAAATCAATAGTTTAGATAATATTTCTGAATTTTTAGATAATTGTCTCTAAGGGAGACGTACTAATGCAATCATAAAAATGGAAGAAAAATATAATAAATATAATAAAAAAAGACATAACTAGACCGTAGTTACTACCTATTGAGCATTACTCTCCCAACGACTTCAAGATTCGACTGCAAACCATATATATGGAAGGAGTATGAATCGCATTAAGATATTAATTTTTATTTATATTTTAATGGGGAATCATACTCCCTTTTTTTATTCCTAGACGTGAGATGTTCTCACTTCTAAAATCCTTCAATTTAATTTAATTTAGTTGAGATGTTATTGTTATTAGTAGCATCTCTCCTACTTTCTTTTTTTTATTTATATTTTTAAATAAAATTAGGTAATTTGTCACTCTTATATAGAGTGGCTTTTTATATTTATAAAACAAATTAAAACAAAGGATGATGACTCATGTTTACACTATTTAAAAAGTGTAAAATTAAACGAGATAACAAGAAAATGATTAAACACATTTTAGTAACTATTAATCAAATTAAAAAGGAGATGTCAATGTAATGGCAGAAATAACAACTAATGCATATGCAGATTTACGTAATTACATTTTAAATAATTGGAAGTATATTGAATTGCAAGACGATCAATCTAATCCAATTTTACGATTATCTAGTGCAGATAGTAGAGTTACTTCTACTATTGAAGGAAACAATGTCAAAATTACAGTAGTGGTTAAAGGTAGCGATGCAGATATTACGACACCAATTACTTTTGCTAAAAGTGCTATCTATAATGTTGCTACAGATGGCAATGCTTTGAGCGAGGAATCGTTTGACAACTTTACAATGCAGTCAGAAAATGACGAATTAACAGTAATACATACAATCGAAGTACCGCATTTAGTGTAAGGTTGTGTTGATATGACTATTTTAATTAGTACAGCACAAGAGTTACAAGATATTAATAATAATCTTACTGGTGATTATGAGTTAGTAAATGATATTGATATGGATGGGTTTGAATGGATTCCGATCGGCGATGCTACTAATCGTTTTTTAGGTACATTTGACGGTAAAGGTTATAAAATATCAAATTTAACTTATAACAATACTTCGACAACAAATGTAGGATTGTTTGGATTGATAGACGGAGCAACAATTCAAAATGTTGCAGTTGAAAATGTTAATTTTAACGCTAGATTGACAGGGGGGTTAGTCGCTCAAGCAATCAACTCTGCTATTACAAAATGTTATACAACTGGTCAAATCAATTCAGCGACTTCTTACGCGGGCGGTTTAGTCGGTACTACTAATAATAGCACTATTACAAATTGTTATAGTGCTGTCACAGTTTATAGTAGTAATACAAGCACATCATCATCAAATGGCGGAGTAGGTGGATTGATTGGACGAGCAAGTAATGTGTCTACTATTACAAATTGCTATAGCAGAGGACATGTAAGTAATTATCATAATACAGCGAGCGGCTTAATCGGCTATGTTACTAGTAGTGACCTTAATACAATTGTAAACAATAGTTACTGGGATGTTGATACAAGCGGATTGAGCAATTCGTTGGGTGGTGGAGTGGGTAAAACTACACAACAAATGCAAACTCAATCTACTTATCAAAATTGGGATTTTACAAATGTATGGTATATGAATGAATATCCTGAATTAAGAGTATTTGAAATAGAGAAAGAGCCAATTAATCGTCAAACTGTCAATGTAAATAGTTATCTATCATCTATACACTCTAATTTGTCGAATAGTAAACAATCAACAATTGAGTTAAAAAGTTACACACGTCCAATATTTGATAGCTTACGCATTCGTAGAAGCGTTTTAAGAAGTGTAGAGTGTTATCTATCCTCTTTCTATTCAAACGTCTTACAGAGCCATATAACGCTAAATAAAGCTACACGTCAAATTGATAGCTATATGAATCCTGTTTTTAGTAAAGTTGCTACGTTTTATCCTGTTAATGATTCCCCAATTTTGGGGAAAGTGTTAGCAATAGAAAATAACTCTACAATTTTTAACTCGGACAATTTGTCCGAGTTAAGTTATATTATTAATCCTTCAAAAATGGAGGTGATTTGATGCTACAAGGCGATACAATACGATTAAAAGTACATTTTAAAAATTTTGATAACCAGAGTATAGATCCATCTAATATTACTTTGACGATTTATAACTCAGACAAAACAAAAATTGAAGAAATATCTATTACAGACAGCGACAAGCAAAATGTTGGTGTCTATTTTTATGATTATACTCCGTCCAGCAATTTGAGCGAGTTTATATTTGAATTTAAAGGCTATTATAACGATAAAACAATACTTGCGAGAGATATTGTAAAACTAAAATTTATTTAGGAGGTTACAAAATGGAAGAAAATACACAAGTAAATCAAACTACTGAAAGACAAGATGTCGTTGAGAATGAAGCACCTGAAACGGTATCTAAAGCCGATTATGACGCTTTGAAAGTCGAGTTAGAGGAATTACAAGCAAAACTACCACAAGAGCCTACAGACGCTGAAATTAATCTTAAAAAGCGTGAAAAAGAGTTATTTGATAAAGAAGTAACTTTAACTCTTAAAGAGAATGGATTTGGACAATTTGCACCGCTGTTTACTCATGTGCAAGATATGAATGAATTAAATTCATCTATTAAGTTGTTACAAGAAATCTATAAGCAAGACAAGATTAATAATTCTTATGTGCCTTCGGGTACAACAAGTACAACTGAATATGAACAAGCACAATCAAAAAAAGACGCTCAATCTATGATTAGTGCAAAATTTAGTAAGTTATTTGGTAAATAAAATTGGATTGTGAAGGGTGTCTATATAATAGATACCTTTTTCAATATATAAAAAATTAAAAATTAGAATGGAGATTGATATTAATATGTTTACATCACAAAATTTTACGGAAACTGAACAAATTTCTTTGAGCAATGAATTGGCATTACTTGGAGTACAAGCTACACCATTTACTTCTTTATTGTTGTCAAAAGGTGTCGAAAAAGCATTATCAACGGTTTACACTTGGAAAGAAAAAACTTTAGATAATACAGCAGATATTTCAGCGGTGGAAGGTGGAGATACTACTGTATTTCAACAATCAACTAAACGTGAAATCACAAATATTCTTGAAATTTTCAAAAAAGCGGTATCTATTTCAGGTACAGCGGAAGCAATGCAATCTACAAAATTCAGCGAAGAAGTGGCTGACCGATTACTTGAACTCAAGACAAATTTGGAATCAAAATTAATCAATGGACTAAAAGCAGATGGTTCTACAGGTGATTTTATCCGTCATATGGGCGGTATTATTTCGTTTGCAGACGCTGACAATGCAGTAACAGTTGCAAACACTGTAACAGAAGATACAATTAAACAAGCAATGCGAAAATTGTGGGATCAAAACTTATCAGAAGGACAAGTATATGCACTTATCAACGCTGATTTAAAAGAACAAGTAGATGCAATTTACAAAGATCGTTACTCTTATCAACACGTAACCACTTCTTTTGGTCTATTAGTTGATGAAATTGCTACAAACTACGGTAACGTTAAATTTGTACTTTCTAAACATGTTCCATCTGATAAAATTGTATTCTTCAACGATGCTTATGTACGTCCCGTTGCATTGCGTGAAGCTACGTTTGAAAGTTTAGCAAAAACAGGAGACTCTACAAAAGGGCAAATTGTCGGTGAATACTCATTAAAAGTAGGATCACCAAAAGCAGTTGCCGTTTTAACTGTAACTGAATAATACATAAAAAAGGGGGTTGCTCAAAAATGCGCAGACCCCCTATATTTTTAATCAAAAAGGAGAAAATAGTATGAAATTTACAGAAAAGGAGCAATTAATCATGTTACGCAAACGCAAAAAAATACCACAAGGAGAAGTGGCTAGTCATTTAGAAGTCACTCAAGCATACATAAGTATATTTGAGAATGATCATTATAAATGGAATGACAAATTATATTCACGTTATAAGAATTACATTGAAAATTATTAAATCTAAAAATATAGAAATCGAGGTGTAAAACGTGAGAGGTTATACAAAATTCGATATAACTACTTTCTTCTTGTGACTTCGGTTTATTAATTGATGATAATTAATAAAATTTTACCGAGGATATACAAGGAGAAAACATTTCTCATTACCGTTTTGGGAATGTGGTTATTAGGATATTTATGAGATAAGAAGAATTAGTAGGAGAATTTTACTCTTGCTAACATTATGAAACAATACTATAAAGATAAAGCTTCAAAATGGACAATTGAAGAATTAAATTTAGAACGAGATTTGATATTTGGTACTGATAGTGATAATTCAATATCATGCAATCTGTTAGAAGATATAACAGGTGGAAAATGGAAACCAAATTACTTTTTTGACTTTGAAAATTTCTATAGAATTGAGAAAACAGGAAATAAAATAATAGGTGTTGATATGGCTTTTATTAAAAATTTTCGCACATTTGACAATCATTTAAGCCAACAATTTAATAGTAGCAAGTATAACCCTAATTGCTTTAATATGAATCTATACAAGGGAATAACCGCTGATAAAAGTTATTATAAGAAATACCCTTTCAGCACATTAATGTTGATTATGGCTTATTATGATATTCCACTTCCAAAAACTCAACTGGGTAAGGAAATTATACTTGCAGTTGATTCTAGTTTTAAAGGTCATTATGCAAGTAATAGCTTTTTCAAGAACATACATACAGATTGGTTAGAATTAATGGGATTTAGTGAGTTGTACGATATTTTAGAACAACGACCAAAATCCTATTTTTATGAGCTTCAAGAAGAATATAAGTTAAATGCAAACATACATATCAATGACAATGGTTATCTTGAAACAAATATTGATTTAAAAGCCATTCAACCATATTTGAATTGGAAACTATATATTCCCGATCAACAATTTGAATTAATTAAAGAATGTAAAGTTGGACACATAAATGATATTAATAAAGAACGTTTACCTGATAATGTTATATCGTTAGCTTATACGAGTAAGAATAGTGCTTCATTTACATACTTATAGGAATACATACATAACAATAGGGGTGGTAATTTGCCACCCTTTATAACTATTAAATAAGAAAGAGGTAATTAGAATGGATAGGACACAATTTTTCTTTTGCTATAATAAAGAATTATTTACATATTTACACGATACTAAAATGTTAGAATATATTACTATTGCAAAGAATCCTAACACAGATAAAACTTTCAGTATGTTTTACAAAAATGATGATTTACAAAAAGCATTAAATGAATATAAACAATTACATTGATATTTTACAAAAATCATGATATTTACTCAACATAAAAAATACGTTCAGTGATATTTTGATTTTTTGCCGACACGTTGAAGTATTGATATATAAGTATTTTAAAAATATTTGATGATATTTTACTAAATGGGTATTGATATTTTACAAAAATCGTGATATTTTAATAAATGGGTACATATTTATATACAATTCTGATGATATTTTCGTCAAATATCGGATATACCACGCACCAATTATAAAAGTGCTATGAGCCTTACTCTCCCAACGGTTACAACGATTTATGTAAAAATATGGTTGATGATATTTTACTAAATGGGTACACTTTTATATACAATTCTGATGATATTTTGAGAATATAAGGGATATAATTAACTAAGTTAATAGAATATATAATTTAATAAGTTTACAATTCCCATTTTAAAAAGTTTTAAAAGTGGAGTTAGAAATAAATCAACTATACTCTACTCAACTATAATTTAATCTATATAATCTTGGAGGTAATCAATTATGAAATTTAATTACACACTCAACTCAATCAAAATTAATTCAGCATGGTTCGATCAATCAGATAGAAAGCAAAATGTATATGAGAAAATTACATATAAAGGTTTAAATCTATACTTTAAATTATACAAGTTTAGAATACATAATCAGGAAAATGAACATACATTTATCACATCTATCTCAATGTTGAGAAAGGTTACTAAATATAAAACTGATGAAATATTTGAGTTGTTGAAGAAAATGAAAAACGCTAAAATTATTAAACTTGAAAATGTATCACGCTGGGAATATTTAATAGATGAAAATGGTAATATTAAGGATAAAGATATACTTATCATTACTGCTATTGATACTTTCCCTATTGAAGATTTTAAAAAAGATGATAATAAGTATTATATATTTGTTCCGCTGTCTTTGTTTCAATTGTATGAGGATAAAGGGTTGAATGAAAAATACTATGCTTTGTACTGTTTGATTGTTAAATGGTCACAAAATCAAGAGCATAAAAGTTGGATGTCAATTGCTAAAATGGCTAAATTTTTAGGCTTTGATAAAGACTATGTCAATCAGATGATATATAACATGAATAGATATTACTTTATGTCATCTTATAGAAAAAGAAATGGTAAGGGTGGCTTTAATTTTGAACATTTTATCCTAAATAGTTGGAAACCTGATGAAATTGAAAAGTTTATAAGAATTCACAAGGAAAATATGGATAAATTAATAAGCCGAGTTGACAATAAGAAAAAGAATAAGAAGAAAATGGACATTGAAACTGAATTAGAAATCGTTGAAGAACAACCAAAACAAATTAAGCAACAAAAAGCACCTACAGCATTTGGTAAGCCTAGAAAAGATGTAACTGTTAAAAAAGTAGAATCAACAAATGATAATGAAATACTTGAGCAACTTAATGTTACAGATAGAGATTGGGAAGAAATATTCGGTTAATCAATTAGCTAATACAATTAGAATTATTTAGTTGATAAAAAAGTTAGACAAATCAAAGTATTTATATATAAAATATTACTAAATAGTTTAAAATGTCTAACTTTTTTTCTGATACAATTAGAATTATTTCGTGGCTTAAAAAATAGCTATGAGATAATTTGAATTGCATAAAATAGAGGGGTGACAAAATTGATGTGAACCTCTTATAAGAGCTTGACACCAAAATTGTCACCTTTTTAAAAATGTGATTGGTTTATGTATAGGCTAATTATAGTTGAATTGTAGAGTTAAAGTCAATAAGAAATTAATTATGTGAAGCAATTTATTGCTGAACAAGTTGGACAGATGGTTTTTATCTGTACAACTCAATCTTTTGAACTTTTATTAAATTAATAATCAACTAATAATAGTAGTAATATAGGGGGAAACATAGGCTACACAAACAAGTTTGTTCCGCTATGTCAACGTTTCCCCCTCGCTACGCTCACCCCCTTCCACCAATATTATTACTCAATTAGGGGTTGCTCATGAGCAGACCTATTTTAAAAGTCAATTAAATTTAACTAAGATAGATAAACTACCTCACGGTCGAAAAGTCGGCAGTGAGATTTTTAATTTTAAAAAATAATTGGAGATGATAAAATCATGAATATACAAGAAGCGCTTAAACAAGTGAGATGGGAAAATGCTATGTACTTTAAGTATAAATTCCCTGATTTAGCTTTTGATAAGTCTAAACCGCTCAAAACAGAAGAACAGTTTTTAAAATCAGTCCAGCGTCAAACAATGAACAGTTTTTACAGATGGGAAAAAACAGATCAATATAAAATGTTAGTTACGCTATATCTCAATACTAAAGCGATACAAGACTATGAGGACATTTATAAAATTGTATCAGAACAAGCCAAAAAAGGTGATGAAAAGAGTATTAAACTATTTATACAATTACAAAAAGATTTACAACAACAATCAAAATTAGCTAAACAATACTTTACAAAAGTGGATGAGGTTGCAGATGATGACGGATTAAGTTTGGAAGTGTAGTTGTATGACTTTAACAAAAAAACAAAAGTTAGATAAGATTACAAATGATTTTAAACTATATGCTAAAAACTTTATCAAGATTATTAATAATGATAATGAGAGTGTACCTTTTGTATTGAACCCTGAGCAATCACAATTCATAGATGAAATGGAAAAGTTTAATATTATACTAAAAGGGCGACAAATAGGCTTTACAACGCTGTCACTAGCTTATATGTTGTACAGTGCTATGACTAAAGCAGATACATCTTACTTGATGATGACGCATAATGGAAAGGTTACACAATCATTATTGCGTAAATTAAAAAAGATGTATAATTCGTTACCATTTGATAAGTTTGATATATTCCCAAAAACGACTATTGATAATAGAGATGAATTAAGTTTTGTAAATGGTAGTAGAATTGTTGTAGCAACAGCAGAAGGAACAGACAGCATTTCAGGAAATACATTTCAAGTTATACATCTGTCAGAAATGGCTAAATATCCTAAAAACGTTCAAGAAGAAATAATAGCAACTGCTATCCCAGCATTAGCAAAAAATCCTGATAGTTCGATTATCATTGAGTCGACAGCAATGGGCTTTAACTATTATCAAGAGTTGTTTATGGAAGCATATAGGACAACAGATAGTGTATGGAAACCTTTCTTCTATTCATGGCTAGCTAAAGCGTACGAGAAACAATTCAAGCATAGTTTTGATGAAGCCGAAGAATGGTTTAAAGTTAATAATAAGGGTAAAAGAATGAGTTATAACGACTTAGAGCAAGATGAAATAGAATTGAAAGAGAAATATAACTGTACATATAGACAATTGATGTATAGACGATACTATATAACCTTAAATAGTTTAGAAAAGTGGAATAGAGAGTTCCCTATTACTCCTGAAGTGGCTTTTAGTACATCTAATATTAGTGTATTTGATACAGATAAAATATTGACTCGATTTAATCATGCAAAGAAACCTATACATATTAAGCAAGTCAAAGAAAAATTACCGTCTACTCTACATAAATATTTGAATAAGTCATTGTTTATTTATAACTTTCCGATTGCTAAAATGCGTCATTTTGGCGGTATAGACGTGGCGTCAGGGGTTGGGGGAGATAATAGTACAATTAGTATATTTAATGCAGATGGGGAGCAATGTGCAGTATTCTATTCAAATAAAGTGCCAGTTTACGAATTCGCTCAAGTAGTGAATGATTTAGGTAGGTATTTTAATTATGCCTTTTTAGCAGTAGAAAGAAACAGTTATGGTCTGCCCTTACTAGAAAAGTTGAGAAAAGAATATGGATATGAGAATTTACTAAAACAAAAGATATTTAACGAAAGAAGTAAAAAGGTATATCAGTTGGGCTTTATGACGACTAATGTATCGAAGCCGATTATTGTAAACGATATGAAAGAACATTTTGAATGTAATTTGATACTAATACATTCTCTCGAAACGTTGGACGAAATGAAA
Source organism: Rummeliibacillus sp. SL167 (assembly GCF_007896505.1). Lineage (NCBI taxonomy): Bacteria > Bacillati > Bacillota > Bacilli > Caryophanales > Caryophanaceae > Rummeliibacillus > Rummeliibacillus sp. SL167. The sequence continues at coordinate 26,280 of NZ_VCBM01000004.1, read as the reverse complement.
ATATTTCAAGATGTAAATGGGAAAATGGGAAATAAAAAGGGAAATAATAATCATGATGATTTGGTCATTTCAACTGCAATGGCAATTCAGGCAATGAAACAGAATAAATATTATGTAGCTATTTAATTTTTTGACCTGGGGTAACGTTTTGTTCACCCATAATTTTATTAACCAAGGGTGTCCCAGAACAGGACACTATAAAAGATACATTGCTATCGCTAACTCAATCTAAGAATATTTAGTACATAAAGTAGAAATTCATTACCCCACTTTTGGGGATATCATCTATAAAACTGATAGGAACATTATTCACATCAGTTTTATTAATTTTTGGCGGTACAATTTTGTTCTGTCCTCCTAATCGATAATGAAAGAAGGTGGCTATTTGGACATCAAAGTATTAACAGATATTGCAACAAGTCAAGCAGTATGGGCAATTGTATGTATTTATATGATAATTTATGTCATGAAACAATCTGAGAAACGAGAATCTAAATTGATGAATCATTTAGAAAGAAGTAACGAATCACAAGAAAAGACAGCGATTGCATTAGATGGAATTAATCAAAGTTTAGCAAAATTAGAAAGTCGAGTAGATAAAATAGAAAAAATTAATAATAGAGGTGATTCGATTTGAATTTAGACGAGTATATAAAAGTAAAATATAAAAATAAAAATGATTGGTTTGTAGAGTTAGTATCAGAGCCAACGCAACAAATGAGAGTACAAGATATACATAGTAAAAAAGAGTATTTAAACGGTACACATGCTATTTTAAATAGTCCTGCATATAAATATAACGGTAAGACTTATAACCCCCGTAAAATTGTTGTGAGTTATGCTAAAACGTTACTTAACTTTCAAAAGTCATTCTTATTGAGTAAGCCAGTTGTGTATACAGGCAAAGAAGAAGTAGTTAAAGCCATCAATGAGATTAATCGCAAAGGTAAGATGGACAGAATCAATGTTAAAATCCTACACAACTTATTGAGTTATGGTGAAGCATACGAGTATCTATATATACAAGATGGAAAGATTAAGTCACGTATCATTGATACAGAAGAAGGTTATCCAATTTACGATCATAACAATGAGTTGTTAGCATTTGTACAATCTTATGTGAATGATGGTATCTCGTATTATGTAGTCTATGAGAAAGATGTTGTACGTTCGTATTCTAATGAAGGTACAGAGTTATATCTTGTAGGTGAGTATTCTAATCTAAGTGGGTTGCCTATCATCTATAAGACGGATAATGAACTATCACATACAAAAGGTAAGAGTGAGTTAGATGATTGGATATTCATATTAGATGAGATTGAGAATGTATTATCTAAGTTTACTGATACTGTATATAAGAATATGAATCCTATTCCTGTTGTAAGTGGTCAAGAATTAAAAGGTAATGGCATAGCAACTAATATTGTTGGTCAAGGTGTACAGTTAGATGATGGCTCAGAGTTTAAGTTTGCAAGTATTCAATTAGATGTTGAAGCGTTTAATGCTTTATATGATAAATTAATACAAACATTATTTGCTATTAGTAGTACACCTGCTGTGGCTATGAACAAAGCAGAAATAGCAAATGTTTCAGAAGTTTCTATTAGAATTTTATTCAGTTTGGCAAATGTGAAGGCTAAAATTAATGAGAACTATTTGAGAGATGGATTCGAGGAACGACTTAACAAGTATCGTATCTTATTAGGTTATTTAGGTAAAAACTTTACAGATAATGAGTTTGAAACGTTAGATATTCAATTCTCATATGATGTTCCTAGCAATGATACAGAAGTGATTAATAACCTTAAAACGTTATATGAAATGAAATCTATGAGTTTAGAAAGCGTATTAGAGAAGTCACCATATATAAATGACAGTGTACAGGAATTAGAAAGAATACATAAAAGTACAGTTGAGAATAATAGTAATGTAGTTGAGAATGGAAATGGAACAGCGGGAAATAATGAATAAATGAATGGGAAATAATTAAGAAGGAATGTTGATATGACGGGGAATAGTGTGAATAGTATAATGCTATCTTGCACGTTCCTTGTTATAGCCTTAATTTGTAAGCATAATAACGCTGTATCAATTTTAGCAATAAATAATACCGATTTTTGTCCATTTTCCTCTTATTTTTAGTCCAATTTTAATTTGAATTTCATACCATTAATTACCATATAATGAGAAGTAGGAATATTGACCTATATAAAATAATCAACTATTTACTATTCTAATTCACTTCATTTTATACATTATTTTTGGGAAATGATGAAATAGTGCAGGTTATAAACGTTGATATAATCGCAATGTATAAAAGTGATATATAACCCTAATTATATATCACTTAAAAACGTTGATATTAAAGCGTTTATGTAAAAATTTGGTTGACATAATCTTTTATTATCGGAAGCTAAAGTGAATATAATATACATCAATATACATTAAAATGGTGCTTATTTTATAAAATATATACATTAAAATATAGTAACTATTTGTAGTTTATAGTAATATTCAATCACTCTATTTGTTATAAAATGGCTCTAGCAAGTCATCTTACATACACACGAAAAAATTTTTTATTGTGTGTCAAATTATTAATATACAATATTATCCTTAATTACTTATAATTTTAATTATAAGGAGTTGATATAGTGGAGAATACGGACTATCAAGAATACCATTCTAAACGCAAAAGTAAAAAAGGTTTAATAATATCAACTATAATAATTGTTACTATCGCATTCATTGGAGGTGGTGGTTATAGTTGGTATAAGTATCAACAAGATCAGAAAGAAAAATATGCTAAAAAACTAGCAAAAACTTCTGCGGAAATTCAATTGGAATTTTTGTTAGCTAGTATTGTAGCAGATGGAAGTTCAGATGTTTGGAATGATGCAATAGACGATGGAAGAGATTTTAATTTGCAATTAACTACATATCATGATATTTTGTCAGAAAATGGTACTGTAAAAGAACGTAAAAACGGTCAAAAGAAAATAAGAAATATGATGAAAGCACTACAAAATCCCCCAGACGATTATAATGAATCTTATAAAGTATTAAAACAAATATATGGAATATACTCTAAAATGTTAGATCAGGCATTATATCCATCTGGATCATTGCTTGAGTTTAATCGAAATATCAATGATTTATATAACCAATTTGAACAAAAGAAAGAAGAGTTATCTATAACTTTACCAACTGATGTAAAAAAATTGAAGAAAAAATATGATACTAAGAATCAAAAAGAGTTAGAATAACATTAACTATCTATGACAGGGTTGTATAATGCAACTCTGTTTTTTATTGTAGAAACGACAAAATGTCTACTCTTAAGAAAGGAGAATGAATAATGTTAAATATTGAACGTTTAAAAATGGAAGTAAAGGGTATCACATTAACAGATGATGAGTACAAAATTTACTTAGATGAAAATGATTTAATGGCGACAGAAGTCTATCAATCTAATTCAATCAGCAATAAGCGTAAAATCTATGCTACTGCATTATCAATTTTAGAATCTATTGCTAACAATCCTAATTCAATGAAAGATTATAAACTAGATGACATGACAGTAAGTCAGTACCATGAAAATTTAATGGCTCGCATTGATCAACTACAAGCTAAAATAGATAAGTTGCAAAATGAGGAAAATAATACGAATGATACTTCATTTTTTATGCTATTTAATGATTAAGATAGGGTGAAGTACCGAATCAGTACCTCAGGTCAAAATATGGAAGGGGGTTATTCAAAAATGATTGATGATGTTCAATTTTTAATTGATAATGTTGGTCAAAATGTACTTATAGATGATGTAGAACGCAAAGTATTAGTAACAAATCCAATAATTGAAGAATTTGATACAAAATATATACATAGTCTTGAGCCAATTGTACAAGGGGCATATGCTAAAATAGATAATCATACATACATTACAATTTACGATGAGCAAGTTAAAAGATATGATAAGTATAAAGTTAAATGCAGATTATGCAATTGGCATCTTGTCACAAGTCACGAAGAAAAAATATTGATTGGTTATGATGATTTGAATAGACCTGTCTATGAATATGAAACTGTCATTGATGGCGAGTATGCTTGTATTGTTGAGCAGATTAATTTTAGTAATACATCTGATCAAGCAGTTAATCAATTAGATGATGTCATTTATTTGACTATACAAGATAATGAAGCTATTAGACAACAGTATACAGTAAACTCTACAATCAATTATAAAGATACAAATTTAACATGTATTGGTATTGATAATACTAAAAATGGATTGTTGATTTATAAATTGCAAAAATAAGTATAATAGACAAATATAATAACTTTCACTATAATGGTACTAATAAGTTAACAACATTTACAATCACGAGAGAATGCAATTTACATTCTTATTTGTGATTAATAATCCTATAAAATACTTATAAACGTTGATAAATCAACATTTTCCATTCTTTGAAGTATGTATTCTAATTCACCATTGACAATCCGAATGCCATTGCCTCATGTGGATGTGGAAGCTCTTTTAGGACAGCGAAGAATGCTGGTACACCAGAAGAATGCTGATGAGCAAGTGAGTAAAATAAGTTTGGAATGTCAATAGATAGGATTGATTATAAATTATATGTATAGGATCTCAAATACACATGATAACGACCTTAAAATTGTGAATTTGGATCGTCAATATCCTCTTTGATTCATAATATATTGTTCATATAATATGGATTAAAGAGGTTTTTTCTTAGCTAAACATACTTCATCACACAGGACTAATGGATGAAATAAGATATAGGAAAACAAAAATACTTAGATGAAGAGGTGATTTACATAAAAAGCGAAGAACGTACAAGAGTTTGGCTTGGTGTAGCTGGTTTAGTCGAAAACGAAAATGGTGAATGGCTAGTTGTGATGAAACGATATGGCGGATTAGATGGTATGTGGTCGATACCAGCTGGTTTTGTGAAACCTGGAGAAACCGTTGATCAAGCCTGTCAACGTGAATTATTGGAGGAAACAGGGATTAAGGCTTCTATGCAGGGACTATTAGGTTTAAGAACCGGTGTTATCAAATATGATATTAGTGATAATATGGTCGTTTTTTATTTAACCGCTCATACACAAGAGCAGCAAATTCAAGTTCAACTAGATGAATTATATGAAGCATGCTGGATGTCTCCACAGGCATTAAAAGAAGATCCGCGTACATCACTGCTATTGCTTCAATTAGTAGATTTGCCATTAAAAACAAGACCAGCAACATTGGAAGGCATGGATCGAGATAATATATTTGGCTATACTGATTATAAATTGTTCTTCTAGTTGACAGATTTTCGACAAACTGATAGAAAAACATACCTAGTCATTGAAAGCGTTGCCTCAATCAGTTACACTTATGTGAGAGAATATGGAGGTTTCGAACATATGACTGGTGGATTTTCTATTATCCAATTAATCCTATCCATGCTAATTTTTTTAGTCATGTTCTTTGGAATTGGATTCTTATTGAATATGTTGCTTCGATCTACATGGTTTATGGCTATTCTGTATCCTATTGTAGTCATTTTTATTGTGGACGATGTTAGTTTCCTAGATTATTTCTTTAAAGCAGGGACGGCATTTTCTGCTTTAGGACATAAATTAGTATCATTACAGCCTGCGGATATTCTTATTCTTGCGAGTGGCCTTGTAGGAGCTATTATTTCCGGTATAGTGATGAAAATCTTACGCAAAATGGGTTACCAAATGTTTTGACATAATGGAGCTTTACGCAGCGCGGGGGTTTTTATTGCTCACTGTGTATTAGTCGAATCAATCGGGCTTATGCAGACAGCAGCTTCTGCTTAGCAACCCGTGTTTTCTTATGTTTTGAAGTGAGAATTTGACAGTTTGTTAATACGAGAAAAAAGTAGTGAGTGGTGTTTACCTCACTACTTTTTTCTTTGGAAGGAATATGTACAGCTATGAAACAGGAAATTCTAAATATAAATAACAACGGAAAGAAGTATACCTGTTAAACAGCCAAAAAAAACTTCAATAGGTCGGTGACCCAATAAGGTTTTTAAATCTTCAATTTTTTCTTCAGGTTTTTTATCGGGAAATTCTTTGGTCATCATGATGAGGGTTTGAAAGTCTTTGCGCATTTGATTGATGACGATTGCTTGTTGTCCTGCCTGATAACGAATTCCAGTTGCATCAAACATGACAATAACCGAAAAAATAATACAAGCAGCAAATAATGGAGAAGATATCCCGGATTCGAATCCAATGGCCGTTGTTAAAGCAGAAACGGCTGCTGAATGAGAGCTTGGCATTCCGCCAGTTGAGGTGAAAAGTTTCCAATCGATTTCTTTTGTTGCAATAAAATGAATAGGGATTTTCACAAATTGTGCGATTAAAATACCGAGCAATGCAGCGATCAAAGGGGTATTGTGAAAAAATTCCATCATAATCAGCACCTTTCAGCCTTTACTTTTAATCTATTCAGCTTTTTTGGTATTGGAACAAGATTTTGAATGGAGATCTTTCATTCGATTATTCCAAAAATCTTGACGCAACACTATATGATACTTACTTTTACTATAGCACAGAAGGCAATCAGTAATCATCTTCTAAGTTAAATGGTTTTAAATCCTTTGGGTATCGAATGAATTTGATATAATAATGATAATAAGGTTGAAAAGAGGTAAAACAATGTATATCAATAAAAATATCCCGAATTTTGACTCAGTGGCTACAGATGTTTTAATCGTCGGTGTATCCAAAAACCAAAATAATATGGCTAATTGGGATCAATTCATAGAATTCTTTGGCCAACCAATTGAACAATGGATTAAAGATGGAGATATTCAAACAACTGCAAAGGCGATTACGAAGATTCCCGTATATTCGTCTAAAGCAAAAGTAAAACGACTTCTATTTGTCGGTTTAGGAAATCGTAAAACGTTAACACCTGATACACTACGTGAAGCATTTGGATTAGTTGGAAAGACACTTCAAAAAACAAGAACAGTATCGATGACCTTGTGGGTGGATTCATTTGAAACAGAAGAGATCCCTGCATCTGACGCGGTTATCATGGCTGCTGAGGGAATTATGATGGGCGCTTACACAGTGGAAAATTATAAAACAACATCAAATGTGGCGGAAGTTGCGCTAGAAGAAGTGAACTTCATCACCCATCAAGATATAGAAGAGATTGCAGCTGGTTTTGAAGTTGGGGAAATCTATGCTACTGCAGTAAACGAAGCGCGCTCATTGATCAATAAGCCTGGAAATATGCTCACTTCCTCTAAATTAGCAGAGTATGCTGTTGAGCTTGCGAAACAATATGATTTTGAGGTTGAAATTTTAGATAAAGCACAGCTTGAAGAGCTCGGAATGGGGGCGATCCTCGCTGTCAATAAAGGCTCTAAAGAAGAACCACGTATGATTACTTTGAAATATCAGGGGGAAGAGAATTGGGAAGATGTCATTGGCTTTGTCGGTAAAGGAGTAACGTTTGATACAGGTGGTTATTCCATTAAATCGAAAGCAGGTCTTGTAGGGATGAAAGGTGATATGGGCGGAGCAGCTGCGGTCTTAGGGGCAATGCGAATTATCGGTGAATTACGTCCAAACAAAAATGTAATGGGGGTAATCGGATCGACAGACAATATGATTTCTGGCGGTGCTTTTAAACCAGATGACGTCATTACGACCTATAGCGGCAAAACGGTTGAAATTTTAAATACGGATGCTGAAGGGCGCTTAGTCTTAGCAGATGCAGTTACTTATGCGAAACAACAAGGTGCAAATTATTTGATTGATCTGGCTACCTTGACTGGTGGTGTGATTACAGCACTCGGCTATGACAAAACAGGCGCTTTAACAAATAATCAGGAATTTTTTGATGCGTTCTTAAAAGCATCTGCTGAAACAGGTGAATTTGTATGGCAATTGCCTCTAACAGAAAATGATAAAAAACGTATCCGTAAAAGTGATATAGCTGACTTGAACAATTCTCCAGGTAGTGATGGACATATGATCTTTGGTGGCGGCTTTGTCGGTGAATTTGTAGGAGATACACCTTGGATTCACTTAGATATTGCAGGTACTTCAGATGCGTTGAGCGATTATGATTTAGGACCAAAAGGCGGTACAGGGGTAATGGTACGAACACTTGCTACATTTGTCGAACGTTTAGCACAGGAAGATTTAAAATAATAGGCAACTTCCTATTTTAGCTCACTTCCTTGACATAGGATAGAGCGAGAGGAGGTTGACGATGTATCCATATTATTCATATCCATATGGTGGAGGGTTTGGAGGATTTGGTGGACCATTCGTAGGCGGCTTTTTAGGAGGATTAGTCGGATCAGCATTTCGTCCATTTCCACCGTATAATTATTATAGAAGACCATTTTATCCCCCGTTTTATAGAAGACCATTCTATCCACCATATAGACCTTATTGGTAAAATAAAAAAGCTTTTACCTACTTCAATTTGGGTAAAGGCTTTTTGAATTGCTCTCGCTTAAACTAGAAATTTTCCTGTAACTAGGATATATTACTCGATTGCTCTTGATAGTGAGCATTGTTTTTAGCTATTATGTAATAGGAAATACTATTAAAAAAGAGGAATTTTAGTAATGAAAAATCCATATATCTACGGATATTTGCCATTAATCACAATTATTTTGTTTAGTTTAACGTTTGGCTTATATACGGTGACAGAATCTATTGAACTATTCAAATCTATTGGCGTATATTCGGGAATGCGAGAATTTTTATCTGAAATACAAATGCGAATCTTTTTATTGATTATCTTTGCATTATGTTATTTCATGCTATTCTCAGCATTGAAATTGATCGGAGAGACCATTCATGAGCTTGCGATGCTTTTTTTCTCAAAAGATTTAGATGGAAAAACAGTACATGAGGCACGCGGTGGGAATGTCATCTTTTTCTTCGGGGCATTAGCCTCAGCGGCGGGGATTCAATCGTTTTGGATCTTGCTCGCTATTTTTATGGCTACGACGTTTATTTATTTTGTATATGTTATTTATAAGCTGAGTAATTATATGACATTAGGTGCTACGGTTGGTGTGATGCTATTTGAAATTGTCATATGGTTTGTCCTTTTAACATTGATCATTTATGTCGTATTTAAACTGTATAATGGGATTGTCTCCAGCTTACCGTTTTCAAAATAAACTTTCATAAGCGATTGCGCCCATACTTGAAAAGGTTTTTTACACAGATTTAGTAAAACTTCATACGATTTGTTGATGCAGGGCAGAATGTACATGATCCTCTCTCCAATTTTACCTGCATATCAAAAATAGTATGCTGGGGATATCCCTAGCATACTATTTTTATCCCGCTTTAACGGGCAGTAAGACCCTCACCTCAAGATGTAGAGAGAAACGAGAAAGATAGGTGGGATCAACTGTCCGTAAAAGTCCGATTGGTTCGGGCGGGCAGGATGTTGGTCACTCAGATGTTGCCACAGGACGTGGCGCTTTTAACCTGAGTTCCTCTAGCTTAGTAGGGGGATGAAGAAAACCCCCACTGATGGAAGCTTCACTTTATTTTCATATGACCTGTTCGTTTAGTTGTTCATAATACTTGAAAAAATACGATGATGGATCTTGGCATCTTCAAGACTTTCCATGTTTTGTGGTCGGTCAAAACCAATCCATACAGCAGCGGTATAACGATTGGTTAAACCTGCAAGCCAGTAATCACGGTAATCATTTGTTGTTCCTGTTTTGGCACCAACGTAAGGGGCATTAATATGTATGCCGACACCTGTACCATGCTGAACAACATCAGACATTAAGAAGCGGATCTGCGACACAGTACTGGTGGACCAAACTTGTCGAGACTGCTTGCCCCATTTATAAAGGACATTTCCATGGCTATCTTTTACACTGCGTATTGTATGGGCAGGGGAATAATCGCCATCGATAAAACTTGTATAAGCATCAGCTAATTCAGCTGTTGTAACCCCATGAGTCAATCCGCCAATTGCTGCAGAATAGGTACGATCTTGTTTGGTTAATGCATCAAATTGAAATGGTTTTAAGTAAGAAAACGCCTTGTTTATCCCAATATGATCGAACAATCTCATGGCTACTGTGTTATAACTGTTGCGGAAACCTTGTTGGATGGTTACATTTCCAATGATTTGACCTTTATAGTTTTCGGGACAATAGTTTTCCTTACAGAAAGGTGCACCACTCACATATGTTTGGGGGGTGGCATTCGTTTCTTCGAAGTAAGGGGCATAATCTATTAAAGGCTTAAAAGCCGAACCAGGTTGACGATAACCCTGAAAAGCACGGTTATAATCATATTTTTGATAGCCTTTCCCAGCGTATATACTAATGATTTCTCGCTTGCTGTTATCAATCACAACAGCAGAGGCTTGTAATTTCCCTCTGTTTGTCAAAATCTGATCGATATTCGTTTTGTCAGCGGCCTGTTTTGTTGGCGATAATGCCGTTTCAATGGTTAGACCTTGCCTCAATAATTGATTGATACGTTTAGCAAATTTTGCTTGGATAGCCTTTTTTTGTTTTGCTGTTTTAGCAGATCGTAACTGGTTTTGATAACCCTCTTTTGTTGCGATAAGTGAACGAAATTCATTCATCACATATGTGCTATAAGCGGGATACAATTGCTTTTTCTTTTTCAATTTGATGATAATTTTTTCTTTTTTAATTTTATCAGCTTCACTTTTAGATAAAACATTTTTTTCCACTAATTTATCAATTAAACGTTCTTGCCTTTTTTTTGTATACTTGAAATGTCTTAATGGATCATAAAGTGATGGATTATTAGGAATAGCTGCTATAAATGCCATCTGTGCTTTGGATAATTGGAAAACAGGTTTATTGAAATAATAGGTTGCGGCACCGTTTATCCCATAGGTACCATTACTAAAATACATTTCGTTTAAATACATATTTAAAATTTCATCTTTAGTCGTTTTGCGTTCCAGTTCATAAGAGTAGAAGATCTCAAGCATTTTGCGTTCATAGGTTTTTTCTGTAGATAGATACCGCATACGAACAAGTTGTTGGGTAATTGTACTACCACCTTGTGAAGATTCTCCACTCGTATTATTTGCCATGAAAGCTCGAGCAATAGCGGATAAATCAAAACCTATATGTTGATAAAAGTCTTCATCCTCACTATAAATGAATAGTTGCTGCGCAAATTTAGGAATATCAGCGAGTTCTAATGGTTTTCTCCATTCAGTGTATTCTTCCGAAAAGACTTTTTGATGGCGATCCCTAAGAATAGTAGGGACCATCACATTAGGATCATCTAATTGAACATTGGCTGTAAATTGTTTTTCAAAGGCTTTAGCCGTTTGTAATTCTGTTGAAATTTTTTCAAAAAGAAAAAATAGCAGAGGAAGACTACAAATTATGATAAGGCTGCCTACTACTTTTCTCAAAAATATCCTCCTCTTTAGTTCTATGTATAGATAGCAAATGACACTATCAACTAACAGAATAGCACATTTTTATCAGGAGAGTGAGAGTAAAGGAATATTTTAAAAGAATTCAGGGTTTTTCTTTTAAAAACAGTATGAATTCTTTAGTATGCTCTATTTTGCCATAACTTTTTCAAAAATGAGCTATCCATTTCAATGTATAATAGAATGGTGGATATCCTTGTATTGTTTTATGATATATACTAGCGTACTAGTGTTATTGAAATGTACATCATGTGTGTCTTGTAAATGAAAAATATGGTCCTTTATGTTAGACTAGGACGGTATGTTATAGTTAAGAAAAGAATATATTCGTAATACTCATGACGCTAGAAGACGATAGCATCACTTTTCACGGTAGCTTGAAACTTCACATAGCGGAAGATTCTTTATCTTCCACTATATGTTAGTCGAACCAATCGGTCTTTCCATTCGGATGATGCCCATTATTTGTCTAGTTGTAGTAGAATCTTGAATGAGTTCTTCAAATCCGTTAATGCGGGAATAAAATTATTATTTTAAAGGAGATGCAATGATGTATCCACAATTATCCAATGAAGTAGCAGACAATGAAGTATTAGTAGAAATGACGACCACATTGGGTCCTATCAAAATTAAATTGTTCCCTGAACAAGCGCCAAAAACAGTTGAGAATTTTTTAACACATGCGAAAAACGGTTATTATGAAGGAATCATCTTCCATCGTGTTATTAAAGATTTTATGATCCAAGGTGGTGATCCTACTGGTACAGGTATGGGTGGCGAAAGTATCTATGGACATTCTTTTGAAGATGAATTTGCCCCTGAATTGATGAATCTTCGCGGTGCACTTTCAATGGCAAATGCCGGACCAAATACAAATGGTAGTCAATTCTTTATTGTTCAAATGGCTGAAATTCCTGCCAATATGATTGGACAAATGCAAGATGCTGGCTTCCCACAAGAAGTTATTGATGCTTATAAAGAACATGGTGGCACTCCATGGTTAGACGGAAAACACACTGTATTTGGTCAAGTAGTTGAAGGTTTGAATGTTGTTGATGAAATCGCCAATGTTGAAAAGGATTTCCGAGACAAACCTCTTGAAGATGTAGTGATTGAAGCAATTAAAGTTATTGAAAAATAATAAGGAGACGTATGAACCATGAATCTTTGGATTTTAAACGAATTCCTATATTTTCCCGATGATAAATCAGAGTATATTCCAGCAGCAATTGAAATGGCGATCCTCCTCGTTTTATGTATCCTTGTTTTTAATTTTTTTAGAAGAAAAGCGAGAAAAGATTTAGAGAAAACGAAAGAATTAGAAGAAAAAATTTTAAAGGAAAAACAATCTTTGCATAATAAGTAGCCGTTTTGAAATTCTTGCCTCCTTGTCTAGAAGGCGAGAATTTCTTTTTTGTTTAAAAGCAGATAAAGTAAAACTTTTCAGAGTAGGGGAGAGTTTTTCATTTGGCATTATGTGTTAGTAGAGTTTACAGCTCGATTTGTCTTCCGTTGGGCAACAAGTTTTTCATTTGACATTATGTGTTAGTAGAACTACAGACCGTTGATCGCTCTTTATTCCCTTCCTTTAACTACAATTTTGAAGTGGAGAATATACTGCTGCCTCATGCGAAACGAAAATTCGTATGAAGAAAGTGCGATTGCATTTTTGAAAGTCAGCGCCTGTCACACATCCCCCAAGTTTTGTTGGATATCATTTAAATTGATTTGAATAAAAATATCATCTATCAATTTTTGAAGGCTTTGATAAAACGATCTATGCCGTCTTCAACTGTTGAACGTGCGCAAGCTACATTCATACGTAAAAAACCTCTGCCTTGCTCTCCGTATTTTGTTCCAGGTTCAAGCGCCAATTTTCCTATAGTGAGTAACCGAACCATTACTTCTTCCTCCTTCAATCCAGTATCTCTATAGTCAATCCATAATAGATAAGTGGCTTGAGGCTTATGGATTTTAATGCCGGGAATCGATGTAGTCAGTCGATGAATAACTAGGTCCATATTAGATGAGATATATGGCAATAGCTCATCTAGCCATTCCTCACCTTTAGACGAATAGACGGCTTCAATGGCTGTGATAGCGAAAACGGATAGTCCAAGTGCCGCATGCATATTGGCATTTCTTTTCAATTGCAATCGTTTTTTGTTGTCTGGCACAATCATCATAGCTGCTTGAATACCTGCAATATTGAATGTTTTTGTAGGAGCCATACAAGTAATGATGTGATCTTGAAAATCTCCAGCTATTTTTACAAGCGGCATATGTTTATGTCCATCTATCATTAGATCTGCATGAATTTCATCAGATACTATCAGAACATCGTTTTTCACACATATTTGGACAATTTTTTGGAGAACATCTACTGACCAATCAATGCCACCAGGATTATGTGGATGACATAGGATGAATAGTTTCACATTTTCATCTTTTGTGAGGGCATCAAAGTTTTCAAAATCAAAAGAATAGATACCTTCTTTTTCAAGTAAAGGGCATTCTTTCACAACGCGCTTTAATTTTTGGGGAACTATAAATAAGGGAGGATAAATGGGCGGTGCAACAAGCACTGCATCCCCTTCTTCTGTAAAGGTTTCAATAATGGAAGCTATAGCTGGTACAACACCTTGATGGTATAAAACCCATCTAGGTTCGACATGCAGACCATGACGTTTTTCTACCCAATTTGTAAAAGCCTTTGTACAAGACTCGCTTGCAAAAGAATAACCAAATACAGGGTGATCTAGGCGTTTTTTGAGCGAATCGATGAGAACTTCAGGAGCTGAAAAATCCATATCGGCAACCCACATTGGGAGTATATCTGTTGCCTCTTTTAAGTGAAAAGCAGAAGAGATTTTATCCCATTTGATAGAATTGGTTTGTACTCTATTTTCTACATAATCGAAGTTGTTCAAGCATATCCCTCTTTCCTTTTTTATCAATTATGTTATCATAACGATTATAATAGGAAAGCAATAAGGTGAAAATGAATGAGAAGTATTGAAATGAATAGAAAAGCCATACACACTTTAGAAGATTGGAATCCTTTTGAAATGACTGATTTTACATATGATACAGAGGCAGCGGATGTTGTGGCGGCATTACAATATATCGATGACCCTTCAGAACTAGGAAAAGTCATCCAAATTATTTATGAACAATCATTTGAACAATGGATTCCAATTGAGAAATGTATCGATATATCTTACAAACTATTAGCAATCAAATTCGAGGCAAAATGTATATTGTAATAATATGAAGGAAGAGATACGATTGAATCGGATTTGAAAGGATTAGTAATTAGCAGGAGTTCTCTCGATGTACTTGCTTTTTTCAACAGAAGCTGTCGCCTTTCACTTCTCAAGTTCCTGTTTGGAAATAGCAGTATTCTATAGAAAGCAAATCCTACGCAACAAAAAAAGTGCCCTAAAAGATTTCAAAGTAACATCTTTTAGGACACAGCATGCTCTTTTTTATTCATGTTTGGGTATGCCATCTAACAAATTAGAAACTGGCACCTCAAGGGCATTTGAAAGCTTTAATAATGTTTGTTCTGAAGGTATATCTTCACCAGATTCATATCGAGCCAATTTTTCAACACCTACTCGAGCTTTTAAAGACAGTTCATCTAAAGTAAGATTACGTTCTTTTCGTAACATACTTAGTTGAGTATGAAGATTCTCTTTCATCATATATAAAGCACCCCTTCAAATTTACGTATTTGAATCAATTTCATAATGTAAAATTTGATGTTATTCCGAATGCTAATGTACGTGAATCAATTTCATCAATCATTTTCTTCTTAAAAAATACGAACATTTAATCATAACTAATTTGATAGTTGTGGAGCGGAAGACGGCGACTCCTCGATTAGGCTTGCGCATTTTCTTCGTGCGGTGTGAGTTCAAGGAGGCTTATTCAAAGTCCTACGGGAAAAGCTTGAGCTGAAAGCCCCGCAGGAACAATTTAAGGGACAAAGCCTAAGTTCGCCACGTCCTGTGGCAACGGCTTCGGGGTCAACATCGTGTCGACCCGAGGAGATTGAAGCCAAGCCCGTGGAAAGCGCCGTCTGGAGTGGAACAAAAATTTCTGAATATTAATGTTCATGTTGATTTAAAATGTTCGTGTTTTTTATCTGAATTTTGCATTGTGAAATTGATTCACGTAAAAAATAAAAACGTTTGCATTTTTTAATCAAAAAGTATTTATGAAATTGATTTATCGATGTGTTTTTATATTATAGCATGTTTTGAAGTAGAAAATTATGTATTCTTTAAAAAAGTAAGAATATTTATATTATTTATTCAAAAAATGATCATATATTTTTGCCGGATCAAAATCATGAAACATTTTAGGAAAAATAACTTTTTGCCCAGTGATTTTTTGCCCGAGTTTTAGGACTATGCTATAATTTACGTGAAAAAGCGTATATAGAAGTAACGGAAAGTAGGAAGGGCAAAATGGCAAAAAAATATGAAGTAGGAGATGTGCTTACAGGAAAAGTTACTGGTATCCAGCCATATGGCGCATTTGTCGCATTAGATGAAACGACACAAGGTCTTGTGCATATATCTGAAATCACGTACGGTTTTGTAAAGAACATTACTGATTTTTTGAATGTCGGCGATGTAGTTCAAGTAAAGGTGCTTGAAGTAGATGCAGATGCCAAAAAAATTAGTTTATCAATCCGTGCTTTGCAAGAACGCCCACCAATGAAAAGAAAAGATTTACAACAACCTCGTAAATCACTTCAAGATCGTGTAGATGAAAAAGATTCTGTAGGTTTTAATTCATTAAAGGTTAAACTGCGTGATTGGATTGAAGAATCAGGTATTAAGTAAAATAAAAACTATTTCGCTCATTTTGACGAAATAGTTTTTGTTTGTAGACTACTCTAATTTCATGTTGAAATTTAAGGGCAATCAGGTTGTAAACAAACTTTTTTATCCTACATTATTAAGGGACAGTAAGAGCTCACTTCAGGACTTAGATAAAAGTAAAGGCGGATAAGTGGAGGAATGGCTACCTATAAAGCCTAAATATTCATTCAACAAATTATCCCGCATTAACGGGCAGTAATACTCCCACCTCAAAATTCAGCGAAAGGAAAGAAGTTAGGTTGGAGATAAACTGCCTGTCAAAGCCCGATTGGTTCGGGCATGATGTTGGTCACTCAGGTGTTGTCACAGGACGTGGCGCTTTTCACCTGAGTTCCTCTAGTTCAGTGGAGGATGAAGAAAACCCCACTGATTAAAGTTTCACTTTATTTTTTCATTTTTCGAATACGGTATTGTAAATTTTGTCGGCTCATACCAAGTGCTTCCGCAGCTTTCGTAATATTATGATGATGCATATTAAGCACTTTATTTAAATAATATTCTTCCGCTCTCCTTAAATAACCATCAAGTGGCAAAAGCTCTTTATCATTTTGAAAGACAAAAGAATCAGTTTTTTTTGCAGAAACATTATATGCTTGCAACTTCCATTTGAAATGGAGTGGTAATAGCTCATCAGTAATTTCCTCTTCATTTGTTACTAAAGCCATCACATCGTCCAGTAAAATTTCTAACTCCTTTAAATTTCCAGGCCAATCATAGCTCATAAACAACTGTTGCACTTCTTTTGACATTCCTTTTAACTTTACACCAAAGCGTTTTTCATAGCGTTTTAGATAATCAGCAACGAATGGCTGAATATCCTCTTTTCGTTCACGTAGTGGCGGAACATTGATCGAAACCGCTGCAAAGAAATAATACAACTCTTTTAATAATTCTCCAGATGCAATCAAGTCAATAGGATCTCCGCCGATACTTGCGATAAAGAGATGTGAATCTTGTCGATGTTCTTCGAGCAATCTCAAACATTCTTTTTGTAGTTCAAGTGACAAATATTCAATGCGTTCGCAAAAGATTGTACTCCTGTCATTTGTATGTAAGTGTTTTTTTAATCGCTCAACTGTCGATCCATCTGATTTATGACAAAAAAACGTCATATAGTTTTCTGTGGCGGGAGTTGCGGAATGATGTATGGCTTCTGCGATTAAATCCTTACCAGTACCTGACTCACCAATCAGCAAAACAGGAAGTTTAGTAATAGCAGCTTTTTTAGCGGTTTCAATTACTTTGCGCATAGGTTCAGAAACTGCAGTGATGACATTGAATGTAATCGACTCACCATAACGTCTCAGCGGTTGATACATGAGTTTTTCTAATGTTGTAATATCTCGGGCAATTTCGATCGCACCAATCAGCTCATTCTCTTCTATGATGGGAAACGTATCATTGATGGTCGTAATTTCTTGTCCGTTTTGATTCCAATATGTTTGTTTGATATTTTGGATGGGTTTCTTTGTTTGTAATACTTTAAGCAAAGTGCTATCTTCTTTTTCAAATTGGAAAAGTTCTACAATCGAGCGATCACGTATATCTGTGAGATAAAGCCCTTCAATCTCCATCATTTTTTCATTATAGATAATAGTATTACCACTTTTATCCACTGCATGTATGCCAACGGAAGCGTGTTCAGTTGCGAATTTATAAAACGGTAATAAATTTTCTTTATTCCCTTTCATTTATATCACCTGAAAAATTTTTAGATTTTTTTGATAATTGCACTTGAAAAATGCAATGATCTTTTGCATTATTATAGGTGTAATCAATATAGAAATGCAAATATTTTTTGCACTTCGATCACAAGGGAGGATATGAAATGATTCCGTATACAACAGAACCATTAACAGACTTTTCAAAGGGGGAAAATCGTCAAGCATACCAAGAGGCTTTAGAAAAAGTGCAAAGTGAGCTTGGCAAAGATTATCCATTGATTATTGGCGGAGAACGTATTTTAACAAAAGATAAGATAGTATCCTACAATCCAGCTAAGAAAACGGAGGTTGTAGGGAATGTGTCAAAAGCAAACCAAGAACTGGCTGAAAAAGCAATGAAGACTGCTGATGAAACATTTAAAACGTGGAGTAAGGTAAAGCCTGAAGTGCGTGCGGATATTCTTTTCAAAGCGGCTGCTATTACAAAAAGGCGTCGTCATGAAATGTCAGCACTGATGACGATTGAAGCGGGTAAACCGTGGGTAGAAGCAGATGCAGATACAGCGGAAGCCATTGATTTTATGGAATACTATGGCCGACAAATGCTTGAATTGAAGGATGGCAAAGCTGTTCAAAGTCGTCCTGGTGAGAACAATCAATTTGGATATATCTCTCTAGGTGTTGGTGTTGTTATTTCCCCTTGGAATTTCCCATTCGCGATTATGGCAGGTACAACAGTTGCAGCGGTTGTCACAGGAAATACAGTATTACTGAAACCCGCCTCTACAACACCAATCATCGCCTATAAATTTATAGAAATTTTAGAGGAAGCAGGACTTCCCACTGGAGTTGTAAACTACATACCGGGTTCAGGAGCGGAAGTCGGGGACTATTTGGTCGATCATCCGCGTACACGTTTTGTAAGTTTTACGGGTTCTCGTGACGTGGGACTTCGCATCAATCAGCGTGCAGCCGTTCAAAACAAAGGCCAACTTTGGATTAAACGTGTAATCGCTGAGATGGGGGGAAAAGATACAATCGTTGTGGATAAAGAAGCAGATCTTGAATTAGCAGCTCAATCGATTGTGAAATCTGCGTTCGGCTTTAGTGGTCAAAAATGTTCAGCCTGTTCCCGTGCAGTCATTGTAGAGGATGTTTACGATCAAGTAGTAGCGCGAGTAGTCGAGCTGACAAATGGATTAACAGTTGGAGATCCAACAGATTATCATCACTTTATGGCAACAGTTATCGATGAAGCAGCCTTTAAAAAAGTAACAAGCTACTTTGAAGTAGCCAATGAGGAAGGCCGTATTGTGGCAGGGGGTACTGCAGACGATTCAGTCGGTTATTTCGTCAACCCAACAGTAGTAGTGGATGTAGCACCCAATGCACGATTAATGCAAGAAGAAATTTTTGGCCCAATCGTTGCGATTTCTAAAGTTAAAGATTTTGATGAAGCTATTGAAGTTGCCAATAATACTGAGTATGGTTTGACAGGGGCAGTTATTTCTACCAATCGGCAACACATAGAAAAAGCTCGTGAAGAATTTTTTGTAGGAAATCTTTATATTAATCGTGGTTGTACGGGAGCGATCGTTGGTTATCAACCATTTGGCGGTTACAATATGTCCGGTACTTGCTCTAAAGCAGGTGGTCCAGATTTCTTGCTATTACACATGCAATCTAAATCAGTAGCAGAAACACTTTAATAGATTGACTATAAAGCAGGCAAAGAATTTTCTCATTTTGCCTGCTTTATTAATAGAAACCTTGATCTTATATTGTCATAAAGAGTGATCATTCATATGTCATGTAAAGGGGCTTTATCCCGCTTTAACGGGCAGTAAGACAACAATGTTCAAAGATAGTATTTAATAATCAAGTTACTTTATCTAACTTTAACAGGCAGTAAGACTCCTGTCTCAAGATATAGAGAGAAACGAGAAAGATAGGTGGGGAAACAACTGCCCGTAAAAGTCCGATTGGTTCAGCTAACCATCAGTGGGGGCCACTGATGGAGTTTCACTTTATCTTCATAACAACACAAGGGGGAAGTTTAAATGTTATCAACAAGTTCCGAAAAAATCATTGTCCAAACAAATAAATATGGTGCCAAAAACTATCTGCCACTTCCGATTGTTATTTCTGAAGCAGAAGGCGTCTGGGTAAAGGATCCAGAGGGGAATAAATATATGGATATGTTATCAGCCTATTCAGCTGTTAATCAAGGTCATCGGCATCCTAAAATCATTCAAGCCTTAAAAGAACAAGCGGATCGAGTAACCTTGACTTCTAGAGCTTTTCATAGCGATCAGCTTGGTCCATGGTATGAATTGGTGTGTGAAGTTACGGGTAAGGAAATGGTGCTACCGATGAATACAGGTGCAGAAGCAGTTGAAACAGCATTTAAAGCGGCGCGTCGCTGGGCATATGATGTCAAAGGTGTAGAAGATAACAAAGCGGAGGTAATCGCTTGTAATGGAAATTTCCATGGTCGTACAATGATGGCGGTTTCCTTGACATCTGATCCTGAATATCGCCGTGGTTTTGGACCACTACTTCCAGGTATCAAACTTGTTGACTATGGCGATTTAGAAGCATTGAGAGAGGCTATTACCCCAAATACAGCAGCATTTCTTGTTGAACCTATTCAAGGAGAAGCGGGGATCATCATACCACCGGCTGGATATTTAAAGGCTGCTCGTGAGCTTTGTCGACAAAATAACGTATTATTCATTGCGGACGAAATTCAAGCAGGTCTTGGGAGAACAGGTAAAATGTTTGCCTGTGATTGGGAAGATGTAAATCCTGATGTGTATATTTTAGGAAAAGCGTTAGGTGGTGGCGTATTCCCGATTTCATGCGTAGTGTCTAGCAAAGAAATCCTTGGAGTATTTAATCCGGGTTCTCATGGTTCAACATTTGGCGGTAATCCAATGGCATGTGCGGTTTCTATTGCGTCATTAAACGTTTTACGTGATGAAAAGCTCGCCGAACGTTCGTTGAAACTAGGACAATATTTTATTGAAGAATTAAGAAAAATTGAAAACGAAACGATTAAGGAGGTCCGTGGTCGTGGGTTATTTATTGGGATGGAACTAAATATAGAAGCACGACCATTTTGTGAAAAATTGATGGAATATGGTTTATTATGTAAAGAAACACATGAATCTGTTATTCGCTTTGCTCCACCATTGGTCATTTCAAAAGAAGAATTGGATTGGGCGTTGGATAAAATTAGGAAAGTCTTTAAAAAATAATTAGAAATAGTCAACACAGCCATAGAAACTATGTTACAATGAACGCAAAATAGTTACTATGTTAACCATTATTAAGAATAAAAGAGGCGAGAAAATTAAATGGCAGAAAATCTAAACCTGTTTACATCTACACAAGCTGTTATAAAAGAAGCACTTCAAAAACTTGGCTATGACGAAGCTATGTATGAACTTTTAAAAGAGCCACTACGCATGTTAGAAGTACGTATACCAGTAAAAATGGATAATGGTTCTGTGAAAATTTTTACAGGTTATCGTGCACAACATAATGATGCTGTTGGTCCTACCAAAGGAGGTGTTCGCTTCCACCCTCAAGTGACAGCGGAAGAAGTAAAAGCTTTATCTATGTGGATGACTTTAAAAGCAGGTATCGTTGATTTACCATATGGTGGTGGTAAAGGCGGTGTCATTTGTGACCCACGTCAAATGTCAATGGGTGAGGTAGAACGTTTAAGTAGAGGTTATGTTCGAGCGACAAGTCAAATTGTTGGTCCTACAAAGGATATCCCAGCTCCTGATGTATTTACTAATTCCCAAATCATGGCTTGGATGATGGATGAATATAGCCGAATTGATGAATTTAATTCACCAGGTTTTATCACAGGAAAACCTATTGTACTTGGCGGTTCCCAAGGTCGTGATCGTGCAACCGCACAAGGTGTTACGATTGCTATTGAAGAAGCTGCGAAATGTCGCGATATTGATATTAAAAATGCACGAGTTGTTATCCAAGGGTTTGGTAATGCTGGTAGCTTTTTAGCTAAATTTATGAATGACTTGGGAGCAAAAGTTATTGGTATATCAGATGCATATGGTGCATTGTATGATTCAGATGGTTTGGATATTGATTATTTACTAGATCGTCGTGATAGTTTTGGTACAGTATCCACTTTGTTTGAAAACTCCATTTCCAATCAAGAGTTATTAGAGCTAGACTGTGATATTCTTGTACCAGCTGCCATTGAAAATCAGATTACAGCAGAAAATGCACATAGTATCCAAGCCAAAATCGTAGTGGAAGCCGCCAATAGTCCTACTACAACGGAGGCAACAAAAATTCTCCATGAACGAGGTATTTTATTGGTTCCAGACGTAGTGGCAAGTGCTGGTGGTGTAACAGTATCTTACTTCGAATGGGTTCAAAACAATCAAGGTTACTATTGGTCAGAAGAAGAGGTAACGGAAAAACTGAAGAAGAAATTGATAGAAGCCTTTCATAATGTTTATAATGTAGCGATGACACGTCATGTGGATATGCGTTTGGCTGCATATATGGTAGGTGTACGCAAAACTGCTGAAGCATCGCGTTTTAGAGGTTGGGTGTAATGCTAATATTTAAAAAGCTGGAGGACAAAATAATGTTCTCCAGTTTTTTAGTGTACACTAACGGACAGTATGTCTCCTGCTTTAGCTTTAAGCCTCAAGTAAAAGCGAAGGATAAGTAAGGGGTGACTGCCTATAAAATCCCCATTAGTTCAATTCACTCGGTAGGGGATGAAGAAACCCCCACCTTATGAAGTTTCACCTTATACACTTTTTAGTGGACGAACATTATCCTTTTTCGTTACACGTCGTGCTGTTCTATTTGGTGCAAATAATAGACCTAAAGAAATAAGCCCTGCTAGGCCTATTATTGTATAAATGGCTCTTGCTCCAAAACTAGCTTGACCATCACGGAATAGAGTAGCTACAACGTCAAATTGAAATAAGCCTAAAAGCCCCCAGTTAAGTGCTCCGATGATAGTTAGAAAGAGAGCAAATCTTTGTATACCGTTCATCAAATCTCACCTCCACAAATAGTTTGTGGTATAAATCTGAAATTCATTCAATCATAAAAAATAAAAATGCGAAGAGTTCTAAATATCTCTCTTCGCATCAAAGTTATTTATTTTAATTCCTCAGGTCTGTCGCTAATATGTTTCCATTCTTGAACACCATTATCCTCATCAAATGAGATGTGAACTTTTGAAACATTTTTTTGTGAAAGTATAAGTTCTACTAAGTGATCGCGGATATCATCTACATAAGCAAAACTTAATGTAGGTTCAATTTCAGCAATCAGTTCAACATGAAGGAATTCTCCTTCTTTTAGAACAACCAGCTTTTTAATATCGTGGATGTTCGGATCATCCAAAACTAAATGAGCAATATGGTTGAGCATTTCTTCATCTGTTTCGCCAATTACACCACGTGCATTTTCTAAAAATACGACACCAACTACATAGAACATCATCAAACCAATTAAAATAGAGGCTATTCCTTCAGCTTGCAAAAAGCCAGTGAAATGTGAAATGATGACTGCTAAAAATGCAAGTACACCGCCTGATGTGGCAACTAAGTCTTCCATAAATACTAATTTTGTAGCAGGTTTCGCGCTATCTAAATGTGTAAATGCTTTTGGAATAGCTGTAATAGGGTTGGCTTGTATACCGGCATCGTGGGCAATTTCTGTGGAGGCTTTTAATAAAACAGAACCTTCCATGACAATGCCAATACCTAATACTAATAAGCTGATCCACATCTTAGAAGATTCAGCAGGATGTTGGATTTGATGCCATCCTTCTAACACCGTTTCGTATGATAAGATCCCAACAATTAATACGGCGCCTAAACAAACTAAATTTACAACACGTCCAAATCCCTTAGGAAATTGTCGCGTTGGAGCCTTTTTGGAAAGAGCAGAGCCAACATATACAAAGAATTGGTTTGCTGCATCACCAAGTGAATGCATCATTTCTGCGAACATGGCCACATTTCCTGTAAAGAAATAAGCAACGGCTTTCACGATGCCTAAAAATAAGTTAACAAATGCTGCGAGTAGAGAGGGTTTGTTTCCGTTTTTTAAAAGTTTCCACATATTTTTCATGATGAACTCCTTTAAGGTAATATTTCAATTTCTATTTC
Organism: Rummeliibacillus sp. SL167; assembly: GCF_007896505.1. NCBI lineage: Bacteria > Bacillati > Bacillota > Bacilli > Caryophanales > Caryophanaceae > Rummeliibacillus > Rummeliibacillus sp. SL167. The sequence continues at coordinate 2,054 of NZ_VCBM01000004.1, read as the reverse complement.
TTCTGCATAAGGAAGTTTCTTAATTTCGTTGTATAGAGAAAGCGTGTCAAGCTTTGCTGATAATCCTGAAAATTTAAGCCTTACTTGATGCTGCATTTCATTGTTCGATAATCGAATATCCCTTATACGAATATTATCCACTTCCATGTTGTTGTTATGAAGATATTTTAATATATTTTGGATATCATTTGCATCTTTCAGATGGAGTAAAAGGGAAACATCTTTTGTGTGCAGGCGTTTAGGACCTATTTTAAAGAAGAGAGGAGCAATTACTTCTACACCAAGAAGAACAAGTATGACAGCGGCTATCGCTTGAAGGTAAAAACCTGCACCAACAGCGATGCCAATACCTGCAGATCCCCAAATCATTGCTGCAGTTGTTAATCCACTAATACTATCGTTGTCTCTCCGAAAAATAACACCTGCTCCCAAAAAACCAATTCCACTCACGATTTGAGCTGCTAATCGAAGAGGGTCCGTCGAAACAGTAATACCAGGTATTGGTTTGGCGTTAAGCACAGATTGAATGGATATGATCGTTAAAAGGCAACTAAATGTTGCAATGACGAGACTGGTCTTTAATCCAATCGGCTTTCTTTTTAACTCTCTTTCAATCCCTATAGCTAAACTTAAAGCAGCTGCAATACCAAGCTTTATAATTGTTTCGTATGTAAGTGAATTTTCTACCAAAGAATGCAAAAAATCTCCTCCTTTCGTAAATTTAACTTGCGATAGAATATATATAATGCAAAAATGATAGACAATGACATATTCGTATTGTACAACTTTGTTTTAAAAAAGTGCTATATGATTTTGGGGGTGGGAGAATGAATAAGCCTAAAATCCCCCCATTAGTGGCAATACTAATTGGGGTTATTTCCGTTTCAACATCTGCTATATTAGTGAAACTAGCGGATGCAGACTCGGGAGTAGTTGCTTTTTATAGGATGTTGTTTTCAGTGTTGCTGATGATGCCATCTTTCTTAATGTATTCTCGCGAAGAAATATTCAATATTGTGAGGAAAGACTGGATTTTTTCAATTGTTGCCGGAATTTTTTTAGCGTTTCATTTTATACTATGGTTTGAATCTCTACGCTATACATCTGTAGCAAGCTCCACGGTTCTTGTAACACTACAACCATTATTTGCGATTGCAGGTACATATTTTTGCTTTAAAGAACCAATTGCTTATAAAACAGTTATTTCAGGAATGATTGCCATTGCAGGCAGCGTACTTATTAGCTGGGGTGATTTTCATGTTGGTGGAATGGCGTTTTACGGAGATATATTAGCACTAATTGCATGTGCATTAGTAACAGGTTATATGTTATTTGGACAAGAAGTGAGGAAAAGGGTTTCGCTTACTACATATACCATCATTGTGTATACAGCAAGTACTATTACATTATTCTTTTATGTCCTCTTTAAGGGAGAATCATTTGGCTCATATCCAATGATGAGTTGGGTATGGTTTGCATTATTGGCGATTGTTCCTAATCTTTTAGGACATAATTTATTTAATTGGGCAATTAAATGGGTGTCAGCAAATGTTATTTCAATAGCTATTTTGTTCGAACCAGTAGGAGCATCTATTCTTGCGTATTTTGTATTCAATGAACATTTAGTCGTTACTCAGGTAATGGGTGGAGCTATTGTAATCATTGGAATTGCACTGTTTGTTATTGATGAATCAAAAATAAAAAAATTATTTCAAAAAAACAGTTGATTTATTGAAAAAGATAAGTTATATTAATATATGTCGTTAAGACATACGACAAAAAACAATACATAATCCTTTCAATTCCAGAAAAACTTTTCCAATAAAATGATTGACAAAAGAAATTGAAAATGATAGGATATATGAGTTGCCGAAATACCGGCAAATATGAACCTTGAAAACTGAACAAGCAAGACGTTAATCAATAAAATTTGTTCACTAACCTCCGTTAGTGACAAAGATAAAATAGATATCATCTTCGGATGATACGCTAGCAAAGCAAATGAGCTTTCAAACTTAACTTTTATGGAGAGTTTGATCCTGGCTCAGGACGAA
>NZ_VCBM01000003.1:0-393313 GCF_007896505.1 Rummeliibacillus sp. SL167 | reverse complement strand
ACGGCGACTCCTACGGGAAAAGCTTGAGCTGAAAGCCCCGCAGGAACGTAGTGACGAGGAGATTGAAGCCAAGCCCGTGGAAAGCGCCGTCTGTAGCGGAACACACAAAGATACGAATTGATAGAAAACATTTGTGCGTATTTTTTATCTAAATTTTGCATTATGAAATTGATTCACATAAACAATATTTGTTGCTGGATGCTATATCGTTTTTACTTATTTAACCTAAAATTTTTGAAAAAACAAACTATTTTCAATGAATTTTGCGCATTGGGTACACATTTTGAAAATTTAGACTACAATATAAAGTAAGGGAAATAGAGATGGATTCATGGAAGTCAACTAATTTAATGGGTTATTAATTTAGTATGGCGCGTGTAGGATGTAAAGGTGTGGAAGAAATATAGCGGACAGGTAGGGTTTGCTATGTTTCTTAAAAAATAAGAGTAAAATTTTTTATAGATTTGTAAGGCGGTTTGTTACTAGATTCTTAGGCTTGTTTAATAAGATAAAGATTGATAATAAGCAAAATATGCCAGCAGAGGGTGGTTATATAATTGCTTGTACACACACTGGATGGATTAATATTTTGAATCTTGGTGTTTCTATTTGCCCGAACCCAATTCAATTCATGACGAAGAAACAACTCTTTGATTATAAACTACTAGGTCGGTTTATAACAAAGATGAAAGCTTTCCCAGTAGATCGTGAAAATCCATATCCTAGCGTTGTGAAAGTACCTATGAATTGGATTCAAGAAGGAAAAGTTATAGGGATTTTCCAAGTGGTACAAGGAATATAGAAGGTACGTCTTTAAAACAAGGTGCTATTCAATCACTCAGCTTTTAAAAGCACCTATGAGATCCCAGTTGTTTAATAGATGCCAATAGCCCAAAAGAGGTCTCACTTGTAAAAAGGGTTGTATGGAAAATCTTTCTATGTTACAGCAAGAGGAAGAGGCAGAGAGAAATTTACACATTACTTGGAAGAGCAGTTAGTTACTTTAAAAGAGAAACTAGAAGAAAAGATTTTGCGAAAAGAGCATTTCGATCTTGAGAACTAGATGGTGTATCTTATGTCAATATTATTTCTTCTAAGTTCGGCAATCTTGAAAAGTAACGCAATCAAAGAATACTGTAGAACACAATTTCTTTTAAGGAGTGGTTAGATGGTTTCTGTAGGTTTATTTGAACAGGAAGATAATAATGTTGAGCGGGAGAAAACTCCTTTAGAAGTGATGGCAGAAAAGCGAAGTCAAATCATTTTTAAACAACGTATGTCGGTAGGACTAACACAATCAGAATTAGCAGAGCGAGCGAATGTCACGCAAAAAACGATCAGCCGCATTGAACGTGGTGACAGTAAAGTCAGAGAAACTACTCTACAAAAGGTGTATGAAGTTTTAGGTATCACAGAAAAGCATTTAGAAACTCTGAAAGAACAGCAGGATACGCAGCTGTAAAAAATTCCGAAGAAACTGTCTATTAAGTCATATTTGACCTAATAGACGGTTTCTTTTTTGCCAGACAGTATATTCTTCACCTCAAGATTCAAGTAAAAAGCAGAGGAAGAGTGTGGTGAAACGGATCATAAAAATACGAGTGGCTTAACGAATGAACAATGTAGATGAAGAAAAGAAGATCCCAATAAATGAAGTTTCACTTGACCTCGCACAACTATCAACAAGTCACTCACTTTGAAATAGATGAGGAAATATTCACATAAATGGAAGTTTTACTTTGCCCTATGTTAAAATTAGAAAGTGGTAGTACAGTTTTTTATATTTTTGATTATTATTCAATGACAGAATTTATCTAAGGGTGGCATAATATTGAATAGCTATGAAAGTAAAGCCACAAATTAGAGGGTGATATAAAATGGAAAAAAGAAATCTAAGCAAGGAAATTTTATCATGGGTATGGCCTATTTTAATTGCAGTAGTTATTGCAGTTTTATGTAGACAGTTCCTGTTTTCACCAGTAACAGTAAAAGGTGAATCAATGGAGCCAACATACGAAAACAATAATAAGATTATTATTAGTAAGACAAGCCACATTGATCGTTTTGATATAATCGTTTTTCAATCTCCTGTAGAAGACGATCATTATATAAAACGTGTTATTGGTTTACCAGGAGATACTGTTAAAGTGAAAAATGACAAGCTCTATATTAATGGTAAAGAATATAAAGAATCTTACTTAAAAAAAGGGATTCGAGAGTACCAAGAGATGGGCGATCATTTCACGGAAGATTTCACACTGAAAGAAGTAACTGGTGAATCCAAGGTTCCGAAAGATTCTTATTTTGTATTAGGCGACAATCGTCAAAATAGTAGTGATAGCCGCGAATACGGTTTTATCAAAAAAACAGCGATTACAGGAGAAGTGAAATTTCAATTTTATCCAATTCAATTTTAATATTAGTAGATTTTAGAGGAGCTTTATTATGAAGATAGGTATATTATTTGTTTGCTTAGGAAATATTTGTCGCTCCCCAATGGCTGAGGCTATATTCCGAAGCCTTGTACAGGAACTGGAAATAGAAGATCAATTTGATATCGATTCGGCGGGTACGGGTGACTGGCATATAGGAGATGGGCCGCACCAAGGAACCGTTCAAAAGCTTGCTGAGCATAATATCTCTACTGAAGGAATGTATAGCCGACAGCTGAGACTAGAAGACTATGATCGCTTTGACTATATTGTATGTATGGATAATAGCAACATAGAAAATGCATTGCCAATGTTAGGACAGCCTGAGAGTTCAAAGGTATTTCGATTACTTGATCTACTGAAAGATCCTAAAGATGTACCAGATCCCTATTTTACAGGTGATTTTGAAGAAACATATCAGCTATGTGTAGAAGGTTGTAAAGCCTTGTTGCAAAAAATTAGAGAAGATGGAGGAAGTCACTCATAAGGGGGCTTCTTTTTTTATTCGGCTTTAACGGGCAGTGAGACCCTCATCTCAAGATTTGAGTAATAAACAAGAGGATTAATGGAGGAACAATTGCCTGTAAAAACCCGATTGGTTCGGGAGAGCAAGATGTTGGTCACTCAGGTGTTGTCACAGGCGCTTTTCACTTCCGTTCTCTAGTTCAGTGGGGATCAAGAAAACCTCCACTGGGTGAAGTTTCACTTTATCCAAATATACAAATTATGAGGATTATAGTGTATAATACAACAGTGAATTAATGTCCTATACTATGTGGGGGCTACCCACTCGTAAATTATATATATTATTTTGAAAGAGAGTGAATCCAATGGGGCGTAAATGGAATAATATTAAAGAGAAAAAGGCTGCAAAAGACCAAGGTACAGCACGTATTTATGCCAAATTTGGCCGTGAAATTTATGTAGCTGCTAAACAAGGTGAACCAGATCCAGAATCTAATGGCACATTAAAAGTTGTTTTAGAACGTGCAAAAACATATAGTGTACCAAAACATATTATTGACCGTGCAATCGAAAAAGCAAAAGGCGGCGGTGAAGAAAATTATGATGAATTACGTTATGAAGGCTTTGGACCTAATGGCTCTATGATTATTGTCGATGCTTTAACCAATAACGTAAACCGTACAGCAGCAGATGTACGTGCGACATTTGGTAAAAATGGCGGTAACATGGGTGTCAGTGGTTCGGTTGCCTATATGTTCGATGCAACTGCTGTCTTTGCTTTAGAAGGTAAATCTGCGGAAGAAATTTTAGAAACGTTGATCGAAGCGGATGTCGATGTTCGTGATGTTTTCGAAGAAGGCGACTCAACGATTATTTATGCTGAACCAGCTCAATTCAATGCTGTACAAGAAGCATTGAAAGAACAGGGGATTACAGAATTTAATGTTGCAGAATTGACAATGCTTCCACAAACAGAAGTACAACTTGAAGGTGAAGACCTCGAAAAATTCGAACGCTTAATCGACCTTCTAGAAGACTTGGAAGATGTTCAACAAGTATATCACAATGTAGAAATGTAAAGAAAATGATCTACCTAAGAAAATCTTAAAATAATATAAAATAACAAGCGTATTGATTAGAAAAAATAGGTGGTAAGTTCGAAGCAATTCTAAAAAGTCTTGGAGAGAGCGAATAAATCCTTGGAGAAAGCGAATAAACCTTTAGAGAGAGCGAATAAATCCTCGGAGAAAGCAAATAAACCCATGAAAATAGCGAATAGCGGGGTAAAAGTAGATAACCAACACGCTGATAAAATGATGAAAAGTCCAGTGGTATAGAGGCCACTGGACTTTTTTTGAATAGCTATTTTATCCCGCGTCAACGAGCAGTAAGACATCCATCGCAATGCTTAGAGAAAATAGGTGGGGGTCTTACTGCTCGTAAAAACCCGATTGGTTCGGGCAGAATGTTAGTCACTCAGGTGTTGTCGCAGGACGTGGCGTGGCGCTTTTCACTTCCGTTCCTCTAGTTCAGTGGGAATCAAGAAACCCACACTGATGGAAGCTTCACTGTATTATTGATTTTTCACGAAATTGTAAAGTGTTGGACACTATTTATGTGATTTTTGTTGTGCAAAGATATTCTATATAGTAACATAATACTATATATGAATGATAAAAAAGAACTAATATTATTTTTGATAGTGACTATTTACATAAGCTGGGGGAGATTTTGAGTGAAAATATTTTTTAATTTTAAATCTTTAAAAACAAAGATATTATTTGGATTTGCTGTAGTACTCCTATTAAACATTTGTCTAGCACTTTATAATATTTTTGCTATGAACAGTGTAAATTCGAGCATAAACAAATTGGCGAAAAAAGATATGCCACTATTAGTGGGCGATGAAAAAATGTCATTTAATATTGCTGAACGCATTGCATTAGCGCGAGGCTATCTTTTAACGGGAGAACAAAGTTATAAAGATGACTTCACGGATTATGCAAAAGAAAGTCAAGTTATTGCAGATGACCTATTAACAAAAACGGATTCTGAAAAAGCAAAAGAATTAGTAGAAAAAAGTAAACAATGGGAGGATATTATTGTTAATGATGTCTTTCCTGCTTATGATGTAGGGGAGTACGAAAAAGCTACAACATTATTAAATGGTGAAGCTCAAACCCTTGCTCGTGATTTGATGAAAGAATATGAAAAAATCGCAAATCAACGTGAAACACAAGCATTAGATAATAGTACAGTTGTTATGGAAACAGGTAAAAAATTATTACATGTAATACTAGTAGTTTCCTTAATTGTGTTGGCTGTTTGTGCTTTTATCGCATTGTTTACGGCCAATACGATTATTAAACCGATTAACCGAGTGATGAAACAATTAGCTGAAATTGCTAATGGTAATTTAACAGTGGAACCTCTAACGACGAAATTAAAAGATGAAACATCAAGATTAATGAAATCATCAAATGATGTACTAGATAAGTTAAGTTTTCTAATGAAAAAAGTTCATTCCAATGCAGAGACACTAAGCGCACATAGTGAGGAATTGGATCAATCTGCCAATGAAGTAACGGAGGGTTCTGACCAAATTGCAACGACCATGATTGAATTAGCAAAAAGCGCTGAGTCACAAGCAAGTAATTCTGTGACGATATCCAATCAGATGGAACAATTTACTAGCCAAATTGAAGAAGTCAACCATAGTGGGCAGGAAATAAAAGAGAATTCCATGAAAGCATTAGTAGTAACCCAAAGGGGACGTGAACTTATGGATTCCTCTATTGGTCAGATGACAACTATTGATACAATCGTAAAAAGTTCTGTAGATAATGTCCACCATTTATATGATCAATCAAAAGAAATTTCTAATCTTGTTTTGGTTATTAAAGAAATCTCAGATCAAACGAATCTATTAGCATTAAATGCGGCTATCGAGGCAGCACGTGCAGGTGAACATGGTAAAGGTTTTGCGGTTGTTGCAGATGAAGTACGTAAATTAGCAGAACAGGTGTCCAATTCTGTTTCAGATATTACAGGCATTGTAAGTAGTATTCAACAAGAAACGGGATCTGTCGTAGAATCATTGGTAAAGGGTTATGAAGAAGTAGAAAAAGGTACTGTTAAGATTCAAAAAACGGGTGAAACATTTAAAGTCATTAATGACTCTTTCGCCCAAGTAAATGCGAATATCGAAAATATTTCTAGTAGTCTTAATAGAGTTTTAGTTGATAGCGAGCAAATGACGAAGTTGATTGAAGAATCAGCTGCATTATCAGAAGAATCAGCGGCAGGTATTCAAGAAATATCAGCATCTGTTGATCAATCAAATAATTCAATGCATGAAGTATCGAAGAGCGCAGATGAACTTGCGCAAACGGCAGAAGATCTTATGGAAATTGTAAATAGCTACCAATTGAAGTGACTAAGTAACGAAAAGACCGCTGAGCAATAGCCTTGCTTCAGCGGTCTTTTCAATACATAATATTTTTAATTCTGCATTAGAAGACCTATGCATCAAAACTTTAGAAATAATAGGGGATTAGCTGGGTTATACAATTTATCCCGCTTTAACGGGTAGCAAGACCCCCACTGATGGAGTTTCACTATCTTATAAGGTGACAGAAAAATATGCTTCTATTTAAAAGGTGTAGATTTTGTTATTATTGAAGTAACATAAATAATAGTCTGTAAGTAGGTGATACTGAGGTGAGAAAAAAGACAATGTTCATCTTACTAATTATTAGCATACCAGTGATATTCTTTTGGGGCATGACGAGCAAATGGTTAAAAGATGGTGAACAACCCAGAGCAAATGGAAAATATAAATATGTTATAGTACTAGGTGCAAAAGTAAAAAGAGGGGCAATACCATCAAAGGCATTGGCCTTTCGTTTAGACGCGGCCTTAACTTATGCTAGGCAGTACCCAAATGTGAATCTTATTGTTTCAGGCGGTCAAGGCGCTGATGAAGATGCAACAGAAGCTTCCGTTATGAAAAAGTATTTGATAGATCGAGGCTTTCCAGAATCGAAAATCGTCATTGAGGATCAGTCAACGTCTACTTACGAAAATCTATTAAACGCTAAAAGAATAGTTGGAAACGATTTAGAAGGATTAACCATTGTATCAAGCGATTATCATCTGGCACGTGCTAAAATGCTTGCAGAAGGACTTCATATAAAATGTGATGTCGTTCCAGCTAAAACTCCCAAAAGTATAGAAAGAAAAGTTAGATTTCGAGAGCGCTTTGCCCTTTTGAAATCAGCTATTACAGGAAAATAACAGGTTGTTATGTTCCAAGTACTGCTATAAGTACTAAATAATAATTGAATACTTTTTTATTTTGTAGATAAGGGCTTATATTGAACCTTGTCTACAGTTTTATTGGTTAATTTTCAAAATATTAAGATAATTAAATTGATTTTATAATTGCTCTTTTTAAAAATACAAAAACCTGCAGAGTTTTGATGTTTGTAAAAAAACAAAAATTACGTCCCTAGTTTATATGAATTATGTGAAAAAGAATCGGTTTATTATATTATCCGCTTAAAATCAAACGCGATTCTCCAACAACTTGCGGAAGAATACTTTCGACTTCAGATATTACTGAAACAGAAGTCTATTATGAAGAAACCATTTATCAAGCAAAATCATGGGATCAACCAAGAAAATTAAAAAACGTAGGCTAATTCAAGGGAGTAGTCCGCCCAAAAACAGCACTTTTTTACGCAAAAATTGGAAAATCGTATCTTTGGAAAGCAAATAAGTACTTAATAAACTTAAGACGGGGAAAATAACTAATTTTCTTACTAATTCCACAACTTATTGTGTGGCTGTGAATAATTCAGGATAAATAAGTTTTTAAAAAAATTTTGCATCTCGGAAGCCCAAATATTAATGTATATCATTTTATCAAAAAAAACCATTATACCAATCATAATCATTAAAACTCCACCAATTTTCATAAATAATGAAGAATATTTTAATATTATTTTGGTTTTACTAATGAAAAATGCCATTATTATAAAGGGAATACAGAATCCTAATGAATATGCTGTTATGTTAAATAAAGTTTGTGTAGGGTACATTATATTTGTATAAATAATTGCCCCAAAAATTGGCCCTACACAAGGGGTCCAGCCAGCACCAAAGACCATTCCTACAATTACAGAATTAATAAATCCTATTTTTCTTTTTCCAAGATTGAAACGATGCTCTTTCATTAAAAAGGTCGGCTGAAAAATTTCTAATAAAAACAATCCCATTGTTACCAAGAAAATCCCACCAAGCATTTTTATTAAATCGTGATATTCGATAAATATCTTTCCGATAAAGCTTGCAGAAAATCCCATTGCAAAATATATTATTGTAAATCCAATTGAAAAATAGACTGAATGCAAAAGAACAATTTTGCGAATATCTATAGAATTTCGTTGATTTTTTAATTCCCCAACTGTAACACCTGAAATATAAGATATAAATGATGGATATAATGGTAAACAACAAGGGGAAAAAAACGCTAATAACCCACCTGCAAAAGCAAGCCATATTGAAACATTTTCCAAGCTAATTCCTCCTTCCCTTTCCATTATACATTTAAATCATTTTGATAGAAGAGTGATAATGTGTAAATAAAGGCAATATTGTGTTATTCAAGGAATAAAAAAAGCATCTCAATAGGGAGATGACTGAGAGATGTTTTGTACCTGGCTGTTTTCAGATCGCATCTCTAAGAGTAGACTTGTTATTCACTAACAAGTCTACTGCCAATTCGCTTGTTTATCATGTGCGACAATATGCTAATTGAACCGCCTATACACTAGAATAGTACGGTGGCGTGAGGGATCGGAGACTAGTAATTGCCTCCTACCACTCTAGGTTCATTTTTTATAAAATAGTTAGCGAGATTGAATGATAAAATCATTAAATTGATGTCGATATCTTGAGATAGAGGATGGAGATACTCCGAAATAACCAGCAATCTCTTTAACCTTTGCCAATCCACCATCAGAGATTAAACCAATTGCTTGACCAACTAAAATAGTGCCAGCAGCAACTGTTTCAGCTTTTTTCGCTGTAACAGCTTCCTCAGTTAGAAAGTCAGTTAACAACTCTAAGAATTCACTTGCATCTAAAGTGTATTCATCTACATATTTTTGAACAACATCAAGTACCTCTATTGTAAATGGAGTTAAATTGGCTTCAGCCTCAACTGATACAGCGACTTCATCATGATCTTCTTTGGTACTTGTACTAGCATTTTTTTTATATGTAACAAATGTATGATACAAGTTTAATGAGTCTCTATAACCATTTTGAAGTTTTAAGCGCAAAGCTTCCACAATATCTTCTTTTTCATCTGGAATAAAAACGACACTGCTTGTTGCAGTTAGTCCATTTTCTCCCTTACGAGCATCTGGCATAAAAATACCAAATAGCCAATTACCAGAAAACGTTTTTACAGGTGTACCATTCATTACATAGCTTTTGTTTGTTACAAGATCTGTGATCGCTATGATTTCGGGACTTTGAGAATCGACTTTTGCAAGCAAGAAGACTGGTTGTAACCATGATTGAAGAATATCTTTTACTTGTTGTCTATGTTGTTTAGTCAATTGCTTATTTATATAACTTTTCCAAAATTCAGGGTGATCAATATAAATATACGTTTCCATGGCGATTGTATCGAGTAATTTGTCTGAAAATACATGATGCAAAGAGTCTCGCCATAGTTGACTTCTTTTTTCTAGTTCATGATAATTCGCAGAATGAACGGATTCCTTTACAAATCCTTCTACAATGCGATCGATTTCTTCACTTACAAGTGTAGTCATATCGTTTAGCGTATTTTTACCATGACACTTTTTATATTTTTTGCCACTGCCACATGGACAAGGATCATTACGACCTACCAATGTAAAGCACCTCTCTTTAAAAATTGGGCATGAAATTAGGGTAGCACAATTTGAGGAAAAAAATAAGTGTTTTAGTGATTCTATTTTGAAATGAGGAACTTATTACCAAAATTTAGAGTGTATTTGACACATTAGTTGCAATATTTCAGAATATAATAAATAATGAAGAGAATACTTCGGATTTCGAAAAATCCATAGGAAAAGAGGAATGAAATTGGTTACTTTTAAAGATTATGAATACAAACGACCAGATCTATCCGCAGGGAAAACGTATTTTCATCAACTGCTAACAGCGTTTAAAAACGCAAAATCCGTGGATGAACAAAGTGAAGTGATTGAGAAAATCAATGCTTTCCGTAATAATTTTTCAACTCAATATAACTTAGTGTATATTCGTGCCTCTATTGATACAAATGATGAATTTTATCAACAGGAACGAGATTATTTAGATGAAAAAACACCTGAGATGGAAGAGCTGACGACCGAATATTATAAGGCTCTTTTAGCATCTCCATTCCGTAATGCTTTAGAAGAAAAATGGGGTTCACAATTATTTGATTTAGCAGAAAATCAAATTAAAGGTTTTGCACCCGAAATCATGGAGTTCATGCAAAAAGAAAATAAGTTGAGCTCTGAATATTCTAAGCTAGTAGCTTCAGCCCAAATCTCCTTTGATGGCAAAGAATTGACACTGGCGCAATTAGGTCCTTACATAGAGTCTACAGATCGTAGCGTTCGAAAAGCAGCCATAGAAGCTCATTTTGGATTCTTTAAAGAGCATACTGAAGATTTTGATCGTATTTATGATGAGCTGGTAAAAGTACGTCATCAAATGGCGGTTACACTCGGTTATAAAAATTATGTGGAGCTTGGGTATGTATTGATGAATCGAATCGATTATAATGCGGAAATGGTTAAAAGTTATCGTGATCAAATCCGTGATGTCATCGTCCCATATGCAACAGAATTACGCCAACGACAAGCTAAACGTATCGGTGTAGACAAATTAAAATACTATGATGAAGGACTAAAGTTCTTGAGTGGTAATGCAACACCAAAAGGTACAGCCGAATGGATTGTTCAAAATGGTCAAAAAATGTATGAAGAACTATCTCCTGAAACAGCAGAATTCTTTCATTTTATGATTGACAGAGAGCTTATGGATCTTGTGGCGAAAAAAGGAAAGGAAGGCGGGGGCTACTGCACATTTATCGAAGATTATCAGTCACCATTTATCTTCTCAAACTTTAATGGGACTTCTGGTGATATCGATGTATTGACGCATGAAGCAGGGCACGCATTTCAAGTATATACAAGTCGTAACATAGGAATTCCAGAGTATATTTGGCCAACATACGAATCATGTGAAATCCATTCAATGAGCATGGAATTCTTTACATGGCCTTGGATGGAATTATTCTTTAAAGAAGATACGGAAAAATATAAATTCTCTCATTTGAGTGAAGCTCTATTGTTTTTACCATACGGTGTAGCGGTAGATGAATTCCAGCATATTGTTTATGAAAATCCTGAAATGACACCAAAAGAACGTAAATTGGCTTGGAAGAAAATTGAACAAACTTATTTGCCACATCGTGATTATGATGGCATCGAATACCTAGAACAAGGTGGTTTTTGGCAACGTCAGCCACATATCTATAATAGCCCATTCTATTATATCGACTATACATTAGCGCAAGTATGTGCATTCCAATTTTGGAAAAAGTCTCGTGAAAATCATAAAGAAGCGTGGAAGGATTATATACATCTATGTCAACTGGGGGGCAAAATGTCATTCACAAAATTAGTGGCTGAAGCAAATCTTGTATCACCATTTGAAGAAGGTTGTTTAGAGTCTGTATTGAAAGCTATTCGAGAATATTTGGATGCAGTACAGGATGACAAATTATAAATAATTTTTAGTCAATTCATTGACAACTTTAGTGATTAGCTATACATTAGAACATGTAAATAATAAAAGCAATGACGAGAAAAAGTAAAATGAGTTCGTATTTCTTAAAAGAGAGCTTCGGTAGCTGAAAAGAAGTAGAAATCGATCATTTGAAAAATGGCCTCTGAGCTCCGTTTTGAACGTGCATAAGCATTAGTAGGATGCGGCGGGAGTTGATACCCGTTACCTATATCACAGTCTAGAAAGCATTCCGAATTTCTGTACTGATGGAGGCCAACTTATGTGAGTAAGTAGGCAAATAAAGGTGGTAACACGAGTATACAACTCGTCCTTAACAATCAAAATGATTGTAGGGACGAGTTTTTTTGGCTCTATACTAAATGTTGGAATATTGAAATAACAACTTTCAAGATGCTAATTGTTTGTATGTTGATCCAACTAAAACAATAGAAAAGTGAGGGTGTGTCCTGACACTCCATCTAAAACTGGTTACGGAAACTCTATAAGCGTTCATGAATAGGTAGCGCAATGATTGGTGAAAAGAAAGACTGAATAGTTAGATATTGAATGACGGAATGCATTCATCACATAACTAGTTAAATTTTGCTTCTAATGAGATATATACAAATAAGGAGATGTTTTATATGGGAAAAGGTCTACTTGTATTTCAATCAGATTTTGGCATAAGCGATGGTGCGGTGAGTGCCATGTACGGAGTAGCGCATTCTGTAGATCCGGAAATTAAAATTTACGATATTACACATCAAATTCCACAATTTAATATATGGGAAGCAAGTTACCGCTTACTGCAAACAGCTCAATATTGGCCTGACGGAACAGTTTTCATTTCAGTTGTGGACCCAGGTGTTGGCTCAGATCGCAAAGCAGTAGTTGCGAAGACAGTGAATGATCAATATGTTGTAACACCTGATAATGGGACATTGACACATATAAAACGTTATTATGGTATTGCAGAAGTTCGAGAAATTGATGAATCGATTAATCGTCTACCTAATTCAGGCGAATCACATACATTTCATGGACGTGATATTTTTGCCTATACAGGCGCACGATTAGCTTCAGGGATCATTACATTTGAAGAAGTAGGACCTTCTCTTAAAGTGTCTGATATTGTGGAATTGAATTTAAAAGAATCTACTATTGAAGATGACGTTATTACGGGAATTATTGATATAGTGGATAACCCCTTCGGAAATTTATGGACTAATGTCCGTCGTAGCCAATTCAAACGATTGGCCAAACATTATGGAGATGCATTCGAAGTAACGCTTAGCACCGATAATCGTAAAATCTATCAAAGCATTATGACATATGGTCGTTCTTTTGCGGACTTACGGGTAGGGGAACCCCTCCTCTATATCAATTCATTAGATAATGTAGGTATTGCGATCAACCAAGGATCTTTCGCAAATGCATACCATGTAGGGACAGGGACTAATTGGGAGGTTTCTATTCGTAAGGCTCCTAAAATCGTATATATATAACCTGCTAATTGGGGCTTACGCATACATTAAACTCGTTATTTAGGGAGAAGATGGGTAAAATTTCCCCTAAATGAAAGAGCCTGTGAAATTTGATGATGAGTAAAATTCACAGGCTTTGATTCTTTTTAAAGTGGAAATTAAGTTATTACATAAAGTCCAAACAGAAAAATCTCCTTATGTTTAGAAGTTATAAACAAAGTCAATTGAGGAAAATGGGTCTTAAATCGAATCGTTATAGACCTGTTTTGCTTTTTCTAAACTATTTACTTCAAGCTCTTTGGTTTCTAAGTCCTTCGCATATTGTTTTTCTAAAAAGGCACGCTGCTCATCATATTTTTGTTTGTTAATGGTTGCAAGTAATTCATCTGAACTCATTAATCCTCCATGATTGTTTATTAGTCCAATTTCATAGCACCGTTGTAAAATATCTAAATGCTGCATCGCGTCTTGGACATCGATACCTTTCCCATTAACCGTTGTATTTTTAAAAAAGGTGAACCAATTTTTCGATTGAATTTGTTGTTGTGCCTCATCGGAACTTAATGCATTTTGAGGGTTTACCATCTTTCCTTTTTCTGCTAAATAGCAAAAATCAAAAAAGCTCATCGAATATCCAGTTGAGTACCCTGTATTTCCTGTTCCAACTATCTCTTCCCAAATATTCTTTAACGGTCCTTGTTCTTGATTGATTTGGTTCCAACGTTTCACATCTTCTTCAGAAAATTGATTTGCTAATAGTGAATTTCCTACATTAATCCCAAATACCTCTGTGTTCCCATACTTATCGTATACTATTGAATCTGAATCAATTGTCTCCACATCTATCGCATCTGTCTCGTTCGTAGTTTCTAATGTTTGTACGGGTTGATTTCCTTTTGGTTGTACACTGCCCAACAAACTTAGTTGTGTTCGCCCAACTTGTCCTATCATTTTTAAAACCACCTTTTTTAGAAGTTATAAACAAAGTCAATTGAGGAAAATGGGTCTTAAATCGAATCGTTATAGGCCTGCTTTGCTTTTTCTAAACTATTTACTTCAAGCTCTTTGGTTTCTAAGTCCTTCGCATATTGTTTTTCTAAAAAGGCACGCTGCTCATCATATTTTTGTTTGTTAATAGTTGCACGTAATTCATCTTCACTCATTAATCCTCCACGATTGTTTATTAGTCCAATTTCATAGCACCGTTGTAAAATATCTAGATGCTGCATCGCGTCTTGGACATTGATACCTTTCCCATTAACCGTTGTATTTTTAAAAAAGGTGAACCAATTTTTCGACTGAATTTGTTGTTGTGCTTCATCTGAACTTAATGCATTTTGCGGGTTTACCATCTTTCCCTTTTCTGCTAAATAGCAAAAATCAAAAAAATTCATCGATACTTTAGTTGAATACCCTGTGGTAGCCTCCACTCCTGCCATTTCGTCGAAAATAATCCTTAATGGACCTTGTTCTTGACTGATTTGTTTCCAACGCTTCACATCTTCTTCAGAAAATTGATTTGCTAATAGTGAATGTCCTACATTTATTCCAAATACTTCTGTATGACCATACTTATCGTATACTATTGAATCTGAATCAATTGTCTCCACATCTATCGCATCTGTCTCGTTCGTAGTTTCTAATGTTTGTACGGGTTGATTTCCTTTTGGTTGTACACTGCCCAACAAACTTAGTTGCGTTCGCCCAACTTGTCCTATCATTTTTAAAACCACCTTTTATTGTTTATATTTTGTATCGACAGTTTTTCTATTTTTTTAAGATTTTTTATTTTATGTAAGGAAACAGTTAAATATGGAATATTATAGACGATAAATTAACAGGAGGAGGTGATACACATGAAAAAAACATGGAATTTATTATTAGTTGCTTTTGTCGTTTTTGTTGCCATTTTAGGTAATTCAAATTCAGAAGCCAAAGCCGTACCAGCGCCTATATTAAAAAGCGCCGTCATTGATCAAGTATCAAACGATGGTGGAAACTGGGAAAACATCCCTTATAATGCGCAGCCACTATATAAAGCAAATGCAGTTATGCATGATTATGTTTATTTCCGCGTAACTACAGATGGTTATTCTAATAATTATATCTACAGTGGTTCAACAATGATCACAACGTATGCAACGAACTATAAAAGTATCCCTATTGTAGGATCTGATAATATCGTGACAGGTTATAAGCGTTATTACCGTGTTCCTGTAGAAAACTTGGTAACAAATAGTATCCAAGTTTATGCATATAGCCAAGTTGGTACAACAAAAATTTGGACAAACATTATCAGTTTCGATGTAGAATAAGTGAAAAGAGACTGGGGCGAAATCTATCTCCAAATGAAAAAGCCTGTGAAATTTGATGATGAGTAAAATTTCACAGGCTTTGGTCATTTTTAAAATAAAATAAGGTTGTCTTCTGTTGCCCATTCTGTTTATCCTGCGTTAACGGGTAACTCAAGGTTTAGAGAAAAGCGAGAGAGATGGTGGGGGATCATCTGCCCGTAAAAGTCCGATTGGTTCAGCTAACTATCCTTGGGGATGAAGAACCCCCCCACGGATGGAAGCTTCACTTTATCATGCATGAAAAAAATCGAAAGTTGAAAACGAAATGGGCATCGCATTAATGACCGTAGATTTACGAAAATACACGGTCAAAAGACGAGATGGCAAAAGAACTAATAACAAGAAATGGAGAAGGGAGAATTTGAATTGGCTCAGATTCTCCTTTCTTTCTATTTAGAGTTAGTTATGCTTCAGTCTCTTTCTTTTTTTAGAGAATGTTATTTCCAGTTTTCTAGAGTATCGCGTATACTTAATATAAGTAAAATAATTAGGTATTTTTGTGAATGGAGTGGAAATAATTGACGAAAAAACTATGGTTTCAAGCGGGTGTGGGTATACTTCTGGCATTATTAATCGTGAAGTATTTTCTCGAAATCAAATCCCTCTTCTATCCAATCGTAGTCATATTAAGCGCTATATTTATTCCATTGTTAGCTGGGGGAATTTTATACTATGTAACCGAACCGATCCAACGTTTTTTAGAAAAGAAAAAATTCCCACGTTGGGCAAGCATACTCTCTATTATTGTATTAATCAGCGTTGCAGTCTATGGCTTTATAGCTATTGTTGTCCCACCAATCAATACGCAAATCAATAATTTAGTGAAAGCAACGCCAACATTGGCAAATGAGCTTTCAGATATGGTGGATTATGTACTAAAAAATCGTGAAAACTTCCCAGATCAACTAAATGATGCGATCGATAGCGTAACGAATTCCATCCAAGACTATGCAGTATTTACAAGTAAATTTTTAGTTCAATTCATTTCGAGTATTGTTTCAGGAGCATTTGTGTTAATACTTGTGCCATTTTTCTTTATCTACATGTTAAAGGATCACGAAAAATTTGCTCCAACGATTTATAATTTATTTACAGGTTCAAGACGTGCATGGATTAAGAAAACATTATCTGAAATTGATGATGTATTACGCAATTATATTCAGGGGCAGCTACTGATTAGTTTTATCTTGGCGATTATTATTTTCATCGGCTATAAAATTATAGGGTTAGAATATGCATTATTACTGGCACTGTTTGCTTTCTTTATGAATATGGTACCGTTTATTGGACCTTGGATCGCACTTGTTCCAGCAATAATAGTAGGCCTTGTACATGATCCAATGCAAGCCGTCTGGGTATGTGTCGTGACACTTGTTGCACAACAAATAGATAGTAACTTTATCACACCAAATGTCATGGGGAAAACACTAGATATTCATCCATTGACTGTTATCACGATTATTCTAGCAGCAGGTAATATTGCAGGGTTTGTAGGGATTTTACTAGGTGTACCGTTGTATGCTGTCGGGAAAGTAGTGGTGAAGAATGTTTATCAACATTGGAAAGCGATTCGTACCACTGCAACTAAAAATGTGTAGGTGATAGAAGTGGAAACGGAGATTTTAAAAACTTTTGATGAACAGCATAAACCATTAGGTGTTGCTACGAGAGCAGAGATACATGCAAAGGGATTATGGCATGAAACTTTCCATTGCTGGTTGATCAGTGAGATTGCTGGCGATTATTATTTGTATTATCAGTTAAGAAGTGCTGATAAGAAAGATTATCCCTCCCTTTTTGATGTGACAGCAGCCGGGCATTTGCTGGCATCAGAAACACCTGATGATGGTATAAGAGAATTACATGAAGAGCTAGGACTATATTTGACGATAGAAGATCTAGAAAAACTGGCGATCATCCCTACAATGATGAAAAAATCTTCCATACATGATTGTGAATTTGCTTATGTATTTCTTGCGGTACAGTCGGGAGGCTTTACTGATTTCCATTTACAAGTGGAGGAGGTCGCCGGTATTGTACGTGCAAAACTGACAGATGTTTTCGATTTTATTGCAGGTGATACACCATTCCTCCATCTAATAGGGTTTGAGATACTTGCAAATGGAGAAAAGAAAAATCTTGTTTTAGATGCAAAACCGAGTGATTTTGTTCGGTATGACGATTCATATATGACAACATTTATGAATTTATTGAAACAAAGGTTTCTATAACGAAATGGGTTGAGTATGATTAACCTATTTCGTTCTTTTCATTTTAGGACGATTAAAAATACGAAAGATGCTATACTTAAAACGATTATGAAGGACAAAGGAGAACACTATGTTAACATTTGAACAAAAACAACAAATTATTGAAAGTTTTCCAGAACTCATACGTAAAGAAATTTCAATGAATCGTTTAAATTATCATTTTGACGGTAGTCAATATGATAAAAAAATCGTAGTTGAAAAACTACATCCAAATGGCAATGGCTTTGTTTATGTTGGAGATTTACTGCGATATAATGCGGATGACAGAGGTTTAGTGAATATTCGCGATTTCTCAGAACAAGAGTTGCGGGAAGCCATTGAAGATTCTATTATGTATTTATCAGAAGTAGATGAACCCGTTGAAGAAGTGAAGATTGAACAAATCTGGCGTAATCGTACGAATGATCAATTACTTCTTGTCAATGATGCACCTTATTGGAATATTTATCATGGTTTTAACTTAGAAGAAAGCTTTGGCACACGTAAGGATGCTGAAGATTATCTATTCGCTGAAGGTTTTAAACCATCGAATAAATAGCATGAATCTGGAAAGGAAGAAGCAGATGTCAGGTAAAAAGATAACCATATTCGTGATAGGTTTTGTGATTATTTGTGCGATTCTTATTTATCTATCGATATCAATCTTTTATAAAAACAATCCACATCAACCAAATCAAAAATCATTAGGTTTGATAACGGAAATTACTCATAAGTGAATGGACCAAGCCTATGCTGTTTGAAAAACTGAATTATGAAGTTAACTCTTTTGTATGAATTTAAAAAAAACGTTATTCATCGATTTTTCGAATAGCGTTTTTTTATTTGAGTTACAAGACTTAGTGTTATCAAGGGGAGTTAATAAAGATAATCATTATCACGCGTGTTGATTAGGCAGAAATTAGGAAATATTTTTGATATAATTCTTAAAAAAACATGTATTTTTCGTTTCATTTATATAGATCTTCGCTGCGGCTTGCTTGAGTCCTCTATTAGGCTTGCGCATTTCCTTCGTGCGATGTGGATTCAGGAAGTCCATTCAATGTCCCGCGGGAAAAGCGAATAGATGAGAACCCGCAGCGCAAGCGATTAAGGAACGGAGTTGTAGTGCGCCACGTCCTGTGGCAACGACTCCGTGACCAACATCCTGTGGCCCCCAGCATTCGCCCGCATGAGTCGTGCAAGCCTTCGCTGCAATCAACGAATTCTCCCTATCTTCATGGATAAAATTGGATAATAAACATGCCTGAATCATTATATTACCATAGAGAGATTTTCTTAAGATTCCCTTGTAGTGGTTCAAATGTCTTTTAAACAAGGGAGTAGTCTCTTTTGCATTGTGAAAATTTCTATAAGTCCATGGTTTTAACAAGGGGTTGCCAATCGAAAAGGTTCAATTGGAATGATAATTAGAATTGAAATTGTAGAGATATTAAAATAGGATTTTAAAAGGTAGAAATCAATGTTAATTTTTATGACATTGATTTCTGCTTTTTATTATTCATTTAGCTCGCTTTAACGGGCAGTAGACTCCATCTCAAGATTTAAAGAGAAACGAGAAAGATAGATGGAAGATTAACTGCCACATGCGTCCGATTGGTTTGGGCGGGCAAGATGTTGGTCCCTCAGGTGTTGCCATAGGACGTGGCGCTTTTAACCTGAGTTCTTCTATTTCAGTGGGGGGATGAAGAAAACCCCCACTAATGGAAGCTTCACTTTATGCATGGAATAGAAGAAAATTGGATAGGCGCTACGCTTGATACTGTTTATAAGTAGCAACATGGAATCATTTGTTACTTCTTCTATGTAAAGGGTTCGGTCATTTTCAAAAGTATTATATGACAAGAAAATGAGCCATTATTGAATTATGGTTTGTACAAGTTGCCTAATGTATTATAGATAAATTGTTAATATTACTAAAGAATATTAATGTGAGAAAAAATATAATAACCATGTAATAAAAAATAACGTATAAAATAATGTAAGAAGGTGTTTGTATGGAACTTGTGTTAAATAATATAAAAAAGAGTTTTGGTGACAAGATTGTCTTGCAAGATATCAATCTAGAAGTTGAAGATGGTGAATTTGTTTGCATTCTCGGTCATAGTGGATGTGGTAAATCAACTATGCTGAACTTAATCGCAGGTTTTACAAAACCGGATTCTGGGGACATATCAGTCAATCGAGTGCCCATTGGCAAGCCTAATCAGGAACGTGGGATTGTCTTTCAAGAGCACGCCCTGTTTCCTTGGTACACTGTTTTTGAAAATATTGCTTTTGGGCCAACTGTTCAGGGGAAGTCAAAAGAGGAAGTACAAAAAATCGCTTATAAATATCTTCAGATGATTGGCTTGGAGCCATTTAAACATCATTATCCTTCAGAACTATCAGGAGGGATGAAACAAAGGGTAGGGATTGCAAGAGCTTTAGCGGGTCAGCCCAAACTCCTTTTAATGGACGAGCCTTTTGCGGCACTTGATGTATTTACAAAAGAAACGATGAGAAAAGAATTAATAGATATTTGGAATGAGCTAAAGACGACTATTATCTTTATAACGCATGATATTGCAGAAGCTGTTTACTTAGCTGATCGTATTGTTGTAATGAAACAAGGTGTAATTGCGGCGGAAAAACAAATATCAATGAAGCGACCAAGGAAAATAGAAAATTCTCTTGTTCAAGAATTGCAACAAATTCTAATTAATTAAGGAGGCTTGTGTGATGACTATGAACACTATAGTAGATGAGCAACAGAAAGTTCACACGGTAAGCAAAAATAAAATAAAGAATGACAACAAATTATCGTGGGTACCAATTGTTGTTGTTATCGCCCTCTGGGAACTGTTTGCTCGATATAATTTGCAGGCAGAAATGTTTAATCCAAAATTTTTACCACCTCCCTCAATCATCATTGCCCAAATGTGGGAATTGGTACAAACAGGTATATTAGTGAAAAGTATTGTTGCAAGTACTATTCGTGTATTTATAGGATCTATGATTGGAATCGCGTTAGGTGTATCGGTTGCATTGCTAATTGGTAGTAATAGAGTCATTGACTATTGGATGTCCCCTATTTTGAACATCTTAGGGCCGATTCCCGCATTGGCCATTTTACCTTTATTTATTATTTGGTTTGGTATTGGAGAGTTGCCAAAGATCATTTTAATAGCTTGGACAGTGTTTTTTCCAGTACTCACCAATACACTAGATGGTTTAAAATCTGTTAATTCGACATTAATTCGTTCAGCAATGAGTTTAGGAGCCTCACGTTTTCAAATATTTAAGCGCGTTATTACACCGTCCATTTTACCTAACGTCTTAGCAGGTTGCCAAATCAGCTTAGGATTAGCATTTTCGGCATTAGTCGTATCAGAGATGTTAGGGGCGACATCAGGGTTAGGTTATATCATTGTTGATGCGCGAAATTATTTCAAAATTGAAAATATGTATGTTGCCATTATCGTTATTGGATTGGAATATAGTTTATTCTCTATTTTCTTTAAATGGATTGAAAGAAAGTTATTATCTTGGAGGAAGAATGGGTTATCGGCAGTAGAAAAATAAAATAAAAAAGATATCGGAGGAATTTATATGAAAAAGTATTTATCCATTTTAGTTGTGTGTGTAGTAATGATACTAGCTGCGTGTGGGAAAGATTCATCTAAAGATCAAAGTTCAAATGGAAGTACAGATGGTAAACTGGAAAAAACAGAAATCGAATTAGTTGGTGTTCGAGATGCACAAATATCTTCTCAACAAATCATCGCTGATAAGAAAGGTTATTTTAAAGAAGAAGGATTAACAGTTAAAAATAAATTAATCGAAAGTGGCCCAGATATTGCACCGCTTGTGTCAGGTGGCAGTGCACCTATTAGCTTACAAACAAATTTTATGGATATTATTTTAGCCTCAAATGGAGTAAAGGTAAAAATTGTTTCACCTTTAGCGCAGATTGCAGGTACTCAAGCAGTAGTCGCTGGACCAAAAGCTAATATTTCATCCCCAAAAGATTTAGAAGGTAAAACGATTGGTATTCCATCAGGAGCAGATGTTCAAATCGCTATCAATAAAATGGCGGCAGAATACAATGTAGACATGAAAAAAGTAAAAGTAGCGAATTTAGCACCTAGTGATGCTTTAGCGGCTTTACAAAATGGTAGCATAGATGCTATGGCGGCATGGGAACCGTTTATTACGAAGGCAATTGGAGAAGGTGGAAAACTTCTATTTAGTGGAACAAAAAGTTATTTAGAGGGCAATGAGAAAGAGGTGGATTGGATGAGTGTACATTCAACGCTACAAGTAACCGATGATTATCTAAAAGAAAATCCGAATACTGTAAAGGCAGTTATTCGTTCATTAGAAAAAGCGACGATATTTATCAATGATCACCGTGAAGAAGCAGTGAAAATATTAGCTCCAGAACTCCATTTGTCAGAAAAAGAATTAACAGAAATTATGAATCGTAACGTTTATAATATGCAAGTTGACGATTCATTTATCGATGGAAGTAATGGGAAAACTGTAACAGATTACTTAATGAATACAAATAATATTTCAAAAGTTCCCTCACAATCAGATTATATTGATCTTTCTTATTTAAAAGAGGTAAATAAAGAGTTAGTAAAAGCAGATGTAAAAAAATAGAAATAACTTCTTTTATGAATGACTATTTATTAAAAAAGGATACGTGAAAAGTAAACTTTGATGAGTGATTACTCTATGATGAAGAAATTCTTGACATAAAAAAGTACCCTTCAATGGATGCATGGTTATTGGAAAAGTCGGACTATCTCAAAAAAGGTGAAAATCATTTCAAACGTGACGTTTAAGGGGAGAGTTTCAATGTATGAAGTTATTATTAAAAATGGAAAAATTGTTACAGCATCAGGAATTATACGAGGAGATATTGCTATTCAAGATGGTAAAATTCAAGTAGTAGCTACTAAGGTTAAAGAGGATGCCATACAGGAAATTGATGCAACGGATCAGTTTGTTTTTCCAGGGTTAATCGATATACATGTTCATTTTAGCGAACCAGGGCGAGAAATTTGGGAAGGGTTTAAAAGTGGTTCGCAAATGCTTGCGGCAGGAGGATGTACAACATTTTTTGATATGCCATTAAATTCTATCCCAGCAACGACCAATGCAGAACGGGTTCGTGAAAAGCAAAAACTAGCAAAGCAAAAATCAATTACCCATTGTGAATTGTGGGGAGGTTTAGTAGATAATAATGTTGAAAAGTTAGAAGAGATGGCAAATGCCGGGGTGATAGGGTATAAAGCTTTTATGCCAAGAACGAATGATCCAACTTTTGAACATGTACAAAATGAGATATTATTAAAAGGAATGAAAAAAATTGCAAAGTTAGGAAAAATACTAGCTTTACACGCAGAAAGTGATGAAATCCTACAATTTGCTTTACAAGAAGCCAAAAAAGATACTTCTGCAACGATTGCAGGAAAATATTTGAACTCTCGACCAAAAGAGGCTGAACTAGAAGCTGTAAGTCGCGCCATTTATTACAGTCGATTAACACACTGTCCGTTGCATTTTGTTCATATCAGTACAGCGGAAGCAGTGCATATTATTCAACAAGCAAGAGATGAAGGACTTGATGTGTCATTAGAAACATGTCCTCATTATTTGCTCTTTAATAGCACTGCCGTTGATCAGATAGGGTATGATGCTAAATGTGCACCACCTTTACGTGAAGAAAAAACAAGACTGGCGCTATTGGAGGCTTTTAAAAGAGGAGAAATCGATATGCTTTCTTCGGATCATTCACCTTGTACAAAAGATTTAAAAGATCCAGATCAATATGACATATTTAGTGCATGGGGAGGTATTAATGGTGGGCAGTTCACATTTTTAGCGGCGCTAGAAATTGCAAAGAAGGAAAATATACCTTATTCAGATTTAATTTATTATACATCCATTCACGCAGCGAGAA
Source organism: Rummeliibacillus sp. SL167 (assembly GCF_007896505.1). Classification (NCBI taxonomy): domain Bacteria; kingdom Bacillati; phylum Bacillota; class Bacilli; order Caryophanales; family Caryophanaceae; genus Rummeliibacillus; species Rummeliibacillus sp. SL167. Next base: position 369,517 of record NZ_VCBM01000003.1, on the reverse strand, counting down.
GATTTCATCTAAAAGATAAAGGAAGTATTGAGGTAGGAAAATTAGCAGATATTGTTATTGTTTCAGAGAAAGACTTTATTGTCCAACAAGATAAAATGTTGTCTAAAAATCCACAAAGTATTTATGAAAGGCATACTTTTCTACATACAATTGAATATTGCTTAGTTCAAGGTAGGATCGTTTATAATGCTAAACAATAATAAGTGAGTCAATTTTTCTTCGTGAGGTGTTGATTCAGTGAAGCTCATTCAATGTCTAGAGAGAAAAGCTTGAGCTAGACCCGTAGGAACGATGAAAGGGACGAGGTCTTAGCTCGCCGCGTCCTATACTGTGGCAACGGCTTCACATGATTATTAAAGAAATTAATTCAAGTAGAAATAATTTTAGTAAATGTAAAAGTACGAACGCTCATTTAAGCAGCATTCGTACTTTTAATTGGAGAATAAATTAAAAAGTATTTTTTAATATGATCTTTTAAGAGTTAAATCAATCATCAGTTGATAGATGTGATCTTAACAAGAAACAGTCAGTATATTTTAAAGTGATCATATTTTATAAAAACAGATTGAAGATAGAAAAGATTGTAGCGCCTAATAACGCAGCTATAGGTAATGTGATTACCCAAGTAATGACGATTCTACGTGCAACTCCCCAATGGACCCCTTTCGCATTTTGTGCAGCACCTACACCCATAATAGAGGAAGAAATGACATGGGTTGTAGAAACTGGCAAGTGTAAATGCGTAGCGCCAAAAATAATGATGGCAGAGGATAAGTCAGCCGCTACACCATTCACCGGACGAATTTTCATAATTTTACCGCCAACGGTTTTAATAATTTTATAACCACCGATTGAAGTACCCAATCCCATAGCAGCAGCACAAGCGACACGTACCCATAGAGGTATATCTTCCCCAGTTTGTAGTCCTGATGCAATCAAGGCCATTGTAATAATCCCCATTGATTTTTGGGCATCATTTGTACCATGTGTAAAGGCTTGTAGAGCGGCTGTGAAAATTTGTACTCTTCGGAATTTTTTATTCGTACGATACAAATTTAAGTTCTTGAATATTCCCTTAAATAGGGACATCACTAAAAACCCGAAGATAATTGCGATAAATGGTGAAAGGAGTAAGGCTTCGATAATTTTGATAAATCCACCAAAGTTAATAACAGAAAAACCAGCAGCGGCGATTGCAGCTCCAGCTAGAGAACCAATGATTGCGTGTGATGAACTTGAAGGGATTCCTAAGTACCATGTTGCCAAATTCCATATAATGGCTGATATAAGTGCAGCTAGTATAATGAAAGATCCGTTACTGAGCGCAAATGGATCGACAATATCTTTTGCCAATGCTTTAGCAACACCAGTAAACGTAACAGCCCCAACAAAGTTCATCGATGCGGCTAAAACTACAGCAAGACGTGGTGAAAGTGCACGAGTAGAAACAGCTGTAGCAATGGCATTTGCAGTATCATGAAAACCGTTTATGAAGTCGAATAATAGTGCGAATATAACAACAAGAACGGTTGCGATTATTATAGTATTCATGTGTTTCTACAACTCCTATGCATTTCGCATTATAATAGTGTCCATTGAGTTAGCGACATTTTGACAATAGTCGGCTACTTCTTCAAGTTGCTCATAAATATCTTTAAATTGAATAATGCGGATAGGATCTTTTTCATGTAAGAATAGTTGTTTAATGGATGTCCGTAATACTTCATCGCATTTACGTTCATAATCCTTAATACGGATAGCGTGTTTACGCATATTAATCAGCTTTTTATTCGTTAAGTGTTCCATTGCAGTAGCGATTTCATCCGTACTTAGGATGATATATTTTAAGAAATCTCTCATATAATCATCGACTTCTGTTAGTGAGAACATTTCAAAGTGAGCAATACAGTCTTCAATGCCATCTAAAATATCGTCCATTCTTACGGCTAATTCTAAAATATCCTCACGTTCGATAGGTGTCATGAATGATTTGTTGAGCATCTGGATTAATTCATGAATGAGTGAGTCCCCATCTGTTTCATATTTTTTTAATGTTACGCTAAGCTCTTTCAGGTCTGCAACGCCTGTTATTTTAAAATCATCAGCATAGTGAGCTGCTTCATTTACATTTTTAGCAACTTTCAAAAGCGCAGCAAAGAAAGGGTCCTCTTTTTTTGAGCTGAACATACAAAGCCTCCTAATTTGTATACAAAACATTAAGATTTTATTTATTTATTTTTAAACGCAACTATAATCATAACAAATTGAGCAAAAAATCCATACAACAATTATGTGAATTATTTCAAACTTTACAATCCTGTAATATTTCAAATGTATATACATCAAGTGAAATTTCCATAAATGGAAATACACTTCTAGATAATGTGAAATAACCAGAAAAATTGAAACTTTTACTGATATTTATCCGTATAACTTATTGAAAGGGCAAACAATGGTTAAAGGGGGTGTAGATGATTGATGTAAATTCTTGGTCTATTGACCAGTGGTATTTGTACTCATTAATATTCTTAGCTATTTGTATGATTTTATATCTTTTTTTTGGTGATATAGTTGATGGAATTGGAGAAGGGATTCCTTTTTTTAACCCTACCGTCATCTTGGCCTTTTTGACTTTCCTCACAGCACTTGGTTTTATCTTCGAGACGTTTACATCATTAAATAGTATTCTTATTGCTGTTATTTCCGCAGTTATTTCATTTGTAATCGATATTTTGATGTATTATTTCATACTAGTCCCTTTAAAATCAGCCGAGGTGTCAATGGCTTATAGCGAAGAATCTTTAGGCGGTCAAGTAGGAAAGGTGATTGTCCCGATTCCTATTGATGGCTTTGGTGAAGTAGTGGTTGAAACAGTCAACGGTATTATTTCAAAACGTGCAACAAGCTATGATCATGTGTCCATACCATATGATTCGAAAGTGCTCATCGTGGAAGTGAAAGAGGGAACTTTATATGTCAAAGAATATGAGCCGTTATTTTAAATGATTAGAAAGATAAAAAACAGGAGGAATGAAATATGCCAGTTTTATTAATCGTAGGTGCTATTGTCGTTGTTGTTTTGTTGGCGATTATCGGGGTGTATATAACGAAATATCGAACAGCAGGTCCAGACGAAGCACTCATTGTTACAGGTAGTTACTTAGGTTCCAAAAACGTACATACGGATGAAGGCGGAAACCGTATTAAGATTATCCGTGGTGGTGGTACATTTGTTTTACCAGTGTTCCAACAAGCCGAACCACTTAGCTTATTATCCAGTAAATTAGAAGTTACAACGCCTGAAGTTTATACAGAACAAGGCGTACCCGTAATGGCTGATGGTATTGCCATTATCAAAATTGGCGGTTCAATAGCCGAAATTGCAACAGCTGCGGAACAGTTTTTAGGCAAACCAAAAGAAGAACGTGAAAACGAAGCAAAAGAGGTACTCGAAGGCCACTTACGTTCGATTCTAGGGTCTATGACCGTTGAAGAAATTTATAAAAACCGTGATAAATTCTCACAAGAGGTACAACGTGTTGCTTCACAAGATCTAGCAAAAATGGGGCTCACTATCGTATCTTTCACGATCAAAGATGTACGAGATAAAAACGGTTACTTAGATTCACTAGGAAAACCAAGGATAGCACAGGTTAAGCGTGATGCAGATATTGCAACGGCTGATGCTGAAAAGGAAACGCGTATTAAACGCGCAGAAGCGGATAAAGAAGCACAAAAGGCAGAGCTAGAACGAGCTACTGAAATTGCAGAAGCAGAAAAAGAAAATCAATTGAAAGTAGCAGAATTCCGCCGTGAACAAGACATTGCAAAGGCTCGCGCTGACCAAGCGTATGAACTAGAAACGGCACGTGCAAAACAAGAAGTCACAGAACAAGAAATGCAGATCCAAATCATTGAACGCCAAAAGCAAATCGAATTAGAAGAAAAAGAAATTCTCCGCCGTGAAAAACAATATGATTCAGAGGTAAAGAAAAAAGCGGATGCAGATCGTTATGCCATTGAACAAAACGCAGCAGCAGAAAAAATGAAACAATTAGCTCAAGCGGACGCAGAAAAATATCATATAGAAGCGAAAGCAAAAGCTGAAGCAGAAAAAGTCCGCCTAGATGGTCTGGCAAAAGCTGATTCAGAGCGTGCGCAAGGGGAATCAGAAGCGGAGATCATCCGTCTGAAAGGTCTTGCAGAAGCCGAAGCAAAACGTAAAATCGCAGAAGCTTTCGAACAGTTCGGTCAAGCTGCTATATTAGATATGATTATCCAAATGATGCCTGAATATGCAAAACAAGTAGCAGGTCCATTATCAAACATCGATAAAATCACGGTTGTGGATACTGGCAGTGGTGAAGGCGGAGGTGCCAATAAGGTGACTGGCTATGCAACAGACTTAATGGCAACCTTACAAGAAACACTAAAAGCATCGTCAGGTATTGATATGAAAGAATTGATCGAGAACTACTCAGGCAAGTATTCGATTCGCCCAAGCATTGAGCGATTGGCTGATAATGTACAACCAAAAGAAGATGTATCAGCCGCAACAACTGAAGATTGATCCATTTTTGAATTGCCGTATAAGCTGGTTATCATTAGCTTGTGCGGCAATTTTTTTATGAAAGAAAAGGCTTTAAAGCTTTTATATGGGAGGAAACAGGATTTATCCCGCTTTAACGGGCAGTACGCCCCCCATCTCAAGTTTTAGAAGGAAACAAGAAAGATAGGGGGGATGAAGAAAACCCCACTGATGGAAGCTTCACTTTATGAAAGAAAAAACTTTAAAGCCCTTATATAGGATGAAACAGGATTTATCATGATATATAAAACCCTCTAAGGTATAATGAAAGAAAAAGCTGACGAAGGAGTTTTACAGTGAAGAAAAAATGGTTATCCATGTTATTAGCAAGCACGATGCTTATAGCAGCCTGTGGTAATGATACAGATGAATCATCGAAAAAAAAGCATGTAGAACATGAGCAAACAGAAACAACGCAACAAACGAATCATGCTCATCATCAACATACGTTAGCCAATGGCGATCTCCAAGAGGAAACAGCATCAGTGGATGTATTGCCAAGCTTTTTAGATCAACAATCAGAAGATTTAAAATTGGTTTATAAAGCTGCTGGGAAGGCTACAGAAATTTTAAAATGGCTGCCTTGTTATTGTGGATGTGCAGAAAGTGCTGATCACAAAAGTAATCTAAATTGTTTTATTAAAGAAGTAAAAAAAGATGGCACGGTTGTTTGGGATGATCATGGAACACGTTGTATTGTTTGTGTGGAAATTGCGATTAAGTCGATTGAACAAGCACAAAAAGGGACAACACTTAAAGAAATCCGCGAACAAATCGACCACGATTATAAAGAAGGATATTCACAGCCAACGCCAACACCGATGCCGTCATAGGGGTTGCTTAGAAAAGGTGGGGTAGACAAAAAATAGCTTCCAATTTTTCAAAAGATTTTTGCGATAATTTAAACAGAATTGCAGACAATTGAAGCAGAAAACGCTATCATAGTAGTTGAGAGAAAACAAAACTCATCGTAAAAGAAATGGAGATGAACAACTTGGAATATCGTATTGAACATGACTCTATGGGAGAAGTAAAAGTACCTGCAGATCACAAATGGGGTGCTCAAACTCAACGGAGTAAACAAAACTTTAAAATCGGTTCTGAACATATGCCAATCGAATTTATTCATGGCTATGCATTACTTAAAAAATCAGTAGCAAAAGTTTGTGCTGAAATCGGCACACTTTCACAAGTTAAAGCAGATGCTATTATCCATGCTGCAGATGAAATTATAGATGGTAAGTGGGACAATGAATTTCCACTCGTTATTTGGCAAACAGGTAGCGGTACTCAAACGAACATGAATGTCAATGAAGTAATCGCTCACTTAGGTAATGAATATTTGGAAGCTCAGGGCAGTGAAGAACGCCTACATCCAAATGATGATGTCAACAAATCTCAAAGCTCAAATGATTCTTTCCCAACAGCTATGCATATTGCAACTTCCATTGCAGTAGAAGAGAACTTATTACCAGCTTTGCGTCAAATTAAAGCAACTTTAAAAGCAAAATCTGAAGAGTTCATGCAATTGATTAAAATCGGCCGTACACACTTACAAGATGCGACTCCATTAACATTAGGACAAGAAATCAGCGGCTGGTTACACATGATCGAGAAATCAGAAGAAATGATTGCAGAAAGTGCTAAACATATGTTAGAACTTGCAATCGGTGGTACAGCAGTTGGTACTGGATTGAATACTCCTGATGGCTTCGATCAAAAAGTAGTGGCTGAATTATCAAAAGCTACAGGTTTGAAATTCGTTGCATCACCAAACAAATTCCATGCACTAACTTCTCATGACCAAATGGCAACGACTCATGGTGCTATGAAAGCACTAGCAGCTGATTTGATGAAAATCGCTAATGATGTTCGCTGGTTAGCTTCAGGTCCACGTTCTGGTTTTGGCGAAATCTCAATTCCAGAAAACGAACCGGGTTCATCTATCATGCCAGGTAAAGTAAACCCAACTCAATGTGAAGCTGTTACAATGGTAGCGGTGCAAGTTATGGGGAATGATGTAACCCTTGGCATCGCCGCATCTCAAGGTAACTTTGAATTGAATGTGTTCAAACCAGTTATCCTTTATAATTTCTTGCAATCCGTTCAATTGTTATCTGACGTTATCCGCAGCTTTGATGAACACTGTTTACAAGGCATTACTGCTAACGAAGATAAACTTGAACATTTCTTAAATAACTCATTGATGTTAGTAACTGCTCTTAACCCATATATTGGTTATGAAAATGCTGCTAAAATCGCGAAACATGCTCATAAAAATGGCTTAACATTAAAAGAAGCAGCACTTGAAACAGGTCTTCTAACAGAAGAACAATTCAATGAATGGGTTGTTCCAAGCAAAATGATTAAATTCTAAGATTTTGCCCTTTCTATTAGTTGAATTATTTGTCTGGTAAAGATGGGACTGTAGATGATCTCGAATTTTTCGATTTGTTCTACAGTCTTTTTGTGTGTAAAAAACTTTTCCATGTATAGGTTAGGGACAATTGGTCATCACTCATGAAAGTTTATTTCCAGAATTGTGGATTTGGATTGTAGGTGGAAAATCCCTATTTGCTTGGATTTAAAATCTTTTAGAGAAGAAAAAGGAAGGAATAACTGTCTGTAAGAAGCTCAATTGGTTCAACCCATATATAGTGAAGGATGAAGAAAAATCCTACTATGAGAAATGGCACTTTATAGATGGATTTGTGCTATTGCATTGTGGGCATGAATAGATTCTTCGTTTTCACAAATGACTTGTTTATGATCTAGCCACTTTACATCTGAGAGATCTACGGCGATTAACCGTGCTAAATCCTCTACAAATCTAGGGTTTTCATAAGCATGCTCGGTCACATATTTTTCATCCTGCCTTTTTAAAAGAGAATGGATTGGTGCGCTGGCATTATTGATCGCGATATCTTTCAATTGTAATTTCCAATCACTAGGAATAGATTCCACGCTTATATTTCCGGATATCGTTATTTTACCTCGTTGATTGTGAGTACCATACTTACTTATTTCTTTGGAGCATGGGCAAAGTGTTGTTGCAAAGCAAGTGAGCGAAACGAAGTTCATCATTTTCTCTTTCGAATCAATAGTGCTTTCAATACTCACTTCTCCATATTGAAGATTGTTGTTTTGACCAATGGGAACTCACACCATAAAACTATCTTTCAATCGTTGCTTATCAAGTAAGTGGAGAATACTCAATGGTAAAGGCAGCTGCCATAAATGGTTGGATTGAAGAGAAAAAAGTGATTGAGGAAATTTTAATTGGTACATTTAGGGCTGGTGCGGATGCAATAATCACTTATTTTGCAAAAGACTATGTCAAATGGCAAAAAGGTATATTATGAGAGTGCCTTTTTAATAGGAAAGAGGAAAGCCTAAATAGGGTATGTATACAAAAACAGCATGCTAGGAGTAACCCTGGCATGCTGTTTATTTTATGGTATTTATAATCGATTGTTTTTTCGTTTTTTATAAATAATTGTTAGAGCAATTAAAACAAGTAGTATTACTTGACCGATGATGGTTTCAACTGTTGGGTAGAATCCGATTGCTGCCCAAACAGGTACACCATTTAGAACAGTTGAAGGCAATGTATCGGTTAATTGTAATGTATGAATACTTACACCAATAATTTTAAATGCAAGAATATAGATGAAAATCGTCGCAACTGCAAAGAATCTGTGTATAGGAATCTTTCCACTTACACGTAATAGCAAGAATGCTACAACAGATAAAATGGCAATTGCTATTGCGATTCCTAGAGAGAAATCAGCTGTTGACATTTTAGGTGCGATTCCCATATAGAAGATCAATGTTTCAGCACCTTCACGGAAGACAGAAAGGAAACTGATAAAAGCCATAGCCCATACGCTTTGTTTTGACATTGCATGATTGATCTGTTTGGCTATATAAGCATTCCAAGCTTTGATATTGGACTTACTATGCAACCATACACCGACACCAATCATCATAGCTGCAGCGATCAAACCTACATAACCTTCAATCATTTCACGGCTAGTATTAATTGTTGAAGAATTAAAAATAGTTGACATCAATATAGCTAAAACAGCACTAACAGCGACTCCGATGCCTGCGCCAATATAAATCCATATTTCCATATGGCGATTGCCTGATCTTTTCAAGAAAGCAACTAAGGCAATGATAATAAGTAATGCTTCTAAACCTTCACGAAGAAGGATTAATGCAGAATCCCAAAAACTATAGCTTTGATCATCTTGGATCAATTGAATTTGTTGTTTAAAGTTATCAAGTTGTGAGTTGATATCTTTTGTGTCAACGGCATCCTTCATCAGGTCGCTAGCAATAATCGGCATATCACTTTCGATCTTTGTATAAAGAGAAGCATTCTTTGTACGGATGTCGCCTTCCACATTCGGCCAAGTTGTAATGAATTTTTTGACAGTTGAAGCTGCTTTTGTATAATCTTTATCATCGATTTGCGTTTTCGCATCATCGATTAAATCAATCAACGTTTGTAAAGAGTAAGTGCCATTGGAAGTAGCAGATACTTTTTTATTGTTACCAAAAGCGGTAATGTATTTTTTTAACGTGTTAAATTGATCCTGAAAATCATCCATACTAGGATTTTCATCCGCAAGTGTAATTCTCATAAAAGATATTTGAGTTTCAATTTGTCCATATGCTGCAACGTCATAGGAACGTACTGGTTTTTCTTTTTGGTTCCAAAAAATATTGAAATGATTATATTCTGCTTTCAGCTTGTCTATGTTTCCTTCTTTCATTACTGTTTCTAATCGATTCAGTTCAGGAGTCATAGTTTTGAGGAACGTTTTTCTCTCAGCTTTTTCATCGACTGGATTTTCAGCTTTTTCAAGAGCCGTTAAAGCCTTTGAGAGAGCCGTTAACGTTTTTAAACGCTCATCATCAGTCGTTGCAGATTTCGCTTGATCTAAAGCTTGTTCAACAGCCTTCGATTCTTTCGATTCCTTGACGCCAGCTTTGTTCCAGCTTTCTTCAAATGCTTGAACAGCTTTCTCAGCTTTTGTATCGTTCCCTTGTTTGGAATTCATAATGGCATCGCTAATCGAAATATATAAATCCCTATATGATTCAGCAGCGAAGACAGGTTGTACAGTTGCCAGTAAAACAAAGAGTATGATGATGAATTGACTACAACGTGTTAAATAATGCTTCACCTATATAACTTCCTTTTTTAATACCTGGGAAGCAAGCAAAAACCCCACTTCCTCGATGGGTAATATATTCATTCATTTTATCCAAACGACCAAAACTGTTTTGGATTTTAATAAATTGTTCAGGATTTTTTTGGAAAGAAATAAACACAAGCCCGGCATCATAAGTACCAGTTGAGTCAATAACACCTGAAGAATAAGAATATGAACGGCGCATAACTCTAGCTTTCGCCTTTTTTGCTAGAAAAACATGTGAATCTTCTGGAACAATATAGTTGCCATTTGCATCTTTCCGTTCAATTTCCATATCATCAAATTCACTTTTTTTACCAAGTGGTGCACCTGAATCACGATGGCGTCCAAATGTATTTTCCTGCTCAGATAAAGCAGTGCGATCCCATGTTTCTAAATGCATTTGAATGCGACGGACGACTAAATAAGTGCCGCCTGTCATCCAAGGTTTAGAATCACCGGATTGTACCCAAACGACCTTATTCATATCTTTTTCATCAGAGGTATTTGGGTTTTCTGTACCATCTTTGAAAGCGAATAAATTACGAGGTGTTTGTTTTTTACCGTTTTTCATAGGAAATGAATTGAACCCTGCTTGTGACCATTTCATAGTTACTTTACCTGATGCGGCACGAATAAGATTACGTACTGCATGGAATGCGACTTGTGGATCATCCGCACAAGCTTGAATGCAAATATCCCCACCTGTATATACCTCTTCTAGCTGATCTTTTGGAAAATGGGGTAAATCTTTTAATTCTTTTGGTTTTAAAGAGGAAAGACCAAGTTCTTTCTTCTCAAATAAAGATGGACCAACACCAAATGTAATGGATAAGTTGCGAGCATCTAAGCCCTTTGCTTCACCAGTATCTTTTGCCGGAATCAGCGTATTCTTGTATACGCCGATCACATTGCCATTCATCATTTGAACGGCAAGAGGTGTCCACATTTGGAACAACTCTTGCAATTCTTTTTTAGATTTTACTAAAACATTTAATGAAGCAAAGTAGATATTCGTCTGTACAGCAGTAGCAATACCAGATTGATGCTTGCCGTAAAAGTTTACTTTATTGGTGGCGCTGGTATCATCATCTTCTAAAAAATCCTTGCCAAATGCTTTCAGAATTCCTCCCATGCCGGAAGCGCCGATTGCGATTCCAGCGGCCCCAGCACCTGTTACTTTCAGCATTTGTCTGCGTGTAATCTTTTTATCTAGCAATTTTTCATCATCGTTTGTTTTAGTCATTTATAATCACTCCACTACGACTCCCATTTGACTTAATGGTTCACCTAATTGATTTACAGCTTCAGATAAAGTTTTTGTATCATCTTTTGTTAGTTCTGTATAAGAAACATAACCGCCATCTTTTGTTTCATATTTTGCAAGTAAATCATTAACAGCTTTGAATTTGTCAGCTAAATTTTTGGCTAAATCAGCATCTTTTTCTTTCAGCTTATCTTCTAAAATAGTAAAGATTTTTTCTGCGCCTTCAACATTAGCTTTGAAATCATATAAGTCAGTATGAGAATAGATTTCTTCTTCACCAGTAATTTTTGAAGTAGATACTTCATTTAATAAGTCAACAGCACCTGTTATCATCAAATCAGGTGTTACATCAGCAGTTTCAACACGACCACGTAGCTCTTTTGCATCTGCAAGCAATTGATCAGCTACTTTTTCATAACCTTTAGTAGTGTTCTTTTCCCATAAACCGTACTCGATTTTGTGGTAACCAGTCCAGTCTTCAGCACCTTTACCTTCATCTTTTAAATCAGCTAAACGAGCATCAATGCGAGGATCAAGATCGCCGAAGCTTTCTGCAATTGGTTCAGAACGTTCATAGTACATACGAGCTGTTGGGTAGATTTCTTTTGCCTTATTAATATCACCATCTTTAACAGCGGCTACAAATTTCTCTGTTTCAGTAGTGAATTTGTCTAATTGATCAAGAGCGAAGTCTCTGTATGCATCCACTTCTTTTTGTAAATCAGCAGTTGATGAGGCATCTTTCGTTGTTTCCTGCGTTTTCGTCTTGCTATCGTCCTTTTTCGCATCATCAGCACTGTTGCATCCAGTCATTACGACGCTCCCTGCTAATAAAATGGCTAATAATGATTTTGTTTTCATCTATTATATCCTTCTTTCCAATGATTTTTTTGCATCATCTAGGTCTTTAATAACAATGATAATCATTATCAATAAAAAATCAATAGAATTTAGGAAAGAATTTTTATTGTAACCGATATGACAAATAAAGAAAACAAAGTAGTTCTAAGTCTGTCAAAATTTTTCAAGGAAGACCCCGTTATATGCATATATAGTAAAAAAGATACAAAAAACAAGTCTAAATAAGAGATATAGAGTTTACTAATAGAATAGAAATGTTAAAAAACAAGTTTATTTATTAGAACTTCTCTTATGAATAAACGGCATCAATTTTTTTGCTTTCGATATAAAAGCCTTCAATTAAACGAAATAAGTTGAACTTCCGATGTCAACTAAAATCATACAGAAAAACATAGTCAATAATCAATATAAAATTCACACGTGTTGATTTGACAAAAATTAGGGGTGTCTTTTTGACATAGTTTTTGAAAAACTCTGTATTTTTAAGACCATTTATATAGATTGGAGTGGAGGCTTGCTCGACTCCCGCGGGAAAAGCGAATAGATGAGACCCCGCAGCGTAGCGAGGAGGCTCAGCATTCGCCCGCATGAGTCGTGCAAGCCGGAGTGGAAATCAACAAATCCTCTTATTTTTATGGATTAAATTGGATAATCAACACGCTTGTATAAAATTAAAATAATATGCGTATTGATGGTTCAATGGTATTCATAAAATAGACATTATCGATTTATTTTCGCCACGGCTTGATTTCCTGCGGCGTGTAGCTTACGACGTTTCCTTCGCTACCATCTATCTATAGTAGACTAGAAATGATTGTCTTGTTATCAGCTAGTATTCATTCTATTTTTTTCAATTAGCAAACTAAAAAATAATCTTTTAAAATCACATATTTTAACGAAATAATAGTAATAAAAAACATCATGTCTGAAAAAACATGCCTCATCAGAAAATGGGCATGTTTTTTAGATTCTTCTTATTCGAGATATTCTTTGAGTTCGTTTTCTAGAAAAGGTTTAGCTGATAAAAATTCTGTAAATGCGTTGTAACGAGCTTTTTGCACAATAGTTGGTTGTTTACCAGTATAGTAAGCACGGATCAAGATATTCTTGGGTGTATGTTCCATATCGATAAATTCTAGAAGTTGTACATCGTAACCTACCAGGCTTAAAATTTCTGCACGGATCGAATCAGTTGCTAATGCTGCAAAACGTTCTTTGATGATCCCATGTTGTAGCATCACATCGAGAGGGGCTGATTGTAATTGACGATGGAGTTCATGCTGACAGCAAGGAACACTTAAAATGACTTGAGCATCCCATTTTACAGCACGGGCTAATGCCATATCTGTAGCAACATCACAAGCGTGCAGCGTAACAACCATATCAACGGACGTTTCATCATTGTAATCATTAATATCACCAACTAAAAATTCAAGCTGATCATATTGCAAGTCTTTGGCAATTTCCGCACATTCTTCGATTACTTCTTTTTTTAAATCAAGACCCGTGACATGGATATCCAAGCCCCTTTCAATTTTCAAGTAGTGATAAAGAGCGAATGTTAAGTATGATTTACCAGAACCAAAATCTAAAATGCGAATGGTCCGATCCTTTGGAAGATAATCTAAAGAATCATGGATAAATTCAATGAAGCGATTAATCTGTTTGAATTTATCATATTTTTGTTTTTTTACTTTGCCTTCTGGAGACTGTATCCCAAGCCGGACTAAAAATGGATAGGGCTTGTCGGGGTCAAGTAAATAATTTTTTTTACGGTTATGTGATAACTCGACCTTTTTCTTTTCCGTTTTTTCGGTTTTCCGTAACACTTTATTTTTCTTAGAAAGTTGAATATGGATATTTTCTCCTATAAATTCACCTTGGAATTGCCGAAACTGGTCAAATAACTCATTTAAGCTTTGTCCAATTAATGATAATGGTATATTTTCATGTTTTAAAATGCGTTCATATTGATATTCTAACTGAATATAGTAGATTCCCTTTAGTTTTATTGGTTTTAACTTAATCCGTTTCAGATCGCTTGATTTTGTACGTGGTTGACTGATGGTTGCTGATACAAGTTCTTCCTTCAATAAATGCTCAAGCAATCCTTGTTTCATTTCATTAATATCCATCTTGCGTCGCCTTCTTTGCCATTTAATCGTTGGCATAAGTGTATCATAATTTTAGCTTTTCTAAACACAGAGCTAGGCCCCTATTTATGAACAATTAGAAAAAGAATAGTAGAACATCATGAATTCAGTAGAAAACAAGTAAGAAGAACATGTAGCTAAGCGGAAAATGAAATATTTTTCTTAATAGAGAAAAGGAGATTTCAAAAGCATGTTTTGAATTTGCAAAAAAACGTATAAATAATCATTTTTTAGAGGTTATTAATAACAGAATTTTATGATAACATGTAGTAGATAAAGTGAAACTTTCATCCGTGGGGGGCATCCCGCACTAAACTAGGGGAACTCAGGTTAAAAGCGCCACGTCCTGTGGCAACACCTGAGTGACCAACATCTTGTTGGCCCGAACCAATCGGGCTTATACGGGCAGTTGCTCCTCATCTACCTATCTCGATTGAGGTGGAGCTTACTGCCCGTTAACGCGGGATAAACTTGTAAGCATATTATTTTATAGTTTCATAGTATTCATATTTTATTCATAAATATGGTAGTAATACGTGTGGATTATAGAAAAATTTGAATACAAAAATAAAGGAGGATTTCAATATGTCCGACAATATGTATCAATTATTGGCCATTCTGATTTATATGGTCGCCATGTTATGGATTGGTTGGTACGCATTTATGAGGACGTCCAATTTAACGGATTATATGTTAGGAGGGCGTTCATTAGGTCCAATGGTTACCGCATTAAGTGCAGGAGCTGCAGATATGTCTGGTTGGCTATTAATGGGGTTACCTGGGACTATTTATGCAAACGGTTTAGTAGAAGGATGGATCGCCATTGGTTTAACAATAGGTGCCTATTTAAACTGGAGACTTGTTGCGCCACGTTTGCGTATGTATACACAAGTGGCGAATAATTCTATTACGATACCAAGCTATTTAGATAATCGTTTACGTGATCATACAAAATTACTTCGAATCACTTCAGGACTTATTATTCTTGTATTTTTTACATTCTATGTATCTTCAGGGATGGTATCAGGCGGCGTATTCTTTGATAGCTCTTTTGGTTACAGTTATCATACTGGTTTACTAATTGTATCGGGTGTTGTAGTTGCTTATACGTTATTTGGTGGATTTTTAGCTGTTAGTTATACGGATTTTATTCAAGGTTTAACTATGTTTTTAGCTTTGATTACAGTACCGCTTTTTGGATTGTTCAAAACAGGAGGGTTTTCTCAAACAGTCGCCTCTATTCAAGAAGTAAAGCCTCATTTATTGAGCTTTACTGCTGGAGGTACAGCATCGGCTGCAGTCATTATTTCAGCGATGGCATGGGGACTGGGGTATTTTGGTCAACCGCATATTATTGTTCGTTTTATGGCTATTTCTAGTGTCAAGGAAACAAAACAAGCTCGTCGTATTGGAATTAGTTGGATGTTCTTAAGTCTATTCGGAGCAATTTCTACTGCTCTTGTAGGGATTGCCTATTATCAACAAAATGGTTTGGAATTGAAAAATCCAGAAACAGTATTTATCGCATTGGGTCAAATCCTATTCCATCCATTTATTGCAGGCATAATGCTAGCAGCCATATTAGCGGCCATTATGAGTACTATTTCATCCCAACTCATTGTCACATCTTCTGCGTTAATAGAGGATATTTATAAAGCCATTTTCAAAAAAGATGGATTGGACAAACATTATGTTTTTATGGGCAGATTGGCCGTGTTAATCGTATCGCTAATCGCTATCGCACTTGCATGGAACCAAGATAATAAAATTTTAGATTTGGTGGCATTCGCATGGGCTGGTTTTGGTTCAGCATTTGGTCCAATTATTTTACTTTCTTTATATTGGAGAAAGCTAACAAACTGGGGAGCATTTACAGGCATGATCGTTGGTGCTGTTGTCTCTTATGTTTGGGGATCAATTGATTCGCTTCATGTAAAGTTATATGAAATCGTTCCAGGGTTTGGCTTTGGGTTGCTCGCTGCTATTATCGTAAGTCTACTGACATATAAGAAAAATAATGAGATTGAAAAAGAATTCAATGACACATTGGATTTATTGCAAAAAAATAAATAATACAGGTGTGTAGATTATCTAATTTTATCTATTCAATATAGATCATCGACTGATTTCCGCTAAGGCTTGCTTTTCTGCAAACGTATGTTAAGTTTGCTTCTTGCGAAACGCTCGCCTATAGATGACTATTCTAAAATCTATCTATTTTTTACCTGTATATTCCAAAAATAGTATGTTAAGATTACTCTTAGCATACTATTTTACTTTCGGAATAGCATCATTTTATCCTGTAAGAATAGGTGGTCAGCATTTATCTCTAAATAAGTAAAAAGTAGCGAAGGGTGAGCGGGGAAACAACTGCTTGAAAAGATGGATTGGTTTAGGCGAGCAGGATGTTGGTCCCTCGGTGTTGCCATAGGACGTGGCGCTTTTAACCTAAGTTCCTCTAGTTCAGTGGGGGAAAATGAAGAACACCATTGTGTGAAGTTTCACTTTATAGATAAGGGGATGAGTGAGATGTTTGAGTTAGATCATGTGGTATATTTTACAAAAAAAGCACCGAGAGATATCGTAAAAGAGGTTGCGATAGAAGAGGTACATCCTGTTATGGGAGGTCAGCATTTACATTGGGGTACATATAATGCTTTGCTGTATACAAAAAATAGTTATATTGAATGGTTGGCAATAGAGAATCTGGATATTGCCAAAAACACAACACAACCGCTTGTTCAGCAATTACTGTATGATATTGATGACGGAGAAGGATATTCTTCATTGTGTTTGCGTTCAGATGATTTGAAAGAGAGCGATCGCTATTTCCGAAAACTAGGTTATCAAACAACAGGCGTTATTCCTGCTGAGAGAAAAACGGAAGACGGCAAGATCATCAGATGGAAAATGCTATTTATCAAGCATAAGATAAATCATTCTTTACCTTATCCATTTTTTATTGAATGGGAGCAGCCTCTGCACAAGCGATATGAGATGTTAAAAGCTGATGGGATCATACAACAGGCGAATGAGGAGTTACAGATTAAACGCTGTATTTTTAATGTTCAAGACATAGAAAAAAAGCTAATCCAATGGGCGCGTTTATTATCCTTGCCTACTATAGGGAATACGTTGAAGCTTAAGAATACGACTTTTGTTTTTCAACAACTTCAAGAAGGAAAAGAACGGCTTCAAACGATCGATATTGTGAAAATTTGAGTTTTAGACATTTCCTATGTTAGGATGAACATAATTATAAATACGAATGGCAGGGGAGAGTGGGTGTTCTGCTCTTCTCTTTTTATTTTCAGTTCTTGGCAGTATTTACGAAGGGGGAAAATTTTTGAATCCATTTATCGAAAAAGCAATCTTAGTTGGAGTGAACTTACGTAATGATATTCATTTTGACTATTCAATAGAAGAATTAGGTAATTTAGCTGAAGCTTTAAATGTAGAAGTAGCTGGTGTAGTGACTCAAAATCTAGAGCGTATCAATCCTTCTCACTATGTTGGAACGGGGAAAATAGAGGAGATCAAAAGTTTTTATGCTGCAACAGAAGCAAATTTGATCATATTCGATGATGAATTATCACCATCCCAAATCCGAAATTTGGAGAAGGATCTGGAATGTAAAGTGATTGATCGTACGATGTTAATTCTTGATATATTTGCTAAACGAGCAAAGTCAAAAGAAGCTCAAATGCAAGTAGAATTAGCTCAATTACAATATATGCTCCCACGTTTAGTAGGACTTCGTGATTCGTTAAGCCGTCAAGGTGGCGGAACAGGTGGAGGATTTAGAAACCGTGGTGCTGGTGAAACAAAACTTGAATTGGATCACAGAAAAATTGAAGATCAAATCGCTAAGCTTCATAAGGAATTAGATCATGTAAAAGAACAACGTGAAACGCAAAGAAAGCAACGACGCAAAAGTGAAATTCCGATTGTCTCAATAGTGGGTTATACAAATGCCGGAAAATCCACTATTATGAACCAATTATTAGAAAAAACAAATCAAGAAGTTCATAAACAAGTTTTTGAAAAAAATATGCTGTTTGCAACGCTTGAAACATCGGTCAGACAAATTACCTTACCAGATAATAAAAGCTTCCTATTAACGGATACAGTTGGTTTTGTCAGTAAGCTTCCACACCATTTAGTGAAAGCATTCCGTTCCACATTGGAAGAGGTGAGAGATGCAGATTTACTTTTACATGTGGTAGATGCATCAAATGCGGAAAATCAGTATATGATGGAAATTACAAATAATACTTTACAGGCAGTAGGCGTAGAGGATATCCCAACCATATATGTATTTAATAAATCGGATTTAGCTAATCTTGCCTATCCATATGTCAACAATGATCAAATTTGGATATCTGCAAAGGAAGGAAAGGGACTGGATGAACTGCTCCAACTGATTCGCCAACATATTTTCTCAGATTATATAACTTGTACTTTGTGTATACCGTATGATCGTGGTGATATTGTATCGTATTTGAACGAATATGCGCATGTCTTAAAGACGTCATATGATGAAAAGGGCACCATTCTTCAAGTTGAGCTTCACGAGGTAACAGCGAAAAAATATCAGGCATTCTGGTTAAACTAATAGAATAATCCCAGGTGAAGATAGCGTGTTAGGAATAATCCTAGCACGCTATTTTTGATATATAAATAAAATCTATATAGTCTTCTGTGAGAAAAATATTTATCTTAAAACACATGTGTTGATTTTACAAAAATCAGGATACCTATTTGGTATAATTTTTGAAAAACCCTGTATTTTCAGGACCATTTATATAGATTGGAGCGGAGGTTTGCTCGACTCCCTCTTAAAATGTTGTTATATCAACGTTTGCTAGAGTTTTTTCGTGTGAAAAAAATTTTTTCTTGGCCAAGATAGAGTGAGAACTAGTTTGATATTTCCATTTGTTTAAATAAATAACAATGTTAGTGTACGCTACGCTAAAACTAATTGGAAATGAATTAACTCTATTGCCATTATTTGATGCACATTAGATCTCTGCGATGCTTATGATGACGTACCCTCCCATGTCTCTTGGCGTCTAGCGCGTACATTCCTTCGTTCGGTCTATCCATAAGGCAGAGGCGGCTGGTTTGCTCCCGCGGGAAAAGCGAATAGATGAGACCCCGCAGCGTAGCGATTAAGGAACGGAGTCTAAGGGCGCCACGTCCTGTGGCAACGACTCCGTGACCAACATCCTGTTGCCCCCAGCATTCGCCCGCAGGAAAGCGAGCAAGCCGGAGTGGAAATCAATGAATTCCCCTATTTTTATGGATTAAATTGGATAATCAACACGCCTGATCTTAAAAAGGTGATAAAAATCAACTTTTTTAACGACCTATTAGCTTTCAATTAAGTATTTTATTATATTTAAAAAATAATAGAGGGGATTTTTAAGAGGATGTGCCACAGAATGAAATGTATTTTTGAGAAAGACACATTTTTTCGTAACTTCTTTTTCTTTATAAGAAATAATATTTCATTAGTTTATGAAATTTATGGAAATACCTATATAACAGTATTTTGATTTATTTTAATAATCTAAAAATATGGAATTATCAATATTTCGCTGCTTTTTGACATTGCAAAATTGTGTGTGTATAATGGACAACATCACTATGAAATTACAAATTTATAAACTTTATAGTTTGAATTGTAAGATAATTTTTTATATTGAAAGAAGGAGAATTTTTTATGGCAACGAAAGAGGAAATTGTTAAATCAGTTCCTCAGACAGGATTTTTTGGGCATCCTAAAGGTTTGTTCAGTTTATTCTTTACAGAATTCTGGGAACGTTTCTCATACTATGGTATGAAAGCAATTCTTATCTACTTCATGTATGATAAGGTAAAAAACGGCGGTTTAGGATTAAGTGAAACTACCGCTGCATCGATCATGGCTATTTATGGTTCTTTAGTATATATGTCCGGTATTATTGGTGGATGGATTGCAGATAGAATTTTAGGTACTAGAAGGACTATATTCTGGGGTGGTATTTTAATCATCTTAGGGCACCTTTCTTTAGCAATACCAGGTGGTTTAACATTCTTATTCGCCTCAATGGTATTTATCATTATTGGTACAGGACTATTAAAACCAAATGTATCATCAGTTGTTGGTGATATGTATGCAGAAGAAGACACTCGTCGTGATGCAGGATTTAATATTTTCTATGTGGGGATTAATGCTGGTGCATTTCTCTCTCCATTAATCGTAGGTACAGTACAAAAAAATTATAACTATCATGTAGGCTTTAGTATTGCTGCAATTGGTATGGCAGTCGGTTTGTTTATGTACAAGCATAAGCAAAAAGAAAAATTAGGTCTTGCAGGTTTAGAACCTAAAAATCCGTTGACAGCTCAAGAACGTAGCAGCATTTTTAAAAAATTCATTGCTGCTGTTATTGTTGTTGCAGTATTGATTATAATTACCGCAATGACTGGCGTTTTGACAATTGGCGGTGTTGTGAACTTCTTTACAGTCATTGGATTATTAGCTCCAATCGCTGTGTTTATCTGGATGTTCACAAGTAAAAAAACAAAAAAAGAAGAGAAATTTCATCTTCTTGCCTATATTCCATTATTCATCACAGGTACAATGTTCTGGGTTATTCAAGAACAAGGTACAACGATTCTTGCAACTTATATAGAAAGACGTACGGACTTAACAGTAGGATCATTCAATATCCCACCTGCTTGGTTCCAATCTTTAAACCCATTATTTATCATAACTCTGGCACCAATCCTTGCTTGGATTTGGGTGAAAATGGGGAAACGTCAACCATCTACACCGATTAAATTCGCATTTTCATTATTCTTTGCCGGTATCTCATTCCTAATCATGATTATTCCAGCTATTTCTTCTGGCGGTAAAGAGTTAATTAGTCCATGGTGGATTGTCATTTCATTCTTCCTAGTTGTTATAGGTGAATTGTTAATGTCACCAGTTGGTTTATCAGCGACAACTAAACTAGCACCGGCAGCATTTGCAGCGCAAACAATGTCACTTTGGTTCTTGACAAGTACGGCTGCACAAGCATTGAATGCTCAATTTGCAAAACTATTTGCTAAAATTACTGAAGTTCAATACTTTGGATATCTAGGTGGAGCCTCTGTTTTGCTCTTCCTAGTTATGTTAATCTTAAGCCCATGGATTTCTAAGAAAATGGGTAATATTCGATAAAGTGAAACTTCTGTAATAAGAGTCACTATTTGTATAGCAACCTGTCCTAAAAATCATTAGATGATTTTGGGACAGGTTTTTTTATATTCTCCAACTCCAATACTTTTACCGAGGATAGGCATAATAACGTCATTCTTCATTCTAATTGAGAATGTGAGAATTCCAAACATCAGTATTGGAGGGATTTATAGAGTTTTAAAAAATATTTTATAATCATTTTCATTTAACTATTGAAATAGAATTTATTGATGTTATAATATGTATCGCGAGTAAATGATAATTATTTTCAATGGATTGTATTACTTATCAAATGGAAAAAGTCGGGGTTGTTATGAAGAAACGATATTTGTTTATTGCATTAATTGTTTTATCAATCTTATCTCTTTTTGTTGGGGTAAGTAGTATTTCGCCAAAGGATTTGCTAGACATACATTCGGACAAAACACAAATTTTCCTTATTAGCCGTGTACCAAGGTTAATAGCTATTATATTGGCGGGGGTTGGAATGAGTATTGCTGGTTTAATCATGCAAAGTTTAAGCAGTAATAAGTTTGTTTCACCAACAACAGCAGGAACATTAGATGCTACTCGCTTAGGGATTCTTGTATCGATGTTGTTATTTGCAAATGCATCGATGTTAGAGAAAATGACTGTTTCCTTTGTATTTGCTTTAGCTGGTACACTATTATTTATGCAAATTTTGGACCGTATTAAATTTAAAGATGCAATTTTCATTCCGCTTGTTGGGTTAATGTTCGGAAATATCTTGTCTTCAATTACTACTTTCTTCGCGTATAAGACAAATGTTATTCAGAATATTTCGGCTTGGTTGCAAGGTGATTTTTCAATGATTATGAAAGGACGCTATGAATTACTTTATATAAGTGTTCCAGTATTAATCATTGCATATATATATGCAAATCGTTTCACTGTTGCAGGAATGGGGGAAGACTTTGCGAAAAATTTGGGCCTAGCATATAAACGTATCGTTAATTTGGGGTTAATCCTTGTAGCGTTAATAACAACTACTGTTGTATTAACTGTAGGAATGATTCCATTTTTAGGGTTGATTATCCCGAATATTGTTTCCATTTTTAAGGGGGATCATTTACAAAAGACTTTACCCCATACTGCATTACTCGGTGCGATCTTCCTTTTGGTTTGCGATATCTTAGGACGATTGCTCATATATCCATATGAGATATCAATTAGTTTAATGGTTGGCGTTATTGGTAGTGCAGTCTTCCTATTCTTGTTGTTTAGGGGGAAAGCATATGCGTAATAGTATAAAGATTTTAATATTAGCAGGTTTGTCTACGATTTTTTGTGGATTGTATTTGTTTCAAGGATTGAATGGTAATTATGATTACATATTGCCACGACGTATGATCAAATTGATTGCTATGGCACTGACAGGGGTTTCAATTGCGTATTCAACTGTTATATTCCAAACAATCACACATAATCGTATTCTAACCCCAAGTATTATGGGATTAGACTCATTGTACTTATTGCTACAAACCGTGATTATCTTTTTCCTCGGCTCTAGCCATATGGCAGTGATGAATACACAAGTTAACTTCTTTATATCTGTTATCGCTATGGTTGGTTTTGCCTTACTACTTTACCAGTTTTTATTCCGCTCCGGCGGACGTCCGATTTACTTCTTACTTTTAGTAGGAATTATTGTAGGGACATTTTTTGGAAGCATTACAACCTTCTTGCAAGTATTAATCGATCCGAATGAGTTTACTCGAGTGCAAGATAAGATGTTTGCGAGTTTTAATAATGTGAATGGTGATTTAGTGTGGTTTGCATTAGTAATCGTCATCATTGTTATGATTATTGGATTGAGAATGGTCAATGATTTAGACGTTTTATCCCTTGGACGTGATAATGCCATTAATTTAGGTGTCCCATATGATAAGGTTGTAAAACGTATGCTTATTATAACTGCTGTATTGATTGCTGTTTCAACAGCATTAGTTGGTCCAATCACATTCTTTGGATTAATTGTTGCAAACCTTTCCTATCAATTTTTTAATACTTATAAGCATTCCGTGTTAATCACGGGAGCAGCTCTATTAAGCTTAGTAGCTTTAATCGGTGGGCAATGGATTGTCGAACGTGTATTTACATTCTCAACAACTTTAAGTGTCATCATCAATTTCATCGGTGGTATTTACTTTATTTACTTATTATTAAGGGAGAGTCGATCTGCATGATCCAAGTAAAAGAAATATCCAAAAACTTCGGTAAAAAGAGAGTTGTCGATAAGGTAAGTGTGGATATAAAACGTGGAAAAATCACGTCATTTATCGGTCCGAATGGGGCTGGTAAATCGACATTACTATCAATGGTAAGTCGATTATTGGATGCAGATACTGGGGAAGTATTACTTGATGGTACGGATGTGAAAAAAGTAAAATCAAATGATTTTGCAAAACGAGTTTCAATATTAAAACAATCGAACTTTATGAATGTACGTTTAACGATTCGTGAGCTTGTTTCTTTCGGGAGGTTTCCGTATTCACATGGACATCTAAATACGGAAGATCACAAGAAAGTAGATGAAGCAATCCAATATATGAACTTAGAAGATATTCAACATGATTATTTAGATGAGTTATCAGGTGGTCAACGACAACGAGCTTTTATAGCCATGGTCATTGCACAAGATACTGAATATATTTTGTTGGATGAGCCTTTAAATAATTTGGATATGAAACATTCTGTACAGATTATGAAAATTTTACGTAAGCTTGTGGATGAATTAGACAAAACAGTTGTTATTGTCTTACATGATATTAACTTTGCATCTGTCTATTCAGATTATATTGTGGCTTTAAAGGATGGAAAGGTTATTAGGGATGGACCAACAGATGACATTATTAACTCAGAATCATTAAAGGAAATATATGATATGGATATTCCTATTCAAGAGATGAATAGCTGTCGTATTTGTGTATATTTTAATTCATAATAAAGGAGAAGAGAAAATGAAAAAGTGGTCATTGTTAACATTGGTTTTTGCGTTACTTCTTGTGTTAGGAGCATGTGGATCCAAAGATTCAAGCAAAGAAGATTCAAATTCAGGTTCAAAGAAAGATACAATAACAATAACAAACGACTTTGGTATTCAAAATGAGGATGGCTCTTCAGATTCTGTGAAAGACGAAGTAAAAGTACCTAAAAATCCAAAAAAAGTAGTATCTTTTGATATGGGATTCTTAGATACACTTGATACATTAGGGATTGATATTGCAGGTGTTCCTCAAGATTCGATTCCATCTTACTTAAAAAAATATGAAGGTTCTGATTACGAAAATGTTGGTTCTCTAAAAGAACCAGATTTCGAAAAACTAGCTACAATTGCTCCAGATGTTATTTTCATCTCTGGTCGTCAAGCAAGTCTTTATAAAGAATTTAGTAAAATTGCTCCAACTGTATATGTAGGTTTAGACACTGCTAACTACATGGAGTCATTTAAAAAGAATACAGAATTAGCTGGTCAAATCTTTGGTAAAGAAGATCAAGTTAAAGCTGAATTGGCAAAAATCGACAATACCATCGCAAAAGTACAAGGTGAAACAAAAGATTTAGATAAAAAATCTCTTATTATTTTAGGTTCTGAAGGTAAAATTAGTGCTTATGGTCCGGCATCACGCTTCGGATTAATCCATGATGTATTTGGCTTCAAAGCAGCTGATGAAGGAATTGAAGTTTCTATTCATGGACAAAATGTATCTTATGAATATGTATTAGAGAAAAATCCTGACATTATCTTTGTCGTAGATCGTGACGCAGTTGTTGCTGAGGGTGCTTCTGCGAAAAAAGATATTGAAAAAAATGATATTGTTAAGAAAACAACAGCTTATAAAGACGGCAAAATTATCTACCTTAACCCAGAAGTTTGGTACTTATCTGGCGGTGGGTTACAATCTCTGGCTGAAATGGCGAAAGAAGTAGAATCTGCATTATAGTAGTTAGGCTTTTAGAATATAGAAAAAGTGACTTAAAAGGTGTAATACTTTTAAGTCACTTTTTGTTATGCGATATTTCAATCACTTTTTGTTATGCGATATTTCAATCACTTTTTGTTATGCGATATTTCAATCACTTTTATATAGCATAATAAGTAGGTATAGTATTACATATGAATATAATATGTTGGAAGTGTATATAAAAGGAGGAAAATAGAGTGAAGAAATTTTTCTATCCTTTAGCTATTTTAACGTTCGCGATCTTTTTTGTTATGTTGGCAAATCTAAATAGTAATTGGGTTACTAGCCTAGATATAAACGCTTCAAATCTATTGAAAGGTAACAACTTCCTTGAATTTTTCCATTACTTTGGAGAAAACGAATTTATAATGATTGTGACCTTGCTATTATTACTTTGGCTGTGGATCTATTATCATAATTATCGTGGCATGATGTTTGCACTTATAACAGTAGCTGGAGGGAATGTGTTTAATCGGTTAATCAAGGAATGGGTACATAGGCCGCGCCCAATCATTCCACATCAATTAGCTAGTTTTAGTTTCCCATCAGGGCATGCGATGATGGGCATTCTCTATATTTTTACAATCGCTTATTTTATAACAGAGTTTGAAGCATCTATAAAAAGAAAAGTAACAGTTTGGTCATGTGCAGTCATTATGACCATTTTAATAGGTCTATCTCGAATCGCAGGAAGTCGACATTTTGCATCAGATGTTATTGCTGGGTGGGCGATGGGTTATACATTTTTTATTCTGATAGTTATTTGGTATGAACGCAGAAAGAGAATTATCAAACACCATGCGAAAAAAGCATAAAAGAAGGATTACCTACAATTATCAGAATAAGGTTAGCAATCCATTCGTATTTACACCTATGTAAAGAAAAATTTTATGGTGAGAATGCAAACAGAAAGATGCTGAAAGATTACTATGCATCTATCTTTTCTTTTATCCCGCATGAACGTGCAGTAATACTCCCACCAAAAATTCAGCGAAAGTAAAGAAGTTAAGTGGGAGAACAACTGCGCTCGATTGGTTCAACTAACATGAGCAGGCAGTAAATCTCCCATATCTCGAGTATTCAGTATAGGATAGAAGGATAAGTGGAAAGGGAAGCTTCCTGTAAAAAGTCCGATTGGTTTAGCTAACCACCAGTGGGGGATGAAGAAAACCCTCACTGATGGAAGCTTCACTTTACCATATTAAGTTGACTTTTCAGAGAGTTCAAACAGAAACGGTAAGAGGCAATTTGTTATGTTCATATAACTCCTGTGTTTAACAGAACACTTGGTAAGTAGACAAAAAGCTAAAATTTTCAACTTGAAGGTTTTGACCAATGGACAAACTTCAACTTGCTTATCCTTGTGCTGCTGAGTTTCTCGATGTAATTTGATTGATCATATAGGTTAAAACAGTCGCTACTATTAAAAATATTAAAATGATGCTAATAACACCGCCCCAGCCAAATTTGGACCAAAAAATACCACCACTTGTACCGCCAATGCTCGATCCTACGTAATAGAAAAATAAGTAAAGTGAAGATGCCTGTGCCTTATCATGTGTAGCCTGTCTTCCTACCCAACCACTTGCAATTGCATGACTACCGAAAAATCCAAAGGTAAAGATAGCAATGCCTAGAATTTTAAGAATAAGATGACCGACTAATGAAAGAGCAGCACCACCAAACATTAAACCAATCCCACTTAATAATATTTTATAACGTCCGTGATTATCGGCTAATCCTCCCATCCATGCAGAACTAAAGGTGCCGACTAAGTATATTAAGAAAATCCAACCGACAATCGTTTGACTTAAAGAATAGGGAGGATCTAGTAATTGGAAGCCAATATAATTATACATAGTGACAAATGATCCCATTAGTAAGAAGCCAACACCAAATAGACTCAGTAATGCGGGATCTTTTAAATGCATCACTAATGATTGGACTAAAGGCTTAAATGCCAATTTTTCGGGTTTAAAGTGTTTGGAGGCAGGTAATAAGAAATAAAATGCTATAGCGACCAGTAAACTGATGACACCAATCGTTATCATGCCTATGCGCCAACTAAAAATATCACTAATCGTCCCCATAATAATACGCCCAGCAAGACCGCCAATTGAGTTTCCGCTAATATAAAGCCCCATTGCAGCACCTAAACTAGCTGGTTCGATCTCTTCTCCTAGATAAGCCATCGCAATAGCAGGAAGTCCTGCGAAAACAACACCTTGAATGATCCGTAATACAAGTAACATATGGTAATTGGGGGCAAAAGCAATAAGTAAAGTTAAAATAGCAACAGCAATCATTGAAAAGGTCATAATGGGTTTCCGTCCCCATGCTTCTGAAAGTGATCCAACGATTAACATACTAATGGCTAAAGCAACAGTTGTTAATGATAAAGAAAGACTTGCAGTAGCAGGTGAGATACGAAAAACTTTTGAAAGTGTCGGTAACACAGGTTGAGTCATATATAAATTCGCAAATGTACTAAAAGCACCAGCAAACAATGCTAAGTTCGCTTTACGAAAATCCATCGTTCCTTTTTGAATATAATCATTCATTGTTCAATTTCACTCCATATAAAATGGCAAGAAATATGCTTGGTTGTCATTTTTTCTAATTAAACTTTATTATAAGTTTATTTCACGAATAAATACAATTTATTATTTCATTCTAATAAGTTATGAGATTACTGCTATATTATATTGATTCAAAAAATAGCTGATGACCCATTTGCTTTGTTAGAAAAAAGCTTGCAAACAAATATTTATTCTTATGGGTCTTTGTCAAAGCCATGTGCTTGGCGAAATGAATAAGCATATTTTGGTGTAGAGCCATTCTTCTATAGTAAAAATAAAACAATAGGTTTACTCTTAGATTTCTATTTTTAGGACAATCTTTTTTACAAAATAAAGTTGCGCGGAGGAAAGAATTTGCATACAATAAACAAAATATTTCATTCCTTTAGCTTACATTGGGGGTAGCTGTGGATCGACTGACTGTTAGTTTAAGATGTTTAGAAAATAGGTCTAAATTTTAAGTGCTTGTTCCAAGGTGTGGAGTGGCTGTGCAGATTGTACTTTAAGGTCTAGATATTATTATGTCAGTAGGAATAGAAAGAGGGATGCGGATGGATGGAAATGTTTTATATGCTTTGGGGTTAACCTTGTTCGCTGGATTAGCGACAGGTGTTGGAAGTTTGATCGCTTTTTTTACTTCTAGAACGAACACAAAGTTTTTATCTTTTTCGCTTGGGTTCTCAGCTGGCGTGATGATTTATGTGTCACTTGTAGAAATCTTCGTAAAGGCTAAAATAGCACTTGTCAGTGAATTAGGGGAGAAGCAAGGCTATTTATATACAGTGATAGGATTTTTTAGCGGGATGTTGCTGATCACATTGATTGATAAATTGATTCCAAAGCGAGAAAATCCACATGAAGTGAAAATGGTAGAGGATTTACAAAAAAAGCCTTCAAATGAGGATTATTCAAAGCTTATGAAGATGGGGATTTTCACAGCATTGGCAATAGGAATTCATAATTTTCCAGAAGGAATCGCAACATTTGTTTCAGCTTTAAATGATCCCCATTTAGGTTTGGCTATTTCGATTGCGGTAGCTATACATAATATTCCGGAGGGGATTGCTGTATCTGTACCGATTTTCTATGCGACAGGGGATCGTAAGAAAGCATTTAAACTATCATTTTTATCAGGTTTGGCAGAGCCTGTTGGTGCGTTTGTTGCTTATTTACTATTAATGCCTTTTTTAAATGATGTGATGTTCGGTATGATTTTTGCTGGGGTTGCAGGAATTATGGTTTTTATTTCATTGGATGAGTTGTTACCAGCTGCACGCAAATATGATGAAGCACATTCATCTATCTATGGTGTTGTTTTAGGGATGATTGTAATGGCTATTAGTTTAGTTTTATTGGCATAGGATAGAGCTATCTCATAAATTTCTTCCAAGGCAAAGCTTACAAAAGCAAAAGACACAAATATGGATTGAGTACCAATTGTGTCTTCTACTTTTTGAGTTATTTGAATCAATTTCATCAATTATTTTTTTGAAAAATACGAACATTTAATAATGCTAATTTTGATAATTGTGGAGCGGAGGACGGCGACTCCTCGAAAATGCAGCATCACACTGATAAGAGAACTGTTTATTTGATACTTTGGTTTTATTTGTTTGATGCAACAGTGAAGCGTTCATTTATATGTTTAGGGTTTTCGATTTCATCTAATACTGCAATGGCGAAGTCAGCGTAAGATACATAGCTTTCTCCTTGTTCATTGACAAGTAGATGATCTTGACCAGCTATATATTTGCCAGTACGAGGACCTTCTGGGTCAAAGAATGCTGATGGGCTTAAGAATGTCCATGTGATAGAAGATGCTTGTAAATCTAATAAATTTTGTGCTTGATTTGAAGCAGTTGCTTTGAATATTTCGGGGAAATCTGGTGTTTCGATGACACGGACTGTTTTTTCTGGATTTACGAATAGACTGCCTGCACCACCAACTATAAATAATTTAGTTTCTTTTGCATCTTTAAAGATCTCGATTAGATGACGACCCACTTCTACATGTAAAGTTTCTTTGCCTATTGGTGTACCAAATGCATTGACTACCACGTCAAATCCTTTAATATCTGCTGTTGTTAAGTCAAATACATCTTTTTCTAATACCGCTACAGATTTGTCTGTTAATTTTGCTGCGTTGCGGACGATTGCGGTTACTTCATGACCACGTGATACGGCTTCTGTTAAAATTTTATGACCTGCTTTTCCAGTTGCACCGATAATTCCAATTTTCATATTGAATTCCTCCTAATAAAATGACTATTGATTTAATGTAACAAATTTGGTTACAGGTTAGGTGAGAAAATAGATCGTCCCTTATGAAAAGAGATGATCTAAAATGCCCTGTAAGGTCTCTTCTTGTAATTTACTTTCCATTGCTTGTTGAACGGAGCTGAATACATCATCTAATGTTGACTGAATTTGTTTACCCACTGCACAATTTGGATTTGGATTGTCGTGAATCGCAAACAAATCTTCAGGAGCTTGCACCGCACGATAAATATCTAATAATGTAATATCCTTTGGGGATAATGCGAGTTCATAGCCAGATAGACCAGCATGTGATACGATCAAACCTGCTTTTTTCAATTGGCTGCTGATTCTTCTTATAACGACTGGATTTGTATTCACACTACTAGCGATAAAATCCGAAGTCAATGCATGTGAATTATTTTTTGTTGAAGCAATTAACGAAAGTATATGAATAGCTACAGAGAACCGGCTGTTTACCATTGGTCTCACCACCCGTTGTAACTATCATAGTTACAACTGTGTTAAATGTCAATTATTTTATTCCGTAATGGGGAGTATGAACTTTACTGCAAGATGCTAGAACTTATAGAGGATAAAAGAGTAAGAAGCCACTGCCTGCAAAAGTTTACTAATACCCGAGATAAAGAAAACGCTTATTAGGTGAAGCTTCACTCTATACAGTCAATCTTTCTTCCGATTAGGACAAGATAGGAGAAACTGTAGCCTTTTGTTTTGGTTATAGGCATAATTATTCCTATTTATTGACATTAAATATAAAGCCTAAAAAAGAAAGCCGAGAACCTATTATTAGTGTTCTCGACTTCTTATGAGTTAATCTTATTTGGCAAGTTCTGAAACGGTAACTTGTACACCCTTTGTATCCACGTGTACAGCTTTAATATCATAGCTTGGAAATAATGGTTTCATCTTTGCGACAAAGCTTTCGACTTGTTCTTTGCTCATCAGTGAGATGACAGTTGGACCTGCACCACTAATAGCAGTACCATAAGCCCCCGCGTCCTTTGCTATTTGACGGATCTCGTGATAGTTTGGGATCAAATTGGCGCGAAATGGCTCGTGGAATAGGTCATGCTCCATAAATTCTCCAGCGCGTTTATAATCTTTTAGCAATAATGCCGCTGTTAGCATATTAGCATTTGCACTTGCATGTACCGCATATGCTTTGTCATAACTTGCAGGCAATACTTTTCGAGCTTCTGCCGTTTTTAACTCAACATTTGGGATGAAAACTGCAAATGCGGCGTCAACATCTTGTACATGAATAAGTTCTAGTTGCCCATTAGGTAATGTAGCACCAATTGTAAGCCCGCCACATACAGAGGCAGCTGCATTATCAGGATGACCTTCAATTTTAGAGGCTAAGCGGCAACGCTCATCGATCGATAGATTTAAATTACATATTTGGTTTGTAATCTCAATTCCCGCTACGATGGCAGAAGCACTACTGCCAAGTCCGCGTGCTAAAGGTAATTCGCTATGCATAATCACTTTACAAGGTGGCAAACTTACGTTATAACGTTCTGCAGTTTCAGTCGCAACTTTGTAGATCAAATGGTCTTCTACAGTAAACTTTGCTGGAAGATAGATAGAGTGATGTTCAAATTCCCAGTGATCGCTAATTGTGACATCTAAATAGAGATATAAACCTAAAGCTAAACCGATGGAGTCAAACCCGGGTCCAAGGTTAGCCGTACTACCTGGAACAGTTATGGTCCATTTCTTACTCATATTAATTCCTCAATGTACTTGCGAATTTCTTCTTCATCATTTGGTAATGATACCATGTCCACATTAGAAGCTTTAACAGCCGTATCAGGATCTTTTAATCCGTTACCAGTTAATACGGCAACTACACGGCTGCCCTTAGGGATAGAGCCATTTGCAACTGATTGTAGTACGCCAGCAACTGAAGCAGCAGAGCCTGGTTCAGCGAAGACACCTTCTTTTGCGGCAATTTGGCGATAAGCATTTAAGATTTCTTCATCTGTTACAGAACCAATTTTACCCTTTGATTCGTCACGAGCAGCTTCTGCCAGTTTCCAACTTGCTGGATTTCCGATACGGATAGCAGTTGCGATCGTTTCAGGATGAGCAATTGGAGCACCTTTGACAATCGCAGCAGCACCTTCCGCTTCAAATCCGAACATTTGTGGCAATTTTGTTCTTTTTTTCTCATGATATTCTTTGAAGCCTTTCCAGTAGGCACTGATATTACCAGCATTTCCGACTGGAATTGCAAGGATGTCTGGTGCATCTCCTAACTGATCGCAAACTTCAAAAGCAGCTGTTTTTTGACCTTCTAAACGGTATGGATTTACAGAGTTTACTAAAGTGACAGCAGTTGTTTCGCTAATATCACGAACAACTTGTAATGCTTCATCAAAGTTGCCGTCGATTTCAATGATTTTGGCACCGTACATATAAGCTTGAGCTAGTTTTCCAGCAGCTACTTTTCCTTTTGGGATAACGATGATTGCCTGAATGCCAGCTCTAGCAGCGTATGCAGCGGCAGCAGCAGAAGTATTACCAGTTGAAGCACAGATCACGCATTTACTGCCGTCTTCAATTGCTTTAGCTACGGCCATTACCATGCCGCGATCTTTGAAAGAACCAGTTGGGTTTAGCCCTTCAAATTTTACATGTAAATCTATTCCAAGTTCTTTGGATAATGTATCTAAATGAATTAATGGTGTATTACCTTCATGTAATGTTAAAGTAGGTGTTTTATCAGTTATAGGTAAGAATTCTTTATAGTGATCTAAAAGGCCTTTCCACATATGTAACATTCTCCTTAGTAATAAAATTTTGGTGTTCATTCTAAAAATACAAGTGTTTTTCTATAAAAGACATTTTAACGCATTATGGGCTCTGTTTTCAATAGTATTATATACAAATTTTCAAAACTATTCGAATTGATTTGACATCTTGTCACAAAATATATTTCTGTGTATAGTGATATTAACAATATAGTTTACATGTGTAAAGACACTGGGGGGCGCGTACAACAATGAAACAAGCGGTTAATGCACAACCGATTTCAAGAAATAAATTATTAGGAGTAGCCGGCGTTGGCTGGTTATTCGATGCCTTAGATGTTGGTATTTTATCATTTATTATTGCAACGTTGGCAAAAGAATGGAATTTGACTTCTGGGCAAATGGGGTGGATTGGTAGTATCAACTCTATTGGCATGGCTATCGGTGCTTTTGTATTTGGCGTTTTTGCAGACCGGATTGGTCGTAAATCAGTTTTTATCTGGACATTAGTTATTTTCTCAATCGCAAGTGGTCTATCTGCACTGGCGACTTCATTGACCATTTTTATGATATTGCGGTTTTTTATTGGAATGGGACTAGGAGGAGAGCTACCGGTTGCTTCTACATTAGTTTCAGAAAGTGTAGCTCCAAATGAAAGAGGTAGGATTGTCGTATTGTTAGAAAGTTTTTGGGCTGTAGGATGGTTGGTGGCAGCGCTTATTTCTTATTTTGTGATTCCACAATTTGGCTGGCGAGTGGCATTAATTTTAACAGCTATTCCTGCCCTTTATGCTGTCTATTTACGTTTACATCTACCAGATTCGCCACAATTTACTGCAAAGAAAAACTCTTCAAGAGGTATTTGGCAAAATTTAAAAAGTGTTTGGTCAAAGTCATATGTAAAGCCTACGTTGATGCTTTGGATTGTATGGTTTACTGTCGTATTTTCCTATTATGGTATGTTCTTATGGTTGCCAAGTGTTATGGTTTTAAAAGGATTTAGTTTGATCAAAAGTTTTGAATATGTATTAATCATGACATTAGCTCAGTTACCTGGGTATTTTACGGCAGCTTGGTTGATTGAAAAAATAGGTCGCAAATTTGTATTAGCTACCTATTTATTAGGCACAGCACTTAGTGCGCTTGTCTTTGGAGTTGCAGATGCGACATGGATTTTGATCGTATCTGGTATGTTGTTATCATTTTTCAATTTAGGGGCATGGGGAGCTCTCTATGCATATACGCCTGAACAATATCCTACAGTCATCCGAGGCACTGGTGTAGGGATGGCAGCTGCAGTTGGCCGACTTGGAGGGATTTTTGGTCCATTATTAGTGGGCATGTTAATGGCACAGGGATATACAATAGGCTGGATCTTCACAATCTTTTGTGGCTCCATTTTAGTAGGTATTTTAGCCATTTTATTCTTAGGTAAGGAAACCAAACAAACCATTTTAGAATGATGCAGAAAAAGTAAGCCGATGTAGATGATTGACCGTAATTTGTATTATGATAGCGCATTTATAGTATAGTTTGTAAAAAAATGAAAAATGCTCGTTCATACACAAATTACAAGGAATAATTCTCAATTTATTCTCATTTATATCGGTTAGTCATCCCATAAAAGTTTTTATGATATAGTGATGGGAAATAAGCATTTAATTTAGTAAAGTGTGAATATTTAGATATTATAACCTTTAAGGTCAAATAATATGATAATATGTAAAATAATAGGTAGAAATAGAGCTGACAAGCAATAATTGTTTGCTCTATTTTTTTACATTTATTGAAACAAAATAAAATTATGTATCATATATTAATTTTTATGATTACTATGACTTATTGTCCTTATAAATCTACATTACTAGAATAGATAAATGTGAAGTTTTTTAGAACTTTTATGTAATGATGAGACTAGAATAATGTTTCAACGGGAAATACTAAGAATTGAGAATAAGTATTTTTTATTCAATTGGAGTAGAAAAATGATTTCTATTATTTAGAAGGAGGGTACTATTATGAGTAACAAAGATATTTCAAGACGTGACTTCCTGAAAACAACTGGTATTGCTACGGGAACGTTAATTGGTGGAGGATTAATCGGTGGATTAATTGGTTTTAATTCCAAAAAGACTACTGCACCAACAAAATCTTCAAATACAAATACAAACAAAACAGCTGAAACTAGTGAAGGTAAAATGTTCTTCACAACAGATAAAGACTTTAATATATTAGCTGCAGCTACTGAACGTATTTTTCCAAAAGATGATTTAGGCCCAGGTGCAATGGAATTAGGAGTGCCTTACTTTATCGATCGTCAATTAGCAGGTCAATATGGTAGTAATTCAAAAGAATATATGCAAGGACCATTTGGTAAAGGTGAACCTACACAAGGCTATCAATCCCGTTTAACCCGTGCAGAAATTTTTACACAAGGTGTTCAAACATTAGAATCTGAAGCTCAAAAACGTTACAAAAAAAGCTTTACAGATATTACAGATAAAGAACGTGATGTCATTCTAACAGCTTTACAAAAAGATGAAGTTAAGATGAAAGGTGTCACTGCAGGTTTCTTCTTCTCTTTGCTTCGCTCAGCTACAATTGAGGGCGCCTATTCTGATCCCTTATATGGTGGGAATAGAAATATGGAAGGCTGGAGAATGAAAGGCTTCCCTGGTCACCAAATGTCATATATAAACGTAATTGAAAAAGAAGGATTCCAAAAAATTGAACCTAGATCACTAGGTATGCACTAATTTAGGGGGGAATAACAATGGTTAAAACTATGCCAAAAGTTGATGTTGTAACTGTCGGTGTTGGTTGGACAGGCGGGATCGTTGCTGCCGAATGTACGAAAGCCGGCCTAAAAGTTGTAGGACTTGAAAGAGGTAAAGATCGTGGTACAGCAAATTTTGCCAATGTACATGATGAGTACCGTTATGCAATTCGCTATGAGTTAATGCAAGATTTATCGAAAGAAACAGTTACTTTCCGTAATAATCGTAAACAGCAGGCTCTACCAATGCGCCAATTGGGTTCGTTCTTACTTGGTGAAGGACTTGGTGGTGCTGGTACTCACTGGAATGGACAAACATACCGTTTCTTGCCATATGACTTTGAATTAAAGACAATGACCGAAAAAAAATATGGTAAAAACTTTTTGGACAAAGATTATCAAATCCTTGACTGGGGTCTAACTTATGATGAAGTGGAACCATATTTTGATAAATTTGAGAAAACAGCTGGTATCAGTGGTGAAGAAAACCCACTAGGTCCTAAACGTTCGGACAACTATCCAAACAAACCGATGAAGAAGACACCTTTACTGAAAAAATTCGAAACAGCTTCTAAAAAATTGGGTTATCATCCATATATGATACCTTCAGCAAACTTGTCTGCACCATATAAAAATCCTTATGGTCAAACCATCAATGCGTGCCAATACTGTGGCTTCTGTGAACGTTTTGGTTGTGAATATGGAGCAAAAGCGACTCCCGAAGTAGCTGTTATTCCAACAGCATTGAAATCGGGCAAATACGAAATTCGCTTTAATTCCAATGTTGTAAAAGTTTTAACAAAAGGTGATAAAGCAACTGGGGTCAAATATATCGATACCGTCACTGGTGAAGAATATATTCAACCAGCAGATATTGTGGTATTAACATCATACATGATGAACAACGCTAAATTATTAATGGTATCCAACATTGGCACTATGTATAACCCTGAAACAGGTAAAGGCACACTTGGAAGAAACTATTGTTATCAAATTATGCCGGGGGCAACAGGGTTCTTCGATGAACAATTTAATACATTTATGGGTGCAGGCGCACTTGGTAATTGTTTTGATGATTTCAATGGCGATAACTTTGATCACTCGAAGCTTGGTTTCATCCATGGTGCTAATATCGCATTGACCCAATTGGGTAATCGACCAATTGGAAATAACCCAACACATTCTGATACACCATTATGGGGAGCAGAATGGAAAAAAGATTCTATTATGAACTACACACGTTCGTTAAGTGTTGGCGGTCAAGGTGCTTCTATTCCTTATAAGGAAAACTTCTTGACATTAGATCCGAAATATAAAGATGCTTATGGTGTCCCATTATTGCAAGTAAACTATGATTTCACTGATCAAGACAAAAAATTGCACAAATTCATTTCTGCTAAATGTGGAGAAGTTCTAAAAGAAATGGGTGCAAAAAAAGTAGAGGTACGTGCTGAACTGACAAATTACAATATCGTACCATATCAATCAACTCACAATACTGGTGGTACAGTCATGAGTAAAACACCAGAAGAAGGTGTAGTAAATAACTACTTACAACACTGGGATTGTGAAAATCTATTTGCTGTAGGTGCGGGTGCATTTGCAAACAACTCCGGTTATAATCCAACTGATACAGTAGGTGCTCTAGCATTCCGTTGTACGGAAGGGATTATTAAATACTCTAAAAAAGGCGGTTCATTAGTTTAATAGCATCTGCTATTAAGCTAATCGCTGTTAAAGGAGGAATGAGATATGGGTTTAAGTTCAATTGGTGTCCCTGGATTAATCGTTATTTTGATTATCGTTTTAATCGTTTTTGGTCCCAAAAAATTACCTGAGATCGGATCTGCTATAGGTAAAACTTTTACAGAATTCAAAAAGTCTACAAAAGGTTTAATGGAAGACGAAAATGAATCAAAAAAAGAAAAATTAACGGATGATAAAAAAGAAATTTAACTAGAGGGTGTTCGTATGGATCCATATGAAGAAAATGCAAAAAAAGTACTT
This sequence comes from Rummeliibacillus sp. SL167, assembly GCF_007896505.1. NCBI lineage: Bacteria > Bacillati > Bacillota > Bacilli > Caryophanales > Caryophanaceae > Rummeliibacillus > Rummeliibacillus sp. SL167. The sequence goes on along the minus strand of NZ_VCBM01000003.1, from coordinate 331,829 downwards.
AGCCCTTTGGATAAAATGAGCGAAAATGATGTAGAAGAGACAGAGAAAGAGACTTTGGATGAGGCTTCTCATAAAGAGGAGATCTCAAAAATTGGCTCTACTGATCTTGAAAATGTTGATGAGAGGGAAGAAGAGTTAGACGAGGATAACCCTTTAACAGATGCAAGTGAAGCTTTTGTAGAACATTTAGCTGATCTAAGAAAACAACTAATCAAAGGCGTTGCCGTTTTTGTTGTTTTTTTCATCATTGTATTTTCAACAGTGAACAAATGGCTTCCATACGTGACAAGGGGACATGAATTAGTCATTCTAGGCCCATTTGAAGTGGTTAAATTCTATATGTCTATCTCTACGACACTAGCCTTAGGTCTTTCATTGCCATTTTTAATGCATTTTATATGGACATTTATTAAACCAGGGCTTAAAGAAAATGAAAAAGGATTCTTAGGATTGTATTCTCCTGTTATGCTTCTCCTATTTTTGATTGGTGTGGCGTTTGGATATTTTGTTCTAAACCCATTAAGTTATGATTTTCTTATTGGTATAGGAGAGGCAAACTTTAATGTGATGATTTCGGCTAGTCAATATATGAGTTATCTTATTATGACAACTATTCCCGTTGGTTTAATGTTTGAATTGCCCATAATTGCCATGTTTTTATCGACAATAGGTGTTTTAACTTCTACTACGATCAAGAAAATTAGAAAATGGGCATATGTTATTATGGCTGTCATTTCTGCGCTCATTACGCCTTCTCCAGATTTTTTCAGTCAAATAATCGTGCTTATTCCAATGATCCTTTTATATGAAATCAGTATCTTATTAGTAAAGAGGATTGAACGCAAACAAACCTTAAAAGAGCAAAGTTCTAATGTATAAAGGGAGACTTAGATTTTAACTCCTTCATAGGACTTGCTGAACTGCTGATGATCAGTTAAAATATTTGGATGTTGTCCTAAAAGTAGGAAGAGTACCATTCACTTTACTGACCTAAATAATAATCAAATTCATATTCTGTAGTTCCATTGAGAAATCCATATTTAAAGAGTCTGCTAATAGCAGTCCTTTAGATGTGGATTTTTTAATAGTTACAAGATACAGTTATGTATATAACTACATTAATAAATGAAATGTAGGCTATCAGTTATGTTGATTAGGAATTAGGAAAAATCAGGATAAGTATTGAGCGTGATCGTGAAGAAATCCATGTTTTATTCTATTAGAAGTATTAGGGATTTTTTCTTAGAGCACTGTCTCTATGATATAGTAGTCATAAATAATGGCAGCTTTTCTTGGTGGAATGAAATCACAAAAATCGGGGGCAGAATATGATGAAAGCAAACTACATTATGGCTTTAGATCAAGGCACAACTAGTTCTCGTGCCATTTTATTTGATCAATCTGGCAGTATTTTTCATACAGCGCAACAAGAGTTTCCACAATACTTTCCACAGTCAGGTTGGGTAGAACACAATGCAGAAGAAATCTGGGCTTCTATATTGTCCGTTATTGCCAGTGTGCTTTCCGAAAAAAATGTAAGCGCTGACCAAGTAGTGGGTATAGGTATTACAAATCAACGAGAAACAACAGTTGTATGGGACAAACACACAGGCGTACCGATATACAATGCAATCGTGTGGCAATCACGTCAAACTGCAAGGATTTGTGAGGAGCTAAAGGCAAAAGGATATGATGCTTTAGTCAAAGAAAAAACAGGACTACTAATCGATGCTTACTTTTCTGGAACGAAAGTGAAATGGATTTTGGATAATGTAGAGGGAGCTCGTGAAAAAGCTGACAAGGGTGATCTTCTATTCGGTACAATTGATACTTGGCTAATATGGAAGTTAACAAGTGGTCGAGTACATGTTACTGATTATACAAACGCTTCACGTACATTAATGTACAATATTCATGAGTTAAGATGGGATGAAGAATTACTTAAAATTCTTGATATTCCACTTTCAATGCTTCCAACAGTCCGTCCTTCATCGGAGATTTATGGTAAAACAGATGCTATTCAGTTCTTCGGTCAAGAGATACCCATTGCCGGTGTTGCAGGTGATCAACAAGCGGCATTGTTTGGTCAAGCATGTTTTGAAAAAGGAATGGTGAAAAATACTTACGGTACAGGGTGTTTCATGCTGATGAACACAGGGGAAAAAGCCGTTAAATCCGAAAAAGGTTTATTGACGACCATTGCTTGGGGAGTCGATGGCAAAGTAAGTTATGCACTTGAAGGTAGTATCTTCGTAGCGGGTTCAGCCATTCAATGGCTACGCGATGGTTTGCGTATGTTTCGTACGGCTGAAGAAAGCGAACATTATGCAAAAAAAGTAGATTCTACAGAGGGCGTGTATGTAGTCCCTGCGTTTGTTGGATTAGGTACACCCTATTGGGATAGTGATGTACGAGGTGCAATATTTGGCTTAACGCGTGGTACGCAGAAGGAACATTTTATCCGTGCAACTTTAGAATCCCTAGCCTATCAAACAAAAGATGTGTTAGACGCAATGGAAGCGGATTCAGGCATTTCTTTAAAAACGTTGCGGGTAGACGGTGGGGCCGTAGCAAATAATTTCTTAATGCAATTTCAGTCTGACTTGCTCGGTGTTCCTGTAGAACGTCCATCTATCAACGAAACAACAGCATTAGGAGCAGCTTATCTTGCAGGTCTTGCAGTAGGTTTTTGGAAAAATACAGATACCATTGCAAAACAATGGCATTTGGAAAAACAATTTAATTCCGCAATGACTGAAGAGAAACGTAAAAAGCTATATGCAGGATGGCAAAAAGCTGTCCACGCAGCGCAAGCGTTTAAATAATTTAGCAAATAATAAATAGATAAATTGCTGAATTCTATATATGAGTTTTCAAACGATGAAACAGACAAGGAAAATGCCCAAATATAGTAATTGGACATTTCCTTTGTTATTTTGTTAATTTTTCAGGCAGTGGATATTTAATCGCATTTTTTATAAGCTTATCTTTCACAGCTTTTTCTAAATCAACGTTCATGCAATCCGCCATTTGAATAAGATATATTAAGACGTCTGCCATCTCTTCAATAATCGCTTGCTTATCATTTGCAATGGATTCATCAGCCGTTGTCCATTGAAAACATTCAAGTAACTCATTTGCTTCAAGAGAAATGGAAATCGCTAAGTTTTTTATATCGTGATTGCCCTTCCAGCCTCGATCATCACGGAATTTTAAAATTTCTTCAGTAATTTCTTGCATATTGTCACCCACTTTCGATAAAGAATAATAATAATCTAATTATATAGAACTTTGCCCATTTTTGCAGTTCTATAAAAGGTTAAAGGATGGGATTATGGATGAAAACAAAATTAAAGGATATAGAGCCGAGGCTTAGAGAGATATTCGATTATTTACATGAAAACCCAGAGATTGCTTGGCGAGAATATCATACAACAGCATATATCATTCATCTCTTAGAGCAAGAAGGGTATAAAGTGCATACTTTTTCGAATAGCACTGGATTATATGTAGAAATTGGGCAGGGGAAGCCTGTTATTGGCTTACGTACAGATATGGATGCCTTATGGCAAGAAGTGGATGGAGAAATGCGTGCGAATCATTCTTGCGGGCATGATGGGCATATGACGATGATTATTGGGGTACTTTTGCTTATGAAAAAGCTCAATCCACAATTTAATGGTACATTACGTGTATTGTTTCAACCAGCTGAAGAAAAGGGGCAAGGCGCTCTTTCTTTCGTTGAAAGAGGATTGGTGGACGATATGGATTATTTATTTGGCGTACATTTAAGACCTTTTCAAGAGTTGGAAGATGGAACGTATTCCCCAGCATTACATCATGGTGCATCCATGATGATCGCAGCAGAAATCTACGGTGTAGAAGCACATGCAGCCAGACCACATTTAGGGAAAAATGCGATTGAGATCGGCAGTAGCTTGGTTGAGGCATTAAAATCAATTCATATTGATACGATGATCCCTTATTCCGTCAAAGTAACTAAATTTCATGCGGGCGGAGAGTCGGGCAATATTATCCCTGGAAAAGCTTTTATAAATCTGGATGTGAGAGCTCAAACGAACGATGGTATGGAAAAATTAGTACAAGATATTCACCGGATTACGAATGCGATCAGTACATTATACGATGCTCGCATTGTTTTAAAGGTTTTGGTCGATATAGCAGCTGCACAAGTTGCTGAAGAGGCAAAAGAAATTCTAGAGCATGCAATTATTCAATCAGTTGGTCATGAAAAAGTACGTCCGCCTTTGTTTACACCAGGTGGGGAGGATTTCCATTTTTACGCGAAACAACGTCCTAATATTAAAACAACAATGCTAGGAGTAGGTTGTCACTTAACTCCAGGACTGCATCATCCAAATATGACATTTAATAGAGAGCGATTAATTACAGGAGTAGAAATTTTAACAAGGACGGTATTATGTGCATTTGAATATACGCGCTTGATGAACAACGTATCACGATCACAACAAAAAGCGGTATCCGAAGACTAACTGCACGGCGACTAAAATTGTATGGAAATATTATCGTTCGTCTAATTAGTGAATATTTGTAAGGTGCAGTTCAGATGGCTGCTGAATGGTACTGAATGAACAGTCTTTTGGTGGAGAAAAATGATTTGTAAAGGTTGGAATCAGCATTGATATCCAATCAACCATTGTATAAAAAATGATCATGCAAATGATGTAATTGCATGATCATTTTCTATATAAGCTAGTTAGTCAAAAACTTTTGCCATATAGAATTCATCCATATAGTTTGAACCGATTTTGATCGATTTTTTTCTTTCTCCTTCAATGACAAAACCAAATTTTTGATATAACGAAATCGCTTTTTGATTTGATTTCATAACAGACAATTCTAATCGTGTTATGTTTCTTGTACGTGCCCAATTTTCAGCTTCAGTCATCAGTGCAGTACCTATGCCATAGTTAGTAAATTTCTCTAGCACGCCCATTTTGATCGAAATACAATGCTTTTTACGTGGTATAGTGCTACCCATTATGGCAATAGCACCACCAATTTCCCCATTAATAATGGCTATTAGCATGGTGCCAGAGTTTTCGACTTTCCATTTAGAAATAAGTTTTCGAAAACTTTGAACAGAAACATTATTTTCATTTTGTCCATATAACATGTAGTCTGTTTCTGCAAACAATTGTTGATATAATCCAATGACATCACGTGCGTCATCCAATTCAATTGACCGGATTATATATGTGGGATGGTCGTTAGAATCTTGGTTAAGTGTTGATGATGTTGAATTTGTTGTTGGTTTTTCAAAAGTTACATAATAACCTAATTTTATCTCTGTTACACTATAGCCAAACGTAGTCCAGGCGGTAAAATGTTTTAGTGGCGGCTTTGTTTTCTTCCACCAACTTACATTTAAGTAAGAAGCATTTGGAAGTGGCTGACCTATAATAGTTTCTATTTCGGAAAAGGTTAGTGTAATTTTATCTTTGGTGGCTGCTTCAAAATAAGCGGCCAATGGTATGTATTTCTTTTCGATATTTTTGTCCATGTGAACCCTTCTTTATTTTGATAAATAATATATAAAAATATTAACATAGGTTGAAAATGAATGACACTTCTTTTTCATAAAAATGGATTTGAGGGAAAATATATTTACTTCGCATGAATGAGAGTCATATCTTACTTCAATTGATAGAAGGAACTTTCATTCTTTTTCATTACTATATATGATAAAATATAATCGGAATTCGTAGATAATTTTTAGGAGGAATTGGCATGAGTAAAATCCTTGTATTCGGACATAAAAACCCTGATACCGATACAATCACATCAGCATTAGTATATGCATACTTAAAACAACAAATCGGAGTGGAAGCTGAAGCCGTTCGCTTAGGTGAGCCAAACAATGAAACAGCTTATGCTTTAGAAAAATTCGGATTTGAAGCGCCACGCTTAGTGGAAAAAGTAGCTTCTGAAGCATCTAAAGTGATCTTAGTTGACCATAACGAACGTCAACAATCTGCAGATGATATCACAGAAGTACAAATTACAGAAGTCATCGATCATCACCGTATTGCGAACTTTGAAACATCGGACCCACTATACTACCGCGCAGAACCTGTTGGCTGTACAGCAACGATCTTGAACAAAATTTTCAAAGAAAATGATGTTGAGATTCCTGCAAACTATGCTGGATTAATGCTTTCAGCTATCATTTCTGATACATTATTATTCAAATCTCCAACTTGCACAGATCAAGATGTAAAAGCTGCAAAAGAACTTGCTGAAAAAGCTGGCGTCAATGCAGAAGAATATGGTCTTGCTATGTTAAAAGCGGGAGCTGATTTAAGTGATAAATCATTAGAAGACTTATTATCACTTGATGCAAAAGAATTCTCTATGGGAGACAACAAAGTCGTCATTGCACAAGTTAATGCTGTAGATGTAAATGATGTTCTTGATCGTCAAGCAGAACTTGAAACTTTACTTCATAAGGAAGTGGAGGAAAAAGGTTTAGATTTATTCTTCTTCGTTGTGACGGATATTTTAAATAATGATTCAGTAGCAGTGCCAGTGGGGAAAGTAGCAGAAAAATGTGCTCCAGCATTCGGTGCCACTTTAGAAAACAATCGTGTGGTTTTGAAAGGCGTTGTATCACGTAAAAAACAAATCGTACCAACACTAACAGACGCTTTAAAATAATTTTTCAAAAATAAAAAGAGTTCAATTCAGCCTCCATTTGTAATGGGTACTCAAAAGTTCGATTTTGGATCTAACTTTTGAGTGTACTATACTGAATTGTACTCTTTTGTTTTTTTAGGGTCGACCTTTGTATCAACAGATATTTTTCTATGGTATTTGCCTCGAAAAATTTTCTGCTTAAACACTAAGTCGATTTTTTGAGATCTAATGGTTTTACAGCAGGTCCTTCTAGCACAGAGCCATCTTTTGCAAATCTTGACCCATGGCAAGAGCAATCCCATGTTTCATCTGCTTTATTCCATCTTGTTTTACAGCCTAAATGTGTACATCTTGGATTTGAACTTCTTGTCACGTATCCACCAACTAAATCGACCACCGTTTGCCCACCTATTTTCAAGGCTTGTAAGAATGCATCACCAAACTTCGTATGTTGTGGCGAATAGAGTTTGATGCCAGCATTAGAACGACCTAATAATCCATCACTAATGATTTGTCCGGCAACAAGAGAATTGGATATCCCCCACTTTCTAAAGCCTGTAGCAAGCCAAATATTCGGATAGCCTGCGCTGATTTGTCCGACATAGGGGAGTAAATCTGGTGTTTCTGGATCTTGAGCAGACCATTTATGCGAGATATCACTAGCGGCAAACTTTTCATAAGCTTCTTTTTCAATGGCTTCGTAAAATATATTCGTATTCGAAGAAGAGCCAGCTCTTTGTGAAGAACCAGCAAGCAGGGTATAGTAATCACCCTCTATTTTAGCGGTACGGATAGAGCGGTTCGTTTGATCAATTGATAAATATTGCCCTGCAAGAGGCTCAGAACATTTGAAAGCAATTATATAGGAACGATTTACTCGGAGTTTGACTAACTGCAAACCGACCATAGCTTCCAAAGGATAATGAGAACAAATGATTAAATCATTACAATAAACCGTGTGCTTATTTTCTAATTCAACATAAGGTTTGGATAGATTAATATGTGTTGCTCGAGAATGTTCAAAAAAATTAGCGCCATTTTTAATCGCCATATCCATTATACTTTGACCAAATTGAACAGGATGGATCTGTGCTTGATCTAACATGGCAACAGAAGCTTTAGGCGAGTAAGGAATTTCACACTTTTCGCCAAACGTTCCAGGTATATTTAACAGCTTATAAGCATCCCATTCATCTTCAATCTTCTTTCTATTATTTTCTTCTAATGTATATAAAAACGAGGTTTTGGTTTGAATGATAGAGGAGTCTACTAAATCTAAAGCAGAGGAAATAGCCTTTTGGTTTAGTTCATAGTAAAGTAAAGCCGCATCCAATCCAAATTTTTCAATGATTGTTTGGTAGATCAATCCATGCTGTGCAGTCAATTTTCCCGTAGAATGACCTGTTGCCCCGCTTAGAAAAGAGTTACCTTCAAGTAATGTCACAGATTTTCCAGCTTTAGATAAATGATAGGCGGTCATAATGCCGCTAAGTCCACCGCCAATAATACAAACATCAGTCTGTATGGAGTCTTCGAGAGCTGGTTTTGATTTCAGTAATTTATTTTGTAGCCAAATGGATGAGTTCATAGAATCTCCTACTTATTTTTTTATGTAGTATGTGTAAAGAATGAAATATCATACATAGGCAGAAAAATTGCATAATCTATAAAAGGCTCGATACAATAATTCGAGAGGTGAATGAACATGAAAATTGAAGTTTGGTCAGATTATGTATGTCCTTTTTGCTACATTGGAAAAAGGGAACTAGAAAATGCGATCGAAAAAACAGGCTTTCAAGATCAAGTGGATATAGAACTCAAAAGCTATCAACTTAGTCCTGATTCGCCTGCAACGTCAGAAGAAAGTATATATGAAGTGTTAGCTAAGAAATATGGTACAACAATTGAGCAAGTAAAAGCACAAACAGCAGGCATTATTGATCGTGCTGCAACACTGGGATTAAATTATCAGTATGAAAATATGAAACCAGCAAATACGTTTAAAGCCCATCGCCTAGCAAAATATGCTGAGTCTGTAGGAAAAGGTGCTGAGATGAGTGAACGATTGCTACAAGCCTACTTTATAGAAAATCAAGAAATAGGTTTAACTGATATTTTAGTGGGATTGGGAGTAGAGATCGGCTTAGAACGACAAGCAGTAGAAGATGTTCTAAATGATGGATCCTTTGCAGACGAAGTACTATCAGATATCCAAGAAGCATCGCAAATCGGAATACGTGGTGTACCGTTTTTTGTATTCAATGGAAAATATGCAATATCTGGTGCACAACCAGGAGAGGTTTTTGAAAATGCGGTTCGTCAAGTTGCTCAGGAGGAAGGATTACGACCAAGCTTGAAAATGATGGGGCAAGAGGGTATAGGAACTTGTACAGATGGTAAGTGTGAATTGTAAATATCAGTCGAAAGTATGAGGGCATGTTCGTTGACTATGAATGTGTTTTCTTTTACAATGGTTTTATCTCGAATTGGAGATGTTCATTTTGCAAATAATAGAAAGCGAGAGATATACTTTGACAAATGTATTAGTAGTAAAAGCAAATAATCGCCCAGCTGATCAAGCTGTTTCAAGTAAAATGTATGAAACATTTATGGAAGAAATTAAAGGTTCTAACCTTAATGTTTCTGTATATGATGTATATGAAGAAGACACTCCATATTTTGGGCAGGATCTTCTTGAAGCATTCGGTAAAGTACAAAATGGTGAAGAATTATCTGATCTTCAAAAACGCACACTAGCTGCCAAACAAAAAGCAATGGATGCTATTTCAGCAGCTGATGTTGTTGTATTTGCATTCCCATTATGGAACTTAACCATCCCAGCTAAATTGCATACATTTATCGATTATGTATATGCTGCAGGATTTGCTTTTAAATATGATGCTAACGGTAATTTAGTGAGCTTAATGCCAGAGAAAAAAGCTATTTTCTTAAATGCTCGCGGTGGAGTTTATTCTATTCCAGAAACAGCACCAATGGAAATGTGTGTAAACTATATGCGTAATGTATTTGGTGGTATATTCGGCATGGAAATCATCGATGAAGTGGTTATTGAAGGTCATAATGCAACACCTGATAAAGCACAAGAAATCATTGAAAAAGGTTTAGAAGAAGTTAAAGCAGCAGCTAATCATTTAAAAAAGCTTGCTATTGAAGCCTAATGAAATCTCGACATGAATTCATGTGTTAAGTTGAACCCTTTAAGTTGGACTGGATCAATTGAAGTCTAACTTAAGGGGCTTTTTTGTGAAGATTTATCATAGAAGGAAGGGAAGTAGTCGATGAAAGATATAAATTGAAAATTGTTTGAAGAGCGAATAAAATTTTTGAAAGGGCAAATAAAGTCTCCGAAAGGGCAAATAAAGTCTCCGAGAGAGCGAATAAATCCATCAAAGGAGCAAATAAATGGTCTCAAAGAGCGAATAAACCATCAGAGGGCAAATAAAGAGCGCATAAAGCAGATATAGATAGGGTGCATTCTCGAGAAGTTGCCACTTACTTCAATCAACCAATCCTCCATAATTAAACAAGCAGCTATTCCTATTGATCTCCTTTCGTCACTTCATCGTTTCACCATAAAAAAGCTGCCCATTCTACCTAATAGAATGAGCAGCTTTTCGCTAACTAATCAAAACAACACTTTTTAGAAAGTTTCTCACAGTTTAGAATTATTGAGCTGGGTTAAGTTCTAATTCTACTTTGATTTTGATATCTTCACCAACAAGTACGCCACCAGTTTCAAGTGCTGCGTTCCAAGTTAAGCCGAAATCTTTTCGGTTGATTTTACTTGAAGCTTCGAATGCTACAACTTCTACACCCCATGGGTTAGTACCTTTACCACCATATTCAACATCAAAAGTAACTGGTTTTGTTACATCTTTAATAGTGAAATCGCCTGTTAGTTTGTATTCGCCATCGCCTTCTGATTTGATATCAGTTGAAACAAAAGTAATTTTAGGGAATTGTTCTGCATCAAAGAAGTCAGCTGATTTTAAGTGGTTATCACGATCAGCGTTGTTTGAATTGATGCTGTTTACATCGATTTCAAATTTGATAGAAGCATTTGTTAAATCTTCTGGGTTTCCTTCGATGTCAGCTGTGAATGAATCGAAACCACCTTTTACTTTTGAAATCATCATATGTTTTACTTCAAATCCTAGGTTAGAGTGTGCTACGTCAACGTTAAATTTTGTCATTTTTAATTTCCTCCTAAAGTCTATTTGTTTTATTGTCATTATCATAATACATAATTATCTTGAAATCAAGAGATATTAATTAAAGATATTGTGAATTTTAAATTAAGTGTTTTTAACACTAAAAATCATACCATTGTGATTCAGGTCTTGAACGATTACTTTTCCATCGACTTCTTCATAAGAAACATGATGCTCTGTTAAGTTTCCTTTCAACTTATTTAGTTCATCAATAGAAGAAAGGTTTAATGAATAGTTGATCAGGCCGTTAGCAACAGATGGTGCTAACGGTGCGCCAATACCGCTCCAAACATTTGCAGCAATATGATGGTGATAGCCACCTGCTGACATAAAGTAAGCTGAACCCATAAAGTTTGTTTTTAAATCTAGACCAAGTGCTTCTAAATAGAAGTGGCTAAGTTCATCATTTAATTTAGATACGGTTAAATGCATGTGACCTAAAACCGTACCCTTAGGGAAGCCTGTCCATTCACGGTTAGGATCAAATAGAGCCATAATGCCATTAAAATCAACTGGTAGTGTATCCGTATCGATCCCGCCGTCATCTTTGATGGTCCATTCGCTCCGTGGTCTATCACGGTATATTTCAATACCATTTCCCTCTGGATCTGTTAAATAGAATGCTTCAGAGTATAAATGGTCACCGGCACCACTGAATGGAGCTTTTATTTTCATCAAATTGCCCACCATATAGGCAAGATCCTCACGACTCGGAACTAGAATCGCAAAATGGTAAAGACCAGTAGTGCGAGGCGGTCTAGAAACTACATCCTCACTCGCTGTTAAGATAAGAATAGGTTCTGAACTTCCAGCGCCAAATATGACTTCTTTATCCTTTTCTTTTATAATATTAAATCCCAATGCTTGATAAAACTTTTTTTGAGCTGTTAATGATTTTACACGCAATTGTACATATCCCAATTGCATTTTAGGATCTAACTTGAAAGTCAAAGGTAATTCCTCCTTTCAATAATTCATAACTTACTTTTCGTAACTTACTATAAAACAGTAAATTGATTACGTCAAGTAATTAAGTTACGAAAAGTTTGCATTTTTTTGGATTATCGGTACAATGTAATTATCAGAGGTGAGAATATATGAAAGAAACAGCATTATGTCCACGATTGTCAAAAGCAATGGATTTGATTGGAAAACGTTGGGTTGGCTTAATCTTATATGAATTATTAGAAGGACCAAAACGATTTAACGAAATTGAATCTTCACTTCCTATTAGTGGTCGTTTACTGTCAGAACGTTTAAAAGAATTGGAAAAAGAGGGACTCGTGGAACGACAAGTGTATACAGAAGTTCCTGTTCGAGTTGAATATAGTCTTACAGAAATGGGATTAAGTCTAAAAGGTGCCATTGATGCAATTGAAATTTGGTCAAAAAGATGGCTTTAGGTTATTTTCACTTGTAAAAATGGCATTGTATCTTCATACTTAATGGTGGAAAAGAAAGTATGAAAGGAATGGACTTTCCATTATGAAAGAACAATGGTTTAATGATTTATCTACTATTGTAAATACTCAAGATGTTAAAATAGACGAACCACTTAAAAATTATACAATGACAAAACTTGGGGGCAATGCAGATGTATTTGTGATGCCCTCTACAGAAGAACAAGCCGCTGAAGTTGTAAAATATGCATATCTCCACCAAGTACCAATCTTTTTGCTAGGAAATGGTTCAAATATGGTTATTAGAGATGGTGGTATTAGAGGGATTGTTTTAAATCTTTCGAAGTTAAATCTAATTCATATTGAAGGCACAACGGTATATGCACAATCTGGTGCACTTATTAAAGATGTTTCAAAGGCGGCAGCTGCTAAATCACTAACGGGTCTTGAATTTTCATGTGGTATCCCTGGATCTATTGGTGGTGCAATGGCTATGAATGCCGGTGCTTACGGCGGGGAGATCAATGATGTCATCGTAAGCTGCAAAGTATTGACAAAAACGGGTGAAATATTAGATCTTTCAAAAGAGCAATTAGAGCTTGGCTACCGTAAAAGTATTATTGCAAAGAACGGTTATTATGCATTGTCATCTATTTTCGAATTGGAAAAGGGTGATCAAGCAATGATTGATGCCAAAATTGCAGATTTAACATTCAAACGACAATCAAAACAACCACTTGAATATCCTTCTGCGGGAAGTGTTTTCAAGCGTCCTCCAGGTTATTTTGCTGGAAAACTTATTCAAGATAGTGGCATGCAGGGAAAAGGTGTAGGTGGCGCTGAGGTCTCTACAAAACATGCGGGCTTTATCATTAACAAAGGTAATGCAACTGCCACCGACTATATTGAAACCATTCATATGGTGCAGAAAGCTGTAAAAGAAAAATTCAATGTAAATCTTGAAACAGAAGTTAAAATCGTTGGAGAAGATTTACCAATCGATCAAAAATAATAAAACTTTTATCTTGATTCAGCAATCTTTTATGGTGGCGAAAGCACAGCAACAGGAGCTAATGTTTTGTGACGAAAGCATAGCCATTGGAGCAAATCTTTTTTGTACCGAAAGCGCAACAATAGGTATAAAAGATGTATAAGTGAATCAATTTCATAAATCATTTTCTTTTTAAAAAATACGAATATTTAAGAATAACTAATTTTGATAGTTGTGGAGCGGAAGACGGCGACTCCTCGAAAATGCATGCGCATTTCCTTCGTGCGATGTGAGTTCAAGAAGTTTATTCAAAGTCCTACGGGAAAAGCTTGAGCTGAAAGCCCCGCAGGAACGTAGTGACGAGGAGATTGAAGCCAAGCCCGTGGAAAGCGCCGTCTGGAGCGGAACAAAAACTTCTGAATATTAATGTTCATGTTGATTCGAAATGTTCGTGTTTTTCATCTAAATTTTGCATTATGAAATTGATTCAAGTGATGAGATGAATGTGATTTTATTTTCTATTCAGCGGATGTACAAACATGCCTGCTGAGTCAAGATGAAGTTTCCGGCGAAGATGCCACGGATTTTGAAGAGGAGCTTCTAGAGCAAACTAGAAAAAAATCCGAATGTCCTTACACTGGGGTGTAATGGATAGCGTCTTTCGCCGATCATTTGCGGAAGGCGTATTTTTACATATAGGGAGATTATGACATTGAAATTTGTATCATGGAATGTAAATGGTATTCGTGCTTGTCTAAAAAAAGGATTTATGGATTATTTTGATACCATGGATGCCGATTTTTTTAGCATTCAAGAAACAAAATGTCAAGATGGACAAGTAGAGTTAGAATTACCTAATTACCATCAATTTTGGAACTATGCTGAACGAAAAGGTTATTCAGGCACAGCTATTTTCACAAAACATGAACCCATATCAGTGAAATATGGCATTGGTGATGATACGCAGGAAGAGGGACGTATTATTACACTAGAATACAACAATTTTCATTTAGTAAATGTATATACACCCAATTCTAAACGTGATTTGACCCGCTTAGACTATCGCATCGCTTGGGAGGATGAATTACGAGCATATTTAAAAGCATTAGATCAAGTCAAACCTGTTATCTATTGTGGGGATTTAAATGTAGCACATGAAGAAATTGATCTCAAAAATGCTAAAGCTAATATCGGAAACTCTGGTTTTACAGATGAAGAAAGAGGTAGAATGACTAGATTACTAAATTCAGGTTTTACAGACTCTTTTCGATATCTGTATCCAGACTTAACAGATCATTACACATGGTGGTCTTATATGAATAAAGTGCGTGAACGGAATATTGGATGGCGTATCGATTACTTTATCCTGTCCGAACGTTTACAAGAACAAATTACAAAGGCTGAGATTCATGATCATATCTTAGGGAGTGACCATTGCCCGATTATGCTAGAAGCTAAAGTGTGATAGAAGGATCTGTTAGATGTCATCGTTGATTTTTCATGTTACTTGAAGTGATGGAGGAAAGTATTTAGCGAATGAAAAATGCTCGATTCATCTGAGCAGAGGGTTCATATGTAGAAAAATCCCATCAAGTATCAACATATTGCTAAACAGATCTAAAAAGAAGATATACCTTAAATTCCTTTTAAAAAAAATTCATAAAAGCATGGAAGCTGATCAAAACAGCCTTCGTGCTTTTATTTTTAGTTTAAAAATGTCCCTTTTCAATAACTCTAATTTTCTGTTTTAACTTTATCCCTCTTTAACGGGCAGTAAGACCCCCAACTCAAGATATAGAGAGATAGATGGGGGGATTAACTGCCTGTAAAAGTCCGCTTGATTTGGACGGGCAAGATGTTGGTCCCTCAGGTGTTGCCACAGGACGTGGCGCTTTTAACCTGAGTTCTTCTAGCTCAGTGGGGATGAAGAAAGCCCCAACTGATGGAAGTTTCACATTATCCAACTGTATTTTTAATAGGGAATCAGGGATAAAGCGTAAACCTTTGGAATATAGAGAAAGTGGGAGGGATACGTATGAAGAAAAAACTGAGTCGATACGGGAAATGGATTGGAAGTATACTCGGTATTTTGGTCATTATGGTGATAGCGTTTGCCCTTTACGTAAATTATTATATTGATAAATCTTTACCACAAATTGAAGGAAAGATAAGCGTTAAGGGAATGGATCAGGATGTTACCGTAACAAGAGATGAAAAAGGCGTACCTCATATCCATGCAAAGTCTGATGCCGATCTTTATCGTGCACAGGGTTTTGTTCAAGCGCAAGATCGTTTATTCCAAATGGACCTATCACGTAGGCAAGCAAGTGGCACGTTATCAGAGATAATTGGTCCATCAACGGTCAAAACAGATAAGTTTTTTAGAACATTTAGTTTAAGGGATGCTGCTAAAAAATCCTATGATGGCTACTCAAAGAAAGCTAAACAAGTGCTTGCTTGGTATGCAGAAGGAGTTAATGCCTATATGGAGCAGGCAAAAGAAAAAGGAACACTCCCATATGAATTTAAATTATTAGGATATGAACCAAAACGTTGGACAGAAATAGATTCCTTAACAATTGGAAAATATATGGCTTACGATTTAGGTGGAAATTGGAACATGTTGGCGTTTAGACATTGGGCTTTGACCAATTTGACCGCAGATGAAGTGCAAGAATTGATGATCCATTATCCAGATAACGCAAAGTCCATTATAGAAGAAAATATCGAAAATCCTGTGAAAGTTTCTGGACAATTCGATGCGTCTCTTATTCCAAACGAATTTAATGGTAGTAACAACTGGGTTTTATCTGGAGATAAAACGAAAAGTGGGAAACCATTATTGGCAGATGATCCTCATCTAGGGTTGAGTACACCTTCTATATGGTATCAAATGCATCTTACATCACCTACTCAAAATGTGAGTGGAGTTATTTTTACTGGTATTCCAGGGATTATTTTAGGTCATAACGATCAAATTGCTTGGGGTGTTACCAATGTGGGACCTGATGTACAAGATTTATATATTGAAATACCTAATCCAGATAATCCAACGCAATTTAAATATGAAAATAAATGGGAACAAGCGGAAGTTCGAAAGGAAAAGATTCAAGTAAAAAATCAGAAGACTATTGATTATGAGGTAATTGTTACAAGACATGGTCCTGTTGTTTCAGACTTAGCATTCAAAAAAGAAAAGCCAACAGCAGTTTTCTCGATGCAATGGACAGCATTACAATCTACGCAAGAACTACAGGCTGTGTTGAATATGGATAAAGCAAAAAATTGGGAGGAGTTTGAAACCGCGCTAAATGATTTTAAGGTACCTGCCCAAAATTTTGTATTTGCGTCCAAAGATGGAACGATCGCTTATAAAGCGAATGGACTAATCCCTATTCGCAAAAGAGGGGATGGTCAATTCCCTGTGCCAGGTTATTCAGCGGATTATGGTTGGAAAGGTTATATTGATTTTAATCATTTACCGAAAGTGATTAATCCGGATAACGGATATATTGCAACCGCAAACAATAAGGTTGTAGGAAGCGGCTACCCATATCATATTACAGACTTTTGGGCACAACCCTACCGCTATGAACGAATCGTGGAAATGCTAGAAGAAAAAGACGACTTTACTGTAGAAGATATCAAAAACATGCAGCTAGATACAGAGAATTCATATGCAAAAGAATTTTTGCCTCATCTTATTGAATCAGTGAAAAAACAACATAAACTAAAGGATATTGTAAGAATGATGGAGGATTGGGATTATCAAGATTCTATATCTGAAGGTGCGCCGCTTGTGTTCCATCTATGGATGATTAAAATTCAAGATCAACTTTTTAAGAAATCAATGCCTGCAGATGTTTATCAAATGATGCCGGGAAAATATAATATTGCTGATGAAATACTTCGACAAGCATATAGAGGAAAGCCAGGAGAGTTTGTGGATAAAGCTGGCGGCATCGATGAACTGGTGACAAAAGCATTAGAGGAAACTGTGAAAGAGATTAAAAAAAATTATGGTGATGATGTATCAAAATGGCGGTGGGGAGATTATCACCAAGTTATTTTCAAACATCCGTTATCTTCAGCATCTTCTATTTTGGCTTATTTTTTAGATTCTAAAGCAACAGCTGTGTCAGGGTCAAAGGTGACTGTTCGCGCGGCTGCTTCCAATAAAACAGGTATTGTGGATCATGGTGCCTCATGGCGTTTTATTGCCGATTTAAGTGATTTGTCAAAGGCTTATCATATCGTTGGTCCTGGGCAAAGTGAACATTTAAGATCAAAATGGTATCATGACCAAGTGGACGATTGGGTGAATGGAAAGTACCATGAAACCGTGATAAATGGTAAAATTTTAAATGGTCATACATTGATATTGAAAGCCGAATAAAAAGATATTTCATACTAGATATACTAATGGAAAAATAAGGATAATAAACACACTTGGCTTCATACAAGAGAAATAGGATTTTCCCCCTATGTTGTAGCTGTTGGAGGAACGAATAATAAAGTGAAGCTTCCATCAGCGGAGGTTTTCTCCATCCCTCACTGAAATAGAAGAACTCAGGTTAAAAGTGCCATATCCTGTGGCAACATCTGAGTGACCAACATCCTGCCCGTCCGAACCAATCGGGCGCATGCGGCAGTTGGATTCCCCCCACCTATCTTTCTCGTTTTCTCTCTAAACCTTGAAATGGGGATCTAACGGCCCGTTAACGTGGGATCAAGTAAATAAATTGAAGGTGCATTAAATGATAAAAAATGTAGTAGGAGTAGTATTAGGTGGAATATTAGGTACCTTGATGCGTTACGGTGTTATGATAACTGTCCCAACTGAATGGATGCTGTGGATCGTAAATGGTGTAGGAAGTTTTGCTATGGGCATATTGAATGGTTTATTCACACGTTTTCTACAACAGAATATGAGTTGGAAGTTATTTTTGACGACTGGCATGCTTGGCGGTTTCACGACATTTTCCACATTTTCAGCTAGTTGGTTAATATTAATGCAAGAACATGTTGTGATGGCAGTCATTTATGCAATCATCATGACGACTTTATGTGTTGCATTGGCGTCGTTCGGTTATTTACTTGCCGTTCCTAACAAGAAAGCAGGTGAGCGTCTATGATTTGGCTCGTACTTGCTGTTGGTGGGGGTTTAGGTACACTTGCACGTTATGGAATGATTGTTTGGATGGAACATCAAAAACAGCCATACTATGTAGCAACATTTATCGTCAATAGTGTTGGTTCGTTGTTGATGGGATTGGCCCTTCACATAACAGTTGATCAGCAGTTATGGACAGCATTCTTGGCTACAGGTTTTTTAGGAGCATTTACAACGTTTTCTACATTTGCTTTTGATACAGTAAGATTATTGCGAGAACACGATAAACGAGTAGCATTTTTATATCCTGTTTTAACATTATTTGCAGGGATTATCCTTGTTACTTTAGGATGGCAAATCGTATAAAGAGGCAGGGATAAAATCTGTTTAAAATGAATAAACCACATGAAGTCAAAGCTTTTACATTTGCCTTCATGTGGTTTTATTTTCATTAAAATCAACTCGTTTTCAGCTTATGTCCAGGTCTCTTTTATTATTTAAATTTGGCTTTCTCTACAACACGATTTTTCCGGCCAACCGTTGTCTCAGCATGCAGCAATGATTGATAGACCGATTCTTCTGTCGCTTCAATAGCCGCTTGGAAAAGGTCATTCATTATTGTGGAATCATCTCTCACAAATGCTACCGCTTCGCCAATGGATGAACTAAATTGATGCGGAATTGTGTAGGCAGTTGAAAAAGCGATCATAATATCACCACTGCCATTATGAATATGGGTACCTGTACGTCCAAGTCCAATAGCCGCCCTTTTAGCTAGTCTTTTTAGTTGGCGATCACTGAGTGGTGCATCAGTTGCTATAACAACGATTACAGAGCCATCGGGTTTTTCGATAGGAGGATTTTGTTGCCAACTTGTGAAACGACATTCACCAGCGTTACCGAAATTGGTGAGTGCTAGTACACCAACTGTAAAACTTTCACCATCCCGTTTAACGATTCTTGAGGATGACCCAATGCCACCCTTCCGCTCATAGCAGATCATTCCTTTGCCAGCACCGATAGCACCTTGTCCAAATGGTGCATGTTTGGCGTTACGTATAGCAGATATAGCATGCTCTGGCTTTACAGCACGAAGCCTCATACTATTAAGAAAGCTATCATTACATTCGCCCACAACGATATTAAGTGAACTAGTAGAGTCGCCAATACTAGGATTTTGTTGAAGCATATAATCTAAAGTGCCATCTAAAACAGCTGCTACACTAAAGGTATTCGTTAACATTAATGGAGACTCCATTAATCCCAACTCTTCTACTTGAACAAGCCCTATTGACTTTCCAAATCCATTTAAGACAAAGCTTGCCGCAGGAATCTTCTGCTCAAATAGATTGCCTCCGTGTGGCAAAATAGCTGTTACGCCTGTACAAATTGTATCCTCTGCATCTAACTTCTCATATAATGTAACATGCCCAACATGAACATCTGCTACATCGGTAATCATATTCCATTGCCCTTTGTTCATAAACCCACCCCTTTAGGTATTATTTTAGGCGTATCGATTAAAAAAATAAGGCTGAATGTTTGGCATAATTATAAAAAATTCTATGCTTTAGCTCCAATTATATGGATTAAAGCGAAAGCTTGCTTGAATTCTTGAAAATGCATATCCATTTTCTTCGTGCATTGCTCATGCAGAAAATAAATTCAAAGTCCCGCAGAAGTGAGCAAGCCGTAGCGAAAATCAGCTAGTTGAATGACTTCACAATATTAAAATTAGTTATTATTAAACGTTCGCATTTTTCAAGAAGAAAATGATTTATGGAATCGATTCAAATATATAAAAATAATAAATGATTCTCAAATGCGAAATATTCATTCTTGATCGATTAAACGCTGTTATCCAATTAGTTTAATAGAAAAATATAGATAAAATGATTAACATAACTATTGATTATTCCGGTATGATAAAGATTGTAGAATCCCATTTAGGTATATGTAAGATTAAGATATTGTTAGTCGAGTAAAAATAACATACAAATGTTCATACAATCGGAGGCGAATAATATGAAACTAATCGAATGGACAATGGAAGAACAAGAACAGTTGATAGAGTTTATAACGACCAATATATGGCCATATCATGTCAATTCACATCCCGCGAGAGATATTGTTGAAAAGACAATTGATGAAGGTGGCTACGAATCAGATGAAGCCAAAACATTTTGGTTAGTCGATGATGCTGATGTACAAGTAGGAATGGTAAAAATATATGATTTGCAAGATGACATACCATTGTTTGATTTACGCATAGCCGAGAAGTGGAGAGGATTAGGCTATGGGACCAAAGCATTAAAATTGATTAGTGAATATGTTTTCTCGTTGCCAAACAATAAAATACGTTTAGAAGGTCATACTAGACAAGATAATATTGCTATGAGAAAGACATTTGAAAACGCTGGTTTTGTCAAAGAGGCTCATCTTCGTCAAGCATGGTATGTACCAAAAGAAGATGCTTATTATGATGCAGTTACGTATGGTATTACGCGTCAGGATTATTTGGAAGGGAAAACCACACCTGTTAGCTGGGATGATGAAGTAAAAATCGACCATTTCGATTATAAAGAAAATTGGGATTTCCCAAGCAGCTTTGAATCAGAGAGACTAATTATACGAATGCCTTTTATGGAAGATGTAGATGCTGTTTGGGAAGCTATCGTACATTCTGCCAAGAACTTAAAACCATTTATGCATTGGGCACAGACTTTACCGAAGAAAGAAGAAACAAAGGAAAATCTTCGCCAAGCGATCGGTGATTTTATCGCAAGAAAAGATTTACGCTTGCATGTATTTTTAAAAGACAGTGGGGAATTTATCGGTTCTTCGGGCTTACATAATATTGATTGGACGATTCCTAAGTTTGAAATTGGTTATTGGTTAGATGCGAGATATGAAGGAAAAGGTTATATGACAGAGGCTGTGCAAAGGATTTCTCAATTTGCATTTGAAGAACTGAGCGCAAAGCGTCTGGAAATTCGTTGTGATAGCGATAATATAAGAAGCCGAGCTGTCGCAAGCCGAGCACGATTTGAACTAGAGGGAATATTAAAACAGGATCGTCGGTCAGCTGATGGAAAAACACTTCGTGATACATGTATTTATGCAAAGATCAAATAATAGCAATGTCGGTAATTGATAAACATTAGATTTATTCAGAGTGATGTTGTGCAAAGAGCAAGAAATTTTAATGGATGCAAGTAGAATAAGCGTGTACAGTGGCATTTTTCTGTGGCAAGTAATGTAAGAAAAAAACAGTGTTTTTCCACGAGAAGCGATTACAAAAGTATGCATATGGTGAATAAAAGATATACACAAAGTTGTTCATTTAAAATGCTCAGCTATAATGAAATGGATAACGATTCATCATATTATTATGAAAACTGTGAATTAAATATAACGCTTTTATGCTATAGGTTACGTTTTACAGTTTCATGTAGTAAACTAAAGAGAAGGAAATCGAAAGAGAGGGAATTGAGATGCCGACACCGAGTATGGAAGATCACATCGAACAAATTTATTTACTAATTGACCAGAAAGGTTATGCACGTGTATCGGACATCGCAGAAGCATTGTCAGTTCTGCCTTCCTCAGTTACCAAAATGGTTCAAAAACTCGATAAAGATGGTTATTTAGTATATGAACGCTATCGGGGTCTTACTTTAACGCCCAAAGGCTTAAAGCTAGGGAAACGACTAGTAGAGAGACATAGCTTATTGGAGCAGTTTTTAAGACTTATTGGTGTAGATGAAGAACGAATTTATGATGATGTGGAAGGAATTGAGCATCATTTAAGCTGGAATTCTATTGAATGTATAGCAGATCTTATACAGGTATTAGAAGAGAATCCTGAATTTATTCATAAACTGGAAGCGTTAAAAGATGTTCATCTAGGCAAATAATGATGTCATATGAAAGGAGTTAATAATATGGCAGAGTTACAATCAGGTGAAGTTGTAAAATTAGTCGTGAAAGAAAAGCAAGAATCAAAATATATTTTAACAAATGATGATGTAGATATCCCATTAAATGCTTCTGAGGTAACAGAATCATTAAACGTCAATCAAAAAATAGCCGTGTTTTTATATACGGATCGTAGAGGGAATCTAGCTGCAACAACAGCGCTGCCGCATATCTATAAAGGAGAGTATGGGTGGGCGCGTGTATTGCATGTCAACGATCGCGAAGGAGTTTATGTGGATATTGGTACTTCCAGAGAAGTATTAGTACTATCTGAAGATTTGCCCAAGTTGAAATCACTGTGGCCTGAACCGGGAGATCATCTATATATCACCTTGCGAACAGATCGAGAAGGTAAACTATTTGGCCGTTTGATAACAGAAGAACACGTGCTTGAAATATATGAAGACGCAGAACCTGAATTGTTCAATAAGGATATTTTGGCTCGCCCTTATCGATTGTTACCAGTAGGAACCTTTTTGCTGGGTGTTGACACTCCCTATCGCATTTTCGTTCATGAATCTGAACGTCCATCCGAACCACGTCTAGGTTCAGATGTCAATGTACGTGTCATCGAAGTAAAAGAGGATGGTACGATTAATGCCTCTATGCTTCCGCGTGTATACGAGCGTCTTTCTAATGATGCGGAACAAATCTTTAAATATCTTGAAGAGGTTGGAGGCAAAATGCCATTTGGAGATAAATCTTCACCAGAGGAGATCAAAGAAATGTTCCATATGAGCAAAGGGGCTTTTAAACGTGCTCTCGGCACACTGATGAAAGCAGATCGCATTATTCAAGAAGATGGTTGGACACTTATGAAATAAAAAACAAGAGCAAAAAGAGAAAGTTTATCCACTTTCAGAAACTTTTTGCTCTTTTTAGCGTATTATTATTGAAGATGCTTAAAGCATATTCTATATTATTTGTTACAAAACGACGTAAACGGATTACACGAAAATGTATGAAGGTTTTTAAGGAGGAATTTCATAATGAAAAAGCAAATCTTTGCTGTGGTAGCAGCTATGTGTTTGACAACTGCAATTGTTGCACCTACAACAAGCTATGCAAGTACTAATTCATCCCAAGCGTCAGATGATGTTGTTAATGAAAAGCTAGGTGTTCCAATCGTTGTTTATGGTGGAAGTCTTTCTGCAAGTGAAAAAGAAACCGTTAAAAAAAGCTTAGGTGTAACAAGTAATTCTGATGTAGAAGAAATTACAATCACGGGTGCGGACATTGCGAAATATATTGAAAATGGAAACTCAAGTGCACGCCTTTACTCATCTGCTAAAATTACACCAAAAGATGCAGGTTCAGGCCTTGTCATCAATATCGTAACTCCTGACAATATTACAGAAGTTACTTCAGATATGTATACCAATGCGATGCTCACAGCAGGGATTGAGGATGCAACAGTTGAAGTTGCTGCACCTAAAAAAGTAACAGGTCACTCTGCACTTGCAGGAATATACAAAGCTTATGAAGTGACAACAGGTAAAAAACTAGATAAAGATCGTACAGATGTAGCCAATCAAGAATTATCAGTTGCAACTGACCTCGCTCAAAATTCAGGTATCGATGAAGAAAAAGTAAGTCAACTATTAACCGATATTAAAAAGCAAATTGCTGAACAAAAGCCAGCTACAAAAGAAGATGTTGAAAAAATTGTTGATGAACAACTGAAAAAATTAGAAATCAATTTAAGTGATCAAGACCGACAATTATTGATCGATTTAATGGATAAAATCAGTAAGCTTGATATTGATTTCAGTAAATGGTCAACACAATTAGATGATTTAAGTGGTAACATTAAAGACCAGTTGAACAAAATTAACGACGATATTAAAAGTGATTCAGGTTTTTGGGCAAGTGTGAAAAACTTCTTCCAAAAAATCATGGATGGAATCAGTAGTATATTTAGCTAAATCAAAAAATTCTTTGTGAAAGAATGGAGTGCCCTAAAAGGTGTTATTGAATATCTTTTGGGGTATTTTTAGCATTAGATGGGAAAACCAGGGCTTAAGAGATTCACTCTGCTATCCTAACATGGTTATGATATGTTAAACTATATTCTAAAATATGGGGGTGTGAATATATGGAATTTCAATTGAGTAATAGAGGTCATGAAGAATTTGCCTTTGAGTATGTAGAAGATCGTCAGGTGCTAGCTGAAATCATATGGACGCAATTGGGTGATATTATGGTGATTAATCATACGTTTGTGGATTATTCATTGCGTGGTCAAGGCATTGCAAAACAATTACTAGATCGAGCAGTAGAATATGCTCGAGAAAATGCATACAGAATCGAAGCAGTTTGCTCATATGTTGTGAAAATGTTTGAAACGTCACATGAATATGATGATGTAAAAGCGTAGTATTCCATTTATAATTAATAAATGAGATGATCTATATAGAGGAGAGTTCATAATAAGGAGTTTTTCATGTTTGAACGCTATCCTAACTTTCTCTAAGCAACTGTCTGATGATAAATTATCGTCTCTTTTTTTGTATACCTGAATCAATTTCATCAATCATTTTCTTCTTAAAAAATACGAACATTTAAGAATAACTAATTTTGATAGTTGTGGAGCGGAAGACGGCGACTCCCCGATTAGGCTTGCGCATTTCCTTCGTGCGGTGTGAGTTCAAGGAGGCTTATTCAAAGTCCTACGGGAAAAGCTTGAGCTGAAAGCCCCGCAGGAACAATTGAAGGGACAAAGCCTAAGTTCGCCACGTCCTGTGGCAACGGCTTCGGGGTCAACATCGTGTCGACCCGAGGAGATTGAAGCCAAGCCCGTGGAAAGCGCCGTCTGGAGAGGAACAAAAATTTCTGAATATTAATGTTCATGTTGATTTAAAATGTTCGTGTTTTTTATCTGAATTTTACATTGTGAAATTGATTCACCTACAAAATTTTGAAACTTTTTAAAAGTGTGAACGTATAGTAATTTATAACAATTAGTATAGAGGTGATATAGTGAAAAGAACGGCAGAAATAGTATTGGGAATCATCGGCACATTTTTTAATGTCATCGGTATTGCATTTATAGGTGTTATGTTAAGTGGGGTATCGGAAGTAAAAAATAATGAACAGTTCCAAGATGAAATATTAAAAGAATTCAAATCTCAGCAGTCAAACGATCCTCAGCTTCAAGATATAGATGTACAAATCTTTACGGACGGTATGGAAAAAGTCATCAATTTCTTAGGAGTATTTGGTTGGTTGATCATTGCATCCTGTATCATCAGCCTAATAGTAGGTGTGGTAGCTACAGTAAAAGTTGTAAAGGTAAAAGATAAAAAAGCAAATTTCGAGGGGAGTATGTTCCTAATAGCAGGTGTACTTTCAGGGATTCTATCTTTAACATCTATTATTTATTACATTGCAGCCATTGTTTGTTTTGTTCGAAAACCAAAAGAAGTAATCGATGATACCTCAAATCAAAATACTTCGGTTCTATAAAGCGTTTTTAAGTAAAATCCGAACTTATCCTAGTAAGCCCACTATTTCAATATGAAGTAAAGAACAGAGGATAAGTGTGGAACAACTGCTTGTTAATAATACCTGATTGGGTCAATTTCACCCAGTGGGGGTCTAGAAAACTCTCACTGGGTGAAACTTTACTTATGGATTAGTCTAGTCGAGGATATTTTACAACTTTACTTGAAGAGTTTCCCTTCTACTAGATCAATAAGTGTTTGACGAATATTTGGAGGAACCGCGTTTAAACTTAAATCAGGATTATAAATTTGCATATGTGTAATCATGGCGAGCAAAGATCCAATAATACCAACTTGAAAGAGGATCAAATCGATTTTAGGCAATTTTCCTTCATTCATCCGATGGACAAGCTCTCGATCAGCATTTGTCATACTATATAAATTGTCAATATACTGTTCAGATAACTCTGGATGCTTTGTTGATTCATTGAATATAATGGAATATTGCGGACGGTTATAAAAGACATTGTCTATTAGCTCTTCAATCCATACATGTAATAGCTCTTGATGGGTTAAACTTTGATAATAGGTCATTTCCATAAAAGTTAATCGTTGTGGTTTGACCGTTGCTAATAATAATGCCATTTTATTTTTGAAATATTTGTATAAGGTTGCTTCAGATACCCCCACTTTTTTGGCAATAATTGCTGTAGTCGTGGTATCATAGCCTTTTCTATAAAATAATTGACGAGCGATTTTAATAATTTTTTCCTTTGTTAAAGCGCCCTTTGTTTTTTTTACTGACTGATGTCTTTCTGTCATCAAACATTACCACACTTCCATCTTTTACATTACGCCTTATTATGATAGCAAAAAAACATCATAAACCATAGCTCTAGGGGCGTTTGATATGCATGAACAAGCAGTAAACCTTCCTTTTAATTTTGGGCAGGATGCTTGAAAAAATTGAACTCCTATATTCGAAAAGAAACGCTGTTTGTGAAATAATAGTGCTATGGGAGTGAGTTAATTGGCATGGAAAGAACAACGATTTGAAGAACTTACAACAGAAGAGCTGTATAAGATTATCCAATTAAGAATTAATGTATTTGTGGTTGAACAAAAAGCTTATTATGAAGATCTAGATGATCATGATCAAAATAGTCTTCATATAACTTACGAGGAAGATGGTAAAATCATTGCATATGCTAGAGCAGTTCCTCCAAATGAAAAATATGAGAATATGGCATCATTTGGTCGTGTAATAGTACGACCAGAAGCTCGAGGCACAGGATTGGCACAACAATTATTAAAAAGGATTATAGCAGTAACAAAAAGAGAATGGCCAGAGCACGACTTATTTATCCAAGCACAGGCTTATCTACAAAACTTTTATGGTAAATTTGGTTTTGAAGCTGTGTCGGAACCATATGAATTTGAGTGTTTACCACATATTGATATGGTATGTAAAAGTGATAAATCGTGACAAATTATTGTAAAATCACAGGAAAACGTGTATTTTCTAAAAAATAGGGTATAGTTAATTTAGAATGATAAATGGGAGGAAATGATGAAAATGGCAAAAGGTAAATCTTTATTGATCGCTGGACTTGCAGCAGGTGCATATGCATATTTTCGTAAAAAGGAAAATCGTGATAAAGCAGTAGAAGCATTTAATAGTACTAAGGACAAACTAAATGGCTTTATAGACAAACTATCTGATTCATCTGTTAAAGTAGCTGACGATGCTATTAATACAACAACCGCTGAGGGGCATACGAACGAACATAAAACATATGACGATGATGATACTAAAATGATCTATGAAGGTTCTGGAACGGCGATTCAATATGAAAATGAAGAACAACATGAACACTTGAACGGTGTAAAGCCACCTCAATCATAGGTCATAGCTAGTTTTACTATAATGAGTAGAATTCTTTTGATAGAGCTTTATCCCGCGTTAACGGGCAGTAATATTCCCACCTCAAAATTCAGCGAAAGTAAAGAAGTTAGGTGGGAGATAAACTGCCCGTAAAAGCCCGATTGGTTCAACTAATAATCAGTAGGGATGAGGAAAACCACCACTAATTAAAGTTTCACTTTATCCCGTGTTAAAGGGTGAAAAAGTAAGGACCAATTCTAAGACACAGATATAGGTGTGAGGGATCAACGATTGATTCAACTAATACATAGTGTAGGAAAGTAAACTACCACTGTGTACTCACTTACTCTATCATCGTGGTCAAAAATGCAAAATTAAAAAAACGTAGATGTTTATTAAAAAAACATCTGCGTTTTTTAATTTTCTATGTTATTTGTGGTAGAGATATTCCTTTTTGCTTTGAAAGTAGGATTCAGCTTTCCAAAACAAAAAGGCTTACTCAAAACTCACAATTTAGTTTTCTTCAGGAGAAAGCATTGTACCATATTTAGCGAAGTTCGTATGGAATGAGAATGCTTTTTCTAAGATGTGAGGAGTTTGTCCACCATGTGTTTTCGCTTCTTCAAAGTAGGCACGAAGAGCAGATTTATATTTAGGGTGCGCACAGTTTTCAATAATCAATTCCGCACGTTCACGAGGCGCTAAGCCACGTAAATCAGCAATACCTTGTTCAGTTACGACTACGTCTACATCGTGTTCTGAATGATCTACATGTGATACAAATGGAACGATTGATGAAATTTTGCCATCTTTAGCAGTAGATTTTGTAACGAAAATGGAAATGCGGCCAGCACGAGCAAAGTCACCAGAACCACCGATACCATTCATCATTTTAGTACCTAGTACATGAGTTGAGTTGACGTTACCGTAAATATCGAATTCAAGGGCTGTATTCATACAAATCAATCCCATACGACGAATCACTTCAGGGTTATTTGAGATTTCTTGCGGACGTAATACCAATTTATCTGCATATTTATCTAAATGGTGGAAAACAGATTCCATTTTTTCTTTAGATAGTGTAATGGAGCAGCAAGAAGCCGTTTTCACTTTGCCAGCATCGATTAAATCAAATACTGCATCTTGTAGAACCTCAGAGAATACTTCAAGGTCTTCAAATTCAGAATCAACCATACCCGCTAATACAGCATTTGCTACTGAACCAATTCCTGATTGAAGTGGTGCAAGCTTATTTGTTAAACGACCTGCTTTGACTTCATCGCGGAAGAAATCTAAAAGATAGTTTGCCATTTGTTGTGTTTCTTCGTCAGGAGGAACGATTAATGATGGAGAATCCTCTAGATTAGTAACGACAACAGCAATCACTTTATCCATATCCAATGGGATACCTTTTTGACCGATGCGATCTGCCGAATGAATAATAGGAATAGGTTGACGTTCTCCCTGAGGCTCTGGGATATAAATATCATGGATTCCTTCAAGTTCAGGATATGAAGCAAGGTTCAATTCAATAATCACTTTGTCTGCATCTTGAATGAAAATAGGTGAGTTACCTACTGAAGTTGTTGGAATCAATAATCCATCTTCTGTAATAGCAGTAGCTTCAACTATTGCAACGTCAACACCTTTTATAGAACCTTGTCGTAAATATTCAGCAGTTACTGATAGATGTTGATCAACAAAGTACAAATCACCTTTATTGATGTGGCTTCGCATCGTACGGTCTACTTGGAATGGTAAGCGTTTTCGAACAATACCTGCATCAGACATTAACGCATCTGTGTCAGAACCAAGTGATGCACCCGTATATACATCTACTTTAAAATT
The DNA here is from genome assembly GCF_007896505.1 of Rummeliibacillus sp. SL167. Lineage (NCBI taxonomy): Bacteria > Bacillati > Bacillota > Bacilli > Caryophanales > Caryophanaceae > Rummeliibacillus > Rummeliibacillus sp. SL167. The sequence continues at coordinate 302,261 of NZ_VCBM01000003.1, read as the reverse complement.
CTCAGTTTTAGCGCGTTCTACTAAAGCATGCGGTACAGCTTTTGCATCACCTGCACGTGTAAAGCCACTTAATCCTAAAGTCATGCCGTCTTTGATGAATGAAGCTGCTTCAGCGGCTGTCATGATCTTATCAGCAAGTTGTGGATAACGAAGTCTTTCTTCTACTGTTACTGTCACGAAAATCTCTCCTTTAACAAAAAATTCCATTTCTGATTTATAAAAATCTTCTGTTTCGAACATTAGTAATTGAGCGGCTATCACGGATTTGAAAGAAAAACTTTTTGAGCAAACTCAAAAAAATCCGGATGCAATTATGCCGAAGTGTAATTGATATAATTAATTTTATAATATCACCAAATTGTCACAATTTGCTTACAGTTTCATGAAAGGGATTAAAAATCGAATAAAGTAGAAAATTGACGAAAAAAAGAGTTGCCAGAGAATAGTCTTTGACAACTTTTTTAGATTATACATGGCATGGAAATTTTTTAGAACCCTAAAGAACGACGGAAATAGCTTGCATAACGTTGGCTAACTGGTATACGCGTACCATTCTTCATGATTAATAAGAATGTTGAATGTGAGTCGGGTTGAATTTCTTCAATAAAATTAATATTCACAATATATGAGCGATGACATCGAATAAATGTATCAGGTGATAAGAATAATTCAAGATCACTTAAATTTAAACGATGGTAGCCTTCTTTTTGCATGGTTTTGACAAATGTTTTACGAAGTTGAGTTTCTAGATAAATCACTTCATCATGCTTAACGGGATACCAACAGTCGTCAATTTTAATGGTAATGTAGTTAGTTAAGAAAGGAGAAGGCTTTTGAGGGAATACTGCAGTAATAGCACCCTTCGTTTCTCCTTCGTCCATTAATGGAATACTCATTCCATAATAAGGGACACCGAATATTTCAGGTTCAATAAATGAATTTACTTTTTGACCATAGTCAAGTGCCTTTTGAGTCGCAGAGCCTTCAGGTATTTCGTCACCGGGTTTGATCTTCAAATCAATTTTTTTACTCGGTTGATAATACAAATATTTTTTTGTATCTGAAATAACGATTGACGTATTATCAGGGAAGAACTCCTTAATAATCTGTATCAATTCCTCGATAGATCGTGGATCCATTAAATTTCTACCTCGTTTCTTTCCATTCTTAAAAAATTTTTTCGCATTCATATTACTATAGATCAATTATAAATTTAAGTATAGCTAATGAGTGTATGAGTTCATACACTCGTGACAAATAAACTTGCCTATATAAATACTATAATTTGATGGACGATAAAAATAAAGATAAATATTTTGTTAAGATTCTATAAGGATTGATCTCTTATATTTATAGTCTTTGTAAAAGAAATTTGCCAATTGCTTGTTTAATAAGTATAATTTCCTATGAGAAAAATGAGTAAAATTTCTTCATACTTGGTTAATAAAACTATTTTCATATTACCATTTTCGTTATATAGTAAAAATAATGTAATAGAAAAATGTGTAATTTATAGAAAGATGGGGAGTCTATGCTACAATACGAATATTCCATTTCAGAATCTATTTCTAAAAAGTATTTTAAGGAAATTGAGACGATGAACCAACACGAAGAAATAGAAAAATTCTTCGACATTGAAGCTCAATTGTTACGTGAAATCTATCAATTAGAAGCGATAGCTGCAAAAGAATCATTGCGACAATTAATTGATATGTTATCAGTACGTTTTGGCAAGCATTTTTTTAGAGCAGTTCGATATTATTTTGTTATTCTATCTTCAGTAGTTACGAGAAAGCTAATTGATAATCAAGCGCCATCTAGGAAAGCGTTTGCTTTTAATGTTGCTTGTGTGGAAATGATCGATGAACACATGAATGATGCAGAATTTTTGCAATTTGCAGATGACTTAATCGAATTTTATATTTATGTTATATCCGAAAGAAAGCAACCATCTTATAAGCATCAAACTGTCAATAAAGTAATTATGTACATTGATGATGAGATTGAAACAGATTTATCAGTAGAAGATATAGCTGCATACTTTAAAATCAGTACAAGTCATCTATCACGTATATTTAAAGAGCATGTAGGAATAACATTAGTAGAATATTTGAATGTACGAAGAGTGGAAGAGTCACAATATTATTTACGGCATACAAACAAAAGCATCTCTAATATCTCAGAACAATTCCATTTTTGCAATCAAAGCTATTATACTCGTATTTTTAAAAAATATGTTGGTGTTACACCAAAACATTTTAGAGATAAACCAGATCGAGAGTATTTCCGCTTCCAACTACCTGAAAAGCTTTTAAAATAAAGGTCCTGTTTAATAATAAATACTGTTGATAGATATCTTCCGATTTGCTACAGGCGGGTGCTTTTCCATAATGAATCTAAGGTTTCCCTGCGCGGGTTTTGATTCGTTTGTTTTGAACGCAGGGGCAGTTACCGCCTTTCGCTTCTTATAAGTTACTAAAACCAACAATATCCTGAAAAAAGAGCTAAAATAGAAAGAATTATATATATTATGTTCCCTTGTATGACTTTGATTTGATTAGTATCCACTATATAATGTATACTTCACTATAGCTTGAGAAATTGTAGGTGAAAATATTGAAGAAGAAACTTTGGCTAATTTCAATGCTTGGTTTAGCACCATTTGTGCTAGCTGGTTGTGATTCAGTTAAGAACCAAGAAGGCTTTTTTTATAATACTTTCGTAAAACCAATGGAAATTTTGCTAGATTTATTCGGCAATAATGTATTTAACGGTAGTTATGGTGCAGCGATCATCCTTATCACTGTTATTATCCGCTTAATATTAATGCCATTCATGCTGAAAAACTATAAAAATCAACAAGGCATGAAAGAAAAAATGGATAAATTGAAGCCAGAGATGGACGAAATCCAAAAAAAATTAAAAGCGGCAAAAACAAAAGAAGAGCAAATGGCACTACAACAAGAAATGATGGGATTATACAAAAAGTATAACGTTAATCCTATGAACATGGGCTGTCTTCCCGTTATTATCCAAATGCCAATTATCATGGGCTTATACTACGCTATATTGTATTCTAGTGAAGTGCAATCCCATCCATTCTTATGGTATGAACTAGGTAAACCTGATATCATCATGACACTTATTGCTGGTGCAGTATACTTTATACAAGCACAAGTATCATTGTGGACAGTTCCAGAACAACAAAAGTCTCAAATGAAGATGATGATGTATATTTCACCAATTATGATTATGTTCATCTCATTTTCTAGTATGTCAGCATTACCACTTTATTGGTCAGTCAGTGGTGCTATCTTGATCTTCCAAACATATTTAGGACGTAAATTCTATTCAGAACATCCTGAAAAAGCGACGAAAGAAGTTGCAAAAGCATCTGAGGAAAAAAGAAGATTAACACCTGCAGAGAAGCAAGCTGCAAAATCTGCAAAGAAAAAAACAAAAAAATAAGGTAAACTAAATCGGGGTGAATCGATCGCTCCGATTTTTGTATGAAGAAGAGTAAAAGGGCAATATGAGGAGGGCTATCATGAATGTAAGATTAGTATCAGGTACACTTGTGGCGATCACGAGTTTACTTGCGGTGTTTTTTGTATTCAAGCAAAATTTCAATCTTGCTGTTTTGTTCATTACATTAATGTTTACTATTACTAATACATTTCGTGCAAAAGATATGGCGAAACAAGGTTATGTAAAAGAAGCAAAATGGATGAAAGGAATGGCCATATTTTTTGGAATCGCCACATTAGCTATCCTTTTTACTATCCTTTTCTAATGAAAAAAGTATGAATGTATCTTGTTGTTTGATCATGATTTTTTGTATAGTAAAGTAAATTATTTATGATGAGTTTAAAAGTTAAATAGAGGTGGTTCAATAGTGGGTAAAGGGAAGCATTATCAATTTCCGGTAGCTTTAGCGTTTATCATGGCTATTTCAGGGAGTTTACTTGCAGGGTGTAATGACTCAGAAAAGGAAAATTCGGCAACTAAAGCTGAGCAAAAGACTGCTACACATAATACATCAGAAAAAAAGGAAACGACTGCTGCTACTACTAAAAAAGAGCAAGAGGTGGATGCAGGAGGCTATATTATAGGACAAAAGCTACCGAAAAAAGCAACATATATTCAAGGTGTCTTGGTAGCAAGCAAACAGTATCCGTTACCAACTGATTTTGCACCAGGTGAAAATGCAGATGCCCGTGCAGCTTTTGAAGAGTTAAATGCTGCGGCAGCATTAGATGGATTTAAATTCGATGCTTTTAGTACCTATCGTTCATATGATAGACAAGTAGAACTATATGATGCCTATGTGGAACGCGATGGAAAAAAAGCAGCCGATACTTATAGCGCAAGACCGGGTTATTCTGAGCATCAAACAGGTCTAGCGTTCGATATAGGAGAAGTAGGGAATACAGAGGCATATGCTGATAATAAATTTGCCGAAACAGAAGCAGGCAAGTGGATTGCCAAAAATGCACATAAATATGGCTTTATCATGCGTTATCCAAAGGGTAAAGAGAACGTGACAGGTTATATGTATGAATCATGGCATTTTCGTTATGTGGGCAAAAAAATTGCCACTGAGATTTACAATAAGCATGAAACACTTGAAGAGTATTTAGGGATCAGATAAAGTGAAACTTCTCAATGAGGTTTTCTTTACAGAAAGTGACTCTACTGTATTATACTGGAGTGTATCTTCTGCTCGTTCATGCGGGATAAAATAAGAAGCATATAGTACAAGGAATGAATTTGTACTATATGCTTTTTTTATGGATCAATTAATGCTGATGGCTCTACCGCTTTGCTGAAAGGCCTTACATAGGCTCTAAAATTTTGTGCTATAAAAAGTTGCGGAGGACTTAGAAATACCTCACATACTCGTTTCAGTGCCTTTGAGCAGGTTTGAAGGTGTCAGCTGAAGACAAGGGATGGCTGGCGGAACACCGAATTCCTTTCTACGCTTGTATGACGGGCAAAAGCTTCTAAATGCTCTATTATAAGATGGGCGCTAGCAAACGAGAAATGGATTCTTTCATTTTAATAATACGTGACCGACTATTGTATAATTCAGGTGTAAGTTCAGTTGAAAGTAGCATATCTTGCTCAAATAATTCTGCTAACTGATGGGATGTATCGCGATGATAGATAAATGCATTTACTTCAAAATTAAGCTTAAAGCTTCTAAAATCGATATTAGCTGTCCCAACTGTAGAGGCCTCATCGTCAATAACAATCATTTTTGCATGCAAGAATCCATTTTCGTAAATATAAATTTTAGCTCCTGCCTTGATTAATTGTCCAACATAGGAATAAGTTGCCCAATATACAAACATATGGTCAGGCTTATTTGGGATCATAATACGAACATCGATCCCTGATAAGCAAGCAATGCGCACAGCATCCATAAAACTATCATCTGGGATAAAATATGGAGTTTGGATATAGATATACTTTTTAGCCATGCCTATTAATTTTAGATAACCATTTTTAATCTGTTCCCATTCAGAATCGGGTCCGCTAGATACAATTTGAATACCAACTTCCCCTTTGCGAGAGATCGTTGGAAAGTAGTTGTCAGAGTACTGAATATCTTTTGTATCGGAGGCTTGATTCCAATCTAATAAAAATCTTGTCTGCATAGGATGAACCGAGCTACCTTCAATGCGCAAATGTGTATCTCGCCAATAGCCGAATTTTTTTTTCAAGCCAAGATACTCATCACCCACATTAAAACCACCAATATAACCGATACGACCATCGATAATGACAAGTTTTCGGTGATTTCGGTAATTCATCCGTGGGTTAAAAAGAGGAAGTATGGAAGGAAAGAAAACTTCAACTTCTCCACCAGCTTCTATTAGTTCTTTGAAGTGTTTTTTATGTACGCCTCTAGAACCCATTTCATCATATAAAAGTCGAACTTTTACCCCCTGTTTTGCTTTTTTTAGTAGCAATTGATAAATGCGTGTTCCTAAGTTATCCAGTTTAAAGATGTAGTATTGAATATGGATATGGTGTTTAGCGGCTTCAATATCCTTTAATAGTTTTTTAAACTTTTCTTTCCCATCACTAAAAATTGTAACAGCATTATCTTGTGTCAGTACCGCATGATTTGTCGTTAAATGCATGTAAATGATGTCTTCGTAATGAGCTGCATCGTCTAGTCGATATTCAAAAGAACCATCACGAATGGCTTCCATTTGATAATCAATTAGTTTATCGATACCGATTTTTTTGCGGCCTTCCCAGCGAAATAAGTGCTTTTTGCGTAGTTGCCTACCTAATAATAAATAGAGTATGAATCCTACAACAGGTAAAAAGAATAGGACAAGAATCCAGGCCCATGTGGAGGTAGGTTCTTTTCTTTCTAGGAAAATAATAATAGCTGCAAGAAATATGTTTAAAACCAAAATAGTGGAAACGATTAAAGATGTTAAACTGGCTGTATCCATTTTATCACCTTCTTCCATAATCTTTTCTCTTAAGTATAACTTATCCAACAATTATTAAGAAGCGATTACAAATAACATTATACACTAATAGAATTTTAAAATAATTGTAAGAGCGATTTGAAAATGTGCAGTATTAGCAGGAGTAACTGTCAAAAAGGAAGATAGAAAAACGAAACACGCTAAAAACTAAGGATTGTAGGTCATCAAGTATTATACTGATCGTGATTACTTCTTATATGATGCGTTTATCAGTTATTCAACAAATATATCCACAATTGACTTCCTCTAAATCTCATATAAAAGAAAAAGTCCGGCATTTATAGAACAAACGAAAGATGCTGAACTTTTTGGTGAAACATTATGCTTCTTTTTGACTGCGTAATGTTCTTTTGCTTACATGGAATAGGACAAGGATGAGGATGCTGAACAAGGCTAATGTCCCCGAAATTTCATAGACGAAATCGGCTTTTTTTGTAAGAATCCATGTAAAGAACATGGGCCCAATGATACGCCCTATATTATCCATGGAATAGGAAATACCAGCTGCCGTTCCATACTTTCCACCGGCTTCCTTTGAAGAAAGTGACGTATTTAATGTACGGGCTAAAGCATTCCCAGCAGTAAATACACATAGTGCAAATCCTGCAAAGGCTAAACTTTTGGTAAATGGAAACATAAATAAGCCCATTGCAGTGACTACTTGAGCCCCTATTAACCACTTCACTTCAGTACCATCTTTAATATGACGAACAAGTCCTCCCTGAACCATAAAATCTACAAATCCACTGAATAGAAAGAGCGAACCTAATTGTGCAGAAGTAATGTTGATCTTAGCCATTTGGAATAATTGAAGTGTAGATTCTAAGCCCGCCAATAAAAAGGTCACCATAAAAGAAAATACGAATAAGTAACGTATGCGATACTGGAAGAGTATTGAGGCTCCTTTTGGCACAATGGCACGTTTTTGTGATGTTATATGTCGTTCCGGTTCTTTCAAAATAATGCTTGCATAGATGAATAACAAAAAGATTAGGATGGATGAGACGGTAAATGGTGTAGTTAAACTGATTTTTCCGAGTAAACCACCTAATGCTGGTCCAAAGATAAAACCAAGACCGATTGACATGCCCATAAAGCCCATATATTTATTGCGATTTTCCTCTGTCGATAAATCACCTACAAATCCTGTCACAGCAGTATAAAGCGCACCGGAGAATAAACCACCGATAATTCGGGAAATATAAAGTAATGTCAATGAATTCATAAATAATGAAATCAGTAAAAAGCTAGTACAGAACCCAAGTAGGCCTATTAAAATTAATCTTTTCCGCCCTATTTTATCACTGAGCATTCCCCAAAAAGGAGCTGTAAAGAAACTTGCGAGTGAGTAGATGGTTAATAAGCCACCCACATGTATTTTTGCAAATCCTTGTTGTACCACTACCTCAGGTAAAATAGGGATGATTAATCCAAACCCTAAGTACACAAAAAATTGCACGGACATTAGCAAGATAATGGATTTTTTCATGATAGCCCTGCCTTCTATTTTCAAATAGTCAAGAAATTAGGTTTACCCTCATTAGGTGTTAACATTTTGTCATCTAAAGGAGAGTAAACCTATAGAACGTAAGATAGTGTAATACGAAGGGTTTCAGTTTGGCAAATGGAAAGTGTGAAATAAGAATCTAAAAAGTAATGGCCCCATTTTCGATTGCAACTTGCTTATGACGTAGTTTCGCTATGTAGCTGTGACATTTCTCTCACTATTGAGGCTTTTGTTCGGAAAATTTGTATAGTGCTATAATAAGAATGATTAAGATAAAGGAGGATTTCGTAACGATGGAAATTACAGCAATCGCTATTATTAAAACAAATGAAGGTACAAAATCCATTCTTGATTTAGATATTCCTTTACTAATTGATTTGGTACCTGCTCGTACATTCAAAGTAAAAACTGTACTACAATCACTTGGACATACAGATATAGAAGTTGAATCTGTCAATATGGAAGTTTTTAAAGCCAAAAGTACATTAAACGGCGCTCCACAAGAAACAACTGTTGAGTTTAGCTACGCTTTACGCGGCGGAGATCGTTTATTTGAATTGACGGAATTACATGGCGTTATTAAATAAGTAAAACTTCACCTCCTATTGAATAGGGGAACTCAGGTTAAGCGCCACGTCCTGTGATACTACCTGAGTGACCAACATCATGTTGACCCGAACGAATCAGGCTTCTACAAATAGTTGATCCCATTTATTCTCCTGCTTTTTAGTGGGAAGTTATAAATGGGATCTGTTCATTCATATGAGAGATAAATGGAGTAGGAGTATTTGTTGCTGCAATGCACGGGAATGAAAAAATAATAAAGGTGATCTCAAAAGTTGTTAGTTGAACGATTCTGAGGTCACCTTTTATTTTTAAAATATATATCAGGTCTTCTGTTCAGAAAAAATATGTTTATAATTGAACTCTTTGCAATCGTAATGCATTTAGTACGACTGATACGGAACTAAATGCCATTGCTGCGCCAGCGAGCCATGGTGCAAGCAAGCCAGAGGCAGCGATTGGAATGCCGATGGAGTTGTAGGCCAGTGCCCAGAATAAGTTTTGTTTAATATTACGAACAGTTAAGCGACTCATTTTCACAGCATCTACTACTTTCAGTAAATCTCCCTTCATAATCGTGATATCTGCCGCTTCAATAGCCACATCTGTTCCTGTGCCCATGGCTATACCGATATCAGCTTTTGCAAGGGCAGGGGCATCATTTAATCCATCTCCGACCATGGCAACATGTCGCTTTTCTTCTAAAAGTTTTTCGATTTCTACCGCTTTTTCAGTAGGTAAAACGCCTGCAATGACACGGTCGATGCCAACTTCCTTTGCAATCGTCTCAGCCGTTTTCGGTTGATCACCTGTAAGCATGATCGTATGAATCCCCATGCTTTGCAATTTGGAGATCGCCTCTTTAGAAGTTTCTTTTACCTCATCTGCTACAGCAATTGTTGCAACATGTTGTTGATCGATGGCCGCATACATAACCGTTTTGCCTTCATCTTCAAAATGACTGTTACAGTTGATCTCAATATGGCGATCTTTAAACAATTTTCGAGTTCCAATTATGATTTGTTTATTTTCAACAGTTGCTGCGATTCCTTGACCAGGGATCGCTTTAAATGTTTGAACTGCGGGTAATTCACCATAATCTTTACCATATGTTGTAATCGCTGTTGCGACGGGATGTTCTGAATTACTTTCAGCTGCTGCAATAAGAGGAACCAATGTTTCTTTTTCATATTGATCTAGTACTAAAAAGTTTGTGACAGCAGGTGTTCCTTTCGTAATTGTTCCTGTTTTATCGAACACAACCGTATCAATCGTGTTTGTATACTCAAGTGCTTCAGCTGTTTTAAAAAGCACGCCTGCCTCAGCAGCACGCCCAGAACCCGCCATTATGGATGTCGGTGTGGCAAGCCCAAGTGCACATGGGCATGCTATTACGAGAACAGCGATCATTCGTTCAAGTGATGGTGTAAAGTTACCATCTGTCAAAAGGAAATAGCTAAGGATAAATGTGATGACAGCTAAAGTGACGACAATAGGTACAAAGATCGCTGAAATTTTATCGGCTAGTCGTTGAATAGGAGCTTTTGAGCCTTGAGCTTCTTCCACCACACGGATAATGTTTGAAAGAACTGTATCATGACCGATTTTTTTAGCCTTGATCCGTAATGTGCCGTTTTCGTTTAAAGTGGCAGCATAGACCATATCGCCTGTTGATTTATCAACAGGTAAGCTTTCACCTGTCAGCATCGATTCGTTTACCGCAGAATCTCCAGAGATAACAATTGCATCAACAGGTATAGACGCTCCAGGTTTTATGATAAGTATATCTCCTAGCTTTACTTCACGAATGGGTATTTCGAGAGGCTTTCCATTTCGTTCAACAAATGCCGTTTTCGGCTGCAATCGTATCAATTTTTTAATCGCATCGGATGAGTGACCTTTTGCGCGTGCTTCAAATAATTTTCCAAGCAAAATAAGAGTGATTAAAATCGCGCTTGTTTCAAAATATAAATCTAAATGATGCATGCCGATATGTTCGCGATTTTTAAGAACCATATAAACACTGTAAAAGTACGCAGCGGATGTTCCCAATGCGACGAGTACATCCATATTGGCACTTTTATTACGGAGTGCATAATAAGCGCCTTTATAAAACTGCCAGCCAATGCCGAACTGAACGATTGTGGCAAGAGCCCATTGTACATATGGATTCATCAGAAATTCAGGAACATAAATGCCTCTTGTGAATGAAAAATGTGCAAACATTGTCCACAAAAGAGGTAGAGAAAAAATGGCAGAGATGATAAATATACGCGTTTTCTTTTCAATCTCAATTTGACGATGATCTCTTTCTTCATTTTCTTTGTGAACGACTGCATCATAGCCAAGCTTTTGAATTTTTGCGATAAGTGCCTCTTCATCGAGTTTTGTACTATCAAAGGACACATGACCGGTTTCAAGAGCTAAGTTAACAGTTGCTTGATCAACCCCCTCTAACTTATTGAGTCCACGCTCAATACGAGCAGAGCAGGCAGCACAGGTCATTCCTTGAATATCAAGCGTTACTTCTTTATTACTAGTACTGGATGTTGTCACTGAAAATGCCTCCTTTTATCCCGCGTTAACGGGCAGTAAGACCCCCATCTTAAGGTTAACCTGAATTTCTCTAGTTCCAGTGGGGGATGAAGAAAATCCCCACTGATAGAAGTCACACTTTATATACCTGCAAGGGGTATAAAAATATGCTAAAAATAACTGCAAAGATTGCAGCTATTTCCAGATTATTTAACGATATAGCCTTCTTCTTCGATTGCTTCTTTAATACTTTCAGTTGTTACTTTAGAATGATCAAAATCTACATTTACTAGACCTTTTTCTAAATTGACATTTACACTTTTTACGCCGTCTAAATCGCCGACACCTGTTTCTACTGCTTTTACACAATGTCCACAAGACATACCTTCTACTTTTAATTGGATTTTTTCCGTCATTATGAAACACTCCTTATTTTCTCATTAGTTTTTGAAAAGTTGTAACAAGTTCATCTAATACCGCGTCATCACCTTCAGCTAAACGATCCTTGACACAACCTTTTATATGGCCTTCAAGTAATACTTTAGCTACACTATTGAGCGCAGATTGTGTAGCGGATAGTTGAGTAATAATATCATCGCAATAAACATCTTTCTCGACCATGCCTTTAATACCACGGATTTGACCTTCAATGCGATTTAAACGAGTGGTTAAATCCTTTTTTACATGTTCGGGATGGTGACTTTTGCGACAAGAATGGTTTGTACATTCTTCTGTCAAAAGTATTCACCTCCTATTGTTTATAAAATATCATACCTTACGGGGGTATGTAAAGAAGAATGATTGTGAAGAAAAATGATGTCAGTCAAAAGTATGATTGTAAGAAAATAGTGTATGTAGTATGATAATTACCCATACGATATGTAACAATATTGAAATTATTTATATGGATAAAAAATGTTATGATAATAAGGAATAAAAAGTATTTTATTTGTTTATGATTGAATAATAGTAGCAACTTTTATAGAGGCGCTACGTCATATAAAATATAAGAAATAGAAGAGGTGGAAGGTATGTCAAGAAATGTAGATGTAACAAAAATAATTGCGAATTTATCAAAACTTGGCGTTAAGGCAACGACTACTAAGTCTCGCTTAGAATTATTAAAAGCATTAGCACCACCAAAATCATCTCCACAAACTCAAAACTAACTTGAACACAGTTATTAACTTCGGTCTTAGCATAACCGGAGTTTTTTTATGCTCGCGTTTTTAACATACAGAAAAACAGTCCAGAGAGATGAAATAGGTTCTCTTTGGACTGTTTTTAAGTTTGTTGCCGATAAGGCTATTGCGAATTACTTTCAATTTTTAATTAAAAATCATCATCATCATTACCAAACATGTAGGTTTGATGGTGGAATTTCATACTAAACACTAAGCCTAATGCAAGTGCATTCCCCATCATCGAGCTACCACCATAACTAATGAATGGTAATGGAATCCCTGTAATTGGAAGTAACTGAATCGTCATTCCTATATTCTCGAATACATGGAAGGTAATCATGGCAATAATACCTGCACAAACATAAGTACAGAATGGATCTTTCATCCGTAAAGTAAGTTTTGTTAAGTGAAAGATTAAGAAGAAAAATAAACAAATCACAATACTTGCTCCGATAAATCCATATTCTTCGCCGATCACACTAAAGATAAAATCAGTATGGTTTTCCGGAACAGCTACCTGATGATTCTTGAATCCCTTCCCCAAAATTTCGCCGGAGCCGATCGCATTTAAAGAAGATATTAAATGAAATCCATCAGTAGATGAATAAGAATAAGGATCCAGCCATGAATAAATGCGTGCTAATTGATATCGGTTAAAATCAAGTTTTTCAATAAGAAAATCTTGCATATAAAGTGCCATCCATAATAAGGAACTACCAACAGCAACAGCAGAGGCGGCAACTGGCAAAATAATTTTCCAAGATACCCCTGCTGCAATGATAATTGCGGCAGTAATGGCAAGGAATACTAATGAAGTACCAAGGTCCGGCTGTTGCATAATCAATGCTAATGGAACCAATAGCACTAAAAAAATTTTCCCTAAAAGGATAAAATCCGTTTTTAATGTTTTAATTGGATTTTTTTCATGATGCTTACTGACTATTTGTGCAAGGGCAAGGATAAAGAATGTCTTCATAAACTCAGATGGTTGGATATCAGCAAATCCTAAATGAAACCAACTTTTTGCATTATTTCTGGGCTCAGCAATTTGATCGACGCCATCAGGAGCAATCATTAAGAGAATTAGAATGAATATTCCTAAACCATATAAGTACCAAGACATTTTTTTGTATTGATCTGGCTCGAAATACATCATGCCCGCAATAATACAGGCGCCTACGAAGTACCAAAAAAGTTGCTTAGGTACAAAGTTAGTGTCATATACTCCTGTAGTTTGTGCAGAGGCAATAGCCATCACACTGATGATACAAAATAGTATCATTATAAAAGCGAGCGTCCAGTCAAAACGATCGGAAAAAGTTCTCTTTGAATTCATAATAGTCACCTAAATTAGTAGATTTAACACAAGGGTTGTCTAGTTCACACGCCACATCCTTGAAAATGCAATTCTTTAACAAGAGGCCAATTTCAAGTCTATCTACAGTGTTATTCAAATTTAAACAGCGCGTTTCACCTTTCAAATATTATAGTCTATATTATTGTATCACGCTCGTGTACAAAGTTGTGACGAAATCGAATCACAAATGTTTCAAATTTTGTATTTACATCTTATAATAGAAATGGAAATGAGGTGATCGGCTTGGCAAAAAAAATGCGAACTGCTGATGATTTTCTACATCATTTATATGTACATATGAACGAATTAAACCAATTTGTTATTTTTAGCGGTTTAACTTTCCGTGAATTTGTCTCTTCAGTCGGTCCGCTTCAAAATATTTTGCTACTAAAAAATGAATACGAAGATGGTTCATTCAACATGCATACACAGTTAGAGTTCGTAGAGGCGAAAGGAATACCAAAGTTTGTGAAAAGGGTAATGGATTCCAAAGGAGATTTATGTTGGATCGATTTTTCAGATGAACGTAAGTTGAATTTGCTAACGCCGCAAGAGCAGGCAGAATTACTCTATATTGGTCATAAAAAAGAGCCTATCCGCTCGCCATTTTATCATCAATTACAAAATAAGTATGTATACCTATCAAGTGAAGAGGGAAGATTTTCAAAAATATACTTCCGCGATTTAGAAGATGTAGCGAAATTAGTAGCGCAATTATTTAATAATATTATTCAAGAGAAAGAACGCGCGACCACATTTTGGAGAAGAAAAGCGAGTAGCTTTACACCGATGTTTACAAAAGAAATGATGAGGAATTTTCGTGAGGATGCAAAAGATGGTGTGTTATTTTCTATGTACAAAATAGAAAAGCCCAAAATTGCTTATGTTATGGAATTACGTAGTATTTCAGATGATGATTTTCCAGATGAAATATGGGATGATTTAAATAGCATTTTGAAGAAAAAGCCTGATAAGATTTTAGAAACCCATAAGTAATCGCACTTATATATTTTCTTAATAATGGATTTTACCCTATATTAATAGATAGTGCCCCACTTTTATGTTTCGATAGTTCTACAAAAAATTTAAAACAACTTCCATTGATAATAAATCAGAGGGGATGAGAGATCCCCGTTGATGGAGGCTTCGCTTTATTTATTGTCGGAATTTGTACTAAACTGTAAACGCTTGCTTCCATGTATCGTTTCTTTATGGTTCTTTTACTGCTGGTTCTATTCCAAGTTTCTTAGCTGTACAAATCAAATCTATCTAGTAAACGTTTTTTATCAATCTGTAAAATTTTTTTGTTCAAATGACAACATAAAAACCGTTGATAAAGTTAAAATTTTGACTTTGTCGACAATTTGAGATTCCCACATATGATAAGTAGGAATCTTTTTTTTATCTTGATTTAGCAATGTTTTTTGTACCGAAAGCGTAAGCGGCAGGCACCACCCTCAATAGTGGTGAGATGAATGCTTTTTTCCTCATTCAGCGGGTGTATAAACGCCTGTTGAATCAAGATAAAGTGAAACTCCATCAGTGGGGTTTTTTCATCCCCACTGAAATAGAGGAACGGAAGTGAAAAGAGCCACGTCCTGTGCAACATCTGAGGGACCAACGTCTTGTCCGTCCGAACCAATTGGATTTTTACGGGCAGTTGATTCCCCATCTATCTTTGTCATATCTCTCTAAATCTTGAGCGGGGGGCTTACTGCCCGTTAAAGCGGGATAAAGTCCTCGGCGGATGTCACGGATTTTGAAAGGGAATTTTCTCCTCAAGCTCGAAAAAATCCGGACGGTAGTTAGCTGGAGGCGTAATTGATTTTTGATGCAATATTTTTTCAGAGTGCTATTATATAAATGTTATTTTTTAGAGGTAAAACGATCATCATTTCGATTAGTGATTTGCATTTTTGGAAAATGAAATCACTTCATGAATTGGTATAGTCATGCTAAACTATGAATAGAAAAAATCTGGAGGAATTTGAACCTATGAAGAAAAAATTAGGCTTATTATACGGTGGTAAATCAGCAGAACATGAAGTTTCCTTATCGACTGCGAAGGCCGTAATACAAGCATTACATTTTGATAAATATGATGTGTTCCCTATTTTCATCACACGTGAAGGCGAATGGAGAAGAGGAGTTCAACTTACAGCACCTGTAGAAAAAGTTTCAGACTTACAATTTGGCAAAGATTCAAAAGAATCTAAACCTAATGATATTTCAAGCTTCTTATTAGATGAGGATGAAAAACCATTTGATATCATTTTCCCATTACTTCATGGTACGAATGGCGAAGATGGTACGGTTCAAGGATTACTAGAAGCGTTGAACTTGCCATATGTCGGTAATGGTGTACTAGCATCTGCCGTTGGTATGGATAAAGTCGTGATGAAGCAGCTATTCGAAATTGCAGGATTAAAGCAAGTTCCTTATGTCTATTTCATTCGTAAGGAATGGAAGAAACATCAAGATGCATTAATAGCTAAAATGGAAGAAACATTAGCTTGGCCAATGTTTGTGAAACCAGCTAATCTAGGTTCAAGTGTTGGTATTAGTAAAGCTACCAATCGCGAAGAACTAGTTCAAGCTGTTGAGCTTGCTTTAAAATATGATCGTAAAATTGTCGTTGAAAAAGGCATTGTTGCCCGAGAAATCGAAATGGGGGTTCTTGGTAATGATGAGCCGAAAGTTTCTGTACCAGGAGAAATCAAACCCGTAACAGAATTCTACGACTATGATTCAAAATATAACGATAACAAAACAGCGTTATTGATTCCAGCACCTGTAACAGATCAAGTAATCAAAACGATGTCTGATATGGCCATTCGTGCATTTAAAATTTTAGATTGCTCAGGACTTGTACGTTCAGATTTCTTCGTA
The DNA here is from genome assembly GCF_007896505.1 of Rummeliibacillus sp. SL167. Lineage (NCBI taxonomy): Bacteria > Bacillati > Bacillota > Bacilli > Caryophanales > Caryophanaceae > Rummeliibacillus > Rummeliibacillus sp. SL167. Next base: position 285,713 of record NZ_VCBM01000003.1, on the reverse strand, counting down.
ACTGCTGAAGATGAAGTATATATCAACGAAGTTAATACAATGCCTGGTTTCACACCTGTAAGTATGTATCCAATTTTATGGCAAAACACTGGTCTGGCTTATAGCGATTTAATCGAAGAACTAATTACATTAGCGATCGAACGTTATGAAGAAAAACAACAGCTTCAATACCAATAAAAGAGATTGAGTGTGATCTATTGTGAAAAAGACATTGCAACAAATAGCAAGATGGTTAAAAAGTGATCAAGATTTTCGGGAAGATGTTGTTGTAACAGGTGTTTCCATCAATACGCGCACATTACAAAAAGGTGATTTGTTCATCCCGTTTCATGGAGAAAAAACAAATGGACACAAGTTTGTTACACAAGCATTTGAAAATGGTGCAGTAGCTGCTCTTTGGCAAAAAGGGGAGCCTAATCCTCCCAAAGATATACCGCTTATTTTTGTAGATGATTCTGAAGCGGCATTGCAACAAATGGCCAATGCATATCGTGCAGAACATCAAGCGACATTTATTGGTGTCACGGGCTCAAATGGTAAAACATCAACAAAAGATCTTATAGCAGGAACGCTTTCTCCCTATTTTAAAGTGCAAAAAACAGAAGGTAATCATAACAATCAGTTAGGCTTACCACTAACTATTTTATCTTTAGATGAAGATACTGAATTTGCCATTTTAGAAATGGGTATGGATGGTTTTGGCCAAATAGAATGTTTAACCAAAATAGCAAAACCTAAATATGCTATTATCACGAATATTGGTGAAGCACATATGTTGGCACTTGGCTCGCGTGAAGGCATTGCCAAGGCGAAATTTGAGATTGTTCAAGGATTGCAACAAGATGGCAAGTTTTTCTATGATGGTGATGAGCCACTATTAAAATCTTTAGTGGCGGATGCACAGCATTTAGAGGCTATATCGTTTGGTTTAGCCCCTTCGGATGATTTAATGGCTTTTAATATTGAATCTACTGAAAATGGTAGTACTTTTAAGGTTAAAGGAATTGTGAATGGTAATTTCTTTCTCCCTGTATTAGGTCGTCATCAAGTGAAAAACGCGCTAGTCGCGATTTTAATTGCACATGAAGCAGGTCTAACAGGTGAGCAAATTCGTGCAGCTTTGAAAAAAGTTTCATTAACCAATATGCGTATGCAGCTGGTGAATGGAGATCAAGGGATTTTATTTATCAATGATGCGTATAACGCTGCACCAACTTCTATACGGGCTGCATTGCAATTTATGCAGTCAACCAATATGCGTCAAGATAAATGGGTAGTGCTTGGGGATATGTTGGAACTTGGCGAATTAGAGCAACAATTCCATGAAGATTTAGCCGATGCTATTGATCCAGCGAATATACACCAAGTTTGCTTATTTGGTCCACGTATGAAATGGCTATATGATCGGTTAAAAGCGAAAGTACCAGAAGAAAATTTATTGTGGACGGATGATAATTATGACGCGATTATCGAAAAAATTCGTCATAGTGCTGATGAAAACGCTATTATTTTATTAAAAGGTTCACGCGGAATGGAATTAGAACGAGTATTGCAAGCATTTACACATTAATGTTAGATTAAAATAAGAGCGCCTAGGGAAAACTATTTCTTCTAGATACTCTTTTTTTGTATAAAAATTTTTATGTACAGATTGCGAGCCATTGCTTATGAAAATTTATTTTTAATTTAATGGAAAGGAGAGAAATGTGTGAAAATTGGGGTATTGTGCTTACATGGATTTACTGGAGGAGCTTATGAAATCAAATCATTTTCGGATTATCTTGAACAACATACTGACTGGACCATATATGTGCCGATATTATCAGGACATGGTGAAAAGCTTAACTTAGATCTATTTACAGCAGAACATTGGTTGATGGATGCAGAAATTGCCTATAAACGACTTTTGAAAGAAGTCGATGAAATTTTTATCGTAGGATTTTCAATGGGCGGTGTTATTGCTATGTATCTAGCTTTACGCTATAAAGTGAAAGCTTTAGTATTGCTAAGTCCGGCAGCAAGATATATTAGAACAAAACAATTTGCTATTGATTTAAATGAATTATTGATCGATGCGATACAAGGAGAGTATAAAGAAAATGAATTTTTTAAACGCTATGAAAGAAAGCTAGTAGACGTTCCGGTGGCATCTTTCAAAGAGTTCACACGTTTGGTACATAAAGTATCTCCTTATTATGAAAAGATAAAAGTACCTATTTGTATCGTTCAAGGTGATAAAGATGAACTTGTACCATATACTACAGCATCCTACTTATATCATAAAGTGGCAAGCACTAAAAAATTATTGATCACATCCCCAGAGGGAAAGCATTTAATTTGTTATTGCAAAGATGCAGAAAAATGGTTTCAACAAGTGTTAGACTTTCTAAATAGTTGCATAAAATAGTCAGAACATTTCGAATGATAGTTAATAATTGCATGAACGAATTCCCCATGTTAGAATATTGAAAGCAATGGATACATTTTGTGTAGACTCTCCAAAACGGTGGAGAGTACTTTTTTTTGAACATTACGGTTTATTCTAAATTTATGTGTATATCACTTCAGAATTGAACCGCTCGGCAAAGACCGGGCTTTCCCTTTTTATATAAAATTCCTCTGCGCTTTGCAGAGATATAATAAGTAACGGAAACGTTCCTAACATAAGGCTCGATTTGCCCTATTTTCATCTGAAAATGTAACCATTTGTCAAATGCATAAGCAAAGAAGGAGAATGAGAAGTTTGACAAATTTTTCAGAACTAAATATTAGTGCTTCAACCCAAAAATCACTTAAACGTATGGGGTTTGAAGAAGCAACACCCATCCAAGAAGGTACAATCCCATATGCACTAGAAGGCCGCGATATTATCGGTCAAGCGCAAACTGGTACAGGGAAAACTGCCGCTTTTGGTATCCCATTGATTGAAAAAGTGGATCCTAAAAAACCTGTAGTACAAGCTCTTATTATTGCCCCTACTCGCGAATTAGCGATTCAAAGCTCAGAAGAACTTCATAAAATTGGTTATGATAAACGAGTGCGTATTCTTTCCGTATATGGTGGTCAAGATATCAGCCGTCAAATTCGTGCGCTTAAAAATAAGCCACAGATTATTGTAGGTACTCCAGGACGTATTCTGGATCATATTAAACGCCGTACATTAAAACTTGAAAATGTTGAAACACTTGTCCTTGATGAAGCAGATGAAATGCTAAATATGGGTTTCATCGATGATATCAATGCCATTTTAGAAAATGTACCTGCAGAACGCCAAACATTGTTGTTCTCAGCAACGATGCCAGCACCTATTCGCAAAATTGCTGAAACTTTTATGAAAAATCCTGAAATGGTTAAAATCAAATCAAAAGAAATGACAGTTGAAAATATCGATCAGTATTTCGTAAAAGCTCAAGAACGTGAAAAATTCGATGTTCTTTCACGACTTTTAAATGTTCATCAACCAGAACTAGCCATTGTCTTTGGTCGTACAAAACGTCGTGTCGATGAATTATCACATGCTTTGAATATTCGTGGTTATCTAGCAGAAGGAATCCATGGTGATTTAAGCCAAGCAAAACGTCTTTCTGTCTTACGTCAATTCAAAGAAAATAAAATTGACATTTTAGTGGCTACAGACGTTGCCGCACGTGGTTTGGATATTTCAGGTGTCACACATGTATACAACTTTGATATTCCACAAGATCCAGAGTCTTATGTGCATCGTATTGGACGTACAGGCCGTGCAGGAAAATCAGGTCTTGCAGTAACATTTGTAACACCTCGTGAAATGGGTTATTTACGTATTGTTGAAGAAACAACGAAAAAACGCATGACGCCATTAAAGCCACCTACTGCAGATGAAGCTTTAGTCGGTCAACAAACACTTGCAGTTGGACAGTTAAAAGAACTGGTTGAAAAAAATCATTTAAGCGATTATCGAGGAATGGCTGAAGAATTATTAGCGAACCATGATGCAGTTGACTTGGTGGCTGCAGCTATTAAATCATTAACAAAAGAACCAGATGATACACCAGTTAAAATCACCGAAGAACGTCCATTACCATCGCGCCGTTCTGGCGGACATGTTCATCATGGACGTGTTAACAACCGTGGAGGGCGTAGAAGCAATAGCCACAATGAACGCGGTGGACGTCGTGGAGACCGCAACAACAATCGTCGAGATAGTGGACGCCGTGATGGAGGACGTCGAGATAGTGGTCGTCGTCAACCTCGCCGCAGTGAAGATTAAGTCTCAGTATTTGGCAGTATCTACCTTCAAATTGAGAGATCAATTTGAAGGTATTTTTTATTACTTGAAAAAATCCGGACGTAATTGTGCTAGGTGTATTGATTATGTATTCATTTTATTTGGATAAAGACTTTACAGTTTGGATGATACCCAATTTGATCCTGTTATTTACTAGTTCAATTCTTTTTCAAAGTCTATGCATGGCAATCATTTTCCTCATTTTAAAACTGAAACTTATTCACAAATCCATACGTATACATAGATAATAGGTATTAAATACAGTAGACTAGAATTATGTCAATATACATATAAAAGGAGATTGGGAATGATATCACAACCAAAATATCATATTTCTAAAAAAGGATTGAAAGTTTGGCGTATTCATGCGGTATTTGAGTTTTTAATTTTGTTGTTATTTGCAGCGGCAGTAAGCGTTTTGACCTTTTTCTTTGATTGGCCCAAATGGATATACGCTATTTGCTTAGGTGTCCTGATTGCTGACGTTTTTTTCGGAATCTATTTATTTCCAAAAATTCGTTGGAATCATTGGCGTTACGAAGTACGAGAGCAAGAGATTGAAATACAGCAAGGATTATTTATCATCAAGCGTACATTAGTCCCAATGGTACGTGTTCAGCATGTAGATACATCACAAGGTCCTATCTTAAAGCATTATTGTTTAGCGAGTATGTCTATATCTACGGCAGCAACCATTCATACTATTCCTGCAATAACAGAACAAGAAGCCGACCAATTACGAGTTCGTATTTCAGAACTAGCAAGGGTGGCTGAAGATGATGTCTAAAGAAGTCAATCATTTACATCCTATCGCCATGATTATTAGTTTCTTTGCTAGCCTAAAAAGCATCATTATACCAGGGATCGTTATCCTATTGGGTAGGGGATTTCACTATTCACTTTATCCAGATAGCCAATATTTTATAAATACACTTATTACGTTTGCAATCATATTTTTCGTTATATTTTTTATATTGATGACCGCTATTATTAAATGGAAACGATTTGTCTATTGGTTTGAAGATGAGGAATTAAGAATTGAATATGGTTTATTTGTAAAGAAGAAACGATATATTCCTTTTGAAAGAATTCAGAGCTTAAATTATAAGGAAGGAATTTATCATCGCCTATTCAAATTAGTAAAGGTTAGCATTGAAACCGCTGCGGATAGTGGTGGTAAATCGGAAGCCGATTTAATCGCTATTACTCGTGCTCAAGCAGAAGCAATTGAACAAGAGATGAAAAAAACAAAACTACGAATGAGTCAGCAATCAACGCAAGAGCAAGGTATCGATCAAAAGGCAATTGTTTCAGAACCTACAGAATTAGAAACAAATCACTCGATTATTCATCACATGTCGACAAAGGATTTATTGATATTGGCTACAACATCAAGTGGTATTGGTGTTGTATTTTCAGGATTAGCAGCCATCACATCTCAATTTGATGATTGGATACCATATGAGCGAATATACGGAGAGCTTCAATCTTTCATCAGATTTGGCGTATTTATGATCGTCATTGCTGTGCTTATTTTCTTACTTGTTTCATGGGTGGTTTCAGTAGTTATTACTTTTGTGAATCATTATGGGTTTACTGTAGAAAAAGAAGAAGATAAGTTGTTTATCTCAAAAGGATTATTAGAGAAAAAAAGGATAACAATTCCGATGAAACGCATTCAAGGGATCCGTATTGTAGAAAATCCTCTTAGACAACTTTTTGGCTATGCAACGGTTGTCATTGAAAGTGCGGGAAGTTCAGGGGAAAAAGGCGAACAAAAAATTGTTATGCTTCCTCTTGTGAAGAAACGGCAAGGAGTCGTCATACTAGAAAAACTATTTCCGGAAGAACAATGGCATTTGCCGTTGCACCATGCCCCTAAAAGAGCATTGCTTCGTTATATGTTCAGGCATTTATATTGGTTGACCCCTATTGTCGCAGTAGTGAGCTATATCACTTTTCCCTATGGCTTATGGTCCATCCTTCTTCTCCCTTTAGCTCTCTTACTGGGGATTTGGCAACATCGTAGTGCTGGCTATGCGATTAGCAACCAACAGCTTACGATTGTTTATAGAGGGGTTAGTAAAATAACTTTTGTGACATCAAAGAAACGGCTGCAGGCTATATCGCTTTCTCAAAGCTATTTTGCAAAACGCAGAGATTTAGCAACAATAACCGTTCATATTATGTCAGGCTTATCTGGTAGTATGGCTACAATTAAGCACTTTGATCAAGTGACGCTAGAAAAAGTCTTTGAATGGTATCGACCGAAGTCTCACGGCTCTATAGATGCAAAAGAATAGAAAAAGTTGCTCAAAAGTAAAATTAGTATGCTAGGAGAGATCTTAGCATACTAATTTTTACTATCTAATAATAAGTAAGTGGTCGTTTGTATCCCGCTTTAACGAGCAGTAAGACCCTTATCTCAAGATATAAAGAGAAACGAGAAAGATAGATGGGGGATCAACTGCCCGTTAAAGTCCGATTGGTTCGGGCAGGCAAGATGTTGGTCCTCAGGTGTTGCCACACACAGGACGTGGAGCTTTTCACTTCCGTTCCTCTAGTTCAGTGGGGGGATGAAGAAAACCCCCACTGATGGAATTTCACTTTATATTTTAGCGTTTTTTCATCCATCTCAAAGCACGTTTTGGATGGAAATCGAAAAGACCAATAATGAGTCCGGTAATAAGTCCCACGACATGTGCTGTACCATTCACACCGGATTGTAAGAATGTCATAATAAGAGAAATGATGATAATTGGCATGATGATTTGTTTAAGCTGAGGCATTGTTTTACGTGTATAGTAAACTAATGCAGCAAATGCTCCAAAAATACCAAAAATAGCACCACTAGCCCCAATACTTGCATAGTCTGGTGGTTGTATTAAAAATGAAATAACATTTCCCATAAAACCGGAAACAAAATAAATAGTGAAGAATCGTAGTTTACCTGCAATACGTTCTAATTCAGGACCGAATACATATAACGAGAACATATTGAAGAGTATATGGAAGAAACCCCCATGAATGAACAAAGATGTGATTAATCTCCAATACTCACCATCAGCAATCAAATAGTTGACAGATGCACCCATATTCAGAATATTAGTACCAAGCGGAGCAATCAGCCCAAGCAGATAAACAACGATGTTAATAGCAATCACAATTGAAATCACAGGATACAGTTTTATGTATTGCGAAAGATTTTCTGATCGATTAAACATGTATTCACCTCAATTTTAATAAGATTATTATACATTGTTTTATTAGCTAAATGAAAGGAGAAGCAAATATGATAAAAGGAATTGGACTAGACATTGTAGAAATAAATAGAATAAAGAAAGCAAATGACCTAAGCCCACGATTTAAAGAAAAAATTTTATCAAAAAAAGAACAAGAAATTTTCGAACAATTAAAAGCAAGACGCCAACTAGAATTTCTAGCAGGGAGATTTTCAGCTAAAGAAGCATTTTCTAAGGCAAATGGGACAGGAATAGGGAAGGAGTGTGCATTACAGGATATCGAAATTTTACCAAATGAAAAAGGACAACCGATTTTGTACTATAAAAATGAACTTGTTCAAGGTTTTGTAAGCATTACACATTCAAAAGAATATGCGGCTGCTCAAGTTGTTCTACTCGCATAAATGTTAAAGCTCGTTCATAGAATACCTTAATGGAAAATGTAGAAAGGATGGGGAGTTGCGAAAATTTCTCACGATAGGACTACTTTGTCTTATGGCAGTGTTATTGTTAGTAGCTTGTGGATCGAATTCAAAAGAGGATATTGTGAAAAAGACAAGCAAGAAATGGACAGCCGCCAAAGGTTATGAAGTAAAAGCAACTATGGAGATTAAAACAACTGGGGAATCTAAAAAATACGATGTAGATGTATGGCATACAAAGCCTGAATTTTATCGTGTTGCAGTATCAGAAAAAGGTCAGGACACTTTGCAAATGATTATTCGAAATGAGGAAGGGGTATTTGTAGTTACTCCATCATTGAAAAAAACGTACAAGTTTCAAAGTGACTGGCCAAAGCAAAACAGTCAGGGGTATTTAATCAATGCTTTGGCTGAAGATTTAACTGCTGATAAAACAGCAGAAATGAAAGAAACGAAAAATGCTTATATTTTTAAAGCCAAAACACGTAACAACCATTCAAAAATACTTCCAACGCAACAAGTTTATATTGATAAAAAGACATTATTACCCACAAAAGTTGTTGTATTAAACGAAGCAAATGAAGAACAAATCCGCATCACATTTAAAAAAATTACACTTGGTGTTTCTAAAAAGGCCTCTGATTATGCTATTGAGGACTTTACAAAAGCAGATGGCAAAAAAGCTGATAGTGAAGATGCCAAAACAGATGTATCAACAACGGATGAAGCAGATAAAGAAGCGAGCAATGGAGAAAATGCAGCTGGCGATACTTTAGATGACAACACGACAGGTGAAACTTCTTCTGATGAAAAAGCAACAGAAGATACTTCTACAGATGAATCATCGCAGCCTACAAGTGGAACAACTCCATCTGAAGAAAATAATGCAACCTCAACCGAGGAAAGCAATGCAACATCATCTGAAGAAAGCAATGCAACTTCAACAGAGGAAAATAGTGCGACTTCTTCTGAAGAAAGTGCAACTTCGACTGAGGAAAGTAATGCAGGTATAAACGAAGAAACAGTAGCCGCCTCAGCAGATGCAGATGAAACAGCAGCTGAAGACTCTCAAAACTCAGAGGCAACAGCAGATTCTGGTGATTTTGAAACATATTATCCTGCACTAAAATGGGATAATGTTAAATTAACAGATGAAGAATCACTACAAATGGATACAGGCACACGTAAATTCTTATCATTTGAAGGAGACAAGAGCTTTACGATCATCCAAGAAAAGGCTACAACAGCAAATCAACTTTATATTCCTGTGTTCTCACCGGGCGATCCAGCAGATCTAGGCTTTACAATTGGCGCAATCACTGATAATTCACTTAGCTGGGAAGCTGACGGTGTATCCTTCTTTATCGCTTCCAATGATTTAAGTAAAGAAGAACTAATAGAGGTGGCATCATCAATGGTTAACGGTGAAGTAAAATAATATTATAATTGACCAAAGTTATTTCAGGGACGATAATAGAAAAAAACGTACAAGAAGGTTAGAAAAATGAGTGAACATCTACAATTTCGTCCCACCAAAGCAATCATTAATTTATCAGCAATACAAAATAATATAAAAAATTTACGTAAGCATTTGCACTCAAGTGTTGACATTATGGCAGTTGTAAAGGCAAATGCTTACGGTCATGGTGATGTACAAGTTGCACAGGCGGCTTTGGCAGCCGGAGCTACTATGTTAGCAGTTGCAACACCAGAGGAAGCATTACATTTAAGAGACTTTATTAAAGAAATACCGATATTAATACTTGGAGCAGTTCCTGTAAACTTTGCTCCATATGCAGCAAATGCTCATATCATTCTTACTGTATTTTCAGCAGATTGGATTCATGAAGTAGCCTTACATTCAAAAGAGTTCAGGTCACCACTGAAAGTGCATATAAAAGTTGATAGTGGGATGGGGCGTATTGGTGTACGTACAGAAAAAGAGTTAAAGGCTGTATATGATGCCGCTATAATGGCTAATAATATAGAAGTAGACGGTATCTTTACTCACTTCGCCACTGCAGATGAGGAAAACACAAAGCAATATGATCATCAATTAGCAATATTCAAAGAATTGGTAGCAAGTTTACCTGAAAAGCCTCATTTAGTACATGCCGCGAATACTGCAGCTTCATTGGTTAAAGAAGACGTCCAATTTGATGCTATTCGGTTTGGGATTTCTATGTATGGTCTTTCACCGTCAACATTTGTCGAAAAACATTTACCATTTCCATTAGAACCGGCATTGACATTGGAAAGTGAGTTAGTACATGTTAAAAAAATTGAAAAAGGAGATAGAGTCAGCTATGGAGGTACATATGTAGCAGAACAAGATGAATGGATTGGAACAATACCTGTTGGATATGCCGATGGCGTTATTCGAGGTCTATCTGGCCAAGAAGTGTTGATAGATGGTAAAAGGGCACCTATTGTCGGCAGGATCTGTATGGATCAATTGATGATTAGATTACCTAGAGAAATGGCAATTGGTGAGAAGGTTATTTTGATCGGGAAGCAACAACAAGATGAAATCCGTGCTCAAGAATGGGCAGATCGGCTTCACACAATTGTCTACGAAATACCATGTATGCTTTCTTCAAGAATACCAAGAGTTTACCCTACATTAACAAAGGAGTAGTAAGCCCTCGCTTCAAGTAAAAAGAGGATTAACTGCCTAGAAAAAACAATGGGGTTTCACTGGCACATAGTGAGGATGAAGGAAAACGCCACTGTGTGAAGTTTCAATTTATAAATAACTATGGTACAGGATTTAAGTTTTCAATATGACATCGTTACCATAAAAATAATAGGTTTCACTATAAGTCGACAAATTCAGAAAAAAATCAACGTATATGTCAAATGCTTACTTATTCTGTCTTTTCAACAATTAATTTTAATGTTAGGATAGAAAGTAAGTTAGAGGTATTTAAGGTGATTGGTTTGTGGAGGTGTTGGCTTTGAGTCAAAGAAGAGTGGAAGAGATCTTGATTCAGTTACCTGAGAGATCGGTATCTGAAAACATTGAACAAGCTTATAGACAGATAACAAGTAATATAAATGATTTAGTTTATATTCCAACAAAACGATCTATTCATACAAAACAAAAAAATCACATGCGAGAAGCAATGGTTAAAGGATATGTCGAAATGTCACAGATTAACCTATCTATATGTAGTGAATGCTTACATGTTGAGTATGAAGCGGAACATATGGTGGAGCGACTCGTAAGCGGAGGATGAAAACTTGAACGTAAAACGTGGAGACGTTTTTTTTGCAGATTTATCGCCAGTGGTCGGGTCTGAGCAAGGTGGTACGAGACCCGTACTGGTTATTCAAAATGATATTGGAAATCGTTTTAGCCCAACAGTAATTATTGCAGCAATAACCGCTCAAATCCAAAAGGCAAAACTTCCTACACATGTAGAAATTGATGCAAAAAAGTATGGATTTGAAAGAGACTCAGTCATTTTATTGGAACAATTGCGAACAATCGATAAATCCAGATTGACTGATAAAATTACACAGTTAGATGGACCGTTAATGGAAAAAGTAGAAGAAGCTTTGGAAATTAGTTTAGGACTTTTAAAATTTTAATAGCATACATATTGAAACACCAGAAGTATTCGTTCTGGTGTTTTTGTTCTAATTCTTCATTTTAGGAATATTTATCCATTATTTTTTCGAAAAATATTACAAAATTACAGTGTAAATTTAGTTAATATATTATACAATTAGAAAAAGTAGGTAGTAAAACAGATGATATTGAAAAAAGGCTATATGAAGTTAAGTATTAGCTTTGGAAGCGTTTTTTGTCTTTTTACGATGGATTTTATCTTGACTCAGCAAATCTTTTTTATGCGATGAAAGCGTAGAGACAGGAGTGGATTCTTTATGCAGCGACAGCATAGCAGTAGGAGCAAATCTTTTTGTATCGACAGCATAGTGACAGGTACAGAAGATGTCCACCTTAATAGGGGGAGAGATGAATGCAATTTTAAATTCCTATTGAGCGAGTGTACAAACATCCGTTGAATCAAGATAAAGCCTCCATCGTTAGATGTCATGGATTTTGCAGAGATTTTTCGAGCAAGTTCGAAAAAAAACGGATGCAATCACACTGGAGTGGAGCGTCATTGATAAGTATTGTGTTAAACGATTGAGGGAGTTTATGTGCATTAAAAGAATAAGTTATAACTGATTTGGGGGCGAATTGGGAATGGAAGAGTCTTCTGTAGATATATTGACAGAATGGGATATTGTTGCCGCACGTCAGCTTGGTCGTAGGGAAGCTAAATTAATAGGTTTTGGTTTAGTGGATCAAGCACGAATTACAACCGCCATCAGTGAATTAGCCCGCAATATTTATTTATATGCTGAACAAGGAAAGATTGAAGTGCGTAGAATTGCCGAGGAAGCTTGTATAGGGATTTGCATAATTGCATCAGATTCCGGACCAGGGATAGAAGATGTCGAACAAGTTATGCAAGCGGGTTTTTCAACGTCACAAGGATTTGGTGCTGGTTTGCCAGGTGTAAGACGTTTGATGGATGAATTTGAAATCAAAACAAAACCACAAAAGGGAACAATTATTACGATAAAAAAATGGCTACAATTAGATAATGAATAACACGCGTGTTGATTTCACAAAAATTAGGAGTACCTGCTGAGTGTAATTTTTGAAAAACCTTATATTTTTATGGACTATATTGGATAATCAACACGCCTAAATGAATAAAATAATATAAACATATAAAAACTGTAAAACCTAGTCAAAGACGTTTTTGAAAGTCCTATATTCCTAATGAGTAAAGGGAGTTTGCTCAAGAAGTCCTTTTAAAAGAAAGGCTCTGTGATGCTTTATGTCATTTTTTGTCGATAGGATGGATTTGTAGTAGAAGTGGGTGTCTCCTTGAAAATGCTGTGCAAAAAAATTGTGACAACGCTATGATGCCAATCACAAAAATTATGTTGTGGAAATGGGTTTCTTGGAAAAAAATGAATCATTGAAAGAGTGCAATTCAATGCCGAATTGTGCTCTTTTTATTTTTTCGGCAGTCCTGTTTTTATGAGAAACTCTGAATCTGTAATTTTCAAATGATCGCATTTCTTTTTAGAAGAAGTGTCAATTCTTACTATGGTAAAATGGGAAAGACTAAGGAAAGGTAGTGAATTTTATGGACGCTCAAAACATATATCAACTAATTGCCTCAGAAATCGGTATACGTACACATCAAGTAGAACAAGTTATTCAATTGCTTGATGCTTCTAATACAGTACCTTTTATAGCACGTTATCGAAAAGAAGCCACAGGTTCATTAGACGAAGTGCAAATAAAAGCGATTGAAGATCGATATCACTATATTCAACAATTAGAACAACGTAAGCAAGAAGTTCTTCGATTAATCGATGAACAAGGGAAACTAACTGAAGAACTGGCAAAAGAAATTAAAGCTACCACTATTTTAAAACGGGTTGAGGATTTATATCGTCCGTACAAACAGAAACGCCGAACGAAGGCAACCATTGCCAAAGATAAGGGATTGGAACCATTAGCTAATCAGATAATGACCTTTGGAAAAGCATCTTTACTAGAATTAGCAGAACCTTTTATAGGAGAAAAAGTAGAGAATGCGGAAGAAGCTTTACAAGGTGCTAGTGATATTCTAGCAGAACGCTTTGCAGATGATGCCGCAATCCGTGAGAAAATCCGAAAAATATCATGGCAGCAAGGAAAGCTTCATGTTGCTGTTAAAAATGCCGAGCTGGATGAAAAAGCGGTATTTGAAATGTACTATGAATACGAAGAACCTGTGAATAAGATTGTGCCACATCGTATTTTAGCCATCAACCGTGGTGAAAAAGAAGATGTGTTGAAAGTAAGTATTCAAGTACCAGTAGAACGTATACATCAAGTGATGCGAAATGAGTGGATACCGAGATCCTCTTCACCTGCTGTACCACAAGTAGAAATCGCCATTGAAGATGCATATAAACGATTAATCCAGCCGTCGATAGAAAGGGAAATACGGAACGACTTAACTGAAAAGGCAGAAGCACAGGCTATTCATATTTTCTCCGAAAACTTGCGAAACCTTTTGTTACAACCACCTATGAATGGACAATATGTACTAGGAGTGGACCCGGCCTATCGAACAGGTTGTAAACTTGCTGTTGTAGATGACACGGGGAAAATGCTAGAAATCTCCGTTATCTACCCACATACAGCAAAAGGTGATGTGGACAAATCTAAAAAGACTTTCAATGATATATTGAATCGTTACCCCATTTCAATAATAGCGATTGGAAATGGTACGGCTTCACGGGAAACTGAGCAATTTGTAGCGGCATGTTTAAAAGAATCAGATAGTCATGCTGCTTATGTAATCGTTAACGAGGCAGGGGCAAGTGTATACTCAGCATCTGAAGTTGCACGTGAAGAGTTTCCAGATTTACATGTAGAACAACGTAGTGCTGTATCCATTGCTAGACGCTTGCAAGATCCTTTAGCTGAGCTGGTAAAAATTGATCCCAAGGCGGTAGGAGTTGGACAATATCAACATGATGTTTCTCAAAAGAAATTAGAGGAATCATTGACTTTTATTGTAGAAACAGCAGTTAATCAGGTTGGCGTGGATGTGAATACGGCTTCTCCATCGCTACTTCAATATGTATCTGGATTGTCCAAAACAGTAGCAGAGAATATTGTAAAAGTCCGTAGCGACAATGGTAAATTTACTGCTCGTACACAACTGAAGAAAATCCCAAGACTTGGAGCTAAAACATATGAACAAGCTATAGGATTTTTACGTGTTCCTTATGCAAAAAATCCGCTAGATGCTACAGCAATTCACCCAGAGAGTTATGATTTAGCCAATCAAATTCTTGAAGTGGCGCATATTGACAAAAAGCAAATTGGTACGGCCGAAGCAGAAAAAGCAATCGGTCAATTGGATATTGTGCGATTAAGTAAAGAGTGGGGAATTGGAGAGGTAACATTAAAAGATGTCATTGATTCACTTATGAAACCTTCGCGAGATCCTCGGGATGCTTTTCCACAACCACTTCTAAAAAAAGATGTTCTAAAAATGGAAGATTTACAGCCTGGAATGGAGCTTCAAGGTACAGTCAGAAATGTTGTTGATTTTGGTGCATTTGTCGATATTGGAGTAAAACAGGATGGTCTTGTACACATTTCAAAACTAAAAAAAGGGTATGTAAAGCACCCACTGGATGTAGTTTCGCTAGGCGATATCGTAACTGTCTGGGTAGAGAAAGTAGAAGCTGAAAAAGGAAGAATTTCATTAACTATGTTGATTCCTGAACAACAGGAGATTAGTGAACAATAAAATCTTTTTAGAGAGTGTGTCTAAAAAGATATGATCGTATTTAATCTACATGGACAGGCAGTAAAACCTCAAAATGAAGATTAAGATAGCATATAACAACGGTCTGTAGAAGCCTAGTTGGTTTAACTAACACTCAGTAAGGGATGAAAAAAGCCTCTACTGAGTGAAGTTTCACTTTAGCCCACATGGACAAGCAGTAAGACATAAAAGTGAAGAAATAAGTGAGGAATAGCAACTTGTAAAAGTCCGATTATTTCAGCTAACATTCAGTGAAGATGAAGAAAATTGATTTCACTTTATATGTTTGACTTCATTAATGGGAAGTATTGATTTTGGACTAGGAGGTATACTATGACGGATTACGATTTATATCAATTAGTGTGCAATATATCTGAACGAGTGTTTGATAAGCCTTTCTTGCATAAAGCCTATTTTAATAAGAGATTACGTACTACAGGTGGAAGATATCTTTTACAATCTCATAATATTGAAATCAACCCTAGAGCTTATGAAAAATATGGTTTTAAAGAGGTAGAAGGAATCATTCGCCACGAGTTATGTCATTATCACCTTCATATAGAAGGAAAGGGATATCAACATAGAGATGCAGATTTTAGAATTCTTTTGAAAAAGACAAATGCCCCTCGTTTTTGTTCTAATTTAAATCAAGAGAATAAAAGAAAAAATAGTAAACAATATACGTATGTGTGCTTAAAATGTGGTATGCACTACCATAGAAAGATTCGAATGAACACCGCTAAATATTGTTGTAGTAAGTGTTTAGGTAGACTGAAGCTAAAAAATTGAAATTTTTTTAGAAAAGTACTTGACGTTTAAGAAATAACTATCTATAATTGTAAAAGTCGACAAGATGATAATTTGTTGGAGCAACAAACAATGAATTTTATTCCGAAGTAGCTCAGTTGGTAGCAGCATCTGACTGTTAATCAGAGGGTCGCAGGTTCGAGTCCTGCCTTCGGAGCCAAGGCCCCTTGGTCAAGCGGTTAAGACACCTCCCTTTCACGGAGGTAACATGGGTTCGAATCCCGTAGGGGTCATCACTATAATGGTTCGATAGTTCAGCTGGTTAGAATGCCTGCCTGTCACGCAGGAGGTCGCGGGTTCGAGTCCCGTTCGAACCGCCATTTTCATTGGGGTATAGCCAAGCGGTAAGGCAACGGATTTTGATTCCGTCATGCCCTGGTTCGAATCCAGGTACCCCAGTTTTTCTTTTGTTATTTAGCTACGAGTCATTAGCTCAGTTGGTAGAGCATCTGACTTTTAATCAGAGGGTCGCAGGTTCGAATCCTGCATGACTCACCATTTTATTTCTTGACATGGCAGAAAAAATATATTAAAATACTTTTTGATTTGTTAAGTTGAGTGATAATGCGGTCGTGGCGGAATGGCAGACGCGCTAGGTTGAGGGCCTAGTCGGGGGTAACTCGGTGGAGGTTCAAGTCCTCTCGATCGCACCAAGAAAAAATATGCGCCCATAGCTCAACTGGATAGAGCGTCTGACTACGGATCAGAAGGTTGTGGATTCGACTTCTACTGGGCGCACCATATTTAATTTAATATTTTATGCGGGTGTAGTTTAGTGGTAAAACCACAGCCTTCCAAGCTGTTGTCGGGAGTTCGATTCTCCTCACCCGCTCCAATATGAACCTTGAAAACTGAACAAGCAAGACGTTAATCAATAAATTTGTTCACTAGCCTCCGTTAGTGACAAAGATAAAATAGATATCATCTTCGGATGATACGCTAGCAAAGCAAATGAGCTTTCAAACTTTACTTTTATGGAGAGTTTGATCCTGGCTCAGGACGAACGCTGGCGGCGTGCCTAATACATGCANTACCCCTAAGCGGGGTAGGAGACAGTGTCAGGCGGACAGTTTGACTGGGGCGGTCGCCTCCTAAAGAGTAACGGAGGCGCCCAAAGGTTCCCTCAGAATGGTTGGAAATCATTCGCAGAGTGTAAAGGCACAAGGGAGCTTGACTGCGAGACCGACAAGTCGAGCAGGGTCGAAAGACGGGCTTAGTGATCCGGTGGTACCGCATGGAAGGGCCATCGCTCAACGGATAAAAGCTACCCCGGGGATAACAGGCTTATCTCCCCCAAGAGTCCACATCGACGGGGAGGTTTGGCACCTCGATGTCGGCTCATCGCATCCTGGGGCTGTAGTCGGTCCCAAGGGTTGGGCTGTTCGCCCATTAAAGCGGTACGCGAGCTGGGTTCAGAACGTCGTGAGACAGTTCGGTCCCTATCCGTCGTGGGCGTAGGAAATTTGAGAGGAGCTGTCCTTAGTACGAGAGGACCGGGATGGACACACCGCTGGTGTACCAGTTGTCTTGCCAAAGGCATAGCTGGGTAGCTATGTGTGGAAGGGATAAGTGCTGAAAGCATCTAAGCATGAAGCCCCCCTCAAGATGAGATTTCCCATTA
Organism: Rummeliibacillus sp. SL167; assembly: GCF_007896505.1. Taxonomy (NCBI): domain Bacteria; kingdom Bacillati; phylum Bacillota; class Bacilli; order Caryophanales; family Caryophanaceae; genus Rummeliibacillus; species Rummeliibacillus sp. SL167. Next base: position 267,990 of record NZ_VCBM01000003.1, on the reverse strand, counting down.
CGCAAGTAAGTAAGATCCCTTGAAGACGACAAGGTAGATAGGTTCGAGGTGGAAGTGTGGCGACACATGGAGCTGACGAATACTAATCGATCGAGGACTTAACCAAAAGAGAGAAAAATTCAATGACGTTTATCCAGTTTTGAAAGAACAAGAAAAAAAGTCGCCTTTCTAGAAAAAGCGACAGAACATTCTTGTCCTTCAAATCATAGAGTCTAGTAATGATAGCCAAGAGGTCACACCTGTTCCCATGCCGAACACAGAAGTTAAGCTCTTGAGCGCCAATGGTAGTTGGGGGCTGTCCCCCTGCGAGAGTAGGACGTTGCTAGGCGTATTAAGGTACTACTAATTTTAATTGGTAGTACCTTTTTTAATATACTAGTATAATGAAGAAGTTTAACAATAGCACATGGATAAAATCTAATAAAGAAGTAGAAATAAATCCAATTTAATAGACCCAGTATTACTGTTGAGCTTGCTGAAGATAAAAAATAAAACTCATTAATATAAAAAAATACTTGCAAGTTGTTAATATCCTGTTATAATAAATTATGTTAGGTTTAGCCTTATATAAATATTGTTCCGAAGTAGCTCAGTTGGTAGCAGCATCTGACTGTTAATCAGAGGGTCGCAGGTTCGAGTCCTGCCTTCGGAGCCATTTTTTTGTCTGTGCTTCCATAGCTCAGCAGGTAGAGTGCTTCCATGGTAAGGAAGAGGTCACCGGTTCGAGCCCGGTTGGAAGCTTTAATTATTTTTTAGCAAACAAACTAATATTTCAAAATACAAGAAAATTATTTTTATTATATTGTTGTAAAACCTATATCTATGTGATATAATATTAAATGTCCTGTTAAAAGTACAATTAATGGCCCCTTGGTCAAGCGGTTAAGACACCTCCCTTTCACGGAGGTAACATGGGTTCGAATCCCGTAGGGGTCACCACTTCTAGTTTAATAATACATATTGGAGGATTAGCTCAGCTGGGAGAGCATCTGCCTTACAAGCAGAGGGTCGGCGGTTCGATCCCGTCATCCTCCACCACTTTGGAGGGGTAGCGAAGAGGCTAAACGCGGCGGACTGTAAATCCGCTCCTTCGGGTTCGGCAGTTCGAATCTGCCCCCCTCCACCATCTATTGGGGTATAGCCAAGCGGTAAGGCAACGGATTTTGATTCCGTCATGCCCTGGTTCGAATCCAGGTACCCCAGCCATTTTTATATTTTGAGTCATTAGCTCAGTTGGTAGAGCATCTGACTTTTAATCAGAGGGTCGCTGGTTCGAATCCTGCATGACTCATCAATTATAGAATATAACCTTCTTCTAATAATTAGAGGAAGGTTTTTTGGTGTATTAGAAATTTTAATCTAAATCAATTTCATAATGTAGAATCGAGATAAAGAATATAAAGCTTTCCACAATATACCTTAATATTTGGGTTTCTGCGTTCTGCTGTAGATGACACTTTCTGCGGGCTTGACTTCAATCTTCTCGCTCCAACGTGGAGTTGGGTTCATAGCTTCTTCTGCATCGAAAGTGCAAGCGACAGACGTGAAGCCGTTGTCACAGGACGTAATGCTTTTGGTCTTTGCCCCCCTTCAATATTCTAGATCACTGAAAGAATCAATTTAGCTCCAAAAACATAATAAAAATCAACTTTTTTAGCTTATGAAATGAAAGAAAAGGGAGATCTTTATTGTTAAAATGGCAATCCTCTAGTTTTTCAGTGCGTGCATCTTAATAGTCCTGTGTGGTTTTCATTCTTTATCAGTTCAAGCTCTCCCTGCATGACTTTGAATAAACTCTCTCGGAACTAACAGCACACGAAGAAAATAAATACATATCTCTGAAGAGTCGCCGTCATCATCCTCTCCATAACTCTCAAAATTATTCATCCTTAAGTGCCTGTATTTCCTAAAAAAAGAAAATAATTTATGGGATTGACCTATTTGAATAAAAATACAGAAAAATGTCTTGTTGAGCCATAAGTATAGCTGCCGTTACAATGAAAATAACTTACAAAGGGGGTATCGTTGTATGGCACTATTAAATATTTCAATGATTGGTGTACCGATGGATTTAGGGCAGCTACGTAGAGGTGTAGATATGGGGCCAAGTGCGATTCGATATGCGGGTGCGAAAGAGCGTTTAGAATCTATTGGGCATAAGGTTGTCGATGAAGGAGATATCTATATTGATCATTCGAAAAAAGGGGTTTCTGATAATACATCATTGCGAAACTTAGATATCGTTGTTAATGTGAATGCCGAATTAGCTCATAAGGTCCATAGAGTGGTAAATGAGGGTCGATTCCCATTAATATTAGGTGGTGATCATAGCATTGCAATTGGCACATTGGCAGGTATATCAGATCACTATAAAAACTTAGGTGTCATTTGGTATGACGCTCATGCAGACATGAACACGAGTGAAACATCTCCATCAGGTAATATTCATGGGATGCCTTTAGCTGTTAGCATGGGATTAGGACATGAGCGTTTAGTGAACATTAGAAATTATACACCAAAAGTGAAACCTGAAAATATTGTTATAATTGGTGCTCGATCAATTGATGAAGGGGAGAAGGCATTAATTCGTAAAAAGGGCATAAAAGTCTACACGATGCATGAAATTGATCGCTTAGGAATGCCAAATGTTATACAGGATGCCATTATATATTTACGAGGGCAAAACGTAGATGGAGTTCATCTATCATTAGATTTAGATGGAATTGATCCGATTTATACTCCCGGGGTCGGAACACCAGTACCAGGAGGAATTACGTATCGTGAAAGCCATTTAGCAATGGAAATGTTGCAGGATTCAGATTTGATTACCTCTGCGGAGTTTGTGGAGGTTAATCCAATTCTTGATGAGAGAAACAAAACCGCTGATGTAGCTGTTGCATTGATGGGATCCTTATTTGGGGAGAAATTAGTATAAAACAGGAAAATTTCTCCTTTCATGGAGCGATATTTTCTGGAATGGGGTCTAGGAATGTCGCGTCATGTAGAAACGACTTCGTGACCAACATCCTATTGCCCCGAAGTGCATTGCATATGTATCGTTAGGAAAGCGAGTAAGCCATAGCGGAAATCAGTTGACTTGTCTATTTTCGATGAAATTCAAAATTGGGACGCAGCATGGAGTAAAATCAACTTCTGGGTTCGTAGAAAGATCTTTGTCAATTAAAATGTTGATATTATAGGTTTTTTCAGTGCCTCCGTTTTATTTCTAAATGTCTCACTTTTATATGGTGAAAATGATAAAAGTTGTAAGAAATTCAAAGAAAGTATTGGTATAATAGAATCAAATAATATTTTTTTTAAATTTGAAATAAAAGTGAAACCAAAAAGGAATCTGTTCGTATATAACAGGTAACCGCATAGCGGAGGGGAAATCACATGGATGCGTTAGTCAACAAAAGAATAAAGCAAGTGCTGAAAGGTGATCAACATGCGTATTCAGATATTGTGAGCCTCTATCAGCAAAAAGTATATCAGGTATGCTTCCGTATGTTGAACAACCAACATGAAGCAGAAGATATAGCACAGGAAGCTTTTATACGTGCATATACAAATCTACACACTTTTGATTTAGAACGGAAATTTTCAACATGGCTATTTCGTATAGCAACTAATCTGTGTATAGACCGAATCAGGAAAAAGAAACCGGACTATTATTTAGATGCAGAAGTTACAGGTACTGATGGGCTTGATTTGTATTCTCAAATTTCGTCAAAGGATCGACTGCCTGAAGAGGAAGTCGAAAGAATGGAATTGCAGGAAAGAATTCAATATGAAATAAGTTGCTTGCCTGATAAGTATCGTATGGTTATTATTTTAAAGTATATTGAAGAGTTACCATTGCAGGAAATCAGCGATGTTTTAGATATGCCACTAGGAACCGTAAAAACACGTATTCATCGTGGTCGCGAAGCATTAAGAAAGCAATTGAGCAATTTGTAGGAGGGGTTTCACTATGAGTACATGCCCTGAACATATCGTGCAATATATGCATGAATATTTAGATGGGGATATTAGTCGCGAACATGAGCAAGAGCTAAGGGCACATATGCGAAATTGTAAGGACTGTCAAAAGCATATGCAGGAGTTAACAAGTACTATTGCGTTCGTGAAAAGTGCAGCCGTTATTGAAGTGCCTCCAAATTTTGTAGAACAAGTTATGCAAAGACTACCGAAAAGAAAAATGCGTTCTGGCGTACAACGTTGGTTGCGTCGACATCCCTTTTTGGTTGCTGCAGCAATGTTTTGCATTTTCATGAGTGCATCCCTTTTTTCAGGCTATAAAAATGATCAGGAGTTTTCTGTTACAAAACAACCTAACTTACAAGTGGAAGGTCAAACTGTCATTGTACCTGAGGGAAAAACAGTAAAAGGTGACATTGTTGTAAAGAATGGTGATATTGTCGTAAAAGGTGCAGTTGATGGAAATATTACGGTTATCAACGGTAAATATATGGCCTCTACTGCAAATGTTACCGGTCAAATTGAAGAAGTGGATGAAGTGTTTGAGTGGCTTTGGTATAAAATAAAAAGCAACGCAAAAAGCGCTTGGTCTTTTATTGATAAAAATGAATAAACTAATGAAGAAGCCTACTGGCATTATAGTGGGCTTTTTTGCTTTATACGGGCGGAAATAAAGGTAGTTGTGCTATACTTAACCTATACGTACTCGCTAGAAAAGTGGGGGATCCACATGTCTTTAATTAATGAATTTACACAATTTACCAGCAATCAATGGGTGAGAATGGTATTAAATGTAATCGATATTTTATTAGTCTGGTTGGTCATTTATAATATATTAACACTGATTCGCGGTACTAAGGCCGTTCAGCTTTTAAAAGGAATATTTGTCATTATTATTATTCGAATTATTACTGTTTATTTCGGACTAACTACGTTAGGGTGGATGACAAAGCAGGTTATTGAATTTGGTTTCTTAGCAATTATCATTATTTTCCAACCTGAATTGCGTAGAGCTTTAGAACAATTAGGACGAGGAAAATTATTTGCTCGAAGTAATTTACAAGAGGAAGAAGAACAAGCTAGATTGATATCTGCTATGTCTAAGTCCGTTAGCTATATGGCGAAGCGTCGTATTGGAGCGCTTATTTCAATTGAACGAGAAACAGGGTTAAATGATTATATTGAAACAGGGATTCCGATGTACTCTGAAATCTCTTCTGAATTAATCATTAATATATTCATACCAAATACACCGCTTCATGATGGTGCAGTGATTGTTCAAAAGAACAAAATAGCTGCAGCAGCCTGTTATTTACCTTTATCAGAAAGTCCTTTTATTTCAAAGGAACTAGGAACTCGCCATCGTGCAGCAATTGGGATTAGTGAAGTAACTGATGCTATAACTATAATTGTTTCAGAGGAAACAGGCGCTATCAGTTTAACGATAAATGGAGATTTACATCGTGATTTATCGATCGAAGAATTTGAATCTCGACTTCAACGTGCATGGTTCGGGACATCAACTACTGCAGTCGGTACCTCCAAATGGAACTGGAGGGGGGATAAAAAGTGATGGATAAACTAATTGAGAGTCCATGGTTTTTACGCATTACCGCACTCGCGTTAACATTGCTCATTTTCTTTACCGTAAAGTCTGAAACAAGTACGGAGGACAATACGAAAACCACTTATGATAGCCAAGCGGAGGTTATTCATGATGTCCCAGTCAAGGTTTTATACGATAATGAGAATTTAATTGTTTCAGGAGTCCCAGAGACAGTCGATGTCGCTATTAAGGGACCATATGCATTGGTAATACAAAAAAAAGCCTTAAAAGATTTTCAGATTTACCTAGATTTGAGTAAAGCAACAATTGGACAACATAAGGTCAAATTTAAATATAAAGGATTTTCGGATAAGTTAGATGTCCAAATTGAACCTTCAGCTGTAAATGTTTCGATCGAAGAAAAGGTGACACGGACATTTAAAGTAGATCCAGATTTTAATGAAAGCCAGTTGGCGCCAAATTATTTTGTCAAAGCGATGTATGCAAATCCAAATGAAGTCACCGTAACAGGAGCTAAAAGTGTAGTTGACAGTATTGCCTATGTTAAGGCAATGCTATCGGGGCAACTTTCAGCTACAGAGTCCTTTACAAAAGAGGCAACTGTCAAGGTGCTGGATCGTGATATGAACAAATTAGATGTTTCTGTTAACCCGGCGAACGTACAAGTGAAGGTTGACATTGGAGAGTATAATAAGGAAGTGCCGATTTCTTTAAATGTTAAAGGTAGTCCCAAAAATAATCTGAAAGTAAAAACATTGAGTGCTGAAACAAGTCATATTACATTGTTTGGATCAAAAAAAGATTTAGAAAAAATAAATACATTTCCTGTTGATGTAGATGTTTCAAAACTAGAAAAGTCCGGTAATGTTACTGTTAATCTATCAAAGCCAACAGGTGTGACAAAACTCTCTGTAAATCAACTAAAAGTTCATGTATCATTAGATGAGTCCATAACTACTGACGAACAAGAAGATGACAGTGCAACCAAACAAGAGGAAACATCTAATACGTCTACTACGACCTTTGAGAATGTTAGAGTGAAAATAAGAAATTTAGATACAAAACAATACACCATTGAAGAAAATGCAGATCATTTTGTATCAGTTGTGATTACTGGTGATGAGCAAAAACTGTCCAAACTTAAGGCATCAGATATACAGCTATATGTTGCTGCAAACGATGTGAAGGAAGGCGTCAATACCTTGCCGATAATAGGTAGCAGCCCTTCTGGTACTTCATGGAAAGCTACACCAAGTACTATAAAACTAAAAGTGAAACAACTGTCATAAAAGGATTCGTAAAAATGGCATACAGTTTTGAAGGAGAGAATAACAAAATGGGTAAATATTTCGGAACAGACGGCGTCCGCGGTGTCGCCAATAGTGAGCTAACACCTGAGTTAGCATTTAAATTGGGACGCTTTGGTGGATACGTTTTAACGAAAGAAATCACAGAACGTCCGAAAGTTTTAATAGGGCGAGATACACGTATTTCTGGAGAAATGTTAGAAGGTGCGCTTGTGGCTGGTTTGCTATCAGTTGGCGCCGAAGTCATGCGCTTAGGTATTATTAGTACACCAGGAGTTGCCTATTTGACTCGTGTCATGAGTGCCCAAGCTGGTGTCATGATTTCAGCTTCTCATAATCCTGTAGCAGATAACGGTATTAAATTCTTTGGCCCAGACGGTTTTAAACTATCAGATGCACAAGAAGACGAGATTGAGGCACTGTTAGATCAAGAACAAGATAATTTACCTCGCCCGATAGGTGGGGATTTAGGCTCTGTAAGTGACTACTTCGAAGGTGGTCAAAAGTATATTCAATATTTAAAACAAACTGTTTATGAGGACTTTACAGGTATCCATATTGCATTAGACTGTGCGCATGGTGCGACATCAGCTTTGGCGACGCATCTATTTGCTGATCTTGAAGCGGATCTGTCAACAATGGGCTCTTCACCAAATGGTTTGAATATTAATGATGGCGTTGGCTCCACACATCCTGAAAAGTTGGCAGCGTTTGTGGTGGAAAAAGGTGCGAATGTAGGTTTAGCATTTGATGGAGATGGTGATCGTTTAATTGCAGTGGATGAAAATGGTCAAATCGTTGATGGTGATCAAATCATGTATATTTGCGCAAAACATTTACATGAAGAAGGAAAATTAGAACAAGATACCGTTGTTTCAACGGTTATGAGTAATATGGGTTTTTATAAAGCTTTAGAAAGAAACGGTATGCATAGTGTTCAAACAAAAGTAGGCGATCGTTATGTTGTAGAAGCTATGCGTGAAGGCAACTATAATGTGGGTGGCGAACAATCTGGCCATATCGTATTTTTAGATTACAACACAACAGGCGATGGGCTACTCACAGGCTTACAACTCGTGAATACAATGAAAGTGACAGGCAAGAAACTATCTGAGCTTGCTTCCGAAATGACCGTATTCCCTCAAAAGCTCATCAATGTTCGTGTGACAGATAAACATGCTGTAAAAGAAAACGAAAAGGTAGCAGCCATTATCGCACAAGTTGAACAAGAGATGAATGGCGATGGGCGCATACTCGTTCGTCCTTCAGGTACTGAACCATTAGTTCGTGTGATGGTAGAAGCACCATCAAGCGATCTATGCGAATCCTATTGCAAACGAATTGCCGATGTCGTTCGCGATGAATTAGGATTAAAGGATTAACCGTTAAGATAGAAAAGCTTATTGATAAAAGCATTTTTTATGAAAAATAAAGAGATCAGACATAGTAAAAGTTAAGATAGAATAGATTATTAATAAAAGCCATACCATACGAGTTTAATTTGTAAGGAAGAGATCCTTAAATGTTATTAACGGGTTTTGTTTTGAGGTGTAAACATTCAAAAGCATTGCGAATAACACAAAGGATTACAAATAAAATAGCAGAGCCATTCATATTTGAATTGGGCTCTGCTATTTTTAATTTTTAGGTACCAATAAAATGACTGTATAGTATAAGGAATTACTTACTTAGTTTGTTTATCAACAACGGAACTAGCTAGTTGATAAAGACTTAAAACTAAATAAGTTCTTCTAGTTCTAAATAGTCACTTTTTGTTTCATTTTTGGATATTACTACATAGGTTTCGGTTGAAGCAAATGAATTAACACTATTAATGAAATGCTCTATATCAGCTATTTTTTTTAGACGCAGTTTAACAATATAGCAAGTCTTACCCGCAATTCTATAACAAAATTCCACAAAGGGATATTCATTAATAAAATTATTGAATTTTATATATTGTCCATTTCTCACAGTAACCTCTATAAAACACTCTACATCGAATCCTAATTTCTTGTAGTCAATTTCAATTGTATATCCCTTTAGAACACCTTCACTTTCAAGTCTTCTAACTCTCTCAGTCACTGATGGTGATGACAAATGAACCCTCTTAGCCAACTCTCTCATGGATAATCTTGAATCCTTTGAAAGTAAATATAATATTTTTTTATCTAAGTCATCTATTTTCAATATGAACATCCTTTCTGTTAATTTGATTTCAAATGTAAAAAAATTCCCTGTAAATCTTTTCAAATTGAAAGGAAAAAAGAATTCTATTTAGTTATAATTATACTATATTTTTCAAATTCTTCAGAAGTAATCATACAGAAATAATTTACGTTCTACACTAATACTTCATCATACTATAAGAATGGAAGTGTTCAAATGTTAATTATTCAGGATTACGATATTTCAAAACAATCACCATTGAAGATGATAAAAATTGGTACTCTTGGACCAGCAGGGACAAGTAGTGAATATGCGGCCAATAGATTTAGTAATAATTATTTTTTAAATAGGGGCCTTAAAAGTGAATTAATACTCTTTAATACATTTGAGGAAGCTATGGATAATTTGTTAAAAGAAACCATAGATTATGTTATCGCTCCCCATGCATATCCAGGCATAAATAATTTTTACATGAGACCAGATATCAATTTAGTCGAATTATTCAGATGTGATACACCAATGTATGGATTAGCCATTCGACCTGAATTTAATTTTAATCCAGATTTATTAGAAAAAGAAATAATTGTATCTCATCCGGCGCCTGTTAATCTAGTAAATTATTATTTAAAACGGGATGTAAAAATAAAGATGGTCAATTCTACAAGTGTTGCAGCTTATGAAGTAAAAGAAGGCATATACAATATGGCTATTACAAATGCATTAGCTAAAGAAAAATATAATTTAAAATTTGTTTATGAATTCAAAAGTATACCTATGAGTTGGTCAGTATTTGAAAGGGGAGATTTGAATGAATAAAGATTTAATGGACACTAAAAACTTATACTTTCCTGAACCAGTGTTGAAAGAATGGGACAATGGAGTAAAGCAATATTCTACCAAACGAGGAAATACGGAAGTTTTAATTTCATATGTTCCGCCAGGCACCACATTCAAGCACAAACATAAAGAAGCGCAACTTGGAATGGTGATATCAGGAGAATTGCTGGTGAATGTAGCTGGATATGAAAGAAAATTAGCGCCTTTAGATAGTGTTTATATTGCCCCGCCCAATGTACTTCATGGAGCGACTAATTGTTCAAATCAAGAAGTTATTGCTATTGATGTGAAAAGATATAATGAAAATGAAAAATATACAGCACCTAATGAGTATTTTCTAGAACCATTTGAAAAAAGAGATCTATTACCGGGAATGGGAGTTACCTTTTTCGTTGAAGACTGGATTGAGGTAATGATAGCTGAAATTCCTAGTAATGGTGGGGAAATGCCTCGACATAAACATAAGAACGAACAGATTGGGATTTGCATTGGTGGAGATTATGAAATGACTATTGAAGGTGTTACTTATAATATGAATTTCGGAAGCACGTATTTTTGTGAACCTAGAGAAGTACATGGCGCCATCAACAAATCAGACCATGCATCTAAATCTATTAATTTATTTTTACCTCCTAGATACCATCGTTCTAAGTAATATAGAAGAAAACAATTTTCAGGAGGTTCATGGATGAAAAATTTAAAAGATAAAGTTGTAGTCATTACGGGCGCTGCATCAGGTATAGGTTTGGCTGCAGCAGAAGCTTTTCTTAATGAAGGATCAAAAGTTGTGATAGCTGATATAGATGAGGAAAACGGTTATAAAGCAGTCAAAGACTTAAACCAAGAAAATGTATATTTTATACGAACTGATGTTACTAAAGAGACTGACTGTTTAAATCTAATACAAGAAACTATTGAAAAATATGGTCAAATCGACGTTTTTTTAAATAATGCAGGGATCGAGATTACTACACCCATTCATGAAATGAGTATTGAGGAATGGAATAAATTGATAAGTGTGAATCTTACTGGCGTGTTCTTGTGTAGCAAGCATGTGTTAAAACAGATGATCAAAAATAAAAAAGGCAATATTATCAATACTTGTTCAGTCGGTGGATTAGTAGCTTGGCCTGGTATTCCTGCCTACAACGCCAGTAAAGGTGGTGTATTGCAATTGACCAAATCTCTTGCTATAGAATATGCAAAATATAATATTAGGGTCAATTGTGTTTGCCCGGGAGTAATAGATACGCCTTTGAATGAAAAATCTTTTCTTCAAAATAATGTAGGTACACTTGAAGAAATAAAAAAACAAAAATCTAAGCTAAACCCAATAGGCAGATTAGGTACTGTTAAAGATATTGCAAATGCAATGGTTTTCCTTGCTTCAGATGAATCTAGTTTCATGACGGGCTCAACTTTAACGGTTGATGGGGGATACACTGCAATATAAAAAAACAGTGTCTGCATGAAGGAAAAGCCATTTCCTTGTCTGTTCCATTATTGCATAAACATCCGTCATAAATGAATATTTGTGTTTAATAAAAGAACAAAGTACTAAAATGGAGCCTCCTCAATCCTTCGCCATCACCATATGAAATTGATTGTTAGAAATAGGCATATTCATGAAGTAGGCAAGCATTACTTTTGAAAAAATCCATCAACTATTAAATTTGGATATCACCTTTTGGCTCTCTCCGAAAAACTAGAGTCAAACAACAGAAACAGAAAAAGAGTAAAGGAGTCAAAAAGGTGACTGCTTTCTATAGAAAATCTAACAAACTTTTCAGTTGTCCGAATCAACTGGAAATTCTATCGGAAAGCACTCTTACTACAAATACGCGAGGAGGAATCGATATGAAAAAAAATATATTAGTAATAGCTGATTTAGGAGGATGTCCTCCTGATATGTTTTATAAAAGTGTAGCTGAAAAATATAATATCATCAGCTATATTCCTAGACCATTTGCCATCACAAAAACTCATGCTCATTTTATTGAAACTTATTCAATTGCGATTATAAAAGATCCCCAATATTTTAAAAGCATAACTGATTATACGCATCCAGATTCAATTTATTGGGCACAAGAAGAATATAATAAACCTGAAGATGCAGTCGTTGAAGATATAATTAAAATTGCAACAATGTTTGATGTCAAGGCAATAACTACTAATAATGAGTTATTTATATTGCCAATGGCTAAAGCTTGCGAAAAGCTCGGATTAAGAGGTGCAGGAGTAAAAGCCGCAGAAAAGGCAAGGGATAAAAATTTAATGAGAGAGTCATTTAATGCTTCAGGTATAAAGGCTATAAAAAGTAGGAGAGTAACAACATTAGACGATTTTAAAAAGGCTATAGATTATGTTGGTGTACCCTCAGTTTTAAAACCAACTTACTTAGCTAGTTCTATAGGAGTTACTTTTATTAATGATAAAGCCACTGCAGAAGATCTTTTCTTAAATGATAAGAAATTTTTAGAAAGTATAGATGTACCTAAAGCTGTTACATATAAAGCGCCATTTATACTTGAGGAGTATCTTGAAGGAGAGTATAAAGACTGGTACTCAGAAGAGGGATATTCTGACTATGTTAGTGTTGAAGGTATGATGGTCAATGGAAAATACTATCCTTTAGTAATTCATGATAAAACACCTCAAATAGGTTTCACTGAAACTGCACATATCACATCGACCATTTTAGATGATGATGCTCAAAAAAGAATAATTACTGCTGTTTCAAAGGCTAATGAGGGTCTTGGATTAGAATATTGTTCAACCCATACGGAAGTTAAACTAATGAAACACAGAGAAGTAGGGATAATTGAAACAGCTGCACGGTTCGCGGGGTGGAACATGATTCCAAATATTAAAAAAGTCTACAATGTGGATGCTCCTCAAATTTTATTAGATATTTTGTGCGATGGATATTCTCCTAGCTTACCAGACAAATTATTAAACAGCCCACAAAAATACGTTGCTGATTTTCATTTATATCCTGAAAATTTCAAACAAAATGGAAGTCTACCGAACGACCTAAATCGTATTGTATTTAAAGACGTCATATTGCCTGTTAATGCATTAGTTGGTGATACACAAATCACCTCATTTGAAACAATAAAAAAAGACTCTCATATAGACTTAACATTGTTTGAATCTTTTAATGGCCTTGCTTATTTAGAGTTAAGCGGCAGTAACTCACATGATCTAGCGGAATCAATTCATAATTTACAGAATTTTTCTCGAATTATTATAGAGGAACCTAACCATGAACCAGTTAAGTAAAAACTCAAAATTATTATTATATGGGCAAGCATTATCTTTTATGGGTGATTATTGTGTCCTACCCGCTCTCTTGATCATATCCACCTATTTTCAGGATTATTGGATAACTTCAGGAGTTATCATTGTGAGAAGTCTTCCAGTAGTATTCCAACCATTTTTAGGAGGAATAGTAGATAAATATAACAGAGTAAAATTGATGTTATATACAGATATTATTAGAGGATTCGCCTTTTTAGGAGTTACCTTTTTACCTAAAGGGGAGTATCCTTTAGTATTCTTAACACTTCTTTTTATTTCTTATGGAAGTGGAGTTCTTTTTAATCCAGCTAGATTAGCAGTTATGTCCTCGATCGGAGATGATATCAAAAGGATCAATACTCTTTTTGCCAAAGCGACGACTTTATTTATCATTTTTGGAGCCATTTTTGGAGCCGCTTTTTTATACTTTGGATCTATCAAATTAGCTGTAGCTTTTAATGCACTCACTTATTTTGTTTCAGCTATACTTGTTAGTAAAATGAATATCACAAAAGAAGAGGAAATAACACATGAAAAGGCTGTCCCTGATCCATCATTTAACGTGGGAATAAAAACTATAATCAAGAATCCGTTTGTATTGAATGGCGTATTTACAATGATTACAATGTCCTTATTATGGGGAATAATTTATAGCTATTTTCCTTTAGTTAGTGAATCCCTTGGTAAGGGCGAAATCGGAAATTTCATACTTACATTATGTATTGGAGTAGGCGGATTCATAGGTGCGCAAATGGTTAATATATGGGGCTTTAAAAGTAACAAAGGCTTGATTTATTTTGTTCTTCTCAGCACTATTTCTTTGTCTTCCTTTATCACTTCTTCAAATTTTACAATCAATATAATAACCGCCGTTGTATTTTTTATATCAATGGAATACGGTGAAGTATTAGCTAAAGTAAGGGTGCAGGAAAACTCGCCTAATGAAATTCAAGGAAGGATTTTCTCTATTTCAGAAGCACTGATTGGTATCTCTATGTCAATCGGCTCTACATTTATTAATTTTATTGATACACAGATCATCAGCTTTTTAATTATATCGATTATGTTACTTCTTTTTCTTTCTACCAGGTTAATTAATAAGGAATTACTCAATAATTAAACCAATAAATTAACATAAAATGAAATCTGAACACAAAGGAGAAGAAGCTAAATGTCTAATAACAAAGTCGCGTTGGTCATTGGAGCAAGTCAAGGTATAGGAAAATCAACAGCTTTAGCATTGGCTGAAAAAGGATATAATGTAATCATTAATGCTAGAAGACAATCTAAATTAGAGCAAGTTCTTGCACAAGTGAATAGTCTAAATCATCACCAACAAAATATGTATTTTGTTGGTGATATAGCTAACAAACAGATCAGAGAAGAACTTTTTCATGTTATTAAAGATCAATACGGAAGATTGGATATTCTTATCAACAATGTTCCTGGTGGCAAACCAGATCATTTTTTTAATTTCGAAGAAGAGAATATCTTACAATCTATTTCTGATAAGGTTTTAACATATTTAAATTGTATTAAAAAAGCATCTTTATTAATGGAAAAAAATCAATTTGGTAGAATCATAAATCTAGTCGGTAACCTATGGAAAGAACCAGGGGACAATATGTTCACAAATAGTCTAATCAATGCAGCTTTAATCAATGCTAGTAAAAATATAGCTACACAATTGGCGCCAAATGGAATTACGATAAATTGTGTAAATCCAGGGTTTATAAAAACAGATAGATATTATAAATATATAGAGAATTTAAAAATCAATAATAATATAAATGATGAACAGGCGGAAATTCTTGTATCTCAAAATATTCCATCAAATAGAGTTGGAGAACCAAAAGAGGTAGCTACTCTGATAGCATTTCTGGCATCTGAAGGGGCCTCTTATATTACTGGACAACAAATTTCTGTAGATGGAGGAGCTTTAAAAAGTATATAGATTGGTAGGCGTGTTGATTAGGCAGAAATCAGCGAATACACTATATTTTGTGAGGGGAATTGACGATCGACACGCTTGACAGATTAGTATCATTTGTAGCATATTACAATCTGTTGTTTATACTATTTATGGGTGACATAGAACGGCATAGCCTGAACGACTATTTGTTAAACCCTATTGATTTCACATTCGGATCCATATCCCTTTTGTTTGTTTTTACCTCATTGACTTAACTTGAGTGCATCCATATATCTACATTCAGTTGATAAATGTTCATTTCATATTAAGTTGTAATAATAATGACATATTTTTTTACAAAAAACGTGCAACAAAGTTAGGATAAGTTGCGTATAATAAAGTGATTTATTTATTTTGACAATGAAATCCTTTCAATGCATGTTTGTAATTGACTATGAAAAGTGATTTCAGTATGATGAAACTGCTAATGATTTTAAAGGTCTAACCTTTAAAAATTGGCATATTGCTGAGGAGGATCGTATTGAAGCAACAAATCGGAAAACAGTTATAGCGCCAGTACTGAAGAAATCGGACGGTATATCTTCAGTAGACGAGGTGGAGGAGTATCGAAGTTTTCGGCGGATGCCTCCCGATCGCAATGCCCGATTGATGCTTACTTTTAAAGGACTCAAGCGATTGAGTAGACAGAAAAAGTAAGAAGGCAAAATAGCAGCTGCTTGACTTGTTGAATTTCACCTATTGAGGGGAAGGTTACTTTTATGCGGCTAATTTTGCAAAAGTTCGGAGGAAAAAGAAATGTGTGGAATTGTTGGGTATAATGGCTTTCTTGATGCCACAGAAATATTATTAAAAGGTCTAGAAAAATTAGAGTATCGAGGTTATGATTCTGCTGGTATTGCTCTTATCAATAAAGAAGGCGTGAAAGTTTTTAAAGAAAAAGGACGTATTGCAGATTTGCGAAACGTAGTAGATTTTTCTGTTAAGGCAACCACAGGAATCGGACATACACGTTGGGCAACTCATGGTGTTCCTAATTACCGTAATGCGCATCCACATCAAAGCGCTTCAGGTCGTTTTACAATAGTACACAATGGTGTTTTAGAAAATTATCATTTGTTACAGGATGAATTTTTACAAGGTGTACCTATGAAATCCGATACGGATACAGAAGTTGTTGTGCAACTTGTTGAAAAGTTTGTCAATGATGGCATGACAACAGAAGAAGCTTTCCGTCACACTCTAACATTGGTAAATGGTTCTTATGCACTTGCATTACTAGATGCAGAAGACCCTGAAACTATTTTTGTAGCGAAAAACAAAACCCCTTTATTGGTTGGTGTGGGTGATGGCTTTAATGTGGTAGCATCTGATGCGATGGCAATGTTACAAGTAACAAATCAATTTATTGAATTACGTGATAAAGAGATCGTTATTGTTGGGAAAGAAGCTGTTACCATTAAAAAATTAGATGGAACAGTCGTGGAACGCGCTCCATATACAGCAGAATTGGATATGAGTGACATTGAAAAGGGCACATATCCTCATTACATGCTAAAAGAAATCGACGAACAACCAAGCGTTGTCCGTAAAATTATTCAAGCTTATCAAGATGAAGAGGGAAAATTAACCATTCCTAATGATATTATAGAAGCCATTCACAATGCAGATCGTTTATACATCATTGCTGCAGGCACAAGCTATCATGCGGGGCTTGTTGGTAAACAATATTTTGAAAAAATCGCAGGCATTCCAGTAGAGGTTCACATTTCTAGTGAATTTGGCTACAATATGCCACTTTTATCGGAAAAACCATTTTTTATCTTCATCTCACAATCAGGTGAAACAGCCGACAGTCGTCAAGTATTAGTAAAGGTTAAAGAACTCGGTCATCCTGCATTAACTATCACAAATGTACCTGGTTCTACTTTATCTCGTGAAGCAGACTACACATTACTATTACATGCTGGACCAGAGATTGCCGTAGCTTCCACAAAAGCGTATGTTGCACAAGTCGCAGTTCTAGCCATTACTGCTTATGTCGAAGCACAATTACAAGGAAAACAACCTGATTTTGACTTAAAGGCTGAGCTAGCCATTGCTGCTAACGGTATCCAATCAATCGTTGATAACAAAGAACATTTAAAGCAAGTATCAGATCAGTTCTTAAGTACAACCCGAAATGCATTCTTCATCGGTCGCATCGTAGACTACTATGTAAGCCTTGAAGGTGCATTAAAGCTAAAAGAAATCTCTTATATTCAAGCAGAAGGATTTGCAGGCGGTGAACTAAAACACGGTACAATCGCCTTAATCGAAGAGGGGACCCCTGTATTTGCCTTGATCACTCAAAAAGAGGTAAGCCTCAACCTTCGTGGCAATGTCAAAGAAGTAGTCACACGTGGTGCCAACCCATGTATCATTTCAATGGAAGGCATGGAGGAAGCAGGCGATTCCATCGTACTCCCACAAGTGCACCAGCTACTAACGCCGCTTGTTTCCGTAGTAGCTCTACAACTTATCAGCTACTATGCAGCACTATACCGCGGCTGCGATGTCGATAAACCACGAAACCTAGCCAAATCTGTGACAGTTGAGTAGGGGATTTTTGGAAGGAATTTTATTGTTGTCGTTTTATAAAAAGATTGATCATTTATAATAAAGTTTGATTAAAATAACCTTTTCGGGTGTCTAATCAGAAAAGGTTATTTTAATTTTTTAGAAGCTATGAATAAAGATGTATGAAGTGTTTAAAGGATCATAAGTGACTATAAAGTATGAATGCAGTGTGAAGTTAAAATTTAATTTAAAAAATTGTTATATATGGATAAATTTCCTTTTATTTATTGTCATTATAAGGATAATAAGATACTGTTATTAACAGGTTGAAGAGCAAACAGAAGAGAGAGCAATTGATGGATGGAATTAAAGACTTCGATTGTAGGCTACTATCAGAATTGTTTGGGTGCCTGACACTTGACACTGAACTATTCATTTCTATGTAAGTGTCGTTTCGGACGATATATTTGATTTAATACTCGATAACCGGACCCATTTACATATGAGAGGATGTAAATTTGTTTTTTCCCAAAGTATGTATCTCAGTTTGAAAAGTAGTTTCCTCCTGCTATTGTACCTAAATTGCTGCTGTCACCATTAAGTAGTATGAATTTAATATTATTTATTTGAAACATCTATTATCATTCATTTTAAATTACTAGATAAAAAAGCAGCAAAGCTTCGTATTTAACACGAAGCTTGTTGCTTTTACATTTTTCTAGATGAACTTATTTATTGTAATAAAGTTTGTTAATCGACCTGATATCTATTTACTATTGTCACAACTACAAATCTCAATACCATAAGCTTGTTCTAAAGCTTTTTTAATTTTCTTAAGTTCTTTAGAATATTCTGCACAAATATTTTGGTAAAGGTCTTTTTGTGTTTCATCACAAAAATCAAGATGTTTAGACATTTTTAATAAATCGATTTTTATTTGATTATACTCGGCTAGTTTATCTTCTAATACCATTCGAACCACCTCATATGGAAGGATATAAGGTGACACTCGGAATTGAACCGAGGGTAAAGGTTTTGCAGACCTTTGCCTTAACCTCTTGGCTATGTCACCGTTATACTTATATAAGTGTTTTAGAAGAAAAAAAGTAAATTAGATCTAGCACATTTTTTCTAGAATACTCCAAAAACTAGGTGCTCCTTCTTGAAAATCTATACTTCTTGTTTTTTCGAATATTTTTATATGCAATTCTTGTTCTAAATCTTCCCTTTCGTCCAATGATGTTTGATATAGTGCTCTTCTTATAGAGCCCTCAAACTTTTTTAGATAATCCTCAAAATAGTCATAACAACCGCCGTTATCCTTTTCCATTTTCTTTGCCTTCTTTCAGTAAATTTATCTGCAATTTTAATTTTCTTAGAGCCTTTTTGTGGATATTCGAGATGTTTTGTGGTGAGGAATTAACTAGAGCTGCAATTTCTTTTTGGGTTAGATTCTTTACATAGATTAAATCCAGGATTTTGTATTGGTAATCAGTTAAAGAGTTTAAAGCTCTAATAATTATTTCATCAGTTATTTCATCTCTTAATGTTTTGCATTCAGTTGTAAATTGTATTGAATTTCCGATGGAATCTATTAAATTTAATTTTTCATCTTTAATGGTAGGCTTATCTAAAGATAAAAGATATCTATTATTTAATTTTTTTATTTTTTTATCAAAGTCAATTGCATAATATTTAATTAAGTTAAAAATATATGCATCCATTCTTACTTTTTCGTAATATAATTTAAACATTTCTTCGACTTTGTTTTTATTTTCTATTGTGGGATTCAAAATAGCCTTCTCATAAAGTTCATAATGACGATTATCCTTTAGAAATCCCGCTATTAATGGCTCTTTTTTTAAGTCATTTTCTTCAATTGTATATTGGATGTTAGATTTACTAGTTTTACTAGTGATGGTTTTTTTCATAGTATCCCTCCTTAAGTTCTTTCTATTTACATAAGTGGAATATATAACTTAATTATAAACCTTTTATAGGAACATTTGTTCTTATTATTTAAAAACGTTCGATTTATTTTTTTAAAGTTCCCTCACTTATTATTTTGAAAACAAAAAGGAGTGTGGAAAATTTTGAACAACAAACGAGTAACAGTATATTTTAGCGATTATTGTGGTTATTGTGCTAACTTAAAAAAATGGTTACATAAGCGAGAGATTCCGTTTATTCCTATGAATACAGAGGATCCTGACGTTTCTAATCATTTACAGGAATATGGAATTAATGCTGTACCTTTTATAATCATTGAGGATAGAGAAACTAATGAAAAAGAGGAAGTCTTAGGATTCAATTTAACCAAGCTTCAAAATATTTTCTCTGAATGAAAAGCTGAAAGTTTGGTTTTTTTGTTTCAAAATAGCTCACATTTATCACTTAATTTACAAAGGAGATGATTAAATGGAAAACAAAGATATTATTGTGAAGCTAGGAAAAATAGTTAAGATATTCAAAGCCTTAAGCATTACTTCTGACAATCTAGATAGAATAAAAGCTAGAGAAATATGGAATGAGACAGATCAGGGTTCAGGTACTATAGTTGCTGTTTTAGACAGTGGAATTCAAACCAATCATCCAAACCTAAAGAGCAATATAATTGGAGGTTTTAATTTCACAGAAGATGATGAAGGAAAAACTGATATTTATAACGATTATTTAGGGCATGGTACACATGTTTCAGGTATAATCGCCGCTATTGATAACCATAAGGGAGTTGCTGGGGTTGCTCCTAAGAGTAATTTGTTAGTTTTAAAAGTAATTGATAAGTATGGAAGAGGTAATTTTAGTAGTTTAATAAATGGACTTAGATATGCTATTGATTGGGTGGGGCCACAGGGGAAAAAAGTAAGTGTAATAAATATGTCATTGGGTGGTACCGAGGCTAATGAAGAGTTACACAAAGTTATTAAAATAGCCCGTTCTAAAGGAATCGTACTGGTAGCCGCAGCAGGAAATGAAGGCGATGGTGATGAAAATTCTATTGAAATATCTTACCCAGGTTTTTACAAAGAGGTGATCCAAGTAGGCTCTATTTCTAAAGATCAGGTACCCTCAAAATTCTCAAATTCTAATGTAAATATAGACTTCGTTGGTCCTGGAGAAAATATTTTATCTACTCATTTGAATAATGATTATGTTGAATTAACGGGGACATCTATGGCAGCTCCCTTTGTTGCTGGTGCAGCAGCTCTCATTCTAAAAATTATAGACAGCGAAGAACCTCATTTAAACCCTGCATATGTATATGATTATTTATTGACACACGCATTACCGCTTGATGACTTTCCAATAAATCAAGTAGGAAATGGGTTTATACAATTAAAATAAAAGGTGGAACCATTTAGTTTTGACTTTATGATGTATTAGGAATAATTGTTCATGAGTTAAAATCCAAATAGTAGAATGTCTGTTGATTAGCTAATTTTTTCAATATAGAAAAAGGAGACCAGGCTGTCATGATTACAAATCGACGAAAATGGAAAAATTTTCACAAACTCATTGATAAAAAAAGACCTCTCTTCACTTCAATAGGTAAGATTATTTTAGAGAGGATGATCTCTTATGGATCAACTATCTTTTGAAGCAATAGTATTTGGGGTCAGTAATTTTGGATTCCCGCTAGTTTTAGCTGCGTATTTGTTATTAAGGTTCGAGAAGAAACTTGAATCCTTAACTTTAGCAATTGAACAGTTGAAAAGTGTAGTCGATAAAAACAAATAGAAAAAAAGTTGATTAAGGTTCTTTTACTTTTAGAAGTATTAGAAAAATTGAGATATAGCCAAGCGGGGTAAAAGCCTGTAATGCGGTTTCGATTTCTGTTATCCCCTTTCTAATTTTATAAGCTAAAAGGTGATGTGAAGAATTTATTCAAATACAAAGAGGGATAGAGATAGCCCAGCAGACCTATTAGCTATAAAGAGATATCAAGATTTAAAAATCAAACTATTAAAGGTAGCTAATGCTTAGAAAGTTGAGAGAGAATAGGTGGTTCTAAAACGTCAACGAACATCATTAACTTTATTTGTTCGTTGATTTTTTTGAGACGACTGGACAATACAAATTAATAGTCGTATAATTCTTAAAAAGTATAGTTCAAGCTACATTTTGTATATAATAGTATACTTTGCGAGGTGGATTTATTTGCCAAAATGGAAAGTAAAAAATAATGTTCGAAGTTTTAGAAGAATGCTCAATTTGACTCAAGAAGAATTGGCTAAGCAAGTAGGGGTACATCGTCAAACAATTATTGCAATTGAAAAACAAAAGTATGAGCCTACAATTAGAGTAGTTTTATCACTGGCAAAAGTCTTGAAAAAACCGGTTGAAGAGATTTTTTTCTTTGATAAAAATGTAATTGAGTAAAACTTTAAATTAGGAGTGGTTTATTATGTTGAGGGTGAACAAATGGATGGTTTTATCGTTCTATATTTGCTTTTTCTTGCTCACTGGATATATGAGTATCTCAGAATTTGTTAATGACGGACATTTTGGTTGGTTAATGGGGGCATGTTCACTTATGTTTGCATATCAGACAGTTATCTATTTTAAGAAGAGTAAACGAGAGGGCTGGAATGATAAAGAGGTAGTTGCAGATCAACGTATCATTAATACGATCCTAGTTTCTCTTTCTTTATCGTACATTTATCTTTTTCTTTTTCTTTTAATTGGAATAATCACAATATATAATGATTTCGGTTATTTTAATCCGCTAAATATGGCTATAGTTGCTACATTTACTAGTAGTATTGTATTCGGGATTTCCCAAATTGTCCAAAGATTCCTGAGATAATTTTTTTGAAAAATGGTTTATTTTAGCTAAGGAAATTTCTCTTTATGTAGTGTAGTACAAATTAAGGAGGAGTTAAAATGGACCACATTCGTTCGCTAACATTAAACATGCAACAGGAACAATCTTTTGTGAAAAAAATTAAAGAAAGGATTACTGACCATTTAAATGTAGAAGCAGATTTTAAAAAGTTAAAAGCTCAGACAGTGGACTTTTCAGTATTAAATAATGATTCTATTCAAACAATGGAGAATACCATCGGTCAACAACTTGTTGTACCAATAAAAAATGCTGAAGGTTTAGATGGTGAGGTACGGTATACTGAGGTAAATGGTGCTTGGCTTTCTAATGTTGCCTCTAAAACGCGAGACGAAGCTTCTTTAAAGGTTTGGAGATATGTAGTTAATTCAGATGAATCTTTCAAACGCTTATCAAATTATTTGTCTGAAGAAGGGTATACTTTAAAAACAGAAGAAGAGTATTTAATGCAAGATTACAGATATTTAGAAGATGCAAAAGGTGAAAAACTTACTAAAAGTTTAAATGTATTTACTACTCCGATTTATCAGGATGAAACTCCAGTTGGTATTTTAGTAATTGATGACGATTTATTTACACCTATTATTTCAATTGGAGAAGAACGTACATTTATCCATGAAGAAGATGGGCTAGTAACCGTACAAGCAGAGACATGTAATTTGAAATGGACAAAATGTATGGGCGAATGTTTGCCAATTTGTAGTAACTGGCCAAGTTGCTTAATAGCATATGGAAGCTGTATTACTGCTTGTTGTGGGTGTGCTAATGTTGTTGCTTGTATTTACTGTGGGGTCTGCATCGGCGTAGCGACGTATTGCTTATGGAATTGTAGAATGTGCGTTTCTAATGCAGCAAGACCAAAAGAATGTCCAGTAAAATAACCTTTATCAACTTTAAACAATCCTTTATTTAGGTAAATCTAACGATTAGATTCTATTTATCCAACTGGTAAATAGGGACAATGAATCAAAGGAGCCGTTTTATTTTAAGATGCGACTTTGCTACATTTAACAAATTACAAAGTGAAAGTGTAAAAAATTATGTTTGAAAAATATATGGAAAATTAAGTGAATATAACCGCAACTACAAAATTTATTATGTAGTTTTGGTGTTAGAATTTAGTAGTTTATTTGTATTTATAGAAATTAAAGGAAATAATTTAGAGGATTTAGGGGTGTTGAAGAAAAAGATAACTACACCGTTAAAGAGGGCAATTTCTGCCTCCTTGATTTGAATGATGCAACTTGGTTAGGAGGAAACTTGTGATGAAAAGGTTTGTTTATTTAGAAACGGGGTCGAGTTTCACAGGAATGATGGTCAGTGGTGGGATAGTGGGAAAGCACTGTCTTTCGACTGATAGATTCATCATATCAGGAGGTGCTAAAGGTTTTCTTCTATTTATGTTTTTGTGATAACTGAAAAAATATATTTATCGCAACAAGTCTTGTTAAATACGAAGACTAGTTGCTTTTTTGAAATACTAATGTAGTTTAACGCGACAAATATATTGATAAACGCCGAATCTAGGGATCTTAATAATTTTGAATCACATTTTTCTGTTACGATATTTTCTTACTAAGCTTACTGAAATTGCAATAATAAAAAAAATCATACTATTTATTATTAAAAAGTATCCTAGTTTTAGGCCATAAAATATTGCAAAAGCATCTCGGATAATAAATAGCGCTAATAAACTTCCTATTGCACCAAAGAAAAATGCTAGTAATAATATTATAAAAGCAGTAAAGTATAAATTTTTCTTTTTTATATAGGATATAAATCCAATAATATTTGCACTAACAATAAAAAAGGCCATAGTTATTAAGAAAAAACTCTTCATTTAATCCCTCATTTCATTTTTATTAATGCATTTACTATTATATAGTATGACTGTAAATTAGCCAATTTTTTTATAAAAAAATAGAAAAGGCACCAAGCTCATTATGGCGTAAATCGAAAAAAAATACATTGGTAACAGAAACCTATCCTCATGAAACAGTTTAACCGTATTAGAAAACTTTTATCCACTCTCATTTAAAAGGAGAGTTGGCTGAAATAGAGAAATGGGTAGAGAGTATTGTTATGGTACAAATTTGACGACTTCGATTGGACTTGTGCCTACCAAAGTGTCCGATGTGCCCTATCCCATTTTCAAAGCTCTATTCCGTTTGCTCAAAGTAAGTGTAGCAGGGCCGGACATGTTGTATTTAGAAAAAAATTATCATATAGGTTGATAAATAAGTAAGCTTTTTCTCTTTATATAATAGAGTCATTTGATTCTAATAATAATTGAAAGAAGGAAAAGAAAAATGAATGAAAAAAAGCTTATTAGTCTTCAAACAAAGCCTACACCTAAGTATAATATTTTATCGATAAAAAAAGAAGCTGAACTATTAAAGAATGTACTAGGACACTTTGATAAGACTGCACTTTTAAAAGCTGTACCGGTTGAAGAAAAGACTTATTTATCAAATTGGATTTTTGATGACCAAGGAGAAAAACAAGTTGTTAAACAGATTAACCATCTCATAAAATATAATGACCAATTTACTGTCTCTTTTATTAAGACTGTGGTAAATAATGATAAAATTATTTACAATTTTAAAGTTATTACTTTAAATATTGTAGATAAAACTGTTATTAAGAAAATTGCGCTTTTTAAAAATGCAGAACTTCAAATTGAAAATGAGGTCGGATCAGATGTAGAAATTTTAGAACTACCTGTTTACGATGAACCAATTGAAGAACAAGAAAATGATGTGACTACTCAAGCATTGGATGATTGCTGGCTAAATGGTTGCTGTTCATTTAGATATAACGGTTTACCTTGGAATCCATTAGTTAAATACAACTGGTGTGGTAAAGGTTGTGGAAGTGGTACCCCCGTAAATGCACTAGATTCATGTTGCAAAACACATGATAAATGTTATGTAGGTAAAAAATACCCTGCTAAATGTAAATGTGATGAGGCCGCAGCAAGCTGTGCCGGAGCTACTGATAACGCCGGTTCTGATAGAGTATATGCAGCTATGATCACTTTACTAACTATTAACGGTTGTCCAAAATAATAATTCCCAAATTCTTAGTCGAGTGAATTGTTTGGGTGCCTGACACTTGACACTGTTCCTACCCCATAAATGAAAAGAAACAATGATTCGCGTGGATTTGGCGAATCGTTGTTTCTTTGTGAACAACGAGTAATTTATTAATTTTTTTAAGAATCACTGTAATATTATTTGATTCCTCGAATAATAACTTCCCCTTTGGATGTACTTTGCCTATAGGAAATTTTATGGTAAAAATAATATAGTGATCTTCTATAAAAGGATCATTTTGAGAAATGTATAATTCAATCAAATAATCAGTAACTAGAGAGGAATCAATAATGAAAAAATTAATAAGTACAATTTTAAAAACAGTGATCTTTTTTGTGGGATGGGCAGTTTTAATTTCTTTTACGCCTGATATACAAACCAATAATCAGGCATTATTACGACTATGGTGGGAATTTACACCACTTGTTTCGGTCGTTTTATTTTCTGTTATTTTTGTATGGGTAGTAGAAAAGGGTAAAATAAAGATTCCCATAGCTTCAAGATTTCTTAAAAATTTTTTAATAGGTGCCGTCATAGGCGTCTTATGGCTTGGTACCGTGGTAGCTGTTCTTTTACTTACAAAGGTAATGAATATACAAGGTCAAAACAATATTGATGATATATGGATTTGGATTTTGGCATCACTATTAAATGTTGCGATGCAAGAATTGTTGGTGAGAGGTTATCTATATCAATTATGGAAACACCAATATAATGTGATAGTGGCCACCGTTCTAACGACTATTTTATTTTCTGTGATGCACGGCGGGGCATTTGAGGCAGGTATAATCCCAGTGCTTAATGTGATTTCAATGAGTATATTTGTAACATTATTATTAGAATATACAGGCACAATAGTAGCGCCAATAATTGCTCATTTCATTTGGAACACAATTGGGGCGATTATACTTGGTGGTGTTTCTTTGGCGAGCGATTATCCAAATCTCTTGAAAAGTACGTTTCAGGGAAATCCATTCATATCAGGCGGCACCTATAAAATTGAAGGTAGTATGATCGTCTTAGTGGTTAATTTAATTCTGATTACATACTTGGTTATAGTAAATAAAAGAAAGGCTAGCTCAAAATGATAATACATAGGTGTAACGTCATTTAACTGAAGGGTTCAAGTGATTTCAACGGTAGGGTGAAGTGCTGTTTCAAAGATTTCGAAAACATTGATTTCATGGGAAAAGGTTTATTTAATGATTGAATGTTTTCTAGCTTTCAAATAGCACGTGTATGGCATTAATCATTAAGGTGAAGTTTAAAAAGACCCGCGCTTATTTCTACGACTTCGCCTAAAAGCGGATATTAGTTTTATCATTCCTAATTTTTGATAAGAAGTAAAAAAAATATGGCTTTATGATTGTTTACATTTAATTATGTTGGCCTCCAAATGGCAACGACATATTTTTGTCGGTATACCGTCTGAATTTTGACGGTGCGATGTCGGAAATATGAGTGTTACCCTATATATATACTCTTAATACAAGAAAAGGAATGGTGCAAAATGAAAGCTATTTTGAAAAATCAAAAGTTGAAAATTTTACTTATTCTCTTATTATTTGTGGTATTGCTATTTTCCTCTTATTCTTCGTTTCCAGAATTTACAAAAACAGCAGATGCCATAGAAAGTGTATCAACGAATTCAGACACCAAAATTTTATCTGGAAAAGAAAAAAATTCCTATATTAAACTGACAGAAAAATCAAAAGTTTTTAAAGAAGTATCTGGTAATTCAAAACTTGATAAAAGTACACTAGTTCAGGAAGTAACTACTCAAAATA
This sequence comes from Rummeliibacillus sp. SL167, assembly GCF_007896505.1. Classification (NCBI taxonomy): domain Bacteria; kingdom Bacillati; phylum Bacillota; class Bacilli; order Caryophanales; family Caryophanaceae; genus Rummeliibacillus; species Rummeliibacillus sp. SL167. The sequence continues at coordinate 240,615 of NZ_VCBM01000003.1, read as the reverse complement.
ACGCTTTTTATTCTACGCTAGTAATTATTTCAGGTCTAAAAAAGCATAATAAGTTAACTGAATATCAAGTATATATTGATCCTGAAACAAATACGGTAGTTCGTGTAATTACTGCTAACTTTTCGGGTGAAGAATCAAGTGATACTTTTTCATATAGTGATTATGATGAAACAGGAACTTTACGTGTAGTAGCCAATGGTACTTTAGAAGAAGCCGCAAATGGGGAAATAAATTTTATTGACAAAAAGCCTGTCAATGATGGTCATTTTATGCAAAAAGCTGTATCTGATAAATATATTTATTGGGCTTGTCGATTCTCAGGCTTTTTAGCTTGTCAAACAGCTTCACTTGCATGTGGACCTGCAAAATTCTTATGTAGTGCGGCTTGTAGTTATGCATTTAAAAAAGCAGCATGTGATAGATATAAGTAATAAAATTTTGAAGATAGAGGAAGATGTTCATGTTCATGAGTTTATCATTTCAAATAGGTATAATACTGGGCATTGGAGGTATGGTTAACTTATTTATTATGTTTGTAGATCAAGAATTTTCATTAATATGGCTTTTGTTCTCACTTGCAGTAGTTATTGGGTCGGATATTTGGTTATTGTCACGGGGAAATTTGAAATCTGATGAACGGAAAGAGGTTTACTGGGCAAAACATGGTGTTTGGAGCGTTGGTATTCTTGCAATCCTTTTTGGATTATTTAAAAACATGGATTTCACGTTAAGTTATATGATTTGCACATTTTTAATGATTTTAGCAGTCATTGCTCAATTCACTATTTATAGATATAGATTAATAAGTCCACCTAATAATAGGAAAACTTGACTTATCTTCAAAATCTATTTATGCTCTCTCTTTGACTTTGTTACAAATCTAAATCATATAAACCTCAATGTATTGAAGCAATGCTGAAAATAATTAAAGTCCTTAATTTTCTTGAAGATTAAGGGCTTTTTATTAATACAGAAAAGTGTACATATAGCATAAAGTACCTGAAAAGCAACAACATATTTTTGTCGGTATACCGTCTGAATTTTGCCGTTGTAATATCGAAATTATACATGATAGTATTTTATATAAATGAGTAATGTTTTCTAAAATAAGTATAATTGAATCAATTTCATAATGCAAAATTTAGATGAAAAACACGAACATTTCGAATCAACATGAACATTAATATTCAGAAGTTTTTGTTCCGCTCCAGACGGCGCTTTCCACGGGCTTGGCTTCAATCTCCTCGTCACTACGTTCCTGCGGGGCTTTCAGCTCAAGCTTTTCCCGTAGGAGTCGCCGTCTTCCGCTCCACAACTATCAAAATTAGTTATTCTTAAATGTTCGTATTTTTTTAAAAGAAAATGATTTATGAAATTGATTCAATTTAAAAAGGTTTTAGTAAAAAGTTGCTAATTGATATAAAATAGTATTTTATGAATTTTAGAAGGAGAATAGCTTAATGGAAAAAATTAAAATATGGTTTACAAAATATTATGGTTTTATGGCGATACTATTTGTTTACTTTCTTTTTACCTTTTCAAGTTTACCTACAGTGATGAAGATTGTGTGTTTTCTATTTTTGGTATATTTAATCTATAATCTCGTTGATTTTTACAAAAAAGAAATGAAACAAAAAGGATAGGCATGGTAGAGAAAATGCTCATAACCCAAATGATTTTGGCCTTTTGTTTAGCCTCTATTTTTTAGTATAAGAAGGAATAATACATGCTTTGGTAAAAAATATGTAAGCGACCTGTGCAAATAGATTTTGCCGAAAAAGTCTCAAGAATAGTTATTCATCATGTATCAGTAAAGGTGCCTTTATTTTTTATATTCTGGCTTAAAAGCATTTTAGCCAATAAAAAATCCAAATAGTGAATAGGGATTTTAAGAATTCTCTATTCACTGTTCGGATTTTCCTTTTTATTACCATGTTATAGAATCAATCATTCGGCTTCTGGATAGGCTCATTTAGTTCTGTCCCAGTCTCTAATAAAACTTTTTTATAAAACTTTGTTGGAGATTAATCCCCCAATACCAATGATTATTAAACTTAATATAGGAAAGATAAATAAAGTTTCTGTATTTACAGTTGTGATATCTAAAAATAATAAAAAAATGATTACAAAACTAATTAAAACAAATAAAATTGGGGAAATAATCGCCACATAAGTAGTGATTATTTTTTTACTGCGTTCGTCATAAAAAGAAACATCACTTTCTTTTTTTCTTTCATTAATCAAAAAGTAAATAAATAACACTAGGGATCCAACCAACCCACCGAGGATAACAGAATAGTTAACCTCACCTGTGATAAAATTCATTAAATATGCACCAGCTACACTTGTAAGAAATAAAGCTAAGACATACATAATTTTTGTTGAAAATTTCATCATTTATCCTCCTCTAACCAAAATAATTTATCCATAGAAATAGATAAATAATTCGTTAATTTTAATGCTAATTCCAAACTGGGGTTATATTTTCTTTTTTCAATAGCAACAATTGTTTGGCGAGACACTTTTAAATCTAAGGCCATCTGATTTTGAGTGATCCCCTTAATCTCTCTAAAGTATTTAATCTTATTATTTACACTCACAAGTTCTCTCCTCCGTTATTGTTGTTATAAACATAATAATATTTTTAATGCTGAATGTAAAGATATCTTTACATTCAGTGCAAAAAAAAGAGGTTAGAACAAAAAAACTTTTAAAATGAATAAACCGCATAAAATCGAATTTAAAATCCTTGACTTTATTCAGTTTTATTTTCACGATTCATACTAAAATTAATTAGTTTTCTACTTATGTTCCAACCTATTTTCTTTAATTTATAGAACATCCAACTGCAAATGCTAATTCACATGTTAGACCGGCTGCTATACCAACATCTGGTACAACAGCTACTAGTCCTCCAAAGGCGGTTGCACATGCTAGTACTCCAGGTATACTACAAGGAAATAGAAGGATTACTTGAATATTATACGTCTGAAGAAATATAAATCGGATTTCTTCTTTTTGATAAAAATCGTAATACCTCTCTGTAGTGCCAACGAGTAGAAAATTAAAATTAAAATTTAAAGATTGGATTAGGGTTAAGTGGATCCCCCATCTCTCTTTCTCGTCTCTCTCTAAATCTTGGGATGGGGGTTTTACTGCTCGATAAAGCGAGATAAAATCAGGACGTTTCCATTCGAATTGAGTACTTTGATTAACCGAAACACATTTTCAATACGATTTTGTGCGGTTCCAAGGACGATCAGCTTTTTGGATAAAACCTTTAGCATCGCTCGGGTATGCATATTCTTTCAGAACACGTTTGGCGAAGTTTTTCCACAAATAGTAATGGTAGTTTTCTTATCTAAAGGTGATACGAATTAATCTTGTTTAAAATACCAATAAGATTGGTGATAATGAAGAAAGCAGGAATTGCTATAGATAAATTACTTACTTCTGGTTTATAAATAATCTTGGTAATAATAACTATGATAAAGAAGATAATCATAATGATGTTAATTTTTTTGTTCATTTGGATTACCCCTTTTTATTCGTATTTAAGTGCTTCAACTGGATTTAACTTAGAAGCTCTAAATGCTGGAATAAATGATGCAAGAACACCCAATAGACCACTAAATATGATAATGATAATAAGTTGATAAGCTTCAAATTGAAATAGTTGAAGTGTAGGTTTATTGAATCCTTCTTTAATAATAAAGTTTGCTAATTTACCCAGAATCATTGAACCTATGACACCAAAAATACCGCCTAGAGCACCAATCATAAAGCCTTCAGTTACAAAGATACGTCTAATGTCTGACTTGAATGCACCGAGAGCCTTCAATGTTCCAATTTCGCGTGTTCTTTCCAATACACTAACGTATAGAACAATACCTATCATAATTGAAGAAACTACTAATGAGATAGCAGATAATAATCCAATTGCTACACTAGCCATTGTTACGTAATTTGAAATTTCTTTATTACTATCTTCTTCTGTTTCAGCTATATAACCCTTTGTTTTAAGCTTATTAATAATAGAATCTACTTTATCAATTGAAGAGGGGATAACCGTATATTGCAACGCTTTATTTTGGGTTTCCGGATTTTCGTTTGTTACTTCCATTGCCAAAGGATATGAAAAGCCAGCTGAATCTGTTATAGGGATAGCACTGTTAGCGACAGTACCTGTAACTGTTGCTTCAGTTTGAACAGTTTGATAGATCCCTTTCATTGCCATGAGCTGTGAAACAATTTTGATCTTTTTCCCAATCGCCTTTTTTAGATTATTTCCAAATAATTTTTGTGCAGTGCGTTCAGGAAGAACTAATTCATGATTTTTAGTAGGATATCTCCCGTTTGTTATATAAGAATTTCCATATATCTTTTTATATTTAGGAGGTACTAAAGTATCTGCTGAAACAGTTTCTTTTTTCTCGTTTTTTGATTCAATACTAATTGAAAAGGGATTATATGTATATACAGCTTTAACATCTTTCACTTTTTTAATCTCTTCTGCAACTTTGGGCGATAGTAATTCAGTTCCTTTTTTATAAACACCGATTGAAGAATTGGCTGTTTTTAAATCTAAACTATTTTTAATTTTTTCGTTGATTCCATTTCCCAATGCTCCAATAAGTACAATTCCCAAAATTCCAATCGAAGCACCAATCGCCGTTAATGTGTTTCGCCATTTCTTATTTTTTAAATTTCGCAAAGAAAGTTTAACAGTTGTTCCCCAATTTAATTTTTTAGGTTTATTTGAATTTATTTTTTCTTTTTGGATAGGTGAATCATTTTTCACTGTTATTTGCTTAACTTCATTTATTGTACCATCTTTCATTTTGATCACTTTATCTGCAAAATGTAAAAGTTCTTGTGAGTGCGTAACAACCAACACAATTTTTCCTTGCTGAGAAACCTCTTTTAAAATTTTCATGATTTGTTCAGAATTTTCAGAGTCAAGTGCACCTGTTGGTTCATCTGCTAAGATAATATCGGGATTATTAGCTAACGACCGCGCAATGGCCACGCGTTGCTTTTGACCTCCACTGAGCTGATTGGGGAGATGACTTGCTCGGTCTTTAAGACCCACTAATTCTAATAATTCTAAGGCACGTGCTCTACGGTCTGTTTTTGAAAAGCCGTCTAGAATCATACTCATTTCAATATTTTCTAGTGCTGTCAAGTGTGGAATCAAATTAAAAGTTTGGAATACAAATCCTATTTTATTCCGTCTGAAGTATGCCCAATCTTTTTCTTTGAAATTAGTTACATTTTTTCCGTCAAATATATATTCACCGTTGTCGGCTTTATCAATACCACCAAGAATATTGAGCAATGTAGACTTGCCACATCCAGACTCTCCCAATAAGTAAGAAAGTTCTCCTGGATATAATGCTAGATTGATATTATTTAAAACTTTAACAGTTTGATTACTTAGATGATAACTTTTTTCAATAGATTGTAAAGAAATCATTTTGTACTTCCTTTCTTTGGTGAAGTCTTTAATTTAATGATCTTATATAAAAAGGCGCTAAAGATGAAGTCAAAGTATATGTCGCTATTTTATTTTCATAATTATTTATATTAAAATCATTTAGTTTTCTACTTTTTTATTTAACTTACAGAATATGCAATCATTTAATACGAAGGTATAAATCCTCTTAGATAGCTATTCATCGTGCATACTCAGTAAAGGTGCCCTTATTTTTTATATTCAGGCTTATGAACAATCGAATTTATTTTAGTTTGAGTAAATAGATGATTTTTATTTTCTAACATAACTTGTCGTTCGATCTCTTTATCCATTTTTTCATTTTCTACAAAAAGCCCAATAAGATCACGAACAATATTATAGCCATAATTAAAATCTAAAAATTTAGGAGAATAAGGATTAATCATGATGCTTCCACCTTGTTTCTCTATAATATGCTCAACGTTCGGGCCAGCTGGAATATCATTTTGCCAAGTAACCACTACTTCCTCAACGTCTACCTTTATCCCTCTTTGGCGAATAACCTCTATTACATCTGTTACAACTTGACCATAGCGAATCGCATTCTTTTCAGAAATTCCTTTATATCGAATGGGGATTTGTTGAATGTCTACCTCTTTATAATTAGCAGCAACCATCTTCTTCTCGATTTGCCATTGACTAAAAGGAACGAATAAATAGCTTATGATTAAAATTCCTCCTACTGTATATAAGAGGATTTCCTTGTTATGCTCCCAATCGTAGTATCCTCGTAAATAGATGCAAAACATGATTATACTCACTAGGGTAACGGCTATTATATTGGATATGTTTGGATAATCAGGGTACATAAAATTTAAGGTAGGGGCAATGTACACAATACGCTCAAGTTGATAACCATGCATGACAAATAAAATAAAATACACAAGCACACAACAAATCATAGCGTAGTTAAAAGGTAGTATTGCACAGGCACAAGCAAAAGTAATCGCAAAGAGTGTAAGTAGGACTATACAATAAATTAATAAACTGTTCGGTGTATGAGCATACAAGCGTTTTGTTAATACAAATAATAAAACAATCACTGGTAATGCGCAGATTCCGCAAAACAGGAATTGATGTAATCCCTCCCGAAATGGATGAGTAGACATGGAGCGAACTATCTTTTTCATATGAAATCGGTTATGTAGTTTTAGAATTATTAATGTCATGACAGAGATAAACAATCCGTAAAATGGAATCATCGCCATCTGTTCATTTAATGTAAAAAATAACTGACTAATAAATAATGCAATTAGGACTAAATAATAGGCCCAAAGATGTTCACTTTTCCAAAGAACAGCAAACCAGGTTTTCCATAGACTAATCATGATGACACCACCTGTCGCACAAATAGAGCTTTAGATGTTAAAAGTAAAATAATAATCCAGCAAAGTAGTGCAAAGCGTTGTATTAAAAAAGAAGGTTCTAACATCATCTGTTCGATAAAGTCTGGATTAAACCAAAGTGCAAACATAGATGAACGAATAAATTGAATGCTAATGATTAAATATAAAATCATTAATATCGTCCCATATATTGTTCGTTTTAATAGAAGTGACAAAAGGCCAGCTAGAGCTACCGCAAACGCTAATGTTAGTATAATTTGTACGATAGTGGAATACCATAGAGTGATAGAAATCTGATCAAACAGTAGCAACCAAAAAACCGTATAAAATAAAACTAAAATACTGCTTATAACAAAACACACCGCAAATAGCTTAGCCATATAATATTCAAAGGGTTTATGTATATGATAAAGAATTAATTGTTTTTCAAATAATTGGATTTTCCCTTTCCAAATACTGTGTAGGATAATCGGTACAATTAACACCGCAACGATCATTTGAAGATGCAATATGGTATACCATGCCTCCCTTAAAGAAAGCCCACTTCCATTTAATGATACAAGAATAAGTGGGACGGCGATAAGTAGAACAAGCATAGCTACGAATATACTTCTTTGTTTCAATAATAATTTCAGTGAAAATAAGATTTGGATATTCAATTTGTACCCCTCTTTCGATTGGTATAAATATACGCATCTTCTAGTGTAGGAGAAACCAATACGCTATTTGCAATCTTATGCTCTGCAAGAAATCGTACTTCAATACCAGTATCTGTTGGGTGTGAACCAATAATAATGCCTTGCTGTTGTATTTCTTTTACTATACTATCTCCTTTATAACGCCATACTTTCCCTCGAACTGATTCAATTAAAGAAGAAATATGCCCAAAGTAATTTACTTTGCCCTTATGAAGAACTAGCACCATATCACTGGTCATTGCTACATCTTCAATAATATGTGTAGATAAAATAATCAGCCGCTCCTGCGCTAAGCTAGAAAGTAGCTGACGAAAAGCAACTCTTTCATGTGGATCAAGTCCTACAGTTGGTTCATCCACTAATAAAATTTTAGGGTTTCCAATCAATGCCTGTGCGATCCCTAATCGCTGTTTCATCCCGCCAGAAAGCATACAAAATTTTTTCTTTTTCTGCTCCTCTAACCCTACTTGTCGTATCTTTTCATCAATTTCTATGGCTCTTTGTTCTTTATTATTGATCCCTTTTAATTTACAGATATAGTAAAGTGCTTCCTCTACTGTTAAGTTCGGAAAAAAATCAAACTTTTGCGGCAGATATCCAATCTGATGCCGAATTTTATATAAGTCATTTTCAAACGTAAAGTCATCATAATAAACGGTACCATCAGTTGGCTTTATTAGCGTTGCAATGATCTCTATGAGTGTTGTTTTTCCGGCTCCATTTTCTCCAAGAAGTCCCAGGATACCACTCTCAACTTCAAAAGATATTTGATTTAAAACTGTATTCTTATATTTTTTACATATATTAGATAAGATCAATTTCATCGTATTCACCCGACCTTGGCAATTTATATGAATAAGAGGGAAAGGAGGTTCAAGGATCAATAGCTTGGGAACCCCTAATTAAATGTCGCGCTGTTGTCGAACATGTGCCGCATAATTTTTTTTTGAAATACAAACATCAAAATTCTGCAGGTCTTTGTACTTTTTAAAAGAGTAACTGTGAAATTTGAGATATATGTTGGTAAATCTGTTTATCCCGCTTTAACAGGCAGTAAGACCCCTATCTCTATTCATAACGCAGTGAATCTAGAACTACTTGCTTTGCTGCCATATTTGCGGGGATAAATGAAGCGATCAATCCCAATATCCCACTGAGTAATATGATGGAAATTGTTTGATAGATGTTCATTTGAAATAAATCAAATTTTACCTTTTCGAATACATTGATAATAATCCAATTAAGTGAAAGACAAAGCCCCCAAGATACTACAGAGCCAATAATGCCTCCAAATAATCCAATGACGAAACCTTCACAAATAAAAATCCGACGAATATCTTTCCGATATGCACCAATCGCCTTTAAAATACCGATTTCTTTCGTACGTTCCACAACACCAATGTATAAAACAATACCAATCATTATAGATGAAACAATTAATGAAATAGCAGAGAGCGATCCAAGAGCTATACTTGCTAATGAGACGTAATTTGTAATTTCCCCATTGTTTTCTTGATCTGTTTTGACTGAATAACCTGCTTTTGAAACAGCTTTTTTCATATGATCTAAATTAGCATCACTTTTCGGTATGATAATAAACATTAAGGAATTGCCTTCGAATCCATCAGATGCTTTGGCTAGATTATTAGATAGATTATAGGAAATACCCACAGTATCTAAAAATTTTATGGATTCATTTTGTAAAATACCACTGATTGTTACTTTTTTAGTAATAGTGGGGTATAACTCATTTAAACTCATAATCTGTGATGTTAGCGTTACATTTTTTCCAATTGCTTTTTTGGGTGATTTAAAAAGTTCTTTCGCTAAACGTTCTGGAATAACAATTTCATTAGCGTTTGCTTTTGGATATTCTCCATACTTTACATAGTCTTTTTTGTATACTTTTTCATATTTTTGAGGTAAAAAACCTTCACCAGAAGCGGTTGCCCTTTTGTTATTTTGAGTAATAATATTTACGGTATATGCATTGTAGGATAATGTATCTTTAATGCCATTGATTGTATTGACTTTTTTTAAGTCATTGGCTGTTAAAGGACTATTATTTTGATTTGAGACATTTAGGGATTCTAATTGAACATCATGATTTAAAATGGAGTTAATTTTGTCATTGATCCCATTGCTTAAGGCCGAAATGATCAATATCCCAATGATTCCGATTGCAGCTGCAAAGGCGGTAATAAAATTACGCCATCTTTTACTTTTAATATTTCTATACGCCAGTTTAAAAGACATACGATAACCGATTTTTTTTCGCCTATTTTTTAACTTTTTGTCAGCAAGGGATAGATGATTAGTTGCATTATTCGATACATGCTCATTGATAATTTCCCCATCTTTTATACGAATGACAACATCTCCATAATGAAGCAGCTCAGTTGAATGGGTGACAACAATGACCGTTTTTCCTTGATCAGCAATATTTCTTAAAATTTCCATTACTTGAATAGAGTTTTCTGAATCGAGAGCTCCAGTAGGCTCATCTGCTAAAATGACATCTGGATTATTGGCAAGTGCTCTAGCGATTGCAACACGTTGCTTTTGTCCACCGCTTAGTTGGTTGGGAAGATGATTTGCATAGCTATCCATACCTACTAGTTTTAGAAGTTCTAAAGCTCTTTTTTTGCTATCAGCAGCATCGTTTAATACCATACTCAATTCCACATTCTCTATGGACGATAAATGAGAGATTAAATTAAAATTTTGAAAGACAAATCCAACCTTTTCACGTCTAAAGTAGGTTAAATCTTTTTCACTGTATGTAGAGATATCTTCATTCTCAAAATAATAAGTACCGGAATCATATGTATCAATTCCTCCAATGATATTAAGTAGAGTAGATTTACCACTTCCTGATTCTCCGACTAGATAAGTTAGAGTGCCAGGTTGAATTTCCAAATTAATATCTTTTAATACTTGAAGTTCATTAGAACCCAGTTTATAAGATTTCTTTATATGTTGTAAGGTAATCATGGATGTTCACTGTGTCCTTTCATCTTTTTAAAATAATTTCTAAGAAGAGGTTAAAAATCTCTCTGGCTATTTATATATCCACTCTAATTTTTCCATGCATTTGAAAAAGTGCAATAATAAGCTTATAGTAAAAGATTACCACTCATCATTTCGACATTGCACCGACAAAATATGTCCTTGCCATTTAGGGATTTTATACTAAAATAATTAAGGTTTTTTGAAATACAACCACGCAAACTTTTCATGACTTTTCTTCCATATTAAAAGACTAAGAATTATAATGCTAAATATAATAAGAAGAAATCCATTATTATAAGCAAAATAAAGCTAATCAAAATATATTTATTTTTCTGCAAATAACTGAATGTAGCTAATATGATTAGTATGATTAAAATTACTAAATAAGAGGTTATTTGTAGAAAATATGTATTGAAATAGTTATTAACTATATAAATAATTAATAAAATGATAAAAAAGAAAAATAAATAATTTTTTTTATTCATTTCTAACTCCTCCTTTACCATCTAACCTATTTTCTGGTTTTAGTATTCCATTTCTGTATAAATATTTGTCTTTTTTTGAGATACTACTTTTCTTTAGAATACTATAAACATCATTAAACGTTAATTTATTATTTAATTTCAATATATTGGATATCATTCCGGTTACTTGGGCTGCAGAAATGGACGTTCCACTATTTTTCTCTTTAAGATCATATATAGAAGTAACATCAATATTTTCACCTTTCACGACAAAATCTATTTCAGGTCCTGTATTTGAAAATTTGGAATGTTTTAATTTAGAATTTACAGATCCTATTGCTAAAACGTTATCAAATTTAGCTGGATAACTAATAGTCCCATTAGGACCATTATTCCCAACTGGAGCAACAATGATTATTCCTTTATTAGTTGCTGTATCAATTGTTGTTTTTAGAGCACTAGAATATTTATAAGAGCTAATACTCATATTAATTACATCCACATCTTGTTTTATAGCCCATTTCACTCCGGATATAACATCTTTTTCAGACCCATTCGAATTCTCATCTAAAACTTGAGCAATATACAATTTTGCATCTGGATTAGCTTTATATATCAAGTTAGTTATTTTTGTTCCATGTCCATTAGAATCATCATATGTATCTTTTGAAATAAATGATGTGCCCTCAGTAATTTTAACTTTACTGTCATAGCTTTTAAAACCTGAGTCTATAATAGCTATTTTAACTATATTTTTTTTTAGTTTCCTCCCTTTTTCCAGTTATTGATAAACATAAGAAAACAGAGACAATAATAATTAGGGACATATTAATTAAAATGTTTTTCATTTTGTTCTTTATTTTAGATGTTCCTTTCTACAACTAACTATTAATAAAAATATGGCATCCAGTATTTAGGAATCCGTAAATACTGGACACCTTGATTGATTCAACCCTTTAATATGGACATTTATTCCAACACTTCATAACCGTACTAAAACCTAAAATTCCTGTAGAATTTACACAGGCATAGCAAGCACCACCTGCCAAACCTGCAAGTGCCGCGGGATTACATACAGCTCCACAAATACCAGCCATAATTCCTATTACCATTAAGCTAACGCCTTTAGAGGCAACACAACTTTGTGTACAACTCCAACGCTTAGCCAAACCTGAACCACTAAATTCCTGATTTTCTATTTGCTTATTTTCGGAAATTTGGTCCATTTGTTCTTCAGCAATTTGATTACCAATTTCTTCTGTTTTATTATCTTTTATTAACTTATCAATGTTTGTATTTATATTATTAGATAGCTTGTCATTAATCCATAATTTCGAATGTATATTATTATTTTCATCTAGAGTACCTTTAACTTCATATACATTATTTAGCATTAATTTTTTATTAAACGTAAAGTTAATAAATTCCACATTATTTACTATACCTTTTTCATTAGTAGAAATTGAATCTACACTTAATGAATATTGAATTTCACCATTTGGCAATACCATGCCTAAAATACTATAATCTGACGGATTATTTTCCTTTACAATGTTTACATTATATTTTTTATTTGTTTGTAATTTTTTATTTAATTCTAAGACGAGTTCATGTTTGGTTTTATCACTTACCTCAAAACTACTTTCTTTTACTGTTTGTGCTTGATTAACTAACTCATCCACTTTTGAAATAGAATCATTTAAGCTAATAGTTTGGGTATTACTTATAGCATTTACAGTAGAATGCGAATATCCAATATTAGCCATCAACAAAATTATTGCAACAAAGACTAAAACTAATTTCTTCATAACATTCTCCCTTTCTATGAATTTTAATCTATTCCATGTACTTGGAAAAATCTTGTTTGCTAGCAATTAAAGCCTACCATACATCATTTCGACATCACACCGACAAAAATTAGACGGTATACCGACAAAAATATGTCGTTGCTATTGTTGGTTTATACTAAAATGATTAAATACGAATAATTGTAAAGATATATTCGGGGGGATAATTTCAAATATGTTGAAATAAAAAAAGACTCTTCAATGTCTGCAAACAGTAAATTAATTAGATAATTTCAAATATGTTGAAATAAAAAGGTATTTGTTCCCCTTTGTCGAATAATTACTATAGAAGGATAATTTCAAATATATTGAAATAAAACTCATATTAATAAAATGGTTTTCCCAAAAGCCGTTAGTCTCCTCAAATTCAATAATATCTTTTATTGGCTTTGAAAGACGCATTATCTAATTTTAAATTTTATAGGAAAGAAACTAGAGGATCTTAGAAAAATGAAACAAAAAGGATAGGTTGGGTAAAGAAAATACTCATAATTCAAATAATTTTTCTATTTTTCTTAGCCTCTGTTTTTATAGTACAAGAAGGAGTAGATTAGTCAATTTTCTCCTATTCAATTATATTTAGTTTCTTATTCACACGTGTTGATTTTACAAAAATTAGGGATACATATTCAGTATAATTTTTGAAAAACTCTGTACTTTTAAGACCATTTATATAGATTGGAGTGGAGGCTTGCTCGAGTCTTCGAAAATGCAAGCGTTTCCTTCGTGCGGTGTGATTCGAGGAAGAAAATTCAACGTCCCGCGGGAAAAGCGAATAGATGAGACCCCGCAGCGTAGCGATTAGAACGGAGTCTAAGGGCGCCATGTCCTGTGGCAACTACTCCGTGACCAACATCCTGTTGCCCCCAGCATCCGCCCACATGAGTCGTGCAAGTCTTCGCTGTAATCAACAAATCCCCCTATTTTCATGGATTAAATTGGATAATCAACACGCTTGTTATTTTTATTAAACTTATTTATATATGATATAATTGGAAATAAAATGTATTAGTTTAATTGTTAAACTTCATACTATGGATCTAATAAGGTAAGTGTCTTTCAGAACTATTATTTTGGAGAATTATTGAAAGATATAAAAAAGGGGTTATTGCCTTGTGATTCTTTTGATCAAACCGAGGATAGAAAAGTAAACCATAAAAAGAGGCGGAAGCCAAAAGGTAACAATCTTTTATAAAAAAACAACAAATCTTTCAGTTGTTTCGGACTAACCGGAAATTTTATTAAAAATAGCTCTTATTACTAATATATGAGGAGGACGGATATAGTATGAATAGTAGTGAAATTGAATGTAAAAGTTGTGGAGGAAAATCATTTGTAAAAGCAACAGATTACATAAACCTCCGCCCGATGAATAAAAAAATGACTATGGGATCTGAGAAAATTTATACAGTCTGTTTAAACTGTGGAGAAGTGGTTTCAATAAAAATTTTAAACCCAAAACAGTTGCAAAGAGATTGATAAGAAGTTTTCATTAGAGAAATAGGCTGAATAAAAGTCATTTTCAAGTAAAATGCAACTTCATTAAAATCCAAGAATGTTGATTTTACAGTATTCTAGGGGAAAGTCCGTATTTAAACAATGCAATATAAATCTCTAGCATCTCCAAGTATGATGATTTTATCAAATAGAAAGGAGGTGCTTTCTATGTCCATCGACAAATTGACTACCGTCCCTGTGACACTCGTGCAATTCCTAAACCTGAACAAGATCTATTCATCACAAACTTCCGCCAATCAAGCTAACTGTATCATTACAATCCATGCATTTTTCGTCAGGAAAACGATGAAAGACAGGGAAAAACACGCAGATTCATATTTTGGAATATTTTATAATATACTTTATTTAGTAAAATATTGATGGAAGAAGAGGAATATATACATTAAATCGTGTTCACAGATTGAAGGCTTTTCGATTTGATGGTCGAATTGAAATCGACAATAAAATGCGATGCGGTCAACTGTGATGGACTAAAAATTAGCTATTCTCTGTGGGTGAAGCTGATATAAATGCAAATGCCATCTATCCAAAAAATTGAAAGATAGATGGCATTCATCGTACGTACCGAAGAGATTCGCCTGTTTTTTTACATTTCGGGCTTACTTCTTGAGTTTTGCTTTTCTTCATTTTTAGACTAAAGTCCGACTTTCTTGACAACCCCTACTAATAGATAAATAAATTTTATTTTATACATTAGTCGCCTGCACTTGAAAAACTTGAGCTTGTAGAAACAGTAGCTGCACAAGTACCTCCTGATGAAAATGATGATGTTGTCGCTGCACTACCGGCTGTTGTGAAACCGGCAAACTCGGAAATATCAATTTGCTCTTCAATATATAAAGTAGTCATTATTTCTTCATTAAGTTTTTCTTTCATATCAGAACTCTCCTTTCTATCCAAATGAAGATGAAGTTGCCGCAGAACTTGCTGTAGAAGCACTACTTCCCAATGTAGAAGCTGAACCAAATGTACTAGCGGATCCCCATGTACCGGCGACTTCGTTTAATTGTTGTTCTTGTTCTTCAATGTATAAGTTCGTGTGTTCTACTTTGATATCATCTTTCTTCTCCAACTTAATCATCCTTTCAATTTTTAGTGCCATTCTCTTAGCCGGCTGTTCCTACGGTAGACACAGTGTTTAAACTTGATCCAGGGCAAGAACCGCTTGAAACTGTACTTAAGGAACCTAGTGAAGCTGCAACTTCATTTAATTCAATTTGCTCTTCAATATAAATTTTCGATTCTTGAATTTCTATAACCTTTTCCTCCATCTCTCATCACCTCCTTTCATAATAAAGTTGTTATTTCAAATATTTGAAGGACTTTTTCGAAACAAAAAATAGTAAAATAAATAACAGAACAAGCACAATTAAATAATTTTCGGTGTTCATCCAAGGTGACTTTGATAATCCTAAAATATACTGTACCGAATCATTTAAAAACAACATTGGATTCCAAATTAAATACTTATAATAGGTTTGTGGGTCATTATCACTGAGAGATACAAATAAGTCTGTCATAGTAACTGAAAATAGAAGTAATAACATGAGTGGCAATAACATACTAGTTGCCATTTTGCCATTTGGAAATAATGTTGAAATTATATAACTTAGTGGGTATAAGGCAAGTAATGTAAAATTGGAAATTAATAAAATACGCATTATATCAGTTAATTCAATTGCTGTAATTGTGCCAAAAGCTAATAAAATCATCGTTAAAAAAATATTAAAAATAATGAAAATACCTAAACCTAAACCCATAAAAAAATCCAAAAATTTAATATCTGTTTTATCTAACCATTCAAAAGCTCGTTCAGTTCGTTTGTCGATTAAATAAACTGTTCCTCCTGAAAATGCCAGTGAGAAAATCGTTAATAAAATAGACATTGAAATAAATTGCCCCCGAATAATAAAGTCAAGTGTTTCTGAATCAATGGATTCCATATTCTTCAAGACAATGGATATAATTAAGAACATAATAGTAGGTAAAATATTTCCGAATACAACACCGATATTTCGCAAAGTCTCCTTAAAATAAATATTGGCTATAGTTAAAATCATTTATATAACACCAGCCTTTTACCAGTTACTACATAGAATAATTCTTCTATTCTAAAGTTACTTGTAATTTTGTATTTTTCTAGTAATTTTTCCAAAGTGTTTGATTCTTTGATAACACCCTCATCTAAAATCGATACTGTGTCGAATAATGTTTCCATTTCGTTCACCTCATGACTTATTACTAGGATAATTTTCTCCCTATCTTTTGTATAATGAGCTAAATATGAACGAAACGCTTTTTTCTTTTTCAAATCTAAATCGGCTAATGGCTCATCTAAAATAACTATTGGTTTATTGAGTAAAATAGTAATAAAAATTGATAAGGCTTTCTTCATTCCTCCAGAAGCATTTTTAATTAGTGTATTTTCAAACTTTTTAAGATCTAACAAGTCATAAAGTTGCTGATCAAAGTCGTATTGTTTAATTGTTTTTTGAAATAGTTTGATGACCTCTTTAATTTTTAAGTATGGAAAAGCTTCAAAATCTTGATACTGAATTGCACAGTCCACATTAGTTTTTTTATCATTATCATTCATTATATATACACGACCAGAATCTACCGATAATTCACCATCGATAATTTTAGTTAATGTAGTTTTCCCTGAACCATTTTCACCTAATAGTAAATGACAATTACTTGAAGAAAGTTGTAAATTTACGCTTTTTAATATTTTTTTTTTATTAAAACTTTTACTGATATTTTCTAAAACTAAATTCATGATTATAATCCTCCTTGAAAGAATTATTATTGAATTGCAAAGGCAAAAAGAGGTAAATGATTCATTTCTCTACTTTGTTGGATTTCTTCTAAATATTCAATTAGAGTTAAACCGGCAAACACCGTTCCTAGAAGTTTTAATTCTGAAGCCTTTAAGCTAAGCTGATGACCAAGTAGTGCACTGATTGCTAACATAAAACGATAATCTATTAATCGATCAAACTCTCTAATAAGGTTCACATCCCACTCGAAGTAAAAAACTCCACTTGCTTGATGCATTTCTTTCTGTAAGTATAGAGTTTCTTCTATATTCAGGTCTGACATTAGCTTACAGCTCTTCTTCCATCCTTGTTGCAAGCGCACATAAACCGAACGTTCTTTTGCTGAAAGCAAGTTTGCTTGATCTATAAAGCAAACGTTCAAAATATGTTGCAAATTAAAATGTTTAATGCATTGTGTTGCATGAGTTGCTAATTCCCCTAGCTGTTCTATTGTTAACTGGCGTTCTTTTACATTAAATAAGCGAAAAGATTTTCGCTTTGAAATTGTATCGATGAACTCCTCTTTTGATAATGGAAATGGCCAATCTTCACTTGTTAGTGTTGGTGATAAAATTGATTCACTGAAATTATTTCTACTCTTTCTTACATACTGTTCATACATTTAGATCACCTCTAAAACAAAGTTAATTATTTCGTTAGAAAGTTCAATACCTAAAAGATGTAGTATTGCTTTCTCATTAAATTGTGTATGGACTTTAATTTGAATATTAGTATATTGTGATAATGACAACATATGTGAAAGTAAAATGCCTGTATTTAAATTTGCAATTTTGAAACTAAACTCATCGTACTTTTCCGCTATGATATCAACATCATTCCCAATAAGAAAATATCCTTTAGCAGATGAAGATTTATTCCCTCCAATAAGTCTTGCGAAATTAGTGATATCATGCATCGAATCATCTAGAAGTTGATAATATGAATCATCATTATTGTGATAAAAATATATACCCTTACCATCGAATGCATCCTCTTCATTATTAACATAGAATAATAAGTTTGAATTAATATTTCCTCCACTAGGAGTAAAACGTTTATACTTGAATTGCTGGTTTTTGTAGCCAACTGTTTTTCGCATGAATAAATCAATTGTATTAGGTACTTTATTGCTTGCTACTACTTTCCATAAGAAGGATATTTGATTATTGGTAGAAAGTTTTAAATTTTTTGGCTTATAGTGCGCTAAGTGTGAAGATGCGTTAATGAATTTGCTTGCAGGAAATTGTATATATTGTTCATATCTAATAAAATGTGGATCTTCATGCTTGTACAATTCATTCTTTATTGAATAATATTTCAGGCCATTCATTTCTCTTTTATAGAAGCCTTCGATTAATGATGTATTTAATAATTTACCAACCTTACGTATGGCATATAAAGTTATATAGTTCAAGAACTCCTCTTCATTCACTTCCTCTGCTATTGAATCTATCTGTAAAGTCTTTATAGCTTGAATATATTGATACGGTAAAATTCCTTTTTTAGAAAATACAGGTCCGATCTGTTGCTTCTCAAGATGAATATAAAACACATCCATATACTGAATAATATTGTTCAGCGAAGATTCTTGAAAATCATTAGCAAAATAAATACATAAGGAATTTTTATTTGACAAATTTTCGATTTCGCTGCTTTCTTGAAGAGTCAAAATACGGATTTTGAATGCTTTAAGCCTTTTTTTTAGAGATTCAATTAACGTTGAATTTTTTCCAATGATGTAAATATAACTATTATCTAAATATTCTTTTAGAGACTTTAAACTATCATGATTTTTATATTTGGCAATATTTCTTAAATAAAAATAATCTGTACGATCTAATAACGAATGGTCCATTTTCTGCATTAAACAACTCTTAACAAATAAAATTTCTAGTAACTGATTAACTTCTTCTTCTGAAAAACAACTTTTTTTATATAATTCTTCTAGAGACATACCCTCTTTTAATAATGGGAATAAATCACTGACAAGTTCTTTAGCTTTTGTTCCGTTTAATCTGAAAGGGCCATCAACACTTCCGGAAATTGTAACAGCTTCTTCCATTATTACAGTGATATTAGGTAAGAATTGTGGCTCAGAGGGAAAATGTACCATTGGATCAGTTAAAAGAAGTGACATATTTTCTCCCACCTTCCATAAAATGTATCAATTCTTCTAAACCGCTATCATGCCTATCACAATTTGGGCAATTTGTATAGCCTGATATTTCTCTAAATACCATACTGAGATAATCAAATGAGAAATTAGCAATGGAGTGATGAAAACTTGGATTTTCAATAAAAGCTTTAAGTTGTTCACAAAATATTGCTATTTCCTCCGGTAGAAAGTATATTTTGGGAAATACATTGTCATTTGAAATTAGTACTTCATACATTTTTGAATGGAAGAAATACTCCTTCATTCGTGCTAATGCACATTCCCAACAAACAATATTCTCCTCTTCTTGTCTCTTAAAATATCCTGGTATCATAATACGATCAATATCCACAAAGATTGGTATTACATCGATACTATGTTTAGATAAAAACTCAGTGCATTGGTTTATTTGTATACCATCGTAAATGATTAACGCAAGATCATCATTTTGTGCTGTAAATTGAGAGTATTCGACTTGCTTTACGTTAAGCTTTGTTCGTTTTAATTCTTCAAAAATAGTATGCTGACTTATTCCAATACCAGAAATTATATAGTTCATAGCTTGTCCTCCGTTCCTTTATTAAGAAAATGGTAAAGGTTCTTTATTTACAAGATTTTCATCATAATAACCATACATTTGGGTAGCAAAGGTTTTTAAACGGTTACTCTTTAAATAACGAGCAGAATAAATAAAGGAAATCGGTTGTAATGAAGGTATCGTTACCTTTACTGCACGCAAATTCTTCTCTCTACATTCACGCGTCGTTAAATCTGTTATATAAACGGTATGACCTTGTTCCTCCAAGCAAGAGAGTAAGTATTGAAGCTCTTCCATATTGGATTGAAAAACTATTTTCTCAGCTGGAAATTGTGAATTTCCGTTTCCTTCCAAAAAAGAAAATTTGTGATCCATTGACTCATGAGCCATTAGTAAGGCTCCTTCATCCACATGATAAAATAAATCATAAGAGCGACTAAGTAGCTCCTCTTGTTTTGGCAAAGAATGTACAAGGCTATAAATAACTGAAATTAACTCTTTTTTAATTTTATGAATGGCTTTTTTGGGACTTATATTTGTTGAGAACATAAATACATTTTTTATTTTTTTAGAATGCCTGGTCTCAGCACGTAAACAAAATGTATGAACACTGTCTATTGTCGATGCTTCATAGAGTGTAGTCCTTCCTAAGAATGGGTTAGCGAATACATTAAGATCTTCTGGATAACTATCTTTAGTCACTTCCTTAAGTGGTCTTTTCAACAGCCAAAATAATGCAATGCCATCACGTTCAATTACTTCATAAATACCGTTAATAACTGCATCAATATAGTTTTGATGAATAGCACAGCCAGTTGAGATCGGGTGTGTAATATTTTCACCTTCATGTTCAAATTGTGTAAATAAATTAATATAAACTTGAGGAATATAACAAACATTATTAATGGTAGCATTATATGATTCACACCATCGAATTTTTTTAGTGCTATTTCCTTGTTGTAAATTACTTTTTGTCTCTCCTTCACTTATTTGAGGAAAGTCATGAAGTGGTACAGCAAGGCCCTTTAATTCCTTTTCAGTCGCTAATATAGTTCGCTTTGTTGGAATGCTATTAGCTAATCGTTCATATGCCTCCATTGTTGCTAAAAACATTGCCTGTTTTGGAGTATCACCTGTCCCAGCACCTGATAAGTTTGAAATTATACCTGGTAATTGAAATTTTTCATTTACTGTTCGATAATGATTGATATTTGTAATGTGTACAATTCCAATATTTGTTTTTTGCATACCTCTAGGTGGTATAAAATTTCGTTTGCTCATAATAAATTTTTCATATTTGTTATCCATATTTTTCTCCTTTATAATAATTTTATTTAATTTAGATTATTTCTAGAATATTCTGATAAAATATTCAGTTCATCTGGAATACTAAATCCACATTTATTGAGTGTCATATGCAGAAACTTAAAGCATAACTCCTTATTTAAATGATGTTCTTCCAAAGAATTTAATGACAACATAACATTCGTAAATGCTGGAATCTCAAGAGTTTCTCTTAATTGCTCAAAAAGTATCCGTTTTTTCTCTTCAGTCTGGAAGCGAACATATCCATCCCAGTATGTTGAATAGTTATAAATAAATTGACTATGATTGCAGTGAAAATAGCATAATAGCTGTTTTATTACATCATTTATATAATGATGTGGTGCAATTTCTCTATTTTCGACTAAAAATTTAGTTAGTTTAACCGAAAATTCTTCATAAATCGATAATGTCTCCATAAATACATTGTATTCTGGATCATAAATCTTTTTTAAAACACGACTATTTATAAATAGAGATTTTATCTCTCTCTCAACACACTCTATTTCAGAGCAACGTACACGTAATCGAAAATGAAATCCTATAGGGTCCAAATATTGAATAAAGAAAAACTCGCTGTATTGAAAATAATTTTGCAAATAATTCAAATTGTCTAAAAATAACGCTCGGTCTTGCGTGTAGATATGATAGCTATACCACATTTACAACGCTCCTTCCGTTGTTAATATGCAAAACTCTTCTACGCGATCTCCTGAAAGTTTTGGTTTTACTTCTTCTATTTCAATAGATTGCTCTTCTAACAATAAGTGTTTCAAAACTTTAACAGATTCTACAGAATATAAGGAAATCCAAATTGGTTTTCTTACTTTGAAATTGACCCATTTTTTCTTGATAAAAAATTCGAATGGCAATTGCTGTTTTGTGAAATATTCCGTAATTGCATAGTAAAAAGTGGTATTAGAAATCTTATCTGTAGTACAAATTGATGACCAGTTTAACTTAGTACAACGCCTTCCGTTTAAACGCTCTAAATTTTCCACATCAATTGTCCAAGGATGAATTAAATGCAATAGATGACTTTTAATACCCGTAAATAAGTGATAAGGGACTGTACCTACATATATTAATTGAATCGGTTTTCCAGCTCGCATAAATGTAATATCATCATCCGTAATTTGAAGTGTTACATCTGAAAAATTGTCTGGCCATCTTAATTTTGGAAATATTGATTTTCCAACATCCATATGATTTGAAATTTCCTCGTCAATCACCAGTTCATAAATTGGATATGATGAGGTAAATAGATTGTTATAATATGTTTTTAAGTTTGTTTTAATATTGTCATCAAATAGATGCCCATAGCGGTGAAATACGCTACCTCCGCCAATATTGAGATTATTTAAAATTAAAGAGTTGTCTTTTTCCTGTTGTAAATAAAGAAGAGCGTTTTTTTTCATTGTTGTCCTAAATGGGCGAGGATTAATTGGCATTTTCGATTTTTTATACTGTAACTTTTCATGTAAATCAATAAGGAGAGACAATACCGTTTGTCCATCATATATCTTCTTGTTCGCAATTAATAATTGATGAAGCATATAACATTGTCTGTTGACAATTATGTAATTATCGAAAATATTTTGAAGAAATTTTTTATCTATCTTTGGAATATTAAAATTTTCTAATGCAATATTATCATGATAAAATAGAGGTAGTTCCTGCAATTTTTCTTCAAAACTCTGTCCATAATAATCACTACTATATTGCTCTATATAACCTATTAACAGCTCTTTTAATTTTTCATAATTTACTTCTTGTATTGATGGTGGATAAAATAATGCTTGCTCACTATCGGTAAAAATTTTTTGTAAAAAAACGTAAAAAGAATTATCATTACTATAATAAAAATTAAAGTCGGGAATAACCAGTCCGTTATTAATTAATAACTCATAAGTTAAGAATGGATGTCGAGTAACATGTTTCTTTACTTGGGCTGGATTTTTGCAATGTTGTATAGATAACATAAATTTAACAATATCTTTTTGGTGTAATAAATCATCTTGTTTTAGCACCCAATCTATATCTTTTAACAAATAATTTTTCTCATAGTAGATAGCTTCTACTCCATTACATTTTTTTATTGGTGGACGTACCGTAATTTGGAGTACTTGATCTAGATTTTCGTTGTGTAAAGATGCCATCAACAGTAAATACTTCACTACATTATTTAACTTTATTTGTTCGATTTCTGCGGGATGATTACTTAAATAGGTAGTTTTCCCTAAGTAACTTAGAGGACTGGTTTTCACAGTTGCACGTTGAATAAAGCGATATCGCGCTCGGTTAATCGATTCCTTTGTGATTTCAGGATTGGTAAGCTGTGCATATGCATCGAAAGCAGTAATAAAAAGTGCTTGCTGAAATTTTATCTGATTTAAAAATGGTTTATAACGATTTACCTTCACTGAAAATGCTTGTTCAACCTTTTTTGTTATCGATTCTACTAATTCAAATATCTCATTATAAGTTCTACATTGTACTTGTATTTGTTTATCGTTTAAATTGTTAACAATTTTTTGTGGGATATTGCGATGCTTTTTTAGCGTTTTTTTAACATTTAGAAAAGCCTTTATCTCTTGTAACTGATTCTGTTCGTAAAGTTTCTTAGTTTTTGCGTGTAACATCTGTAGAAGTTGTATATTATTTTGTTCGAGTTGATTTTTAAAAGACCGCCACTGTGTATACATTTGTAAAGCGTCGTCCCTCAATAATTGCAAGGATTCTGTTTTAAATAAAGTCTCTCGTTTCATACAAAGAGTTTGATTCATTCACTACCACCTCGCATAATCCAAAGCATTACATTTAATGCCGACATAACTATAAAAAATACTAAAATTCCATAAAAAGATATTCCATATATTAACTGTATCAAATGTTCCTTTCTTTTAAGTTTAGCTTTTTTGGTAAGGACTAGCTTAGTAAATTTTACTGATTGGACACGGAAATTAGGTTTTTTTAATATAGAAAAAAGACCAATATAAAAATCTGTTGGAAAAAAGATATTATAATTTAATAAACTCATAGTAGATTGGAGCGATAATACAACTAACCACATAGGATTTTTAGTTGTTATAAAAATACTGATATAAAGTATTATTAGGAAAAAGTCTGCGATATTACCTGCGAAAGCAATATTGGCTCTCTTTATATCATTTCCTGTTGGAATAATTTTGACGTAGCAAATGGGAATAAAATAATACTTTAACTTAAATGATATCGAAAAAACTTCAATATTTTGAAGTCTAGCACTTATAACGTGAAACATTTCATGAATTAAAATAATGCCAATTATAAATATCATAGTCGCTTTTATAAAAGTCTGCTTATCTATCCTAAGCGCTGACATTTCCCTTATAATAGGCCATGCACACCAAATTGAAATAATAGTACCCATTAATCCTAGTGCCATTAACCATAAAGTAATAGAAAGTAGAATTTGCTCTTTTATAGGGTATCGGAATGATATTAATTTATTAATTAAATGCGGTCTCTTATATATAGCTTCATCATAGAATCCAATGGTAGTGAGTGATTCTATTCGTTGTTCAGTTAAACATGCTATTTGTTCCTCATTTAAATAAATATAGTAACCTTTGCATGATTTTCGATTACTTAGAAATATTTTATTATCTTCACAGGATTCTATAATAAAGTTTGGGTTAACCTTCATTTAATAACACCTCTTTTCTGACAAAAGATAGTTAATAATCATAACCATAATTTTTTATTTTTGTCTTTTTTACAAATTTTCATAAATTTTTCCTCTTTTGTTTTCATACCTTCTTAACTTTCTTTTCATGCATTAAGAATTAAATAGAAATTTATGATTAAAGTCTTTTTAAGGTACACCAATAAATATCATATGTATAAACTTGATTACAACATTGGTAATTTTATACTCAATTTTAGTAAAAGTTTAACATCCATCATTCCTACATCGCAACGACAAAATTCAGACGGTACACCGACAAAAATATGTCCTTGTCATTTGGACATTTTGTGCTAAGATATGTAAATAATTATAAAGGTGTATTATTTTTGGTAATAGTATAAGTATACTGAAATAAATTTCGTGATTTCGTCGTTCAATCAATCGAGGATGACATAGAGGATTCAGTGCTAAATACTTTCATTGACTTAGAGATTTTGTGGGAATATTGCATAGATCTAACGTGTAGCGGTATATGACAAAAGATTGGGCAGTTCTACATATACCTCTAGTAAAGGGTTTCGAAAGAATAATGAGTAGATCGATATTTAGCAATAAATGATGGATATCTGGGCTTAAAATTCGTTTTTCAGCCTTTCAAAATGTGATATATCAACTTTTATCTTGCGTAGCGGGCAGTAAGACCCCACCACAAGCTTTAGAGAGAAACGAGAAAATAGGTGGGGGAGGGGATCAACTTCCGCACGCGTCCGATTAGTTCGGGCGGGCAGAATGTTGGTCACTCAGGTGTTGCCACAGGACACAGGACGTGGCATTTTTCACTTCTGTTTCTCTATTAAAGTAATTAATACCATATTTTTCTTGATAAACATTTCAATAAATGGTACAATTTTTAATTTATGTAAGATATACGGGGCTATAAAGGGGATAATTGTATGAATAAAGCTAATGATTTTGAATTTAACTTAAATAAGAATGATTTTGAATTGGACTTTGAAATTTCGTCTGATGCAATGGAAGCAACTGGAGAACTTGAAACGTGGGAAGCAGTTACAAAGCTTGTCACTAAAGTAACTTGTAAAACAAGTTGTACTTGTCAATGCACAATTTTCTGTGGAGCGTAATCTGTACTTATTTACTTAAATAAACACATACTTATTAATAAATAATTAACTTAAAAAATAAAAAAATTCCGTATTTTCTTACATTATTTTTATAATTTATCTAAAATCAATATTGAGGTGGAAAAATGTTAGACAATTTATCTGTAGAGTTAGGTGAATATGCTTCAATTAGATTTCCTAATAAACCAATATACGGTTTTTTCGAATTAGAAAAAATGGTGAAAAAAGGTTTTACTAAAACGGAAATTATAAAAGAGTTATTAAAAGATGAAGATTTTAAAATAAGCTTAAAAACTGCAAGTAATTCACTTTATAATAATTTACATAATTTATCTAAAAAAAGAGAAAATCAGATAGAAAAAATATTTTTAACTGTAATTAAATATTTTATAAGATTTCATACACGTGCAACGCCATTTAGTACTTTTTCAACAGTTGGGGTTGCTAGTTTTAATACTACAAATGAACAATCCATAGACAGAATAGACAATGATCTAATTCAATATAAAATTCGAATTAGTGAGGAATGGTTAGGACAATACATAAATTTAATAGAAAGTGATTCACAAGTATTTAGATATTTAAAATTACAAACAAATGAATTATTATATGAAACAAAAACAGGTTTTTATTTAAGTTATCATACAGGCGGAGGAATTAAAAAAGATAATTCGATCGAAGAAATATATATTAATACACGTGTGTTGATTAACCAAAATTATACAGTTTCATCATAAACCAAACGATGCCTTTCGATGATTTCTTTGAGTGTCAGCCGCCATTCAAAAAGCAAAGCATCACAAAGAAGCAATCGCTGAAATCCTGTGAGTGACAAGGGTTTTCGGTTGATTTGTTTACGAACTTGAACGTACAACCATTTCAATAAAACATACGCAATGAGCGCTGCGAATAGTTGGTTGAACACCGCATTTTTCGTCGTGCCAAACAACACAGGTACGTTTAAATTTTGTTTGATCCAGCGGAAAAACGTTTCAATCGCCCAACGAGACTTGTACATATTGGCTATTTCTTCCGCCGTGACATTCATCAAACTCGTCACCACACGCATTTCTTTTCCTTCATAATCCGTAAATTGAACGACACGATGACGCTTTTGTGTTTGTTTTTGTGATGTACCGATGATGCATGTGAAATCAGCCGTCACGTTAGAACTATTGGTACGACTGCCTTTGAGTGATTTTTTACGACTAAATTGTATGTTGTCTTTCAAACGAAAAACAAAATCTTGCCCGTCTTTTACGTACGAATCCACTTTATCAATCGAAAAATAAGCGCGGTCTCCGACAAGAATAAAGCGCTTGTCTTCGAGTTGTTTACCTATGGGTCCATCATGCTTTAAGCCTGTTGTTTCAACGATTTGAAGAGGCATACCGGTTTCATTCGAGAAGCTAACGTGCAATTTAATGCCGGAACGTTCACCGTGATAAACCGCCCACGGTAAGCGTGTCTTCCCCACCGTAATCGTTGTGGAATCAATGGACAAAAGGGTTTTCGGCATCTTCAAAGACCGTTGTGTAGCACGATTCAACTTCCCAATGAGGACTTCAAAAATGCGCTTGATGATGGCATAATCGAGCGCCTTCATATGCTTAGAAAGGGACGAATGGTCGACGGAAACTAATCCAAAGCTGGCACCTACATCAGCCGAATGTCGTAAGCTTTTCCACTCATTCGCCGCAGCTGCGACAAGATATGAAAGGAGTGTAGAAACGGTGCATTTGCGCGCTGTCTCTGCATAGTTGAATTCTTTTAAAATGGATTGTAGCTCGGTTTCTGAAAGAAAGTTTTGAATCATATTTTGGAACATGGTATGCTTGTTCATAAGAGATTCCTCGTTTCGTAAATGTTTGGTCGTACTTACATTTTACAAGAGGAATCTCTCTTTTTGTCTATATTTAATTGGAATAAAATAGATAATCAACACACCTGATATTTCTCAATATCATCTAAAAGAATGGCGGAGCATCATAGGTTATGTCATGCAAGAAAATGCCATGATAAATGGGACTATTGAAGAAAATCTCACTTATGGCTTAAGTAAAAAATACACTCAAGAAGAATTGGATAATGCTTCAATCATGTCAAATTCGAAAAACTTTATTGATAAACTTAAGAATGGCTACAGCACAATTATTGGAGAAAGAGGCGTCAAATTATCAGGGGGGGCAAAAGCAGCGTATAGCAATTGGAAGAGCATTGTTACGACAACCCAAAATTTTATTATTAGATGAAGCCACTTCTAGTTTAGATAGCGAAAGCGAAAAACTTGTACAAGAGGCAATCGATAATTTAATTAAAAACCGCACTACAATCGTTATTGCACATCGACTATCAACGATTAAAAATGCTGCACAAATTGTTTTTTTAGATAATGGCGAAGTTACAGGTATTGGTACACACTCAGAATTAATGAAACACCATAAAAAATATGCTTCTTTTGTAAATACACAATCTATTAACTAAATAGGAGGTTTTTCAATGATTATTATTGAACTTGTATGGGATTTACTTTACAATTTTTTCACTTCGGTTGATTTCAAAAGTGATGAGAAAAAAATAAAATCTAAAATGAAAAAGATTGGGAAATCACACCCAGCACTTTTAAAAAAATATGAAGAAAATAATCTATTATTTGAAGATGGTGATGTCGCTCAAATCATTTTAGACTCACCTGTTAAAAAAAGAGCCCAAATTGATGAACTCGCTGACAGAATCATTACGCAAATTAATGCTTCTGTACCGAAACATAAGAAAGTATGAAGAAATTTGAAAACTTGAATTTCAATTCTTTTCAATGGAACATTAAAAAAATTACACAAGATTTTAAAAGTTATAATGTTTTAGATTTACATGAAAAAATTAACATTGCAATAATTGATAGTGGAATAGATTACACTCACGAAGAATTTAAAGGGAAAATTGATCATAAAAATTCGTATAATTTTATTGATAACTCAAAAAATATTTTGGATAATAATGGTCATGGTACTATGGTTGCAGGGGTTATATGTGCAGATAAACTAATAAATGGTGTATATCATCAGAGCAATTTAATTATATGTAAGATTACAGATTACTCTCACTATAAATTTAGGTTATTATTAAGAGCTTTAAAGTATGCTATTGATTTAAATGTACATATTATTAATCTAAGTATGTCTTTTCCGATGAAAAAGCTATCAGAAGAAGCTTTAAGTGCTCTTGAAAATATAATCGCTGAGGCGTTTAAGAAAAATATAATTATTGTTATGGCGGCTGGAAACAAAAATTATATTCTTAAAAGAAATAAACTAAATTCGTATCAAAATTTTTTAACTATTGGTTCTACTGATAGGTTAGGGAATAAGAGTACATTTTCTAATTATGGGTATGTAAAGTATTTGGCACCTGGAGGAGAATTTAAATTAGAAACTTTAAATGAATCGATTTTAACTACATATCCTACGTATCTTTCTGACTTTGATGCTTTAAATTCTAATTTGGGTTTACCAAAAGGATATGTACTTTGTTATGGTACAAGTTTATCAGCGGCTCATGTTACAGGAGCTTTGGGGTATATTATTTCATATATATATTCTGTCACAAATACAAAACCTAAGGTAGAGAATATATTAAAATATTTAGATGCTGGAATTCGTGAGGAGTCGAGGTTAGAAGAGTTTAATTATGCAGGAGAAATAAATATTTATAATAGTTTAATGAAAATTTTGAAGTAAACTTTAAAACTTAGATATATTTTGGATCTACGTCAAGTTTCTGGTCACACAAAAGTTTATTTTTTTGTTCTGCGCAACCTCCATTTTTGAGTGTTTCACATCCCAAGTAGCCCGTCAAAGTGAAAAGAGCCTTGACCGCCTACTTGGGATGTGAAGCGAGTAGTTCATGGAAGTTGCGTCCAAAAAATATGGAAGGGGTTATCTCTAGCCTTGATTCTTATGCTGAAAGTCGGCATATCTTTTCGAATTCTTCTGGCGTGAGGTAACCAATTCCACTATGAATTCGTTTGCGATTATACCAACCTTCAATATATTGAAATAATGCGATTCTTGCCTTTTCAAAGGTTGAATATCGTTTTCTATAAATCTCTTCTTTTTTGAGTGTTGCATGAAAAGATTCAATGTCCAAAACGTTGCTGAATTTCAACGAGTTTATCATGCAGTACTCCTTCCTGTTTGATAAAATTATTTAATTCATTGGGTGATCCTTCAAAGTGAGTAAGAGTGCCATGACGCATTAATCGAATATCACTAGGAAATTTATCCAGTGTATTTTGTTCGTGTGAAACAACGATTATTATTTTCTTCTTACTTAAAATGTCAAAAATTTCCTGAACTAAAATAACCGTTTCAAAATCTAGACCTCCAAAAATTTCATCTGCAATAATATAGTCAGTATTTGACGCAATAGCGATAGCAATTTGGATTTTCTTTTTCATACCAAAAGAGTAGGATTCTAGCATTTTATTTTGACTTGGAACTAAATCCAACAGTCTCAAAAATTCTGGTAATAGATTATGCTTGCTGGATTTGTATCTACTTAGTACAAACATTAGCTTTTACAAAAATCCTACCATTCATCATTCTGACATCGCAACGACAATATTCTGTCAGGGTACCGTCAATTTTTTGACGGTGCAACGTCAAAAAATGTCCTTGCTATTTGGGTATTTTGTGCTAACATTATTAAATGTAAATAATTATAAATACATATTGTTTTTTGGAAACAGTTGAAATGCATTGAATTGAACCCATTCACTGTTTGATTTATCGGTAGAATGACGCAGAGAAGTTAGTGTTCATAAAAGCATTCGACTTAAATTTTTTTGGAGGAGCATCGTAGAGATTCACCATCACTCGTTTTAGCTCTATCAATGACTGTGTAAGAGTGATAAGTACACATCAATGGTTAGAAATAATAATGGATATATTGGGTTGAAATTCATTTTTCAGCCCTTCAAAATGGTGTGAGCCATGATATATCAACTTTATAGAGCAACGGAGGGATTCAATGGATATTGTTGTCATACAGAATAAGATTAATTTTTTTTAGAAGAAATCATCCAAAATGATAAAGATCTTGAAGAAGACTTAAAAGTATTAATCTCTAATTATGTGCGCACTAAATCTGTAGAGGAGCGTCCTTTTGGCACTTTATGTGTGCTCCATTTTGAAAGTTTTTCACAGGAGGAAAATTTAGAAATTTATTTAGTGGCTGCTGCCATTGAAATGCTCATACTATCCTTGGACATTGTGGATGATTTACAAGATAAGGATTCTCAAGAAATTTGGATGAAAAATCCTTCTTATTCTTTGAATACCGTTTTATATATGTTGCATAAATGCATGTCGATTATTTTAAAGACATCTTTCAAATACAAACATCAAGCATTAGAGATCATATGCAAATATGTCATGCGTAGTGTAAATGGACAACAACTAGATTTACAAAATGAGGGCAAAAAAGAAGAGGTTTATTTGAAAATGATTGAAGATAAATCGGGCTCTTTGACAACTCTCAGCTGTCTTACTGGCAAAGTATTAGCGGATGGTCACATTGACGATCATTGTATATCTTATAGTATGGCGTTAGGGGCCATACAGCAAATGAACAATGATATGCATTGCTTAAAAACATGGGATGAAAAGAATGACTTCCTAAATGGGCGATTTTCTCTCCCTATACTCTATATTTTAAACAGATATTCCTTTTTCACTGAATATTTGATTAATGTTTATAAGTGCAAAGGAAAATTATTCATACCCTATAGCAACCCTGTAGATATATTTAACAACAGCTTAGCTTTTCAATACAGTAATATTGTAAAGAAAAATTATCAAAATAAAGCTAAACAAGCTTTAGAAATGGTCTCTTTGCCTAAATCTACAAAAGAATATATTTTAAAGTATTTAAAATAATGAAAAGAAAGAGGGATTTGGACATGTTGGAATTAGTTCAATATATTGAAGAAAATAATTTGTTACCATTATTAAGAGAAGAGAAGATTTCACTTATTGGATACGATCAAGAGCAATTAAACGATATTATAAATACCTTCAAAGAAGAAGAACCAACTTCATATGAGAGTATTTGGAGATAAGTATTTATTTGTAGGTCTAGCTGTTTATATATTCTTAAGTAGTTTTATGTTATTACATATGTACCAAACTCCTTATTTTGGACTAGGTTTAGATAAAAGTCATGGTCAATATTTGATTGAAGAACCTAAAAACCCTATTTATGAAGATTGGATGAAAAAAAATAATATACAATCTGGGGATCAATTACTTTCTGTGAATAATCAGAGCGCTCTAAATAATGTGCCAGAGATTAAAAACAACCGAATTATAACAGCAAGATTTATCCTCATTCAAGATAAAAATGGAAAAGAGCATATAGTTAGATATCATTTATTGGATATCCCATATTTTTTATTATTATTAGGCGTATTTCCTACTTTATATGGTATTTTCAGTTTTATCATTGCTATTTATCTTATGCGAAAAAAGCTAGCCCTTCCTTTAATGAGGCATTTAATCTTTCTTTTATTGGTGACTTCTTTAGCTTATATTAGTATAAATTCATCTAGCAGTCATAATAGTAGTGGAATTATCATTAATTCCATGTGCATGATTTTTTGTGTTGTATTATTATGTGACTTCATCATTCGTTATATGGCGTATCTTCAAGAGAAAAAAGTAAATACTGGAGGTACTAAACTTTTTTATGTAGCACCATTTATTCCTGCTGCAATTATATGCTCTATTAAGTTTAAAATGTATGAACCAATCGTTACGCTAACGATTTTCTCTGGTTTCCTAGCTTTAACCATTATTCTTATTTTATATGGATTTCTAATTTTTAAATTGAAGCCATTAAAATTATTATTCATTGGTATCGTAATTCCGTTTTTCCCTATCTTATTTCTTTACGCATTGCCAATAATATTATCAGAGAAGCCAATAGTAGATGCTGAGATTTGTGCATTGTTTTTATTGTTTATTCCTTTAAATATGATTACCTTACATATAACTGAGCGTTTATTTAATTTAGATTATTATATAAGTCGTATTATTTACTATGGATGGATTAGTTTATTTTATGTTATTTGGATCATTATGGGGATATCTTTTTTGGTAGATGTGTCTATTGTTGAATTAATTTCATTAGGAATTTTTATTTTCTTATCAACGATTATTTCATTGTATATAAAAGAACACTTAGATTTTAAAAACAGAAGTGTTTTATTTACGATGAAAGGGAATCATATGCATGATTTATATAAAAATATTCGTATATTAAGCAAGAGTTATACATTGGAACAATCTTTGCAAAATGTAAAGCAAGTTGTGGAAAAATATTTACATATAAATGATGTGACGATTAGACAGACAGACACCTCCTGTGAAGAAGGCCACCTAGTTATTGGGAAGATGATAATCGAAAAAGAAAAGTACACAAGTTTGATTCATTGTGAGCATTCCAATTCTCTATATATTGATATTCCTAAGAAGTCGATTCATCTACAAAATGAACAAATCGTTTGGCTAGAGCTTTTTTATTCATATGTTGATAATTTTCTGACTAGCACGAAAATTATTGAAGAGCTAATGGAGCAATTACAAAAAGTATCTACAAAAAATGATTTTTTACCGGACTGGCTTAAGAAACTTATTTATATACGGGTGGATGAGGAAAAGTATAAAGTGGCGCAAGAATTGCATGACACCATACTACAAAAGCATTACTATATTGCACGGCAATTAAATATGGTTGTATCTTCTCAACCAGAGTTGAGTTCTATCTATCAGCAATTCATCGAAAGTATTACCAATTTACGTATTTATTGCGAAACATTAAAACCTCCACTTCTTGCAAAGCAAGGATTGCAGCCCGCACTTGAACAGCTTGCAAGAAAAATGGCTCTTGAAAGCGAATTTGATTTGGATTATTCTTTTGATCGGCTCTATATAGAAAACGAAGATTTACCATTAACCATTTATCGCATTATTCAAGAGTTATTAAATAATGCTCAAAAACACGCCTGTGCTACGAAGATCATGATTCACTTAGAAGAGCTGGAAAATGAATGTATGATTCACTATGAAGATAATGGTGTTGGATTTGATATAGAGCAGGTGAAAAAGGGCGAAACATTTGGATTGCAAGGAATTCAAGAACGTGTAGAAGCTTTTAATGGTTCATTTGACATCATGACTAAGCGATCAGAAGGAGTTAAAGTGCATATTGTATTTGAGGAGGAGTTTATAAAAAATGATTAGATTGCTTATTGTTGACGATCATCCACTTATTTTAGAGGGGACAAGAACCCTCTTTCAAAACGAAAAAGAAATATGCATATCAACGCAAATCAATCCCCAAAAAGTCATTTCTCAAATAGCAATCGAAAAATACGATGTTTATCTTGTAGATGTTAATATGTCGCTCATTGATGGTCTAACACTAGCTAAAAAAATCCGAGGATATCAACCCCAAGCAGCAATCATCTTATATACAGGTGATGATATTTCCAATTATTATCCATTCGTTTTAAATCAACAAGTGAATGGTGTTTTATCAAAAACGGCTTCCCAAAAAGAATTAATACGAATGGTTTATGAGGTGATGGATGGGAATATCGTCATTTCTAAAGATTTTTTAGACTTTGTGAATCATCAGGTAAACCGTGCTCAAATAAAATTGAATCTATCCAAAAAAGAACAACAGCTTCTAAGGTATTTAAATCAAGGATATACAAATAAACAAATTTCTGAGAGTCTGTTTGTTGCACAACGAACCGTGGAACGTTATCTTCAACAGTTATATTCGCAT
Source organism: Rummeliibacillus sp. SL167 (assembly GCF_007896505.1). Lineage (NCBI taxonomy): Bacteria > Bacillati > Bacillota > Bacilli > Caryophanales > Caryophanaceae > Rummeliibacillus > Rummeliibacillus sp. SL167. Next base: position 205,718 of record NZ_VCBM01000003.1, on the reverse strand, counting down.
TTACAAGTTTCAAATCGCGACGAGGCCATACAAAAAATGCATCAAGAGAAGTTACTCGAAAATAAGTAATAAAAGCATTAGAAAAAACAAGCACTGAATAATGTCTGTTTAGGGAAGGGGGTTTAGAGTTGAGGAATCTATTGAAAATTGCTTTAAAAGTTAGCTTTGGTATTTATTTGCACTAGCAGTCATTTTGTTTATGAGTTCAAGGGGATTAGGATTTGCACATGAGTTGACTTTACTTGAGTACATAAAATATAGTTCGAATTTTGTCCCTTTTAAGACAATTAACACCTATATCAATGCTCTTCAAGATGGAACCATGAATCGAGATATCGCTGTTAAGAATTTGTTAGGCAATTTCGTATTATTTTTAACAATGGGAATTTTTCTGCATAGGTTTTGTCCAGCTAACATATGGATCGCAACAGCTAGTGTACCAAGGATAGAGAGAAAATCGCCATATAAAGCAGTAGAAGATAATCCAATATCTCCAGAAGCGATAATGATTGATCCAGTAATGGCTAAACAGACACTGAGTAATCCGATGGGACTTGTCTTTTCTTTAAAGAGAAAGTATGCACCAATCATTACGAAGACGGGCTCAAGCGTTGTTAAAATCATGGAGCTTGCAACCGTAGTATGTTTTAAAGAATCCATCCAAAATAAAAAGTGAAGGCCTAAAAAAATGCCTGAAATAAAAAGCAACGTCCAATCTTTTATTGTTAGTTTTTTAGAGATATGTTTCATTTGCTTCCAAGGTAGAAAGAGGAAAAGAATGATGATTGTGAAGAACAATCGATACATACCTAAAATAGAAGCAGGGGCTTCAGACCATTTAACTAGAATGGATGAAAAAGAAATGGCAACAACACCGATTAATAATGGTATTGTTGGAGAAACAGGTAACTTGTTTTCAGTCATTTAAATCCCCCTCAATAATAAAGGCGATGCTGAAAACACTGCCTTGTTTTATCTAGCTTTAACGGACAGTAAGACACCCACCTCAAGACATAGAGAGAAACAAGAAAGATAGGTGGGGGATCAACTGCCCATAAAAGTCCGATTGGTTCGGGCCAACAAGATGTTGGTTCCTCAGGTGTTGCCACAGGACGTGGCGCTTTTAACCTGAGTTCTTCTAGCTCAGTGGGGGATGAAGAAAACCCCTACTGATGGTTATTTTGATTTTTAATTATTCTATCGTTGTTGATCTTCCATGAAATCCAGATTTTCTTCAATCCCTAATTAATATGATTCCTCTTTTAAGCCATCGATCCTAGTGATCATTGTACTTAGCTTGGAAGACCTTGTAGTATCTTTTTATTTACTCAATTCTAACATATCATGTATAAATTTGACTCCTATATCTACAGGTAAAAGAAAAAGTTCAATTATTAGGTTCATTAAAACCAATCCCCTCAGATATCCAATCTGTAAGAGGTTGTTTTTTATTTTTTAATAAAGGGTACCTAAAAATGCAAAGTTATTTTTAGATAGTGAGTACTAGTCAGCCTAATTAGAATAAAAACCTTCAAATATATGCTATTGTCAGATTTTTTAAGTATCTGGCATAGATTCTGTCATTGACAATAAAATTAAAAACGGGTATTATATTTGAAAATGATAATCATTTACATGATAGAGCAGGGGATGATTCTCCATCTAGTTTATGTTTCATTGGTTACCATCACAAATGAAAACTGAAAGGAATTAGATTACATATGCAAAAAAAACGAAAAGTACCCTTCATACTAATGTTAGTATTTTCAATAGTGGCTATCCTATCATTAGTAGGTTGTTCAAACGATTCATCTAAATCAGATGACAATAAATCTGCTTCTAAAACAGATTCTAAAGCAGCAGATGCTGAATATCCAATTACCATCAAACACGCTTTTGGCGAAACCGTTATTAAAAGTAAACCAAAACGAGTTGCTACGATTCAATGGGCGAACCAAGATGTGGCTTTAGCACTTGGCGTTGTACCTGTAGGTTTCTCGGCAGCTAACTACGGAATTAAGGATAACGACACAGGTATCTTACCTTGGACACAAGAAAAATTAGATGAACTCGGTGCTAAAAGTCCGAACGTTTATCAAGATACGGACGGTCTAGATTACGAAGCAATTGCTGATTCTAAACCAGACGTGATTTTAGCTGCGTACTCTGGAATTACAAAAGAAGATTATAAAAAGTTAAGTGAAATTGCTCCCGTAGTCGCATATAAAGATCAACCATGGGTAACTTCATGGCGTGATCAAGTGAAATACGATTCAATGGGTATGGGTATGGAAAAAGAAGGAGAACAATTAATTAAAGATACTGAAAAATTAATTGCGGATACTGCTGCAAAATATCCAGACATTAAAGGTAAAAAAGCCGCTTTCGGTATGTTCAATACAACAGATTTATCTAAATTCTACATCTACACACCATCAGATCCACGTGGGGAAATGTTAGAAGAAGTAGGGATGGAATATCCTGAAGGTATTAAAAAACAAATTAAAGATGATAGTAGCTTCTATCTTGAATTAAGTGCAGAAAATGCAGATGCATTAAATGATACAGAATTATTAGTTGTATACGGCAATAATACAACATTAAAAACGCTTCAAAAAGATCCTATTTTAGGTAAAGTTCCAGCTATTAAAAAAGGGAATGTTGTTGTCATTGAAGACAATACACCTCTAGCAGCCGCTGGTACACCAAGCCCATTATCAGTCAAATACACAATTGATGACTACTTATCTAAAATCTCAGACGTGGCAAAAAACGTTAAATAATTATGAAAAATATTCCTGAAAAAGGAAATAAGCAAAGGTTACTACCAAAGCATTTAGCAAAGGTAGTAGCCCTTTTGCTCATTTTACTTATTGTTAGTATTGGCATGTCTCTTGCATTTGGTTCTCGTACAATTGGTCTAGAAGGGCTTATAGATGGCTTGTTTCATCCTTCTGTAGAAAGTCATGAAGCAAGTGTTGTGCGGCAACGTATCGCAAGAACAATATTCGGTTTAATTTGTGGGGCAGCTCTCGGTGTATCTGGGGCACTGATGCAATCTGTCACACGAAATCCAATTGCAGATCCGAGTATTTTAGGTGTCAATACGGGTGCATCTTTATTTGTCGTTTGTGGGATTGCTTTTTTAAGCATTCATTCTCCAAGTGAATATATTTGGTTAGCTATTGTTGGTGCGATGTTGACGGCAGTATTTGTCTTCGGAATTGGATCGATGGGAGCAAGTGGCGCTACACCACTGAAACTCGTATTGGCGGGAGCAGCGACGACAGCCATCTTGTCATCACTCGTTACGGCTATTTTAATTCCACGCACGAATGTCATGGATCAATTTCGTTTTTGGCAGGTTGGGAGTGTAGGATCTGCTAACTGGGATTCGGTACATATTTTTATTCCATTTTTCATTGCAGGTATTGTTATTGCGATATTAGTAGCACCTGCATTGAATGCGTTGGCACTTGGTGATGAAGTAGCGACAGGCTTAGGTGTGCGAACAGGAGTTATTCGCATGTTAGCGGCTTTTGCCGGTGTTTTACTTTGTGGGGCAGCGACGGCACTGGCTGGTCCAATCGGATTTATTGGTTTACTTGCTACCCATTTGATTCGATTGGTCGTAGGACCAGATGTTCGTTTCCTGATTCCTTTAGCGGCAGTGTCTGGAGCCATCATTTTATTGATTTCAGACGTATGCGGACGTTTCCTTGGTAGTCCAGGGGAATTAGAAGTAGGGATTTTAACGGCCTTTATTGGCGCACCAATTTTAATATTAATTACAATGAAAGCGAAAATGCGTACAATATGATGAATGAAACGATGAATAAAATTATAAAAGCAAGAAAAAAACGTCGAAATCGCTATGTCGGCGTCACGATCATTTTAGCTATTATTACCATTGTTTTATGCTGTACGATGATGATACTCGGAAATACGATTTATCCGGTAGCAGATGTCATCCACGTTTTACTTGGTGAGACAATTCCAGGTGCCTCTTTTGCCATTAACGAAATTCGATTGCCACGAACAGTAGCTGGGTTATTTGCGGGATTTGCCTTTGGAGCTGGGGGCTATATTTTCCAAACAATGCTACGTAACCCATTAGCTAATCCAAATGTTATTGGGATTACAACAGGCTCTAGTGCAGCTGCAGTTTTTTGCATTATCGTTCTGCATACAAGTAGTACGGTTGTTTCGCTCGCTGCAGTTGTCGGAGGACTCGTAACGGTTGCTATCATTTATGGATTATCAAAAGGAACCTCTTTTTCTATCGGTCGATTAATTTTGATTGGTATTGGTATTCAAGCGATGTTAAATGCATTTATTTCGTATTTAATGCTAATTGGAAAAACGAATGACTTACCGAATGCTTTACGTTGGTTAAGTGGGAGTTTAAATGGGGCAGAACTTGAAATGACGTATCCATTAATCATTGCCGTCGTGATTGTAACACCTGTGCTCATTTATTTTGCGAAACAACTTGAAATGTTAGAGCTAGGTGAGCAAGCGGCGACTTCTTTAGGCGTCAATACGAATAAAACCCGCGTTATATTAATGATTAGTGCGGTATTGATTATCGCTTTAGCTACAGCAACAACCGGCCCAATTGCGTTCATAGCCTTTTTAGCAGGACCTATCGCTCAACGTCTTGTTGGGGTTGGGTTTTCAAATATTCTTCCAGCAGGTTTAATTGGGGTTATTTTAGTGTTAGGTGGGGATCTAATTGGTCAGTTTGCCTTTGAAACCCGCTATCCGGTAGGTGTTATTACAGGGATTATCGGTGCACCATATTTAATTTACTTGCTAATTCGTATTAATCGAAAGGGAGATATTTAATGACAACTCATACATTTGAAACGAAACATATTCAATCCGGATATGACAATAAAACGATTTTAAACGACGTCAACTTATCGATTCCAAGTAATCAAATTAGCATCATTATCGGTGCTAACGGTTGTGGGAAATCAACACTACTAAAAACAATGGCACGTTTAATAAAGCCAACGGGTGGGGATGTGCTATTAGACGGTAAATCCATTCATAAAATGGCACCAAAACAATTGGCGAAAGTATTAGGACTGCTTCCTCAGTCCCCAATCGTTCCAGAAGGCATTACGGTAGCAGATCTCGTCGGTCGCGGCCGTTTTCCACATCAAAGCGTCATGAAGGGCTGGACGAAAAAAGATTATGAAGCAGTAGCAGAAGCGTTAGAAATGATGAATATTACCGAATTTGCAGATCGTCATATCGATGAATTATCAGGTGGTCAAAGGCAACGTGTTTGGATTGCAATGGCTCTAGCGCAACAAACGGATATTTTATTTCTTGATGAGCCGACAACGTTTTTAGATATTACTTATCAAGTAGAAATTTTAGATTTACTCACAGATCTTAATCGAAAATACGGTACGACCATTGTAATGGTTCTTCATGATATCAATCTATCAGCTCGTTATGCGGATTATATTTTTGCAGTGCAAAAAGGACAACTCGTGGCAGAGGGAAAGCCATCTGATATTGTTACAAGTACATTAGTGAAGGATATTTTTGGGTTGGATTGTGCTGTGATCAATGATCCTATTTCAGCTACCCCTTTAGTGGTGCCAAAGGGGAGATATCACGTTAAATCGTAGGTTTTAATGCAAATAGCCTTTACTATCCAAATAATCATCCGAAAAATTTCATAATTTTACCGATAAAAACCTTCAAGTTTGAGAACGAGTATGAAAATACTTAAAAACATGCTTGGGGTTTTTTTATTTTTTTAACCAACACTTATTTCGAGGAAAGCTTATGAACAATTTGGATATTCCAAATCTTAAGAAATTCTTCAGTTTTTTAATAAGAAATTATTAAGATATTCCATTTATACTGATTGTTAAAAAGGGGGAAGATCTATTTGATACATATACAAAATGTCAGCCACACATTTACAATTGGCAAAAAGGGAAGCGAGAAAAAAATTCCCGTATTAAAGAATATTTCTTTTGAAGTTGCTAAAGGAGAGATTATTTCGATTGTTGGGAAAAGTGGTTCCGGTAAGTCGACATTACTCAATGCGGTAGCAGGATTTTTAAAGCCCAAGGAAGGGTCAATTATCATACAAGGCAAAGAAACCACTACACTGACAGAATCAGAGTATGCAATATTTCGTTCTGAGAACATTGGTTTTATCTTTCAAAACTTTCAGCTGATGCCGGGGCTAACGGCTTTCGAAAATATTGAATTGCCGCTGAAGATCCAAGGTATAGATAAGCATAGACGTTTTGAAATAGTGAATAAGATCATTAGAAAGGTAGGTTTGGAAACTGTTTTTGATCATTATCCGAATGAACTGTCAGGAGGTCAACAGCAACGTGTATGTATTGCAAGAGCGCTTATAACAAATCCACCAATCATTTTAGCAGACGAGCCGACTGGAAATTTAGACTCGGAAACAGAACAAGAAATTTTACAATTGATCGCGTTATTAAATGAATCTATGGATATTACGTTTATCATTATTACACATGATGAGGAAGTAGCCAATATAGCACATAGAAAATTTCTTATGCATGATGGTGTATTAAAGGAGGTTGTGCAACATGCTGTTTAGAGATCAAATTGATTTTGTCAGACAACATGTCAAGAGAAACCGTATGCGTGTTTTTACAACCATACTAGCTACAACGATGGGATGTGCCTTTTTAATCGTATTGGCATCCATTGCATTTGGATTACAGGAATCTTTAAAAAATGACATCTTATCTGATAGTGCTGTGACGAAAATCGAAGTTTATGGGAATGATGAAAAAGGCATTGATCAAAAAGCTGTAAAGGCTATCCCAAATGTTCAAGCATTAGTTGAAACAACACAATTCAATGAGCCACTTACGGCAAATGTGAAACTCGAAAACCGCTCCGGATCTGGTGAAATGGTATTTACAAATTTTAAAGAACAACAAAAGGCAAAAATCAAATTATCGGCAGGTACATATCCGACAAAAGCGGATGAAATTATTGTGGGGTATAACTTAGGACAAAACTTACTGACGAAAAAGGAAGAACAGAGTGCGAAAGAGGAAGGGAGGAAGGAAGAAAAAAATAACAAAGGTTACCAGCATTCCTTATTAGGTAAAACGATTTCCCTATCCTTTACACTGGAGAATGAAAAGCATACAAAAGTACGACAATATAAAATTGTTGGGATTGGTGAAAAGCCTTCTAAAGAATGGGCTATGGATACCAGTATACAAGTCAGTGATGCTATGAAAATCAATATTTTAAATGATTATAATGATATTGCTGATAAAAAAGTGCAAGAAAATGACTTTTATAACGTAAGTTACAATGCCTATGCAACTGATATGGAGGCAGTTAAGGGTGTACTGAAAAAGTTAAAAGCGATGAATTTATCTGTCTATTCAGTAACAGAACAATTAGATCAACTTAATGTATTTTTCTTAGCATTAAAAGTAGGGCTTATTTTTGTAGGAACCATTGCAGTGCTCATTGCTTCTATCGGTATTTTTAATACAATGACGATGGCCGTTACGGAACGTACGCGTGAGATAGGCGTCATGAAGGCGATTGGTGCTGGTCCAAAGCTGATTCAGCGATTGTTTATAATGGAAAGTGCGTATATTGGTGTGTTGGGGACGGTTATTGCCATTATTATTTCTTATATCATTAGTTTTTTGGCCAATTTAGCATTGCCGAAAATTTTAGATGCGGTGATATCTGATGGTGGAATTGAAGAGGCAGGAATTCGCTTTTCAACAATTCCTTGGGAGCTTGTAGTCATTGCTTCACTAATTAGCATTGGTGTTGCCGTTCTAAGTGGTTGGCGGCCAGCTCGAAAAGCGACGAAAATAGATGTTATTCAAGCACTGCATCAAGAATAGATGTATTTTAATGATAGATTGAGCCTTTATACAATGGAGATTTTCCTGCTCACGAATGCAAGGGCAGCTTTCATTTGAAATAGAAACTCATTTGAAAATATTAAAAGAGATTGGGGTACAGCCCTTTTAAAATAAACCGCATGAAATCAAATGTAAACATCATGATTTCATGCGGTTTTATTTTTAAGTAGCTATCAACTCATGTCCGCGTGTCTCTTTTTACTTTTGGAAAGCCCTTATCTACCTCGCCTATTTATGTTGGGTAATTCCGTTTACAATTTGAGTAAGTGCCTCTTTGATCGGTGTAGCTGGGCGACCAAGGATTTTTTCGAAATCATGGCTAGCGACATTTAATGAGTCTTGTCGAATACTTTTTTGAATGTCAACAAGGATAGGAATAACAAAATCTTGTATACCAGCAGCCTTCATTATATCGGCGTAAGTGGCATCATCAACTTGTTGAATAGGGACTTCTTTGCCCAATACATCTCCAAGGATAGAAACCAATTCTTCCTGCTTCAAAGGTTTTCCAGAAAGCTCGTAAATCGTATTTTCATGTCCATTACCAGATAATACTGCAGCCGCTGCTTCAGCATAATCTTGTTGTAATGCCCACCCTACTTTTCCATTTCCTGCTGATGTTACCCAAGGAGCTCCTGCTAAGACACCTTGAATGCTTGGGATTTCATTTTCCAAATACCAATTGTTGCGTAAGAAGGAATAAGGAATGCCAGTTTTTTTAATCGCTGCTTCAGTAGGTTTGTGAGCTGGGGCAAATAAATTTTTACTTTCTTGTGCATTCGCTATGCTAGTATACGCAATGAATTGGACGCCTGCTCTTTCTGCTGCTTCTACCGCATTGGCATGTTGGCGGATTCTGGTTTCATTGTCGCCATCCGCAGAAATGATTAATAAGCGGTCAACACCTGCAAAAGCAGAATCCAATGTTTTTGGAACATCGAAATCTCCATGTCGAACTTCTACTCCACGAGCCTGCAAATCCTTCGCCTTTTCTGGATTACGGACACTGACAGCCAGTTGATTTGCTGGTACAGTCTTCAATAACGTCTCTACAACTTTGGTACCAAATTTTCCTGTTGCACCTGTTACTAATAATTTCATGATGATCTCCTCCATTTTTTTATTTCATTTTTAGTCTTAATTTCATATTATAGTCTTAGATGTTTTTTTAAAAGTAGTCATTTTTTTATAACATAGTCGTAAAAATAGTACTATTAAGAAGGAGACGTAGTTATCATGGCACGAAGTCGGTTCATCGGTGATCCCCCAGAGGAACAAATAGAGGTTTGTCCAGTTACACAAGCCCAGGATATCATCGCGGGAAAATGGAAAATCATTATCCTATGGCATTTAAGCAAACAGACAAGAAGATTTAATGAGCTTCAAAGGTTGTTACCTAAAATTTCAAAAGGAATTTTGACAAGGCAATTGAGAGAATTGGAAGAAGACCAAATGGTTCACAGAGAGGTTTATAAAGAAGTGCCTCCTAAAGTAGAATATTCGTTAACACCTTTAGGTCAAAGTTTTATTCCTATATTGAATAGTATGGGCGAGTGGAGCAAAAAACATTTAAAGAGTAGATAAAGTGAAATTTCCATCAGTGGGGTTTTCTTCATCCCCCACTGATGGAGAAGAACTCAGGTTAAAAGCGCCACGTCCTGTGGCAACACCTGAGGAACCAACATCCTGTTGGCCCGAACCAATCGGACTTTTACGGGCAGTTGATCCCCCATCTATCTTTCTCGTTTCTCTCTCAATCTTGAGATGGCGGTCTTACTGCCCGTTAAAGCGGGATAAAGTGAAATTCCACACAATGGAGGTTTTCCATATCTCATTTTTAAATTTGTATTTTTAGGAGTTGAAGAAAATGAAGGATTCAGCCCTTTGTCGTTTTGGGGTATCGATGGATAAAAAATTGTTAACAGAGTTTGATCAATTAGTGATTAATAAAGGCTATTCAAATCGTTCGGAAGCTGTCAGAGATTTAATTAGGGAGGCACTAATTCTTGAGGATTGGAAGGACCCTGAACAATTCGTGGCAGGTTCCATTTTACTGTTTTATGATCACGGGCAAAAAGGATTATTAGAACAGTTAACGGCTATTCAACATCATTATCATCATGAAATATTAGCTACTACCCATTTTCACTTGGATGAGCACAATTGTTTAGAATTGATCATCGTTAAGGGAAAAGCTGGTAGTTTGCAAACATTAAGTGATCAACTAGTTTCGATGAAAGGAGTCAAATACGGTAAATTTACCGTAGCACCAGTAAGTGATCTGAAATAATTATTTAGGCGTGTTGATTATCTAATTTAATCCATGAAAATAGGGGAATTTGTTGATTTCAGCGAAGGCTTGCACGACTCATGCGGGCGAATGCTGAGCCTCCTCGCTACGCTGCGGGGTCTCATCTATTCGCTTTTCCCGCGGGAGTCGAGCAAGTCGCAGCGAAGATCTATATAAATGGTCTTAAAAATACAGAGTTTTTCAAAAACTATGCCAAACAGACACCCCTAATTTTGTAAAATAAACACGTGTGATAATTATTCAACATATTGTCATTTTTCTTTGCGTGTTACGAATCATCTATTTTGTAACACATGTTATAATTATCTTAAACAAAAGGTAATTAAAGATTAACCTCATCAATAGATTTAATCTGTTTATTACCCATCTGTTTTGTAAAGTTTGAATATTAATTATGAAGGAGGATAATGATGCATATTCCAGATAATTATTTGAGTCCATCTACTTGCATAGTCATGGGGGCAGCAATGGTTCCTGTGTGGGCTATTGCCGTACATAAGGTAAAAAAAGAGGTAACAAGAAGTAAAATTCCGATGATTGGTATTGGTGCAGCATTTTCATTTCTTATGATGATGTTCAATGTCCCACTCCCTGGTGGAACAACGGGTCATGCTGTAGGAGGCACTTTATTGGCCATTCTACTAGGCCCCTATGCCGCCTGTATTGCTATAACTGTTGCTTTATTAATTCAAGCATTACTGTTTGGTGATGGAGGAATACTGTCATTCGGGGCGAATTGTTTTAATATGGCTTTTATCATCCCGTTCCTCGGTTATTTTATTTATAAATTTATTAAAGACCGAACTAAAAGTGAAAAAGGTGAATATGTAGGAATCATAGTGGGATCTTATGTTGGTATTAACATGGCTGCATTGGTGGCAGCTATAGAATTTGGCGTTCAGCCACTTCTTTTTACCAATTCACAAGGACAGCCTCTTTATAGTCCTTATCCGTTATCAATATCTATTCCTGCGATGATGATTCCACACCTCTTGGTTGCAGGTGTTGTAGAAGTTCTGTTTACGACTGCTATCTACACTTTCATCAAAAAGGTTTCTCCCGGCACCATATTTGAAGGGGCAAAACAAAAGATTCATACAATCTATGGCTTGATTGTTGCTTTAATTTGTTTGACGCCACTGGGTCTTCTTGCTACAGGTACAGCTTGGGGAGAATGGGGAGCTGACGAAATCAAGAATGTGGTTCATGATGGCAAGCAATTAGGCTATACGCCGGCTGGTATGAAGAACGGGTTCAGTTTTAATGCGATTATGCCAGACTACTCAGTAAAAGGCTTGCCAGAAATAGCGGGATATATATTATCAGCTATTGCCGGAGTCGCTATTATGGTTATTATCTTTAAAATCATTAGTAGTTTTAGTAAAACAAAACCTAAGGACATTTCGAATGAATCATAAGGACAATCAAAGGAACCTACCTGACTGGCTATTAAAAGATGAAAATTATATTCCTCAGTCAGATAAAGATCAGTTTATTGGCAAAAGTATCCTGTCTATATTAAGAATCCTGTCTAAAATAAAGAGCCAAAGTGAGTATAAAACTGATAAATTTCATGTAAATGCAGCTTTGAAGGTTGCATTTACTTTTTTGCTTGTTGTTCTTCTGTCGTTATCAACGAGTTATACATTTATATTTGTGGTAGATGTATATCTGCTTGTCGTTCTCAGTTTTATGGACGGAAAAGAAATGGTCAAAATTTTGAGTGTCAGCTTGGCTATGGCGTTTTTTACATTCATTATTCTCTTTCCATATATACTTTTAGGGAATACTTATACGAGTATGATCATTACTTTGAAAGTACTCTCGACATTGATCGCTGTCAATATTCTATCTCATTCCACAAGATGGAATACGATTACGGGTGCATTAAGAAGATTTTATGTTCCAAATATTTTTATCCTTGTCTTAGATATTACGATCAAATATATTTCCATGCTCGGGGATTTTTCTCTGAATATGCTTTATTCATTAAAGCTCAGATCTGTAGGTAAAAATAATAGTAAATATGGATCGATTGCAGGAATCGCAGGGACAATGTTTATGAAGTCAAAGGAAATGGCTGAGGAAATGTACGCCGCTATGGAATGTAGGGGATTCACTGGAGAATATACGGTTCGAAGCAAATGGAAATTAACCATTGCGGATTTTATGTATATGCTATTAACAATCGGAATGATTGCTGCATTTATTTTATGGGGAAGGATTTAACCTATGATAGATCTAAAAGATGTTTCCTATTCATACGAAGGAATCAATGCCTTGAACAATATCAATCTTCATATTGAGAAAGGTGAAGCTGTGGCATTAATGGGAGCAAACGGCACCGGCAAGTCTACTCTACTGAAATTGATGAACGGGCTTTTGTCCCCAGACCAAGGTGTTTATCGATTCGATCAGGAGGAGATAACGCCCAAAAAGCTTAAAAATACAAAGTTCTCAAAGGCCTTTCATCAAAAAATTGGTTTTGTGTTTCAAAATTCTGATACACAGCTATTTTGTGCGGATGTATACGATGAGATTGCTTTTGGCCCTAGACAGATGGGGATGAATGAAGATGATGTTGAGAAAAGAGTCAATGATTGTTTAGATTTATTAGGTATTCAAAATTTTAAACATAGACAACCTTATCATCTATCAGGTGGCGAGAAACGGAAAGTTGCGATTGCTTGTGTTTTGGCATTAAATCCAGAAGTTTTAGTCCTTGATGAACCGATGAATGGATTGGATCCCAGAACGCAAAGATGGCTGGTTAATTTTCTGAATACATTAAATCGATCTGGAAAGACATTAATAATATCCACCCATAATCTCGATTTAGTACAAGAACTATCCAAAAGAGCCATATTATTTGATGAAAACCACGGGATTGCTGCCGACTTACCAAGTGAAAACTTATTCCAAGAAATCGATCTGCTAAAGGAAATCAATCTCGTTGATGAAAATTATCAACATCATTGAGTGTTGTAAATAATTTAAGGAACGGAGTCTAAGAAAGCCATGTCCTGTGGCAACAATCAGTGGGGGATGAAGAAAGCCCCCGCTGATAAAATTTTCACTTTATTGAATATTTTTCTTCTTTTGGGCAAAAAATAATAGGCCGTATAAGCAACTTAAGGCAATTGTAAAGAATATAAATACATCTTTAATCCCCTTTAAAATGCTGATTTTGTCTTGATATGTGTCCAAAGTTAGCCATTCTGTGACAGGAACAATAGCAGAATAATTGACGATCGCTATTCCAAGTGCTGTGCCAATCACCATTCCTAAATTTCGTAATAATGCTATAGTCCCGCCAATTTCCCCCATTGCATATGCTGGAACGTATTTCATGATCAGATCATAATTTGGAGAAGTTAACAATCCCATGGAAATTCCCAACGTAGCTAAAATGATAAAAATAAAATATAAGGAAGTATTCATAGATATCATTGATAAAATTCCAAATGTTCCAATCATGAGCAATAAAGCCATTTGCACAGATTTAAAGGAGCCAAATCGAGCAGTCAATCGCCCGCTTAAAGGTCCGAATATAGACAAAAATAGGGGATATATCATTAAAAATAAACCGGCAACAGTAGCAGAAGTTTGTAAAACGCCTCTGAAATAAAAAGGAAGTACAACGATAGCTGCAAAACAAGCTGCATAGCTGCCTATAATAATGAAAGAACCTGATTTAACGATAGGATGCATAAACATTTTGATATCTATAAAAGGGTTTTTATTTGTTTTGGATCTATATAAAAACAAAACGAAACAAATGATCCCCAATATAGAAATCATCAATTGATTTCTGTAAAATACACCTTCCCCGATCTCGTTAAGTATATATATAATGCATACTAATGAGACACTGAATATGGATGCTCCCATTAAATCAAATTTACTCTTTTGAGTAGGTGCATCTTTAGGAATAAAAAATATGGCAATTATAAGCACTGTTAAAATAATGGGCAGCTGAATAATAAACAAGGTATGCCAGCTGAACCAACCTATTAATATTCCCCCAATAGGAGCGCCTAAAAAGCCACCCATTCCAACAGCTGTTCCTATTAATCCTAATGCTTGTACTCTTTTTTCTTTAGGGACGTTATCGACAATGATGACCATGTTTACAGACTGCAACATGGCGGCACCGATCCCTTGAATAATTCTCGAGATTAAAAGAAATACAATAGATGTAGATAAGTATGAAAATAGAATACCTACCCCAAACATAACATAGCCCATATTGTGAATATTTTTTCGACCAAATCTATCCGAAAACTTCCCCATTATGGGCAAAAAAATCATGACAGAAAGTAAATAGCCCGTAACAATCCACTGTGAGAGACTTAAAGAAATATTAAGATCTAATGAAATATCAGTAAGTGCAATATTTACTAATCCTGCAGAAAAGTGTGATAAGAAGGATCCTGGAATAACAGCAAGTAATATAGGGTATATCGAACCGTTAATTTTCTTTTTAGAAAGTGTGGAATCCATTCCTAAAGCGTCAATGGTATTCCTCATAGATAATAACACCTCTTTGTCTTAAAAAATACGAATCATTCTATGGATGATTGATATTTTCATTCACTTCTATACTTGAATAATTGATTTATTGGATTTTATCAATTCTTCGATAACTGAATCAGTGTTTGCTACTTCTCCGAAAAAGTCACTGATTGTTTTTAAGGTCATTTCATGTGCTTCTTTTGAAAATGCAGCTGTTCCATCTTCTAAAACAGTTATTTTATAGTCGCGCATAAATCCATCTCGAATAGTACTGTCGACACAAACATTAGTAGCTACACCTGTTATGTACAGATGATCTATTTTTAAGGTTCGTAGTACAGAATCGAGCCGAGTATTATAGAAAGCACTATAGCGATGTTTGTTGACTATGATATCTGTAGTATCTGGAGATAATTGATAAAAATCACTTCCCCAAGTATCTTTACGACAAACACTATTATGTTCTGTATCATTCGATTTTCCTCGAGTTAACCAAACTTCCGAATCTGTAGCATCTTCGTGAATGGTTTGAATAAAGATAACAGGTAATTTAGAATCATGAAATGTAGAGATTAATTTTTTTATATGAGGAATGATACGATCGACACCGGATGTATCTAATCCTTGACTACCTAAAGCACCTTTTTCATCACAATAATCATTTTGGACGTCCACTATGATAAGGGCTGAATATTTGTTTGTGTTTAACATATTTTTCACTCCAGTATCTATTTATTCGTTTTGTTCACAAATTGCATATCTACTAAATCATCATAGGAATAACCTTTTTTATAAATGCCTGTTTTCTTAACAACATCCAATGGTTTAGCAACGGATTCTTTGCTAATAGATCCATCTTTACTCCATAATTTATCTTCATAGGCTCTATCTAAAGCTGCTTGTAAACTTGCTTTATCTGTAGTTGAAAATTCTTTTTGTAATACTTCCATAGCGATATCGTGATCATCATTTACAACTTTCAATGCTTTGACAATTGCATCTACAAAAGCTTGTACAGTTTTAGGTGATTTTTTTATGGTAGATTCTTTGACACTTAAAACTGAATAAGCATAATCCCCTAAATCTGTAAATTTATAAAATGGTTCATTCCAAGCACCTGAATCAAGCCCATTTTTAATTTGAGGCTCGGCTCCATTCGCTATATCTGCTTTACCAGATTTAACGAGAGATACTACAGCAGCTGGATCAGCAGGTTCCTCTAACTTTACATCTTTATTTGGATCTAATCCTATATCCATCAATAGCCATCTAGTCAATGCATTTAAACTCCCACCGTATCGACCAGCAGCAATCGTTTTTCCTTTCAAATAACTTTTCAACTTTTCAGGATCATCTGTTGGTTGTAAATTAAGAGAAGTTGCTCCCATCAAATAGACATTGGCTCTATTCACGACATTTACTACAGACTTGATAGGATCTGAACTTCCTGAATTTCCCATTGCATTAGATTCTGGACCACCTATATTTCCCCAAGCATCACCACTAACAACGGATGTCACATGTCCACCACCAGTAGCAGTCATTACTTCAACATCAAGACCATTATCTTTAAAATAACCTTTTTGAATCGCTAGATATAATGGAAGATAGCCAATTGAATGTACTGGCTCAGCAATTACGATTTTTTTTGAACTTTCTCCTGTACCTTTCGAACTTGAATTTGTTCCACAAGCTGTCAAGCTTATCATCATTCCCAAACATAATAAAGTTATAAGAATTTTCTTTATTTTTTTCATAAAATCGTCCCCATTCTATTTAGACTTAATTCCTTTAGTTAAAATTTTTTCTAAGTATATGGTTGCAAAATACATGGTTGTTGATAAAACAGACAGTGCGACTACGCCTACCCAAACTAAATTTGTATCCATTATTTGTCCAGCATATAAAATCATTCGACCAACGCCGAAGCGTGAAGAAATAAATTCACCTACAATGGCACCAGCCAATGCTAAGGAAATATTGATTTTTAAGCTGTTCACAATCCATGGCATAGCAGAAGGAACAACGACTTTTGTAAATACTTGAATTTTCTTAGCGCCTAAAGAAAATAGCAACTTTTCAAGATCCGGATCGATAGACTTCACGCCGCTATAAGCAGCTATTGCTGTTACGATGACAACCATTAAGAAAGCAAGTACCACTTTTGAAGAAAATCCGATGCCTAGTAAAATAACTAGAACAGGAGCTAATGCTAATTTGGGTACAGCATTAAAAGCGATTAAATAAGGCTCTGAAATGCGAGAATATAGAGGCGACCACCAAAATGATAATCCCAATAAGGCTCCAACGATAGTTCCTAAAATAAATCCAAGTATCGTTGCTCCAGAAGTGTATAGCATATCAATGAATAGATTTCCTTCAGTTAAAGAAATCCATCCTGTTTTTAGAATCGTTGAAGGCTTACTCCAATAATAGGAATCTAAAATACCTAATCGTGTCAGGATCTCCCATAACAGAACAAATAAAATTCCTATAGAAATTTGTCCTATAATGGTTTGTTTTCGTTGCCTTTTTTCAAGGACTTCTTCATCTTCAATTTGGATGCTATTTTCTATTTCATTCGTAGGGCTATTAAAAATAGGTTTTTTAACAGTTATCTCTGCTGGATTTTTCATATTTATACCTCCTCTAGATAATCCTTTGTCTATTGTCTTCTGGATTATCCTCATCTTTAAGTAGTGCCAATAATAATTGTTTTAGCTCTACATAACTTGTAGATGACATCGTTTCTGCTGTACGCGGTCTAGGTAAATCTACTGTAATTTTTGTTTTGAGACGCCCAGGTCTGGGTGATAATACATAAATGTCATCTGATAGATAAATAGCTTCATCAATATCATGTGTAACAAATAAAATCGTTTTCTTTAAATCAGCCCAAATTTGTAATAGCCAGTTTTGCATCATTAAGCGAGTTTGAGCATCTAAAGCTCCGAAGGGTTCATCTAAAAGAATAATTTCAGAATCATATAAAACGGTTCGTAATAAAGCCGCACGTTGTCGCATTCCACCTGATAATTCATTTGGATAATGATTTTCAAAACCTTTTAATCCATATTTATTAATAAGCGGCATGGCCTTTGCTATATTATCTTTGCGCTTGCCACCTTTAACCTCCAAGCCTAATACGATATTTTCTAATATGGTCCTCCAAGGTAAGAGCAGATCTTTTTGAAGCATGTACCCAACATGCCCTGTTTTTCCCATAATATCTTGTCCATCTAATAAAACCTGTCCATAGGTTGGTTTAGTTAAACCAGCTATGATATTGAATAGAGTTGATTTGCCACAACCACTAGGACCAATAATGCTAATAAAACGACCTTCTGGAATTTGCAATGTGGTATCTTTTAACGCTACAAATTCTTTTCCGTTCTTTTTGAATATTTTCGTACTGTGCAAAATTTCTAATTTGTACGGATCCTTCATTCATCCATTCCTCCTCGTGTTATTTTTTATAACATGTGATAAGCTTAGCATAGGCTCTCTTATTTTGAAATTTCATAATTTTTATATATTTTATTCAAAAATCGAATAAGAAAGATAGAATGTTAGATGATAGACAATTTTATTGTGAAAAAATATAACATTAAAAGGGGCGGGGAATATGGACATAAGATATCTGAGCCATTTTATAACAATTGTTCAAGAAGGGGTAAATATGTCAAAGGCAGCTAGAAAATTGCATATTTCGCAACCCCCATTAAGCCAACAAATGAAGATCATTGAAGAAACATTAGGAGTTAAAATTTTTGAAAGAAGGGGGAAAAAGATTAGCTTAACACCAAGTGGGGATATTCTTTATAAACGTGCTATGAATATCGTGAATTTATATGAAGAATTGCAACTTGAAATGTTTGAAATGGGGCAGGGAGTAAAAGGACATCTCACTATCTCTGTTTCTATATTTTATAGTACGATTTTTCAGTCTTCTATCGTATTTGATCGTATCAAAGCCTTTTGCAAGGATTACCCAAATGTCAAAATAAAGATCGTTCATACAGATGGCACTCGCTTGATAGAGAGAATGGAAGCGAAAGAGATTGATTTAGCGATCCTCAACTTGCCGATCCAAGAGGAAATTTTTGATTTCATCCGTTTGGAAAAACAAAATTTTTCATTTATTATGCCTGCTAATTTGGATCATGATCATCATAACGATCAATTGAAGTTTGAAGATATCGAGAAGTATCCTTTGATTCTATTAAAAAGAGATATAGGTTATGGACTTTATGAAAAAGTATTGGAGCATTGTGCGAAATTTGGTTTTGAGCCTAATTTAGTAGCTGAAAGCAATAATATTAATACAATTATTTCAATGGTGGATGCAGGAATGGGTACAACCATTTTACCAATCAGTACTTTAAAGCAATTTAAAAGTAAGAACTTAAAAGTAATGGAATTTTCAGATACACAAATATTTTCTGAATCTGTTTTAATGTATTTAAAAGACCGATATCTTTCCAAAACAGCATCGGAGTTTCTGAAATATTTTTAAAAATGGTGTTTTTATGTGCGTATTCAATTCATATAGACGAGAGTTGATAATAGGGGAGCTTCCCTATTTATATGCACATATTTATCCTGATTTTAGTCAAGTCCTAATACCACCCACTTGGGATGTGAAGCGAATCATTCATGGAAGTTGCGCACCAAAATATGGGTAGGGGTTAATCGTTTGCCTTAGTTATTACGCTGAAAGTCGGCATATCTTTTCGGATTCATCTGGATTAAGATAATCAATTCCACTATAAATCCGTTTGTGATTATACTAACCTTCCATATATTAAAATAATGCGGTTCTTGCCTTTTTAAAGGTTCTTTTTTTTAATTTCTCCCTTAATATCTATTAATAGGCTAATTGTAAAAGCCAATAAAGAAACAATTATCAGACCAAGTGAATTTACAGAGCTTAAAAAATTACCAGCAATAATTAAGTAAACAATAATACTGGAACAAACAATTAATATTGATATAATTATATTCCTTTTCATACATTATCCTCCTTTTTTAATAATATATCATAGATAAATTAATTAGTATATATCATGCTACCGTTGTATATCAATTGAATAATATCTAAAGTGCATTTGTATCAATACAGTATAAAAATAACTTTGTTGAGTAGGTAATTTGAGAAACTGTATATCGAGTAGTATTTATGGGAGCAACCGAATTTTTACGATATTCAAACATCTATTAATTTAAATGGATGAATGAGGAAATCAAGCCATAGAATATAGAAAGTCAGAGGTCAAAGAAGCGTCATATCACGAATGAAACTAACTCCTCAACCAATTGTGGAAGTGGCGATTTTTTTACGATGGCTGTACTGCATTACCAGAGGCTTCAAGGGTTTTTAATAACAATGGTGACATCTGAATTAATACATACTCTAGATTAGCATTCATCAATTTACGGTCCTGGATGTATTAAAAATAAGTGTCTAACTTGATATTGTAATTTTTTATTTCTATTTTTTACCTAATTTTAAAGAATTGATAAAGCCTATTAAAATTGAGATTACACCCAAAATAAAACACGCAATTGCATAATAAGTAAACCTGTAATCTTTTAGAGCAACAGCCTCTATACCATGAACTAATTCAGAATTAGCCGTAAAAATGGCAGTAGAATAGAGGATAATAATACCTACTAAAATAGCTACTCCACCAAAAATAACATATCCTTTTTCCATAGTTTCATCTCCCTTTAAAATTAGTTGTTTATAACTTAGAGTATCTGATCATAAAAATCCTCACTAAAAGGATGTAAAAATAAATTAGATCTTCATAAACCGAATAATTTACCTTTATAGAATAAAAAAATTTAAACTAATTTAAAATCCTAAGTGGAATTTTAAATTGGTTTGGATTTCTAGCTACTGAAATACTTTTGCATTAACCTTCTATTTGGCTAAATGCTAATAAATAAGCCATACTCCATATGATCAATAAAAATGATATAGATAGCCATAAAGTGTTTTTTAAAATCTCTTCATTTTTATTCACCTTTTTTAATATAGATACTAGATTTATACAGAACACAATACTTAAGATAGGCGTCAAATATATTGCGATGTATTGGAATAATGTATACATATTCCCACTCCTTACTCATTAGTTATATTTGTTTAAAGAGGTACTTAAATTTAAACATTAAAACAACATAAACTGAGGCTGAAATTACGAAGATAAGTACAGATATTAAACCGAATCTCCCCTCCGTTTACATTCTCCTTTTTCTATATACTATTATAAACAAAAATGTAAAATACGTTTATTAATATTGGTGTTCTTTCATGCATCTGTGCTGAAAATTATATTTATGTGTATATAAAAGTAGTGATTCAAGGTGATATTTAGTTGCTGAACGAGCTCGGTGAATATTCTAACATTGGGAAGAGGAATTCTCTTTTTTCATTATCTGTATAATTCGTAACCAGTAGTGATTAAAAATTTTATTTATGGATCCCCAATGTAATTACCAATAATAATTACCACACCAATAAATAACAATAAAAGCAGTATTATTACAAAATCTCTTTCTAGTTCTTTCTTTTCTTGTAATCGTTTCCTATAAAGATTTTGAATATATTTATTGTACTTATTTTTCATCATGATTTCTCCTTTCTATACGGTTATTGATAAATATCATCCCTTTATTTCTTTTAATATATCTTTTTCATCACTATAAATGCGTAATTTGTAGTTTGAGCTTTTCATCATTTTCTTAGTAGATTCTTTTGAAAAATATTCCTTAAGGGCTTTTTCCATATTATTTACTTTAATTAGTGAATCTTTGTTATTACCTAATTTGGTATATATTTTAATCAATACAGCATTTTCTTCCTTACTGTAGCTTATGCTTTTGATTTGATAAGTTTTTTTCCCTCCTAAAGCAATATATATATGACTGACGATTTTAGGCCATTGAATATTTTGAGTAGGTTTCACTGTGGTGCTTTTGTTTTTGATACTTATATTCTTTTCCTTCATGGTTTTCTTTTCACTAATGTTGATTTTATAATCATCAATATGTTCCTTTTCTAAGAATTCATGAATCTTAGGTAATAAAACTTCCTTTTTTTCTTCTAAATTAATTTCAGACGGAGTAAGTACAATTCCAAGTGTGAACGGGTTTGGCGATATATTCACACTTTCAAAGTCGTAACCCGATTGCTTTATCAGTTTAATGATATTTATATCTATTCTTGATTGCTTGTCATTATTGATATTAATAGGGATTATCTTTTCTACAAACTTGGCAGCTGTAGAGGAATATAGAGGAGATGTTATGATTAAAAGTAAGATACTCACAACCAGACTTATTTTTAATTTGTTTTTCTTTTTTGTAGGTTTTCTCTTTTTAATAGCAGAAATAATCTTTCCTTTTTGCTGCTCACGAACTTTTGGCTTTAGTTGCAATTCAAAGTGTTCTAAATTTGTATTTAGTTTATTTATATCGTTGGATTTCTTCATAATTGAATCCTCCTCTAACCAACTGTTCTTTTAATTGTTCTAAACCTCTTTTTAAATTTGTTTTTACCTTACTTTCGGACCATCCTAATATACTAGCCGTTTCTTTAGTTGAAAAACCCTTAATTTTTCTTAATAGTATAACTTGACGATAGTCCAATTTAACTTTTTGTAATGCATAGTACAATTGCATTTCGTTTTCATTCAATTGAACCACTTCGTCTGGCAATGGTTGTGTGTCTTGTATATTGAATGTGAGTTCTTTAAAATACTTAAAAATATTTTTCTTTCGAAGATAATCTACAGTCGTATTTTGAGTTATTGTAAAAATCCATGTTTTCAAACTTGATTTCTCCTTAAATTCCCCGTAATTTTTATATGCTTTTATAAATACTTCTTGAAGTATATCTTCTGCTAAGTAGTAATCTTTGGTGTTGAAATAAATATATGTAAATATGCTATTTCCAAATTCTTCATACCAATTTGAAATTTGTTCTTCTAAATCCAAACGATTCATCTCCTTTTATAATCGCTCTATAGTATTAGACGGAATTTACTCGAATCGGTGACAAAAATAAAATGAGGCTGAGATGTAAGTTAAAAACTAATTGATTTTAGTACAAATCCTGAAAATAAAACCGTATGAAATCAAGATTTATAAATCTTGATTTCATACGGTTTTTTAGTTTCAAAAGGGTGTGTCTAAGTTCCATTTTTTAAACCCTTTAACTAATCTAACCAAATGGTATAGACACTTTCTGTTGGATAAAACAATTTACTTAGATATAGTTCAGCTTTTTTATTATCTCCATCAACCCAATCTCTAACATCAAAAACCACCTCATACGCACCTGCTTCATTTTCTAAGTAAAATGACGAAACTACAGATTCCCATGTAGGGCTTTTTTCATATAATTTATACCACCATTTAGAGCCTAAAAGACCTCCATACGGTTGTTCAATATAAATCATTAGATCTCCTCCACCTGAGTGAAAAATTTTAGACTGAGATTTAAATGTGTCTTCTCCAATATAATCCCATTGACCCGCTCCAAATGGAGTTATTGTATTACCAAAAAAGTTGAATTTTTGTTTTTTTAAATAATTAGGATCGTCAGAAATTTTTCTTATTTGTGTCTTGGCTAATGGAATATTTTTATTAATTTCACCTTTTTCTAAATTTACATTATTAGGGGTTTCTTTTAAATTATCCTCCTCAACAGAATCATTATTTGTACTAGCATAAGCGTTATTTGTATTCATCCCTATAAATATAGCAAATGATAGAACAAAAACTAATATTTTTTTATTCATAATTTATACCTCTTTTCATTATTAGAATTATGAGTTTATTATAGTAAAAAGAATATAAAATGTAAAATTTTTTTAAAATTACATATTTTAATGATATAGAATTATTAAGAGTAATTTAAATAAACATTTCAGAATCAATTTCATAAATCATTTTCTTCTTGAAAAACACGAACATTTATTTTGATAATTGTGGAGCGAAGGACAGCGATTCTTCGAAAATGCATGTGTATTTTCTTTGTATGATGTTTATTCGGTGAAGCAAATTCAATGTCCTGCGGAAAAAGCAAGCCATAGCGGAAATCAGCAATACTCTGTACTTTTGTGGGTGAATTTGGATAATCAATACGCCTGTTATGTAAATTTAAAAGGTAATATGTTAAAGGATTTCATCATGAAGTTGGAAGTTTCATCAATCTTATACCAGATGTGGAACTCACCATATGAGTAGTAACACTTTAAATATTTTGTTGGATGCCCAGTAAAGACCGTTGCCTAGTACATATTGTTTTTAAAATAGAAGGAATTTAACTATCGATTATCCAATTATATAAGAGAGATATGCTCGTATAAATTTTAAAAAAATAACTATTCTGATAGACAACCACTATCATTGCAAATTTTACTTGATTCCACTTGAAAAGCAGTATAAAACAAATAGTTTGAAAATTCACTTATTTATCGTGTGACTACTACATTTGTATAAAGAAATCATGATGGCAGAAAACATATACGTATCAATAAGGGAGGAGGATTTGGTAAAGACATTCTGCTGTGTATGTAGGGAGATGAACTTATGAAGCTGACAGCAAGAGAGCAGGAAAAACTAATGGTCGTACTGGCAAATGATTTAGCAAGGCGACGTATGAAGCGGGGATTGAAATTAAATTATCCAGAAGCAGTTGCCATTATTACGTATGAGGTCATGGAAGGAGCGAGAGATGGAAAATCGGTGTCAGAGCTTATGCAATATGGCAGGCATATTTTAAAAAGGGAAGATTGCATGGAGGGGATACCCGAGATGATCTCGGATATTCAAGTCGAGGCGACCTTTCCTGATGGGACTAAATTAGTAACCGTGCATGACCCAATTCAATAAGACTATAGAAGAGAGGGTGGAAGATGATACCAGGTGAATATAAATTAAAACAAGCCCCTATTATTTGTAACGAAGGAAAGCTATCTATTCAAATAGAGGTATTAAATAGAGGAGATAGACCTGTACAGATTGGCTCCCACTTTCATTTTTATGAGATTAATAAAATGCTTGATTTCGATCGGGAAAAGGCATTTGGAATGAGGCTAGATATTCCAGCAGGTACGGCAGTGCGGTTTGAACCAGGAGATAGCAAAGAGGTGCAGCTGATTCCATTTTCGGGCGAGCGTAAAGTGTATGGTCTGAATAATTTGACCAATGGTGTGTTAGATAAGGAGGAATAAACATGAGTTTTAAACTGTCTCGCCAGCAATATGCTGATATGTTTGGACCGACTGTAGGCGATCAAGTAAGATTAGCCGACACAGAACTGTTTATTGAAATTGAAAAAGATTATACCACTTATGGTGATGAGGTAAAGTTTGGCGGCGGAAAGGTAATACGAGATGGGATGGGGCAGCATCCACTAGCGTTACGATCTGAGACAGTCGATGTTGTTATAACGAATGCACTGATTATTGACTATACCGGGATCTATAAAGCGGATATTGGTGTGAAAGATGGCATGATCGCAGCAATCGGCAAGGCAGGCAACCCACTATTAATGGACCATATCGACATAGTGATTGGTGCATCGACCGAGGTCATCGCGGGAGAAGGAATGATTTTAACAGCGGGCGGAATCGATACCCACATCCATTTTATTAGCCCGCAGCAAATTCAAACAGCGACTGAGTCAGGTATTACAACGATGATTGGCGGCGGAACAGGTCCTGCAACGGGGACAAATGCAACGACTTGTACACCGGGAGAATGGAATATACACAATATGCTAAAAGCAGCGGAGGCATTTCCGATGAATATCGGATTTTTAGGAAAGGGGAATTCTTCTGGTAAGCAAGCACTTATTGAGCAAATAGAGGCTGGTGCGATCGGTTTAAAACTGCATGAGGATTGGGGGTCAACAGCTTCCAATATTGACACTGCATTATCCGTTGCTGATCAATATGATGTTCAAGTGGCTATACATACTGATACCCTCAACGAAGGCGGTTTCGTAGAGGATACGCTTCGTGCCATCAATGGACGTGTGATTCATACCTACCATACAGAGGGGGCTGGAGGCGGGCATGCACCAGATATTATGAAAGCTGCATCTTTTCCAAACATACTCCCTTCTTCAACAAATCCAACGAAACCATTTACTGTCAATACCATTGCAGAGCATTTAGATATGCTGATGGTCTGCCATCATTTAGATCCATCCATTCCAGAAGATTTGGCGTTCGCCGATTCAAGAATTAGAAAGGAAACCATTGCCGCAGAAGATATTCTTCATGATCTTGGGGTGTTTAGTATGATCAGCTCTGATTCTCAGGCGATGGGAAGAGTGGGCGAGGTCATCATCCGAGCTTGGCAAACTGCGGACAAAATGAAACGTCAGCGTGGGGAACTTGTTGCTGGAGAAACAAATGATAATGCAAGGGTCAAAAGATATATAGCGAAATACACCATCAATCCTGCGATTACTCATGGAATAGCTGATTATGTAGGTTCGGTAGAAGTAGGAAAATTAGCGGACTTTGTACTATGGCAGCCGGCCTTTTTTGGCGTTAAGCCAGAATTGATTATCAAAGGCGGCATGATCGCATGGAGTGTGATGGGCGATCCGAACGCTTCCATTCCAACCCCGCAGCCAGAGATCTATCGCCCGATGTTTGGCAGCTTTGGACAGGCGAAGTATACGACATCACTTACATTTCTTTCAAAGGCAGCCTATGAATTAGGGATACATGAAAAGCTGGGATTGAAGAAGCGGATCGCTGTTGTCCATAATACGCGCCAATTAACAAAAAAAGATATGAAATTTAATAGTGAAACACCCAATATTGAAGTGGACCCGCAAACCTATGAGGTGAAGGTAAATGGTGAACTAATCACATGTGCACCAGATGCAAAGGTTGCTTTAGCGCAAAGATATTTTTTATTTTGAGGTGATCCAGATGATAATTGAAAAAGTAGTGGGAAATATTCATGAACTCAATAAACCAACAACGCATATCGAACGGATATATGTAAGAAGTGACGATCTGCTAAAGAAAATCCTGCGAGTAAAATCCGATCATGGCAACGAATTAGGCATTCGTCTAAAAGAAGGAATCGTACTAAAGGATGGAGATATTTTATATCAGGACGAAAAAAATACAATCATTATTAGTGTGTTAGCGGATGATGTTCTTGTCATTAAACCCACCAGTCTAACGCAAATGGGTAATATCGCTCATCAGCTTGGCAATCGCCATTTACCCGCACAATTTGAGAATGATGAAATGATCGTTCAATATGATTATTTGGTAGAAAAGCTATTGCAAGATTTAGAAATTCCGTTTGCTCGAGAAAACCGTAAAATGAAGAAAGCCTTTAAACATATAGGTCATGCCCATGACTGATCGACTGTTTCAATTACTGCAAATTTGTGATTCCAATTTTCCATCAGGGATTTTTTCGCATTCCTTTGGGCTAGAAACGTATATTCAAGAAGATAAAATGACCGATAAGGAGTCATTTTTATATGCGTTAAAGCAATATGTTTATAGTCAATGCATTTATACAGATGGTTTGGCTTGCCGATTAGCCTATGAAGCGATTCAAGAAAATCAATTCCAAAAAGTATGGGAGCTTGATCAAGCCTTATATGCATTGAGTGCTGCGAAAGAAACTAGAGAAGGCAATAAACGAATCGGGCGGCAATTAGCCAAAGTGATGAATGCACTTTATGATATCGAATTGCTCCAACTATATGAGTCGAAAATAAAACAAAAAGAACGACATGGTCATAGTGCGATCGTTTTTGCTATTGTGTGCGAGGCGTTGGAAATCGATCTAAAGACAACGCTATCTGTTTATTTATTTACGACGATATCCTCGCTTATCCAAAATGGAGTAAGAGGTATCCCACTTGGACAAACGGATGGACAAAAAATATTACTGGAAATGCAGCCGTTTTTAAGAAAGCAAGCAGAAACGATTTTACATGCAAAAGAAGAAGACTTTGGAGGTTGTGCACCAGGGTTAGAAATCGCTCAAATGAAACATGAACAACTTTCTGTCCGGCTTTTTATGTCGTGAATTATCAAACGAAAGGATGAAAATTATGGGGGAACCTATCCGAATTGGTATTGGAGGGCCTGTTGGGGCTGGAAAAACACTTTTAGTCGATCAATTGACGCGTGCATTAATGAAGGATATCGAGATCGCCGTTATTACGAATGATATTTATACGAAAGAGGATGCCTTGTTTCTGATAAAAAATGGAGCTCTGCCAGAAGACCGCATTATCGGGGTAGAGACAGGTGGATGTCCACATACAGCTATTCGTGAAGATGCTTCGATGAATTTTGCGGCAATAGATGAATTGAATGAACGTCATCCCCATCTAGAGTTGATCTTTATCGAGAGTGGGGGTGATAATCTTGCTGCGACCTTCTCTCCAGAGTTAGTCGACTTTTCCATTTATATCATTGATGTTGCTCAAGGGGAAAAAATCCCGCGAAAAGGCGGACAAGGGATGATCAAGTCAGATTTATTTATTATCAATAAAATTGATCTAGCCCCATATGTAGGAGCAGATTTGGAGATCATGAAAAGAGATACAATTACGACACGTGGCGAGAAGCCGTTTATTTTTACAAACTTAAAGGATGGTACAGGGGTTGCCGAAGTTGTGGAATGGATCCGTCGTGAAGTATTTCTTATGGGATTAGAAGCATGACATATACAGGCTATTTGCAAGTAGAAGTAGGAAATAAAAACGGTAAGTCGATCATGACCAATAGTTTGTTTGATGGGGTATTCAAAATCACAAGGCCTTTTTACTTATCGAGCGGTATGCCGCTTCTCATCTTGATCCATGTTGGCGGCGGCTATGTAGATGGCGACACGTATCATACAGATATGACTGTCCATGAATCCGCTCGCCTTGCCATTACGACACAAGCTTCAACCAAAGTGTATAAATCAAAAAACTTTGGCGTTAGGCAATCGACCAATTATACGTTAAAAAACAATAGTGAATTATTTGTGAAGCAAGATGCATTGATTCCTTATAAAGACGCAAATTTTATACAGCAAACCCATGTACATATGAGCTCTTCTGCTACGTTCTTTTACTCGGATACCATCACGCCTGGATGGGCTGAGGATGGTAGGATGTTTCAATATGAGAGGGTCACATCCAAAATGCAAATCTTTGTTGATGACACGCTTGTTGTGTTTGATCACCTGTTATTAGAGCCAGACGAAAAGTTTGAACAGCTAATGTATTTAGAAGAATATTCTCATATCGGCACACTTTTTTTCATTCACCCCAAGGTCAATGAGCACTTTGTGGAAGATCTTAGAGATAAGCTCGAAGCTTTTTCAAATCAGGCTAGGATTGGCGTAAGTATGTTAAGTGTGAGAGGAATGACCATGAGAATTTTGGCATCCAGCACGACGATCATCGAGAAAATATTTTCAGCTTGCGAAGAGCTGATTGGCGAACGTTTTTATGTGAATGATGTGATCGAGTGGAGAAAGTGGTAATGGGTTCTGGGAGTTGTGGTTTGCACTATAAAAATATTTTCAGCCTTTTCCCCTTATTTTCTAATAAATTTCAACAAATAAGAATATGAAGATATGCCTATGGCGTGAAATGCAATAAATAGATCGTATACGTTGAATGAGATGTTGATATTAACGTTCATGATCCAAAAGCTAACGTTTAGTATATAAAAGCAGGATAAAAAATCATGATCGTATTAAGTGAAGCTTTTATTTGTAGTTGCTTGTGTAAACATGCTATTATATTGATTACATATTAAGGAATTTTTATAAAATATTTATTGAAAAAACAATACCTAGTCCTTGAACAAATAATTTATTGAATCAACAAAAATAATGGTATTTGTAAATTTGGTACAGATAAATTAATTCAGGACAATATTAATGTATCAGTATCCGTTAGAACGGCCAGAAACCATGAAATGAACGGGTCAATTCATTGTTCTAGCGTACTTCAATCAATCGCAGAGCGCCAAAGCGAATCACCTAGCGCATCAACCGACGAAATCAATAGTGACGGGCTTTATCAGGTATTAGAATTATTAACTAGCAAAATGGTGCTATAAGAGATTTAGAAACCAAGTAGGATATGGTTTTAAAAGCGATTGAACACCAGAAGGAAAGCGCTGAGCTTAAGAGTATGCAAGAACAGATGGATACTATGGTAAGACATCAAACAAAGTTAGCTGAAACTGCACCAGATACCAACGCTTTAATGGCTGAAATTCGCAAATTAAATTCTAAGATTGTTGAATTAGAAACATTAGCAACAATCGAACGAAATAAAGGTGGTTTTTGGTCGAGACTATTTAAAAAATAAGATAAAAAAGTCAGGATTTTGGCTAAAGTCCTGACTTTTTATTTTCAATTTACCCTATATTATTTAAATCAATATAGGGAGCTTCAATAATAGCGGTTAATTCATCATCTGTTTAGATGATGAACCTTTTGAATTGTGTTCATTATTCGTCGGAATTGTTCTACTAAATTCCCTTCAAGATGATTTAAATAGGCAAAAAAGAACAGTGATTCTAATTGATCACTGTTCTTTTTATGGTATTTTTTATTTGTGAACAAATGTATAGACTCCTTTTGCTTCACCATTACTAAGCTTAATTGGATTTCTGCAATAAACCGCTCTTTGCTAGACAATAATCCATCCCAATTAGAGTATTTTTTTAGTGTTCCAGATGATTTTCTTTTTGATGGTTTAAATGCTATATAACCTTTATCACCCTTTTTAAGACTGAAAGTATATGTGCTAGTGTCAGAAGCACTGGATACCCAAGTATAAGAGACTCCGGACTTAATAGCAGATTTTTCAGCCGAAAGGTTTACATTAGCACTATAAGAAGATGATACTGTTGATGATACTGATTTAGAAATGCTACATCCTCCTGATGTATTACAGGAAATCGTTGATGTTACTTGGATAGGATCACCAGTGTAAGTAGTAACGGACGACTCAGAATACTTATAATACTCATAGTAATTATCCATTGGAATGACTATTCCATCTGTATTCTTAACGCTACTTGAGTCATCTGAAGTTTCCAGTTCTAGTTCCTCTTTTTCTTGATTCAGGGCATTGTATTCTTCTTGAGTAAGAGGTACAAGGCCCTCTTCAGTATTTGCGTAAGCTGAGATTTCCGCATTGAATTCTGGATCATAAAAAAGTTCTGCTTGTTTTATATCTGTTTTTTCTTCAGCAAAGGCAGATGTAAAACATAAAGATAATCCCAACGCAAACGAGGTAGACACGACCAATCTTTTTATAATTTTTTTATAAATATTCCTCCATTTCAATTTATTGTATTTCAATTTCTATTTTAGATGTTAAAAGGAGGTTTGTACATATTTTTCGTTCGACAAATTTTTATTTATTCTGGATTATATAATAGTACATCCCGGTATCTTGATCTATTTTAGGTTTAACATTTAATTCTGTATCTGTATTTATTGTGAAGTTTGATCCCTCCACTACTCCCATATATAATTTATATTTTTTTTGTCCTTTAATAGTTTTAAAATCAGCCGTTACATTTAAATTTCCTACATTAGGATTGTTTGATTTTAAAATAACTTTTTGTAAGTCTCTATACCATTGATATTGATTATCTTTGCGAATCAAATGAGCAATGCAAATACCTTTTCCATCAGAGTCGTCAAACTTAAAAACTACAACATTCTCATCCTTTAAATCTATAATTTCTAAAATATCGTTTTTTTGAATTTCCTCATATTTTAATCCATAATCTATGGCCTCATCTTGACTCTTAAACCATTTAATTTCTTCATTTGTTTTACTTGTACATCCAGCAAGTAAAAATAGTAAAAATAAGAATATCATTAATTTTTTCATTTCTAAACCATTCCGTTCCATCTTTGACATTACTGTATATTTTCGATGTATCTGTTTTAAATTCCTTTTTTTAAATTCCTTTTTTTAAGTTTCTTTTTAAAAAGTGTACTCTTAAAACAAGATAGGGACAATTTTGATAGCGATACCGTTTCATTTTTGAAACGGTATCTAAATGTATGATTTTAGATACTTTTATACGTTTTTTTGTGTTGTTTTACTGAGTTCTCCTTTTTGATATATAATAAGATGCATATTATGTATAAAATTGGATATAATGAGGAATTTAAATGACCAAAAAAAGAACGTGTAGCCATTGCGTACAAAGGCAGAAATTGAAGATTTTCGGTGGGCGCTCTCCAAATATGCGAGTGCCAGAGATTTGTTTTTATTTAATTTAGGAATTAATGTGGGGTTGCGTGTGAGTGATCTGGTGCCTTTAACGGTCCAAGAAGTGCGAGGGAAAACACATTTAGTGATTACGGAGCAAAAAACGAAGAAAATGAAACGATTTTTGATTCCGAGGGCTACCCGAGAGATGATCGAGGACTATACACGCGATATGAGCCTTTCTGCGTGGCTTTTCCTGAGTCAGAAAGGAAATAGCCAAATAGCCATATTTTCATATTTCCACCACACAAGGCCTATCGAGTGCTTCAGAAGCACTTGGAAGGGACGACATTGGCACGCATACGATGCGAAAAACGTTCGGGTATCATCATTACAAACAACATAAAGACGTGGCAGTGTTGCAGCAATTATTTAATCATTCTGCGCCATCATCCATCACCATGAAGTATATTGGGGTGACTGAGGATGAAGTGGATGCAACGATGGAAAGTTTTTGTTTTAAACTTAATCATTAAAAGATATAAGCGGATATAGTTCATGAGCCCTAAGTAATCTGTTAAATAGAAATATTATAAAAACCTAAACAAAAGAATTTTAATTTATCTTCTTAAAAAATAATAACAATACAAAGGGGATATATGGTTAAATAATATAATAATAGCTATGTTTTACGAAATGAGGTAGGAAATTGTATAGACTCTTTATGAAAAATTTTAAATCTGCTATTATAACTGGAGCTAGTATAGCTTTGTTTGTTCTTATATTAGATCCGTTTTTTCTTAAAAATCAACAATTTTTAGTTCAAGAATCTATTATTCAATCCATGTATCTTTTATTTACACTAATAATTATATGCAGTGGATTATTTTTAATATTTAGTTTCCCTGCAAATTTTATTACTAAAGTATTGAGTGGATTAAACCTAAGTCGTAAAAATAGTAACTACCTATCTTTGCTTCTTCATATGTTTGTGTATATTACTATTTTATATATTTTATTTAAATCTTTATACACAGTAAATATTTTTAAACAAGATAATATTATTTCTTATTTATTTTTAATATATCCTCCTATATTATATTGGGGATTAAATTTATATTTTGAAAAAAATAAATAAATCTTAGACTTTTTATATCTTAAGATTATTTGGATTATTAATTTTATTAAACATTAAGGAAGCGTATCTTTTTCTGATATTAATTTTTCTTTGGGTATTTAAAAAATAAAGAGGTTGGGACAAAAGTATTTTAGCTAATAAATAATCCAAACCATAATGTGAAATTCTATTTAAAATTTCACATTTGTTCGGATTTTCTTTTTATTATAATTTTATAAAGTTCAATTATTCGGCTTTAGGAAAGGTTCATTTAGTTCTGTCCCAGCCTCTATGTCAAGTATGTTTCTATTTTCGCTAAGCATTCTTCAATTATTTCATCCATTTCTTCAATTTGTGCATCTTCTGGATTGTACTTCTTTAACACTTTTAGATTACGTGCTGTCCAATCTAATGATTTAACTTGATCAGTTAAAACCACTCCTGTTATTGGAAAGCCACCGTTATCAAGTGATATTCCTTTTTCTGGTAAAGAAACTTCGAAAGGATATCCTTTCTTTTGATTAGTAATCGGACAAATAGCTGCAAATCCTGTCACTTCATTGAACTCTTTGGGAGATAAAACAATAGCATTTCTTCTACCGGCTTGTTCATGACCAGCTTGTGGGTTGAAGCTTAAAACAATTAAATCTCCCCTTCTTGGTGGCTCTACTGACATTAAATCAATTCACGTCCTTCGATACCCAAATCAATTTTCTTGTGTCGATTTTCAGGAGTTATCTGTGATAATAGTTCTTGCAAAGTGTATTTCTTCCGTGTTTTTTTTGGCTTTAATATGATGATATTTTCTCTTCCAATCACACTTAATTCCATTTCGGAACCTTGGTTGATTCCTATTTTATCAGCAGCATCTTTTGGAATACGAATACCTAAACTGTTCCCCCATTTTTGTGCAGTAACTGTAGACACGTAGTCAACCCCTTTACTTCGGCTTATTTTGTTTTCTAAATGCTCTTCAGAATACATTATATCACCTCCAAGTCAAAGAGTATATACATAGTATATACAATTAAATTGAAAATGATACGCGTTTTAAAAATGTATGATTTTGTATATTTCCATGCGTTTTTTGTGCTGTTTTACTGGGTTTTCCTTTTTATGTATAATAAGATGTATATTATGTATAAAAATGGATGCAATAAGGGACTTAAATGACCAAAAAAAGAACGTGTAGCCATTATGGACAAAGGCAGAAATTGAAGATTTTAGGTGGACACTCTCCAAAAAGAAAGATCATAAGGGACAAATGCCCCAATTCTATTATGGGATTAGGCAAAGTCTAATTTTTCAACGGGTACACGATGTGGAGCTAGCCCCCACATAACAAAATAAAATCGGAACCTAATTTTAATAAAGATTCAATTTTTTATTTTTAAATGTAATTTATGCTATAATTAAATATGTACAGTAAAAATGACAATATTAGGATGAATTATAAAAAATGAAAAAAACACTTATTTTAGGGATGACAACAATGCTATCTTTAGGAGCTGTAGGAGGATCTTTTGGATCTTTAACAACTACTGCTCATGCAAGTGAAAACTCTTCAAATAAAATTACAGAATTACCAAATACTATATAATTTGAAGAATATTCAACTTCAATTTTAGAAGTAGGGTCTTATGTTCATAAAAATGATCAAGGTTTTATATATGTTGATAGTAGTATTTCACAAGATATATATATTAAATATAATGTAGATATGTTAGAAGAATCTTTTAAAAAAATTAATAAACAAGTAGCAAGTGGGCAAGTAATAGTTAATGACGATTTATCTATTACTAATAAAGGTAATATACTTTTCAAAAGGTTATACTTCTAAAAATTATTGGTGGGGAGTAAAAGCTACATATTCAAATGCACAAACTAAATCAGCAGTTTCATCATTAGAGGATGCAGCATTTGATGTAGGAGCTATTGCTGCCGCAACATTTTGGCTTCCTGCAATTGCAGGAGTTACAGGAATTACAGGAGTATATTGTGGAGCCCTTGCTAAAAAAATGAAGTCAAAAAATAAAGGGAAAGGCGTTATTTTAAATATGACTTGGGCTTTAGCATACACAGTTAAATCTAGATAAAATAAAGTTGGTGTTTATATGATATTTAATTTGTTTCTATTATTTTTTGTTATTTTGAGTTTTATATATATCTATCTATTTTATTCTAAAAAAATTAAATTTAAAAAAAGATATATGATAGCGTATCTTTTTCTGATATTAATTTTTCTTTGGGTATTTAAAAAATAAAGAGGTTGGGACAAAAGTATTTTAGCTAATAAAAAATCCAAACCATAATGTGAAATTCTATTTAAAATTTCACATTTGTTCGGATTTTCTTTTCATTATTATGCTAGTGTAAAGAAAAAGGTGACTATTAATCATTGCTGGCGGTTTGTCGCACTATAATGTACAGTCCTTTTTCTTATCAAAGTTTTTCAGGATTCTTCAATGCTGAATTCTAAGAAGGAGGCAGGTGACGGTATGAACAATCACTATATAAAATGGAAACAAGCATTCAATGTAATTAGCTTGATGGTTTGGAGCGTCTGCATTACGGCAATCATTGCTAATTATCAAGCTTTACCTGATCAAGTGCCAAGTCATTATAATGTATTTGGCAAGGCTGATGCATGGGCACAGAAATGGTTTATCTTTTTTATGCCCATATTAGGATTGGCACTTTGGATATTCCTTCATCAATTAGAAAAACATCCAAAATATTTCCATATGCCAGGGTTTGGACCGAAAGCAAATGAAGTACAAGTAGCGAATGTACAGTTAATGGGTAATATCATAAAGAATGAAACACTCTTGTTATTATCAGCGTTTTCATTAAAGGATACATATGTATTACTTGGAAATCGCTTATCTTTAGGGATTTGGGAGATAATCATCTTTCTAGGCGTCTATGTGATCACAATCGTTTTCTTTGTTATTCGTAATGTACGATTAAGATAATGCAATCATAAGATGTTAGCAGCTGTGCTAATACCCTTTTTTTGCAGGATTATTATAGATTGAACTATAAAGCGAGAATTAAAGAGATCATTGAGATGGGAAATGGATGAAAAACGAATCATTGTTTTAACGGCAAATGTTTCAATGACTTGTGCAAACACATAAAAGAAAATGAAAAGATCCAAGTCCGGTTGAACCCCGAACTCAGATCTGAGAAATTGCCCGAAATGATGTGCTTCATCTGATGGAGTTAGACCATGATCTTTGCGCGAACCCTACTTTTTCTCGTTCATTTAAATACAACTGCCATTTAAGGGCGTATCATCAATCATCTTGCTTCGTCGATCTTATCATTTTGCTGTCACAAAATTATTTTGAAATAACGTGGTACCCTTCATACGAATTACAACAATGATGTTCGTATTGGTCTAAGTTAGCACTTTTGTTTTCCACTTGGATGGTCGCATGTTCTAAACCAAAAATATCGTGTAATGCTGTTAACGCTTCCTTTAGAACAACATCATGTTGAGCGCTGGAGATCACTAAATGACAGCTGATCGATGGAAAGTCAGATGTAATATTCCATATATGAAAATCGTGAACGCCTACAACATCAGGTATTTGGAGTAACCTTTCTCGAATCATTTTTACATCTAAATGCTCTGGTGTGCCTTCCATTAGCACATGAACAGCGTCCTTTGATACACCGAATCCGCCTTTTAAAATGATGAGTGCTACGATTAAACTAGCGATCGGATCGGCAATTTTCCAATCGAAATACATGATCAGCAAAGCGGCGATAATAGCACCAATTGAGCCGAGTAAATCTCCCAATACATGTAAGAATGTAGCTCGTATGTTGATATTCTCTTTTGTATCAGCCCTCAATAAAATCCAAGCAACTAGTATATTCACTACGGCTCCAATAGTAGCAACAACTAACATACCATTACTTGACACGCCTTGCGGATTACCGAATCGCTGAAATGCTTCCCACATGATCAATATAGAAATGACGATCAATAAAACACCATTGAATAAAGCTGCTAAAATCTCCATCCGCTGATAACCAAATGATTTTCTGTCATTTACAGCTTTTTCCCCGAACTTAAATGCTAACAGGCCTACTCCCAATGAAATCGAATCACTTAACATATGTCCGGCATCTGAAAATAATGCTAAACTATTAGTCATTACTCCGCCGATAAACTCTATAATCATAAATGCTGTAATAATGACAAAACTCATCAGCAATGCTTTTTTATTTTGCATATGATGTTCCATACATCATCCATCCTCCCAAATTCAATCTCTCCGAATTTAATTGATCCCGCTTTAACAGGCAGTAAGATCTCCATCTCAAGATTTAAAAAGAAACGAAAAAGATAGCTGGGGGATCAACTGACCGTAAAAGTCCGATTGGTTCGAGCCAACAAGATGTTGGTCCCTCAGGTGTTGCCACAGGACGTGGCGTTCTTAACCTGAGTTCCTCTAGTTCAGTGGGGGATGGAGAAAACCCCCACTGATGGAGTTTCACTTTATCGATCTAATGCTTATAGTAAGAAGAAAATGTGGAGAAAGTATGGAAAATATAAAATATGGCACTATTTTTGGGGCTTAGGTAAAACAAATTGGTAGCCTAATCCCCAAACGGTTTTGATAACCTGTATGTCTGGATCCATTTTTTTGAATTTTAATCGGATATTTTTGATTTGTGAATCTACAGATCGTACATCTCGAAAATCTTTATCCGCCCAAATGTGATCAATTAGTTCTTCTCGTGTAAATACGCGTTGTGGCGATGCTGCCAATAATCCCAACACTTCAAATTCCTTTGCTGTTAATGCTATTTCCTGTTGATTGATAGAGACTGTTCTTCGATTGAAGTCTAATACAAATGTGCCATGATTATACGTAATAACACGGTTTGTATCTTGTTCTCTAGGTGTTAGCCCTGTTCGATGTAATAATGCTTTAATCCGCGCTTGTAATTCTAAAAGTTCAAAAGGCTTCTTTATATAATCGTCAGCCCCTAATTTGAACCCTTTCAGTAGATCCGCTAATTCGGTATATTCTGAAAGTAGAATGATGGGTGTTGCAAAACGTTTTCTCACTCTCTCACAAACGGTCCAGCCATCAATATAGGGAAGTGTGACATCTAATAATATCAGGTCAAAATACTGTTCATCTATTATTTTTAAGGCTTGTATTCCATCCTCAACAAGTGTTAGATGATACATTCTTCGAAGGTGGATATTAAGTAAAGTCCTCGTTTTTTCTTCATCCTCTACTATTAATATACGTTTCATATGATTCCTCCTAGCTGTGCAAAAAATATTTCAAAAGGTTTAAGACACTGCACCAAAATTTGTTCTTGACATAAAAAATAGATGGACTATTGATTTCCGCTTCAATCTATATAAATAGAGTTAATAAACTATCAGGCGTGTTGATTATCCAACTTTCCCCACAAAATATAGTGTATTCGCTGATTTCCGCTACGGCTTGCTCGCTTTCCTGCGGGCGAATGCTGGGGGCAAACAGGATGTTGGTCACGGAGTCGTTGCCACAGGACGTGGCGCACTACAATTCCGTTCCTTCAATCGCTTCGCTGCGGGGTCTCAACTGTTCGCTTTTCCCGTGGGACGTTGAATTTTCTTCCTCGAATCACACCGCACGAAGGAAATGCTTGCATTTTCGAGGACTCGAGCAAGCCGCAGCGAAGATCTACATAAATGGAGCTAAAAATACATGTTTTTTTAGAATTTTGTCCAATTTATCGCCTATTTTTTTCCTAATCAACACGCCTGATAAACTATCTTTTACCAATAAATATGCCTATTCATTATGTCAAACACATTTTTTGGCAAAGAACAAGTTTTTAAGTTTATTTATTCATGTAAAATTGAAAGACCTTCTATTTTTTTTACTTATCTTTGAAGATTTCGTTCAAATTTCACATTTGTTTTATATAATGATACTGCTTTTCAATTAGTTTTACCTCTCAATAACAAGCAGCAAGACTCTAGTCACCAGCACAGAGGATAAATAGGAGATAAACTGCCTATATATGCCCATTTGGCTTAGCTAACTTCCAGTGGAATCACTATGGGGCTTATTGGAAATCAATTTTCATGAAAGTGATTTGGTACCAGCTATTGCTGATTTAGGAGAGGGCTAGAAAGGATGTGTGGCATATTGTCAATAGACAACGGAAAATTTTCAAATAGAGCGATAAGGATGAATGGTGATGGCCGATGTCCACAGTGAAAAGTAAAAAAAATAATTTTTATCGATTAACCAGTCTAATTGGTTTGTTCATGCTGTGTATATATGTAATAACCTTATTTCCAAAGGTAGCATCGGCACACGCTTTTGTCATAGAATCAACCCCTGCGGAGAATGAAATCTTATCTACTTCACCATCAAGCATTCGCATTCAATTTAACGAATCGCTTCAAAACGGTTTTCATTCCATTATTGTGTTGGATTCTTTGGGAAAGAAAGTGCCATTACAGAAATCACAGATCAACAAGGAAAATCAAGCAATTCTTGAGACGAAGATAACTAAAAAACTTCCCAAAGGGTCCTATACGATGCAATGGAAAGTTGTTTCAGCAGACGGTCATCCAGTACAGGGTGTCATCCCATTTAGCATTGGCACCTCTCACAACAGTTCTAGTATGGTGAAGGCCGAAACTTCGAACTACATACCAAAGTCTGATATGATTCTTTTGCGATGGCTCTTGTTCAGCAGTTTAGCATTATATATCGGAGGCATTATTTTTAATCTTTTCATTTATCAAGCAAGGCAAAATGAGGTTTTTCAATCCATTCGTTCGTGGAGTAAAAAAGTGATTTGGCTATCATTGCTTGGAATGTTTATCAGCTTGCTGTTGAATCTACCATTGCAGACAAAGATTGATGCAGGTGTACCATGGTCAGAGGCATTCAATGTGGATTTGCTAACAGAAACATTGAAACAAACGTCATTTGGTTTTATATGGGTCATCCAAATGGCATGTATAGTAGGGCTTTCAATCACGACCTATTTTGCTAGCCGAAACAAATCTTTCTATTCATACAAAAATGGAGCTCTTTGCATACTCTTTTTCATAGCCTTACTTATTACAAAATCTTTAACAAGCCATGCTGCTGTTTCTACGCATAAAATAATGACTGTTTCGATGGATTTCCTTCATTTATTGGCAGCATCTATTTGGATAGGAACACTTTTCTATTTAGTTTTTCTTTTACCAAAGAGACGTAAAACAGCAATGGATCCAATCGAAAAAGATAGCTATTGGCATGTCATCAATCGATTTTCATTTTTAGCAATAGGAGCGACTGCCCTTATTTTATTAACAGGGATTTACGGCAGCTTGTTATATGTCCCTACATTCTATTCCTTATTCCATACTTATTATGGGAAGGCATTGATCGGCAAAGTCTTATTGTTTTTGATGATGCTTATTCTAGGTGGCTTCCACTATATGAAAAGTAAAAAACGTGGCAATAAAGGTCTTGCGCGTACAATAACTGTTGAATTTGGAATTGGTTTGGTGGTTATGATGGTGGCAGCAATATTAACAAATTTACCAACATCTATGTCATCACCCGGACCTTTCAAACAAACGATTGTCCTGGATAACGGAGATACGGCAACGTTACAGATTAGTCCTAATATTGCGGGCGTCAATGCATTTAAAGTGGTATTGAAGGATTCAAAAGGTAAATCGGTTACTGATGTTGAAAAGGTGCAACTTACATTTACTTCTTTAAATACGGAGCTAGATGCAAGTAACATCGATGTTCCCAAACAAAAGCAAGGCGTATTTCAAACAAAAGGTATGTATATCAATATAGCTGGCAATTGGAAAATAACCGTGCATTTGTTAACAACATCACTAGACAGCTATGATATCGATTTTAGTCCCGTTGTGGGCAGCCAATAAATTAGTTGTTTCTTATTACTAATATACGAGGAGAGAAATAAAATGAAAACAGTATTTAAAAAATGGACAGCAGGCCTTATGTCATCAGGTCTAGCTTTAATGATCTTTGCGGGAACAGCGAGTGCACACGTAACTGTCAAACCAGAAGTTTCTGCACCAGGAGCATGGGAAACTTATACAATCAAGGTTCCTGTGGAGAAGGAAATCAATACAATAAAAGTTACGCTAAAGGTTCCCGCAGGCACTGAATTTGAATCATATCAACCTGTACCAGGATGGAAGGTTACACTAGCTAAAGATTCATCAGGAAAAACAAAAACAGTTACTTGGCAAGCAACTAATGGAGGAATCACAGCTGGTCAATTCCAACAATTTTCTTTTGTTGCGAAAAACCCTGAAAAAGAAACAGAAGCTGCATGGGATGCCTATCAATACTATAAAGACGGTACTGTTGTAGAATGGACAGGTGACGAAAATGCAGATACGCCCCACTCCATTACTCAAATTACAACAGCAACTGATCATGCGGCGCCAGCAAAAACGACTCAAGATGATACAAAAGCAGAAGTAGAACAAACAAAAAAAGCCGAATCTGCTACTGAAAACGAAAAATCTG
This sequence comes from Rummeliibacillus sp. SL167, assembly GCF_007896505.1. NCBI lineage: Bacteria > Bacillati > Bacillota > Bacilli > Caryophanales > Caryophanaceae > Rummeliibacillus > Rummeliibacillus sp. SL167. Next base: position 164,056 of record NZ_VCBM01000003.1, on the reverse strand, counting down.
GATCCCAAACTACTACCTTAACATTATCAATAGTGGCACTCATTCTTGCTATTATTGCGGTGATTCGATCATTTACAAGAAAAAAATAATTAGAAAAAAACTATAGTCAAGGTACAGGACATTATCTGATCGTTATATGATAGGCTACCATTCTCCAAAATCTAGTTGGAAAGTGGTAGCCTATTTTTAATGCGAAACTTGTCTGAGCAGTTGCGAATATAGAATGAATAAAATAAGCAAATTGGTTTCATAATTTCTTATTCAAAAGGATCAAATGTAAGATATAAATCTTTGATCTGTAGAGAAATTGATGAGAATTTGAAAAAGCTGACTCAAAAAAGAGCCATCTTTCTTTAAAAGAAAAATGTGAAATTTCATATGATTTTTGGATATCATTTAGCATCATAAAGGTATCAGCAGTTGGTCATGTAACTAAAGACAAAGGGTGAAAAATATGATATTTCTTAAATATGATATAAATGAAGATGAGATAGCAATGTTAAAAAAGGTGTATCAATCTGTTGGATGGATGAAGCATGATGAAAAAATCATAAAGAAAGTATTTGATGCAAGTACACATCAAGTATTTGCAGTAAACAATCATCAAGTTATTGGCTTCGCAAGAGCTTTGTCTGATGGTGTGTTTAATGCTGCGATTTATGATGTCGTTGTACATCGGGAATTTCAAGGACAGGGAATTGCTCGAATGCTTATTGAAGATATGCTGCAGCAGTTAGATTTAGTATCTTGCATACATCTGATCTCAACGGTTCATAATGATACTTTTTATAAAAAATTTGGTTTTAGAAAATTGAAAACCGGAATGGCAATTTATAAAAACGAACAATTAGCTAAAGAATATTTAGATTAAAACTGTAATTTTTTTACGATTCATAAATATGATGATAAAGAAAGTGTGTTAGTGATTAGGCTAACGCGCTTTTCTTTTGAACAGGAATTCATTCAATATAAAGGGTAGCGGAGTGAGGAAAGAGGGATTATCGGATGTGTTGAAAGGGATTTTGTGATTGAACATCCGGTATTTGTTACTTTTGAGAAGGCTAATAACAAGGAATTTAGGGCTTTAATTGTTCGGCTATTGTCAGAATTGTTTGGGTGCTTGGTATGTGTTGTGAACAAACTGTGAAAGTGTATAAAAAGACTTGCCATTTATAGAAATCCGAGTAGAATAAGGATTAGAAAATATGTTGTATAACAGATTGCAAAAGTCATGGGGAAAATAATGATTGTTTTAATACACAATAAATAAAAAGGAGAAATGAAATCATGTGGGTAGTCACTATCTTTAATGATATTAACGACATTCGTATGTTTGAGTACACTAATAGAGAAGCTGCAACAGCAAAAATCGAAGGCTTAGACAATGCCATTTTATCTTATACAAATTATTAGGAGATACCTTATCCAGCTGTAGATAAAGTAGAACTATTGAATAGAGCATCTTTTGAAGTGAAATATTAGAAATTGAAAAGGCGAAAACGTGTTCAATCGACGTTTTCGTCTTTTTTATGCCAAAGTTTTTAACTAAAATGATCCATTTAAAACAATAGCACTTTATTTTTATTAAATTGCGATCAAACCATCAAAGTATGAGAGTAGAGTGCCTAGCACATTATTGTCTATTTTAAGAAATGCACCAAAAATGCCCTCAGGAGAAATTCTCACCTGGGACATTTTTGTATCTATGAAAGGAATTATGCTTGCACGGGTTCCTTTACATCAGAACGAATCATATAATCGAAAGCGCCAAGAGCGGCTGTTGCACCAGAGCCAATGGAGATGACGATTTGTTTATAAGCTGAATTTGTGCAGTCACCAGCTGCAAAAACACCTGGCATGCTTGTTGCACCGTGTGGATCAACAATAATTTCATTCAATTTATTTAGTTCGAGTGTACCTTGTAAAAATTCTGTATTTGGCAATAAACCGATTTGAATGAATACACCTTCTAGTGTAAGATGGTGTTCCTCATTTGTTTGACGATCAATATATGTTAAACCATTGACAGTTTTATCACCGGTAATTTCCTTTGTTAAAGCATTCGTTAAAATCGTGACATTTGGTAAGCTGCGTAAACGATTTTGTAGAACAGAGTCAGCCTTTAACTCCGGACCACGTTGCAATAATGTTACATGATTGACAACACCCGCAAGGTCAATAGCAGCTTCTACACCAGAGTTACCGCCACCAACAACTGCCACATCTTTTCCTTTGAATAGTGGTCCGTCACAATGTGGACAGTATGCGACACCTTTTGTCTTGAATTCTTGTTCACCTGGTACACCTAGTTGACGATAGCGAGCACCCGTTGAAAGAATCACGGTTTTACTTTTTAGGACACCGCCATTTTCTAATGTCACTTCTATTAGATCATTTTTGGCTACTTTCACCACACGTTGATCTTTCATGATATCAACTGGATAAGCTTCCACATGTGCCTCTAGACTTGCCACAAAAGCAGGGCCTTCTGTTTCTTTAATGCCAATAATATTTTCAATCGCTAATGTGTCATTTACTTGCCCACCGAAACGTTCTGCTACAAGACCTGTGCGAATTCCTTTACGTGCTGTATAAACCGCTGCACTTGCACCAGCAGGGCCGCCACCAACAACAAGAACATCAAATGGTTCTTTATCATTAAATTCAGATGGATCGGACGCGGCACCTAATTTATTTAAAATTTCTTCAAGTGACATACGACCGCTTTCGAAAAACTCACCGTCCGCATAAACAGTTGGAACACCCATAATATCTTTTTCTTTCACTTCTGATTGATAAGCTCCTCCCTCAACCATCGTGTGTGTAATATTAGGGTTTAACACAGACATAATATTCAATGCTTGAACTACATCTGGACAATTATGACATGTAAGGCTGACATATGTTTCAAAATGGACAGGTTTCGTAATGGCTTCAATACGCTTAATCGTTGTATCTTCTATTTTTGGCGCACGACCTGATACTTGTAAAAGTGCTAAAACGAGCGAATTAAATTCATGACCAAGTGGTACACCGGCAAACACGACGCCTGATTCTTCAGAGCCTGCTTTATTGATGCTAAAGCTTGGCGTGCGTTCTAATTGTGTATGTTCCAACGTAATCCGTGGTGATAATTCCGCTAGTTCGTTGACAAGTTCCAATGTTTCCTTTGAAACTTTATCATCTCCTACACTCACTTTTAATACTAAATCGCTTTCAAGAAGTGCAAGTAATTGCTTTAATTGACCTTTAATATTTGCATCTAGTGCCATTATCATATCGTCGTTTTACTCGTTGTGCCAGTATCGATGCATGTATTCCACAATGCTTCATGCCATCGTACAAAGTCACGCGTGATGTATTCTCGAAACGACGACTTCTCACCTCTCTTTTATGATTTACACAGAGAATCATGTGCCTATTTTCATGCTCTTCTCTTATAAATAGAGCGACAAATACTAAGGAATCCCTAGTAATTGCCGCCCGCTTGATTGATATATTGCTGTGAAGTTACATTAGTGATTTAGAAAGAAACGAATCAGTCGAATTAGATTTTACCTACTAAGTCGATGCTAGGTGCTAAAGTTTCGCCGCCTTCTTTCCATTTAGCTGGGCAAACTTCACCTGGATGATTACGTACGTAAGTAGCTGCTTTGATCTTATCGATTAATTGAGAAGCGTTACGACCGATACCATCGTTATTGATTTCTAATGTTTGAACAACGCCATCTGGATCGATTAAGAATGTAGCACGTTGAGCAGCACCTGCTTCTTCATCTAATACATCGAAGTTACGAGAAATTGTATGGTTAGGGTCACCAATCATTGTATATTCGATTTTAGAAATAGCTTCTGAATGGTCATGCCATGCTTTGTGAGTAAAATGAGTGTCTGTAGATACAGAATAAACTTCAGCGCCAAGAGCTTTTAGGTTTGCATATTCAGATTGTAAATCTTCTAATTCAGTTGGGCACACGAAAGTAAAGTCTGCTGGATAGAAGCAAACTACAGCCCATTTACCTTTTAAAGTTTCGTCTGTAACTGTTTTGAATTCACCATTTTGGAATGCTTGTGCAGTGAATGGTAAGATTTCTTTGTTTACTAATGACATAATCGAATTCCTCCTGTATACGTTCATTTTTCCAATAATTATTTTTTAATTAGAATAATTATTGTTTGTACTTAAATTATTATACGAAAAAGGATTTCTGTCAACCCTTTTCCCTTATAGTATCAAATTTCTGTATTATACGTCCAGAAATGTTGATTTAACAATGTTTCAGTACCATTCTCTTTTATAGCATCCAGCCCTATAGCAGCATAATGAAAAATAAAATAAAAAGCTAAAAAACACACCTCATGTATATAAAATGCTACAAAATCATTTTTTTATGTTATAAAAAAGAAATAATAGATTTTATTTTCCCAATCGCTGTCATAATTTTTTCATTTTTTCAATTAAATTTCACATTTCTCAAAGCAAAAAAGTTGACAATGGAAAAAAGAGTTATTCTATCAATATTTTTATAAAAAGCTCAGCTGCCACAAGCATAGCTTTGATTAAACACCTTAAGGTCTAGAGCAAATGCTGAATTTTTGAATTCATTATAGATTGTCCAATCTTTGAAAATGCTATACAATCTAACCGTTGTTCATTACTGGAAACATAATAATTCGCCATCTGAAGTATAGTAATCTATTGTTTCTTATCCTGCCTAATGGAAGTTAGATATTACTGTTGGATGTGCACAATTGATATAGAAAAAATATTTCAATATGAGTATGAGAGAAAAAAGGTAGCTAATTTGTATAGATAGGATGTGTAGCATGATTTTGGTCAGTTCTTGTTTAGCCGGAAATCCGGTAAGGTATAATGGCACTTCTTGTATGAATGATATCGTTCAAAAATTAATTGATGAGAAGAAAGCAGTTCCAGTTTGCCCAGAGCTTTTGGGTGGTTTTGTGATACCAAGAGAACCTGCTGAAATTATAGGTGGAGATGGGTTTGATGTTTTAGATGGCAAAGCAAAAGTTATCGAATGCTCAGGGAATGATGTAACAGAATTATATATAAATGGTGCTAGAAAAACTTTAGAGATGGCGAAAGAAATAGAAGCGACACATGTAATATTAAAAGAATATAGCCCCTCTTGTGGAAGTCAAAAAATTTATAATGGAGAGTTTATGGGGAAAAGAAGAGATGGTGCTGGAGTAACAGCCGCTTTGTTAGCAATCAATGGCATCAAAGTTGTATCTGAACAGGAGTTAGAAAATTGGAAAGATGAAGTCTAGACAATGATGCCTAACTCTTTGGCTTTGAAATGAGCAAACTGATGATCCTCTAAAAAGGCAAAAGTTATTTTTTATGTTAGTTTTGTATTTTTATCTTTATCTTCATCTTCATTCAGTAGAGAACACTCACAGGTGAACGATATAAATGTGTCCCCATTGTTCACTGAATGAAGGGAAGGTCTTATAAGAGTAATTGTACAAGCCTATTCAAATCCGGATGCAATTACACCAAGGGACAGTGAATAATCAAGCATCTATTTTATGTGAATCAATGATTAAATAATAATGGCACTCCGTGTTTAAAAGGTTTACAAATCGATGTTTTAAGTCTGCCTCGTAATAGATTGAATCCCCTTTTTCTAAAATATAACTTTTGGGTTCCTCGCCTAATTCGATTTTCAATTTTCCACGTGCTACATAAATATGTTCCTGAACACCTCTTTTGTGAGGAGGAAATGTACCTGTCTCTTTTAAAGGGGGAATGATATTTAAGATAAATTCTATACCAATGGCTGAAAAAGATGGAGACAAAAGATGCCTTTCTACACCTGTAGTTTCATCTCTATAGATCAACTGCTGATTGGAACGAATAACAATCACCTCATTTTCCTGCTGTTCACCTAATAATTTTGAAATAGTTACTTCAAGACCTTCTGCAATTTGAGACGCCACTTGAATGGTCGGGTTTTTTTCACCTCTTTCAATCATAGATAGCATGGATTTACTCACATTGGATCGTTCAGATAATTCCTCTAAAGTAAGCCCCTTCCGCTTTCTTTCTTTTTTAATATTGTAACCAAATTCCATTTTTTATAGCCCCTCTTTTTCAATATAGTGAATTTCTTTATTGACTTTTGACAGGTAAATCAAATAATATAAAATTTACTATAGTGGATTTTTGTTAACTAAATCATAACAGGAAGGGAGAGGATCCACAAGAATGATATAGGGTATGAGCAAATAAAAGTGAGGGATAAAGAAATAGTGGTCCCCACTGGGTGAAGTTTCACTTTATTCCGCTTTAACGGGCAGTAAGACCCTCATCTCAAGATTTAGAGAGAAACGAAAAAGATAAATGGGGGATCAACTGCCCGTAAAAGTCCGATTGGTTCGGGCTAACAAGATGTTGGTCACTCAGGTGTTGCCACAGGACGTGGCGCTTTTAACCTGAGTTCTTCTATTTCAGTGGGGGATGAAGAAAACCCTCACTGATGGAGTTTCACTTTATTGAAATGGAGGGATTTTCCATGATGCTTTTAATGGCTATAATACCGATTTTAAGTGTTCTTATCTTCTTGTTTTTTTTAAAACAGACATCATTACGGGGAGGGGTTTTTTCGCTTATGGTAGTTATTATGATTACTTTTCTCTACCATGGCTATAAGCTTACACCAGAAAATATGGTTCATTCATCCCTTAAGGGGTTATTCATTTCATTTATAGCTGCATACGTTCTCTTTTTTGGCATATTGCTTTTCCACTTCATTGATGGCGTAGGGGGAATTCAATCAATAGCTTCCTTCATATCTCAGGCAACTAATGATCATATTATACAAGTTTTGATCCTAGTGGCTGGCATTTCTCCGCTTATTGAATCAACAAGTGGATTTGGAATAGCGTTTATGATAATTACACCAATATTTGTTGCTCTAGGATTTCACCCTGTAAAGGCTGTTCTATTAGGGCTTGTTAGCTTGCTAGCTGTTCCTTGGGGAGCATTAGCTACAGGGACAGTCATTGGCGCACAATTAGGAGGGATTTCACTTCAAAAACTAGGAACTGGAACGGCTCTTATAAGTATTCCTATTTTTATCTATTTTATGGTTATTGCCGTTTACATAGCTGGAGGGTTCAAGGCTATTAAGGCAAAATGGAAAGAGTTAATGTTGTTTTCTATTATTTTTTCTATCTCGATTCTTCTTTTTAATACTTATGTAAGTGTTGAATTGGCAGGTGTATTAGGTGCATTGGTTACAACTGGGATAGGTTTAATGATCATTAAAATTTCTTCACTAAAATTAAATAAAGAAGATAACAATACAGTTATTTCACAAGTATCGGCATCAAAAGAAAAGTACACTAAGGTAAGTATGCTGAAAACAATGAGCCCCTATATCATCTTAACTGTTCTTATCTTCATTTCCCGTTTATGGGCACCCTTTAGACAATTTTTAGAGTCTCATTTTGTTGTGACATTCCCGTCTTATGACTTTTCGATGGCTCTACTTTATTCACCAGGCTTTTGGTTATTCGTTACTTGTCTATTGACTATTTTTATCTTCAAAATTAATAAAGATAAGATATTCATCTCATTGGTAAAGACATTCAAACAATGGATACCATTTGTCATTTCAACTGCCGCCTTTGTTTGTATATCTGAAATCATGTCGGAAGCTGGAATGATATCGACTCTTGCTAATACAGCAGGGAATATATTCGGAAATAGTTTTTTGTTGATCGCTCCTTTAATAGGAGGAATTGGAGGTTTTCTCACAGGAAGCAATACGGGGTCTAACGCTATGTTTATGAAATTACAAGTTCAAACGGCACAACAAGTTGGACTATCATCAGACTTCATTACATTTGCACAAAACGCGAGTTCCTCACATTCAACTATGGCAAGCCCCGCCAGAGTAACATTAGGTGCAGCACTATGCGGTATTCCATCTCAAGAAAATAGAATATTGAAAAGTATATCTTTCATTGTTTTAGGGTCAATAGCCCTAATTATAATCGCTGTTCTTTGTCTATCGATATTAAAGTAGATGACATGAAAGGTCAATATAAGAGCATGATCCTAAGCGTGTTAAAGGTCCAATTTTATTCCTTAAAATATAAATAATTGGGTAAGATTTCATTTCAATTCATATAAATGAAAGTTAACAATAGGAAATTTACACATTCATGTTCACATGCTTAACTTAATATTTTCCAATCAACATGCTTGACCTTTTTATGTAATAAATCTATTTCACTTTTATTTTATTCAGAAGTAATAATTTGAAAACATACTTGACCACTTAGTTTTATATACATTATAATTGGAATACATTTTCATTATTGGACTGACTAGACAACTAGAGGCCTTCTAAATATTAGAGGGCCTTATTTTTTTATAGGAATTGACTGGAGTAACGAGAGATTCTTAGAAGAAAATTTAAAAGTGAATTTTTGTTGTTATTGTTTAGACGTTCAAAAGTCTTTTAAGTTCAGGAAAGGGGTGTCCAAAGATGGTTCAACAAAATGAGCTGCAGACAGCAAAAGAACAACCACTGAATAAACTACCAGTGAATTTAAAAAGGAATAAGAAAAAGAGTCTTAAATTTTGGAAAATAGAAACCTTGATTACGATCACTACTTTTTTATTGATCGGGATTATCTGGTTTTTAGTAACGGAGTTTAAAATGGTATCGCCGTTAATTGTACCTTCACCAGCAATTGTATTACATAGTTTTCAAGAGGTATTGTCGACTGGATATAAAGGTATTCCATTATTGGTGCATGTCTTCGATAGTATGAAACGTTTATTATCTGGATATGTTCTAGCAGCCATTTTGGGGGTGCTATTGGGATTAGCGAGCGGATATAGTAGCAAAATCCGTGCTGTTTTTGATCCTATTGTTGAATTCTATCAATCATTACCACCACTTGCCTATTACACAGTATTAATTATTTGGTTCGGTATTGGGGATGTATCTAAAGTGGTATTGCTATTTTTAGCCGCTTTTGCACCCATGTTTATTTCGTCCATGGCAGGGGTGAAGAATGTTAAAACGGAGTATATTCAAGGGGCTTTAAATTTGGGCGCCAATCAATGGAAAACTTTTTATTACGTTATATTACCCGCGAGTTTACCATTTATTTTTACAGGTTTACGAACATCGATGGTCGCATCCTATAGCACACTTGTGGCGGCAGAAATGGTAGCAGGTGCAAGTGGTTTAGGCTGGATGGTAATCGATGCAAGCCGATTCTTACGAAGTGACATCATTTTTATGGGATTAATCGTTATGGGGATTATCAGTATTATTTTAGATCGTACATTACGATTTGCAGAAGTAAAGATAGTTCCTTGGAAAGGAAAAGATTAATAAGCAAGGAGCGATTAGATGGTACAGGTTGAAGTAAACGAAAATGTGTTAGAACTCAAAAATATTCAATTAGCATATGAAACACAGGGAGAAGATGTACTAGCACTCCAAAACATTGATTTAAATATAAAGGAAGGCGAATTTGTCTGTATTTTAGGACCATCAGGTTGTGGAAAAAGCACATTGTTGAAAATCTTAGCTGGTTTTATAACGCCGACGGAGGGCTCTGCAAAAATTGATGGTTCTGAAATTAATAGTATCGATTGGAATCGTGGTGTTGTCTTTCAGCAAGCGGCGCTATATCCATGGTTAACTGTTGAACAAAACGTGAACTTTGGATTGAAGATGAGAAAAAAGAAAGATGCTACGACCGTACGGTATTTTTTAGATAAGGTCGGGCTATCACAGTTTAGCCATAACAAGCCATATGAATTATCGGGAGGAATGAAACAACGTGTTGCCATTGCTCGTGTATTGGTAAACAATCCTCGGGTCCTATTGATGGATGAACCATTTTCTGCGCTTGATGCGTTAACGCGAGAACAAATGCAAAACTTGCTTAGAGATATTTGGAGAGAAACGAAAAAAACAATTATTTTCATTACGCATGATGTGGATGAAGCTTTACTATTGGCGACAAGAATAATTGTCATGTCTAGACGCCCAGGCCGCATTGTAAAAGAAATAGATGTAGCTTTTACCAATCATATTACGACTGAAGATAATAGTGTTCGTTTTACCAAAGAGTTTCAAGAAGTTCGGGAACGAATTTTACAGATCATTAATAACCAATCATAAAGTGAAACTTCAACTAGTGGGGGTTTTCTTCATCTCCCACAGAACTAGAGGAACTCAGGTTAAAAGCGCCGCGTCCTGTGGCAACACCTAAGTGGCCAACATCTTGTTGACCTGAACCAAAAATAGGGGTTTTACAAGCGGTTAACCTGCTTTATTTGGGGTGGGGATAATCGTCCTGCCTGTTACTGCAAGATAAGAAAACTCAGGAGGCACAAAATGACGAATTCGAAACATTGGATAACAATAACTTTTTTAGCTTTAATGACTATACTATTAGTTGCATGCAATAATTCAAAATCCGTGGGTACAACATCTAAAGCCGAAACAACCAACACAGCAGCTAAAGAAGAACTACCGAAAACTGTGAACATCGGTTTTTTTGAATATATTGATGACAATTTAATCGTAAAACAACAGGGATGGCTGGAAGAAAAACTAAGTAAATTAGGAGTCAACGTCAACTGGGTAGCTTTCCAAGCGGGACGTGATGCGAATAACGCATTATTATCAAAATCTATAGATATTCAAATCGGTATTGGTGATCCCCCCGTTAGTATTGCTGTATCCTCAAAGATTCCATACGAAATTTTTTGGGCAGGCCAGACAGTGGGTGAGGCGGAAGCATTAGCCGTTAAAAAGAATAAAGGAATATCAAAGATAACAGATTTAAAAGGAAAACGCATTGCAACAACATCTGCATCTACTTCACATTATAGCTTATTGAGTGCTTTAGAAATTAACGGTCTAAAAGCTGCGGATGTACAAATCATTGATCTGACCCCGCCTGAAATTTTGTCGGCTTGGAAGCGCGGTGATATTGACGCAGCATATACTTGGGATCCAGGTCTAACTGAATTATTGAAGGATGGGACAAAACTTATTTCAAGCGCTGATTTAGCAAAACAAGGTCATCCGACAGGGACTTATGGTGTTGTCCGTAAAGAATTCGGAGAAAAATATCCAAAAATCGTTGAATTATATATAGAACAATTGATTCGTGCACAAAAATTATATGCAGAAAATCCAGATGAAGCAGCAAAAATTTGGTCAGAAGCATTACAAATTACAAAAGAAGATGCGGCAAAACAAGCAAAAGGATCAAATTGGTTAACACCACAACAACAGTTATCCGATACGTTTTTAGGTACAAAAGAAAACATTGGAAACACTGCAAAATCATTAAAAAAGATTGGCGATTTTTTAGTAGATCAACAATCGATACCAGCAAAATCAGAGGTGCCTTCATATGAAGCGATTATTAATCCTACCTATTTAGAGAGTGTCGTAAACAAATAAAGGGGGTGTTAATGAGATGGTGAAAAAACGATTAAAATTAGGCGTATTCTTCATGTTACCAGGACACCATGTTTCAGCATGGCGTTATCCGGGAACGAAAAAAGAGCATTTATTTAACCTGAAGTTTTTAGCACAACAAGCAAGGCTAGCGGAGAAGGGAAAACTTGATATGATCTTTCTAGCAGATCAGCTAAATAGTGATGATCCGACAGCTACAGGCTTTGAACAAACACTAAATCTTATGTATGAACCATTTACACTATTAGGGGCATTAGCTGCTGTGACAGATAAGATCGGATTAGTAGCGACTGCTTCTACTACACATAATGAACCATACAATATTGCGCGTAAATTTGCGTCACTTGATCAATTGAGTGAAGGACGTTTAGGCTGGAATGTTGTAACGAGTGGTTTGCCATTGGAAGCTCAAAACTTTAATAACCAACCATTAGAACATAGCAAACGATATGAACGTGCAGATGAATTTGTTGAGGTCGTCAAAAAACTTTGGGACAGCTGGGAAGAAGATGCCATTGTTTATGATCAACAAAATGGTGTAGTAGTTGATGCCTCTAAAGTACATATGATCAATCATAAAGGTGATTGGTTCTCTGTACGAGGTCCATTACCAGTGCCAGCATCGAAGCAGCATCGGCCGATTATCGTTCAAGCAGGTTCTTCACAATCCGGTAAAGAACTAGCTGCAAAAACAGCAGAGGTGGTTTTTACTGCAGCACAAAGTATTGAAGATGCTCGACAATTTTATACTGATTTAAAAGGGCGTCTAGCCAAATATGGGCGTCAACCGGATGATTTGAAAATCATGCCAGGTGTATTTCTAATCATTGGTAAAACAGTAGAAGAGGCGCAACGTAAAAGACAGCAATTACTCGATTTAATACCGGAGGAAGCCGGCCTAGCAAGACTGAGCGCACATTTAGAATTTGATTTGACAGGCTATCCCTTAGATGAGCCATTACCACCATTGCCACCCATTGAACAGGTCACAGGAACAAGAAGCCGAGTTGAGTTATTAAAAAAGGTAGCAGACGAAAATCATTTTACCATTCGTCAATTGTATCAGCATATTGCGGGCGCACGTGGTCAACGAGAACTTGTTGGGACTCCTGGGCAAATCGCAGATGACTTACAATTATGGCTTGAAACAGGCGCGGCTGATGGGTTTAACATTTTACCATCCCATTTTCCAGATGGTTTTCAAGATGTCGTGGAATTATTGATACCTGAACTTCAACGACGAGGCCTTTTCCATACAGAGTATGAAGGTGATACATTACGTGACCATTTAGAACTCAAGACTCCTACACATTATTATGCGAAAGTACCACAATCATAGTGGCAGCAATTGTCCTTAGGTACTAATACTCAATATTGCGATCGATATTCTCGTAAAAACTCTAATATTATTTATAATGAAGAGAAATAAGTTATGCTTCATAAGGAAGAATAGCTATTAGGAGGTGTTCACTTGGATTCTCGAAGTGAGACAGCTGAAGAAAAAAGGGAACGCTTAAGGCAAGAGGAATTAAAAAATAATCCTTCTGGTACGTTGAATGATGGAGTGAATCGTACTGAAAATGGAAATTTGGTAGATTTAGCCGGCAGTTTAGGATGGAAAGGAACTGATATCTTAATATTAGTATTGTTTATAGGATATGTAATCTATCACGCGTGTTGATTTTACAAAAATCAGGAATATATGTTTGGCGTGATTTTTGAAAAACCCTGTATTTTCAGGACTATTTATATAGATTGGAGCGGAGGCTTGCTCGACTCCCTCTTAAAATGTTGTTATATCAACGTTTGCTAGAGTTTTTTCGTGTGAAAAAAATTTTTTCTTGGCCAAGATAGAGTGAGAACCAGTTTGATATTCCCATTTGTTTAAATAAATAACAATGTCAGTGTACGCTACGCTAAAGTTAATTGGAAATGAATTAACTCTATTGCCATTATTTGATGCACATTAGATCTCTGCGATGCTTATGATGACGTACCCTCCCATGTCTCTTGGCGTCTAGCGCGTACATTCCTTCGTTCGGTCTATTCATAAGGCAGAGGCGGCTGGTTTGCTCCCGCTGGGACTCAAGGTCTATTGTCGTTTATAGCGCCTGCTTCTCTGTGTCATCTTATTGTCATGAATTTTCTTGAAGAAAAGTTACGCTAACTGTTCCAGACAAGTGAGGTCCTTCATCATGGTTTGCGCATCAAAGTACACCTTTTTCTGACAAAGCGCATGGGCAATTTTTAGTAATTTCCCACAAAGAACGACCATCGCTTCTTTCTTTCTCAATGGGTTATTAGGGCGTGTAATATAGTACTCGTACAAGGCTTGAAAGGCAACGTTATAACGAATCATGGGTAGAATGGCTCGAAATAAGAGGCCACGTAGTTTTCTTCTACCACGTTTAGAAATCTTCTTTTGTCCTTTATGTTGTCCTGAAGAGTTCTCTCGTAAAGTTAACCCCGCTAGTTTTAATAATTGGCGTGGGTGCTTGTAATTTGTGAGAGGACCTGTTTCAGCTAGTAGTTCGGCTACCGTATTTTCACCGACACCAGGGATAGACAGGAGATATTCGTAATCCGTCATTTCTTTAGCTAATTGCGTTAAACGCTCAGCTAACACCTCGTATTGTGCCTGTAATTGTCTGTATTGTTCGAGGAGACAGTGAATCTCGAAACGAGCCATTTCATGCCCTTCAGATAGGCCAATAGAGGTATGGGCATATGGTTGTAATTGTTTTATTTTTGGAGAAGAAGGATATTTTAATCCTTCTACTTGTCGATAGAGTTGTCATAATTCCTCTAAACTTTTATCTTGCATATCTGTTGGAAAAGGGGTTTGCTCCAGAACAGCTAAAGCATTTTTCCCTATTTCTTTAAAGACCCATTGAAATTCAGGGAAATAACGATCTGTCCAACGAATGATGCGATTTTTCAGTGCAGCTATATCTTCCTGCAATTTTAAGCGGAAAGAGGAGCCATTGCGAAGCTCTGCTTCCACGCCTTGTAGAATTCGTGGAAAACTGTATCGACCATCACGGATGAGTTGAGCAATGACACGGGCATCTTTCGCATCGTTTTTCGTTTGAAGGTTATCGTCCAATTCTTTGGTGCGACTGACATGCATCGGATTAACCATCACAAAAGGGATATCATTTACCATCAAAAAGTCCGCTAAGTTCATCCAATAGTGACCAGTGGGCTCAAAGCCAACAAGGATATTAGATTTAGCGTGTGTTGTCTGTAAAGTACCGATCCGCTGTAAAAAGTGCATAAATCCATCACTTGATTGATGAAAAGGAAACGATTTTTGTAACACGCGTCCACGATCATCCATCGCACAAGCATAGTGTTTACGCTTAGCAATATCAATTCCAATCACTAAAGTGTCTTCATTGACTTGATTAATTTTCTCATTCATATTACGATTCATATATGTCCTCCAGTAGATGTATGTGATTGATGTGATGGTTGATACACATGCATTCTACTAGAGGACATTTTTATTTGCAATACCTTGAAAACTTTCTAAACAGGAATGCTCCCGCGGGAAAAGCGAATAGATGAGACCCCGCAGCGTAGCGATTAAGGAACGGAGTCTAAGGGCGCCACGTCCTGTGGCAACGACTCCGTGACCAACATCCTGTTGCCCCCAGCATTCGCCCGCAGGAAAGCGAGCAAGCCGGAGTGGAAATCAACAAATCCTCTTATTTTTATGGATTAAATTGGATAATCAACACGCTTGTTTTTTAAATGTAAAAGTTTATTATGAACTTAGAAATAACAATCTTTTGATAAGAAAGAACGAAGTTAATAAGAAAGGGAGTATTTAGATGGTCCCATCATTGTTTATTGGACATGGTTCACCATACTTAGCAGTTACTCAAAATGAGTATTCAGATTTTCTAAAAGAATTAGGTAAACGTATTAAACCAAAAGCAATCGTCATCTTTAGTGCACATTGGGAAAGTCAAACATTATCACTAACGTATACAGATGATATTTTAGATACAGTGTATGACTACTATGGTTTCCCGGAAGAAATGTACAAAATAAAATATCCTGCAAAAGGATCTAAAATGGTAGCAAATATCTTGGAAGATCGTTTTGAAAAAGCTGGCATACAAACAAAACGTGAAGAAGTTCGAGGCTTAGATCATGGTGTGTGGGTTGCGCTTAGTCATATGTACCCGGATGCAGATATTCCAGTCGTCGAATTATCAGTCAATCCATTCTTATCACCAAAAGAGCAGTTTAACATTGGAGCAGCATTAAAAGGTATTGAGGAAGAGAATATACTAGTAATCGGTAGCGGTACAACCGTACACAATTTCCAATGGATGTATCCTGAAGCAACAAGCCCAGTCAAAGAAGCAGTTGAATTTGATAATTGGATTTTTGATCAAGTCCAAAAAGGTGATATCGATACTTTAGATCAATATCGAACTCTAGCACCAAATGCAACCCTTGCAGTGCCAAGACCTGAACATTTTGTTCCATTATTTATCGCAATGGGGAGTGCAAGTGATAAAACAACAAAACCGATAAAAATTAACCAAACATATGATTTTGGAACGATGAGTAATATGTGTATAGAGTTTTAAAGTAGTAAATGTTTGGATATAAAAATTATTAAGTGATTAAAATAAATAGCAACCAATAGAAAAAGGGGCTGTCCGAACAGTTGATTTTTGTCGACTTTTTGGGACAGCCCATTAATATTTATCAACTCAACTTCAGGAAACCGAGCAAGCCGTAGCGGAAATCGGCACATACACTATATTTTGTGGAAAATTGGATAATCAATACGATTGATTTGCTACTTCTTAAAGAAAAAGCCTTATAGATTAAAATAATCGTATACGGTATGATTAAATATAGAATCTTCCGTTTATAGGAGTGAAATAGTATGAATGCAAAGGAATTCCAAGATTGGATTAACGATTATTATCAACAACGTGGCTGGCATGATTTAAATATTTTTATTCGAATTGGGTTTTTATCAGAAGAGACAGGAGAAGTTGCTAGAGCTATCAGAGCACTTGAAATTGGAAGAGATCGACCAGATGAAGCAGATGAGTCATTCGAAGAAAATAAGAAAAATTTAGTGGAAGAATTAGGGGACGTATTAGGAAATGTAGCAGTTATAGCAAACAAGTACGATATTAGTTTAGAGGATATTTTTTTACAACATAAGAATAAATTATCAAAAAGATATGACTGAAAGAAGGTAATTTACGAATGATGCAAAATGTAGCAGTATTTTGTGGTTCAAGTATTGGTAAAGATCATATTTATCTAGAAAGTGCAGAACAGCTAGGAAGGGAATTAGCTGTTCATGGTAAAACCCTTATTTATGGCGGCGCACAAGTTGGATGTATGGGGGCTATAGCTAATGCGACTTTGGAAAATGGTGGACAAGCGATAGGTGTAATACCACAAAAATTAAAGGATGTCGAAATAGCGCATGAAAATTTAACAAAATTATATATTGTTAACTCTATGCATGAAAGAAAAGAGAAAATGGAGAAATTGGCAAACGGTTTTATTGCCCTTCCTGGTGGCGCAGGTACATTAGAGGAATTGTTTGAAGTTTTTACTTGGGCACAATTAGGCTACCATAAAAAACCATGCGGCTTATTAAATGTAAATGGCTTTTTTGAACCGTTGCTGTCGATGTTGGATTATATTATTAGTCAAGAATTCATGAAGAGTGAATATAAAGAATTGTTTATTGTTGATTCAGATCCTGAAAGATTATTGAAAAGAATGGACAGCTATCAACCGACCGTTTTAGCAAAATGGTCATAATATATTATTTAATTCACTGTAGATAGATTTCTGGAATTTTAATTCTGAAAAGATAATGTGAACCAAATGAGTAATTGCTTTAAACCTATACATGAAAACATATTCTACATAGAAAAGTAGAAATATATCATTTTTAAGGGACGGTGCATATTTAATTTGAAACTTGAATGATTCATCATTAAAGAATCTATAGGTATAAATTTCAGAGAAATAGGATGGTATACCATATATAGTTTATAGTTCCTCCTGCTATTAGTACTCCAACTATTGTTAATAGACTTAAAATCATAACAAGCTTGTTATTCATACTTGGACTTTTTTTATTTAACCTAGAATATTTTTTTAATGTATATAAAGACGTTGAGATGAAAAGAAGAATAAATAAATTAAAAACGATTATTTTAATAATCATGGTGGTTAACCCCCTTTTATATTCTACTAGCTATCATACATGATACTTTTCAACTTTTGAAGTTTTTTGAAAATCCATATAAAAAGCAAAAACGCGGTAAATAAACGTTTTTGCTTTTTACCATTTTTCAATCTTATTACCTATTATTCAATTGCTAGTTCATAATTAAGTTTTACATCTTTATAAGCTTGATAAACTTTTACACCTACACCAACTGCAGTGGCTATAACACCAGCAGCTACTAGCCCTGCCACAACAGCCCCAATACCAGTTGGTGCTGTTAATGCAGTTACTATTCCTGCTGTATAACTAGAAACACCAGCAGCTGCAAATTCACCTTCTGTAGTTATCAACTCTTTAACGCTATTTTTAAATGTTTGTAAACTATCTAAGTTTTTACTTGTTTCTTTTTTAGTTGTAACA
Organism: Rummeliibacillus sp. SL167; assembly: GCF_007896505.1. NCBI lineage: Bacteria > Bacillati > Bacillota > Bacilli > Caryophanales > Caryophanaceae > Rummeliibacillus > Rummeliibacillus sp. SL167. The sequence goes on along the minus strand of NZ_VCBM01000003.1, from coordinate 145,912 downwards.
TGCTTTGAATCTTTTGCTATAGTCCACGTTCTAAAAGGTTTAATATTGATATCTTTATAACTTACTCGTATAACTTTACAACTTACACCAAAAGCTATATCTGCTGCTGAATAAACCGTTTTTCTAATTGCTGGATTAGTAGGATATTCTACAGAAAAAGTAATAAATGGAGGAGCCGATATTGAAGAAGCAACATTAGAATTAGATACTTTTACACCATTTTCTATAATAGTTAACTCTGTATTTAATTTGTTGTATGTTGAAATTGCAGTTTCTCCATTGAAAGTAGTTTGTACAACTCTTTCGCTAGCATTGTCTTCAAGAATTTTTACTTTTACACCTGAAGATTCTTCTATAAATTCTTCATTTTGCTCATTGGCAGAGCTTGCACTTACATTATTCCCAAATGGCAAGGCTATCCCTATTAAAAGGAAAAACACAATTAAAATACTAAATTTTTTCATAATAAAATCCCTCTTTAAATGTTAGTTTATCAATGGTCTGATTTAAAAATTTTTGCCACATGTAATTTAATAGATTAAATTAAACTATTAAATTCATATATGATTAGAGTTTATTTCTTTTTCCTCCATTTCTATTTAGTAGGTTTAGCGAATGCTAGTGATATAATTTGGTAATTACCTAAGTGATGATCTACATATAAGTTAATATATCTAATGCAATTTGCTTGACCTGTTACTATTTTAACAATTAAAAATCCCAAAAATGGGACTTTGTCTTAAAATATAATTAATGGATCATTAACGTCAAATTGCTTCTTTTAACATTACGGTTAAGATTAAAAAGTTAACGTTCATGATGAAGAGAAAAGCATTTAAACTTAACAATTTGTTTAATACGCGGAATCGTAAAAATTGGGTTTCAGTGTAATGGAACTTGAAGCTGATTAAGAAATAAATAATTCTTATTTTTTAGGAGTGTGTTGTAGATGAGTCATCTAGCTAATACATTTAAAATACCTTATTACGCAGTGATCTTTGCTTCGGAACGAACAGAGGGGGACAATGGACATCGCGTTATGGCATCAAAAATGGCTGAACTAGCTAGTCAGCAAAAAGGTTATTTAGGAGCTGAAAGTGCAAGAGGTGACGATTTAGGAATTACGGTTTCATATTGGGAAACGCTTGAAGATATTGCTGCATGGAAAGACCATGCAGCTCACCAAATCGCTCAAGAGCATGGTAAAAAAGAATGGTATAGTCGCTTTGCATTACGCGTATGTAAAGTAGAGCGTGATCATGTATTTGAAATGTGATCATGTGAGTTTGACCAAAGAGATTATTAGATTTTTTTCTTACAATAACGGGACAATTTATAGAATAAAATATAAACCTTCTCCTAGTTCGAAAAATAGTTGTTTTAAAATAGAGGTTTTTTAATCGCATGAATGGGCAGTAAATCTTTACTTTAAGATTCTATTAGAAAGCAGGAGGATAAGTTGGAAGGAGCAAATGCCGTAAAAGCCCCGATTCATTCAACTAACACTCAGTGGGAATTGAAGAACCCTTCCACTGGGTGAAGGTTTATTTTATAAGATGATATAATTATTATACGAGATCACCTCAAAACACTACTCTGCTCCGTCTCTCCATGATGATAGTATCTTGCCATTCCCCATCGCGTTTGGCGATTTTTTCTCTAGTGCCAACGACTCGAAATCCTACTTTTAAATGAAGAGCTAGGCTTGCTTGATTTTTGGAAGATATTGATGATTGTAATGTCCAATAGCCGGCTTCTTCGCTTTTTTGAATCATTTTATTCATAAATGCTGTTCCAATGCCTTTCCCACGAGCTAACTCACTGATATAAATACTAATTTCCCCTACACCACAATATACCTTTCGATTGGAGACTTGAGAAAGTGCAATCCAAGCAATAATTTGGCCATTCGTTTCTGCAACAAAGCGTAATGTTTTATGGTGAGATGCGTGCCAATCTCCTTTTGTTGGAACGATTGTTTCAAAAGTAGCAATTTTGGTTTCTAAACCTTGCCTATATATTTGAAGCACTTGTTCTAAATCAGAATGTTGCATTTGTCGTATGATCATAGTAATAACCTTCCCTAAGACTTGCTTCTATTTTTATCCCGCATTAACTGGGCAGTAATACTCACACCTCAAAATTCAGCGAAAGTAAAGAAGTTAGGTGGGAGATAAACTGCCACATGCGTCCGATTGGTTCGGGTCAACAAGATGCTGATCAATCAGGTGTTGCTACCACACGACGTGGCGCTTTTCACTTTCGTTCCTCTAGTTCAGTGGGGGATGAAGAAAACCCACAGATTAAAGTTTCACTTTATCTTGCTTAACAACAGCCGCCAATGCCGCTATTACATACACCTGTTTCTGGGAGATTTAATTCCACATGCCTTGAACTATCGATATCACCAGTTAGGTAGGCAACGATTGAGCGAACTTGTTCGTAACCTGTCGCCATTAAAAACGTAGGAGCTCGACCATAGCTTTTGGAACCTACCACATAGAAGTTTGATTCAGGTTGCCGTAATTCAGCTTCACCATGTGGTTTTACGGTTCCGCAGCTATGCTTATTTGGATCAATTAAAGGAGCCAGTGCAGATACACTCTCAGTAGTAGCATCTATGTCAAAACGAATTTCTGCATTGATTGAATAATCTGGACGATTGCCAGTGTTAACGATTAATCGATCAAAGCCTTTTAACGTATGAGCTTCGTTACATTTTGTACCGATAATTGAGATTTTATCTTCTTCTTTTTTCAAAGAGGAGATAAAGAAGGGTGTTACAACTTGGATTTTATCTTCTTCAACTAATTGCCGAATATGCGTTCCAAGAGATCCACGTGCAATAAGTTCGTCTTTCTGCTCCCCACCATATGCCATTTCAATATGCTCTTTACGTAAAATCCATGTAATGTCAGTTGCTGACTCATCTTCTTTTAATGCAGCCAAATTTAATAAGGAATTGATGGCTGAATGACCACCGCCAATTACCGCTATTTTTTTATTTGCATAAAGAGAATGTTTTTTTTCTATATTGGGTATATGGTAATCAATGTATGGCTGTAATGCCTTTTCACTAGGGAGCCATACACCATTTCCTTGTGCTGGATTTGGATTTCCCCAAGTACCTGTTGCATCTAATACAGCACGTGCTTCAAAAGATTTGATTTGGCCATCTACATTTACATAAAGTACAAACGGATTTTGACTGCGATTTTTTGATTTCATTTTATCACTGAATTTGCGTGTAATTGCAATGATTTGATGGTTTGTATAGATAAAAGGCTTCAGTTCTTTTAATGCGGCCAAAGGTTTTAAATATGAATCAATTAGTTGGTTACCTGTTGGAATATCATCTGCATGTGGCTCTTGCCAATCCGTTTTTTGCAACATTTTTTTTGCAGCGGTATCCATGTTATATTTCCATGGGGAAAATAATGTAACATGCCCCCATGTACGAATATTGGCCCCTACTTCCTTGCCTTTTTCCAATAGTATAAATGCTTGTTTTTTTGAGACTAGCTGTGCCGCTGCGGCTAAACCGACTGGACCAGCACCAATGATGGCTACAGGTAATGTGGATTCGGCAAATGTACAACAATTACTTGAAGGATCGCAACAGGCCGATTGGTTTAAAATTTTCAATGTTTTCATGGAAAAATGCCTCCTATTCATAAGTATCTGCTTATATATCTTTTGAAAAAATATTTAAAAATGGATTTTCAAGCAAATCAAGACGTTTCTGTAGCAGCCATCATCCTTGACTGTAATCAAATTAAGAATGTGAAAATTTAGTTTCTAAATAGTGCGCAAGTTTTTTAACAACAATGCGGTACGTAGCCAATTAATAGTAAACCGATTTCGCCATTTTCTTCTTCAGCATGAATGGTTACTTCTTCTAACTCATTTTTTACGAGCGGATCAATCGCTAATGGAATACCGTCGATTGTTAGAACTTCATCAGTAGGATGTGCATCTTCTAAAACTACGCCTAGATTGATACTGCAGCATCCTTGTATTCCATAGAAACGAAGTGTTTTTACTTCAGATTCTTCCATAACTTGTGATAAATACTTTTTTCCATCAGCTGAAATTTTCATTCGTCAAGCTCCCTTACAAACTGTTTTACACGTTTACCAATCGCATCTCGCACCTCCTGAAACACTTGCCATTTTTCCTGCTCGTTTCCCTGTGCTTTGGCAGGATCTTCAAAGCCCCAATGTTCGCGTTTGACAGATGGTGGTGTCATAGGGCATTTATCCGCTGCATCACCACAAAGTGTGACAACGAGTGTAGCATGTTGCAATGCGTTTAGATCGATAACATCAGAAGTATGGTGAGAAATATCGATGCCAATTTCTTGCATGGCTTTAATAGCATTTGGATTTACGCCATGTGCCTCAATACCAGCGCTCTTAACAGTCCAATCGGAAGGGAGCAGTTTTTCTGCCCATCCTTCTGCCATCTGGCTACGGCATGAGTTTCCTGTGCATAGAAAATACAATGTTTTTGTCATGAGAAGACTCCTTATAATTTGATGGTTTGAAAATATTTTTTCTGCCATTTTAGTGCAACACGAACAAGTCCGATTAATACGGGTACTTCAACAAGTGGTCCAATAACCGCGGCGAATGCCTCGCCACTATGAATACCAAATACAGCGACGGCTACAGCGATGGCTAGCTCGAAATTATTGCTTGCAGCTGTAAAGGATAAAGCAGCTGTAACAGGATAGCTCGCACCTACTTTACGTGAGGCAAAGAAAGAAATGACAAACATGATGAAGAAATAGATCAACAAAGGTAATGCGATACGAAGCGCGTCAAATGGTAATTCTATGATTTGATCGCCTTTTAATGAAAACATCATCACGATCGTAAAGAGAAGCGCCACTAACGTTAATGGTGAAATTTTCGGAATAAATCTTTCTTGATACCATTTCACACCCTTTAATCGGATACCAATCATACGTGTTAAAATTCCTGCAATAAATGGAATTCCCAAATAGGTCAAGACACTTTTCGTAATTTCCCACATAGAAATGGATATGGATAAATTCTCTAAGCCAAACCATCCGGGCATGATATTTAAAAAGAAATAGGCAAATACAGAATAGAATAAGATTTGAAAGATCGAATTAAAGGCAACCAACCCAGCTACGTACTCGGCATCACCTCGTGCTAAATCATTCCATACAATAACCATCGCGATGCAGCGGGCAAGACCTATCAGTATTAAGCCAGCCATATATTCTGGATAATTGTGAAGAAAGAGAATAGCTAGGAAGAACATTAAAAAAGGTCCTAATAACCAATTTTGGATAAGAGATAGTAATAATACTTTCCAATCTTTAAAGACACGCCACATTTCCTCATATTTCACCTTTGCTAGAGGGGGATAGAGCATAACAATCAAACCAATAGCAATGGGTATAGATGTTGTACCAACAGATAAAGCATCTAAAGTATCTTTCAAATGAGGCGCGCCCACACTTAGTAAAATTCCTAGCCCCATTGCAAGGAAAATCCAAAGTGTTAAATAACGATCTAAAAAAGATAACTGTTTTGTTAAGGATTTTTCCATTATTGATGACCTTCTTCTGAGCAGCAAGAGGGCCCGCAATGATGAATGGATATGGGTTCCAAAATATCAAGAATACTTTGAATATAAGGAGACTGCTTTTCATTTAGTCGGTAATGCTTCCAAGTGCCCTTTTTTCTTTCCAAAATAATGCCAGCTTCTTTTAGCTTTCGTAATTGCTGACTAACTGCTGGTTGTGAAACTTCTAATATATCGACTAAATCACATACACAAACTTCGCCTTGCTTTAAACAAGCCAAAAGCTTTAAGCGGTTCGTATCACTAACAGCCTTTAGCTGCTTTTCCATGTTTAACAACGAATCCATGAGAACGCTCCTTTTATATAATTATTTTATTATATAACTATATACTTATATATAGAAGATGGCAACAGATAAATTAACGTCGTTGTTATTTATTTCGTATTAACAGGCAGTAAGGCCCCCCCACAATCACTACAAGATGTTGGGGGAAGCTACCTGTAAAAGTTCGATTGGTTCAATTACAATCCCTGTATGAGATCCCACTAGGTGAGGGTTTATTTTGAGACAGGTGTGCGGCTTAAGAGAAAATCAGGGTGAAATTGGATAATCAACACGGCTGATTTTTATTATTACTTTAATTTTTAAGCTCGCACGCAAGCTGATTGGTCAATTACGTAATGGCTGAAATTTTTAAGACAGATGATGTGCGTGATCTTAAGATGAAAGAATCTTTAATTAGTAACATCCGCATCTGTAGTGAAGGCACTTTTATCTTTCAATTTAAGTATACTCCGTAAATTTTCACTTACTTGTTGCAAACTGCTCTGTTGTGGGATAAAGTATGAGCCGCCATCTACAGTTTGATCGGCTCCATCAATTTCAAGTGTACTGATAGATGGGTTTTTTAACTCTGAGTATTGTTTTTGCAATGCAAAAATATCCTTTGCGCTTAAATCTGTTTCTACATTTTTACCGAGAATATCTGATATTTGCCCAACTTTAAAAATCGTTTTGGCAGACATGGCTTGATCAATTACCGCTTTTAAAAATTGTCTTTGTCTTTCATCTCTAGAATACGTGGCATTCACGTCTCTTTTTCGCATACGTACGAAGGCAAGAGATTCCTCCCCATTTAGAAGAGTTTTTCCCTTTTTGAATTCTATTTTGGAATTATCATAGATATTTTTTTCCCAAAAACCCTCTTTGACATCAATTGTGACACCACCTAAGGTATTAACAATATCGCGAAGTCCATCGAAATTTACTGCAACAAAATGATCGATTGGGATATTAAGGAGTTTTTCGACTGTTTCTATTTGTAGTTTGACAGCCCCATAGCCTGTGATATCTCCATAGGTATAAGCAGCGTTTATTTTATGGATACCAGAGTATTCTCCAGCATTTTCAATACGAACTCTTGTATCTCTAGGTATGGTAACTAAATGGATTTGCTTGGAATTAGGATCTAGCGTAACGACTATTTGGGTATCTGCTCTACCGCTATCTGTGTTTTTGGCATAATCTTCAACCCCTATTAACAAAATAGAAATAGGGTCTTTACTAAATGTGATATTATTTTCCCTTAACTCAGATTTATCCCCCTTCCTACCTAAGTCTACCGTTGAATGATCCAAGGCGCTTTTCACCTGTACAAAGGTGTAAATCCCATAACTAGATGCAAGTAAAACAATTATTATAGTAGATAATAAAAACCATTTTAGAATTCTTTTTTTAGGTTTCTCTTTTGTTATTTTAGTTCTATGTTTTCTCATAGTATGATCCTCTCTCGAATGAGCTGAAAATAATGTAAAAGATTCATTTAAAATATAAACTGAACAAAATAGAAGCCCTTTTTAAATCCAAACGTCTTTTAGAGGTAATATTTGCTGGTATACTGGTATAAATGAAGTCTATTAATCTTCATAGATCGCTAAATAAAGTCATAGCTATGACCTGATCAATCTTCATCTGAAATAAATTAGTTTGAATCTTTTTCGGGCTATTTTTCAAAGTAATATTTCATAAATTTATATGATACATGACGCCAATAATGTGCCCATTGTTCCAACAATAAAACTTTTGCAAATAAAAGCATAGCTAAGCCTTTTTTGCATATTTTAATAGCTTTCAAAAGTGCATTTCTTTTGTTTAACAAGATTTATCCCACGTTAACAGACGGTAAGGCCCCCACCTCAAGGTTTTAGAGAGAAACAAACGAAGAAAGATAGGTGGGGGAACAACTGCCGCATGCGACCGATTGGTATAGCTAACCATGGGGGATGAAGAACCCCCACTGATGGAGTTTCACTTTATTTAAGAAATGATTTCCAATCATGATGGGAGAAAATTAGAGAGGCTAGGATAGAAGTCTATAATACAAGGGAAAGAGAGAAGAGGGATTCTAGTAATGATTTGTCTTATAGGGGAGTGAGTATTGTTTTATCGATAGAATGATGAAAAGACAGCTATTCAGCTGCCTTTTTTTCTTTTTATATTTTTTTGCTAGCCGCACTTTTTTACTGATGTCTCAGTATATAGATGGCATCGTAAAAGAAATCAGCACATAATGTAAAAATGTGATTCCGCATAATGATGCAAGCGTTTGTTCTGCTTGTCTACAATATTAAAAGTGGTCCATAATCGTGTCAATATTAAATAAAAAGACATTGGAAGATAAAATTTTAAACCCTTTTAGATCAATTCAGCGACTTTGTTCTGCTTGTTAACAGTTTAAATATGGAAAAAGAGTGTTGTCGTGTAATGGAAATTCTACTGGTATAGCTGCTGAATCGATTTTTTGAGAATTTGATGAAATTGAATTTATCTCTTTATTATGAGATAAATCGAAAGATAGTGCCACAAATTCATTATAAAAGGATCTATCTTTACACAAGTGATGATTCAAATTGAAAACTTACGCTACTTTTACAAGAAGCCTCATCCAAAATCTGCAATCAGTGAAATTCAGTTCATCAGAGATGAAGCAAAATGTGTTAAATTTTTTCGCCTATAAACTTAACGAATCAGCTTCAATAGATTACTACCTAGAGCTACAAGGAAATTGATAAGTAGAGTAGTTTATGATAGATCGTCTTCATATGAACCATTGTGTAAAAAATTTATCTTCTCAATGTAAATTTCTTCACATTTCTATTGTAACAACTAAAGCCTTAGGAAAACGATTTTAGTCGTAAATTGCAATAAATTGATCTTAAACGTCAAATTGCTATCATTCCAATGACGATTATGATGAAAAATCTAACGTTTATGACATGGCGAAGGGGGGTGATTTAATCTTTAGAATAATTTTCTAACAAAAGATGTTTTACTTTCTTAAATAATTGCTCTATACAGGTTCTAGGACTCGCTTCTCCTAAAAATTTTAAAAAATTTACTTTTTAATAAGCACTATCTAAAAGCGGAGTATATGCATTTTCGATAAGTCGAGTAACCTCTGTTTCAAACATAACTGGTGTTAAAAAAGAGTATTTCTCCGCTTCTACTCATGTTCACCCTATTTGTTTTTTAATCAGCACGTACAGCTGAAAAGTTTGTAGTATATTTATTGTAAAATTCTAACATTGTTTGACATAAAAGAAAAGCTACTTCATAATAAATCTATTATGTAGAAACTGGAAAACAAGACATATATCTATATTCAAACATAATATAAAAATTATTTTATATTATGTTGAAGCACTTTTTTGAGGAGGATTTTTTGAATGAAGTTAAAAAGCCGAATCGCAGTTTTTTTCTTGATCATACTTGCTTTATTTGCATCAATGGGCATGACGATTACCGGAATCTTAAAAGATATTAATCTAGGTCTCGATTTACAAGGTGGCTTTGAGGTTTTGTATGAAGTACAACCACTAAAAGAAGGTGGACATGTAACGGAAGAGGATGTAAAAGCAACTAAAGATGCGATCGAAAGACGTATTAATGTTTTAGGGGTATCTGAACCAAGCATTAATATTGAAGGAAAGAATCGTATCCGTGTACAACTTGCAGGTGTTAAAAACCAAAACCAAGCACGTGAGGTTTTATCAAATCAAGCAAATCTAACATTTCGTGATTACAATGATCAGTTATTACTAAATGGTAAAGACTTAAAACAGGGTGGAGCAAAAGCTGGATTTGATGAACAAAATAAACCGATGGTAACATTAACACTAAAAGATGCAGACAAATTTGCGAAAATTACATCAAAGCTATCTCAACGTCCCTCTCCTGAAAATATAATGGTCATTTGGTTAGACTATCAAAAAGGAGACTCATACATAAAAGAGGCACAAAAAGAAAAACCAGCTTATGCCTCAGCAGCAACGGTTGACCAAACATTGAACACAACGGACGTTCAAATTACAGGTAACTTCACTGTCCAAGAAACGAAGGATTTGGCAGGTATTTTAAATGCCGGCGCACTTCCAGCAAAACTGGTTGAAGTTTACTCCACTTCTGTTGGTGCACAATTTGGCGATGACGCGTTAAAAGCAACGGTATTTGCGAGTATCATTGGTGTTGCGGCAATTTTTATCTTCATGTTAGCAGTTTATCGATTACCAGGTTTAATCGCTGATATCACATTAACCGTATTCACATTTATCGTGTTGTGGATTTTTGAGATGATCCATGCGGTCTTAACGCTTCCTGGTATTGCAGCACTTGTTCTTGGGATTGGGATGGCTGTAGACGCCAACATTTTAATGTACGAGCGAATCAAAGAAGAATTACGCGTTGGTAAGTCATCGAAAGTGGCTTTTAAAGCTGGTTCAAAATCTTCATTCACAGCTATTTTTGATGCGAACATTACAACACTTTTAGCCGCGGCTGTTTTATTCCATTTTGGTACAAGTAATGTAAGAGGATTTGCTACAACATTAATCATCAGTGTCATCGTAACATTTGTAACAGCTATTTGGGGGACACGTATTCTATTAGGCTTGCTCGTTAATTCAGGCTACTTGGATAACAGACCTTGGTTATTTGGTGTCAACAATAAACGCATTCACAAACTATCAGAAGGTATCGATACGCTCGATTTAAAAACAAAGTTTGACCGTTTTGATTTCGTCCACAGCCGTAATAAATTCTTCACATTATCAGCTGTCTTGATTTTAGCGGGCATGATTATTTTAGGTATTTTCAAGCTAAACCTGGGTGTGGATTTTACAAGTGGTTCACGTGTTGAAGTACAGACCAATCAAACATTAACGTCTCAAGAAGTTGAAAAAATAGTTATAAGAGATGGATACTCACCAAAAGATATTTCAATTGCTGGTGAGAAATCAGAAACGGCTGTATTACGTTTTACAGATAACTTCTCAAAAGACCAAGTAAAAGATTTTAAAGCACAAATGCAAAAAGAATACGGTGAAGATATACAAATCGCAGTCAGCACAGTATCCTCAACCGTTGGTAAGGAACTTGCAAAAAATGCGATTTATGCATTATTGATTGCAGCGCTTGGTATCATTATCTATGTGGCAGTTCGTTTCGAATGGCGCATGGGTGTTGGAACGATTGTGTCATTACTCCATGATGTATTCTTTATGGTAGCTATCTTCAGTTTATTCCGTATTGAAGTGGATATCACGTTTATTGCTGCAGTACTGACGATTGTCGGCTATTCTATCAACGATACGATTGTTACATTTGACCGTATTCGCGAGAATCTTCATCGTAGCGGCATCATCAAAAACAAAGAGGATTTAGCGAATATCGTTAATAAATCCCTACGTCAAACACTTGGACGTTCTGTTAATACAGTCGTTACGGTATTAGTTGTCGTAATTGCATTAATGTTTTTTGGTGCATCAGCAATTCAAACATTCTCATTGGCGTTACTAATCGGCTTAGTTACTGGTGTTTATTCGTCTATTTATATTGCCGCTCAAGTTTGGTACGTACTTAAAGTGCGCCAAATGAAAAAACAAAAAGGTAAACTAGATGTAGGTAAAAAAGAGCGCAAATGGGGTTCAGACGATCCAGTCGTTTAAAATATAGGGTGAACACCTATTTCTAGTTCATTTTCTAGCGCTGTATAAGTAAGTCTAGATCTATCATACCTCCTAATCATTTACTTGTTATGTAATCACCACAGCAACATTCAATGATTAGGAGGTTTTTTAATGTCAACAACATTCCTTCTATTTGTATCTTAAAGGATTCAAAATGACTTTTTTAGAAATGATTTTTGCCGATATAAACGACGCGATGAAAAAAAGCCACTTAATAAAATCTTAGTTACAGCTTGATAAAGTTCCATTTGGAATAGATTAAAATGAATTTGTTCAAAAACATTTTTTCAAAATAATATTGAGCGTTTCACAAAGTCTCCATAATACAATGACAGCGATTGCCCTGCCTAATGTTCCAATGGCAAAATCCTCACAGATAAAAATGCGGCGAAGATCCTTTCTGTATGCACCAATAGTTTTCAGAATTATTCATTTTACAACATTCACATAAAGAAATAATACCAATCATGATAAAAAACGATTAAGGAGATGACCAATAACCAGCTTAGAAACAAAAATAAATATTTTGATATATTAGTAAATTATATTAAAAATATATATAAATATATCTAATGGATATTTTTAAAAATATTACTATTCTATCGATTAAAATTCCTAAAAAGGGTTTTTTGTAGTAAAATGTAATTAAATAATTATAAACGTTAAATGACTTCATTTTTTACAACGATTATGAATAAAAATTAACGTTTATGATAAAAGAAACAAGTATAAAAAACAACGCCTAATCTTGTAAGCATATTAATTTTTTATGAAAATTAATATGAAAATGGTTGCATATGGTAGATTTGGTGCTATTTTATTAATTAAGTAGAATTTTTGGTGCTATTTTCTGGGACAGTGCTTGTTAGGTACTCCATAATTTTAAGACTTCGTAGTGCAACTGTCATATGTACTATCAATTAAGTATAAAAGGGGATGAAACACATAAATGTCTGGGATGGAGTCCGCTATTGTAAGTGCGCTTATTAAGCAACAAAATTATACATCCTTAGATCAGGCTAAAATCCGCTATGGTGTTCATATTATTTTAAGTGAACTATATAAAGCAATTATCGTTTATGGAGTTGCTTTGTTGCTCCACTGCCTAGTGCCAACTTTGATTGCACATCTAACGTTTTTGGTACTTCGTCAAAAATCATTCGGCTATCATTTTGCGGGCAAGTTAAGCTGTATAGCATGGAGTATTATTGCATTCCCTTTTCTAGCTGCATTTTTAGGTATTTTCCAACTTCCATATGGGCTTATGCTGGGGATTAGTATGGTTTCAGCAATCATTATTTTTGCATACGCACCTGCTGGAACTTTAAAACACCCTATTGTCAATGAAAAACATCGTAGCTATTTAAAAAAGCATACACGCATACGATTATTGGCAATTATCCTATTAATCATTGTTTTACCTTCATCTATCCAACTATTTGTTGTTCAAGGTTTATGTCTTCAAAGTTTAGCGATTCTAATACAAACCATTAAAGGAGAAGATTCAAATGAATGTAAAATTTAAACCGTTCCAATCCACTAAAAGTTTTGTTCTTACGAAATTGTCCAAATTGGCTATGATTGTAGGAGGTCTTGCAGTAGTAAATTTATGTTATATGTTCTTTTATGAAGAAGAAGTGCCGAAAGAGCTTAAAGAGAATCATCCATTTCTAAAATAACCTATTGGGAAGGAATAATAATGAATCAATTCTTTGCCTCAGTAGTTGAACTGTGTGCTATATTTTTTGCTTTAGCCTATACATTGAGGATTCATATAAATCGACGAATTGTTTTATTTTTTATAGGTCTTGTGGTTTTACCAACAATTAGTGTTTATGTATTTGTTACAAGTTGGATAGGAATTATAACACTATTTTTTACCACGGGCCTATTTTTTTATAGAGTTTCAAGAAATTTTCGAGCATTATTAGATATATGTATAGTATTTTTTAGCGGTGTACTAGCAGACACATTAGCTGAACTTATTGAGCGTTCTTTTATAGCAGATAATATGAATACGTATTTACACTATATTTTATTTAGTTTTTTTTATGTGTTATGTATTTATGTCTATAAAAATATAATAGTCGATAAAATATTGGCTCGTATAGATATTCCGCTACTCATACAAATATCCATTTTTTTGATTGTCAGTGCCACGATCCTTGTTTTTTATTTAAATATCTTTGTGCCTGATAATCGGGATGAAATAGAATTGGTGAAAATCAATTTAGCGATCCAATTGAGCTATTTTTTATTGATGCTTTTGTTAGTTGGTCTCCTTTTGTATGGCATCAAAAAGGAAAATCGCTTAAAACAGCGCGCGATAGAGATGGAGCAATTCTCCATGTATGTAGAAGGGCTCGAACAGATCAATCGTGATATGCAGAAATTTCGTCATGATTATGCAAATATTTTGCTGACGATGCAAGGCTATTTAGATGATAATAATTTAGAAGACTTGAAGGAATACTTTCAACAACATATTTTAAAAGTAGAGTCGAATACTTTATTTAAAAATAAGGTATTGGCGAATTTGGATAATTTAAAAATAACAGGACTAAAGGGGCTTATAGCGACAAAAGCGCTGCAAGCAAATGAGCAGGAAATCGATGTAAGTATTGAAATACCCGACAAAATTGATAACATCCATATGAATATCATTGATTTAACGCGAATGATAGGCATTTTGATCGACAATGCGATTGAAGCAAATCAATCAGTAGATCATAAAATAATGAACATCGCTTTCTTTAAAACGAATACGGGTTCTTTGATTATTATCATTCGAAATACAATGGAAGAACAGATCCTAAATGTAACAGATATCTATAAAGAATCTTTCTCTACAAAGGGCAAAGATCGTGGCTTTGGTTTGGCAAATGTTAAGCAGATTGTCGAAAGGTATCCGCAAGTAACGATGAATACAAGAATCGAAGACAATTGGTTTATTCAAGAAATTGAAATTCAGAATTGGGGGCAAATAAATTGAAGGTAATTATTTGCGATGATGATGAAAGACAACTTCAGCTTATTTATACAAAGTTAAAAAATTATGCACTGATTGAACACCCCAGTATAGAGTTTGTTTTAGTAACTTCTAAACCTGAAGATGTTATCACTTATATAGAAAAGGAACGAGCGGATTGTTATTTTTTAGATATTGAACTGAGCAGCCAGATCAATGGGTTAGAGTTAGCAAACAAGATTCGCCAATTTGATCCGCAGTCGAGTGTTATTTTTGTGACAAGTCATGCAGAAATGCTTCAACTCACATTTACATATAAGCTAGCAGCACTCGATTATATCGTGAAAAGAGAAGGGGAAGAGTTAAGTTATCAGCTAGTCACTGCATTAGAAGCTGCATATCGGAGATACAAGCAATTAGGTGCTGTTGATGAGGGTCATTATTTTCAAATTAAAATTGGCGAGCTAATCAAAAACATTCCATACGATGAGATTTATTGCTTTTTGACATCTACTCAAATCCATAAGCTTCAATTACAAACTAAAAATGGGCACTATGAATTTTATGGGAACTTAAAAGATATTATTGAACGTCTCGATGAAAGATTCTATCGTTGCCATAAAAGTTGCATTATAAATACAGAGCATATTCAGCAAATTGACAAAAAAGGTCGAATGGTAACAATGGCTAATGGCGAGATTTGCGCAGTTTCTTTTAGAACTATGCGGGGTTTACTCGAAAAAGTAAAGGAAAATGAAACTATAAGGGTATTATAGATGTAAAGAAGTAGAGTGTCATCTTTGGAAGCGTACATAGAAATTTTTAAAAGTTATTAGATCCATTTATAATACAAAATATATATAGAAGAATGTACTAATGTTTTTAATATAATATTTCATGAAGCTAGTTTTACCCGCGAAAAGTAAAACTAGCTTTATATCTATTTAATGAGTAAAGCATGCTTTACATACAGTAAGATTTATATTATTAGTGGGGTGACTACATGAAAAACCGTATAAAGGAGTTCAGAGTTCAAAATGTTTTAACACAAGATCAGTTGGCAGAAAAGTTAGGTGTATCAAGACAAACGATTATTTCTTTAGAAAGAGGACGATATAATCCTTCTATTATACCCGCTTTCAAATTAGCAAGTATTTTCCAATGCCAAATGGAAGATTTATTTATATACGAGGAGGGGAGATGAGGGATGAAAAAAGCACGTGAAAATCAGATGATATATCTATTTGTAGGTGTATTATTAACGGGAGTAGGGACTTATATCAACTATGATGATATCCTACATCTTCGCTTTCCAGATGGTATGATGAGTTTGTTTTTAGGAACCAGTTCATTGATGATGGCTTATTTATCGCCACATTTATTTCCGAGGGATGAACGGACAAGTGAGATTATTGGAAAAAGCATGAGTGTAAATTATTTTGTATTATTTGGGACGATACTGATCCTATTTTTAGTTACGGGATCGCTTGGCCCATTATCGCTTACTGCCACACAAGTATTAATAGTTCTATTTTGTGTAATGATTACTTCTATACCTGCGACGATGATTGTTTATTCTAAACGAATATAAGGGAGGAATTCAGTTATGAATCAGAAACGAAATATAGTAGCGTTTATTGCTGCAAGTCTAGATGGTTATATTGCTACCAAAAATGAGTCACTTGATTGGTTATTTAAAGTAGAAGGCGACGGGGATAACGGATTTTCTGATTTTTATGAAACAGTGGATACGATTTTAATGGGAAGAAGAACTTACGATTGGATAATGAAGCAGGACTTAAAAGGATTTCCTTATAAAGGTAAAGAATGCTACGTTTTTACGAGAAATTCTATCGAAGATACGGAAGATGTAAAGTTTGTTCATGGTGATGATTTAACTAAACTTATAACTAAATTAAAAGGACAACATGGCAAGAAAATATGGATGGTTGGTGGGGGAGAGTTGTTACACACTTTTATCCAAAATAAATTCATGGATGAATTCATCATAACAATTGCTCCAACGATACTTGGGCAAGGAATCCCATTATTTCATGAGGAGGATGAAGAGCTAGATCTTATATTGAAAGGGACTAATACCTTCAATCAATTTGTTGAATTGCACTATGAAGTGAAAAAATAATATTTTAATAAAGTTTTTTCAGGATAGGAGGAAGGAAAATTATTGCTTAAGATGAAGGAAGAAATAGTGGCTCACTATTTTAAAACAATTGAATGGGTGAAGAAATTAGAGAATTTATCCGAGATTGTTTGGAGGACCCCTATCCAAAAGGATAAATGGACAATTGCAGAAATAATTGGTCATTTTAAAGTGTGGGATACATTTGTTCTTTATCAACGTTTACCATATATTTTTGGAGAGAAAGAGCTGCCGAAAGCGCCAAACACCAATGAAGTAAATGCAGAATCGGCAATTCTAAGTAGAAAAAAAGCTATAGAAGTGACGAGTGCCGAATTTATAAAAATTAGAAGAAACCTTATTACAGCGATCATCAATTTAGAGGATCATCTTTGGTGTAAAGAATTTTATATAGGTAGTAGCAAATACACTTTGCAAAGGTATTTTAGAGGACAGATAGAACATGACCTGCATCATTTTGAACAGGTTCGATGTCTATTAGAGAAAAAAGGATCTTTTGTGGATGGCAAGCTCACTATGGATTAATTTCAACATTCAATATTACACTGACCAGAGAAGTAACATGTGTTTTTTCGCTGTCGATAAAGAAAAAGGTTCACCATCGAAGGTTTCGATGAAGAAATTTTTCAGTGCTATTTTAATTATATTATCGTTGATTGCAGTAGGATTGGTGTTTATCAAATATAAATAATATTCTGTTGAAAAGGCTGTAGTAGAGTGCCGTGAGTTTACGTTTACATAAGAGAGGAAAAAATATATGATAACGATAAAAGCGCCCTTTCTTTTTACTTTTCTAGTAGTATTAATAGTAGTGCTAATAATTAATTTTATAACCTGGACTTATCTAATAAAAAGAAGCAGTGATAAAAATGAATGGAAAACTTTTATAATAATAGTATTAATTCAAAGTGCTTTAATCACTTTGTTGCTGAACTGGTTATAAATCTTTTCAATATAGTAAGATTTATAGAATTGGTTTGAATCACTATGGGGATAAATTATGAATGCTATTGAATCACAAAGAGCATTAACAAGAATATTTAAAAAGATGCTATTTTAGCGAATAAATGAGTTATAATCATCCATTTTGCAAAAAAGGACTTAGAGTAAACGAGAGAATTTTCGAATAGTGGTTGGATTTTTCTATGAACGCTTTGAAGGACAAAATTCTGCGTATATTCAATACAGGTTCATTAGAAGAAAAAATACCATATGTAAAAAGTGGAAGATTGTCATGTGCTATATTATGGGTTTATGAAGAAAACTGGGGATGGAACCACCGATCGTGGTTGGAGCTTGTGTCATTATTCTGAATGGAAAGCCATCAACCAAATTAATTCTATTAAATGTTAAAAATTGATTTATAAAAGCATTTATAAAAAATAGGAAATTTTATAAATATATATATTTATTTGCCGATTTATAATATGAAAGCCAATTTGATCATGAGGAGGAATTAAATTGAAAAAATTTATGCAATTTTCTTAGTTTTTTTCTTTTCTGTAACCGTTTCAGGTGTTAAAGCATCTGCGACAGTAATTGATGAAGTGGAACCAAATAACATTTCAAACGAAGCTCAACAAATTGAGAGAAACAATCATAATCCATCTCAAACAATTGTAGGGAATAATACAAGCCAAAAAGTTTTAGTTGGAAATGTTGAAGATTCTAATGATGTAGATTGGTATAAAGTTAATTTGCCAGCTAATTTAGAAACGATTCTTGCAATCAATCCAACACTTGGGGTTTTAAAGTTTGAAGTTCATGATGAGTATTTTAATCGTATATTTAATGAAGAGGTTTCTAAAGACCCTAATTTTTTAGGTGCTAAACCACATTATGTCCAAATTCAAAGTGAAGGTACATATTATGTGAAAGTATCTAATGCAGCAGGGGCGAGTGGAGAATATCGTTTCACAATCGGAAGCCCAAACTATTCTGTTGCTAGTTATCAATATAAAGCAGTAAATCCTTTAACACTAACAACAACTATTAAAATAGCGACAGACACATATAATTTAAGTCATATTACAGAAGTTCCTGAAAAAGCTGTTGTCTATAAAGTTA
Organism: Rummeliibacillus sp. SL167; assembly: GCF_007896505.1. Classification (NCBI taxonomy): domain Bacteria; kingdom Bacillati; phylum Bacillota; class Bacilli; order Caryophanales; family Caryophanaceae; genus Rummeliibacillus; species Rummeliibacillus sp. SL167. The sequence continues at coordinate 127,132 of NZ_VCBM01000003.1, read as the reverse complement.
CCTTTGATGGTACAAAAGTTAATTCAGCGACAAGTGAAACAAGAAAATTAAAATTACAATCAGATTCTTCTTGGATCAGCACAGCAAGTTATACATGGGTAGCTAATGTACCGATAAGTAGTGATCCTAGCAGTAGTCTGAATAAAAAATTTCATAGTATTTGGAGCGTACAACTCGGTGGAAATGTTTCAAGTATAAATAAAACATATAGCTTAACACCGAAAATTACTTTTTCTTATTACTACCCCGTTCTTCCACAGTAAATAGGAGTTGATGAGGATGAAAATTCAAGATTTAGCATTAATGCAGGTATTGCTGAACAATCGAACATCTAAGACAGACAAACTTTCTTCATTGGCACAACTCAGCAAATACAATTCTATATCGAGCAATACGCTAAAAAGACTAGGACAACTCGATACGATTGAAATATCAGCAGCCAGTAAAAAGCAACTTGCCGCAAAACAGGCTGTCACATCGAAGTTAAATGTTGTAGGCAATCAAGCAATCCAGTCACTAAAATCTATAGATGGAAAAGAAATCAAGGAATTACGGGCTGTTAATAATGTTTTGGAAATAAAAGCGGGTAATTATTATCGTGTATCATCGAATGGAACATCAACTATTTTAACAAACTTTGGTGGCTCGCATGTGGGTGTTGCTTATGGTGAAATAGGTAATGCAATTGGTGTCGGTTCATCACAAGTATATACGGATAATTCGGGTGCTGAGAGATTAGCTACATTCTTTGACGACTTGACCTCAACAGCAGGTTACTTTGCATCGAATTTTTCAAAGGAAGAAAATTTGCAGTTATTAGGTAGCGTGGGTATACAACCAGGCTGGTTTACAGTAAAAACAGATGAACGTACATTTACACATTATCTACGAGAAGATGGAGCTATCTATCCGCAATATCAAGTACAAGGGCAAAGGGACGCCTTTATGAAAGAAAATTTGTTTGATATTGGTTATAAACCAGGAGAAAAGATTACATTCAATAAAGTGGAGTACGTTGTAGATGAAACAGGACATATTAATTTGCCAAAAGACGCACCTGTTTTCTTTGATACGAATGATGTAGATCCTGTCTATCGAAAGCGACAACAGCATGCTACGATTAAAGAACAGTTAAATTTAATGGGTGGCATAGGACAAGTATTGACAACATCGAAGTACGAATTTAGCTTAGATAAAGATGGCAATGTTGTTGAAAAAGAGTTATAAGGAAGAAGAGTCCTCCACTTTAAACGGCTCCTTTTCGTTTTTGTTCTTTTCCTTTAACGATAGGATCTTTTTGATTCATGGTTTTAACATATTGATATATTGCTTTTTTAAATTGTTCTGCTGAAATCACTTGTTGAATGATTTGGCTTACCAGTTTCTTTTCGCCTATACGTGTAGAAAATATACGGGGAAATTGCAAAATGATGAAGATGAGGCGATTGATTTAAAATTTTTTAGTTTAAAAGAGCTTCCGATAAATATTAGTCCTCCAGATAAGCTTGTTTTAGATTATTATTTGAACGCTTCGAAACAAAAGTTGGAACAATTGGATACTCGTACTGTTTAAATAGCCTACTATCGATCAAGATGACAGTAGGCTATATCTGTATGGATAAGAATTGTGAGGGAAAAGATGGTCATCTTCAGTAATAAAGCATGATTATAACAACTGTTTGTTTCTATTTTGGTAGCAAAGTCATTAACAACAAGGTGTTTAGGAAACTACTTAATGACGTGTTTGATTCACCAAAGATTGTAGCCATCCATTGAGCCATTTTACCTCACTCAATACTCTTGAGTTTGATAGTACATCGCCGGGACGGTTGCCTTCAGCTAGAATATAATGTTCAAATGATGTACCTAGAAACTCAAAAATGTATTGGAATTGTTGAATCATAGGCAATCCTTTTATTTTTGGATTGTCTCCGCCTACAGCTAATACGATTGCTTTTACTGTTCTTAAGTGCTCTGTTAATTGTGGGTAGCGTTCGTCACGAATAGCTTGGCTTAAGCGGTCAATCATGACTTTCATCGTGCCGCTCATACTATACCAATAAATAGGTGTAGCAAAGACAATAATATCGCTTTTTAAAATCTGCTGAATGATTTGATCATAATCATCATCAGGTAATGAAAATCCTTCGAGATCATGCCGTTTATCTTCAATTGGGACAATCTTCATATTTTGCAAATGAACCGCTTCGAAATTCAGTCCATTTAATACCTTATTCGCTAATAACGAGCTATTGCTATTTTCTCGAGAACTTCCGTAAAATACAGTAATATTCATATAAAACATCCCTTTCACTTCATTCGCATGGTCAAAATGAAAAAATATTAACTATGGTGTTAATCATCACATTTAAAAAATATATCATTGCTATATCTGATATTTATCATAAAAGTTGAAGTTAGAGACAGTCACATGATCCTATTGCTGAATTGCAATCTCAATCATAAGACTAAATTTTTGAGAGGCTTAGTCACAACTATATTACTTTATCACTAAAAGACTATGGTTTATATTCTTCTCCACTTTCAATATATTTTGCGATAAAAGCAAAGGCAGATTCTAATGAGTGGATATCGTAGTTATCTTTTCTTTGGTGTCGATTGTAAGGCACATGGTGATGATGATGTGGTTCGGAATTTACCTTATATTCTTCGGGTGTACTTGGATGATCATGAGGTTCATTTTCCCATGCAGAAATATGACTATAAATGATTCCATACTTTGGAACAAGCACTTTCCATTGATAGTGATATTCTTTTACATAACCATTGTCATCATATTTCTCAGTAGCTTGCAAACCTGTAATTCCATGAATTGGATGTTCCTTTAATGGAAATAAAACGGATAGTTTATTTGACGTACGTTTATAGCTAGAAAAGATAGAATCTCGTTCTTTTAAATTGGAATATGATTGAAGTAAATGACCATATTGATTGAGAATGTTAGAAATGTCAGCTGGAAGAAGAGTTTCAGATACTTTTTTAGTCAAGGCTCGTGCGGGAATCCTCGATTAGTTTTGAAAGTAAAAAGTCTTTTTCTTCTTCTAAATCTCGCCATTCATAATATTCACTAGGATCATCTATTCCATCTATATCATATCCATTAAATGCGTCTTGTGGATTTTTGGCTTTATATTTTTTCTGGAATTCTAGTAATTCTTGATTAATTTCATTAATACGTTTTTCAGGAGATTGATGTTGTAACTTTCTTTTTTGCGCAATCATTTGCATTTTTATCGCATAAACGGGATCTTTCCATATGGCTACTGCATGTTTTGGAATTTTGTGATGACTTGTGGTATTTGTACATTCGAATCCTTGTTTCACATATTTATTAAGTGTAACTGTGGAAATTCCCAATTGTTCAGCAGCTTCTCTTGGTGTAAGAAGATAACTTTCTTGATATTCAAAGTGAATTTCTTTACCACCTAGTTTGTCATACCAATTGGCTAAATCAATGATTAGTTTTCCCAGTTCTAAATCTGAAATAGGGAGTATCAATCCATGGATCCGATCTAGCCAGGTTGATAATTCTTGCTGATTTTCTTGCGATAAAATATAGGGTGATTTGAAAGTGAAAGGTTCAATTGAAATACCTTTTATACGACTTTTACAGAGACTTAACATTGTTACAATTAATTGGTTTAAGATAAAACTCGTTTCTTTTTCAATTTTGGCGATATTATTATTGAGATAAGCTTGATCAATGTCTCTTTTGGTTTCCTTATAAATAGCAACTGTCATCAATATCACTCCTTTCACCTCCAGTATAAAAATAAATTAATGATAAGTCAATTTCATTAATTAATGATTATTAAATATCGTTAATTTATTATATGTATTTCCCCAAAAAATATTTCTTAAACATGAGTGAAATAGGTGAAGACAAAATACTTTAAAAAGTATATAAAAAACCTCCGCTTCAAATGCTTGCAAGCGGAGGACGTTTTTAGAGAATATTATCTTTTTATAAGAATAATATTTTGGTAATGTATCATATCTGAATCAATTTCATAAATCATTTTCTTCTTAAAAAATACGAACATTTAATAATAGCTAATTTTATAGTTGTGGAGCGGAAGACGGCGACTCCTACGGGAAAAGCTTGAGCTAAAAGCCCCGCAGGAACGTTTTAAGGAACAAAGCCTAAGTCCGCCACGTCCTGTGGCAACGGCTTCGGGGCCAACGTCGTGTCGACCCGAGGAGATTGAAGCCAAGCCCGTGGAAAGCGCCGTCTGGAGCGGAACAAAAATTTCTGAATATTAATATTCATGTTGACTTAAAATGTTTGTATTTTTTATCTGAATTTTACATTATGAAATTGATTCATCTATACTTATTTTGCTAAACCTTTGTAAATATGATCTAAATTCCATTTCATCATAGAGTAATAGCTATCGCCATCATTCCCTTTTTCTGCAATGGAGTCTGTAAAGATTTTTGCATAGATTGGAATGTCAGTGTCTTTCGCTACCATCTTCATTGGTCGGTCGTCTACACTACTTTCGACGAATAGTGATTGGACATCTGTTTTCTTTAATTTATCTACAAGATTTTTGATTTGATCGGGTGTTCCTTCTTCTTCCGTATTGATTTCCCAGATATAAGCAGATGGTACATGATAGGCTTTTGAAAAATATTTGAAGCACCCTTCACTTGTGACGATCATTTTCTTACTATCAGGGATGGAGTCAAATTTTCCTTTTGCGGTATTGTCTAACTCAGTCAGTTTTGCAACGTACTCTTTCAAATTTTTCTTGTAAAATTCTTTGTTATCAGGGTCCTTTTCCGATAAATATTTTTCGATATTTTGTGCATAGATCATACCGTTTTCTAAATTCAACCAAGCATGTGGATCCTCTTTTCCTTCCTCGCCTTTTCCTTCTAAATGTAATGCCTCTACACCTTCACTTACAGCATAATAATCTTTGTTTTCTTTTTTATTGGCATTTTCCATTAATTTTGTGAACCATGCATTTCCGCCTGTTTCAAGATTAAGACCATTAAAGAAGATCAGGTCTGCGTCAGTTGATTTTTGGATATCCTCAGGAAGCGGCTCATATTCATGTGGGTCTTTTCCGACTGGTACAATACTGTGTAGGTTAATCTTATCTCCTGCAATGTTTCTAGTCATATCCCAAAGAATTGAATTTGTGACAACAACGTTTAACTTCTCGTTTTTGGATGAATCATTCGCACTTTTCCCATCTTTTGTTCCACATCCAGCTAATAGAAAAAGTGCGGTCATAACGATACTAACGAAAAATGTAGATTTTTTGAATATACTCATACACTTAAAACCTTCTTTCTTAAAATTTGTTGTTTTGGAGAGATAAAGAAACTGATCAAAAATACGATGGCTGATGTAATCACAATGCTTGAGCCAGCCGCAATGTTAAATGAATAACCGATAAATAATCCTATGACAGATGTAGCTCCTCCTAATAAGGATGATAGGAGAATCATTGAACTTAAACGTTTTGTATATAAATAAGCAGTAGCTGCTGGTGTAATAAGCATGGCAACGATTAAAATAGTCCCTACGCTCTGCATAGCAGTAACAGAAACAAGTGTTAGTAAAATCATCAATAAATAGTGGTATGCGTTGACGTTCATGCCAAATGCTTTTGCCATCATAGGATCAAATGATGTAATCAATAGTTGTTTGAAGAAAATAGCGATAATGGCAAGAACGAGAACTGAAATACCAATTGTTAGCCACTTATCAAAATCTTGTACGGCCAATACGTTCCCAAACAGAATATGGAATAAGTCGGTCGAACTGTTGGCAACACCAATCAGTATGACCCCTAATGCTAGGAACGAACTAAAGGTAATCCCAATAGCGGTATCATTTTTGATCGTACTGTTATTCGAGATAAAGGTGATGATAATAGAGGCCAGTAATCCGAAAGCAATGGCACCTATAAAAAAGTTCATCCCCAAAATATAAGAAACAGCAACACCGGGTAATACGGCATGTGAAATGGCATCTCCCATTAACGACATACCTCTTAAAATGATGAAACATCCAACTGCACCAGAGACAATTCCAATGACCGTCGCTGTGACAAGTGCATTTTGGAGAAAGTGATACTCTATTAACCCATCTATAAATTTGGTAAACATTGTTTTTCACTGCCTTTCACAATAATGGAGCTGCCATAAGCTCTAATTAGATTTTCTTCTGTGAATACATCTTTTGTAGCGCCGCAAGCGATCAGGCGTTTATCGATAATCACGAGTTGATCGAAGTACTGTTCAACTTTGCTCAAATCATGATGAACAATCATAATTGTTTTCCCTAGATTTCTAAAACCATAAAGAATATTCATAATGATCTTTTCACTGGTTGCATCGATGCCAACAAATGGTTCATCTAAAAAAATCAAATCTGCACGTTGGATCAGCGTTCGAGCGATTAAAACCCTCTGAAATTGCCCTCCAGATAACTCTCCAATTTGCTTGTTTTTGTACTCCAGCATTCGAACTTTTTCCAATGCTACATCTACTTGTTTCCAATCGGCTGTACTAATTTTTTGAAACACTTTTTTGGAGGGATAGAGACCTAAAGAAACACATTCCTTCACGGTGATCGGAAAGGTGTAATCGATAGCGCTCTTTTGTTCAACATAGGCAATTTTTTTCTGTACTTTTTTAAGAGGAGAATTATTGTAAAAAGTTTCTCCCTGACTGGGAATCAATTTTAAAATTCCCTTGATCATCGTTGATTTTCCTGCACCATTTGGTCCAAGGATTCCCACTAAAGATGGTTGATCAATACGAAAAGATACATCATCGACTGCATTGGATAAACCGTCATATGTAACGGTGATATTTTTGACTTCTAACATTCGTATTACCTCCTAATAATCGTATTTTTAATCATTTAAAGACATACTCAGATGATAAATTCCTTGGAATGATTTAAGTGATGGCAAAGATAGAAGCAACTCCTAGGAATTATGAAATTTTCTAAACAAGCTCCTTTTTAAAATAGTTTTAGTAATAGTCACGATGTAAGTAAGGTACAGATATTTACTTTCTTTAAAGACAAAAAGTTTCTTTCGTACTTTACTTTTTCTTTTATAAAATAAAGTTTCCTTTAGGAAAGTTAAGGATAGTGTACTATTAATCTTTTTATTTGTAAAGGGATTATTGATAACTATTATCATGTAATATTATTTAATTTTATCCATTATAATACATATCACAAACGGATAAGATGAAGTAAATATGAGGTTTTCACGACCATAATCCATATAGTTCCTGATCTTGTCCGGATCAGCACATCTGAAATTTCGTACTTCCTTTGAAGGACAATATATTTTGCTGTTAGGTAGGAATAGATATTTTTTGAGGAGAATTGGCGGCAGACCTGTGCACATGAAACAGTGAGAATTCTGCTACAAGGCACAAGTAATAAACAGGGGATCAATTGTCTGTAAAAGACCGATTCGTTTTCAAGAATACACATTGCAGAATTCAGTCTGAAGCTTCATTTTATAGTTAGATGGTCAGCGGAGGATAGTAATTTTGCGATCTATGTGGTAAATATATAAAAACATGTACGGAATGACTCTTGTTATAAAAAAATAAGAAGCACCAGATAGGCACTTCTTAATCCTTCATTATTTTTTATTTGAACAGGTATTTATTCCGAATAGAGTATATAATGGGCAAAATTTAATGAATGCTGTAAGCAAAAGAACGATACCTACTAAACCAATGTACTTCCATCCACCATCTAAAATGAAAAATAAAGATAGTACAATAAGACCTAACACAATCCTTACAATCCGATCGGTTGTTCCCACATTTGCTTTCAAAGTAAACAACTCCTTTATTTTTTCTACCTTTATCATAGATAAAAAAGCTGTTTTCTTCAGTGACTTAGTCACATTGTCAATAACTAGACAATTTTTCTTCCAAACCTGAGCGGTGCATGATTTTCACTTTGCCGCGCGAAAGCTGGATCAATCCATCTCGTTCAAATCCCTTAAGAAGCCTGCTGATGACCTCTCGCACTGATCCAAGTTGAGAGGCTAATTCTTCATGTGTGATTTCGATAATATCTTCATCATTTTTACTGTGTCTTAACAAATATTCGATTAACCGTTCATCCATCTTGTGAAAAACAATCTCATCGACCAGTGTCATCACTTCAAGTAGTCGTGCTGCTAGTAGTTTATAAATATATTGTTGAAATTCAGGATTGATAGTCATCAACTCTTTGAACTGTTGAACAGATAATAAGATGGCTTCTGCATCTTCTTCTACAACGGCTGTTGCAGGATAAGAAATATTAGCCAATACACTGGAAATCGTTAAAATACACGAATCTCCACTGCCTAACCGATATAACACAATCTCTCTCCCATTTTTTCCAATCTTAGATATACGGATGGAACCGCTTAACAAAAAGGCAACTGTTCCACATTCATCTCCTTCATTGAAAATAACCGTATCTTTTGGAATGGTTTTCTGAATAAATGCGATTGTAGGACTTTCAAAAAACGGAAAAAACTGATGCACTTTTAAAATATCCAAACAGATCCCTCCTTTATCTCACATTAATAGGTAGCAAGATTCTCACACAAGATGTGAAGTCATTGAAAAAGGTCAATTCATCTCCAAAAACATAATAAAAATAGCTGGCTTGGTTTATAAAATGAAAGAAAAGATAAATATTTATAGCGATATTATGGTTCTTAACGACCTCCACCAAGATGAGAGAAAAAACGATGGAGAGTTGGGTTTAATTGCCACTGAGATCATTGGTTCAACTAAGTAGTAGATGAAGTTGGTCCTCTTATTTTATCTTAAACTAGATTTGAGCGAAATGATCGTAATTTGTAATCTTTTATGTTTAATGGGATTGGGAGGGAGTGTATTGTAAATAGATTGATAGATGTCATGAACTACAATCACTTATGTTTTTAATATATTTGACTCAAATTTTAAAAAATCAAGACTTTTTAGTTGCAATTTTTAAAAGAATGGTTGAATAAGCTATTGATTTACGAAAATATAATTGCTATAATTTATTTCATTAATTCATAGTTAAATGATAAGAAATATATTTATAATAGTGTTAGAGTTTCTACAGCTATTTTAAGTAATATTTAGCATTTAAAATAGAGCATCGAACATATTGACTATTCATAAGTATAGATGGTCAAGCCTGTAAAAGCCGATTGGTTCAACTAATACACAGTGGAGGATAAAGAAAATCTCAACTGTATGGAGTTTCACTTTATTCTCTTCGGAGGGATACATCTTGATAGAATTTGATCATATCGTAAAAGAGTTTCATCAAAAGAAAAAGACAATCATAGCATTAAATGATGTTTCCCTGAAGGTTGAAAAAGGAGATATATTTGGTGTTATTGGTTATAGTGGTGCGGGGAAAAGTACATTGATTCGCTTAGTGAATGGTTTGGAAGAGCCATCATCGGGAAAAGTTATTGTTGATGGTCAAGATATACAACAGCTTAAACCAAATGAAAAGAATTTAAATAAGAAAAAAATTAGTATGGTTTTTCAGCATTTTAACTTATTGGAATCAAAAACGGTTTTTGATAATGTTGCCCTACCATTAAAATTGAAAAACGACAGCAGAGAAAAGATTAAAGAAAAAGTAATAGAAATGCTCTCCTTTGTCGGATTAGAAGACAAGCAAAAAAATTATCCTAGTCAACTATCAGGAGGTCAAAAACAACGTGTCGGCATAGCGAGAGCTCTTGTCACAAATCCTGAGATTTTATTGTGCGATGAGGCAACATCCGCACTAGATCCTAAAACGACAACTTCTATTTTACAGCTTTTAAAAAGAGTCAACGAACAATTTAAAATTACCATTTTATTAATAACACACGAGATGGAAGTTATTCGTGATCTATGTCATAAAGTAGCCGTAATGGAAAATGGGCAAATAATCGAAAAAGGAAATGTCATAGATGTTTTTGGTACGCCTCAACAGCCAACAACAAAGGACTTTGTAAAAACTGTTATTCCCAATAGTATTCCAAAAAATATTGTTGAGAATTTACGAAATAGTCCCAAAGCTTATCAATTATTAAGATTAAAATTTTTAGGTAACAATACATCTGATTCTTTATTGTATAAAATCAACCAGAAATTCAATATTGAAAATAATATTGTATTTGCTAATGTAACGGAATTACAAGGCACAACATTAGGAATTTTTACAATTGCCTTTTATACAGATGAACAGGGGATTAAGAGGATAAAAGAGTTTATTCAAAGCCATAATGTAATTGTTGAGGAGGCGAGTATATGAACCAAGTTACACCTGATATCATATGGCAAGCCATTATCGAAACCGCTTATATGGTTTCAGTATCATTGTTAATTGGTACATTGTTAGGATTACCACTCGCTTTATTGCTGGTATTAACAAGACCAAATGGTATTAAAGAAAATAAATTTTTCTATGCCATTTTAAATACGATCATTAATATTATTCGTTCTCTGCCATTCATTATTTTACTGGTAGCTATTGTTCCATTTACAAGATTGATTGTAGGAAAGACATATGGGACGGAAGCTGCTATTGTACCCTTGATTATATATATTGCACCTTTTATTGCCCGATTAGTAGAGACTTCTCTATTAGAGGTCAACCCTGGAATAATTGAATTAGCCAAGTCTCTTGGTGCAAAGCCATTACAAATTGTCCGGTATTTTCTAGTACCAGAGGCATTAGCCTCAATTATTTTAACACTAACAACAGCTACAATTGGTTTGATTGGGGCGACCGCAATGGCAGGAACAGTAGGTGGAGGAGGTATTGGTAACCTAGCTATTTCATATGGTTATCAACGCTTTAATACAGTCGTTATCATTTTGACAGTCGTGATTTTGATCGTGATTGTACAAATTATACAAAGCTTTGGAAATTTCTTAGCTAAAAAAATTAGACATCAATAAGGAGACTCATTTATGAAAAAACTAGTTGCAGCATTTTTAACATTGTCTTTAGTAGTTTTTCTAGCTGCTTGTGGCAACAACAGCTCGGATAAAGGGGAGGAAAGTAAAGAAACCAAAACAATTAAAGTTGGTACTTCACCAGGTCCTTATAGTGAATTATTTTTAGACGTGGTAAAACCAATTCTAGAAAAACAAGGTTTTAAAGTAAAACAAACTGAATTTACAGATCTGCAACAAGCAGACGTAGCATTAGCAGATGGTGGTGTTGACTTAAATGTGGATCAACATACCGCTTATATGAATAATTTTAATAAAGAAAGTGGTTCAAAACTAGTATCTTTAACACCAATCCCAACTGTACCAGCAGCGCTATTCCCAGGTAAAAAAGCATCTTTAGATGATGTAAAAAAGGGTGATGTTGTTGCGATCCCACAAGATCCTTCAAATGCAGCACGCGCATATGCTATATTGCAAAAAGCTGGTTGGATTAAAATCAAAGATGGTGTAGATCCAATTAATGCGACAGCTAAAGATATTGTTGAAAATAAAAATAATTTAGAGATTAAAGAAATGGATTCTGCTCAAATCCCTCGTATACTACAAGATATCGATTATGGTGTAATACCAGGAAGTATTGTATATTCTTCTGGCATTGATGCGACAAAATCATTATTACAAGAAGATGTTGTAAAAGACTATGAATTAGTTGCCGTAGTAGACGAAAAGAACAAAGATACAAAATGGGCAAAAGCAGTAAAAGATGCTTATAATTCAAAAGAATTTAAAGATTATATAGATAAACATAATAAAGACAATTACTGGTTTATCCCACAACCATAGTAAGTGTCGCCATATTAAAAAGAGGTGCAACTAAATGAATTGCACCTCTTTTTTGTGTTCTTATATAATGCTTATTCAATATTAAGCATTCTTTCCTAAGCAGTTTCATTATGATAGAAGGAATAATTACATAGTGATGACTTTGCAGATTCATTATGGAAAGGGATTCGCACAGATCAATTCATATCTTTGTAAAATCTAATAAGAATAGATTTGAGGGAAGTTCCTCTTAATGCATTGCATTAACGGATCAAGCCTCTCAATTTAAGACGCAAGTAACAAGCTGAGGATAAGCGAGGAATCTATGGTTTGTAAAGGCTCGAATGGCTCAACCAACATCCAGTGGGGATGAAGAAACCCCCACTGGATGAAGTTTCACTTTCTCTAAATCTATGTTGCATTATTTTTCAATATCAATTAAGTAATGATTAATAATACTTAAAAAAGTAGCTCCAATATTAAGTAATGCTTTTTCATCAAAATCAAAATTAGGGTGGTGATGTGGAAATTGAGTAGCTGGATCGTCATTATGTGCGCCAACATGGAAATAAGCACCTGGACGCTTTTGTAAATAATAAGCAAAGTCTTCTGCACCGAGCACTGCTTGTTTATGGATAAAGGAATCTTGTCCAAATTGCTTTTTGATTAAGTTTTCGACAAGTCTCGTTTCTTTTTCAGGGTTGATCAGTACAGGGTAGCCGTGTAAATATTCTAAATCATAATCAACATGATTAGCTATTTTTAGTCCCTCTAAAATAGCGCGAATTTCCTCCTCGATTTGCACACGAACATCTTTATTCAACGCACGAACGGTACCCTCTAATTCTGCTGTATCTGCAATGACGTTAAATGCATTTCCTGCATGTATACTGCCAACAGTTACAACGGCCGCCTCTGTTGGGTTGATGCGACGACTGACAATTTGTTGTAGCTGTTGAACGAGTTGAGTAATAGCAACGATTGAATCTTTTGTTTCATGTGGTCTTGCACCATGTCCACCTTTGCCCAAAATCGTGACTTTAAATGCATCGACAGAAGCCATTGAGGCCCCAGCACGAGTTGCAAGTTTACCAATCGGAAATTCAGTCGCTAAATGTGCCCCAAAAACATAGTCAACGTCATTTAAAACGCCATCCTCAATCATAAATTTTGCTCCACCAGGTGGTTTCTCCTCAGCATGTTGGAAAATGACTTTGACCGTCCCATGTAAATATTCTTTATGTTTTTGTAGGACTTTACTGACTGCAAGTAGGGAAGCAGTATGCCCATCATGTCCACATGCATGCATAATACCAGATACTGTTGATTTATAAGGAACATCTTTTTGATCGTGGATAGGAAGTGCATCGAAATCAGCTCGTAATGCAATGGTTTTTCCGGGATGCTCACCATGGATAATACCAACTACTCCACGGCCTCCAATATTTTCTTGTACCTCAATATCATATTCTCGTAGATGCGTCGCGATAAACTGGGGTGTTTCCTTTTCTTCAAATGATAATTCAGGATGTTGATGTAGATAACGACGATTCTGAACGATTTCATCGAATTGGTTATGTAAATCATCAACTAAATCATTTAAATAAGTCATCAAAGTCACTTCTTTCTTAAAACATAGTAATTTTATAGGTTTTATTTAGATTCTACTTTATAATCCTGTTAAAATCAATGAAAATTTAAATAGATAAATTAGGGCGAAATTACTTAGATCTTTCCTAAATCATAGTGTAGTTTTTGTCAGAGCAAATAAAATTGAAAAAAGGAGTGAATAACGACGCCAAGAGAGCGAATAAAGTCTGCAAAATAGGCTGAGATATTTTTACTTGGAGGTGTCTAATAGTAGTTGGAATTTTCTGATTGTTAAATAATGTAAAATAATTATTATCAAGAAAAGGTCAATAATAAAAAATAATAAGGACAGGGTGTGCATGGAGTGGGAATTAGAAGAGCGAATATTGAGGATGCAGATGGTATTGCTAAAGCTCACGTTGATAGTTGGAAAACGACTTATAAGGGAATAATTCCAGATGATTTTTTAAATGGTTTATCTTATGAAGATAGAACAGAACTTTGGAAACAAAACATAATTAGAGAAGACAATTATGTAATTATAGTTGAAAATGTACAAGGAAAAATCGTTGGTTTTGCTGATGCGTGGAAAAGAGAAACAAACATTGAAGAAAACACATGTGATTTAACCTCAATCTATTTGTTAGAGGAATATCAAGGAATAGGTATTGGAAGAGCCTTAATGAAAGAATTATTCATTCATTTTAAAAAAATGGGTTATTCAAAGATTTTCGTCGACGTTTTAGAAGATAATAAAACAAAATATTCTTATGAATATTATGGTGCGAAATTTATAAAAAATGTTCAGATAAAAATTGGCGGAAAAGTATTAGATGAATCCAAATATGAATGGCATTCCGTCGATGATGTACTTGCGAAACTGTAAATATGACTGTAGATTGAGAAGAAGTTTAATAATTTGTAATTCAAATAAAGTGATATATTTGTGAAATATTACTATCGTTCAACTATTTAGCAATTCAATAGAAATGAAAGAAAATAAAAATGTACGCCACTAAATTGAATTTAGTCATGTACATTTTTATAATATCTGTAACATTATAAACAAGTTATCGTGTAATAAACGATCAAGTATTTTAGTAATCTATTTCATCCACTTGTAGAGACGGACCTCAACATTTTTAATGTGCTTCTCCAAGTGCTCGTTTTGCTAGCTTGGCAATCGTCATATCATCCATCGGTGGATTATGAAGACCAGCGCGAACATCTCGGTAATAACGACTTAATGGGTTGCTTGTTTGCAAGCTTTTAGCACCTACAATCCGCATAGCAAGGTCGACAATTTCAATGGCGCTGTTGACAACGATATATTTCGCTGCACCTAATTCATCTGTAATCGTTGCATGGGTAGCGGGATCCTCGAACTTACTTGCCACGCTATATAGAAAATGACGCGCATTCAGTAATTTTAATTCGATTAATCCAATTTTTTCTTGTACATGCGGTAGTTCAGCTATAGGGCCAGGCAAACTGTTTGGTGAATAAGTGTTTGCAAAATGCAGTGCGTAATCGCGAGCTGCCTGTGCAATACCTAAATAGACGGCAGGAATATGCAATACCCAGCCATTAACGTTGTTGCCTCGTGGACCATCATTTATTTCTACTAATGCATCTTTGGGCAAGACGATATGATCTAGCACTAGATCGTGGCTTGCCGTACCACGCATGGATAGTACATCCCAATTTTCTTCGATTGAAACTCCCTCTGTATGACTAGGAATTAAAAAGAAGCCAACTGTATTTTTTTCTTCGATCCAAGCAGCCGTTAAAAAGTGTGTTAGTGCATAAGAAAGTGTCGTAAAGCTTTTTCGCCCAGTAATATGCCATTTACCATCAATGAGTTCGGCATTTGTGCCGGGACGTCCACCTCGTGTAGGGCTTCCTGTAATCGCTTCACTAACGGCACGATTCACAAGTGCATGGTCATTGACAATTTCTTTTGCAAATTGCTTCAAATGTTCTTCAGACCATATTTTTTTTTCATAAATTTCTCCTACCACGCTAAGTTGCCAGCCGATAGCAAGAGCGGTCGCACCGTCAAAGCTTGCAAGAGTTTCCTGAAAAAGAATCATGTCGTAAATACCGAAGCCTTTACCGCCGTATTCTTTTGGTAGGGTTAATTGATTGTATTGGATGGATGATAAATCTTTGAAATTATCTAAAGGAAATGTGTTTTCACGATCGGCATATTCTCCACGTTGTTGGATGGCTTCTTTTAATGAATTTAATTGATCGATAACATGTTGCTGTTCACTGTTTTGAATAAAATTTTTTAGTACACTCATTCTACAGCCCCTCAATCCTTAGTTTTTATATAAGAATTATAATACAAGTAATTGTGTAAAAAATCTATAAATGTGACGAAAAAGGAAAACAAAACATACTTTACAGGTATGAATTGTTGCGTTAGATTATCGTTATATTTAAAAAAAATAAAACTTTTATATAAATGCTTTAGGGGGGTGGCTTGCATCATGATTAAACTGAATGGTATATATAAGAAATTTAAAGATCACGAAGTATTAAAGGGGATTGATTTAAAAGTTAAAAAGGGAGATGTTTTAACGATTATTGGTCCATCAGGTTCAGGAAAAACGACATTTTTACGTTGTATTAATTTTTTGGAGAAGCCTGATCATGGGACGATTCAAATTGGAGAAAAACTCGTTATTGATGCACATAAACCTTCAAAACGTGATATTCTCCAACTTCGCAGGCAAACAGCGATGGTTTTTCAAAATTACAATCTATTTCAAAATAAAACAGTGCTTGAAAATATAACGGAGGGTCTAATCGTTTCACAGAAGAAAAAGAAGAGTGAAGCGATTCAAATAGCGGAAAGCCTTCTAAAAAAGGTAGGTTTATCTGAAAAAAGAGATGAATTTCCATCTAGTTTATCTGGTGGACAACAGCAACGCGTTGGAATAGCGCGAGCCTTAGCATTAAATCCAGATGTCATTTTGTTTGATGAACCTACTTCCGCACTCGATCCGGAGATGGTTGGCGAGGTGCTAACTTTGATGAAGAAAATTGCACGCGAAGGGATTACGATGATTATCGTAACACATGAAATTGATTTTGCTCGTGAAGTGTCTAATCATGTGGTCTTCATGGAAGGTGGTCATATCGTAGAAGAGGGGACGCCGGAAGAAGTCATCCTTCATCCAACAAAAGAAAGAACGAAGCAGTTTTTGCGTCGATTAAATAAAGAACCGGAATTTGTAATATAACATTTAGTTAGGGAGATGAATAGCATGAAATTAAAAAAATTAGGTATATTGGTAGCGGCGTTTGGGTTGACAGCGAGTTTATTAGCAGCATGTGGCTCTTCAAGTTCTTCAGATGGCGCTGAGAAAGAGAAAAATGGTAAAGAGATTGTGAAAGTAGCATTGAGCGATGAAGTAAATCCTCCATTTTTATATACAGATGACAATAACAAAGCAGTTGGCTATGACATTGATTATTTAAACGAAATTGAGAAAAAATTAGGAGAAAAATATGAATTTAAATACCAATTTGGTGAAGAGGAAAGTAATTTAATAGGTGTTAGTACAAATAAATTCGACTTCGCGATCAACTGGTTCTTTAAAAATCCAGAACGTGAAGCAAAATTCTTATATGGTGATCCAGAGTATGGTTACTCACTTACAGCGCTTATTACACGTAAAGATACAAACGATATTAAAACCTTTGAAGATCTTAAAGGTAAAAAATTAGCACCAATGGCACCAAGCGGCGGTTTACGAACCATCTTAAATAATTATAATGAACAACATCCTGATAAAGCGGTAAAGATCGAAACAATCGAACAACCATCCAATGCGGATAATTTAAAAGGTCTTGCTGAAGGAAAATATGATGCCGTATTTCTAAACGTTTCAACATTTAATACAGTACAAAAAGAGTTGAATTTAGATATTAAAGTTGGTGGGATCATTTCAAAGGAACCTATTTATATCGTCTATAACAAAAAGAATGAAAAAATACAAAAAGATATCAACGAAGCAACAAAGGAACTTCAAGAAGACGGTACATTATCTAAATTAGCTACAAAATGGTTCGATGTCGACATCTTTAAAGATTTAGATTATATCAATCAAAAACAATATAAGTTTGGAAACTAGTTTCATCAATTATCAAGAAGGGAGCAGCATATGGATTCTTCTATACATGAGTGGGGAACGTTGTTTCAACAAGTGCTATCGCGACTACCATTAACATTATTAATGTTAGTCGCTTCACTAATGGTGGGATTATTCCTTGGTACCTTGATTGCCGTAATACGTATTCGCAAAATACCTGTATTGCATCAACTAATAGCGATCTTTATTTCATTTTCACGTTGTACACCTCTTCTCGTTCAGTTATTCCTAATCTATTTTGGTTTGCCACAATTATTATCAGCGTTTGGGATCTATATTAATGATGTTGCACCATTGATCTTTGCAATCGCTACATTTTCGCTACATATTTCCGCTTATTTAGCAGAGGTTATTCGTTCAGCATATATTGCGGTGGGAGAAGATCAGCTAGAGGCTTGCTATAGCGTTGGAATGACCTATTCGCAGGCTCTTCGTCGTGTGATTTTGCCGCAAGCGTTTGTTTTGGCTTTACCCAATATGGGCAATACGATCATTGAGTTGTTAAAAGATACAGTGCTTGCTTTTACTATTGGTGTGGTAGATATCATGGGGCAAGTCCGGATCATTATAGGGAATAACTATGGTTTAGGTATGTTCCAAGTGTATGTAGTCATTTCCATTGTGTATTGGGGAACATGCGCTTTCATTGAAGTGATTATTCATCAATTAGAGAAGCACTTTAAAAAAGGACGTATAAATGTAGCGAAATCTTAGGGGAGGAACGACATGACAGTTTTTAACATACAATTTGCGATCGAGCATTTTCCTGAGGTTTTGAAAGGCGTACCCATTACATTATCGATCGCGGCGGTATCCATCATCATTGGTTCTGTTATTGGGTTAGGACTAGCTTTAACGCGTGTTTATAAAGTCCCTTTTCTTCAGCAGCTAACAATTGTCTATGTATCTTTTATTCGGGGGACCCCGTTGCTCGTACAATTATATGTATTTTTCTATGGCGTACCAGAATTACTGGATTGGGTGAACAAAACATTCACAACAACGTGGAATGCGGACAATATTTCGCCCATGTGGTATGCGTTTATGGTTTATTCCATGAATGCAGCTGCTTATACAACGGAAATTTTTAGAGCAGCTATCAATTCAATTGCGGTTGGACAAATGGAAGCGTGCCATAGTGTAGGAATGACGACTTGGCAAGGTTTGAGAAGAGTCATCTTCCCACAAATGTTTGAAATGGCATTGCCGAATATGGGGAATATCTTTATCAACCTGATCAAATCAACTTCACTTGCTTTTGCGGTAAAAGTAGTTGAAATTATGGCAATTTCCAAAATGATTGCGAACCAAGGCTACAACTTCTTAGAAATGTATTCCGTTGCGGCGATTATCTATTGGATTATTTGTTTACTCCTAGAACTTCTATTCTACTATTTAGAAAAAAATGTAGGCAAACATAGAAGAAAAACAGCTGCTGTAGCCAATTAAAAATGTTGATGGTAGTTGAAGGATACTAACACTTAGTATTGAATCATCTAAATATATAAAAAGAAGAATGCATTTAATGGATTTCCATTTAACATGCATTCTTCTTTTCAAAGAGGTATAAAATTTATCCTATTCAATATCGTATGATATAACTAAATTTTCTTTAGAGATTATTAATTTTTTACAGGTGCATTGATTAGGAAGAAATTAGAGGATATATTTGACATAATCCTCAAAAAACATGTATTTTTAGCTCCACTATGTAGATTGGAGCGGAGGTTTGCTCGAGTCCTCGAAAATACATGCGCATTTCCTCCATGCGATGTCGATTCAATGAAGTCAATTCAATGTCCCACAGGAAAGCGAGCAATCCGTAGCGGAACTCAACGAATTCTTCCTGTTTTTTATGGACGAAATTGGATAATCAACACATTATTTTTCTATATATATTATACCATATTTGTAAATTGATTAATAGACTGTTCATTTCCCGCCACGGGCACTATGATGTAGAATACAAGCCAAAACTAAAGGGGTGCACATGGGATGGAATATATGAATAATCATTTCAGTGAAGAACATTATTTGGATCATTGTTTAGAAGTACTTCATCATGAGCTTGAACGATTGGAACGGAATTCTAGTCTCTACAGAACTCAAGTCATCGGTTTGAAAAAGAACTTTTGGGAAGATGTGAAAGTTAATGTAGATTCTGCAGAAGACGCCTTGGAAACATCTATCAGTATCAAGCAGCAGGCAGAGTTACTGTCTGAACGTGAAAGAAATGATGAACGCATAAAAAAACGAATCCATTTGTTAACACGCTTAACCGATTCCCCTTATTTTGCACGAATCGATTTTTTACAGCGTGGACAAAAAAACCCTTTGAAAGTCTATATAGGCATTTCTACATTAATGGATGAAAAAGAGGATCATATACTCATCTATGATTGGCGGGCTCCTATTTCAAGTATGTTTTATGATGCGCTACCTGGTGCTGCAAGCTACGATTCCATAGATGGAACGATTCATGGTGAAATGTTATTAAAACGGCAATTTATCATAAAGAACGGTAAATTGCACACTATGTTTGATACAGGAATAGCTATTGAAGATACGATTTTAAAAGAGATGCTTAGTCAAAATGCGAGTGAACATATGCGCACGATTGTTACAACGATTCAAAAGGAGCAAAATAAAATCGTTCGTCATATGAAAACCCCTTATGTAATCGTTGATGGTGTAGCGGGAAGCGGAAAAACTGCTGTTGCATTGCAGAGAGTCACTTATTTATTGTACCGATATCGAGATCAGCTAACAGCAGATCAAATTTTACTGATTTCTCCTAATCAATTGTTTAATCGTTATATCAATAATGTATTACCAGATTTAGGGGAAGAAAATATGCAACAGTTAACTTTCTGGGAATATATAGAAAAGAATATAGGGAGTCAATATGAATTAGAACACCCCTATCAGCAGTTAGAAACGATGTTATCTGAGCAAAATGAACAAATTTATAGAAATAGATTACAAATGATCACTTATAAAGCAAGTCTTCATTTTCAACATCTTTTAGATGCCTATGTCTCATTGCTTTCAGAACAAGGTATGCAATTTAAAAATATTATTTTTCGTGGTGAAAAACTAATCAGTGCGGAGCAGATCAAACATTATTTTTATTCACTTGATCGTACTATATCCATTCCAAATCGTTTACAGCTTGTGAAAGAATGGTTATTAAAGGAGATTGTGAAAAAAGAAAAAATAGAGAGAACAAAAGAATGGGTGGAAGAAAAAAGCGATTTATTAGACATAGAAGATTATACAAAGACGTACAGAGAATTGTTGCAGGAAGGGAAATTTACAGAAAACTCCTTTGATGATTTTGAACAAGAACGCGCAAAGTTAGCCATTCAAATTGTAAAAAAACATTTCAAACCCATAAAGCAAGCGATCCAACGTTTAAAATTTGTAAATGTCTTTCGATTGTACAGTCAATTATTTCAGCTCAATGAAAGCATGCAACAAAAGTTACCATGTGATTTTCCTGAAAATTGGGAGATGATTTGCAGGGAATCGAGCATTTCATTAAAAAAACGTAATATTTTGTATGAAGATGCTACACCATTTTTATATTTGCAGGATAAAATTGAAGGAAAACGTATAAATCCATATATCCGCCATGTTGTCATCGATGAAGCACAGGATTATTCACCTTTTCAATTATATGTTTTAAAACAGTTATTTCCCTATGCACGTATGACGATTTTAGGCGATCATCATCAAACGATTCATCCGCATACATTTCAAAACCCATCCCTATTGGCACCTGAATTATATGGCAGCGGTGTTGAAAAGATGACGCTAAATAAAAGTTATCGCTCAACAAAACAAATCACACATTTAACATCTAGTATTTTACGACATAAAAAGGAAATTCAGTCATTCAATCGAGACGGAAAACGCCCAACATTGAATATTGTGTCAGACGAACACCAACTGGTTCAGCAACTAGTGAAACGCATCCAAGATTTAAAGAAAAATTATGAAACAATCGCGGTGATTTGTAAAACAGCGGAGGAATGTAAAAAAGTATATCCAAAATTACAGTACTATATGGATATAAAATTAATCGACTATCAAACGACACAATATCAAAAAAGTATTGTGTTGCTACCCGTTTATATGGCGAAAGGAATTGAATTTGATGCGGTATTGATTTGGGATGCATCTGCCACAAATTATCAAAAAGAAATGGAGAGAAATTATTTCTATACAGCATGTTCAAGGGCCATGCATGAGCTTCATATTTATGCGTTAGGAGAAATGACGAAATTCCTTGAAAATGATATCGAATAGATCTCGTGATTTCAGATTTAGCATACAGCTCCAATCTTTACACGCTCTATTTTGTTTGAATCAAGAGGAATCAATGAACAGATCCCAAAAGATTAGAGCACCCTTTTCTTTGATGTGGAAAGGTATGAAAGATTTAAGTCTGCTTTCTGCTTTTTTAAGAAAAAATGATTAATGATCCCAGTATGTAAAATCTTGTATTGATAAGAATCGGCTGGAGCGTATAAAGATTTCAACGATTTATAGTAATGCTTTATACCAAAAAGCTTAATATTATATAGATAGAAAGAGTTTTTGTTAGAAAATATAACATAAAAGAATAGAAATACGATTTTTTATTCGTGTTTTTATATTAAATCTATAGATGTTATTATATATGTAAAATATATGTTAGAAAATATAACATAAAGTATTGCATTTTTTATTTATATTTTTTATACTTTAGATAAGCTTTAACAAAATACTTACTTCATAATGCTGTTATGCATGATAAGTAACAAGCTTTCTAGGGTTCCGTTTAAAGATTATTTTAAAGACTGGTCCAAGAGAGAGCGTACAGTATCTACTGTATACACGGAGGGATAAAAGCCCGGGAGAATCCGAAAAGATTCTCTCGGGCTTATTTTATTTTAATTAGGAGAAAGGATGATTATATGGAAGGGCAAACAAGCCTTATAAGGTCCCTTAAAACACCGCAAGTAGTCTTTTTGGGACTTGCATGGATGACACCGATGATTTATTTTACAGTTTATGGTGTGGCATTCAATGCCGCAGATGGACAAATGACTGCAGCCTATATGGCAGCTTTTATTGCTATTTTCTTTACAGCGTATAGCTATAGCCGAATGGTGAAAGCTTATCCTATTTCTGGATCTGCTTATATTTATACGGAGAAGGCGATTCATCCTAAAGTAGGATTTTTAGTAGGATGGGCATTGATTATCGATTATGTTTTTTCGCCTATTATTGCGATATTGACATTTGGTATTTTTATGAATACGGAATTTCCTTCTATCCCGATTTATATTTGGATTATTGTGATGAATATTATTTTAGCGATTGTAAACATACTGGGCATTAAGTCAGCGGCACGAGTTAGTAGTATTTCAGTTTTATGTCAAATCGCCTTTATAGCTCTTTTTTGCATACTGACGATGAAAGACATACTTGTGAATGATGGAGTGAGCTCACTCTTTTCACTGACACCCTTTTTTAATATTGAAAATGGTTCGATAAGTTCTATTTTTTCAGGTGCCTCATTAATATGTTTTTGCTTCTTAGGATTTGATGCTGTTACAACGATGGCAGAAGAAACAATTGATCCACAAAAAACAATTCCAAAAGCCATTTTCTATATTATTTTTATAGCGGCGCTTATGTATATGGCTATTTCGTATTTAACAGCAATTGCCTACCCAGATTTTACGTTCCAAAACCCGGACAATGCGGCTTATAGTCTAGTTCAATTAATTGGAGGTAACTTGCTCAGCTCGTTATTTATTTTAGTGCTGATCATTGCCACTTTTACGCAAGGATTATCCTCTATGACAAGTGTGAGCCGATTCTTCTATGCATTAGGGAAAGAATCGATTTTACCGAAAAAATTTTTTACGACATTGCATCCTAAGTTTAAGACTCCTGTTGCCAATATCATTTTTGTAGCAGTGATTTCCCTTTCAGCTGTTGCTATCAATTTAGATACGGCCGTTTTATTTGTTAGTTTTGGTGCTTTAACAGCATTCGTATTCGTGAATCTATGCGTTATTGCTCAGTTTTATATTAGAGAAAAAAGGCGTTCTGCAAAAGATACGCTATTGTATTTAATTTTTCCGTTGATCGGTGTTGCTTTTATCGGTTGGCTACTAACGCTACTTGACAAATACACATTAAAAGTTGGCATTACTTGGATCATTATAGGCTTTGTTTATCTATTTATAAGGAAGAAGTGGCTGCAAGCTAAAACACCGATTGCAGTATCTCAAAATATAGAAAAAAAGAAATATGTTAGATAAAGTAACATATGATAGTTGACTTTATTGGACAAGCATTGTATAGTATTAATATACTGAATATTGGGAATATTTTTTATATTTAGGTTGAATAAAGGTTTCTACAAATAAGTTAGAAACAAAAAGTTCTCTAGGGTTCCGTTTAAAGAAAGGAAATCTTTAAAGGCTGGTCCGAGAGAGAACGTACAACGATATGTTCAAAGTTGTATTCACGGAAGGATAAAAGCCTGGGAGATGATGTCTCCTGGGCTTTTACTATTTTTAAGGAGGAAAAAATATGCAAAAAACAACTTCAATTTTCAGCAAAACGATCCCGGCAGGTGGGAAATGGTCGAGCTACATTCAAAGAGGAAAGAATATTCGATTTACAGCATTAGCAGATGATGCCAATGTTTCTCTCCTCTTCTATAATGCAGATGATCTAGCAGAGCGTTACAATATGCCGGATTCCTTAAAGGCACAATATACGGCTTTTTTAACAAAGGGCAATGTATTAATGAGTGATAATGGCCGAGTATTAGCTAGCTTTGTGGAGGACTCTGTTGGTTGGCATGACACGATTTCGGGATATAGTACAAAACAGCATATCGAGGAAAAGTATGGTCGAACGACATACCAAGAAATGCGGAATGATTGGTATCGAAACGGTGAAGATAATTTGCTGATTGAATTAGTTCGTAATGGCTTGAAGGTAAATGATTTATCTCCCGTCGTCAATTTATTTTCCAAAGTATACTGCGACGATGAAGGAAACATGCATTTTGTTGAAGGGCATGCGAAGAAAGGAGATACTGTAACATTGCGAACAGAGATGGATGTTTTGCTTATATTGTCCAATACACCACATCCTTTTGATACCAAGAACACGTATCCATCCACTCCAATAGAAATAACGATAACAGATGCAGAGCCTATTCAATCAGATGATATTTGTTTGAATTATCGTGACGAGAATCGTCGTGCATTTGAAAATACATGGGAATATTTAATGCTTACTAAAGGGGGACATCAATAATGACTGTATTAAATTATGTAGAGAGCAATCGTAAAGCAGAAGATGCTATTTATAACCAAAAGCTATTAGCAGGAGAAGGTTGGTTGTATACAATCGAGCCTGGACAAGTTCTTCGAATTCTTGATTTAGAGGGAAATCAAGCAGTAGATACACTCTTTTTTGATGGCGATCATCCTTCTGATCATTATAGTGCTGTGAATACGATTCAACGTCAAAAGAATATTTACTTATCAACAGGTTCTGTGCTTGTTTCAGAATCAAGGAAAGAATTAGTCGAAATCATTGCTGATACATGTGGACGCCATGATACACTTGGTGGTTCTTGCTCGGCACAAAGTAATACAGTTCGTTATTCACATGATACATTGCCAATGCATAATTGTCGGGATACCTATATGTTGCAGTTAGCGAAATATGGAGAGAATCTTACAAAGAGAGATCTATCGCCCAATGTCAATTTTTTTATGAATGTTCCAGTGACACCAGATGGCGGCTTGAAATTTGATGACGGTGTTTCGTCACCGGGTAAATATGTGGAGATGAAGGCGATTCATCGTACAACTGTATTAATCAGTAATTGTCCCCAACTAAATAATCCATGTAATGCTTATAATCCAACTCCTATACAATTACTGATTTGGGACAGATAAAATGAAATTCCATCAGTGGGGGTTTTCTTCATCCTCCACTGAAGTAGAGGAACTCAGGCTAAAAGCGCCACGTCCTGTGGCAACACCTGAGGGACCAACATCTTGTTGGCCCGAACCAATCGGACTTTTACGGGCAGTTGATCTCCCATCTATCTTTTTCGTTTCTCTCTAAATCGGGGGTCTACTGCCCGTTAAAGCGGGATAAATTAAAGGGGTGTTTGATATGTTTAAAAAGGTTTTAATTGCAAATCGCGGAGCAATCGCCACAAGAATTGTAAGAACATTACGAAAAATGGATATTTACTCTATTGTCGTTTATACAAAAGCAGACCAAGATAGTCTATATGTTGATTTAGCTGATGAAGCAGTTTTGATTGGAGAAGGGACTGCAAAAGACAGTTATTTAAATGCGGATCTTATTTTGAAAACAGCGCTCGATACAGGTGCAGAAGCAATTCATCCAGGATATGGCTTTTTAAGCGAAAATGCCGATTTTGCTCGAGCTTGTCAAGAAAAGGGAATTGTTTTTATTGGCCCTACTCCAGAACAGATCGAGTTATTTGGTTTAAAACATTCGGCACGTAAGATCGCAACAAAGGCAAATGTCCCTCTTTTACCTGGTACGCCACTCATTCAAAATGTAGAGAGCGCGGTTACTGAGGCCAAACGAATTGGCTATCCTGTCATGCTAAAAAGTACAGCAGGCGGCGGTGGCATAGGGATGCGTATTTGTATGTATGAAACGGCCCTACGTGAAGCTTATGAATCGGTTTGTCATTTAGCAGAGAAGAATTTTAATAATGGTGGTGTTTTTCTCGAAAAATATATTGCCAATGCACGTCATATAGAAGTACAGATTTTCGGTACAGCAAATGGTGAGGTCGTGGCACTTGGAGAGCGAGATTGTTCTGTACAACGTCGCAATCAAAAAGTAGTGGAGGAGAGCCCTGCACCATTACTAAAACCATCTGTACGAGAAAATATGTTAGAGGCTGCTAAACGTTTAGCAAAAGAAGTGGGCTATCGTAGTGCTGGGACAATTGAATACTTATATGATCCAATGACTGAGCATTTCTATTTTCTGGAGGTCAACACACGTTTACAAGTAGAGCATGGAGTAACGGAGGAAGTGCTTGGTATCGATCTAGTAGAATGGATGCTAAAGGAAGCAGCTGATGAACTGCATGGATTAGAGACGTTATATTTCAAGCCAAAGGGTCATAGCATTCAAGCACGTGTTTATGCAGAGGATTGTTTGAATAATTTCCAACCAAGTGTAGGAATTATTGACCAAGTTCATTTACCAGAAAATGCACGAGTTGAAACGTGGGTTCGTGATGGCATTACAGTTACCTCTTTTTATGATCCAATGCTTGCGAAAATCATCGTTCACGCGGCAACAAGAGAAGAAGCGATTCAAAAACTAAGCAATGCTCTTAAAGATACTAGATTCTACGGTATTACGACAAACTTGCAGTATCTTGAGGCACTTTTGAAAGAAAAAAATTATAAATCAGGACATGTTTATACAAAAATGCTGAATGGTTTTGCGCCGGACGAAAGTGCAATAGAAGTAATAGATGGCGGTATTCAAACAACTGTACAAGACTTTCCCGGACGCATCGGACATTGGGACGTTGGGGTGCCACCGTGTGGACCTATGGATGCTTTTTCATTTCGTATGGGCAATCAGTTGCTAGGCAATAAAGAAAATGCAGCTGGCCTTGAGTTTACCCTTCGAGGAGGCGCCTATAAATTTCGAACGGATATGTCTATTTGCTTAACAGGTGCGGATATGGAAGCCAAAATAGATGAAGAGACTGCACCGATGTATCAGGTTATTCATGTTAAACGTGATCAAGTATTATCATTTGGAGAAGCAAAACAAGGAATGCGAACGTATTTGCTTGTTGCTGGTGGATTAGATGTACCACTGTATCTTGAAAGTGCCTCAACTTTTACGTTAGGCGGTTTTGGCGGACACGGTGGTCGAGCACTGCGAACAGGTGATATTTTACGCATCCATACAAATCATACAGCTGTATTTACAGAACTTCCTAAACCATATCAACCTGTTTTTACAAATGAATGGACGATTGGTGTTATGGCAGGGCCCCATTGTACGGAGGAATATTTACTACCTGAATATTTGAACCAGCTAACAGAAACGAGCTGGGAAGTTCACTTTAATAGCTCTCGAACAGGCGTCCGTTTGATCGGTCCTACGCCTCCTTGGACACGTGAGGATGGTGGGGAGGCAGGCTTGCATCCATCGAATATCCACGATAATGCCTATGCGATTGGAACGCTAGATTTAACAGGTGATATGCCTATTTTATTGGGGCCAGATGGTCCAAGTCTAGGAGGCTTTGTATGTCCAGTTACAACAGTTTCTGCTGAATTATGGAAAATTGGACAGCTGCATGCAGGAGATCATATTCAATTTCGTATTTTAACATTAGAAGAAGCTGATGATCTACGCCAATCGCAGGAAAAATTTTTAGAGGAGGTAGGTCAGCATAATGATGATTTCGTAAGGCTTCCTCAGTTTTCAAAGGAATCTAAACCTTTTTCAACGAATGCACCTATTCTTGTTCAATGTACGGCCGGCCGTTTTCCTATGTGTATTCGTGCAGATGGGGATGAGAATATTTTAATCGAATATGGTGATATGGAATTAGATTTGCTGCTACGATTCCAAGTGCATGCATTAATGGAAGCTATTCAATCACAGAAGGATCTTCCTATTATTGATATGACGCCAGGTATTCGTTCATTACAAATTCATATTGATGCAACAAAAATGTCTATTTCAGCATTATGTAAAATCATTCAGGAATTAAACAAACATTTACCTTCTCTTGAAGAGATGGAGGTGCCATCACGTATTGTTCGATTACCACTTTCATGGGATGATCCTGCAACACAATTAGCCATTGAACGTTATCAAAAAAATGTTCGACCAGATGCACCATGGTGTCCAAGTAATTTAGAGTTTATCCGCCGTGCTAATGGGTTGGATGGTATTGCAGATGTGAAAAAAATCGTTTTTGATGCAAATTATTTAGTCCTTGGACTTGGGGATGTTTATCTTGGAGCACCTGTTGCAACGCCTATCGATCCGCGTCACCGCCTTGTCACAACAAAGTATAATCCGGCACGTACATGGACGCCTGAAAACGCCGTCGGAATCGGCGGAGCATATATGTGTGTATATGGTATGGAGGGTCCTGGAGGCTATCAATTTGTTGGTCGAACGGTTCAAATGTGGAATCGTTTGCGTGAAACGATCAGTTTTCGATCAGGGAAACCGTGGCTTCTGCGATTCTTCGATCAAATTCAATTTTATCCAGTAGCAGCAGACGAGTTACTGGAACTGCGCGAAAAATTTTTACGAGGTCAATTTAATGTAGAAATTCAGGAAACGACTTTTAAAGTGAAAGATTATATCTTATTTTTAGAAACGATCAAAGAGAGTGCTACTGAATTTAAAACGACACAACAAAGTGCTTTTGAGGCTGAACGTGAAAGATGGCACACACTTGGTCTTGATGAATATGTTTCAGAACATGAAACGATAGAAATAGTGGAGGAACAATTGCCAGAGGGAGCGGAAGCAGTACGTAGCGCTTTGCCAGGGAGTGTATGGAAAGTATTAGTTTGTCCTGGGGATGAAGTGAAAAAAGGAGATCCACTTATTATTGAAGAAAGTATGAAAATGGAATTTCCGCAATATGCACCATTTGATGGTTGGGTAAATAGTGTATATGTATCCTCAGGTGAAGAAGTACAAGCAGGACAACTAATAGTTGCTTTATCAAAGGGAAAAAGGGGTGTGGACCATGCAAACGATGAATCTGCTGCAAAAATTGTCAATCACTGAATTGAAGGAAAAATATCGATCATTAGAAGTAACACCAGAATATATAATAGAGGAAATTCTTAAACGTACGGAACAGTATCAAGATTATCATATTTGGATTACGCCTCCTACAAAAGAAGCGATTCAGCCTTATTTGGAACATTTAAAGGATATGGA
Source organism: Rummeliibacillus sp. SL167 (assembly GCF_007896505.1). Lineage (NCBI taxonomy): Bacteria > Bacillati > Bacillota > Bacilli > Caryophanales > Caryophanaceae > Rummeliibacillus > Rummeliibacillus sp. SL167. The sequence goes on along the minus strand of NZ_VCBM01000003.1, from coordinate 97,568 downwards.
TCCTCAACAAGCACCACTTTGGGGAATTCCATTTGCTATTAAAGACAATATTGATTTGCAAGGTGTTCCAACGACTGCCGGATGCCCGATGTTTGCGTACACACCCTCTGATCATGCAACTGTCGTGCAACGTTTAGTCGATGCTGGAGCCATTCCTATTGGTAAAACCAATTTAGACCAATTTGCAACGGGCCTTGTTGGAACGAGAAGTCCTTATGGCGAGACGAAAAATGCTCTAAATCCTGATTTAATTAGCGGAGGCTCTAGCTCGGGATCGGCTGTTGCGGTAGCATGCGGACTAGCTTCTTTTGCCCTCGGTACAGATACAGCGGGCTCTGGTCGTGTACCAGCGGCACTCAACCGTCTTGTGGGCTACAAGTCTAGTTTAGGCGCATGGCCAGTAAAAGGTGTCGTGCCAGCGTGTGCTAGTTTAGATTGCGTTTCTGTATTTACCCATGAGTTGTCAGATGCCATGCTTATAGATGAAGTCGTTCGGGGGTTTGAAGCATCCGATCCGTGGTCAAAACAAGTAACACGTCACAGAGATGCACTTCCTGAAAAAATCTATATCTTAGAGAAGCCACTGACTTTTTATGGTCCATTTGCTGATCAATATAAGGCAGCTTGGGCAGCTACCATTGAGCGAATCCAACAGTTCAATATTCCGATTGAATATATAGATGGCAGCTATTTATCAGAAGCGGCAGCTATTTTATACGATGGGCCATGGGTAGCAGAGCGTTGGGCTGATTTGGGTGAATTTGTTACAGCTAATAAGGCAGCGGTTTTTCCTGTCACGGAAACAGTACTAGAGTCAGCTACAAAGTCTGGGTACGATGCAGCTTCTGTGTTTAACGCTATACATCGACTGCAAGCATTGAAACAAAGAGCGCACCAGCAATTACAAAATGCAGTTTTAATCATGCCTACAGCTGGAGGAACATGGACTAGAGAAGAGGTGAGGAAAGACCCAATCGATACAAATAGTTTAATGGGTCTATACACAAACCACTGTAATCTTTTAGACTTATGTGCCATAGCACTCCCAGGAGAAGATATAGAACAAAATTTACCGTTTGGGATCACTTTATTTTCAAGTAGCATAAATGAGCATTTAATAAGTGGTTTAGCCAATGCCTTGGTGTATGGAAAATATCCCGAAAAACAAAGGAAAACCGTATTATTAGCAGTATGCGGTCTTCATATGCGAGGATTCGAACTTGAAAGTCAAATGCTTGAACATGGGGCAGTATTTGTACGTCAAACAAAAAGTGCACCTGTATACAGGATGATAAAATTGCCTTCAGACCCTCCGAAACCTGGATTAATACGATCTAACAATAAGCAGGGTACCGCTATTGAATTAGAACTTTGGAAAATGCCTATTGAAAAAGTAGGACATTTTATGACAAATATTCCTGCTCCATTAGGAATCGGAAAAGTGCTGTTGGAAGACGAATCGGAAGTATTAGGATTCATCTGTGAGGCCAATGCTTTAGAAATAGGAGAAGATATTTCCTATACTGGCGGCTGGCGTTATTTAAAATAATGAAATAGCTCGTGCTTAGTGAATGGAGTGTCATTCAGTATGGGAAGACTACTGAAAAAGTTAACTGTTGTGGTTATTAAAAATTAAAAAAGATGAACTTTCATTAATAAAAACGGAGTATAGTTTTTCAGTAGTCTTGCATTGTTCTAGAAGATGTTTTTATTAAAATACGTATGATTTTATGAGTAATATTATATTTTTGCTTATATCTATCCTCATATCTTGTCCATAATTCAGTAGATCACAGGTGAAATAAAAAAGATTCTAATATACTTTCTTTAATGTCAATTACGATTAGTTTCACTTAATTATGCTAAATGTGAATGGTTCTATTTTCGTTTGGCATTTTGAAATTAACCTCCGCTTTGATGTTCTCTCTAGCTTATATATAATTTAAGTAAATAAAAAATTTAATCATGTCTTATGATGCTCTAGCTTACTTTTGCATCTTACTTTATATTAAATCTAAGTCTAAATGACTATATATTTTTAAGAAACTTTTAATTAGACTTGCTGTGAAATTCTATAAAACTTAATGATTCCAAATAAGCTAAACGATTTGAGAAATTTGGTCCTTCTAATATTATTCATTTTGAAAAAATAAATATATAATAAGACTATTTAACTAATTTAATCCTTCTTAATTCATGTTTTTACATTTTTTATATTAATGTATATAAAATTAAGTATAATTAAATGTGAAATTAGGAAGGGAGTGAGATTATTTGAAATTAATTTATAAATATTTTATATGTATAATTTCTGTTTTGTGTTTAGGGCTTCTATTAGATGAGTTTATTCTAAAAAATGATAATAATAACAAAGAGGATAAAATAATTTCTTCCAAAACTATTTATACAAATTCAAGTAACAACACTAAAAAAGGAGATTTATTATCAATTGTAGAAGTTACTGAAACTAAAGTCGATAAAATAGATACTGTATTCAGCGATAATACAGTAAAAGCTAAAAGAAAGCCAGCGACATATAGATATTATACTTACGATGAAGGTATAGTAAAATCTTGGTCTTATTTATCAAAGCCATATTTTATAAAAAGTGTTGCACGAGGTGAAACAACTGAAGAAACTAAAAAAATTCATGCTAGTATTGGACAAAAATTTTCGGGCTTAAAAGGAAGTTTCCTGAAATCGGCTGAATCAACTTATGGAATTTCTCTTGAGATTACTACTAAGGTTTCCTTTACTGGGCCAGATAAAGGATATAAATCAAGGGATTTTTATTATAAAAAAGGAAGACATAAACATAAGATTCGTGTAGAGAAAGTATTAAAACGACCTTTTGGAAAAAAGAAATTAATTAAGAGAAAATATGGTTATGTTGAAAGAGGAGCTATAAAACATTATTCTATAGATAGGAAAAAATAAATATAAAGGAATAATAATAATGAAAAAAAATGAGTTTAATTTGATTAAATACACATTTTATATAATAGCTTTAGTCTCTTTTGTTTATGTGATTTATCATTTACTGTTTGCATCCTATCAAGCTGGATATATTTTATCAAGAGCATTGCCGGGGGCCATTGTGTTTCTTGCTTCTTCAATAGCAAGTTGTATCTTATTGGTTTATGAAAAGAAATCCTTAGAAAATAAATGATTGTAATGATAGTGAAAATGATCATGGAATCAGGTCGATTAATTTTACGAATAAAGCAGGACGTAGTATCGTAATATATTAATGGTAGTGTATAGCTCCGACTTGTACTTAAGAGAATTGGATGAATCCAGTTCTCTTTTGATTTTAGGAAAGTATTATAAATTAGCTAGTTTCTTGGTGGGCAAGGGTCATTTCTGTAATGATTGGCTTTCTCTAATTGGGTCTTTTTGTTCAGATAAAAATTTTTAATCATTAATATAACTATTTCTAGTTGACAACTTGGTATTATTTCATTTATTATTCACATTAACCTAATAATTACAATCTGCTATTGTAGATGAAGTCGTAGTGCTGTGAATCGTTACTTTTGAGGGGGAAATCAATGAGTCAGCTTGATTTAATCATTGAAGAACTTGCGCCATATGATAAAGAAAAAGCAGTAGACGTTTTAGTTTCGAGTTATGAACAATATCAAAATAGCTATAGTAATGTTCAAGATTACTATGATTATATGGAGTATATCCGAGCTTCACTTGACAATCCGTTAATTGCAAAGGTATTAATCGCTAAAATAGGACATGAAATCGTTGGTACGCTTCAAATCTTTTCAAATGGGACAGATGCTTACGAAGATTTAAATATGCCAATAAATGCCCCTGTCGTTCGCTTACTAGGCGTGCATCCGAAAATAAGAGGGAGAGGTATTGCAAGAAAGTTACTGGAGGCCAGCATCAATTATGCAAAAGTGCAAGGTGCGAATTCCTTATATTTGCATACATCAGAAAAAATGCCGGATGCCATTCGGCTGTATGAACGATTTGGCTTTGTGCGTAGTCTGGAATATGACTACGATATTCTCGATTTTACAGTTATGTGTTATAAATATGATCTTTAAAAAATATAGAATGTTTTGGGCCTTCCAATTGCTTAAATAAGCATATGTATGAATTTATTTGTGTTTAGAATGGTACGATCAACATATTTATCTTTTATATCAAGAAAAAATTTCGCTGTTGCCTCTGGTTTTTATTTTTAAATATCCGAATATTTCGTCTATTAAAATATAAGAAATGGGTGTAAATATGAACCAAGCGATTATTGAGAGAGACATTATTCATCAACCGAATGTACCTATTAAGATGCGAGATGGTACAAAATTATATGCAGATATTTATCGTCCAAATGATCAGACAGATTATCCGATTATAATATTGAGAACGCCTTATAACAAAGAAGATGCACAAACTATGAATTATGCACATCCAATTTGGTATGCCGAGCAAGGCTATGTTGTCATTGTCCAGGATACCCGTGGACGTTGGTCTTCTGAAGGCGAGTTTCATCCGTTAGTTCATGAGGGAGAGGATGGATACGATACGATCGAATGGGCAGTTACATTGCCTCATACCATTTCGAAAGTAGGGTTATATGGCTTTTCGTATATAGGTATTTCACAACTCTTAGCAGCAGCAGAACAACCTCCTCATCTTACATGTATAGCACCGTTTATGTGTGGTTCCAACTCATTACGAGTGTCAGAGAATGGCGCTTTTCCATTAGCTTTAAATTTATCTTGGGCAACTTTTATTAGCCAAAATGAAGCAGTACGAAAAAAGGATCTGCAGTGGCTCCAGCAACTGGCGACAACCAATATTCAAGAATGCTATCAATACTTACCTTTACAAAATGTACCGATCATCAAAAATGAGCTTGTTCCATTTTATCAAAAGTGGATTCGGCAAATGAATGAAAGACTTCCTGAATCTCCAGCATTATATGAAAATATTTCAGTTCCAGCTTTACATCTAGGGGGATGGTATGACATTTATGTTGATAAAACGATTGAAAATTTCCAGGGGATTAAAGAGAAAAGTAAAAATAAACTTGCCAGAGAAAATCAATATTTATTTTTAACACCTTGGTATCATATGCCATGGTCTCGATATGTAGGGCAGATAGACTTTGGCAAAAATGCAGAAAATCATGTTGATGAAATACTTATTAAATGGTTTGATAGATGGTTGAAGGATTATCCAACGAGATGGAAGGAAGAATCTGTTCGTTATTTCGTTACAGGAGAAAATGAGTGGCATGTGTCCAAACAATGGCCACTTTCAAAAAGTGAAGAGAAAGTACTGTATTTATCAAGTGAAGATCGGGCGAATTCTATTAATGGTACAGGAAAACTAACTGAGGAGATTTTACAACAAAGCAGTGAGAAAGATATTTATGTTTATCATCCATCCATATATGTACCAGCAATAGGTGGTCGATCTGGCGCAGATCCTATCTTAACACCCATGGGCGCCCAAAATCAACAGCCTATTGAGATTCGTAATGATGTGCTTGTCTATACATCTGAAGCGCTACCAGCAGATTTGGTTGTAGTAGGTGAGGTGAAGGCAACACTCTATGTATCAACCAATGTAGATGATACGGACTTTGTCATTAAGTTAATCGATGTTTATCCGGATGGTCGATCGATTAATATTGCAGAAGGATTACTTCGCGCAAGCGCACGAAATGGTATTCATCAGCGTGAACCATTGATTCCCAATGAAATTTATCCATTAGAAATTTTGGCTGGTTCAATTGCACATCGTTTTAAGAAAGGGCATGCGATTCGAGTGAATATAACAAGTACATTATTTCCGACATTTGATCGACATGGCAATCGGTTTTTACCATTAGCAGAAGTTACCGAACTGACATTTAAAACAGCAACGCAAACGGTTTACCACAGTAAGCTTTACCCATCAAGCATTCAATTGACCATAAAAAAATAGAAGGAGATCAAATATTGATAAACAAATACATTTGGTTTGATATCGGTTATACCCTATTATATCAGCAGCGAGAAAAAATATATGCTCAATATTTAAAAGAGCATCACGTTGAAATACCCATACAAAAAATCGAAGAAGCCTATCATTATGCTGATAAATTGTTCATGAGAGAGTATCCAGGTGTTCTTGGAAAAAAGGCAAATCTTTTTTATCCATGGTATTTAGGAGTTGTTAATCATTATTTACAACTTGCATTCGATTTAGAAAGGCAAAACCGTTTTATTCAGGAAAGGATTCAAGAAACTGTTCCATATTGGGCGCCCTTTTCATTTACAAAAGACGTACTGCATACCCTAAAGCAGGACGGGTATCGACTAGGTATTATTAGTAATTGGGATAAAAGCGCACGCCGATTATTAGATCACTATGAATTAAGCGATTATTTCGATCATATTATTATTTCGTCAGAAGTTGGTGCCGAAAAACCAAGTAAATATATATTTGAACTTGCATTTAAGCAAGGAGAAACTAAAAGTGAGGATAGTATTTATGTTGGGGACAATTACTATGATGATGTAGTGGGAAGCAAGAAAGTAGGACTTAAAACACTTTTGATCAATAGATTTGGCTATAAAGGTATTGAAGAGCTTCAGCATCCACACGTCGTAGAATCTATTAACAAACTACCATCATTATTAAAAACTATACATGTTTAAATTAAAAAATGGGAGGGGAAGCGAATGACGACTTTCAATGTAAAGAGAAAGCCATGGTTACTAGCAATTCTATTATTGACTGTCAGTTTACTATTATTATCGGCTTGTGGCAGCAGCAATAAGGCGGATGAAAGTGAGAAAGATCGTAAAGGTACTCAAACTGAAAAATCAAAGACAGGTGGAAGTGTTGTAGTCGCGATTCCTCAAGACTTAGATTACTTGGATCCAAATTTAGCGGAAGCTGCTGGGACAAGAGAAGTGATGTTCAATATTTTTGAAGGATTATTAAAAGCAAACACAGAGGGAGGGTTAGACCCAGCTATCGCCGAGTCTTATGATATTTCCGATGATGGCTTGACGTATACGTTCACGATTCGTGATGGTGTCAAATTTCATAATGGACAAACATTGACATCAAAAGATGTTGCCTATTCTTACGCTAAATTGGCCGGTTTAAAAACAGGCAAGCCTTTATCTTCTAGCTTTGCAAATGTCAAAAAAATAGAAACACCAGATGACAAAACAGTTGTCATTCAATTAAAAGAAAAGGAGGCAGCTTTTATTACGGCTGTTACAGCATCAATTATTCCAGCCAATTATAAAGATAGCAATAAAACGCCAATTGGGACTGGACCATTCAAATTTGTGGAATACAAGAAGGGTCAAAGTCTAATTGTTGAGAAAAATAAAGATTATTATGTGAAAGGCATTCCATATTTAGATAAAGTAGAATTTCGCATTTTACCCGATCAAGAAGCAGCATTTTTAGCATTACAATCTGGTGAAATCGATATTTATCCTCGTATAGCTACAGAAAAGGCAGAACAATTAGCAACTGGCTTTAAAACGATCAGTAACGAACAAAATTTAGTTCAATTATTAGCATTTAATAACAAAGTGAAGCCATTTAATCATATTAAAGTTCGGCAAGCGATCAATTATGCAGTCAACAAAGATGAAATTATTAAGGGTGTCGCACTAGGAAAAGGAACGAAAATCGGTTCTAACCTAAGTCCTGTATTAAGTAAATACTACAATAATGAACTAGAAGATTTATATCCAACGGACACAGAAAAAGCGAAAAAATTTCTTAAAGAGGCTGGCTATCCAAATGGCTTTGAATTTACGATTACAGTTCCTTCTGTATATCCATTCCATGTTGATACAGCACAAGTGATTGTCAACCAACTAGAAAAAATCGGTGTGAAAGCGAAAATTGAAAGTGTTGAATGGGGAGTTTGGTTAGAACGAGTTTACAATGGCCGGGATTATGAAACAACCATTATCGGTTTAGATGGAAAACTTGATCCATTTGAAATTCTAAGTCGGTATATATCAACAGCTGATAACAATTTCTTAAACTTTAAAGATCCTAAACTAGACAAAGTGTTATCGAATGTAAAAGTTGAAATTGATGAAAACAAACGTATTACAGATATTAAAGAAGCGCAAAAAATCATTGCTGAGGATGCGGCAGGAGTCTTTATTATGGACCCTCATACAAATGTCACTTTTAAAGATACGATTAAGGGTTATAAAACATATCCAATTTATGTTCAAGATCTGTCATCTGTTTATATCGATCAATAATATCAATGAGATATCGAATAGTTTCCATATAACAGAATTTTATCCCGCTTTAACGGGCAGTAAGACCCCCCATCTCAAGATATAGAGAGAAACGAAAAAGATAGATGGGGGATGAACTGCCCGTTAAAGTCCGATTGGTTCGGGCCAACAAGATGTTGGTCCCTCAGGTGTTGCCACAGGACGTGGCGCTTTTAGCCTGAGTCCCTCTACTTCAGTGGGGGATGAAGAAAACCCCCACTAATGGAGTTTCACTTTATCCTGCGTTAATGAACAGTAGTCCCCCACCCATGTTTCAAAAAGTAAAGGAATAACTGGGAGATAGGTGGGGGCAATTGTCTATAAAAGCCTCATTGATTCAATGAATACACAGTGAGGATGAAAAAATTTCACTAGGTGAAGTTTCACTTGATATGGAAAAAATAGATTGGAGGATATGGAATGGATTATGTACTAAAAAAAACAGTCAGCTCACTATTTACACTATTTGTGGTTATTGTTCTCGTTTTTTTAGCTTTTCGCATCATTCCAGGTAATCCAGCGAATATCATCTTAGGAGTAGAGGCAACGCCTGCACAAGTTGAGGAATTGGAACAAAAACTTGGACTAGATCAAACATTATTTGAACAATTCATCCATTGGTTTAAAGGCGTCCTTGTCCTAGATTTTGGCGAATCTTTGCGTTTTTCCGAACCTGTTCTTTCGCTTATTCATGAAAGGATGGGCGTTACCTTTTCATTGGCTTTTATGGCCATTGTTATCACCATTTTTGTATCGATTCCATTAGGGATTATTGCTGCCAATTATAAAGGAAAATTTTTAGATGTGCTTATTTCAATAGGTACACAAATCGGACTTGCGATTCCGTCTTTTTGGATGGGTATTATTTTAATCATGATTTTTGGTTTAATGTTACACCTTAATTCAGTAGGTGGTTATGTTCCGTGGTCTGAAAATCCTTTGCGGGCTTTTAAGGCATTGTTATTTCCAGCAACTGCTATAGCCATTCCTCAAATAGCTATCCTCGTTAGATATTTAAGAACAACTATGATCGAACAGTTGAATTTTGATTATGTACGGACGGCTAAAAGTAAGGGACTAAAGGATTCTACCATCCTGTTGAAACATGTCTTAAAAAACGCACTCATTCCTGTAATTACTATTGCAGGCTTAAATTTTGGTGCAATTCTAGCAGGCAGCCTTGTAATTGAACAAGTATACGCTTTACCAGGATTTGGCAGGATGCTTATCACTGCAATTGGAGATCGTGATTTTCCACTTGTTCAAGGCATGGTAGTGATGATCGCGATCATTGCCATCGCTGTAAATTTACTAGTGGATCTTTCTTATCGCTATTTAGATCCCAAAATCAAATTGAAGTAAGGAGGTGCGGTGTATGTTAAAAAAATTTAACCTCGTCACAGGTGGAGCAATTGTACTTTTTTTAATCCTTGTCTTTATAGTGAGTTTCTTTTATGTACCACACAATGTCAATCAAATGAATATTGAAAATCGGCTTATCGCTCCAAACCATAATTACTTATTAGGCACGGATAATTTTGGACGTGATGTACTAAGTCGAATTATGAAAGGAACTCAAACTGCATTTATTGTTGGTGGCGGATCAGTAATTATTGGATTATTGTTTGGTATTTTAATAGGTACGACAGCTGGTTATTTTGGAGGTTGGATGGATGAATTGCTTATGAGGATGATTGATGCGTTATTAGCTTTTCCAGGTATTTTATTGGCACTCATTTTAGTGACGATTTTCCAGCCTAATATAGAAGTCACAGTTATTGCCATTGGTATTATGACAATTCCAAGCTTTTCTCGTGTTATAAGAAGCGGATTTATAAAATGTAGACAGATGGACTTTGTTAGGGCAGCACGGAATTTTGGATCAAGTCATCTACGTATTATTTTTCATCACATTTTACCGAATACGGTTTCTTCTATTATTGTAACTGCTTCTCTTAGTTTTTCCACTGCTATATTAGTAGAGGCTGCATTGAGTTATTTAGGTTTAGGCATACAACCTCCCGATCCGAGCTGGGGAAGAATGTTAAATGAAGCTCAAGGATTTGCGAAGCTTGCTCCCTGGTATACTTTGGCGCCTGGCTTTATGTTAACATTAACAATTCTTGGCTTTAATTTATTGGGGGATGGAATAAGAGATTTACATGATTTTTCAGAGTAAAGTTGATTGTTAGCAAAGGGGGTTGGAAAAATGTCAGAAATCTTGTCCATTCATCATGTGACAGTTCATCTTGAACAAAATCGCCGTAAGCTGACGGTTCTTTCGGACATATCTATAACAGTTCAAAAGGGTGAAATTTTCGGTATTGTTGGTGAATCAGGATGTGGAAAAAGCGTATTATCCAATTCTATCCTAGATTTACAACCTAAAAAAATGCGTATATCAAGCGGAGATATCCTATTTGAAGGACAATCCATGTTAAAAAAATCAAAACATCAACTACAAAAGATGAGAGGAAAAGAAATTTCTATGATTTTCCAAAATCCTATGTCATCTTTAAATCCTTCATTGACAGTTGGCTATCAAATCGTGGAAATCATCCGTGCCCATCAAAACATTTCCAAAAAAGAAGCTAAAGGAATAGCTATTGATGTGATGAAGAAAGTTGGTCTACCACGTGCTGAACAGTTGTTTTATGACTATCCACATCAATTATCGGGAGGAATGCAGCAACGTGTTATGATTGCTATCGCTATCGCTTGTCAGCCAAAGTTTCTTATAGCGGATGAACCTACAACTGCGTTAGATGTAACGATACAAGCACAAATTTTACATTTGCTAAAAGAAATACGGCGTGAGCAAAACACGACCATATTACTTATTTCTCATGATTTAGGAGTAATGGGCGATATGTGTGATCGTATAGCCGTTATGTATGCGGGAGAAATCGTAGAGATTGGTACGACAGCACAAATATTTGAAAATCCTAGCCATCCGTATACAAAGGGCTTGATGGAATCAATCCCAACTCCGGATAAAAAGGGAAACCCCCTCTATTCAATTCCCGGAAATGTGCCATCTTTGCAAGAGCGAATGGGAGGATGTCCTTTCGCTAGTCGTTGTCATCTGGCTATTGATATGTGCTTTACATCAAAACCACAGCTGAAAAAGGTAGCAAAAGCTCATGATGTTAGTTGCTTCTTTAGTGAAATGGAGGAGGTAAGCTTTGAGTATGCAAAATCTTTTAGTTGAAGTGGAAAACCTCAAAAAGAATTATACACATCGTAAGTTATATAAAATCCAAGAGCTACCAGCAGTTTCAGATGTCAGTCTTCTATTAAGAAAAGGGGAAACATTAGGATTAGTGGGAGAGAGCGGAAGTGGTAAATCCACTTTAGGCCAATTGATTGGTCAATTATTAGACCCTACTGAAGGAATAGTATTATTTGAAGGACAAGCAATTGAAGATATGACAAGCCAACAGAGAAAACGATTGAAAAAGGATATTCAATATGTTTTTCAAGATGCCTATTCATCTTTAAATCCTAGACACAAAGTTTCAAAACTGATAGAAGAACCACTTATCATTCAAAAAATAGGAACACCAGCAGAAAGAAAAGAATGGGTAAACGACATGCTGAATGAGATTGGATTAGATAAAAGTTATCGTGATGCCTATATTCATGAGCTAAGTGGTGGACAGAGACAACGCATCGGCATTGCGAGAGCCCTTATCTTAAAACCAAAATTGCTTGTTTTGGATGAGCCAGTGTCAGCATTGGATGTTTCTGTTCAATCACAAATCTTAAATTTATTGAAATCCTTACAACAAAAATATCAACTAACATATATGTTTATTTCTCATGATTTAAATGTGGTGCATTATATGAGTGATCGAATAGCAGTCATGTATTTAGGGGAAATTATTGAACTGGCAAATGTAAATGATCTATATGAGCATCCTCTCCACCCTTACACGAAAGCCCTTATTTCTGCCATCCCAACATACAAAAGACAGGGAGAACCGGTGTTATTAAAAGGCGAAATCGCAAGTGCAACGGATATTCCAAATGGGTGCTCGCTCCATCCTCGCTGCCCTTTTGCAACGGAAATATGCCAATTCGAAAAGCCAGTTCTGGAAGAAGTGAACCAGGGACAATACGTTTCATGCCATTTATCCCGCATTAACGGGCAGTAAGACCCCCATCTCAAGATATAGAGAGAAACGACAAAGATAGATGGGGGATCAACTGCCGCATGCGTCCGATTGGTTCGGGTGGGCGGGATGTTGGTCACTCAGGTGTTGCCACAGGACGTGGCGCTTTTAACCTGAGTTCTTCTATTTCAGTAGGGATGAAGAAAACCCCCACTGATGGAGTTTCACTTTATTGGGAAGAAGGATTTTGGCAATGGCTATCGTGGCGACTTTCATCTTTTTGGTGACATTAGTTTTGGTCATATGGCAACCAAAAGGTTTAAATATAGGTTTAACGGCTTGTTGTGGAGCGATTCTCGCACTAATCATCAGTGTTGTTGACTTTCGAGATGTTCAGCAAGTAGTGGATATTACTTGGAACGCGACCTTAACATTTGTGGCTATTATTCTAATTTCGCTTATATTAGATGAAATTGGATTATTTGAGTGGATCGCATTGCAAATGGCAAGGGTATCTAGGGGCAATGGTATCCGAATGTTTGTGTATGTCAGTATTTTAGGTGCTGTTGTTGCAGCGTTTTTTTCTAACGATGGAGCAGCTTTGATTTTAACGCCCATTGTGTTAGCGATGGTACGTAATTTGAACTTTAAAGAAACTATGATTATCCCCTTTATCATGGCGAGTGGCTTTATTGCGGATACGACATCCCTTCCTTTTGTCATTAGTAATTTAGTAAATATCGTATCCGCAGATTTCTTTGATACCGGGTTTGTAGAGTATGCTGCAAGAATGGTCCTCCCTAACATTTTTTCCTTAATAGCAACGATCATCGTCTTATCTATCTATTTCAGGAGAAATATTCCGAGTAGATATGATTTATCAAAGTTAAAAAAACCGAAAGAAGCGATTCGAGATGTAAAGATGTTTCGCCTTTCATGGATCGTGCTATTGATATTGTTAGTTGGATATTTTACCAGTGAATGGATAGAGATGCCCGTATCGATTATAGCAGGGATTATTGCTATATTTTTATTGATCATGGCTAGACAAAGTAATGCTGTTGATACAAAAGCTGTCTTAAAAGGCGCACCATGAACGATTGTATTTTTCTCAATTGGCATGTATGTGGTTGTTTATGGTGTTGGAAATGCATGGCTGACAAAATCATTAGCAAGCGTGATAGAAAGATTGGCTGCGCAAGGCTTATATGGGTCAACAGTGTCAATGGGTTTCATCGCGGCATTTTTGTCATCCATCATGAATAATTTGCCAACTGTTATGATCGATGCGCTGGCAATTGCAAAGACCCATACGACAGGTGTTGTGAGAGAAGGACTTATTTATGCTAATGTGATCGGGTCGGATTTAGGTCCAAAGATCACACCAATCGGTTCGCTTGCTACATTAGTTTGGCTCCATCTATTATCTGGAAAGGGTATCAAAATTTCCTGGGGCACTTACTTTAAAATGGGTATTATGTTAACGATCCCTATCTTATTGATCACTTTAACAGGACTCTATTTAACATTACTTCTTTTTTAAAACTTCACAATTATTAAAAGTAGCCATCATTATACGTTCGTGCTTTATACATAATTTTGGCATTATGAAATTGATTTGCTTGCATCATTTTTCAAGTAAATTAAAAAATCCCTTTGAAAATGGATCATCTGAAGTGACCCCACCCCAATTGTTAGATAGTGTCTAACAATTGGGATGCAGCTCACATTTCCGTTTTGCAAGGGATTTTTATTTAGAATAGCTTATTTTTCAACGGATTGATTCAAGAAAATTTTAGTTTGTAAAGTAGTAAGCGCTTTTCTGATTTCTTCTAGTTCTTCATTTGAAGAATTTTCTATTAGTTTTTGGAAGCGGGTTTCGATGCAAGCAAAAGCCTCATCCATCATATGTTTTCCTTTTTCGGTAAGGCGAATATAATGTTTTCTTCGATCCTTTGTGTCGTTTATTTTTTCAATCCAATTTTTTTCTCGTAATTTTCTTAATTCCCGGCTTGTATTCGGCATGGACAAATGCAGACAATCACTGACTTCGGTAGGCGTAATGAGCCGATTTATGGTTATATATTCAAGGATTTTATATTGAATCGGCGTAATATCGTCGATTTTTATATTTTTTGTTAAATCATGTGTCACTTGATGCACAGTTGCTGTAAACGCTACAAACTGATGGAATAATTCTTTTTTGTTCAACTTTGTTCACCTCTTACTGACAATAACAAATAACTTATCCAAAAACAATTATCATTTGACAATTAAATTTAACGAGGCTATCATTTAGTTATCAAATGATAAGTACGGAGGTGCAATATGAACACATTAATTGTCTATACATATCCAAATCATAAAAGTCTGAATTATGCTTTTTTGCAGGAAATTATTAAGGGCTGTAACGAAAATCCTCATATAACGGAAATACAGGTTTTAGATTTATATGAGGAGCGATTTAACCCGCTATTAGAATTTAATGAGCAGAAGCGTCGTCGAGATATGTACCGTGATCCAAAGTTAGAAAAATATAGAGAGCAAATTACATGGGCTGATAAAATCGTTTTTGTGTATCCAATTTGGTGGGGGAGACCGCCTGCGATGCTGTTAGGATATATTGATCAATTGTTTGCTACCAATTTTGCTTATCGATATAAAAAGGGCGTATTGTCAGAGGGGCTTCTCAAAGGTAAGTCGGTTGTGTGCGTATCAACTATGAAAGGACCAACAAACTATCCACTTATATGGTTGAATAACGCACATAAAGTATTGATGAAAAGAGCACTATTTCATTTTGTTGGAATTAAAAAAGTAAAGTTTTTCGAATTTGGGAATATGGAAAGTAAGAAGGGAAAACAAACACAAAAATTAAATAAAGTTTATCAATATTTTAGAAAAATAGATGATTAGAACGGGCGTGTTCGTTAGATGGCATAATGTGAAAGATTTTAGTTTTTTCGGCTTCTCACCGAAAGTCTATTTTAAAATGTAGTATAAATGAACTGGAGCCAGTGTAACTCCTAGGGGAATAGCATCCAGATGAGACCTCGCAGCGTAGCGAGCAAGCCTTCGCTGCAATTAACGAATCTCCCTATTTTTGTGGATTAAATTGGATAATCAACACGCCTGTCCATATATATTAATTGGAGAAGGTGAAAATCAGTTGATGATTCAAATTTCAATAGATAAAATGGGTTCATCAACATGCCTGATGTGAACGATTACTTAATTGGAATATAAAAATCGTTATCCTTTAAATAAGTAGGTGAAAATGAAAATGCAAGTATTGATCGTTGATGACGAAGAAAAGATTACCCATGTTTTAGCGTCTTATTGTAGAATTGAAAACCCCTTGCTATGCGAGGGGTTCTAAAAAGCTTTTAGCTATGGACAGAAAAAAAACCCCGGTCGTACAATGGAGTTAGGTCTAGCCAACCGACTCTGTACGAAAGGGGATCCAAATGGATAATAAAAGTTTAGCACATACAACATGGAATTGTAAGTATCACATTGTTTTTGCACCAAAATATAGAAGACAAATTATATACGGAAAGATAAGAGCAGATGTAGGAAAAATATTACGCCAATTATGTGAAAGAAAAGGCGTTGAAATAATAGAAGCAGAGGCTTGCCCTGATCATATTCATATGCTGGTAAGTATTCCACCGAAATTAAGTGTTTCATCCTTTATGGGCTATTTAAAAGGAAAAAGTAGTTTAATGATTTTCGACCGACATGCAAACTTAAAATATAAATATGGAAATCGGAAGTTTTGGTGTCGTGGATTCTATGTAGATACAGTAGGCCGGAACAGAAAAGTGATACAAGAGTATATAAAAAATCAATTGCAGGAAGATATTTTGGAGGATCAAATGACGATGAAAGAATTCATTGATCCTTTCACAGGTGAGGAAGTAAAACCTAAAAAGAGGAAATAAATAGAACCACTTTAGTGGTAGTGTGAGAACGGAGTGCGGTTGGCGGACCTTTCAGTATGTCTTTAGACATGGGCCAGTACCCCAGCGTTTCACGCGCAGAGCAAACCACCAGTTATACTGGTGGCTCTGATTTTGACCAAAACGGTGATACGACGTATGTTGCGCATACAGGAGAATCGGCCATTCAATTCGTGGATCAAGTACCTATTGATATGATCATTTTAGATTTAATGCTACCGGATATGGCTGGGGAGGATATATGCCAATACGTGAAAAGCAATTATGATATCCCCGTAATTATGCTAACAGCGAAAATCTCTATTGATGAAAAGGTAAAAGGATTTGAGATCGGAGCAGATGATTATGTAGTGAAGCCATTTCATCCTAAGGAAATATTAGTAAGAGCCGAAAGATTGCTGCCCGAATCACATAGAAAGCAGATCATTACGTTTCGACAATTGGAAATACACAAAAACGAAAGACAAGTGTTGTTAAACCGTCAAAGTGTACAGCTTACCCAACATGAATTCAATATTTTGCTATTACTAGTGGAAAACCCTAAAAAAATATTTAGCCGAGATGATGTGATTCAAAAAATATTCGGACCTAGTGCGGACATTAATCCTCGTATTATTGATCAGCATATAAAAAATATTCGTAAAAAATTGCACAGGGATTATATTCAAACAGTGTTTGGAGTAGGGTACAAAATGAATGAGAAGGTACAAGAAGATGAAGTTTAACGTGAAAATCGCCTCGATACTAGCGGCCTTTACATTCAGCATGCTTCTTATTATTACAGCAATTTTGCTTTTTAAAGGGCATGAACATTTAATGATGTTGCATATTACAGATTCAGAAGAAGTCATCCATCATTTTGATATGGCATTAAGGGAAACTGCTATTTGGACAATTGCGTTGCTATTGGTCGTCATCTTGATCTCTAGCTTATTGATCGCAAGAGTATTGACAAGGCCGATTCAGGAAATGAATCATTTTGCGCTAAGACTTGTGCGTGGAGATCGTCATTTAAATATTAGCTATAAAATCGATGATCCGATTGGTCAATTAGGACAATCGTTATTAAAATTGGACAATACTTTAAGCACTTATGAGTTACGTCGAAAAGAAATGACACAAGACCTTGCTCATGAAATCCGTAACCCATTAGCCTCTATCAAAAGCTATTTGAGTGCGTTTGAGGATGGAGTTTGGACAGCCACTCCTGAACGTTTACAAGCTTGCGTGGAAGAAATAGATCGTCTGATCATCCTTGTGGGTGAATTAGATACACTCAATGACATTAACAATCCTACTTTTAAAGTTATGACTAAAAAAGAGACCATTGCTAATTTGATAGAGAAATCGGTCATTTCATTGGCAAGTGAATTACTTGCAAAGGAAATAGAGGTAGAACTAGATTTAGATCGAACCATTTATGCACAAGTAGATGCGCTAAGAATCAATCAAATTTTGCACAACGTTATAAAAAATGCCATGCACCATGTTCAAAAAGAGGGTGTTATCGTCATCAGATTATACAAACAAGGCGACAACTATATCATCCTTGTACACGATAATGGAATAGGCATGGATGAAGAAACCAGCAAAAAAGTTTTTGAAAGAAACTATCGAGGCGAAAGTCGATATACTGGTAATGGTATTGGGATGACAATCACTAAAAAGCTAGTAGAGGCACATGGTGGTACGATTTCTGTAAGTAGTGAAAAGAATGTGGGGACAACATTTTCTATAGAAATGCCTTTCTCTACATAATTTCTACACAACTATTCTGTATGCTTAGCGCGAAAGGAATGGTTGATAGATGAAGAAAATAACATTAGCAAGTATGATTGTAAGTCTAGGGTTACTGGGAGCTTGCAGCCAAGAAGATCACTCCTCCTCTAATCATGATATGAAAGGTATGGATCACTCTTCCATGAATATGGAGGGAATGGATCATTCATCTATGGATATGGAGGATGGCAGTTCTACAATGGATATGAGCCATGAAACCATCACAAAATTAAAAAGTAGTCTAGGTAATCACGAATTATCTTTTCCAAAGGTTTTGAAACCCGACGACAAGGATAGCAATTCTATTTCATATACAGTACGGGCTCAACAAGGCATTACTGAAATTTTCGATGGTATAAAAACGAACACATATGGTTATAACGGAAATTTTTTAGGCCCTGTGATACGGGTAGAAAAAGGAATAAAGGTCACTATTCATTTAGTCAATGATTTAAACGAAGATACTACTTTCCATTGGCATGGGCTCGAAATTCCTGGCAATGAAGATGGTGGGCCACATAAAGTTTTAAAACCAGGTCAATCCGAAACGATTCAGTTTACTGTTAAACAAGATGCAGCTACTCTATGGTTTCACCCACATCCTATGCATGAAACAGGAAAACAAGTATTTAAAGGTCTAGCGGGGTTACTCTATATTGATGATAAAAATAGTGAAACATTGAATATCCCTAAAACATACGGCATCGATGATTTACCAATGATTTTACAAGATCGAACATTTACAGACGATCAACAACTCGATTATGATTATACGATGAATGAAGATGGTACTACAGGGGATACGCTACTGATCAATGGAGTGGTTGACCCAAAACTAACAGTAGATCGCAAAAAAGTCCGTTTGCGTATTTTAAATGGTTCCAATATGAGAAGCTATACGCTACATTTTAATAATCATATGGCATTTCAACAAATAGCAGGCGATGGGGGTTTTCTAAACAAACCGGATACCACTCAATCGATTGAAGTCGCACCAGCAGAGCGAGCGGAAGTAATTGTAGATTTCACAAAAGTGAAAAGTAACGAAGTCAAATTAGTTACGGAAGATAATGTGACAGTCTTGCCTATTCATTTTAAAGAATCGAAAGCTGAACCCAATACAGCCAAAGCAACGGAGACTTTTAATCACCTTAAAGTCTTAGATGAAGTAAAAAATAAAAAAGTAACAAAAACCGTCAAGTTAGCTGGTATGGGCAAAAATGTGACGATCAATGATAAGAGGTTCGATAAAAACCGAATTGACTTTACGCAAAAGCAAAATGAAACCGAAGTATGGGAAATTGAAAATGTAAAAGATTCAATGGGCGGTATGAATCATCCTTTTCATATCCATGGAACACAATTCCAGGTCATTTCGATCGATGGAAAAGAACCACCGAAAAGTTTATCAGGGTTAAAAGATACAATATCTTTAAAACCTGGTCAAAAAGCAAAGATTGCTGTGAAATTCCAACATAAAGGAATATACATGTACCACTGCCATATCCTTGAACATGAAGATAATGGGATGATGGGACAAATTAAAGTGTATTAAAATGGACGATTCATCACCCGTTCATACCGATAAATAGAGAAGACAGGAATGTTGACTCAGTCATATTTCTGTCTTTTATTTTTTACTTTTTTAGCTGGTAGCTCTTTTGAAGCAATTTTTATATTTGGAGGTTAAACATTTATGTAGATCTTCACTGCGGCTTGTTCGAGTCCTCCGAAAGGGCAAATAAAGTCCATGAGAGAGCGAATAATCACTTCAAGAGAGCAAATAACCTTAAGAAAAGAGCGAATAAATCCACGGTAAAAGCAAGTAAATCGTAGCGGAAGTCAGTGAATACTCTATATTTTGATGGATATAGTTAGATAATCAACACGCTTTGTTTTTTTCAAAAATTCATTCCTAAAATTTCTTTCAAACAATCAAATAATCGTTTGAATATCTAATCATATTGTTCTATAATTTTATTAATCAAATAATCGTTTGAATATTAGAGTGTTTGGGGGAAATCAAATAAATGAGAGAAGTTTGTGAAGTAACTTGTATTCATGAAGATAAGGTAAATGATGTGCAAGAACGATTAAATAAACAAAACCCCTCTGATGTAGCCAAAGTTTTTAAAGCACTTTCTGATGATACACGTGTAAAAATTGCTTATGCGCTCACGTTAGAAGCTGAATTATGTGTTTGTGACATAGCAAAAATTATTGGGGCGACAACAGCAACAGCATCACATCATTTACGCTTGTTGAGGAACTTAGGATTAGCAGAATACCGTAAAGAAGGCAAGTTCGTATACTATTCGATCCAAAATGATTACTTTAAAAACTTAATCAGCGCGGCCTTCTCACAACATAAAGGAGTGGAAAGCATTGGTTGAATCACCACAACAGCAAAAAAGTTATCGTGTTGAAGGTTTTTCTTGTGCAAATTGTGCAGGGAAGTTTGAGATGAATGTGAAGAATCTACCTGGTGTTGAAGATGCCAAAGTGAATTTTGGCGCATCGAAGATCTCTGTTTCTGGGGAAGCAACAATCGATGAATTGGAAAAAGCCGGAGCATTTGAAAATCTGAAAATTATACCTGAAAGACCAGTTGTATCAACAACATCAGATGCCTTAACAAAAGAGAAAAAGATTCCCTTTTATAAAAAGCATAGCGTGTTGCTATATTCTGCCCTTTTAATCGTATTAGGATATGTATCAAATTTTGTAAATGGTGAAGAAAATCTTGTTACTTCACTACTATTCATTGCAGCAATCGTGATTGGTGGTTATTCCTTATTTAAAGTCGGCTTTCAAAACTTATATCATCTTGATTTCGATATGGAAACGTTAATGACAGTAGCTATCATTGGAGCGGCGATTATTGGTGAATGGGAAGAAGCATCGATTGTAGTAATCCTATTTGCTATTAGTGAAGCATTAGAGCGCTATTCCATGGATAAGGCTCGACAATCGATTCGTACATTAATGGATATTGCCCCTAAGGAAGCTCTTGTTCGACGTAACGGTCAAGAGATGATGGTCCGGGTTGATGATATTGCGGTCGGCGATGTTATGATTGTAAAACCCGGACAAAAAATAGCAATGGATGGTGTGATTATTAGTGGTCAATCCACTGTTAATCAGGCAGCCATTACAGGTGAATCTGTGCCCGTTTTGAAAGCAACTAATGATGAAATTTTTGCAGGTACATTGAACGGCGAAGGCTTATTGGAAGTCGAAATCACCAAGCTTGCTGAAGATACGACTATTGCAAAAATCATTCAGTTAGTAGAAGAGGCACAGGGTGAACGTGCACCAGCACAAGCCTTTGTCGATAAGTTTGCGAAATACTATACGCCGATCATAATGATTGTGGCAGTACTTGTCGCTATTGTGCCTCCGTTGTTTTTCGGAGCTAGTTGGGTAACTTGGATCTATCAAGGACTATCTGTTTTAGTAGTTGGATGTCCGTGCGCTCTAGTGATTTCAACACCGATTGCCATCGTCTCAGCGATTGGTCATGCGGCGAAAAAAGGTGTTCTAATCAAGGGTGGTATTTATCTAGAGGAAATAGGCCTATTAAAAGCTATCGCTTTTGATAAAACAGGTACTTTAACAAAAGGTATCCCATCTGTTACAAACTTTAGCGTAACCAATAGCCAGTACGATGAAAAAGAATTACTTGCTCTGACGGCGGCTTTAGAAAATCGATCTCAACACCCAATTGCAGCGGCTATTATCGCTGAGGCCGATAAACTAGATGCGGATTATAGATCTGTGGTCGTTAAAGATTTTACGTCCATTACTAGTAAAGGTATTAAAGGGACGATTAAAAACACAGAGTATTTTGTAGGGAGTCCAAGATTATTTAAAGAAATGTCTGCAACAACTTTTACTAAAAAGTTGGATGATATGGTGTACAGCCTTCAAGCTGAAGGGAAAACTGTGATGGTAATAGGTACGGCGAGTGAGATCTTGGGAATAATGGCTGTTGCTGATGCAGTACGTGCATCAAGTAAAGAAGTCGTTGAAAAGCTCCATAAGATGGGCATTACGAAAACCATTATGCTAACAGGAGATAATAAAGGAACAGCTAAGACAATTGGTGAATATGTTGGTGTATCCGAAATACGAGCAGAGTTAATGCCTGAAGATAAACTTACACTTATCAAGCAATTGCGTGCAGATTATGGAAAAGTCGCCATGGTTGGTGATGGGATCAATGATGCTCCAGCACTAGCAGCTGCTACAGTTGGTATTGCAATGGGAGGTGCTGGTACAGATATAGCACTTGAAACTGCTGATGTTGCCTTAATGGGTGATGATTTATCTAAACTTCCATTTACGGTTAAGCTAAGTCGTAAATCATTAAACATCATTAAAGCAAACATTGCCTTTGCCTTAATGATTAAATTGGCCGCCTTACTATTAGTCATTCCTGGATGGCTGACACTATGGATCGCCATTGCTTCAGATATGGGCGCAACATTAGTGGTTGCTTTAAATAGCTTGCGGTTAATGCATGTCAAAGAGTAAATGTTGGTTTTAAAAAATTTAGATAAAAGTTTCGAATGGTAGGTAGCTATTCGAAAGGAAAAAGCAGACGCTGGGACAAAAGTATTTCAACTAATAAAAAATCCGAACTATGAACCGAAGTTCTAATTAGAATTTCACATTAGTTCGGATTTTCTTTTTATTATAATTTTATAAAGTTCAATTATTCGGCTTTAGGAGAGGTTCATTTAGTTCTGTCCCAGTTTTTCGTGATTTCATTTTACTATAAAAACGTAATCGTTACGATTTATTGATTGATTTGATAAAAAATAGGTGGTAAATTGATTTTATCTATGAATGCAAAATGATTTGATAGCAATGTATTTTATCCTGCGTTAACGGGCAGTAAGACCCCCACCTCAAGGTTTAGAGAGAAAAGAGAAAGGGGTGGGTGGGGAACAACTGCCCGTAAAATCATGATTGGTTTAGCTAACCATCAGTGGGGGATGAAGAAAACCCCTACTGATGGAAGCTTCGCTTTATCTTACTAAACCTTTTAAACAATCAGGTAAGAGGGATATTTATAAAAAGCTTTAAAGGAGGGCTTCACACATGATTTTATCTTGTAAAACGATTGACAAGAAGATAAGAGAAAAAGAACTTATGATAGAACCTATAACGCCAGAGCAGTTGCAGCCTGCTTCGGTAGATTTGCGTTTGGGCGGTCATTTTCTACAGCTGGACGAATATGCGTCACCATTGATTTCACTTGAAAAGCCTGCGGTGTATAAAGATATTTATAAGGACAGAATCCTCATACCGCCAAGTGCATTTGTATTGGCGACAACAATGGAATCGATCAAGCTGCCGAATGATATTACTGCTTTTGTAGAAGGAAGAAGTTCCATTGGTCGATTAGGATTGTTCATTCAAAACGCGGGTTGGGTAGATCCCGGGTTTGAGGGGCATATAACATTAGAACTTTACAATGCGAACAGGGTGCCTATTGAGCTTGTTGCGGGAAGAAGAATTTGTCAATTAGTTTTAGCCTCTTTGGATCAAGAAGCTGTCCCTTACACAGGAAAGTACAATGGACAGCAGGAAGCGATGGGAAGCAGAATCTATCAAGATACAGAAATACAAAATTTGTACGGCAAAACTAAATCTGATCCACTTCATGAAACGTAAAGGATTCGTAAATAACGACAATAATGAGTTTACTCTCAAAAATTTAATGTCAATTAACTTGACCAGAAGATTAGCTAAACGTGTGAAGGAGAAGAGAGAGTCGATTTTCAGAACTAGAAAAATATTGACAAATTCGATTTATAGGTATAACATTCTAAAACGTAATCATTACTATTTTGAAGGAGGCTAAAATGATGCGTGTTCAAGTTACGTTAGCCTGTACGGAAACAGGAGATAGAAATTACATTACAACAAAAAATAAACGCAATACACCAGAACGTTTAGAATTAAAAAAGTATTCTCCACGCTTAAAAAGAGTGACATTACATCGAGAAACTAAATAACAATTCGAGACTGAAGATACTTAGGAAAGAATATTTTCATGGTAGTTTAATATGAACATTTTCAACTCTATATTTTTTTACGCTTTTTTAAATCGTAATAATTACTGTTAAGGAGGACGGATAATGACAAATAAGATCCCGGTTACTGTACTCAGTGGCTATCTTGGTGCTGGTAAAACCACGTTGTTAAACCATGTATTGCAAAACGAGCAAAATTTACGTGTAGCGGTTATTGTCAATGATATGAGCGAAATCAATATCGATGCCTCTCTTGTAGAGCAAGGAAGTGGTATTTCAAGAACGGAAGAGAAGTTTGTCGAACTATCCAATGGCTGTATTTGCTGTACACTACGGGAGGATTTGTTGATCGAAGTGCAAAAACTTGCCGAACGAGGAAATATCGACTACATCGTGATCGAATCAACAGGCATTAGCGAACCGATTCCTGTTGCACAAACATTTTCTTATATCGATGAAGAACTAGGGATCGACTTAACGACAAGTTGTACATTGGATACGATGGTAACGGTCGTAGATGCGAACCGATTCTGGACAGATTTTCAATCAGGTGATAGCTTGCTTGATCGAAAAGAAGCAGTGGGTGAATTAGATGAACGAGATGTTGCTGACTTGTTGATGGATCAAATCGAATTCTGTGACGTTCTTGTTTTGAATAAATGCGATTTGGTTACGGAAGAGCAACTGGAACGCCTTGAAAGAGTTTTACACACGCTACAACCAGAGGCAAAGTTCATTCGTACAACTCATGGTCAAATCGATCCAAAAGAAATTTTAAATACAAAACGATTTGATTTTGAACGTGTGTCAAATTCTGCAGGTTGGCTAAAAGAACTTCAAATCGGTCATGCAAACCATACGCCTGAAACAGAAGAATATGGTATCAGTTCTTTCGTCTATACACGCTCTATGCCATTCCATCCAAAACGTTTCAAAGATTGGGCTGAGGATATGCCTATCGAAATTGTTCGTTCAAAAGGAATCGTTTGGAGTGCCTGTCATTCTGATATTGCGATTCTTTTTTCACAAGCTGGCTCATCTGTCAATATTTCACCACTATCTTATTGGGTCGCAGCATTATCCAAAGCACAGCAGCAACAGATTTTCGCGCAAAATCCAGAAGTATTGAAAGAATGGGATCCTGAATTTGGAGATCGTAAGACACAGTTAGTCGTTATTGGTATGGATTTACCGAAGGACAAGATCACTAAACAATTGGATGCCTGCCTTTTAACAGATGAAGAATTTAATAGCGATTGGCATACATTAGAAAACCCATTTGATTGGAAGTTGAGATAACGTGCAACAGAAAATAGAAATTGTTATTTTGAGTGGGTTTTTAGGTAGCGGTAAGACGACTTTACTACAAAATCTATTAGTGCAAGAGCAAAAAAATGGTCGGCATGCAGCT
This sequence comes from Rummeliibacillus sp. SL167, assembly GCF_007896505.1. Lineage (NCBI taxonomy): Bacteria > Bacillati > Bacillota > Bacilli > Caryophanales > Caryophanaceae > Rummeliibacillus > Rummeliibacillus sp. SL167. Next base: position 71,978 of record NZ_VCBM01000003.1, on the reverse strand, counting down.
GTTTTAATGAATGAGATTGGAGAAGTTTCGATCGATGGCAATTTACTCCCTCCTAATTTATCAATCGAAGAAATTACGAACGGGTGTATTTGCTGTACAGGAAAAGATCAGTTAGAAAGAGGACTATTAGCTCTTTATACAACCAAAAGGCCAGATGTCATCTATATTGAGAACTCTGGACTGGCCCATCCTCTCGATGTTGTTGATGCTTGTTTGTCTCCCATTATAGCAAAAGATATTGACATCAAAAGTGTCATAACAGTATTAGACAGTGTTAGATGGTGTCACCGAAATGAGTATAGCAAACCGGTCCAACGCTTAATGGAAGAGCAAGTGAAGTATGCGGATCAGTTGCTTATTAATAAGGTCGATTTGATTCAGCAGCAAACATTTGCTGAGATTATAGAAGATATTCAAAACATTCAGCCTCATATCGATTTTCAGATGACAACATTTGCAAGAATGGAATTGAATACGATTCAACCTTCTACGCATGAAAGTCCAGAAGAACATCAGCATTTACATGTCCATCATCACTTGCATACCAGTCATTTAGTCTATACATTCACTAAATCTATTGAAAAAAACGATTTCGAGGCATGGGTGCGGCAATTACCTTTGAGCGTTTTTAGAATAAAAGGATTTGTCCGGTTTAAAGATACACCAACAAAAACGACTTTGTTTCAATATGCTTATGGGGTCCCTATGCATATTGACCAAGAAATTGCTTTTCCTACAAATCTAGTGATTATTGGGGAACATTTAGATATTGAAAATTTAACAAAACAGTTAAGACAGTTGGAAAGTCAAAACTTTTAAAGGAGAGGAATAAAATGAAAAAGCACGTATTTGCAGCAGCTTTACTTGTAACATCTGTTCTATTTGCAGGTTGTCAGTCTACAAGTAAATCTGGCGATACATCAAAAGAAAGCAAAATCGACATTGTAACAAGTTTTTATCCTATGTATGAATTTACAAAAGAGGTCGCAGGGGATAAAGCGAATGTTTCTATGCTTATCCCTTCCTCCGTTGAACCACATGATTGGGAACCAGCAGCAAAAGATCTAGAACAAATCCAGAAATCAGATGCGCTCGTTTATAATAATGAAAATATGGAAACTTGGATTGACGATGTGAAAGATACAGTAGATTCGAAGGATTTATCGATCATTGATGCATCTAAAGGGATCGATCTTCTTCCTTTCACAGCCGAAGAGCATGAGGAAGAGGCTGAAGAACATGAAGAGCATGCACATGAAGAACATGAACATGAATTCGATCCGCATTTATGGTTAAGTCCTAAGATGGCTATAAAAGAAGTTGAAAACATTGCAGATGGGTTAATCAAACTAAACCCAAAAAACAAAGCGGTGTACGAAGAAAATAAAAACAATTACATTCAAAAATTAGAAAAAATAGACCAACAATATACAGAAACATTAAGCCATGTCAAAAATAAAGAAATCATCACACAGCATGCGGCTTTTGGCTATTTAGCAGATTCTTACGGATTAAAACAAGTGCCGATTGCGGGGTTATCACCTGACAATGAACCAAGTGCTAAAGAATTAAAAGAGCTAAAAGAATTTGCGAAAGAACATAACATCAATACGATTTTCTTTGAAGAAAACGCATCTTCTAAGGTAGCGGAAACATTAGCGAACGAATTACATGCAAAGACAGCTGTGTTAGATACACTAGAAGGTTTAAGTGAAAAGGATCAAAAGAATGGTGAAACCTATATCACTATTATGGAAAAGAACCTAAAAGTACTGCAAAAAGCTTTGAACTAAAGGATGAATAGAGAATGACAAAGTCGATAATTGGTTTAAAAAATGTTACATTTGGCTACTCGCAAAATGCTGTAATAGAGAATCTTTCTTTTTCAATTGAACAAGGTCAATTTGTAGCGATGACAGGTGAAAATGGTGCAGCCAAAACAACTGCTATGAAATTGTTAGTAGGACTGTTAAAACCATGGAAAGGACTACGACAATGGCCCAGCCATTTAAGAGTAAGTTATGTACCTCAACAAATTTCATCAATTGAACAAGATTTTCCTAGTACAGTTTTTGAATTCATCGTATCCGGTTTGTGGGAATCGAAAAAATGGTATCAACGGATATCAAAAGATGATAAAAAAAGAGCTAGAGAAATGATTGATAGATTTGAATTACAAAGTGTAGTAAATCAACCTATCGGAAAATTATCTGGTGGTCAAAAACAAAAGGCGTGTGTGGCAAGGGCATTCATGTCAAATCCAGATATTCTATTATTGGATGAGCCAACTACTGGGATGGATGAAAAAACGCGCCATATGTTTTATAAAATAGTAAAGAGCATGTGCCCTCAAGTGACAATTGTTATGATTACACACCATATTCATGAACTTAATCCATATATCGACCAAATCATTCATCTTGAAAGAAGGCATGAACCTTGTTTGAATTAGCTTTTATGCAACGAGCATTACTAGCAGGAATGCTTATAGCAGTGGTTGCACCGATTATCGGCGTATTTTTGATTATGCGGAAACAATCACTAATCGCCGATACATTAAGCCATATTGCTTTAGCAGGTGTGGCAGTAGGCTTAGTGCTAGGAAGATCTCCTGAATGGATGAGCGTGATGATCGTTGTTTTAGGTTCTTTGCTGATTGAATTTTTACGATTTCGTTTTAAAAGTTACTCCGATGTTTCGATTGCGATTATGATGGCGGCTGGCTTATCCATTGCCCTTTGTTTAATGTCTATTAGTCCAAGCGGTACAAAAACGATGAATCAATATTTGTTTGGCTCGATCGTAACAGTTACTCAACACCAGATTAATGTGTTTTTCCTAGTAACAATTGGTATTTTCATCTATTTTGCGGTGACAAAACGTTCACTGTATACGATGATTTTCAATGAAGATGTTGCAAGGGTGGCAGGTATCTCAACAAAGATTCTCTCTTTCTCATTTAGCGCAGTAATTGGGCTGTTGATTTCAATGATGATCCCAATGATCGGCATGCTTCTTGTTTCAGCCATTATTATCTTACCGGCTGCTATAGCCATCCAATTAACGTCAAGATTTCGTTTTGTATTTATAATTGCAACGCTTGTTTCTATCGTTTGTACGTTTTTAGGCCTAGTAAGCTCTTATAAAATAGGAACACCACCCGGGGCAAGTATTGCTCTTTGGATGGTCTTTGGTGTCTTACTAACATTACTCTATAAAAAAGCAAAAGAATTACTTTTTAAAAGAATGGGAGAATAGTATGGATAAAATACCTGTTACGGTACTTAGTGGTTATCTAGGAGCAGGAAAAACAACGATTTTGAATCACTTATTGGATAATCGTGAAGGAAAAAAACTAGCTGTTATTGTGAATGATATGAGTGAAGTCAATATCGATATGCAATTGGTGGAAAACCAAGGCTTTTCAAGAACAACAGAAAAACTAGTAGAACTATCAAATGGTTGTATTTGTTGTACATTACGGGAAGATTTAATGATTGAAGTTGAAAAATTAGTTCAGCAAGGGGACATTGATGGCATCGTTATTGAATCAACAGGAATTAGTGAGCCAATCCCCGTGGCGCAAACCTTTACGTATATCGACGAAGAAACAGGGATCGATTTAACACCACATTGTTATCTAGATACAATGATTACGGTCGTTGATGCCAACCGATTTTGGCACGATTATGAAAGCGGTGAAACGTTATTAGAACGTCGGCAAACCGATGATCCTGATGATCAACGGGATGTCTCGGATTTGTTGATTGACCAGCTCGAGTTTGCCAATATTTTATGTATTACAAAATCAGATTTAGTGACACCAGAATATTTGGAAAGATTTCAGGCCTTTTTAGCAAAAGTGAATCCTATAGCTGAGCAGCATATCGTTCGTAATGGATCCATTTCACCCAATCTATTATTAAATCGCCATTTATTTGATTTTGACCAAGTAAGTGAAGGTGCTGGCTGGATCAAAGAGCTAAATGAAGAGCATACGCCTGAAACAGAGGAATATGGTATATCGTCATTTGTCTATCGTAGAAAGCGGCCATTTCATCCGCAAAGATGGTTTGAATGGTTCGAAAATTTATCTTTTGAAATTGTACGAGCAAAAGGTTTCTTTTGGTTGGCAACGCGTGATATACCTGGAATGATTTCGCAGGCAGGTGCATCTATTCAGCTTCAGGGTGCTGGCGAATGGATAGCAAACTTATCTCCTGAAGAACAAGAAGCGGAATTTTATGAAGACCCTACCCTAAAAGAAAGATGGGATCCGGTTTATGGAGATCGTCAAACCGAGATTGTGTTGATAGGAATAGGGATAAATCAAGATCAAATTGAGCAACAATTAGATCGATGTTTATTAACCGATCTTGAAATGAACGAGGACTGGTCCAAATTAGATGATCCCCTCCCAAAGTTTAACGCACATTAACGGGCACAAGATCTTTGTATGAAGATTTGTTCGTTAACACGATTGAATAACGTAAATCTAAGTTTTTCAACTGAGTACAAAATGGAGCTGTACTCAGTTTTTTTATCCCGCTTTAACGGGAGTAAGACACCATCTCAAGATTTAGAGAGAAACGAAAAAGATAGATGGGGGATCAACTGCCCGTAAAAATCCGATTGGTTCAACTAACCATCAGTGGGGGATGGAGTTTCACTTTTTGCATGTCCATATTGACGGCAACAAGAAGCGAAAGTTTAATTGCAGATTGGATAGTAGAACTCAAAGTGAAGAGGATGATTACCATTGAAAAAAGTATAAGGTTTGAACAAAATTATTTAAAAGTAAAAAAGAGGATATTTTACAATTATATATAAAATTATGTGTATTATTTAATATAAATTTACAATATTTATGATATTATATATGCAGGAGGTGTTACTATTTTAGAAATAGACAATGTGAGCTTTTTTTATAAAAAGGACAATCCTGTATTAAAGAATATTAATCTGAAGATCAATAAAGGAGAATTTACCGCAATTGCTGGACCTAACGGTTGTGGCAAGACTACTTTGATCAAACTGATTTGTAATTTATTAAAGCTAAAAGAAGGGAAGATTCAATTTAATGGATTATCGATGCAGGATATAAGAGTTAAATGTGGAATATTTTACTTACCCAGTGATGATTATCTCCCTGAATTTTTAAATGGTATGGAATATATCCATTTACTGGGACGTCTTTATCATAAGAAGATCGCTCAGGAGGAAATTGATTTCTTCCTTCGTTATCTAAAATTAGATGATGCTTGTTATGAAATAATTGAAACCTATTCATTTGGGATGAAAAAAAAGTTACAAATCATTTGTGCTCTTTTAGTCAATCCTGAATTGTTAATCATCGATGAAACCCTAAATGGTATTGATGTGGAATCCAAAATGATCATAAAGTTACTCCTAAACAATTATGTAAAAGAAGGTGGTACGATACTCTTTTGTTCACACGACTTAGACTTAGTAGAGGAGTTATGTGAAAGGGTGGTTATTTTGTATGATGGTAAAATATACTTAGATCAGCTTACACAAGACATAAAAAATACGACGTTAGAAAAAATATTCATGGACTTAATAAATATGGATGTGATTAAAAGTGAGATCGAGTCAGGTCTTCAATCTTTTTCAAATTATTAAGTTATATTTTATAAGAAAAGTTTTAAATTTAGGACCTTTAAAAAATCCCTTGTTTCGATTTTCTATTATTTTTGTTTTTTTGCTGATACTAAGTGGTTTGACATTTATCATTTATACTTTTTTTGAAGGAATAGAAAATCAGACTGCTGGAATCAGATTAATCCTGACAGTATATACGGTTACTATATTATTATGGACCCTCATCATTTTTATTTTTGTTAAAATGTTGTTCATGAAATCAACTGATTTTTTAAAATTGACTTTTACATTTCCTGTGACGATGCAAGAACGTAATACCGCACTTTTAATTTTTGAAATGGCTATATCCATTTTGCTGATATCGATATTGTCATCGTCGGTCATTATTTCTTTAGTGATTAAATATCATTTTCAATTTCTTCCACAATTGATAACTTGTATTTTTTTTACAAGCATCACTGCATATCTATTATTACAGGTAGTTACAAAAATACTCTTATATATCATCAATATTTTTAAATTAGTAAAATTAAAAGATGTTTTCATTATTATATTCTTTTCTTTGATTTTTTTTGAACTATATGCTAATTCAAGATTCATAGTAGAGGATATAATCCTTTCCTATCTAGATCACAAAGATCCATCTTTTCATATCGCCATTATATGGCCATGGATTATGTGGAATTCTAATCTTTTCATTACATCTTTAATCTTTTTAACGGTTAGCATTTGTTTCGTTATTTTGGTGATTATAATACCTGACAACTCTTATATGTCCTCACAGAAATATGTATATGTATCCATACGAAAAACACAAATCAATTTGTTTACAAGTTATCTTTATAGCATTATGAGAAAAGAAGATACCTTGAATTATGTGGCGATTTCTTACTTAGTTTTTTTTATCCTCTTTGCTAATGGTTACCATGAATATTTATTATATTCGCTATTACCTATCGCTTTTAATGGTATCTATCATTTTGTGAATACAAATCCATTAAGAAAATTAACTCAGCAAATAGACTATAGCGTTTTAAGAGATTATATTTATTTGATAGGCAGCCAATTGATCAATATCGTATTTTATTCGATTCCGATGCTTATATGCATGGTGGTTTTAGGGTTATTCGATAGGCATAGTATAGAGGCGCTAGCAGTGATTGTCGTATCTGTATTGATGTTTTCATTAGTTGGAATATTGTTCCCTCCCTATGAGGATAATCCATTCTCGATTATGATCAGCTTTTTCATCATTTTCTCTTTAGGTATTTTTTTAGCTTTTATGATTTTTATCTTGCAGTTATCTGTTTTATACAACATCATCCTATTTATGATGCTAGTGTGTATGGTCGTTTATTTGAGCATGTTAGGACTTGTAAAATTGAAGGAGGAGAGTTTTTGAAGAATTTAATAGTGATTATTAATTCAATCATTGCCGCATTTGTGGCTACATTAATAACATTGACCGGAGCGTTTCTCTATATGTTATTCAATGGAGGGGGAGAGGTAGGAAAAAGAACGATATTCTTCAAGGCACTATTTTTTGATAATGTTGAAAAAAAGGATGGGACAGTAAAGTTAAATTTTGGTGTTGAGAATTTTACGCCTATTATTATCGTATTTGCTGTATATGTCGTCATTTTTATTGTGTTTTTCCAAATATATAACATGCTAAAAAATAAACAGGATCAATTAAGAAAAGAGATTAATCATCTATAATGCTAAAAAAGACAAGTATTGATAGGATCAACTTGCCAAATTTCCTTATGATTTTTTTAAAATTTTATAAATTTGAACTGTTGTTCCTGACGATTTTCTTTATAGGTATTTATATATTTTTAGCATATTTCGGGGTAGCTGAACTTGCTATTTACTATGCAGTGCTTAGTGTAGGATTAGTAATTTCTTATTTATTGCATGAATATAGTCATATTATCGTTTTTAAAATAATAAATAAGACTGGTGAAATGACAATAGAAAAAAATTGGCATAGGATTTCTATTGTTCCTTCCTATAAAATTAGCGGAAAAAATCTAATTTTCGTAGCAATCTCTGGTCCTTTGATATGTGGATTCATAGGGTTTCTTCTTTTGTTTAGTCCCTACTTGATCATTCAAATTGTAGGAGGGTTTTTTCTAATCCACTTGCTTTTTGTTCTTCCTCCGTTTGGAGATGGAATGATGATGATAAAAGGGATACTTGAAATGACATCGAAAGGAGGTGAGAAAAATGGTAGCGACAACCGTTAATAGCATTTTTGTTTACATTATGTCTTTTTTCAATACGCTAAAAGCAAGAGCCACTAACTCTTTTGAAAACAAATTAGTTAAATGTGATGCTTGGTATCTTGTATTATTGGCAGTACTAATGACACTAGCATTCACAATCTATGCAGGCTTAATGATTTGGTGTGTTGTTTACAAAGGCAAAAGTTTTACCGGCAATTGGCAGTGGAGCACATCAGGCGTATCAATAAGTGCTGAGTGTAAATAACCGAAAGACTAATTGTTACGTAGAAAGAGTGGTCTAGACTCTTTCTATGTAACATCCCTATGTAAACAACAGATGAACTTAAATTTAATGTATACTCTTCTATTTGTCAACTTATATGCACCTTTTATCCCGCATTAACAAACTAGTAAGACCTTCATTTTAAGATTCCAGTATCTTTCATAAGCGATGGCTCATCCCTTACATAAAAAGCAGAGAACCAAGTAGGAATCAACTGCTTGTAAAAATCTGATTGGTTTAACAGTAGGAAAAATTCCTGTGTTCGTTTCACTTTATGTCATCATGTGGTTTTGTATGTTCAATTGATGAAAAAAGCAGGAAACCGTTCGAATATCAGGCGTGTTGATTAGGAAAAATAGGTGATGAATTGGACAAAATTCTAAAAAAACATGTATTTTTAGCTCCATTTATGTAGATCTTCGCTGCGGCTTGCTCGACTCCTCGAAAATGCAGCTTGTTCGAACATTGTAAAAAATATTCCTTAACACCAAAGCCAGTAAAAGAACGTGAACATCCCTTAAAGCAAGATTTTTCAACCACTCGCATCCATGAAAAGTGGGTGCTGGTGTAATCGTAAACGATGAGGCATTGACCACCCGATGACTACGAAAAAATCTGTCGGTGATCTGCGTAAAACAGAGGGGTACTCATTGCCTCCATCCATATTTAAGTGGCAGTGCTGGTCTATATAAGCAATACATTAAAGACGATTATAAAATTGATATTACCAAAATTCATACTGGTTGGGCAGGACCATGGGCTGAGACCCAAAATATAAAACATGTTAATATCCATATCTATAAAAAAATACTAAAGGTAAGTATAAACAAAAGTCGAATTATCATATTTCAGCTAAAACCAAAGGAACTTCGGTTTGCTATTATATTTATGAATCCGAAAAAAAGAAAAAATGGACGAATTGTCAATCTGGATTAGGAAAAGCTAAAGCTCAGTCTGAAATGGAAAGTGTTTTATTAAAAGATATGAAGACAGTAACAGCAGGTGAAATGGCTTCCACAATTGCTATTGTTACCGGAATAGTAATCATCGTTTGGGTTTTTTGACCAGCGAGTGCTATAGGTTTAGCGGCTGTATAGAAGGAGAGGATAAAAATGCAAAAATTGTTCAACTATAGATTAGATACTAGCAATCTCGAAGAAGAGGAAGAAAAGTCCGAAACTCAACTGCAAAAGATAATTAGAATTTGGAATCAACTTACAGCATACTTTTTAAATAAAGGAACAAAAATAACGATTCTATATTATGAGAAGGATATTATATATCCAGTTGAAGGTTATCCTTCAACTGGATATGGAATAAAAAATATTATTTCATCCAAAGTTCAATGTAAAAAAGAAAAAAATGATGACAATATATTTGAATTAACTGCAAATTTAAATGAAAGTGTAAAAAATGTTTTTTTAAAAAGTATGGTGGAAGAAATTGAATTAGACTATGAAAAGATTACCCCATTCTTCCATTTTGATATTTTGAATGAAAATGGATTTTCAATATTTACCTCACAAGATTATGGCGACAACACACTAATGTATTTAACTGAGGCAGATTTTAAAGAATTAGCTTTCAATAAAAAGCAAAAAGATTTTTTAATAAGTCTTCCAGAAATAATAGAATAAATGATAGTAAAAGAATAGATAGGAGAATTTTTATAATGACATATTCTATGCAAGCGACTAATCAGAAGGAAAAGAAAATCATCGAACGAAAAATTCGATATGATTCAACGATTGTAGAAACAGACTGTGTTCTATTAGAAGTAAAAGATCAAAAAATCACGCTTTTTCACAAAATCGAAGAATCTTTTACGATGAAAGGGAATTCGTATGAATTGACCATTCCAAAAGGAAGTTACACGCTTGCTTATTATTGGAAGGATCGTCCTTATAATTTGTATATTTGGAGAGACAAAAATGGTGCTTATTTAGGCTCTTATTTTAATATTGTCAAGAATACTCATTTTACAGATGCGATGTTATCCTTTGAAGATTTGATCATTGATCTTTTAGTTTTTCCTAATGGAGACTATTTTATATTAGATGAGGATGAGCTACCTGTGCCTTTCCATCAATTTGAGAACGGATCTGTGCAGCAATCACTACAGGATTTGATCCATTCGCTTCCTATTTTTACAGCTCAGACTTTACCGCTAAACAGAGAAAAATATAGCCACGAAGAACTTCTCCATTTATACCAAGCCAACTAGTAGTAGATCTCCTCATAAGATATGAAAATAGTAAGCTAGTAAAGTCTGGTTGATTCAGAAATATGGGGATGTACAAGAGATAACAGTCCCATCTAAGTGAAAACAAAGCTATTAAAACTGGTGTGTTGATTAGGAAAAAATAGGTGATAATTTGGCATAACCCTAAAAAACATGTATTTTTAACTCCATTATGTAGATTGGAGAGGAGGCTTGCTTAAGTCCTCGAAAATGCATGCATTTCCTTCGTGCGGTGTGGATTCAGGAAGTCAATTCAATGTCCCACGGGAAAAGCGAACAGTTAAGACCTCGCAGCGAAGCGAGCAAGCCGTAGCGGAAATCAGCCCATATTCTATATTTTAATGGATGAAATTAGATAATCAGCGTCTGATCGATTATCTAATAATTGAGAGTCGGGTATTTCATAAAATCCTTTAGAAGCTTTTAGAGTGAATTATATTACACAAGCAGCTGTCTTATGCGGATAGTTGCTTTTTTTACTCTTGTACGCTTGTTGTTTCGTAAGAATATTGGTAATATACTAAAATTACTATATAAAATAAAAAATTTAAGTAATAAGGAGATTTCGTTATGCCATCAAAAATACCTTTCTCAACATATGCAGTCATCGGAACAATGCTTTTCGGCATGTTCTTTGGAGCAGGTAATTTAATATTTCCGATTCAGCTTGGACAGCTATCAGGTACACATTTCTGGCCTGCACTCATTGGATTTTTAGTAACCGCGATTGGTCTACCATTTATGGGTATTTTAGCAATTGGTTTATCCAATAGTAATGGTTTACGTGATTTAGGAAATCGTGTTCATCCAGTATTCGGACTTGTTTTTTCATTAGCTCTTTATTTGACGATAGGACCATTCTTCGCCATTCCACGTACAGCTACAGTACCGTTTGCAGTAGGATTTGAGCCTTATGTATCGTCCAATCATGTTGCACTAGCACTCGGGTTATTTAGCTTGGTGTTCTTTGCAATTGTCTATTACTTTTCACTAAATCCAGCGAAAATTATGGATTATATCGGTAAATATTTAACACCTGCATTTTTAGTGTTTTTATTTATTTTGATTATTACAAGTTTTATTTTTCCAATGGGGAGTTTTAAAAACCCGGTAGGAGATTATGTCAACCAAGCCTTCATGACAGGTTTCAAGGAAGGATACAATACGATGGATGCTCTTGCATCATTGGCTTTTGGTATTGTTGTGATCAATGCGATCAAGGGGCAAGGTATTACAAGTACAAAGGAAATTGCAAAGGCGACCTGGAAATCAGGGATTTTTGCTATGGCACTTATGATGCTTATTTATGGTTTTATCACATTTATGGGGGCAACAAGTGTTAAAGTGGTTGGATCACTTGAAAATGGTGGTCTTATTTTTGCGGCTGTTGCGAAACATTACTTTGGTTCATTCGGTGGTATCCTGCTAGCAATCATTATTGTTTTAGCATGTTTGAAAACAAGTATTGGCTTGATCACCTCATGTAGTGAATTTTTCCATGAGGTGTTCCCACAAATAAGTTATAAGTGGTTTGTGTTCATCTTATGTTTCGTGTCATTTGTTATTGCAAACTTTGGTTTAAATAATATTATTCGATTTGCCATTCCTGTATTAATGTTTTTATATCCATTAGCGATTGTACTTATTTTATTAACATTGATGGCACCTCTCTTTAAAGCACGTCGAAGTGTATATGCAACATCTATGTTTTTAACGTTTTTTGTAAGCTTGATTGACGGATATAAGTCGTTGGCTGCAAAGTTACCAGAAGCACAAGTAGGTTTTTTAGATTCAATTGAAAAGTTCTATGCCAATGTGTTGCCATTTTACGAAATGGGCTTAGGATGGGCAATCCCAGCGATTGCCGGAGCATTGATTGGCTATGTCTACGCATTCATCAAAAAGGCATGACTTCTATTCATGGTCTGTAAAAATATAAAATCTAATCAGATGTGTTTCTTATCCAGTTTTTTTCATTAAATAGGGTGTATTCGCTGATTTCCATTATGGCTTGCTCGCTTTTCTGGGGGAGTCGAGCAAGCCGTAGCGCCAATCTACATGAATGAAGCGAAAAATACATGTTTTTTTAGAATTACGCCAAATTTCCCCTAATGAATACACCTGAATCACGAATTTCTTTGCATAGCTGTCAACCATTCATATTAGGCATCATGATATCGATGATAGCTAAGTCGATTTTTATCTTATCTAATAGTGTCATTGCTTCTACATCATCGGAGGCTTCGTAAAGATCGAAACCTTCTTTTTTGAGAAAGAGTTGTAAAAGCTCTCGAATATGACAGTCATCATCAACAATCAATAGTTTTGTCATCTTTTTCATCCACTTCGATGGAACTATTCTATTTCGATTTTGTGTAACTGTTGATCTGCGAATTCACGGTATAAATCATGTGATTGATATAATTCCTGATGTGTTCCGCTACCTGTGATTCTTCCTTTTTCAAGGAAAATAATTTGGTCAGAATCGATAACCGTTGATAAACGATGGGCAATAACAATTGTTGTGCGACCTTTCATCAAGTCATTTAATGCCTGCTGAACGACTTTTTCAGATTTGCTATCAAGACTAGAAGTCGCTTCATCAAGCATTAGAATTTTGGGATTTCTCAAAAATGCTCGAGCGATCGCTATTCTTTGACGCTGTCCGCCAGATAGCTTCATCCCCCTTTCGCCCACTTCTGTGTCGTATCCATTTGGAAGGTCAGCGATAAATTGATCTGCATACGCCATTTTTGCAACGGTAGCGATCTCTTCATCCGTTACTTCGCGATTCATGCCGTAGCAGATATTATCGCGGATTGTTCCAGATACGATAGGGTTCTCTTGTGATACATAGCCAATTTGACTTCTCCAAGAGGAGAGAGAGAAATCGTTGATAGATTTACCACCGATTGAGATTCTTCCGCTATTTGGACTATAGAAGCGTTCAAATAGTGACAATAGAGTCGTTTTACCACTACCGCTTGGTCCAACAATAGCTGTGACATTACCCGCTTCTATGTTAAAGTTGATGTCTTTTAATATTTGATCTTTCATGTTATAGCTATAGTTTACATGTTCCACTTTGATGGATTCATGTATATTTTGTACTTCTTCAGCTGCATCAAGTTCTTTTTCAGATTCCAAAATAGCAATGATACGTTCAGTTGCACCTGTTGCTTTTTGGAATTGAGTGAAGAAATTAGCCATTTCTGCCATTGGCATAATGATTTGAAATAAATACATGATAAAAGCTACTAAAGAACCTGCAGTTAAAGCTCCAGATGATACGCGCATGCCACCGTAGCCTAATAATAAAACAAGAAGAATCATCATGACTAGAGTGATGATGGGGCTGATCAATGATTGCACTTTTGCTTCTTTTAAGCCAAAGTGCAATAGATTGGTAATGCCGCGTTTCCCATTGCCATATTCCTTTTCTTCGGCATTGGAAGATTTAACAAGGCGAATTTCCGATAATACCTGTTGAAGTATAGCGGTAAATTTTGCTGTTTCATCTTGGGTGTCTTTTGAGATTTTGTACATTGATTTTCCTAATGGCACTAGGATTAATGCCGCTAAAGGTATGGAGATGAACATCATTAATGTCATTTTCCAGTCAAGGATGAACAATACAATAATTGAACCTATTATTGAAATAATCCCTGCGACAAAATTGGCTAAATGATCGGATATTAATTCTTTTACGACAGATGTATCATTTGTCATGCGACTAACCGTTTCTCCTGAAGGATGTTCGTCAAAATAACTAACTGGTAGTACCAGTAGCTTTTTCCATAGTCTATCGCGAATACTTGCTACAACTGATTGACCGATTCGATTCAATAAATAAATAGAAAATCCGCTGGCTAATGCTTGTGCAAGAATAGCGATAACGAGAAACGAGACATTTTTAGCGTTTAACGCACTCATAGAAAAATCATTTACGAGATTTTTAGTGAAAAGCGGTACTAATAATCCGACACCTGTGGTAGTTAAGCTCAATATGAGAGCGATTCCTATCATTAATTTGGAAGGTTTCGTTTGCTGGACTAATTGCAAGAATTGGCGCCATCCCTTTTTTTCTTTGGTTTGTTTCATATAAATATGCTTCCTTTCTAGCTTTGTTATAAAGAGTATATAAAAAAGTTATGAACTGAATATGAATTACTAGATCGTTTAATCTTATTCTGCATGAACAGCGAGTAACCACTCATTTCAAAATTTAAGTACACTTTCATAATTGGTTTTTTCTGCCCCGTACATGAGTTTTTATATAGAAAATCTACATGACCGTCAATAGACGACATCATTAGCATGAAAAAGGTATGTGGGGGCGAGGCATATTCCTAAAAATCCCGATTGTCTTCACTTTCGCTGCGCCCATTGTTGTACTTCCTGTATTATTTAATGGGGAATAAAAAAACTTCACTAGTCGAAGTCCACTTTATCACGAAAATGATAGAAAGAGAAAGATTATGTATAATTGGTAAAGTAAATCAAATGAAATAGGAAATGGTGAATTATTAATGATCAAAAGATGTGCATGGGCAAAGGAAAAAAAACCTTTATCCCGCATTAACGGGCAGTAATACCCCCCTACCTCAAAATTCAGCGAAAGTAAAACAGTTAGGTGGGAGATCAACTGCCCGTAAAAGCCCGATTGGTTCAACTAATAATCAGTGGGGGATGAAGAAAACCCCCCACTGATTAAAGTTTCACTTTATATGTGGGGTATCATGATAAAGAATGGGGGGTTCCTGTTTATGATGATCGGCTATTGTTTGAAATGTTATGTCTAGAAGGGGCGCAAGCCGGACTTAGTTGGTGGACGATCTTGCAAAAAAGAGAAAATTATCGAGATGCTTTTGACCAATTTGAAGCTGAAAAAATTGTTATGTGTACCGATGAGAAATTACAATCACTGCTAGAAGATAAGGGGATCGTTCGCAATAGGATGAAAATCCAAAGTGTCGTAACAAATGCAAAGACATTTTTGAAAATTCAAAGGGAGTATGGTTCATTTTCTAGTTATATATGGAGCTTTGTCGATAACAAGCCCATTATAAACAATTGGGAGACAGAAAAAGAAGTCCCTACCTCCAATGAAATAAGTGATCGAATGAGCAAAAAGTTAAAAAAGGATGGATTTAAGTTTGTTGGCAGTACAATTTGTTACTCCTTTATGCAAGCTGTAGGAATGGTGAATGATCACACAATCGAATGTTTCTGCCATCCTGCTTTTCATAAAGATGTAAGATAGGTTAGTGATTCGGGAAAGTAAAGAGGTACAATTCAACAAGATGCTGAATTGTACCTCTTTAGCTTTTTTCTATATAAACAATATTAAATAAGTATTTAGATGGAATTTATAATGATAGTGCCTTTATCTTTATTGTATACAAATTGTGTTCCGTAACGCTGACTTATCCGATTTAGATCATGAGCGATCTCATATCCGACTTCAGGGGAAGCAATTTGAGGAAGTCCTCGATCGAGAGGATGTTCACGGTTAAGCCCCAAGTCAAGTGGTAATAATTCGAAAGAAAGATTGTCTTTATCTTTATGAAACACAACTAACACATTTTTGGAAAAACGACGATCTGCACTAAAACCAATGAAATTCCCATCTTTGTCTTGAGATCTAGCTCTGTGTAAATCTGAAGGATAGGATGTCTTATCTAACCCATAGACCTCGTACATTTCTGGTGGTATTTTAGACTCACCTGCTTCAAATTCCATTAACAAGCTTCCAATATTATAGAAAATAGGTTTTCCTTTATAAATTTCTACTCCACGTAATAAGTGAGCCCCATGTCCAATAACAGCTGTGGCCCCTGCATCAATTGCCTTTCTTGCGAATTCTTCAACAAAAGCAGGGGGATAAGGAGAATACCAATTTTCATTTATACCTTCATGTGTATGCAAACTTAAAATGGTTAGATCTGAACGTTTAGAAGCATCCTTTATACTATTTAAAGTAGCCTTAGCATCTTTTTCCTTTATAAAAGTACGAACGTGTGCATATTCACCTTTTTCGATTTGTAAGTTTCCTTCAAAAAGAGAACCAAATTTAAATTCGTCTGGTCCAGGTATAGGCCAAGTTTCTACTTTTAATCCTTCTAACCGGCTTTGTGCTGTCCCTAATAGCTGATCAATTTTTTTGAGTTCTTCAAATTCCTTTTCAGGTAATACATATGCTTGACCCCATCTAAGTGGATTTAATCCAGGCCTGGCAGCTATTCCTGCTCCGGCAGAACTTGCTGCGAAAACTTCTGAACGAGTCGTACTAGTAGCAATAATTCCAATACGACCAAGGGGTGTATCTAAAAATCGAGGTTGTCGAGCTTCTTCAATGCTACGCCCTATACCACAATGTATTAAATTCCTTTTTTCTGCTGCATCAATTGTATCTAATACGCCCTTCCAACCAAAGTCCCCAATGTGATTATTAGCAAATGAAAGCAATTTAATGTTTAAATCGACAAATTCATCTAAGGTTTGTGGGTTTACTGAGGTCATATAACCACGACCAGAGGCAGGTGGTGTAGTTTGTTGAGGTGTGCAAAACTCTGCATTAGCAAAAACTGCATCTGCATGTAATAAATAATCGATTAATTTTTGGTCTAATCGATTTACTAAATTTCGACTAGAAAATAAAGCGTCTCCGCAAGCTATAAACTTCATTATAAAACCTCCTTAAGCTCAACGTACCAATATATTAATGAACGTATACTCTTTCTAAGAATTTCTTTGTTCGTTCTTCTTTTGTATTTTCAAAAATCTCTTTAGGAGTGCCTTCTTCAATGATAGTGCCTTCACTCATAAAAATAATTCTATCTGAAACTTCTTTTACAAAATTCATTTCGTGAGAAACGATAATCATTGTTTGACCATCCTCCGCAAATTGACGAATGACATCTAAAACCATACCAACCATTTCAGGATCTAAGGCTGATGTTGGTTCATCAAACAATATAATCTGAGGATTAAGTGCTACAGCTCTAGCAATTGCCACACGCTGTTGTTGTCCACCAGATAGCTGTGAGGGATAATAATTTTTTCGATGCTCGAGTCCAACTTTTTTAAGTAAGTTCTCAGATATAGTTCTAGCTTCTTCTTTCGTTTTCTTGTGTACTTTTATTAGACCTAATTCAATATTCTCTCTTGCTGTCTTTTCTTTAAAAAGATTAAATTGTTGAAATACCATAGCTGTATTCTTACGCATATATGAAATATTTTCCTTTTTTACAGTTTCTGCGTCAAATGAAACATCTCCAATGGTGAAATGACCTTTATTGGGTTTTTCTAAATAATTTATGCATCTTAAGAAGGTTGATTTTCCAGAACCGGAAGGACCAATAAGCGATATCACTTCACCCTTGGATATGGTTAGATTCATATTTTTTAATATTTGTTGTTTACCAAAACATTTTTGCAGATCTCGGATTTCTAGCAATTTTTTCACCTCTTCATAGCTTTTTTAATCCTACTGAAAATCAATAGATTCCTTTTCATTTGTCTCAGCAATGCCACGTTCGCTTTTTTTTAGACGTTTTTCCATATAAATAAAAATTCTTGAGAAGATTATCGTTAATCCCCAATAAATAATAGATAGAGCTATATACATTTCAAAATGCCTTAAGTTTCTCGATGCAATCAGTTGACTGGCAGCTGTCATTTCCATTACTGCACATACAAATGCTAAAGAAGTACCTTTTAACAATCCAATAAATATATTTCCTAACGATGGAATAGCTACAATCAATGATTCTGGCAAAATAATATTAAAAAAGGTTTGAGGGTAGCTCATTCCTATAGAAAGGGCTGCTTCTACTTGTCCTTTATCGACAGATTGGATGGCTGCTCGAATTGTTTCTGAAGCATAAGCTGCTTCGTTGAATGAAAAAGCTACAATAACAAAAATAATACTTGGTATATGGTTAATAGAATAGTCTTTATCAAAATAGTAATTAGTATATTGTAGTAGTATAGGGATGCCATAATACGCGATATATAATTGAACTAACTGTGGTGTTCCTCTCATATAGGATATATATATATTGACAAGTGGTTTTAATATAGGAATGTTATTGATTTTGATCAAAGCCAAGATGAATCCTAAGATTAAAGCAAAGAAAGCAGAAATAATAACTATTTCGAGTGTAATAGGCAAATATTTAATGATTTCCGGTATCCCTTTTAAGACATAATGATAATCAAATAAATTTGGCATATTTTTTTCTCCTACTGTATTTTATAAAGTTACCCTTAAAGGAAAAGTATTGAAACCTCTAGAGGTAAGAGAATGTGTCACTTTATTTTGATTCGTAGTTTTCTTTGCTTGAATAATCTTTTCCTAAAAAATGAATAGATAATTTTGTCAATGTACCATTGTCTCTTAATTTTTTGATCACTTTATCAAAACTATCTGCTGTTTTTTGCCCTTCCGAAGTTTTAGGAAAGACAAACCAGTGGTCTGGACTACCGAGTTCCTCAATATCTTTTTGAGGCAAAGTAACATAATCGAATTTATAGTTATACTCGTCTTCATACATTTTTAGTCGAGACTCAACCCCTTTTAAAATATCGATTGTACCATTGTATACTTGTAAGTATGAAGTTCCCCAATCTTGATCTGAATATTTCACTTTAATGGGATTATTTTTATACTTTTTATTGTAGTTCTCTACAAATAGTTGCCAAGAGTCGCCTTTAGAATTACTAACAGTTTTTAAACCACCTAAGTCTTCAACAGAATTAATAGGATGTTCCTTCAAAAATCCCTTTCTTACAAAAAATCCAGCAGGTTCATAATAGTGAGTTTCTTTAGGGAAAATATATTTTTCTTCCCTTTCTGGCGTTTTCGAAATATTGTTAAACCCTAATTGATATCTACCACTATCTATTCCTGTGAAAATACTAGCAAACTCCGTTGTTTGAATGTCGATTTTATAATCTTTTAATTCGCTATCAATGGCCTTTAATACTTCTACTTCATAACCGGTCAATTTTCCTTTATCGTCCATATATTCCAAAGGACGTGTTGTACCTTCTGTGGCGGCAACAAGCGTTTTTACTCTTGAATTAGTGTCGCTATTGCTATTTTTATTTCCGCAACCTACTAGTGCTATAAGTAATGATGAGGTTATAATGCCAATTTTTAATAAATTTGATTTTTTCATGATTTTTCCTCCAAATTTGTCTGAATAATTTCTTCCAAAGCCTTAATAAATTGCTGATTTACTTCATTTGTTCCTATTGATATACGAATACATTGATTTAAACCAAATTCTTTACCACTTTTTACTAAAATGTGTTTTTGTTTTAATTTTTCTTCAATATTGTTTGTATCGACTTTCATATCGATCAAAATGAAATTTGTCTGCGTTTTAATATACTTAAGACCCAATCTGTCTAATTCTTTATATAAATAGGAGCGTTCCTCTATAATTGATTCTAGCGTTTGAATCTGAAATTGCTTATCCTCAATACTTGCTTTTGCTGCCACAGCTCCTAAACGATTATGGTTAGGAGGAATACGGAATGGATATAAGTCATGGATAATGTTAACATTGGATATTCCGTATCCAATTCTTAGAGAAGCTAGACCATAAAATTTAGAGAAAGTTCTAAGTAAAATAATATTGTCAAATTTTTTCATCAACGATATAGAATCCATTAGATCATATTGCTCGGCAAATTCAATATAAGCTTCATCAATGACAACTAGAATAGATGAAGGAACAAATTGTAAAAAAGAACAGATTTCATGGTATGATAATAATGTTCCTGTTGGATTATTAGGATTACATAGCCATATAATTTTTGTTTTTTCAGTTATTTTATCTAACATTTCTTCTAAGAAGATGGCATCCTTTTTTAAAGGAACTTCTATAACGTTTCCATTAGTTATTAGACTAAATTTTTTATACCAATTAAATGATATGGTTGGTACTATACATTCGTTTCCTTCATCGATGTATACTTTTGCGATTAGAGAGAGAAGTTCATATGAACCGTTTCCGATGATGATCTGATCGGGATGTATATTTAAATGGTTTGCAATACTCTGTCGTAAAATCATCGCAGAATTTTCAGGATAGCTAGCTAAGGATGATAATTCATTTGTAATGGCTTCAAACACTTTGTTGGACTGTCCAAACATACTTTCATTTCGATTCATTTTTACATACGTAGTATCGATTAAATCTAATGTTGATTGTTGATAATCTGTGCAATATTTTTCCAAATTAGATTTCACTTTTAGCATTTCATAAATTCGCCTCTTTTTTTGCTTTTTTATGAATAACAATATCATTTACTTTAAGAATTGCTTTCTGGATTTCTTTTGAAGTTTTTATGTGCTGTAAAAATCTAATTTTGTCTTTGTTTTTCCAAAGGTTATTAGCAAGGTGCTCCAATTGGTACACTTCGGTTATTCCCATATCTTCTAATGTATAATTGAAATTAAATTTTTCGAAGAAGTTCAACGCATCTTTAAACTCTTTAGAAGAGTTTTGTTCCAGCATGATCTGAGTTAAGATACCAAATCCAATAATTTCTCCGTGTAATAAATTTTTGGTAGATTGGATCTTTGTCACTTCGTTATAAAAAGGGTGTGCGAATCCTGGAAATTTCAATTCAGATGAATAGCATCCTGCAATTCCGGTTAAGGCAATCACATTAATTATCGTTTGAATGACTAAATTAGAGCTTTTTCCCTGTTTGAAATCTGTTGTAATGTTAGGAGTATTTGATTCCAAAAACTCAAATGCTTGTTTGGCAACATTCAAGGAGAAAAGCAAATTCAAATCATTAGTATACATTTCGCGATAGGGTCTACTTTCATACCATTTTGCTACTGCATCCATGATTCCTGCATAGATGTATCGAATTGGTGCCTGCACAATGATGGATGAGTCTGCAATAACGTATTCAGGACTAAATTGATTGACCACACTTCGATCATAGGAACCATTTTCTAAATAAAGTATAGAATTACACCTCCAAGCTGCACTTGTAGCCGCAATAGTAGGAACGGTTATGATTTTGATATTTGCTAAGGTAGCAGCGTATTTCATCACATCAATGACTCTACCGCCACCAATAGCAATGACTAAGTCTGCTTTTTCTTTCTTAATATCTTCAGAGTATTTTACAGCTTGTTCAATAGTAGGGTAGTTTTCGAATAATCTTGTTGAATATTTCATATTTTCTTTTTTTAAAGCGGAAATTATCTTATTTTTAACAGCTGCATAACTTTTTTTTGTACCAACAATGTATGCGTTTGTTCCAATTTTTTTGGAATAATAACTTATGTCGTTGAGAACACCTTCCCCGCATAAAAAATTTTGTGGATTTTTAATAACTTGAACGTTTTCCATTGTATTCATCCTTTTTTATCCCGTATGAACGAGCAGTAGTAAGATTCCCACTTCAAGATTCAAGTGAACTTTCGTAAGCGGCCACTTTCCTTTGTCCATGGAACCATGAAAAAATTTTTTTACTCAGAAAGAGCAGAATGATAAGTGGTCGGTTCAGTTCATACACAAGTAGGAAACAAGAAAATCCACACTGTGTGAAGATTCCTTTTTAGAAAGCTTAAAAAAATGGTACTAGTCTGCATAATATACAAGAAATAATTGTGATGTTTAAGATCACAAATCTTAATTGTATGTGAATATATTAATTACTATAATTCCTACTTGTAAACATTGATTTTAATAAAGGGCAATATCTTTATATTAAAACGCAATATTTTTATAAATATAAGTTCATATGCTAGTACTAGATTTTGAAATAAAGTATTTATAAGGAAAACGATATTCTATCAAATTTGTCAAAGGAATATAAGTATAAACGAAGTGAAAATTTCATGTCATAGTCATGTATATAGAAAAAGTTTAAAGTTGGATATGTGATTATTAAATCGATTAAAATGATATAATTGAGATGAGTCAGTATAAATTTTTTATTTTTAATCCTACATGCAGTAAGACACCTAATTTCAAAACTAGAGTAAAAAGCAGAGGATAAGCGGAGAGATCAAAAAGCTTCTACTGAGTAAAAGCTCAATTTACCAGCCTTGGGAAAAGTTTTGAAGATCTCATTTTGTTACTCTATATATTAATGGCCTTTCTTTTGTTGCAAATAACCATTACTATCGAGAAAAAGAAACTATTATGATTTTAAAATATGTTTGAATTTGATTATTAATGGAGGAAGACTGTACGTCTACACTTTAAAAATGGATAAACGAATTAAACCACGTCAACAACTTGTAGAAAATGTCTTTGAATTTAAGTTGAAAAATAAGACCAATAATGGTGATTGGAATCTTTATCATTCACATCCAGGGGTTGAATTTTTATATATACATCAAGGAGAGGGAAATGTAATTATTAATAATAAAATTCAAAAGGTAATACCTGGAACGTTAGTTATTTCACAACCTTATCAATTGCATCATATGATTGTCAAAAGTACACCACAGAAGCCTTATATTCGAACGCCACTTATTATTGATCCTTATTGGGCTAAAAAATATTTTGAACTTTTTTTTACGCTTAAACCCTTTTTTTATACGATATGGAAACAGCATCTTCCGCAATATGTTTTATACCTAGAGAAAAAACAACAAGAACAAATTCAATATTATTTTCAAAGTTTTGAAGAAAGAACTGAAGGGTTACCGATAGAAGAGAAACAAGAAGAGGTAATCATATTACTTATCTCGATTTTACGTATGTTAAAGAAAATATTTACGGAATATGAAGAAAGCGGGTTGCCTAATCCTTCTAGGTCAAACAAACGTTTAGTAGAATCCCTTATAGAATGGATTGATGAAAACTACAATAGGCAATTTTCTCTGCAAGAATTAGCTGATACGTTACATGTATCACCTTATTATGCATCTCATTTATTTACTCAAGAAACTGGTGGAACTATTAGTCAATATGTTGCTTCACGTAGAGTTTATGAAGCGAGTGTTCTTTTATCTACTACATCACAGTCTGTAACACAAATAGCAAAAAATATAGGATTTAATAGCAGCTCATATTTTTGTAAAATTTTTAAAAAGAAAACGGGTTTATCTCCTCAAGCATATAGACAAAAAAATAGCTGATTTATATAAATTATTGTCTTTTAAAAGTAACATTAGGGTACCGATAAATTATGATATCATTTATGAAAAACTTCTATTTATTTAATATGCTTTAGCTTAATCTCTACTAGTCCAAGTAAGATAAATCCAAGGATGCAGCAAATAATCATGATTCCAACAACACCATTCCATCCGCTTGTATCGTAAAAGTTCCCACCAATTGTTCCAATAACACTTGAGCCAATGTAGTAAAACAATAGGTAAAGAGAAGATGCATAAGCTTTTGCGGCTGGAATAGCGGAGCTACTTACCCAACCGCTTACTAGGTTGTGCCATGCGAAAAAGCCACATGATAAGATAAATAATCCCATTAATACAATAGGTAAGAAATGTACAGCTGTTAGACTAATACCGATTAGGGCACTAACTAAGCTTGCACAGAGCATTTGTGCACGAGAAAAGCGATCACTTAATTTACCGACTGTCATGGAACCTATAGAACCCATTAACTGGAAGATAAAGATAAAACCAACTAGTGTTTGACTTAAGCCGAAATCCTTTATTAAGGGGAAACCGATATAGTTGAACATAGCCACATATACACCGAGTGCTAGAAAACCAAGTCCGTAGAAATACCAAAGCTTTGTATCCTTACATGCAGCAATGATACCACCGATCCAGTTTTTTATCGAAAATTCCTGCGGTACAAAATGTTTGGATGGCTCCACTAAGAATATAAAAATAATAGATAAAATCATCGTCAAAGTACCAAGCACAAATACAGCTATATGCCAATTTGATAGATCAAGAACAGAGCTAGAAACGATTCGACCAAAGAAGCCCCCAAAACCACTACCTGTGATATAGACAGCGAGAGATTTAGGAAATTGGTTGCCAGATAGCTCTTCTGCTAAATATGTAACAGCAATTGCTGGGAACCCGGCTAACGCAAATCCTTCAAGAGCGCGAATGGTTAGTAGGATTTCGAAGTTTGGTGCAAATCCGACGAGTATATATAGAATGGACGAACCAATTAGTGAAAATACCATTATATTTTTTCGTCCCCATGTATTTGAAATAGCCGCCATCACTAGCATGCCAAATGCGAGCGTGAATGTTGAAATCGATAATACTAAACTAGATTCAGATGCACTCATATAAAAATCATGGGTGAAATGTTGGATAAATGTTTGAGGACCATAAAGGTTGGCAAACGTAACAAGACTTCCGATTAGCATCCCCCAAGTAATTTTATTTGTTTTTGCTTCGTCTGTAACATCCATAAAAAAATTCCCTCCTACAGCTATTAATGTACGCCGATCTATTCATAACGTCTAATATTGAGTTATTATTGATTTAATAACCATTGTTTATCGAAGGAGAGTGTTATGATTGGAAATGCACCAGCTTCGTTATTTTCAAGCGATTGCACAGACGAAAAATTATAATCATGCCGCTAATCTGCTGCATGTATCACAACCTGCGTTAACGAAAGCTATTCATAAATTAGAGGAAGAACTTGGCGTTCCATTATTTAATCGTATAGGACGTTCCATTGAGATTAGTCTTTATGGAGAAAAATTTTTAGAATTTGTCGAGGAAGGACTGCAATCATTGGATCGTGGTGTACAACAATTGCAAAGTATGAAAGATCCTTTGCAAGGAACGATCCGCTTGGCATTTTTGCAATCGATTGGTACGACGATTTTGCCAAAGATTCTTAGAAAATTTAAGGAACGCTATCCAGATGTGCAATTCGATTTACAACAATGTAATTCACAAAGAGCGTTGGAGCTTGTGGAAAACAATGAAGTCGATTTATGCCTGGCTACTAATTTTAGTCGTTCTTTTAATCAATCTAATTGGGTACGTATCAAAAATGAACAGCTATATGGCTATTGTTCCATTACCCATCCATTCCATAAGGTCAAATCACTATCGATTCAAGATTTGCGCGATGAACCTTTTATCGGATATAAGGATTATTTATTGATGCAAAAGCAAGTGATGAAATGGTGTCACGATGCAGGGTTTACGCCGAATATTGTTTTCCAAGGAACAGATGTACCAACAATGGCAGGGCTCATTTCTGCCAATTTAGGTATCGGTATTTTGCCTTATTATTCAGGCTTAGAGGCATTACATATTCATCGATTTGAAATTGCAGACATCCATTGTGAGCGAGAAGTTGGCCTTGCGTGGAAGGCGGATGCGATATTGAGTGCTTCTACACAATTGTTTATAGAGTTCACAAGTTCAAATTATGAATAATGGTGAAATACGTTATATCTATAAAAATTCTATGACCTAGTTTTGAAGGGCTAGCTTGTTGAAATATTTTGAATGAAATAATCACGATTTCTATTGTATTGAGGCTGAAGTTTTTTAGCATGTATGCTTGAGGAAGCGCGAATTTTAAAATAGGGTTCAATGTAAAATATGGAAAGAGGTGATCACATGATAAATGCTGTTGTATTATTTATTCTAGCTGGTATTGCAGAAATTGGTGGAGGATATTTAATATGGTTATGGCTAAGAGAGGGTAAGCCTTTATATTGGGGAATTGTAGGAGGAATCGTATTAGCGATCTATGGTGTAATTGCTACATTTCAGAATTTTCCTTCCTTTGGTAGAGTTTACGCAGCTTATGGAGGAGTATTTATTGTTCTTTCAATTTTATGGGGATGGGGAATCGATAAAAAAACACCAGATTTATATGATTGGGTCGGAGCAGCTATCTGTATAGTAGGCGCTTCCATTATCCTTTTTGCACCACGACACTAAAAACGAAACACAAAGGCTGGGTTGTTGTAAATGAATGAAAGTAAAACACAAAAAAAGAAAGAAACAAAGGAAGAAGCTAATAATATCAAAGATTTGTTTGGAGAGATTACTGGTTCAGTCATAGGTGATATCATTTTAAATATATTAATATTTATCCCGCGTTAACGGGCAGTAAGACTCCCATCTCAAGATATAGAGAGAAACGAGAAAGATAGATGGGGGATCAACTTCCGCATGCGTCCGATTGGTTCAACTAACCATCAGTGGGGATGAAGAGAACCCCCACTGATGGAGTTTCACTTTATTCCTCGAATGTTTTGGCGATTGTTAAAGATAATTTTTTCAAATTAATGTCTCATACATATTTAGATTTAGCCGCTCATATTCATGACTTTATTTATGTAATGTTCAAAGTTGTACAAGAAAGAAGGCATGAATTATTATAGTAGAGCACTTAGTCAGTTAGAAAGGTTCAATGCTCTTTTTTTCATGTGAGGATAACACGATGTTAGTAGATGGTGTACCGTATGGCATTGAGGCATCGATGAATTGTTCTAAGGTTTCCACAGAATTTGTTGCTAATTTAACGATATAACTGATTTCTCCTGCTACGCGGTAACATGTTAAGACATCTGGATGGTTATGGCAAAATGTTGCTAACGCTTTACAATCTTTAGATTCAAATAAAATAATGGCCTGAATGGGGCGGTCTATTTTTTTAAAATTTAGATGAGCATGATAGCCTTCGATCACTTGTTGTTCTTCTAGTTTTCGAACACGTTCAATAACTGCCGGAGAAGACAGGTGGATATTTTCGGCTAACTCTTTCATGGATATTTTTGCGTTTAACTGCAATTCTTTTATAATTTGTTGGTCAATTTGATCCAAATCGTTCATCTCCTTTTTTTATCCCGCTTTAACGGGCAGTAAGACCCCATCTCAAGATATATAGAGAGACGAGAAAGATGGATGGGGGATCAACTTCCGCATGCGTCCGATTGGTTCAACTAACCATCAGTGGGGATGAAGAGAACCCCCACTGATGGAGTTTCACTTTATAAGGATGCATACCATGAATCATTTTTAAATGTTATTAGACATTTTGATAAACAGCAAAAGCCGATAGCTAGTATTTGTGTGGCATCGCTTGCATTGGGGAAAAGTGGAATTCTAAAAGGAAGGAAAGGAACGACCTATCATCATCCAACGAGCATTAGAACGCAGCAATTAGAGAATTTTGGAGCAGATGTACAAAACAAGCGAATCGTTCAAGACCAGCACATTATCACATCATCCAATCCTAGTACAGCATTCGATGTAGCCTTTTTGTTGCTTGAAAAATTAACATCAAAAGAAAATACCGCACATGTAAAAGACTTGATGGGTTTTACTTAAACATTGGGTACTGGTTATATGATATTGTCTGCAACTTCAAAACTCGGATAGAAAATAGATTATATTCTATCCGAGTTTTTATTGTGAAAATTTTGGTGTCTTGTTTAGAATTTATGGCGATAAGCGTTTGCTTTTAATGGTTTTCTTTGTATTTTATCAAACCATATTTTATCTTTTTCTTCTTGCTTAAGGGTATGGGTAATTGATTGAGAGCATTCTCTACAGATTTTTGAATGATTCGTTAAATTCCAAATGTGCGAACCATTGATTTATGATAGGCATATCCGCAATGAGGGCAGACTGCAACTTCATATAACATTGGATTTAGCCCGTCGTATTTAGGCATAAAGTCTGTATCTTGATCAACTACTTTATAACGGTTTGGACGTACTTTATATGTAGTGAATTTCTTTTGACAGCATTGACATTCAATTTTGCTCTCATAATAATAGATATTAACACCCGTTTAATACCTCTCCTTTTTAGTACAGAAGTATAAATTTATTTTACAATATTTTATTTATTAATAGGTAAAAAGAACTTATAAATGAATATTTTTTAAGTTATCTTCCATAGAAGATTCATTATTGTTGTGAATAGAAAAATATGAAATAGCAGTACTCTTTACAAATTCTCATCCGTGTTATATATTCAAATAACAGTATATTCAAATAATCAGATATTCAATTATTGAAAGATACAGAAGGAAGGATGATTATGCTGAAAAGGTTAGAGTTCTCAGGGAGATATGCGGATTACTCCTTGCAGAAATTTCAAAAGGATTTATTATCAGGTGTAATCGTAGCTGTTATTGCTATTCCATTAGGGATGGGGTTCGCCATTGCTTCGGGAGTAAAACCTGAATATGGAATATATACAACCATTATTGCTGGAATTTTGATCTCACTATTAGGAGGCTCAAAATTTCAAATAGGGGGTCCTACAGGAGCATTTATACCAATCCTATTTGGTATTGTCCTATCATATGGTTATGAGGATCTATTAGTAGCTGGATTTTTAGCAGGAATTTTGCTTATTTTGATGGGTGTTTTTAAACTTGGATCGCTGATAAAATTTATTCCAAGACCTGTGACAATAGGATTTACAACAGGGATCGCCGTCACCATTTTTGTTGGGCAAATCGCTAATTTTTTAGGACTTCAAAATGTTGAAAGTAAGGAATTATTTATAGATAATTTGAAAGAAATTGCCGCTCACTTATATACAGTGAATATTTATAGCATTTTCACCGCCGCCATTTGTTTGTTATTGATTCTATTTATCCCAAAATGGATTCCCAAAATACCTGGACCTCTGATCGGTATTGTCGTTTCTACAATTATTGCGACCATTTTTTATCCAACAGAGGTTGCAACGATCGGTTCTAAGTATGGGGAAATTCCAAGCTCTTTACCCCAGTTCCAATTTCCTGATATAACATGGGAAAAAATTGTTCATCTATTAAGACCTGCTTTTGTCATTGCTATTCTTGGGGGAATTGAATCATTATTATCTGCGGTTGTAGCTGATGGCATGACCAATAGCAAACATCATAGTAATCGAGAACTGATTGGCCAGGGAGTAGCAAATGTGGTAACACCACTTTTTGGAGGTATACCTGCAACTGGTGCTATTGCGAGAACGGCTACGAATATTAAAACCGGCGCTGTATCACCAATCTCTGGTATTGTTCATGGCTTAGTTGTATTGCTCGTATTAATATTGTTTGCGCCATATGCAACGAATATTCCGCTTTCCAGTATGGCACCGGTTTTAATGATTGTCGCATGGAATATGAGTGAAAGAAAGGTATTTTATCAAGTACTAAAAACGAAAACGGGTGATTCTTTAGTTATAGCGGCTACATTTTTGTTAACGGTTTTTATTAATTTAACAGTAGCAGTAGAATTTGGTCTTCTCCTAGCCGTTATTTTGTTTATAAAGAATATGAGTTATCATATGGTTACGAAAAAAGCTTTACCAAATCACACTAGAAAAAATGCGAAAGTTGAAGTGCAAGCGACAACTTCTCAGTATGGCTGCCCACAAATTAGTATTTTCAATATTGAGGGGCCATTGTTTTTTGGAGCTGCACAATCATTTGCGGACAATATTATGAATTCGATTCACTACAAACCAAAAGTATTGCTCCTAAGGATGAATAAAGTACCTTTTATCGATACAACTGGAAATTATTATTTAACCAGTATTGTCAAGAATTTTTCAAAACATGGAATTGTTTTAATCTCTGGGTTAAAAGACCAACCGATAGCGTTTATAAAACAAACTGGATTATATCGTATAGTTGGGGAGGAGCATTTTTTTGATCATACAGGTGAAGCAATCGATTATGCTCTGTTACAATTAGACAAAAATAGATGTATTGGCTGTAAGAGATTTGTTTTTAATGAATGTACAGCATTATCTTGTGCTGGGGATCTTCAAAAAGTAAAAAAGAAAAATGATCAGGTTCGTAAAAAGTCATTGATGACTCATGAATAATATTTTTTGTCAGGATTCAGTAAGAGATAAAAAAGCTCTATGTATGAAAAGTTTGATTATGTTCGATGACGTCTAGAGAATACATTTTATATCTAGAAAGTGAGGAATTAAATTGAATGCAGGATTACAACAGTTTAAGGCAGATTTTTTTAAAGCGCTTGCTCATCCATTAAGAATTCAAATTCTCGAGGTTTTAGCAGAAGGTGATCGAAGTGTCAATGAAATCCAAAGTCAGTTAGGCAGTGAAGGTTCCGCTGTTTCCCAGCAATTAACAGTACTTAGAGCGAAAAATATTGTTTATGGCACGAAAGATGGAAATCGCGTGATTTACTCATTAAGAGACCCAATGATTATTGAATTATTAGAAGTGGCCAAGCAAATTTTCAACAATCATCTTGTAAATGCGATTACATTGCTCGACCAAATGAAAGAGGAATAGTAAATAAAGAAGATTCAAATCACAAGACTCGTTGAATTGGCGACATTTTTGTTATCTGAAAATTAGCGTCAAAAGAAAATGCCGGTTATGTATAAAAGCTAATGAAGTCTGTAGAAATGAAACAATAAAATAACCTAATTCCCTTTACGTTCGTCTTTACATTCGTATATAATAAATTTGTATATTTGGTAAATATTAATTGTAATACCACATTAGAATAACAGTAAATATGGAATGTCGTATAGAGATTAGGGGGGAGTTGATGAATATTAAATTAGATGATTTGTCTAGTGAAAAAGTGGTGCAATTAATAGGTGGACACCTTCAAAATATGACTTTGCATTCCCCTCCAGAGAGTATTCATGCTCTGGGTGTTGAACAGTTGAAGAAACCTGATATGACATTTTGGAGTGCTTGGGAACGAGATGAATTAGTCGGATGTGGTGCATTGAAAGAGCTAGATACTAGACATGGAGAAGTAAAATCTATGAAAACATCTCCTAATCATCTAAGAAAAGGTGTCGCAAGGAAAATATTGCAACATATTATAAAAGAAGCAAAAATTCGTGGTTACAAGCAATTAAGTTTGGAAACTGGTTCAATGGATGCTTTTATTCCTGCTAGAAACCTGTATGAAGAGTCAGGTTTTCGATATTGTGAACCTTTTGCGGACTATAGAGATGATCCAAATAGTGTGTTTATGACCAAAAAGCTTTAATAGTATGGTTTCAATTTTAAGGACTAGATGATGAATACTATTGTCCCAATACCACTTACAAATATTCATAAAAGTAAAAGCAGCTTGCTAAAAGGCAAACTGCTTTTGGTGTTAGTTGCTCATTATATGGTTGATAGAGAGTGACTAGAATGCCCA
This sequence comes from Rummeliibacillus sp. SL167, assembly GCF_007896505.1. NCBI lineage: Bacteria > Bacillati > Bacillota > Bacilli > Caryophanales > Caryophanaceae > Rummeliibacillus > Rummeliibacillus sp. SL167. The sequence goes on along the minus strand of NZ_VCBM01000003.1, from coordinate 40,501 downwards.
ATCTCCATTACGGAAAATCGGAACAACTGTGCCATCGAGTTTAATGCCATCGATATCCATCTTGTTGGAACCAATCATAAAATCAACGTGTACAGTGGAGGTATTCATTCCGTTTGCTTGTAATTCTTCTTGGCTCATTTTTGTCCCACCTTGAATGGTAGTAGGGTAAGCTGCACCGATTGCTAAGTGGTTAGATGCATTTTCGTCGAAAAGAGTTGAAAAGAATGTGATACCAGATTGTGAAATCGGTGAAGGATCTGGAACTAGAGCAAGTTCTCCTAAGCCTGTGGCTCCTTCATTGTCATGCACTAATTTTTTGATCGTTTCATCACCTTTTTCGGCTGAAATATCCGCGATTTTGCCATCTTTAAAGTGTACTTCAATCCCTTCGATCAGTGTACCCGCATAGCTCAATGGTTTTGTGCTACGTACGACACCTTCCATATGACGTGTGTCGGGTGCAGTGAAGACTTCTTCCGTAGGCATATTGGCGATAAATTCTTCGCCTTTAGGATTGTGACTGCCTGCACAAGCCCAAATATGATTTTTGGGCAATCCTAATGTTAAGTCCGTGCCAGGCGCTGTGTAGTGTAATGCGTCAAATTGGATTTCGTTTAGTTTTGCTGCTTTTTCATTTAATGTTTTTTTATGTTCATCCCATGCAGCGATTGGATCATCTGCGTAGACACGGCAGGTTTTGAAAATTTGATCCCATAAAGCATCTACCTGTTCTTCAGAAGTAGGTAAATCAGGAAATACGTGTGCAGCCCATCCTGCGCCAGCTGCTGCTGCCACTGTCCATTTTAAATCATCATTTTGAGTCGCTTTGCGTTGCGCGTTGAACGCCTTACTAGCAATATTTTGATAAGCAGCAACTTTGGCAGGATCAATATCATTTAAAAGTCCTGGGTCACTTGAAAGAATAGAAAGTCGGCTGACATGGTGATTCAAAACATGGTCTTCAGATTCTTGAATTTCGTAATCTGGGATGTTCGTCAATACTTCCTCAGGTTGATGTAAATAATGTAGCTTGCTGATTTCATCATCAGACCATTTCACAATTACTTTTTCAGCACCTAATGCATAAGCTTCTTGAGTGATGAGACGAGCTAAAGGCGCTTGGTCAACAGCGATCGTCATTTTTACCCAATCGCCTGGTTGTACATTAATTCCTTTTGCAACTAAAAGTTTCGCATATTTCAATAAATTTTCCTCAAAATTAGCTAACATTTCCTTTACCCCCAACGATTATTTTCACTGATTATATTATCACACCAAAATCAAAATACCTAAATATTTAGTCTATCTTATTATTCGGTTAATGAAGTAATAAGATAGATAGTACTGAAATTTTTATGAAAAGAGTCTATTTTGAATGATTCACTAAGCGATTATATTCTTCTTGGATACTGTTTATATCTAGTTTTTCAAACAATGGAAGAACTTCACGAAGATAAGAGGGAATATTAGTTTGTTCTTTCCACTCGGTTATATCGATACCGAGCATCTTTTTAATCTTCTCCGTTGAAAAGGGTAAGAATGGCTGCAATAACTCCATGAGTGGATGCTAGATGAACCAATCTAGTTATACAGGCAGCAATTTCTCCCTTATCCTCTGCCCGCTGCCAGAGTCTTGAGGTGAACTTTTACTGTCCTTTTTCTTGTGGAATAAAAAAACGTCCTAATCTGTAAAAGATTAGGACGAGTGTATTCCCGTGTTACCACCTATGTTTACAAATAGCTTACACTATTTGCCTCCATCAGTACGTCTTTTAGAAGAGATACTGCTACTGTTATAACGAGTGTCATCTCGTCTATTCTACTCGAGTTTTCTTTCGATACGCAGCTCAAAGGCCATTTTCAATCAGGTTCAAATACCTCATTTCCACCGTCAGAGACTCTCTATGATTATTCACTCATCTACTTTTCCTTATCATCTCTATTTTGTATAAATGACAATAGTATAACGGATAAAATTGTAAATCACAAGTAAAAAAATTATACAAATAGTATGGCTTGAAATTCCTTTTTTATTGCTTATTTTGGATTTTTTCAAAAGCTTTTTTTAGAGCATAATTTATCAAGTTCAGCAGATATTAAAGTCACAGTGTTTTTGAATTCCAAAAATTTTTGATGGGGGTGATATTTTGAAACGAAACAATATAATAATTTTGACTGTTTGCGTTTTGGTCATCTCTATTTGTTATGCGACTTTTAGTTATGCAGCGGATAAGGGAAGAAAATATTATGAGCAAACCGGACAAGTTTTGTGGGATGTTCAAACGACAGAAAAAGTCATTGCCTTAACATTTGATGATGGACCAGATCCAAGATATACATCACAAATTTTAGAAGTATTAGCTAAATACGATGCAAAGGCAACTTTTTTTATGTTAGGGAAAAGTGCTGAAAAGTATCCTGAGATTGTGAAGCGTCAATTTAATGAGGGACATGAATTAGCCAATCACACGTATTCTCATCCGTTTAAAATAGGCGGATCAAAATTGAAGGAAGAGCTAAAAAAGACGAACGATATTATTTATAATATTACAGGATATGCTCCTACATTATTCCGTCCTGTGGGTGGTATTTATACGGATGATATTATCAATACTGCTAAAAAAAGTGGATATAAGGTGGTTATTTGGTCGTGGCATCTTGATACTCAAGATTGGAAAAGTCCTGGTGTTCGGAAAATTTCTAAAAAAGTATTAGATGGCGCATCACCAGGAGATGTCGTTTTATTTCATGATGGGGGAGGAAATCGTACACAAACGATAAAGGCCCTCGAACAAATTTTACCTGTGCTGAAGAAGAGAGGCTATAAGTTCGTAACCGTTTCAGAATTGATGGCTGCTAAAAATCAGGAAATCAGTAAATGATGCTATACAGAGTAAGGATAACCGAAAAGGTCATTCTTACTCTTTTTTGAAATATCTCGAATTCTAAGCATTTTTCTTGAGCCTCTTTTTATTCAATAGTAAAGTGGTAATTGAAATTGGTTTAACATTAATATTTAGGAGGAATCCATGTGAAAGTAGTAGCAATAGTAGGAAGTATTCGTAAAGAATCTTATAACATGATGTTAGCAAAATTCATTCAAAAACGTTATGCTGATAAATTTGAGTTAGAAATTTTAAAATTGAATGATATTCCTATGTATAACCAAGATATTGAAAATGATGCTCCGCAAGTCGTACTTGATTTTAAAGCAAAAGTAAAAGCGGCTGATGCGGTACTTTGGGTCACACCAGAATACAATGCATCCATACCGGGTGTTCTTGGGAATGCTATCGATTGGTTATCACGTGTGGATAAAGTCATGATTGGCAAACCTTCCTTCATCATGGGTGCATCAATGGGTCATCTTGGTACAGTTAAAGCACAAGCACATTTACGTGATATTTTGTTTGCGATTGGTCTCGGCTCACCTGTGCTACAAGGCAACGAAGTATATGTTGGCGCTGCCCATACAAAATTCGATGCAGAAGGTAACCTAACAGACGAAGGTACAGTGAAATTCTTAGATTCAGTAATTGATAACTTCATGGAATGGATGAAATTGTATATTTAATGTGAAAAATTGATTTATAAAGATGGCGAATAAGTGGGTGAAAAGAGCGAATAAACAGTTCCAGAGAGCGAATAAATCAAGCGATTGAAAGAGATGCCACAAGATATTCAGAGAGAATAGATTTCAAAACCTATTTCCAAACAGCTGCTAGTTGAATAAATTTGATACAATGACATGGAATATTTTGAAAAATTCTAATTCAGGAGGTGTGTCTGCATGAAAATAGCATCACTTCAAGCGCTTCCAAAAGATAAAATCATCCATTTTTTTGTTCAGCATTGGGGAAGTACAGAGATGGTGATTTCAACTGGTATTTATAATTGCAGTCAGCTAGAAGGCTATGCCTGTTTCAACGATCAACAAGAGGTGATGGGGCTGATTACATATATCATTCGACATCAAGAATGCGAGATCATTTCATTAGATAGTGTAGAAGAAGGAAAAGGAATCGGCACAAGGCTTGTTCAGGAAGTTGAGCATTTGGCACTTACAAAAGATTGTAGGATCATGACATTAATCACAACCAATGATCATCTACATGCTTTAAAATTTTACCAAAAGCGTGGCTATTATTTAACCGAGCTATATCCAAACGCAGTAGAAAAAGCTAGACAGTACAAGCCGGAAATTCCTTACTTTAGTGAAGATGGCATCCCGATCAGAGATGAGATAAAGCTTCAGAAAATTTTGATAGGAGAAATATAAATGGAAACAGAATGGCTTAGAACCTTTTTGATTGCAGCGAAAACAGAGAACTTTGGAGAAACAGCATAAAAGCGTTTTTTAACACAATCAACAGTGACCAAACATATTCATCATTTAGAAAAAGAACTAAAGACATCATTATTTGAAAGAAGTGGAAAGAAAGTTCGATTAAATATAGCAGGAGCATATTTCTTCGATAAAGCAGAAAAAATCATCGAAGCACTTGATGTTGCATTCCATTCACTCATCTAATCATCTCCTTTTGTTGAGCATAACAAAAAAATAGATCAAACAGATATGATGGTTGATAGGCTTATTGATTCCAAAGTGGAATATAGAAGGGAAAATCTATCCTTGAGCACTTGGATAAGAAATGCTACGATAGAGATAACTTAAATGTTTGCGGGGGGACGCATATGCGTTGAGAAGGTTAAAACCTGACCCTTAGAACCTGACAGTTAACACTGGCGTAGGGAGCAACGAATCATTTTCAGTCTCTATGTCTTCATGAGCATAGAGACTTTTTTGCGTCTGCGTCCACTATAAGGAGGACTTAGAATGACATTTTGTGAAGAGGTAAGAAAAGAGACCGATTTATATTGGAAAGGAAGTTTTGAGCATCCATTTGTAAAAGGCCTGGTTGAAGGGACATTGCCTATTGAGAAATTCAGATTTTATATTATGCAAGATGCTTATTATTTGAGAAATTACACGAAAGTATTAGCTATTGCTGCATCAAAAGCAACGACAAATGAAGATATCAACCATTTTCTAGAAACAGCTCATCATATCAACGAAGCAGAACTAGCATTACATCGAACTGTTTTTAAGGAGCTTAATGTTAGTGAGCAGGAATTGGAGGAATTTGAACCTGCACCAGCTGCCTATAATTATGTGAGTCATATGTACAATGCAGCTTATAATGGCGATGTTGCTGAAGCGTTTGCAGCTATGCTGCCCTGCCCTTGGCTATATCAAGAAATTGGTGAAAAATACAAAGATAAAAAACCAAGCGTTAAATTCTATGAGGAGTGGATCGCTATGTATAGTGATCCTGCGTATAAAGAAAAAATCGAGGTCCAAAAAACATTGCTGAATCGTTTGGCAGAAGGACAACCAGAAAAAGTTTCCGTATTAAAGTCTCATTTCAAAAAAAGTTGTTTCTATGAATGGAAGTTCTGGGAAATGCCTTGGAATTTAGAAGATTGGAAAGGTGAAGTGGCCAATTATGAGTTTATCTAAAATTCAAAAAACAAGCCCTCTTGTTCATTGTATAACCAATTATGTCGTTGCCAATTTCACAGCTAATGGACTTCTTGCGATCGGGGCTTCCCCTGTCATGGCAGATGAAGCATCAGAAGTCGAAGAAATGGTATCGAATGCCTCTGCATTATTGTTGAATATCGGAACAATCAATAGTCGTACGAAGGAAGCGATGATATTGGCAGGTCGTAAGGCAAATGAAAAAGAAATACCTGTTGTACTGGATCCCGTGGGTGTAGGTGCTACATCATTTCGAAAACAAGCCGTTCAAGAATTGCTGGAAGCAGTGAAATTTGATTTGATTCGTTGTAATGCAGGAGAACTAGCAACGATTGCAGGTGTTAAATGGCAAGTGAAAGGTGTTGATAGTGGGGAAGGAGAGATCGATGTAGAGCAAGTGGCAAAACAAGTAGCACAGCAATATCATTGTTTAGTTATTGTAACAGGACCTTCAGATCTACTAACGAATGGCGAGAACACTGTCAGCGTTGCAGGAGGACATGAGTTGATGACTCAAGTGACAGGAACAGGCTGTTTACTTAGTGCAGTTTGTAGTGCGGCGTTAGCGGTGGAAGGAGATTCACTATCCACTCTACGGGATGTTCTACAGGATTATAAGACTGTTGCAGAACGTGCAGCCGCAGCAACAAATTCATTGGGATCTTTCCAAGTGGAAGTACTAGATGCATTGCATGAAATTTCAAGAGGTGAATCATGATGAATATTGTGATGACGATAGCTGGTTCAGATAGTGGCGGTGGAGCTGGCATTCAAGCTGACTTGAAAACGTTTCAAGAGTTAGGCGTTTTCGGCACATCTGCCATTACGGCATTAACTGCTCAAAATACTTTGGGCGTAGAAGGTATTTTCCCTGCAACGGCTGCATTCGTACAACAGCAAATCGAAGTGGTGATGCAAGATTTACCTGTAAAAGCAGCCAAGACAGGAATGCTTTTTTCTGCTGAAATCATTGAAGCTGTTGCACAAAGCTTAAAGGATCGACATATTCAGCTCGTTGTTGATCCAGTGATGATTGCAAAAGGGGGTGCATCTCTTCTTCAGCCAGAAGCGGTCACAGCTTTAAAGACCTCCTTATTGCCCCTTGCTACTGTAGTAACACCCAATATTCCAGAGGCGGAAGTAATCAGTGGGGTTACGATCCAAACAGCTACAGACATTGAAAAAGCGGCAGGAATTATTGTAGATATGGGTGTTGACTGCGTGGTGATAAAAGGTGGACATTTAAAAGATGAGAATGCTATGGATACAATATTTTTCCGTGAAGGTTCATCATTTTCTGTACAAACAAAACGCATCAACACCCAACAAACACATGGGACGGGTTGCACATTTTCATCTGCTATCACAGCATTCCTAGGACAAGGCTATCCATTGCGTGAAGCGATTATCGAAGCGAAGAAATATGTCCAGTTGGCCATTCAAAATCCCTTGAATATTGGCCATGGTCACGGTCCTACAAATCACTTTGCATATAAAAAAGAAAATGGGATTTGCGAGGTGAACATCATTGAAACGAACTGACTTAGCTGTTTACTTTATAATGGGAACCGCTAATTGTACGAGCGATCCGCTTATAGTACTGGAGGAATCATTAAAGGCAGGTATCACCATTTTTCAATTGCGAGAAAAGGGAGAACATGCATTAAAAGGGCAGGAGTTAGAGCATTTTGCCATAGCTTGCCAAACTCTTTGTAAACAATATCATGTGCCCTTTATCGTGAATGATGATGTAGATCTTGCCTTGAAGATCGATGCAGATGGAGTTCATGTGGGACAAGATGACAGAGCACTTGAAGAAATCCGTACAAAATTCAAGGGAAAAATAGTTGGGGTATCCGTCCATACAAAAGAAGAAATGATGATGGCGGTGGAAGGAGGAGCTGATTATGTTGGTATCGGTCCGATCTATCAAACAAAATCAAAGCCAGATGCAAAGAAACCAGCAGGTGTCACCTTTTTGCACCAAGCAAGGATTATGTATCCTGAATTTCCCGTTGTTGCGATTGGTGGTATAACAGAGCAAAATGCTCTAGAAGTTATCCAAGCTGGGGCAGATGGGGTTGCTGTTATTTCTGCGATTTGTGAAAGCCCTAATATACCAGCCACTGTCCAATCATTCCATTCATTATCGTAGAATTTTAAATAGAGGAGTCGATTCACAAGAATGTGGGTGGGGCAAAACCCTGTTAAAATAAATAAACCGCATGAAATCAAATGTAAAAGCCTTGATTTCATACGGTTTTATTTTCATGATTAGCCTCATTATTAATATATCTGCATAGCTGCTTGCCAGAAAAAGGAGTAGAAAGTCAGGTTGATATGATTCATACCCTTGTCCTTGTCCGTGTAAAGCGCAGCAGATTCACTTTTTCAATCCAATGATCAATGCTTTACCAAAATATCTTCATCGATTTTTTCAACATATGAATATTTTCCAAAGGCAGGCTTTTCAGTCAAAGTTTCAAGCGGGATGATATCCTGTGATTCTATTGAAACGTGAATGCCAAGTAGGTCAGATAGTTCTTTTTGGATAGAATCAATATCAACCTCAGCCACAAATTGCAAAATGAAAACAATAGCCTCATTTTTAACTTGAAGCTTCCACATAAATGGAACGTGACTCAGAGAATATACAGCCTCTTGAATTTCATGAAGACTGATTACTTGGTCATTTACAACGATTGCATCATCTTGACGCCCATAGTGGACAACGATAGGGTTTTTATCACCACAACTACAGTCATGCGCTTCAAGGATTTCGATTCGATCGTTGTTATAATATCGGAGAAGAGGCATTCCCTCTCTAGCAGAAGATAGGACACAATTACCTATCGTATTGGACTGAACGGGATTTCCTTGATCATCCACCACTTCTACTTTTATTTGAGGATGGTTGGCATGGTAGTGTCCAGCCTCGCAAGTCACAAATAATCCCCCCGTTTCCGTGCTACCAAATAGTAAATAAGCAGGAACGCCCCACAAATCTTCAATATATTTTTTCCTAGCTGGGGAAACTAATTCTCCAGCTAGGATCAGTGCTCTTAATCCTTGAACTGGAAATTGTTGACCCATTTGTTTCCCAGCCTGATACAGTTTCACTGCTTCTGTAGGACCTAAAGCTAAAATGGTAGGAGAAGTCCTGCTTATGATTTCTACTACTCTTTTAAGAGGTGTTGCTTTACTCCATTGATCAACGCCTATGTGACCTGCTTGTACTTTATTTGCTGCCCAATATAAGATAAAGGCAGGTAAAGCCACCGCAAATGGGAATCGGTTTAAAATGAGATCTTTTTCATTTAGATTAAGATCAGAACGTAATAAAACATCAGCTTCTTGTTGGATATCGTTATAGCTAAACCAACTTGGGGTTGGTGTTCCAGTAGTTCCACTTGTTTCATGATATGTTGCGACGTCTTGCAGATCGACACCCAGCACGTCATATGTATCTACATTTCTAAGATCATCCTTGGTGGTAAAAGGAATGTTGTACCAGTCTTCTAAATCTACATGCGCTAATTTTTCTTGATAAAATTTAGATTTCAACGCTTTCTCTATAAAGAATCTATTACTCATAATGAATCCTCCTAAGAATTTTGTTGATATAATTGAAATTTCCTGGTTGTTATGAACAAGGATATTCGAAAATCTTTTTATGGATTATGGATTATGGAACAAAAGTTGATTTTTACCTCATTTTTGGAGGCAAACTTCCTATTAGCTTTCAATCAACTAATCGGCTTTTTCGATATTGGCAACATGTTCATGAATAATTGAATGAAGTTCCTCAATCATATTAGTTCCGCTGTCTTGAACCTTTTTGGTGAATTCTACAGTTTTAGTGATTTCTTCTGAACCGGCAGCTAATTGTTGGATTGCTGCTGAAACATCCGTAATTTGGTTGGATACTTCCATGATTTCGTTTTGAATCGTACTGAAGGTTTGTTTGATATCGTTGGCACCTTGTACACCATAATTCACTTTTTGTTTACCTTCTTCGATCAAGTCCACAGATTTATCAACATTGCTTTGAATAGATGAAACCATTTCTATAATTTGATTGGATGAGTTTTTTACCTCTTCTGATAATTTTCTTACTTCGTCTGCTACGATAGCAAAACCTCGTCCATGTTCACCTGCTCGTGCGGCTTCAATCGCAGCATTCAGTGCTAATAGATTGGTTTGATTTGAGATTTCTGTTATTGTATTAACGATTTGCCCAATTTCTTTAGAGAATCCCGACAAATCCGTAATAACGGTTGAGAGGTGTTCAACAGAGGTATTGATAGCATCCATTTGTCCTAATACAACGTCAAGTGATTCAAATCCTTTGACCGTTGTTTCACTGGTCGCTTGTGAAGAGTTCGCAGCGGCTTCTGTACTTGTCGCAATTTGCTCTATATTCCCCGAAATATCAATCATTAGACCTGTACTTTTTTCTAGATTCTGAGATTGAATATTAGCACCATTTAAGATATTTTCTGATATTTTATTCAATTTTTTGAAATCTATTTCGAAATTTTGAACCGTTGCAGCTGCCTCGTTCAATGCATGGAGGGAGTCTACCTCGTCCGTGTTTCCTTCTTCTTTCTCCGATGGCAATTCAATGATTTCCTCAACAGTTTCTTTTTCCGTTTTGAAAATGGATGGGATAGTAGCGAAAAGAAGTAAAGAAAACACAACAGAAGAGATGATAGAAAGTACAATTAGTAAATTAAACTCATGAGTGATTGCACTAGCTAGTAACAAGGCATTTGGAATGATAAAAAGTAGCAGCCCAATCACATAGAGCCTCTTTTTTTGAGTCATATATAAACCGCGCCTACCTTTCTTAATATATTGGTTAAATAGGAGGATAATTCCTTTTTACATTATCTATCTTTTGGTCTATTTTGTCTACAGAAAAAGAAACTTAATTATGAATTAATGCTTTGTATTTAATTTATAAAATTTAGGTATTTATAACTATTAAAATGTAACTGAGAGATTTTCGATATACAGATAAAATCCGCGTAGATAAAAAGAAGAAAAGCAATAAGATGTTGAAAAGACCAAATTACTTCTCAAAAACATAATAAAAATTTGATTTTTTGTTTCATGAAGTGAAATAAAAACTGATAGATATGAATATTTTTTGAAATTTTTATAGTGTCATATTCCTCTAAGGTATGGATTAGGCATGTGGAAATTTTAAGTAAATGGGTTCAATAAGTAAATAAATCAAAAGGTTTTTAGAGGAAATTATGTAAAATAGTATTATCTAAAAGTTATTAGTTTAAGAAATGGCTTTAGATAAAACATAAAATGGATGATAAACTTATTGCTTTTAACCAAAAAGGAGCCAAAAAATATGAAAATAGAGAAACTACATCTAGAAAAGGACAGAAGAGTAATCTTTATTTCGGATGTACATGCAAGTTTAAACCTCCTTTTGAACAACTAGATGAATAAGGATATCGAAAACAGAGTAACCAAACGAAATATTCCATTTGTATCTCGTTTGGTTTTGAAAATTTCTTTTTCCCCTATCAATTTGATTAAAAATAATACAGATAATATAACAATGCTATTTTTGATTGGATACTACAAATATTTTAAGATGTTTCTATGCCCTATACTAAATAATGTGAAATACGAATCGTTTCATTGATAATTATGATATTTTTTTGATTATTTTAAAATAAATAATCAAATATAATACTTTTTATTATCCGATAAGCATACTATATAAAAGTGTTATCTAACGAAAAACATGTTTATTAAGTTATTAATGATAAAAATGCATTAACATTCTTTTTGATCTGTTATATAATAGTTACAATCTAAATATTCTTTGTTTTCTAATAGTTAAAATTAGGAAACAGATGTATTTTTATTTTTATATATGTCAAAGGAGATGAGAAAAATGAATGCGGTTTCAGTAGTGATTGGTTCTATTTGTATTTTAGTTATTGCTTATCGTCTTTATGGATATTTCTTTACGAATAAGGTCTTAAAAATCAATGAATCGGAACCAACACCAGCACATGAATTAGAAGATGGTAAGGACTATGTTCCAACAAACAAATGGGTGACGTTTGGACATCATTTTGCAGCAATTGCAGCGGCAGGTCCACTAGTTGGCCCTATTTTGGCTGCCCAATTCGGATACTTACCTGGATTGCTTTGGCTATTAATCGGAGCCGTAATTGGTGGGGCTGTTCATGATGCAGTTGTATTATTTGCCTCGATGAAGAAAAAGGGGAAATCTTTATCGGAGGTAGCAAAAGAAGAACTTGGCCCTGTAGCGGGTTTTTGTACAGGTTTAGCCATGTTATTTATCATCACGATTACAATGGCGGGGTTATCAATGGTCGTATTAAATGCGCTTGTGCATAATCCTTGGGGAACGTTTGCAGTAGGCATTACGATTCCCATCGCAATGCTTGTAGGGATTGCTTATAAAAAGACTGGAAACCTAGTAGCCACGTCTACACTAGGATTTATCTTATTAATGCTGGGTGTATTTATGGGACCATATATTAAAGATACAGCATTAGGTGAATTTTTGAATTTTGATCTAAAAACGCTAGCCATTATTTTGCCTGTCTATGCATTCTTTGCGGCAGCATTACCAGTGTGGTTATTATTAGCGCCTCGTGATTATTTAAGTAGCTTCATGAAAATTGGTGTGTTTGTCGCATTGATCATCGGTGTATTCTTTGTTAATCCGGTGATTCAATTTCCAGCAGTTACTGACTTCATCCATGGTGGCGGTCCTGTTATTGCAGGTCCTGTATGGCCGTTCGTTTCCATTACAATTGCTTGTGGTGCGATTTCTGGGTTCCATGCCTTCGTCGGATCCGGTACAACACCAAAGATGATCGATAAATGGGAAGATATCAGAGCAGTAGGCTTTGGCGCAATGCTTGTAGAATGTTTAGTAGGGATCATGGCGTTGATTGCAGCAACTGCCCTTATGCCAGGAGACTACTTTGCGATTAATTCTTCACCAGAAGTATTTAAAACATTAGGTATGCAAACGGTTCATCTACCTGAGCTTTCACAAGAAATTGGGATGGATTTAGAGGGAAGAACAGGTGGAGCTGTTACTTTAGCTGTAGGCATGAGCTATATATTTGCGAAGATTCCTTGGTTCTATGATTTAGCCTCTTATTTCTATCAATTTGTCATTATGTTTGAAGCCGTATTTATCTTAACAGCCATCGATGCGGGTACTCGTGTTGCGCGTTACTTAATCCAAGATTTCTTTGGAGATGTTTACAAGCCATTAAAGCGAGTGGACTGGTTACCGGGGTCTATCTTTGCTAGTGCTCTTGCTTGTTTCATCTGGGGATATCTACTATATTCCGGAGATATCAGTTCGATTTGGGCATTGTTTGGCGTATCCAATCAGCTTATGGCATCTATCGGCTTAGTCATCGGAACAACGGTCGTTTTGAAAATTGCAGATAAGCGTTGGTATGCGCTTACTTGTATCGTGCCGTTAGTGTACTTATATGTGACTGTGAATTATGCAGGCTATTGGATGATCAAAAATGTTTATTGGAATAGTGCATCTGCCGGCTATAAACCGTTAAATGGAATTTTATCCGTGATCATGTTGGCACTCGGCCTTGTAGTAGTCATTTTAGCCATTAAAAAATGGGTGGAATTGTGGAAGAGTCCTAGATTTGAAAAAGTAACAGAATCGCAAACAAAAACTGCCTAATTTTCTATCATAGATTTGGAAGATAAAAAGAAGCATTCTAACCGATGATTGATTGAGTTAGAGTGCTTTTATCGTTTTTCTTTAAAATCTATGTTTTTTAATATATATACTTCTAAATGCTATTCTTCGAGACTATAAATATAGTATAGAAAATAATGATAGAGGAGGAGCTGCTATTTTAAAGAAATCCCTTATGATATTGATCCAACTTCTACTGTCACTTGCTTTTATGTACTTCGGTTATCTGAAACTAACCTCCCACCCTATGCCTGTAGCAAATTTTACTGAAGTGTATGGCTATGGAAAGACGATTATGTACGGTATAGGTGCCATTGAAGTCACATCAGCGATCGGACTGCTTATAGGCTTTTTTAAAAAAGGTTTTCTTCCCATTTCAAGCGGTGCATTAGCGGTTGTCATGGTTGGTGCGATAACAACCCATTTGAAAATAGGAGAAGGGTTTGAAGTGGCTTTAAAACCCTTTATATTTTTTGTATTAAGCGTCATTATATTTTTAGTATCAACTAGTGATAGTGTAGAAGACTAATAGTACTATTAAATGTATAATAGAAAGTTTGACCAGGATTGGTACTTTCTCTACTATAAAGGGCTATCTTGAAAATTTATGAGATGTCCTTTTTTATGCTGGAAAATGTATGTATAATTAAAAAATCTTAAACTATTAGATTTTAGTAAAAGGAGGAGAGTGTGAAATGGTAAATGAACGATATCCTATTGGGCAATTTGTATGTGATGAGGTTATTTCAAGTGAACAAGTTGCAGAATGGATAGAGGAAATACGATTACTACCGGCTCAATTACGTGAAGCTGTCACAGGATTAAATGAGGAAGATCTCAACAAAACATATCGCCCGAATAGTTGGACAATCCGTCAACTTGTGCATCATATTGCGGACAGTCATATGAATGGATATATTCGGATCAAACTTGCACTAACAGAAGATGAGCCGACGATTAAACCATTTGAAGAGTCGGAATGGGCAAAACTACCGGATTATGACCTACCTATATCTGTCTCCTTGCAGCTGATCGAAAGTCTTCATGAAAGATGGAGTTATTTGCTTCAAAGTCTCACGAATGATCAGTCGAAAAGATTTTTTGATCATCCTGATTCAGGCACGTTATCAATAGAAAAGTCCATAGGCATTTATGCATGGCATGGTAAACACCATTTGGCACATATTCGTCATGCATTAAAACAGAGAGGTGAATAAGATGAAAATATATATCATTCAACATGTACCATTTGAATCACCAGGAATTTTAGAGCAGCTTCCCAATTATGAATTGATCAAGATGTATGAATCATTTACTTTTCCGCGAATAGAAGATGTGGGGTTGTTAATCGTGATGGGCGGACCAATGGGGGTTCATGATTCTATAGATTGGCTACGCCAAGAAAAAGATTTTATCCGACATGTGATCGAGCAGGATAAACCTGTACTGGGAATTTGCCTGGGGGCACAATTGATTGCTGAAGCCATTGGCGGAGAAGTTATGCCAAATGCTGAAGGGAAGGAAGTAGGCTGGTGGCCGATTCATAAATCATCAGATGATGCAATGTTTGATTTTCTGCCAGATACTTTAGAAGTTTTACATTGGCATGGGGATACATTCACGTTACCAGAAGCAGCGACAACATTTTATAGTTCAGCTATTTGTAAAAACCAAGCGTTTTTGTATAAGCATAATGTCATTGGTTTGCAGTTCCATTTTGAAACCACCAGTGAAAGTTTACGCTCATTGGTAGCAGCCGATGAGGATTACTTAGATGGTGGGGCGTATGTACAAAAGAAAGAAGAAATATTAGCGAAAAGCCCATCTGAACAAAATGCAGCAGTATTATCTAGATTAGTCGATTATTTAATAAAGTATGCATAAAAGCTTTTAAGCTTGCATGTATTTGTGCCTCAATATGATGAAAATGATAAGGGTGACTGTAAGGGCACAAAGCCATTTGCTCTAGTTAGACCTTATGGAAATGTTTTAAGTGGCTTTTGTCTTAAATTTTATTGGACTTAAGCCATTTAATTTTGCTACTATCGTGTATAATTGCAGGATTAAATATTCGCATTTTCAAGAAGAAAATAATTTATGAAATTGATTATATAACTAGCCAAATTGATTTAAATAAGTATTCGGTAAAGTTTATATTTGAATTTAGTAGATCAGTTTCAAGCTTCTTCGTTATGGAAATTTAAGGTTTAAAAGTTGCTCGATATATAGTGAAGAAAATAAACAATTTTAGTCCAACGATTGTTGATAAATACATTTGTTACTTCCAACTTTTTTGTTGTTGCTATTTTACATTAACATCAAAAATAAAAGTTTCTTTTCCTTTATCCCATGTTGTTTTTAGTTCATAAATATAATATCCAGCTTCCGATGGCATAATTATCTTATTATCTTTTATTTTAACGTTATCACTTGTTCCATCTTCATTCAATCTTGTAACCGTTGTGGAAGAAGGATTTTTTTCGATTTCGAGTTTTAGTATATCTCCCTGTTTAACTTCTAAAGTTTTAAATTTATCTGCTAATTCATTTATATCAGGAGAACTTTTTGTGTTAACTTCAATATTTTTTCCTTCCCATTGGTAACCACTTGCCACCATTGTATACTTTTTATTATCTACAATAACTTTTCCTTCCGGTTGACTATCTATAGAATGTTTATTGCATGCAGTCAAAACAATAGCAACTAGTATGGGTATAACTATTTTTTTCTTCATTTAATAATATCCCCTTTTTTATAAAAATGTTTATTTATTTCTCGTATTATATCATATTTTGATATTATGTATAATTCAGGGATAAGTGTTACTATATAAATATAGGAGGTTTGGAGAATGAAAAAAGGTCTATTATTCAGTTTTTTATTAGCAGGTAGTTTTCTGTTATATGATAATGATGCTTTTGCGGCAGAATCAGGTAATTCTACTGATCAGACATTAAGGCCCACAGAAAATATCATTTATTTTAATAGTGACAAACAAGATATTTTAGCCACCAATGATATTATTATTAGAACTATTTCACCAATTATTTCAAATTTTTATACTGTTACTAACAAATATAAGGAGGGTAGTAATTCCTCAATTCTAGGCGCGGGAACATGGGATACTTTGGGAGGCCAATATGTTTATGCTAAATCAAAAGTCTGGGCTTCTCATGGTGGAGATTACCTAGTAGAAGTTGGTCAAGAAGATTACGGTCCTGTTTTTTATCAATTAAAGGAGCAAGATCCTTCTTTTGATGACAATGTAGGAGATACTATTCATATTACGAGTTCTAAAATTGTTAGTATAACTTATAGAAATATTTCAAATTGGTGTGATGGGGATAATAATCTTGCTGAATTTTACATGGAAAAATTGACTCATACTGGAACTCCATACTATATGGCGTTTTATGATTAATTTCTAAAATCAGTATATAGTATGCATAGTAGAAGTAATTCTTAGGATAAGAAGACTAAGATGCAGTTGGACGAGTGTGCTAAACTATAAAAACCCTTCTGTCAATGGGATTTTAGTAAATTAAAGTATGTTTTCCTAGAAAAGTCTAATCATAATCTAAGTATTTTTGTGATCCAGTGCTAATGGGTTAAACAGTTTAGACTCAGTGGACGTTATAATATCAATTAAATAGAGATAAATTAGCAATTAAGAGGTAATATCCTTTTAAATTCAGTTTGATCCAATCACTTTACGATTATTTCGAATACAGTACTCGAGGTTTAATATACATGGTAAGGTAAGGTTAGCTAGCCCATAACGATTGTCTCTGTTCTAGATGCTGTATGTTACTTTTTATACAGGGCGTTATATGGGCTTTTTTTATTGGATTCTTGGGTGTTTGACTTAATATTACGATTAAAAAGAAAAATTTTTATTTGAAACAAGTCGTAATCTTTTATTTACTATTTTGATAATGAAAGTAAACAAAAATTTACACATGTGTTGATTTTACAAAAATCAGGATACACATTTGGCGTAATTTTTGAAAAACCCTGTATTTTCAGGACCATTTATATAGATCTTCGCTGCGGCTTGCTCGAGTCCTCGAAAATGCCTGCGCATTTCCTTCGTGCGATATGGATTCAGGAAGCCAATTCAATGTCCCGCGGGAAAAGCGAATAGATGAGACCTCGCAGCGTAGTGATTAAGGAACGGAGTTGTAGTGCGCCACGTCCTGTGGCAACGATTCCGTGACCAACATCCTGTTGCCCTCAGCATTCGCCCGCAGGAAAGCGAGCAAGTCGGAGCGGAAATCAATGACTCTCCCTATTTTTATGGATTAAATGGGATAATCAACACGCCTGCAAAATTTATAATTAAATAAATATTCCCTCTATTTCTATGCCAGCAGTCATAAATAAATTTTTATGTCATTCAATAAAATTGAATAACCTTTAAAGTCTGACATGACTACTACAGTAGAATCAGCATATTTTGGTCATTAGATTAGAAAATCATTTTGATATTTTCAATGGTTTTTTGTCCTTGAAACATAAGAAAACCTTTCCTATCTTTCATCAAATATTTCCATCCTTTTTACTTTGAATTTTTTTGTGCTTGACGGAAAAGTTCTTTTGTTTTAAAGCCTTGACTTAAAATATCCTTCATTTCATCCAAGCGTTTCTGTTGAGTATTTTTTCTTTTAGCACTATAAACATAGCGTGCCCAATTTTTTTGGTAGCCTGGTGTGAGCGTTTCATAAAAGGAAAGTAATTTTGGGATTGTCGATAAATATTCCTTCAGTTGAGGGATCATTTCAATATAGTCATCTACACATTGACTTTTCACTGTTTTCTTCTTTCCTTTTTGTTGACGATCAACTTTTATAGAAAGAATAGAAAATGTTTCATTTAAAGAAGTTAGAGCAGCAAATTTATAATAACTATCTGCGATATATTTTTGTTCGTCGAACGTAATGGCAGGGAAAATAGCGTCACGATGAATATAGCTCTCATATACTTTCTTTCCTTTTTTAGGATATACTAAAAAAAGATAGCCTTGTTCTGTGACTAGCTGTTCATCAATACAATATTGTAAATAAGAAGTTAGTTCTTCAATAGAAAATACAAATGCAATAACACGCTCAAAAGGTTTGGTTGAAGCTGAAGTAATATCTTTAAGTGAAAATGTATCGGGTGCATTGTGAATATGAACCTTTGAGTTTTCTGTTAATTTGAATTTGGAATTCATCTTGATCTCTCCTTTTTATCCGCTTTAACTGGTAGTAAGATGTTTACTTTATGATATTATGCCATAATATTTGTCATTTTCCTGTCATTCTCTTTTAATTCTTTCGTCGTCTACGTTACTTATGTTTATATATAATAAAAAGGGGAACTGTAAGTATATAAATCAAAAGATGGATAAAAGAGGTGCAACATATGAAATATTCAAAATCATTATTAAGTTGTATGCTAGTTGTAGGGTTACTAAGTGCTTGCTCTACGAATAAGGATAATGATGATTCAGCTACAAAGACAGAACAAACAGATCAAGGTGAAACAGGCACACAAACAACAGAAGAAACAACTCAAACAGATGATGAAAATGTTACTGAGCAGGATCCAACTAACGAAGATGAGCAAACAACCAATTCAAATGACGATCATTCATCTGAAACCATCAATAATGAACAAGTCGACATCATTAATACGATCAAAAAACAACTAAAAACAGATTTACCCGTAAAACTTCCAACATTTTTACCATTAAAAGATGGAAAATATTTAACTGCAACAACAAAGGTTGAGCAAAATAAATATACGGTTACATTTTATGAAACGAATCAAAAAGTAAAAATAAATGACCCATCTTTGAAAAAGCTTTCCCAAAAATCGAGGATAGCTTCCTATAAAGTTGTAAAATACGATAGCGTCCAAAAGGCAAATGAAGTGATTTCCTTTGAAAATTTCAGCAAAGCTGGTGGCCAAAAGGTGAATCTTGGTCATAACATTATAGGTTATCAAGATGCAGGGGCAGGAGCACTTTGGACGGGGTGGAATGAAGGACGCTGGGCACTCGCTACTCACACTAGAACAACGAAACCAGAGCAAGGGCTTGAACTTGCCAAACAAGCTGTAGATTTTTTAGAAGATAATATGCTACCTATCCCGAAACCAAACGGCTCTATCCATTTAGATGCCAGATCACCATCCACAGAAAATAATGTGAAATGGCAAAATAATAATACCGTGTTCACTGTAGAAAAAGTAAAAGAACCGATAGATGCGCTAAAGATTGCTACATCTATTAAATAAAAATAATGATGGCAAAATGGGGCTCCTTCCTAGAGCCTCAATTTTGTTTTATCTTGATTCAGCAATGTTTTTATGCAACGAAAGCAATAGCGACAAGAGTAACTGTTTTTGTACTGAAAGCGCAGCGATAGAAATGTGATTTTAATCTCTATTCAGCAGGTGTATAGACTCTAAGCATTGTTATAAAACGCGGTTACAGGAAAACTTAACATCGTTCTTTTTATGAATAAAAATCCATCTTTTCTTTTGTTTTACGAACAAAAAACTGATTTTTATCATATTTTTGAAGATGATTGGGTTTTTCAGCACTTAGGATAAAACAATCATCACTTTTTCTATTTTGAAATGACCTATGTCTTTTCCTCCTGATTTCTGTTATAAATAAGGAGTATTGGAGGAATTGCTTTGAGTAAATATCAAACATTATTATTTGATGCGGATGCTACATTAATCGATTTTTCTGCGGCAGAAAACAGGGCATTACATCTTTTATTTGCGGAAAAAGGTTTAACGTTGACAAAGGATGTAGCCAATTGCTACAGAGAGATTAATGGGGGCTTATGGTCTGCGTTTGAACGTGGTGAAGTTTCTCGGGATGACATTGTGAATACCCGTTTTGAGCTTCTTTTTGAAGCATATGGGAAGAAAGCTAATGGCAAACAGTTAGGCGACCGTTATCAGCAATTACTATCAGAAAATCATGATTTAATAGATGGGGCAGCAGAGCTTGTTAAAAGTTTAGCACCACACTATGAACTGTATATTGTGACCAATGGAGTTTCTAAAACTCAATATAAACGTTTAAAAGAATCAGGTCTTTATACGTTTTTCAAAGATGTCTTTGTTTCTGAGGATGCTGGTTACCAAAAGCCTATGAAGGAATACTTTGACTATGTCTTTTCGCGTATCCCTTCATTTGGCCAGGATGCTACATTAATCGTTGGCGATTCATTGTCATCGGATATAAAGGGGGGATTAAATGCCGGGATTGATACATGCTGGTTTAATCCGCAGCGTAAAGTGAACAATACCCCTGTTTTACCAATGTATGAAATCCAACATTTGAAAGAATTACATAGGGTTTTGAGCAAATAATCTAGACTTAATAAAACTGCATTATCCTTGTCAAGGTAGAAAAGGTGGTGCAGTTTTGTATTGACAAGGGTGATCTAAAACATTTAGTCGTGAAAAACAGCTGGATTCTTGAATATAACTTTTTTCTGTATATAAAAACTTATTGAAAATAAAATGATTTCTGTCAGTATTTTGCTTATAAAAAGTGATAAGTGAACCCCTGATGTAAAGGCTTTGAGTAAAAGATAGTTTATACAAAGGATAAGGACCACTAAAACATAATAGTTCAACATTGATTTTGAAAGAACAGGGCGCCTTTCGTGAAAAACGAGATATTTGTTAAAAATATAATTACATAATGAGCTAATGATACGAGCGCCGATAACCGAAAAAAGTAGATTGCTAGTGAACCAATTTAAAACAAATAGCATGACAAAATCTATGATTCCACAAGAGAACGAGGATAACGCAAATTTTAAAAGAGGTAAATATATTCTGATCGAATCAAGAATTGGACGAAAATGGCTATCATTATTGTTATTTTCATAGATTGTTTTAATAGGTACACTATAAATTTCAAAACCTGCAGATTTTGCTTCTAATAATTGATTCATCTCGTATTCATAATGATCGCCTTTCACTTGGACGAGCCATTTAAGCAGAGTGTTTGAAAAACCTCTGAGTCCGGTTTGAGTATCCTCTAATTGATGACCAGATACAACAGAAAAAATGGCTTTTGTCATTTTGTTGCCAATTAAACTTTTTAGCGGAATAGTACCTACAAACTCTCTGCATCCCAGTACAATTGTTTGTTGATGAGTTGAAACAGCTTTTGCGACTTTTTGTATGTCTTGCCAAGAATGCTGTCCATCGCAGTCTGCACAAACAATATTTTCCAATGGATAGTTCGTTAATATATATGAAAAGGCTGTTTTTAGCGCAGCGCCTTTGCCTTTATTGATCGCATGTGCGAGTACTGTACATCCTTTCTGCTGGGCTCTCTCAAAAATATTACGACAGCTTTTCGAACTCCCATCATCTACAATAACTATTTTGTAGAAACTATTTTGATGGATTAGTTCAACTAATTGTAGCAATCGTTCATTGGGCTGATATGCAGGAATGACGATAATCAGCTGAATCACCTCTTCTAATTGATATAGATAATATCACTAACACCGCGTTCTTCGTGTTTTCCGAGAGGGTTATTGACCACTCTACCCATGAAATACATTGTTGAAGAACCACCTCCGTCAAGATTATAGGCATCCGTACAACCTAGGTCCTCAAATATTTTTGCGAATTCATCTAGTGTGAAACCATCACTATAATTGTGATTTCTGCCATCAACAACTATAAAAACAAAATGGTTAGGAGAAATAATTCCAATACCTGTTCGTGGATTTGAATCTTCAATAGAACGATTTCCAAAATTCTTATCAATACTTAATTTTCCAAAATCCTTAGTCGTTTTAGAGTTTTTCACGAGTATTGGTCCGAATGAGAAGGTTTGTGTTACACCACTAGAAAGTAGTTCTGATGCGGATGTATCAGTTTCTTCATATGTTTTCATCGAGCCATTTTGATACAATGCGAGCCCAGTTCTTGCTGGCTGATTTCGAAATATTTTGCTGTTGCGAATGGTGATTCCATCATCTCGGAATCCGTAATAGTCCCCATTTATAGCGAATATAGCGTTATTTTCTTTAGCGATATCTGAAGTGAATTCAATAATATTGTTGCCAAATTGATTTTTAACAAATGCAGATTTTAAACTACTCGCGTCTTTTAGTTGAACATCAGCTACAAAATAGGTCGTTTTGTGCCTTGATGCGCTGGTAGTTCTTTTTTTAATGGTAATTTTCTTGGAGTCACTTGCATAACTCCAATTATCTGCTGTAAAGTCTTCTGCGTATTGATTTGATTTGGTAGAAGTGTTATTGGTGATGGCATTCTTTACTTCTACATGCTCAATGAAATAGCGATCTGCTAATTTATATAGAATCATGCTTATTACCACTAAAAAGATGGTGAAGTAAAGAAGAATTTTCCGATGGCTAATCCGTTTCTTTCGTACTTTCAACTTGGACATCCTCTCGATTATATGTTGGAAAAGTAAATGTGTTCCTAAGTCCTGATGCGGTATGTACTTTAACATTAATGCTAGAATATGTCTGATATATGTCGAGAGGAGAGTTTTATGGATTTAGACTAAAAAACAGAGTATGATTGCATTTTAAATAAGTGATTTTGAAATTTACCATGTATTTAGTAGTGTTACAGAATAAGCTATGTGGTTTCAGAGGAAGAAGGTTAAATGGTGTTAGAAGAACGGAAAAATCAGAAAGCAACTCGAAATCTCTATACTTTTTTGGTTAGTAAAATGATATCCTCTGTAGGGTTTGGAGTTTTTAATTTTGGTATTAGTTTATATATTTTATCTGTAACTGGTTCTGCTCTAAGTTTTGCAACGAATATTGTGTTCAATGTACTGCCAAGGGCACTAGCGGCACCTTTAGCTGGTTATGTAGCGGACCGGTTCTCAAAAAAGCGTGTTGTTGTGGCGAGTATGGCGGGCATCACTGTATCTGTGGCTGCCCTTATTGTCTATACATTTATGTTTGGGTTTTCAGTATCAGCCATTTATACGATTACAGCCATTTTCTCAACCATTGGTGCATTTAATGGTGTGGCCTTTTCTAGTGCACTTCCTAACCTTGTTGGGAAACAGCGTTTACAGAAAGCGATGTCTTATAACCAAGTGTCTTACTCAATAGGTTCTATTGGTGGTCCAGCGATCGGCGGTATGATGTTTGGCTTTGTTTCGATGAAAGTATTTTTATTTGCAATGATGATCGCTTATCTTATTGCATTGTGTTTAGAAGCTACGATGGATTTTGCTTTATATGAAACAAAGGTGAAAGTAAAAAAAGAATCCGTACTCACAAGTATGAAAGAGGGCTTACACTATTTAAGTGGCAAACCTCTTGTGAAAACATTGCTAATGGTGACTCTATGTATGAATTTTTTCTTTTCAGCCGTTAGTGTAGGACTTGTCTTTGTGCTAGTTCAAAAGTTAGGAGTCCCTTCAAATCAGGTTGGCTTGATCGAAGGCTCTGGAGCAGTTGGCATGTTGGTCATGTCCCTCTACCTATCGTCTAGAAGCGATTTACGATCACCATTATATTTTGCTAAAAAATCAGCATTTACCATGTGTATCATAGTAGCCTGTATTACGCTTCCCTTATTTTTTTCATTAAGTAGTCTACATACATTTATCTTTTATATGCTTTTAATGGTTTTGTTCTCTGCGCTTGGCGTCTTAGCCAACACTCCAATAGGGATTGTCATCCAAAATGTTATTGATGATGAATATCGTGGGCGTGTTTTTGGTATTATTGAAACGTTGTCTGTAGGAATGGGTCCCATTGGTTCAGTTATATTTGGTGCATTATTTGATAAGATGGATGCAAAAGTCATTTTCATCTGTACGAGTTTGTTTCTTTTGTTATGTATAGCATGGCTGATGAGACCATCTAGAATCGGGTATGATTATGATGAATTCATTTCGTAAAAAAGTCGTAAATACTCTTTCTTAAGTATTTACTTTTTCAAAAAATGGGAGTAGTATGGTTTCACAATTAAGTTTCATATTTCTAAATCGCTGAAGTAAATACACGGGGGAACCAATTCTGGATGTATAATTTATATCCTTGGGGTGAATCCTTTTGAAGAGGGTAGGGCTACTCATGGTCCGAATCCGACAGCTAACCTCGTAAGCGTTATAGGAGAAGAAAAATGGAGCTTGCTGGGCAAACCTAATATGTCTACAAGTCGTTTTTGTGATGGCTTGTAGATTTTTTCTTTTTCTCTCAGCTAGAAGTACGAAACACATTTTTTTCGGAGAAGGTGTTTTAGTTGAAATTTTCATTCAAAAGAATGTTAATAGGTAGACCATTAAAGTCTACAGAGTTAGGAGATCAAAAGCTAAGCAAAACAAAGGCACTCGCCATTTTATCTTCTGATGCATTGTCTTCTGTTGCTTATGGACCTGAACAAATATTAATCGTCCTAATGGCGTTAGGTGCTGCGGCTTTCTGGTATTCTATTCCGATTGCGGCTTTTGTTATCGTGCTCTTAGTAGCCTTAATCCTCTCTTATAGGCAAGTGATTTTCGCATATCCACATGGTGGTGGAGCCTATGTAGTGTCAAGGAAAAATTTAGGAGTGAATGCGGGTCTAGTATCAGGTGCCTCACTATTAGTCGATTACATTTTAACAGTAGCGGTTAGTGTGTCAGCAGGGACAGACGCAATTACATCAGCATTTCCTGCATTGCATGCCTATAGTGTAGAGGTGTCAATTCTATTTATCCTGATTCTAACCATTATTAACTTACGAGGAATAACCGAATCGGCATCTGTATTAGCTTATCCTGTTTACCTCTTTGTTGCCTCTTTACTTGTGTTAATTATCGTTGGCGTCTATCGGATTATGACAGGTCAAATATCGCCAGATCTTCATACAGCAATTGGTACACCTGTTGCAGGGATTAGTTTATTTATCTTGTTAAAAGCTTTTGCCTCAGGCTGTTCTGCTCTAACAGGGGTAGAAGCGATTTCCAATGCTATTCCGAATTTTAAAGAACCAGCACCGCGTAATGCTTCTAAAACTTTAATCGCAATGGGGATATTATTGGCTATTTTATTTTCAGGAATTGTTTTTCTTGCATATTATTTAGGAATTGGCCCAAGTCCAACTGAAACCGTCGTATCACAAATTGCCAAGGAAAGCTTTGGCCATTCTATACTTTATTTTGTTATTCAAGGGATGACGGCACTTATTTTAGTGCTTGCAGCTAATACCGGGTATTCTGCTTTTCCGTTACTTGCCGTCAATCTATCGAAGGATAAGTATATTCCAAGGATGTTTCAAGTTCGAGGGGATCGTTTAGGTTATTCAAATGGCATTATTTTCTTAGGGGCATTTGCGATCCTCCTTATAATAGTGACACAAGGTTCAACAGAAAAATTAATCCCCTTGTATGCAGTTGGGGTATTTATCCCATTTACATTAGCGCAAACAGGTATGATGGTGAAGTGGTGGAGAGAAAAGCCAGAAGGCTGGATTGGTAAATTTGCTGTTAATACAGTTGGGGCCTTTATTTCTTTTGTGGTAGCTATGATTTTCTTTATCACCAAATTTGATCATGTTTGGCCAGTTCTTATCTTTTTACCAGCACTCATTTTTATTTTTCATCGTATTCAAAATCATTATAATTTAGTCGGTGAACAGCTGCGAGTGGATAAATTGAATAATGTGCTGCCAACTATCGATGGTAATGTTGTATTAGTACCTGTAGGAGGTATTAGTAAGGTAGTGGAACATTCGTTAAGCTATGCAAAGCTACTAAATCCAGAACATTTAATCGCCATTTATATAGCATTTGATAAAGAAGAGATGCATGCATTTGAAGAAAAATGGAAGAACAGATTTCCAGATGTAAAACTATTGACGTTATACTCACCATATAGAAGTTTAATATCGCCACTAACAAAAATAATCGATAAAGTCGAACATAAGGCAAAGCAGGAGAATCGTCAAGTTTCTGTTGTTATTCCACAATTTATCCCTAAAAAAGGGTGGCATAATATATTGCATAACCAATCTAGCTTGTTGATCCGTACGGCTTTGTTATATAAAAGGAATGTAGTTTTAATCACAGTTCCGTATCATCTTACGAAATAATACCGATATTAATATAAATGATTTGCTCAGGCAGTTCATTCCCCACTTATCCTCTCTGCTTGTATCTAGAATCTTGAAGAGAGGATTTCATTAATACATGATATTTAAAAGAGTGTCATCTTAAGATTATTGTTGGAATGAGGTGATGAGATGTTTGCGCGATTCGAAGAGATTGATGGCTTTATCGTAAAAGGATACGCAATAAACAATGGGCAGCATGCAGATGTTCCGATGATAAGGAATAAACTGAAGCAGGAACTAGACAATATGCATGTATGTCCTAAAACTACGTATGGTGTATATACATCAATGGGTGACGAAGGTTTACATTATGTAGCAGGAATCGTATCCCATATGGTTAAAGAGTTAAATGCTACTGATCAGGTACTGGTTGCAGCTGGTCGTTATCTAGTTGGAATCGTGGAGCATGGTATTGAAGATATTCCAGCGAGCATTGAAGCATTACTAAATGTTAAAGGGATTACTTTTCGACACGCGCCATGTTTTGAAAAATATCTTTTTGGTGAAGAAGTAGAGCAAAATGAGATTGAAATTTGGGTACCTATTCAATAGTTTTTGAACTGTCCCAAAAGTGGTATGTAGGCATTTTGATTCCAGATTGTTCTGCTCAATCAATAGAAGCAGCAATACGCCTTTTTAATACGAAATTACCAAAAGATGCTATAAAAACAGTCATAACAGATTGTGACAAAGAGTTTAGCTGTTACAATCTGTTAGAAAAGGATTTGAACATCCAAGTGTATTTCGTAGATCAGATACCTATTTTTTCTAGCAACGTGGCAGTAGCGAAAATGGAAATGGCTTACTACGGAGTTCTTTCCAAAGAAAACGGATTTTGATACCTTACGGATATAATCCCAGATCGCCTAATCAACCACCTTTTTTATTTAAATGATAATGTCACACAATAATCAATTAATCACCGCCATAAAGTTGCAAGATAGTACTCTTTAAAGGCCCTCAATTAAAAAAAGATTAACTCTTATGGACAAGTTGCTGCACTTTGTAATCTTCGGTAAACCCTTCAGGTGTTATATTACAATATCTAGAAATTATTTTAGTGTCCTAATATCCTCGACCGTTAGATGCTCTTGATCAAAGCATCTTTGTTTGTTCTCGTTTATTTACATAAGTATTACTAAACAAATCATATACCGATTATTACACATTAACTCTAAACGTAATCGCGTTTTATTGTCCTTTGAGTTATAAAGCTTATTCGCAGATGCTTGACGACTGTCCTCTTAATGGTTATCTTCTTCTGATAATGTTGTTGCCATATAACGCCCTTATAAACAAATAATTCTACTATCAGAGTCCTATCTACCTCCTTCTTTTTTGGACATAAAAGGTACCCTCTTTTTGTTCGAAATGTACTTGAAATTGCTATTCTAAATATTCCAATATGTGTAAAAATATAATTGAAGGATATTCAATGCTCCCAATTATCTTTACCGGTTTTCAAGCAATCTAGTAATTCTTTTTAGCTATGTTCAGAAGAAATTACTAGTTAAATAATAGAAATCTATACATATTTTTAAATCCTAAATTTTTTCAAGATATATCCACCTGCTACAAACGTTTGAACTGTTCTAGGTGTTAACTTTAAAATCCAAAATATTGCTGAAATAGTGGCAATGGTTAAATAATAGACTTTTTCACTATGTCCATTTTCATCCGTATCTTTTAATTTATCTAGGTTTAATAGCACTATTACATAACCTAATACAGGTATAACAATACAGAAAAAATAAATCCAAAATGTTTTCAAATACCATGGTTTTTTCATATTTTGTAAAATTCCCCTTGATTTTATTTGAATATAAAGTATAATTAATTTTGTAAAAAATAAATTATTTTTCAAATTATGGAGGTAAAGTAATGAAAAAGGTTTTAGTAGTAACATTAGCAACTACGTTAGCAAGCCCCTATAGTATCTCAAGCTGATACTGATATTAATGAATACAAACAACAAGAAGAACAACAAACATTAGAAAAAGAATTGGAAAAAGCAAATATTACACAAGATGATATAATTCTAGGTCTACAAACAGAATTGAATAAAAATTACATAGAGCAAGAACCTCAATTCGCAACTTTTGGTGTAAAATCACAGGCAGCAAAAGTTGCAGGAAAAGCAATGTTGAAAAAGATAAAATCTATAGGCTCAACTGCTTGGAACAAAACAATTAGTGAATATGTTGATAAATTTCAATACCTCAATTCTTAAAGAATCTACATTTTGTAGATTCTTTTTTATCAATAAAAATAAAATAGAAGTAAATAAATGTTTGCTCTTTTGTCTCTATATTTTTCAAAATACGGTTATAGAGTTTGCGATTAATTTATAGAAAAATATATTACATACTAGAATATATCACTTGTTTTGTAATAAGTAAAACAGTATTTTCCTTATATGGAAATAAAATAGTGGGTTGGTGTGTAGGTATTTTTATTCCAGATCCTTCTACTAGATCAATGGAAGCACAGTCCCCCCTCTTCATATGAAATTACCAAAACACTATGAAACAGACATAATAGACCATGATAAAGAGTTTAGTTGTTACAATGTGCTGAAAAAGAATAGAATATCCAAGTACATTTCACAAAGCCTGTGTTTCTGATAACATGGTAGTAATGGAAATGCCTTGGATGGAAAACAGCACACGGGGCTTTCGTGAGCAAATTGTTGCATTTAATTTGATAAATCATTATATGAAAAAGCCTAGTATAGCTAGTATAGATGCTATTTCATCAGCATCTGTACTTTTTGTGTTTATCTTGATTCAGCAATGTTTTTTGTACAGAAAGCGTAGCGGCAGGTACAGAAGACCCCCCCTCAATAGGTGGTGAGATGAATGCTTGTTTCTCCTCATTCAGCGGGTGTCACGAATTTTGAAGAGGATTTCCCTCGCAAGCTCGAAAAAATCTGGATCCGTAATTGATCCAGAATAAAATAATATGTGGAGCAGTAAAAAAGTAACCGGTTTTGTATAAGCTGAATGGGTTATTCTATAGATCAATGATAACAAGATATTTCCTAAAAATCTTCACTTATGAGTTTTGCACTTTTTTAGAGGTTGGTAGAAAAATGTTATCATCTAGAAATCAAGAAATAAGGTGTTATTAGAGAGGAATTTGAGATTGAATGTATCAGCGATGTTGAAAATGACACTCGCGATGGCCATTTTTGGATCTATTGGATTTTTTACAGTGAATACAGGGATTCCTTCAGAAGAGTTGGTTTTCGTGCGTTGTATTTGTGCAACACTATTTCTTGGGGGGATGTGGTTTTTCACTGGTAATTATAAAGTAGAAAAATGGTCTCGTAGAGAAGTTTTCCAAACCATGATTTGTGGTGTTTTTCTTGTTTTGAATTGGGTGTTTTTATTTAAAGCCTTTGAAGAAATGTCCATTTCAGTGGCTATTTCTATTTATAATCTAGCCCCCATTTTTGTACTGATTTTAGGAAGCCTTTTTTTAAAAGAAAAAATGTCGATTGGTGCGATTATTGCGGTAGTTATTTGTTTTGTGGGGAGCGTTTTTATAATTGGCATGAAGCAGTTTGCGTCACTGACTGTTTTGTTTAATTCGGGTTTTATATGGGCGATATTTTCAGCGATTTGTTATGCGATGACGATGTTTGTTGGAAAAGGTATCACGCAGTTAAGTGCATATGCTATGACTTTTATACAGACAATTGTTGGGATTGTGATGTTGTTCCCGATTATGAATTTTGGTGTGTTCCATGGATTGACTGGATGGAATTGGTTTTATATTCTTGGAACAGGATTGGTACATACCGGTTTTGTGTATTATTTATTTTTTGATAGTTTGCGTCATTTACCGACGATTGTTGTTTCGGCATTAGTGTTTGTAGATCCGGTCGTTGCCATTTTACTTGATATTGTTGTTTTAGATTTTAGGCCAACTGTATGGCAAACACTTGGGATTTTCCTTATATTTGGAGGGATTATTTATACTTTAGTGAAGCCAAATAAATCTTTAAGAGAATAAGTATGATATATGCAAAAGTTTTGGACTCTATAGATCATTCGATAAAAACAGCTGGGGAAAATGATTTTTTTCATCCAACTGTTTTTAATCTTTATCCCGCTTTAACGGGCAGTAAGACCCCCATCTCAAGATTTAGAGAGAAACGAAAAAGATAGATGGGGGAACAACTGCCCGTAAAAGTCCGATTGGTTCGGGCCAACAGGATGTTGGTCACTCAGGTGTTGCCACAGGACGTGGCGCTTTTAACCTGAGTTCCTTTGCTTCAGTGGGGGATGAAGAAAACCCCCACTGATGGAGTTTCACTTTATTATTTAAATGATTTTACCATTAATACATGTTCGATACCTGCATCTAGGAAGACACCAGATTTGACTTCATAGCCCAATTTTTCATAAAAACCTTGTGCTTGTATTTGACCATCTAGTTTTACTTTGGAAGCACCAAGTTCTTTCGCTTTATCTTCTAAGGCTTGTATGATGATGCGGCCAATGCCGTGTGAACGATATTCTTCTAGTACAGCTACACGTTGTAGTTTGCCGATACCATCTACTAATCGGACTCGACCTGTCCCAATTGCTTGATCTTCGTCTGTTGTGACTAGGAAGTGATAGCATTCTCCACCAAGATGATCGTAGGAATCAATTTCCTCTTCTTTGGGAACTTTTTGTTCTTCTACGAAAACTCTTATACGAATGTCGAATTCTCTTTGTAAATCTTCCTGTGTTGTAATTTCGAATACGTTCATGAATTTCTTCCTCTCTTATTAATTTGGATGCTTAGGTTATCTTTTGAAAAAAGCACTTGTTGCATATTATATATGAAAAATTTTAAAAGTAGAATAATAGAGGCTTTCAGCTATCATATTTGTATAAAATGAAATATTCTTATCAAGGTATTGATTATCCAATTTTATTTGAATTTTGTATTATGAAGTAATTTTTAAACCTATAGTAGCGATCAAGATCATGGTGATAAATACAATCCGTTTCCAATCCTTCGATTCACCAAAAAAGAACATACCAATGAGTGCGCCGCCAGAGGCACCGATGCCTGTCCAGACGGCATATGCAGTTCCCATAGGAATGGTATTCATTGCATAAGACAATAGGATGAGACTGAAACCAAAGCTGATGACTAAAAAAACAATAGTAGAGATAGATCTCTTCTCTTGCCAACGGTTCATCATAGCCACACCAAATACTTCACAAAAACCAGCGAGAATAATTGCTAGCCAAGCCATTATGCCTCACCTTCTTTTTGTTTTTTTGAAGTGACCGTTTTTAATCCCATAACACCCACTAGTAAAAGTATCAGTAGCAAGACTTTAACAATACTTATAGATTCATTGAAAAAGAAAATCCCCACGATAACAGTCCCAGCAGTACCAAGTCCAGTGAAAACAGTATAAACAGTACCAACAGGTAAAAAACGATTTGCTAGCAATAAGAGATAGAAGGTTAAGCATAAAGCTAGAATCGTTGCACTCCAAGCCAAAAGATTGTGAGAATGCTTTAACCCTATAACCCATAAAATCTCAAATACTACCGCCAATAAAACAATCGACCAGTGTTTTTTCATATTACATCACCCTTTCGACATAAAAAAACTAGGAGATTACTGATAGACAGTGATCTCCTAGGCTTTTATCCTTCCGTGGCATAGCATGTAGCTATGTGATTTCTCTTGGACCTGACCAAGCTATACTTGCGGAACCCTAGAAATCATAGTTGCTATTAAGTTGACTTTATCTTAACAAAATGAATAACAGGTTTCAACTATTGGAGTATGCTTCATCCTTTATGAACAAGCAGTAAGCCCGCACATCAAGTCCTTCATAACAAGCACAGCGAATAAAGAAGAGAACAATGTCTTGTAAAGCCCAATTCCATTCAACGAATATTCAAATGGAAGATGGAGAAAATTTCCCAGTAAGTAAGTTCATTTTATCAATGGACCACATTGATATTGTATTTTTCAAACCATATATGAGTTTGGATTAAATAGGCAAGCAGCTGCGGACCGGTCATTAATTGACCAAACCATGGTGCTGTAAAGGATGAACCACCTGATTCAATAAGCGCCTGTAGTTGTTTTTTGTCAAAAAGCTCAAGAAGTATGGAGTTCTTATTTTCCAAAATCGAAGAGAGCCATTTTCCGACCCCTTCTGCATAGGCAGGGTTATGCGTTTTAGGATATGGATTCTTCTTGCGGTATAGTACTTCTTTCGGCAATACATCTTCCATTGCTTTGCGTAGAACACCTTTCTCCATATTTCCGCAATTTTTGATTTCCCAGGGAATATTCCACACATATTCGACAAGATGATGATCGGCAAAAGGCACTCGTACTTCAAGACCAGCCCTCATTGTAGTGCGATCTTTACGGTCGAGCAATGTCGGCATGAACCAAGTCATATTGAGGTAAAATAATTCTCTTCTCTTTGCATCAGCAGGTGACTCATCTTCTAAAGTAGGCGTTTCTTTTATGGCTACTTCATAAGCCTGTTGCACATAATCTTCAATCTCCAATTTTTGTCGCCATTCAGGTCTTAATAGATGGATCCTTTCTTTTGTAGAGCGCATCCACGGGAATCCTTCTGTTTCTTTCGCAAAAAACCAAGGATAGCCACCAAAAATTTCATCCGCACATTCACCAGATAAGCCGACTTTGAAATTCTTTTTAATCTGTTTACTAAACCATAATAGAGAAGAATCAATATCGGCCATACCAGGCATATCTTTGGCATAAACAGCTTCTGTCAACTCGTTTATAAGAGTTTCTTGTGGGATGATTTCTGAATGGTGTATAGTCTGGAAGGTTTCAGACATTTTCTGGATCCAGAAAGTATCATCTGATCGTTGGAAATCATTTGCCTTGAAGAATTGAGCATTGCCCTCGTAGTTAATCGAAAACGTGTGAAGAGGAGATTTGTCAGTTCCTTTGAATTTATTTGCAGCAATAGCTGTAATAATACTTGAATCAAGTCCACCAGACAAAAATGTGCAAACAGGTACATCCGATACGAGTTGTCGTTCTACGGCGTCAATAACGTAATTTCGAACTTTTTGGACTGTATCATTGAAAGAATCTTCATGTGCTTTACTGGTCACATTCCAGTAGCGACGTATTTTTAGACCGTTTACGTCGTATTTTAGAAAATGTCCTGGGCGAAGTTCTTGGATATGTTTGTAGATCGTTTTGCCAGGTGTATGGGAAGGACCTAAACCGAATAGTTCAGCTAATCCTTCATAGCCAACAGTTGCGGGGATATCAGGATGGGCAAGCAATGCTTTTATTTCTGAAGCAAACAATAACTGGTTTTGCACCTCACAATAATATAAAGGTTTTACGCCAAGTCGATCACGTACTAGGATTAGACTGTTTTCTGTAGAATCCCAAATGCCAAAGGCGAAAATACCATTGATTTTGTCGACACATTGTTCGCGCCATTCGATATAGGAAACGAGCAAAACTTCGGTATCAGAAGTTGTATGAAAGTGATACCCTTTTTGTTGTAATTCTTTTCGTAAGTCATCTGTATTGTACAGCTCTCCGTTATACGTAATCGTATAATGATGGCCTTCTTTTTCATAAGTCATCGGTTGTTTGCCGCCCTCAAGGTCGATGATGGCTAAACGTTGATGCCCAAAAGCGATAGGACCATCACACCAAATTCCATCTGCATCCGGTCCTCTTTTTTGTAGTGTATTTGTCATTGTATGTAATAATGATAATTGCGTTGTTAGGTCTTCTTTCAAATTACACCAACCTGTAATTCCACACATATGTTCACATCCTTATTCATTTTCATTCTGCATTATATGTAAAGACGATGAAAAAGGAGCATAAATCAAATCAGGTTTCAAAAAATTTATGAAAATATAGTAGTGGTTCGATGCCAGTGTAAAATTTCAATCAGCGGAGTTCGTCGTTAAAGAAGCATTTTTGGCATGGATGAAAAAAATCAGTTAAGATAGAATAGTCGTTGTATATAAAGATTGAAAGGAAGTAAATGATGAGTAACGATCGTAATCAGCAAATAGAGGAGATTAGTAAAGCAAAGCTTATGTGGCAATTGACACGACCACATACATTGACAGCAACATTTTCACCAGTCATTTTGGGAACAGTTTTGGCTATGTTCGATGTCGAGATCAATTGGTTATTATTTACCGCGATGCTTGTATGCTGTCTATGCCTCCAAATTGCTACAAACTTATTTAACGAATACTACGATTTTAAACGTGGTTTAGATACAGCTGAATCTGTGGGGATCGGCGGTGCATTAGTACGTCATGGCACAAAACCTCAAACGATATTAAATTTTGCTATATTATTATATGCAATTGCTGTTGCCTTAGGCGTTTATATTTGTATGAGTAGTAGCTGGTGGCTCGTGGCAATTGGTGTTGCAGGTATGGCAATTGGCTATTTATATACAGGCGGGCCATATCCAATTGCATATACACCATTTGGTGAACTATTTGCAGGACTTAGCATGGGTGTTGCCTTTATATTAATATCTTATTTTATACAAACAGGGAATATAAATATGACCAGTTTCCTTGTCTCCATTCCTGTAGGGATTTTGGTTGGCGGCATTAATATGTCTAACAATATTCGAGATATTCAAGAAGATACAATTGGTGGTAGAAAAACATTGGCAATCCTTCTAGGAAGGGACAAAGCCATTCATGTTTTAGGGCTTTCTTTTATCATCGCATATGCATGGATGATCGTTTTGATTGCTACAGACGTTGTAAGTCCATGGTTATTGGTAGTGTTTGTTAGCATTCCAAAACCGATAACAGCCATCAAAAGTTTTAAAGAGGGAGAAAAGGAACCTATAAAACTTGGACTAGCCATGAAATCCACAGCCATGACGAACACATTTTATGGTTTACTTTCTTCAGTAGGGTTGATTTTAAGTTACTTTTTTGCATAAAAGCTTAAAAGTTGTTGAGAAGTTTTGTTTCGTATTAACGGGCAGTAAGACCTCATTTCAAGATGCAAGCCAGGAGTAGAGAATAAGTGAGGGATGAACTGCCTGTGCCTGTAAAAGCCTGATGGATTCTACTAACACACAATGAGGAGGAAGAAAAAACCCCATTGTGTGAAAGATTTACTTTATATTTGCATCTATTTAAATTCGTCGGAAAATCGGCGGATTTTTTTCATATTCGATAGCATCGTAGAGCATGATGTGATACGATACATTTTGTTTCAAAATATGAAAAAGAAAGATGGGCGATGATATGGGACAAGTAACGAAGGAATACCATGCTAAAGAAAAATTAAGCTTATTCCATTTAACATGGCCAATTTTTTTAGAAGTATTTCTATTTATGTTGATGGGTCTAGCTGATACTTTTATGTTGAGTGCTTTGGCAGATGATGCAGTAGCGGGTGTAGGTGCGGCCAATCAATTTATTCAAATCACGATATTAATATTAGAAGTAATCGGTAATGGTGCTTCGATTGTTGTGGCACAATATTTAGGCTCTAGAAGATATGAAGAAGTTCCTAAAATTACGGCTGTTGCTATTACGATGAATCTTGTTATTGGATTTGTTTTAAGTATGCTTTTTGTATTTTTCTCAAAGCAAATGATGATGGCAATGAATTTGCATGGGGATGTATTGAATTATGCAGATAAGTATTTAGTCATTATTGGTGGAGGGATCTTCTTACAAGCATTGATCAATGCAGCAGCGGCTATTGTGCGTGTACATGGCTGGACGAGACAAACCATGTATGTATCTGTTGCGATGAATGTATTACATATTACAGGTAACTATATTTTGATCTTTGGTAAATGGGGTTTTCCAGAGTTGGGTGTGCAGGGGGCTGCCATTTCTTCCGTTATTAGCCGCGCCATTGCCCTTGTGATATTTTTCTGGCTTCTGTATCAAGCATTGGAATTTCGTATCTATTTTAAATATTATTTAGCCTTGCCAAAGGAATATATAAAAAAGATATTGGCAATCGGCATACCTTCAGCCTTTGAGCAAGTCATGTATCAAGGATGCCAAATCGTATTTATGTTTTATGTTACTTTTTTAGGTTCTGAAGCTTTAGCAGCAAGACAATATGCTTTCAATATTTCCATGTTTACCTATTTATTTGCTGTAGCGATTGGTTCTGGAACAGCGATTATTGTGGGGCGATATGTTGGTGCTAATCGCAAAGATGATGCTTATCAGCAACTATGGAGTAGTGTCAAATGGGCCATTACGTTTACGCTTGTGATGGTTGCATTCGTGATGATTTTCCGCTACCCATTAATGCGGCTATTTACCGATAATCCAGAAGTCATTCAAATAGGGGCCTCTGTATTGCTGCTAAGTATTTTATTGGAAACAGGTAGAACTTTTAATATCACGATTATCAATACTTTGCGTGCAACAGGTGATGCGAGATATCCTTTGATTATTGGTTTCTTTTCAATGATTTGCATGAGCCTACCACTTGGTTATTTCTTAGTTTTCCACTTACATCTAGGACTTGTCGGAGTTTGGCTTGCGATTGCCGCGGATGAGTGGTGTCGCGCGATTTTGGTATTTTTTAGATGGAAGAGTCGTAAATGGGAACGCTATGCACTTGTATCACCCAATAAAAACTAAAGAATTTGTATGAGGTATAGAATGATTAACTCTTTTGGTAAACGCTATGTTAAGTATATTTACCAGGATATGTGAAGCTCAGTGTATACTAATGAAAGATGAGTCTAAATGAGGTGTTTTGATGGGACTATCAAGAAAAATAGCAAGTGCTCATTATATGACAGAACAGCAATCCATCTTTGCCTGTCCTGTTTGCGGTGAGAAAATGAAAATAACTGATCAATGTGTAGTA
Source organism: Rummeliibacillus sp. SL167 (assembly GCF_007896505.1). Classification (NCBI taxonomy): domain Bacteria; kingdom Bacillati; phylum Bacillota; class Bacilli; order Caryophanales; family Caryophanaceae; genus Rummeliibacillus; species Rummeliibacillus sp. SL167. The sequence goes on along the minus strand of NZ_VCBM01000003.1, from coordinate 3,218 downwards.
ACCTGTGAAAATCATCATACATTCGATATTGCCAAACAAGGGTATGTCAATTTCATGACGCATCCAACAACATCAATGTATGGAAAAGATTTGTTCGAAGCTCGTAAACAAATTATTGAAAGTGGACTTTATGCACAGCTGCATCATACAGTAGTAGAATTGTTACAATCATTTGGACGGGATATGACAGTTTTAGATACGGGCTGTGGGGAAGGATCACATTTAGCAAAAATTAAACAACAATTTGAAAAAACAATGGATCAAAAAATGGTCGCCGTAGGAATTGACATTGCAAAAGAAGGGGTTGTTGCGGCAAGTCGAAATTATGAAGGGATGATTTGGTGTGTAGGAGATTTAGCCAAGTGTCCATTTCAAAAATCCAGTTTTGATGCCATTTTAAATATTTTATCACCAGCAAATTATACGGAATTTAAGCGGCTTTTGAAGCCAAATGGATGGGTTGTAAAGGTAGTTCCACAAAGTGGTTATTTATATCAATTGCGAGAATTATTTTTTGCAGATTCCGATAAAGAGTCTTATTCCAATGCCCGTACAGTAGACCGATTTAAAGAAAACTTTAGCGATGTAACGATAAAGCGTATTACGCAAAAAGTTGTGATCCCCCAGAATCTTGTACCAATGCTAATGCATATGACTCCGATGGGATGGCATCAAACAACCGATATTGACCAGACTAAAGTGAAAGAAATAACGATTGATCTGGATATATTAGTGGGAAAATTGTCATAAAAACACTGTCTGGATCGGAACATAAAGACTGTAGATGAAACATGAATATTCATTCAATATTCGTATCTTTTCTATAACTGCATGATGAATTATGAAAAAAGCCACAGAAGATTCAATTGAATTTCTGGGGCCTTTTTTGTATGAGCAATCTAATACATTGAAAGATTACTAAAAAAGTAGTAGCGCCTGAAGTATCTAGCAAGACATCTTGAAGGGAAGCTGAACGACCTAGCGTAAAATATTGGTGAGTTTCATCGATCGTTGCTAAAAAGAATGTCAGTAATATAGAAGTAACTATTCGATATTTCAATTTAGGAAATGCCACATAAAGTGCCACTCCTATTGCACCAAATGTAACGAAATGGGTTGCTTTTCGTATTAAAAATTCCAAAAAATAATAGTAGCCTCTAGAATCTACAGACATATTTATCCCATAATATTGAAAATGTAATTTAGATAAAAGCGGTTTATATGGTTCATTTGGAAAATAGTGTTGCAATGTTGGAACGATTGATTGTTGCTCATACGTTTGACCGGACGAGATAAAAATAGCCAACAATAAGAGTAGAAGTGGTATATATTTTTTCATGAATCAAACATATCATACTTGATAAAAATTTTCATGAGTTTTGTGATGAGAGAGGTCTTTGATTGCTTTATGTAAAGGGATTTCATCTAGTTCCTTTCAACATCACTTACTCTAACAGTAGCCATAATTTGATAAAATGAATATTTAGAATTTTTAGAACAATTTATGTTATAATAAAAAAATCTAGAATTTCCAAATATGAAGGAGTAATTTAGATGGCTGGATATACCCTGCATGGAAAGTATTTTCCCCTGTATGAATATTTATCAAAGCAAAAAGAAAGACATATCGTACTCACATTTGAAGAGATCGAAGAAATTTTACATGCAAAATTGCCGAAATCTGCTTATAAGTATCAGGCATGGTGGGGAAACACAAGAAGTGGCACTTATGTACAGGCAGCTGCGTGGATTGAAGCAGGTTTTCGTGTTGATCTTGTTCAATTTGGGCGCTGTGTTGAGTTTGTAAAAGTATCCAAGGAAATTTTGACGAAAAAAAAGAATAAGGTTATGAGAGAAGCACTTACTCCAAAAACAACACCAGTAGAAGATACAACGTTCACAGAAATGGAATCCTTCCATAGAATCACGCAGAAGATGGATGCGGCTCAACAATTTTTTAAGAATAATAGTTGTCGCCATTTTTCGGAGGAATCTTTAGTGTCTCAATTTGAAGTATTTTGCCAATGGAGACGAATTTTTGGGAAAATCGAACAAGATGTTAACTATTTAGCAACACAATTAATGCAGGCATTTTTACTAGAAAAATATCATTTAGAATCCATTCATTGTCATATTAAACAACAAGATGAATATACTTTTATATTTGAAGAGCAGGCATCAACAGGAGAGAAAATTGCAGCGATTTTAAAAACTACTCCATTAGCTTTATCTTCGGACTTTGCCCCTAGTCAACGAAGTATCTTTTTGCAGGATTGCCGTTTGTTGAGCAGAATGGATGCAACTATACAATATTATTTTGTATCAGATGAATGTACCTTTAATATTATAGAAAAAAAGTATAAACAGTATCTTGGAGCGATCCAACTTATTCTATTACCAAAAGCGATTGCTGATCAGCATTCACTGCATGCATAATGATTTCTTTAGGAAATTCATCTAACTAAAGGAAAGAGGTGTGGCGATTGTTCAAAGCTAAAGGGCTACCATTTTTTATGGTTTTAATTGCTATAGGTTCTCTTAGTATCACATTTGCAGTAACAAAGGATATACCGCTCAGTATGCAATGGATCTTGCTAATTATCGGCACTTTACTAAATATTCTTAGTTTAATCGCACTCATGATCTTTCTTACAAAGGAGGCTAATGATAGTTAACAGTAACTGATAAAATGAAATTTCATCCCCCTTTAATGGGCAGTAAGATACCCATCTCAAGATTTAGAGAGAAAAGGGGAAGAGAGATGGGGGATTAACCGCCCGGAAAAATCTGATTGGTTTACTAACCATCTGTGGGGGATGAAGAAAACCCCCACTAATGGGAGCTTCACTTTACCCCTTCATCCAGTGAGAGTCTTGCTGCTCGTTAATATGAGATCAAGGCAAGGCTATCAATCATTGTTAGAAAGAAGGGATATTGATGATCAAGTCCATTCAAATCTTAAATTGTTTGGGTGGACGGCACCTGAACTTAACTGATATTGATGATCAAGTCCATTCAAATCAGTTGAAGCCCAACTATCAAGTTGATTAGCTGCATAAATTAATTTCATAATTCATTTTCTTCTTGGAAAATATGAAACTTTAATAATGACTAATTTTAATAGCTGTGGAGCGGAAGACGGCGACTCCTACGGGAAAAGCTTGAGCTGAAAGCCCCGCAGGAACGTAGTGACGAGGAGATTGAAGCCAAGCCCGTGG